>NZ_CP015217.1:805000-2152500 GCF_001729245.1 Leptospira tipperaryensis | reverse complement strand
TCGGAAGCGTGTCTGAGAATCATTTCTCCCATTCCAAAACCGCTCTGGGTCGCGAGAATCTTACGAGATCCCATGTGTTCCAAAAATGAAATCGTGTTCAACCAACGAGAATGAATCTTCGGATCTTCTATGATTTTTTTTAAAAAATTGCGAATCGACTCCGTTGAAACCGGAGTTGCGGTGAGAGTTTGAGTCATAAGCGTATCCTTGAAGGACCGGAGAAAAAATCATCGATTTTTAAACTTTCTCCCTGATTTTATGTAGGAAAAGAATTTTGGAAATTTTTTCGATTTCCAACGCAAAGGCAGAGTCCGATCCAAAATATGAATCTTAGTCTAAAATCCCTGAAGCAGTATGGAAGTCTCATCAAGTTCTCACACACGCTCTTCGCTCTTCCCTTTGCCGGAATTGCGTTCGTTCTCGCTTTTTTAAAAACGCAGGATAAGACCGTCCTGGAATGGGCTTTGCTTTCGATCCTCATTTTGATCTCTATGGTTTTGGCGAGATCAGCAGCCATGGGGTTTAACCGAATCGTGGATGCGGACATCGACTCCAAAAATCAAAGGACGATAGATCGGGAAATTCCGGCAGGAAAAATTTCCACTCGTTCGGCGATTCTTTTTGTAGTTTTGTCTTCGATCGGATTTTTTACTGTGAGTTGGTTTATCAATTCGATGGCGTTTGGTCTTTCGTTTCCGACGCTTCTCATTCTCTTGGGTTATTCTCTTGCAAAACGTTTTACTTGGCTCTGTCACTGGATTCTTGGATTTTCCATCGGTCTCGCACCGCTTGCTACCTGGGTGGCGATTCGACAAGAAATCGTTTTAGAACCTTTGCTTTGGACCTTGGGACTTGCGTTCAACTTGGCCGGTTTTGATATTCTCTACGCTCTTCAAGATCAAGAATTTGATAAAAAGGAAGGATTGTTTTCGGTTCCGGCAAAGTTCGGAAAGAAGAATTCTCTTTGGATCGCCGCGGCGAATCACATTCTTTGTATTGTTTTATTATTTTCTGCGGGAATCGTTTCCGGTTTAGGTCCGGTGTTTTTGCTCTTTCTTTTGATCACTTCCTATTATCTTTTTCAAGAACACAA
Organism: Leptospira tipperaryensis; assembly: GCF_001729245.1. Lineage (NCBI taxonomy): Bacteria > Pseudomonadati > Spirochaetota > Leptospiria > Leptospirales > Leptospiraceae > Leptospira > Leptospira tipperaryensis. The sequence goes on along the minus strand of NZ_CP015217.1, from coordinate 2,151,407 downwards.
AATCGCGAGGGGTGCGGGTGAGAATTTTTTTCCTCCGAAGTTTTATCAGATTCATTCTTACATTTCTCTGATTCTTTTTGGAGGATTGCTCGCGGACCGTTTTTTTTATTTGGTAGTTCTGAGCGGATAAAATCAAAGAAGAATCTGATTCTTTTTCGATTGAATCCAAAGCAAACGTAATACCGGGTTTGAAAAAATTACCGCCAAGAAAAAACGAGTGAAATTGACTTTGCTAAAAAGAAAAGATCAAGACTTGATATAGTTATTGTATGGAGATCCGATGAAACTTGTTTTAGGAATGGCCGGTGCGAGCGGTTCTATCTACGCGGAACGATTTATTCGCGCCCTTTCTACAATCGAAGGAACTACTTTTCTAATCTCGAGTCCGGCTGCCCTTCGAGTCTTTCGGGAAGAAATGAATTGTAAGGTTTCTTCAGCGAAAGAACTTCTGGAATTTATTTTTTCGAAGTATCGGATTCAAAATTCTCCCCATCAATTTTTGATCCGCAATTTTTTGGATATTGGAGCGGATATCGCTTCGGGGTCCAATCCATGGAAGGCGATGGTGGTTCTTCCTTGTTCCATGAAAACGATCGCTTCGATTAACGCGGGTTTGACGGAAAATCTAATTGAAAGAGCGGCTGACGTAACTCTGAAAGAAAGAAGAACTCTTGTTCTTGTTCCGAGGGAAGCTCCTTACAATCGAATTCATCTAAAGAATATGTTGGAACTCCACGACGCGGGCGGAACGATTCTCCCTGCGTCGCCGGGATTTTATCAGATGCCAAAAACTTTGGATGATCTGGGGGATTTTATCAGCGAAAGAATTTTCCGACTCTTGGGAATAGAATTGGATCTATACCCAAGATGGAGTCCTAAAAATCAGGAAGAATAGTTTTGTTAAGCGTAGTACTCGATGTCGTGAATCTTTTTCTTCAAGGTCGAGGCGTCTTCGTAGTTTTCCTTTGAGATCGCGTTGAACTTTTGAAGATAGAGTCCGATCAATTCTTCGCCTGTTTGTCCCGGTAAAGAAAGCGCTTTTTTGAAATTGTCCAAATCGAACTCGGGATGTTTTGTAGAAAAGTTTTCCACCAATTGATCCATCTTAATCAAAGAAGCTTCTCTTGCGATTCCGGTCGATCTTCTGATCTTTAGAGAAAGATTGGCGAGCGCGTCCAGATATTCTCTGACTCCGCTTTCCTCTTCCGGAAAATGAACCTGTCCACTTCCGACTTCGCGATTCTTACAGATTTCTACGTATTTGATTACGACACTATTGAACTGATCCATTCTTTCTTGAATGTAATCGTTCGATGCGTCTTTGGATGCGGGCATTTCGAAGTCTCGGATTTTGATGACGTCGTATTTGTCGATGTTTTCGGAAATTACTTTCTTGAGCTCGTCATAACTATCCAAAGAAACCGGAGGGAAAGTTACTACGGGAAAGTTTTCCCCGATTTTAAGAAAACTAACCACCACGTTAGACGCGATGATCTTACCTCCGGGGCTGAGAGGGTTTTCACCAAATACGTTGCAATATACGATTAAATTGCCCGTTGGGTTTTTTTCGGATCCCTTTTCAAACTTCAAGGTTCACCTCCCGTCTCATAATAAACAACAGACTCAAGTCCTTGTATTATTCCCACTTTTTTATTTCTTCATTTAAATGATCGAATATACTTTTGTAAGCTTGATAGATTGGACCGTTTTTATCTTTTAAAACAACAGGTTTTCCGTCTTCTCCTGCGTTCATAATCTCCATTGTCAAAGGGATGCCACCTAAGAAACTCGCGTCGGAAGAATCTGCCAATGTCTGGCCTCCTCCTTTGCTAAATATGGCAGAAGCATGTCCGCATTTGGGACAGATAAACTCGCTCATGTTTTCCACGATTCCTAAGATGGGAACTTTCACCTGTGCAAACATCGCCGAAGCGCGGTTAGCGTCTAGCAACGCAACAGACTGCGGGGTTGTTACAAGAACCGCTCCGTTTAGATCGATGAGTTGCGCGAGAGAAAGTTGAACGTCGCCCGTTCCAGGAGGAAGATCGATAAAAAGATAATCGAGATCATCCCAGACGATATCGTATAAGAACTGTTCGATGGCCTTTCCGAGCATCGGCCCTCTCCAGACGACGGGTTGTTTTTCGTCGATGAGAAAGGAAAATGAAATGAGTTTGATACCATCCTTTTCCAAAGGATAGATTTTATCTTCTTCGGCTTTTAAGGCGACACGACCGTTGATTCCGAACATCTTCCCGATGGAAGGTCCGTAGATGTCTGCGTCCAAAACTCCAACTTTGTATCCGAGAGAGGCCGCCATCGCCGCCAGGTTTACGGTGACCGTCGATTTTCCGACCCCGCCTTTTCCGGATCCGATCGCGATCACATTTTTAACGCCCGGTATTTTATTAGAATCATCTAATACAAGTTTCGGATCGACTTCAAACTTGATCTTAACCTTTCCCACACCTTCTAACTTCGTGAGCGATTGGCGGATTTGGGCTTCAAGGCCGATCTGAATTCTTCTATCCTGACTCGGGGTTTTGAGAAGAATGCTTGTCTCCCCTTCTTGAATATCGAGCGCCCCTACCATCCCAAGAGAAACGATGTCTTTCTTGAGTTCGGGATGTTTGATTTTGGTAAGTTCTCTTTGGATTTTTACTGCTTCTATGGTGGCCATTTTATTCCTTTTCTGAATACGAAATTAAGGGAACTTCCGTAAATTTAGACTGTTCTGAATCGTAGATATATCTTTGAATTTTAATATTTCGTTTTTCGATTTCCAATAAGTGAAATCCACAATGATGTCTCGAATCCGAAAGCCGAGTACTTGACGCCGAGTTTACGACAAAATAAGGCATTTCGTCGCCGGGAAATTTAACCCAGTTTGTATGGACGTGTCCGTGCAAAAAAGCCAACGGAGGTTGTTTTTTGAGAATCTTCGCGATCTCTTCTCGATTGCGTAAACGGTGATGAACCGTTTCCTGTCTTTCTTCCGGATTCCAAATCGGATGATGACAGACCAAGACGTATTCTTGAATTTTCATTTCTTGAAGAATCTTTTGAGTCTTTTCTATGATCGAAGGTTGAATTCTTCCGTAAGCATCCAAGATAGAAAGAGGAAGGCTCGAATCCCAACCCACAAAGTGAAGGTTTCCGATTTTTTTAATACGAATATAGTCAGCGTTATGCGAAATTGAATCACCTGAAAGTTTTGAAAAATATTTTTCGAAAAACGGATGTTCACCTACGGACTGTTTTGTGTAACGATCGTGGTTTCCCGGAATATAGAAAATTTTATCCTGAGGGAGTTCGCTTAATATTTCACCCGCGACTTGAAATTCTTTCTCGTGAGAAACGTTAGTGATATCTCCGGATACGACGATCGCGTCCGGCTTCAAGGTTTCCACGCTCTTCAATATAGAATTCCAAACGTAAGAAGGATATTTTTTCTTTCTACGAAGTGTGTAGTTCAGATAGCCTACGATCATTTTTCCTTTCAATTGGAAGAATGGAATCGGAGTTGGGAAGTGAAGATCTGATAGGTGAAGAATTTTCATTCGGATTCAAAAAGTTCCAGGATTCCTAAGACATCTCCCTTACGAACGATAGATCCTTTCTCTTTTATAATTTGCGTTAGTTTACCTTTCACCGGTGACTCCATTGGGAAGCAAGCCTTGTCGGTTACGAGTTCTAAGATTTCTTGACCGGGTGATACAGAGTCTCCAAGCTTCGAATTCCAGTGAACGAGTTCGATCTTGTCTGTATCTCCGAGGTCCGGTGTGATCAGTTCAAAAATGCCGGATTTTGGTTTCATGATTTAAAACAAACTTGCGTAAAAGACTTTGCGCATCAATGATACCTAAAAAACTCGGTGGGGATATAGGGCAAACCAGAAAACAGCGCTCAAAGGTAGCGAGATCCTGAAAAATATCGAGGATCTCAAAAAGAGAAAATTCTTTCACCTTGAGCTCAAAGGTCTGACAAAACCTACGAGAGACATTCTTTCCGAACTTGTAAACGGAATCTTAGAAGAAATCGGCGCCAACCCGTTAGCCGGCTTTCACCTCTTTAGTGGTCTAATGGAAGCGTTGTTAAACGCAATTAAGGCAAACATTCGCCATATTATTTTCAGAGACGAACTCTTAAAAAAATTGGAACAAGGAGAGACCAGTCGTCGAGACGCTGAAGAACTCCTTGAGATCATTATGGAAACGTCTTTGCTACGCGATGCGATGCATCGTTATATCGTTCCTGATAAAGTTAAAAAACAAGTGCAGACAGTTCTATCTCTGGAAGACAAGATCCGAACAAAGAAGAAGGTCTTAACGGAAAGTGAGAAAATTTTTCTTTCGGATGTTCGCGGTAAGATTGAAAAATACAATATGAATATCTCGCTCAAAATCCGAATCACAAAAGACGAATTGAGTTTTAGAATCCGAAACGATTCTCCGATTCACCATTTGGATTTTCAAAGAATTCAAGATTCGCGACTCAAACACAAAGACCTTTTTGATCAAGGAAATTCTGCGGATTTCTTTCGTCCGGAATTCTTAAATGAAAAGGAAAGCGCCGGTTTTGGAATCGCAATGATCGACGAAGGATTTTACAGTATCGGTTTGAATCCTTTGGATCTTCTTACGATCACATCCGGTGCAAGAACCACGACGGTTTATATGAAGTATCCGATTTCCGGATTGAAGATGGATTTCTGATTCTTTAATTTTTCAGTTAAAAAGCAAATCATCGGAGTTATCATAAGAATTTCGTTAGTCGGAGATTCTTAGAAAAATCGGAAGTCATAGGATTCTATGGCTTCCCGATTTTTTTATTTCCAAGCGGATTTTTTTAGTCCGCGTCTATCATGGATTTGTTGTGAACGTTTTCTGAGGAATCATTTTGGATCGAGGCGATAGATCTTCCCGCTTCCAAAATCGGTGAGATATACTTTTCCGGAAGCGTCTCTTCCGAAAGATGAAATCAAAACGGGCCATTTTCCCAACGTATAAACTTTTTTCGCGGGCTGTCCGGTTGTGTCCGGCAGATCCAAGGCCCAGATTCTTCCGGAAACAAAGTCTGCAAAAACATATTTACCGTTCAGTTGCGATATTGCTTTATTAGAATATACGTAACCTCCCGTGATCGACTGCCCTTCTTCTCTTCCGTATTCGTAGATCGGATCGGTAAGACCTTTTTCATCGCAGTTTTGTTTTGGATCGAAGCAGTGTGTCGCTTCCTTAATGTTCCAACCGTAGTTCTTTCCTTTTTCGATGATATCCACTTCTTCCCAGAGATCCTGGCCCACGTCTGCGAGAATCAATCTTCCCAGCGGATCAAAACTGTATCGCCATGGATTTCGAAATCCGTAAGCGAACGTTTCCGGCGCGCAACACGCGTCGTTTATAAACGGATTATCTTGAGGAATTTTATAACCTTTTCCGTTTTCGGTCGCATTCACGTCGATACGCAACATACTTCCGAGTAAGGTTTTCGGATTTTGTCCGTTCTTTTTCGGATCGTCCTTCCATCCTCCATCTCCCCAACCTACGTATAAGAATCCATCCTGCCCGAAAGCAAGTTGCCCCGCGTTGTGATTTGGATACGGTTGAACAACTTCCATGATAATTCTTTCGGAAGTTATTTTAGAATTCGGTAAATCCTTTGGAGAAGAAGCGGTCCATTCCGCAACTCGACTCGTATCCTTGCCGCCTACTTTCGAAACATAGTTGAGGTAGAGTTTACCATTCTTTGCAAAATCGGGATGAAACGCCAAACCAAGAAGACCTTGTTCCGCTTCGGACAATACATTCAAAGTCAATAATATTCCAGTTTCATTCTTTCGGACCTTGCCCCAACGAAGTGTGCCCTTTTGTTCCGTGACCAGAAACGTTTCCGATTCTCCGGGAGGAAATTGAAGATCCGTAGGTTGGGAGAATCCGGCCGAAACTTCTTTGAGCGAAATCAGGATCCTTTCTTTTTGTTCGTCCTTTCCTGAAAAGTTCGGTTGAATCAGGTTCGGATTTCCTTCGGCCTTATAGGAATCCGGCGCGCCTAATACTTCAACTAAGGTTTTTTGAATCCATTCGCAACCGTTGGAAAAAATCAGAACGGCTGCAAAGAGGAAATAGATAAGAATTTTTTGAATGGAGGTTGGGATGCATAACATAACGCAAAGCATCCCTTCTTTTGAGAGTTCGTCAAATAGAATCTCCGGTTTTATCTTCAAAAATGATTTCTTAAAAACGGAGAATTAAAAAATTCTAATTTTGATTAGAGGATATACTGGCTGAGATCCTTATCCTGAATCACACCCTGGAGTCGATCCAGAACATACTTTCCGTCGATTTTTACGTTTCGTTTCTCTTCGGGCATGTCCGGACCTTCGAAACTCAATTCTTCGAGGAGACGTTCTAAGATCGTATTCAATCTTCGAGCTCCTATGTTTTCGTGTTTCTCATTCATGTCGTAGGCGATTCTCGCGATCTCTTGAATCCCCTCGGTCGTAAATTCGATAAGAATAGAATCCGTTGCAAGGAGCGCTTGATACTGTCTTGTCAGAGACGAACGAGGCGCCGTAAGAATTTTTTCAAAGTCCTCTCTCGATAATTTTTCGAGTTCCACGCGGATCGGGAAACGTCCTTGTAATTCGGGAATTAGATCCGAAGGTTTGGTCATGTGAAACGCGCCTGCAGCGATAAAAAGAATATGATCCGTTTTTACGGGGCCGATCTTTGTATTGACGGTCGCACCTTCCACGATCGGAAGTAAATCTCTCTGCACACCTTCTCTGGAAACGTCAGCTCCTGTTTTTCCTTCTCTTCCCGCGATCTTGTCGATCTCGTCCAAAAAGATGATTCCCATTTCTTCAACTCTTCGAAGGGCTTCTCTTTGCACCTTGTCCGGATCGAGTAACTTCTCCGCTTCGAATTCTTCCAAAGCCTTGAGCGCCTCGGGGATTTTAAGTTTTCTTTTTTTATTTTTTTTGGGAAGCATGTCTCCCAAAACATTCTGCAGTTGATTGTCTAAATCGTCTAAATTGCCCGCACCAAAAACCTGTAACATCGGAATTTGAGAAGCGCTCGGGTTCGGCAGATCGAGTTCCACTTCTTGTTCGTCCAATTTTCCGGTTCTTAATTTTTTTCTCATAAACTCCCGCGTTTCGAGAAAATGGGTTTTTCTTTCTTCCTCGTCCGGGACGGAAGGAGCATTCGAAAAACCTAATGTTTGCGCGGGAGCGGATTTGGATTCTCCCGGAAAAGGAAGTAAAATATCGAGTAAGGCTTCTTCCGCTTTTTGTTTTGCGGTTTCATCCACTCGTGTTCTGTATTCTTGTTTTACGAGATTCATCGAAATTACGGCGAGATCTCGAATCATGGATTCCACGTCTCTTCCGACGTAACCGACTTCCGTGTATTTGGTCGCTTCCACTTTGAGAAAAGGAGCTCCGCAGAGTTTGGAAAGTCTTCTTGCGATTTCAGTTTTTCCAACTCCCGTGGGTCCTATCATGATGATATTTTTGGGATAGATTTCTTCCTGCATTTCAGGATCGAGTTTTTTACGACGGGTTCGGTTTCGTAGAGCGACAGCGACGGCTTTTTTCGCGTTTTTTTGCCCGATGATATGTTCATCGAGTTTGGTTACGATCTGCCGAGGTGTGAGTTCTTCTTCGGAAGGAAAGATGTGATCCTGGTCTTTGTGAGAATCTGTCATAGGTTTATTAATTAGAGAATTTCTTCGATTGTGATGTGGTCATTGGTATAAATACAAATATCGGCGGCGATCTTCATGGAAGATTCTACGATTTCCCTTGCGGAAAGTTGAGTATGATCGTAGAGCGCACGAGCGGCGGCTAACGCGTAATTTCCTCCGGAGCCGATCGCGATCACACCTTCATCGGGTGAAATCACGTCGCCTGTTCCCGAAATCAAAAACGATTCGTCCTTGTCTGCTACGATCAAAAGGGCTTCGAGTCTTCGAAGCATACGATCCATTCTCCATTCTCTCGCGAGTTCGACGGCGCTTCTGGAAAGACTTCCTCCGAATTCCTGCACTTTCTTTTCAAAAAGTTCAAAGAGCGTGAATGCGTCCGCGGCCGATCCGGCAAAACCGGAAAGAATTTTTCCGTCATAGAGCCTTCTCACTTTTTTTGCGGATTGTTTCATGACGGTGTTTCCCATAGAAACCTGACCGTCTCCTCCGATGGCGACTTTTCCGTTTTTACGGACACAAAGAATGGTGGTGGAACGAATTTTATTTTCTGGCATGGGGATGAGCTCTTCTATAAACCTCTTTGATTTTTTCCTTACTCACACTCAGATAAATCTGAGTCGTGGAAAGCGAAGAATGCCCGAGTAATTCCTGCACCGCTCGAATGTCCGCTCCCGCGTCTAAAAGATCGGTCGCAAACGTGTGTCTGAATTTGTGGGGAGTGATGGTCTTTTCCCATCCCATTTTTTTTCTTCTTTCATTCAAAATATAACGTACGCCTCGGGTCGTCAGTTTCTTTCCTTTTTGATTTAGAAAAATTTCCTCGGTCTCCGGAAAAAAATGAGTCCGGTATTCTAAATATTTTTCAAGGGAATGAATCGCTTCCTTTCCGAAATATACGAATCTTTCTTTTTGACCTTTCCCGAGGACCTTGAGAATGGTTAGATCTTTGGAAAGAGCTGAAAGTTTCGCGTTTACCAATTCAAATACGCGAAGTCCGGAAGAATACAAAACTTCGATCATCGCTCGATCTCGAATATCCAAAATTTCCGACGTCCGTTCCGCTTCGAAGCTCAAGATTTCTTCGGTTTCTCCGATTCGAAAGTTTTTTGGAATGTCTCTTCGAACTCTTGGAAAACTGATCTGAACCGCAGGATTGGAAGAAACGAGATCGTCCCTCAAAAGAACCTTGTAGAAGGTACGAAGCGAAGATAACTTTCTACTCTGGGATCTTCGATCCAGCCCGTTATTTTTTGCGAGATAGGCAAAGTAAGAACGAATATCCACGGGTTCGATCTGAAGAATATCGAGTTGTTCCTTTTCACAAAAATCAAAAAAGAATTTCAGATCGATGCTGTAAGCGTTGAGCGTGTTTTGAGAATAATTTTTTTCAATTCTAAGATACGTTATAAATTTTTCCGCCGCTAAGTTTTGAGAAGCGGATGAAAATTGCGGAAGTCGAAATGGATAATCGCCCAATGGAATGCTCCGTTTTAAATTGAATTCGATCCTCGTTTTCGATTCTTCCGCTGGGAAGCCCGAAGTTTCAAACGATCGAAAAGACCGGCGTCTTTCATTTTCATCTCGGGATAAAAATGGAAGCTTCGCCCGTCCTACTTAGTATCGGAGACTTTCTGAAATCCGTTTTTCCTTTCTCGGATCCAATCGGAGATTTTTTGCAAAGATGCTTTTAGGAGTTCGGGAATTTTTTCCCTTTCCTCCGGTTTAAAATTGGAAAGTACGTAGTTGGGAACCTCCGAACTTTCCGAGGGTTTTCCCACTCCGAACCGAAGCCGGAAGAACGCATTGGAACCCAGCTTTTCCACGATATCTCGAAGTCCGTTGTGACCCGCGTGCCCGCCCCCGCCTTTGAGTTTCAGTTTTCCAAACTCGAAATCGATTTCGTCGTGGATCACTAGGATGTTTTCCGGAGGAATTCCATTCTTCTTTGCGATTTCCGCGACCGCCTTTCCGGAAAGATTCATAAATTCCAGGGGTTTGAGGTAGAAAAGTGTGATTCCGTCCTCGTCGGTTCGAGCGAGGGAATATTTGGAGTTTTCTTGATAACTTCCGGAAGAAGAATTCAAAAAAGAATCCAGAATCACGAAACCGATGTTATGCCTGTGGTTGGCGTATTTTTGACCGGGATTTCCGATCCCAACGAGTAACAGTTTCAGGTTTGCCATGGTTGTAGGATCTGATTGAGCATTTTTTCCGTCGCGTGAACGGCTGCAATCGTTTGATCCGGATGAACTCCCATCGTTTTGAAAGTTAAGTCTTCTTCTAAATCCTGGGATTTATTCCAGGTGATCATCGTTTCGACTAACGCATCGGTTTTTCCTCCGGGAGGAATTCTTACTTCGTAGTCGATGAGTTTCGGAATGGTGATCCCGAGTCGATTTGTGATTTTAGTAAGCGCGTTCATAAAAGCGTCGTAACCTCCGTCGCCTTCGGAAATTTCCTTATGAACCTTTCCTTGGTATTCGAGTTCGATCTGTGCGTGAGGACGAATCCCTATCCCGGAATGTATATTACAAGATTTGATAGTGATTACTTTATCTCCGGTTCTTCCGGAAACGTCCGCTATGATAAAAGGAAGGTCTTCGGGGGTTACGAGTTTATTCTGATCTCCGAGTTCGATCACCCTTTCCAATACTTTCTGAAGAACCACGTCACTTAACACCATGCCCAACTGTTTTACGTTTTCGGAAATGCTGGCTTTCCCTGCGAGTTTTCCCAACGCATAACTTCTCTTTCTTCCAAAACGTTCGGGTAGGATCGGATTTGCGTAGAGATTTCCTTTTTTGTCCCCGTCTGCGTGAACACCGGCGGTTTGTGTAAAAACGTCTTCTCCGACGATCGGTCTATTTGCGGAGATTCTTTTACCGCTAAAAACTTCCACGAGTCGACTTGCCTCCGTAATCGCGGGTTCGTTGACCTGTGTGGTCGCTTCCGACTTATCATGAATCGCCGTGATCAAAGCTTCCAACGGAGTATTTCCCGCTCTTTCTCCGAGTCCGTTTATGGAAGCGTGCAATCCTTTTGCGCCCGCGCGAATCGCTTCCAAACTGTTTGCGACGGAAAGATCGTAGTCGTTGTGACCGTGAAATTCAAAATGAAGATTCGGATATTTTTGAACGAGCGTGTCCACACCTCGAAAGGTTTCCGCAGGAGAAAGAACGCCTAACGTGTCGGGAAGAAAAATTCTTTCGATGTTTTCCTTACTTAAATGTTCTACCAAAGACAATACATAGTCGGGACTATTTCTAAAACCGTTGGACCAATCTTCGAGATAGACGTTGATCCTAAGACCGTTCTTTCTTGCGTATTCGATGACAAAGGAAATGTCCGTGAAAAATTCTTTCGGAGTTTTGTTTAACTGTTTTTCTAAGTGATGCAGAGAACCCTTAGTCAGAAGATTCAACACTTTGGCGCCGCTGTCCCGGATCCAATCCACGGTTTTGTTTCCGTCTACGAATCCGAGGAGTTCGATTCGATCGGTGAGTTTTTCGGTCTCGGCCCATTCTATTATTTTTTGAACCGTTTCAAATTCTCCCTTAGAAACTCTGGCGGAGGCGATTTCGACTCGATCCACATTTAATTTTTGTAATAAGAATTTTGCAATATTCAGTTTTTCGGATGTAGAGAAGCTGACTCCTCTGGTCTGTTCTCCGTCTCTCAACGTTACGTCTAAAATCTCCAGTTTGTTTTTCGTTTTTGTCATTTGAGATACCTTTTGAGAGTGTCCTTATCGGGGCCTAATACTTCGACCAGAGTGGAACCCGGATTGGAAATTCCATAAAGAGAATAGTCGACTTCTTTCAGAAAATCATGGGAGCGAATCGTATCGACCGTTAATTTTTTGAGAACCCCTTCTCCGATTCCGTGAATGATTTCCACCAGAGTTTCTCCGGCCAAAAAGGCCTCTTGGATCTCCCTTTCGAGCTTCTCCTGAGCTTCCTCAAACCTCAACTTACGAATATAGATCGTTTTTGCTCCGGAATATCCGGATTTGACGGAATTTTTTTTCATACGATCCGGACTCACTTCTTACGTACCAGTGTTTTTTTGATCGGGAGTACAGAAAACAAAGAATTTCATTTTTTATGCTTTCACTCTCTGAGCGATTCGGTACAATTTTCAATCCATCCCATCTATCAAAATCAGAGGCGGACGCAAGAACAGTGAGCGAAGAACCAGATTCCAAGACAGAAGCAGCAAAGTTAGTGGATAAAAAAAGGATCGCGATCTGCGGGGGAACCCTGGGGCGTGAGAATCGATATTACATTCGGGGTCAGGTTGTGGACGCGGGAATCACGGAAGAGATGCGGGAGGATTCTCGCTGGGATCTTTTGACCGGTTTGTTTGCGGGACAGGACAAAGAAATCACTCCCTTTTTGGATTACGGTTTGGAGCCGGTTCGAAAACCGATCTTGGTCGCTGAGATTTGGGACGAATCGGAAACCCTAGTACATCAATCCCCCGAAATCAAGGGCGACGACGGCGGATTTTTCTTTCACGAATTTACAAAACCTCTACCACCCGGAAAGTATTCCTTTCGAATTCTTTTTAAAAGATTGGATTCCTACAGACAGTTTACGAAGGACATCGCCTATCTCAATCAAAAGGGTAAAAGCGAGATCTCCGGAAGTTCCCTCATTGGAAAGGGTAAGTTAAGAATTCTTCCCGAAAATTTTTCCGGATACGTTACTACCTCCGATATCGATCAAACCTATCTCGCGACGGACATCCATTCCAACAAAGGAAAACTTTCCACGTTATTCGAAACACCACAGCAAAAATTGCCTCTTCCGGGAATGCCCTCGCTCTATCGTGAAATTCGCCTCGCGACCGAAGATTCTCCGCTCTGTTTTATCTCGGCGAGTCCTCATTTTTTTAGAAGAACGCTCTTGTCCACGATCCGAAGTCATTCTGTCGAAACGGAATCCTTACATCTTAAGTATTTGGAAGGAACGATCAAAGGAATCGTCGAAAAGTTTTGGGATTCTGTCACACATCCTACAAAATTTATCACCGACGGGATTTTAGGATCTATGGAAAGAATTCGGAAGTTCGCAGGAGCTTCGTTTCAGAGTTTGTTTGATCAGATGAGTTATAAGCTCACGATCCTTCTTCGAGATCGTTTGTATCTTCCGACTCACTCGAAAGAAATTTTGATCGGAGACAATACGGAAAGTGATTATCTGATTTTTCTTTTGTATCAGTACATTCTTTCCGGAAAAATGTCCGGAAAAGAATTGGAAGACTATCTGTATCGTTTGAACTTTTTAGGAAGAGACGCGATCACAAGAGACGCCGCGAAGACGATCGCTGAGCTCGGAGAGGAAAATCGTAAGATTCACGGAAATCTAAATTCCGTAGCGCTCGTTTTGATTAATAAAACACAACATGGACCCGATGAAGAAGAAATGCACTGGAACGTTCAAAGCGCGCTTCCGGCCGGATTCGATCCGTTCAAAGAAAAAGAAATTCATTCCTACATTCTTACCGAAGGCGCGCCGGGCTTTGCAGTCGTACTTCAAGACAATGGAATATTAGATACTTCTGCTGTATTTCGAGTGGTCGCCGAAATGGCCGGAGAATGGATGGAAGGTAAAGTCATCGATCCTTCTGCTCTTATGGAATGGATTCAGAATCTTACGCTTCCGGGAGACTATCAGGAAGAAAAGGATCTGATCATCAACGGACTCAAGATCGCACTGGATCGGGAAGAAATCACCTAAGAATTTTGGGTTGCGGTTTTTTTCCGTCTTCGATACCAGAAAAACAAAATCGCAAGAAGGGTCATCAAACCGACGATGATCCTATTATAGATTTCTAAAAAACCCAAGACGGCTTCCCAGTGAGAACCGAGATAAAAACCGGAAAAAATTAAAATTCCACACCAAAGAAAAACGGCGATCGTAAAACATCCGAAAAAGAGAATCGGGTTCATCTTCACCATTCCCGCGACGATGGAAACGAAAAATCGAATTCCCGCCGAAAACCGGCTAAACAAAATGACGGCGATCGAGTTTCTATGAAACCAAGCCAAAGTTTTTTCGATGGATTCTTCATCATAGAGAGAATCTTTGAACGGAAATTCTTTCTTTTTCACCCAGTGTAAAAAGACGTTCCCAAACCGATACATTACCCAGGCTCCGAGTAGGTTTCCGACTAAGGTGCTCGAAACAAGCGCGAACCAACCAAAGGATTCTAAATTTCTCGCAACCAAAAATCCTCCGAAAACAGTAATCGTATCTCCCGGCCAAGGTGGAAAAACGTTTTCTGTAAAATTAGAGAACGCGAAAAAGAGCCAGAGTAAGACGGGATCGGTTTCCGAAAATCGGGTGAGAATTTGAATCAGTGTTTCCTGAAAAGTCATGAAGGATGAATAAAAGAATTGTCAGTGATGGCGGATAAGGTTCAAGTAAAAAAAGTGAACCCTATTCGTTTCCATTTTTTAGTCCTTTTCCTTTTGGGCGTTTTGATAGCGCCGATCCCCGTTTTTTCCTCCGATTCAAAGACGGAACTGTATCGTTATAACAAATTGACTCTTCAATACAATCCGATTCGAAATCCGAGATCGCTTCCCGTTGAGTTTGTTCCGGAAGGATCGGATCTGATCTATTCTACGGAGTTAAAGTCGGAACGAGGATATTTTGATACGAAAGAATCGTTTCTTTTATTCACTCACGCATTTAAGAAAAAACAGATGGAAGTCTATTATTCTTCCATTTTCAAATCTCTCTACTGGAAGGTTTTGCAGGAAGAGATTACCGATCAAAAGACAGTGATCATGGCCGAAAGTCAGAATAAAAAAGTGGTAACGATTCAGATCGAAACCGTGGATGCCGGAAGTAGAATCAAACTCTTCTATAAAAAATCAGGCGGTTAAAAAATGATCGAACCTGTAGTTCCATTCAACCCAGAACCGGGAAAATACACTTTTTTGATCTTTTTCTCCATCCTTTTTCTTTTTGCGATCGGAGTCTTTTTTCTAGTCTTTCGTCCGTATTTGTATTCTTCTCTGATGGCTTTGATTCTTTATCTCGCGACGAGAAGACAATACAAACTGCTCAAAGGATATCTTGGAGATAAGTTTCAGTGGTTGGTCCCTTGGATCATGACAACTCTGGTTGCAATGCTCGTGCTGATTCCTTCCTACTTTGTCATACGTACTCTGATTCAGGAAGCTCTTTCCATTCTATTCAAGCTTAGAATTTCTCTTAGTGAAGATAAGATGATAGAAACCCTGATGAACTTCGCGATGCTCACGGATTTTATCACGGACAACGAATTCTTCTGGGTAAAAGTTCCGGAAATCTACGGGGAATTCGCCGAGAGCTACGTGGACATTCTGAACCTCGACAGTATCTACGGAATTCTAAGCAACGCTTCTTCTTTTATCTTAGGAAACATAGAGTTGCCGACTGGAATTCTTATGAATCTTTTCTTCGCACTTTTGGTTTTATTCTTTCTCTATCAGGATGGAAAGAAGGTGGAACGATTCATTTTGGATAACCTTCCCTTTTCCAGACAACTCGAAGAACAGGTCGGAAGGAAGGTGACTTCCGCCGTACAAACCGTGATTCGTGGGAACCTGATCATTTCGATTTTACAAGGAACTGCGGTTTATGTTCTTCTTTTGATCGCCGGAATTTCGAGTCCTTTCCTGTATGCGAGTTTGGCCGCGTTTTTTTCGATCATCCCGGTTGTAGGAACTTCGGTCGTCTGGCTTCCGATCGGACTTTATATTTTGTTTTTAGAAAACAATCCGATGATGGCGATTTTTTTTATGGGAAGCGGTCTTTTCTTTTATCTCGCACTTGAGAATTTTGTAAAACCGAGAATGCTCGATAAAAAACTGCAGGTGCACCCGCTTCTTATCTTTCTTTCCTTGATCGGAGGAATCAAAGAATTCGGAATTATGGGTCTGGTGGTCGGCCCCGTCGCCGTCACGTTAGTCGTCATTCTTTGGGATTTTTGGAGATTGTATCGAAGAGAATTGATTTTGAACAAGGGGCATCGGTGAACTGATTGGAAGATTCCAAACCTCTTTCCGTCACGGAAGTTACGAGGATTCTTAAAAATCTCATCACCGGATCCAAAGACCTAAAAAATATCTGGGTCCGAGGGGAAATTTCCAATTACAGCAAGGCCAACTCCGGCCATATCTACTTTTCTCTAAAAGACGCGACCTCTTTGGTTCGTTGCACTTTTTTTAATTATTCCAATAAGAATTACGGTGGAAAACCTCTCAGCGACGGAAAAGAAATCCAAGTCTATGGAACGATCACGCTCTACGAAGCCGGAGGTTCCTACAACCTCAACGTCTCCCGAGTGGAAGAATTGGGTCAGGGAGATATTCTACTTCAGATCGAAAGACTCAAACAAAAACTTTCCGCGGAAGGAATCTTTGATCCGGAAAGAAAAAGAAGAATTCCCGCGTTTCCAAAAACGCTCGGGATTGCAACTTCTCCTTCCGGAGCGGCGATCGAAGACATTATCAAAGTGGCACGTTCCCGATTTCCGGGAATCAACATTCTCATTGCGCCTTGTGTCGTTCAGGGTGAAGACGCTCCCAATTCGATTTCAGGCGCCATAGAAGAACTGAATCGCCCGGAATGGAATGTCGACGTGATCATCGCGGGACGAGGCGGCGGAAGTTTCGAAGATCTAATGGCGTTTAACGATGAAAAGGTGGTTCGCGCCTACGCAAATTCTAGGGTTCCGATCATTTCAGCCGTTGGACATCAGACCGACGTTTTGTTAAGTGACTTCGCCGCGGATTTTGCGACCCCGACCCCGACGGCCGCGGCCGAACACGCGGTTCCAAAGGAAGAAGACATTCTTCAATTTCTTTCACAACTGGAAGGAAGACTCAAGACCTCTCTAAACGCGCGCGTTTCTTCGAGCAAGGATCGTCTTCGTCTGTTATCCGGAAAGTTTATCTTCAAGGAACCGATGCAACTCCTGAACGCAAGAAGTCAGAGAGTGGATGAAATCGGAATTCGACTGCAAAAAGCGGTTCAAAACAAATTGGATTTAGCGAAGGTAAGAATCGAACGTTATACGAATCTTACGCCGAGGATTCAAGGTATTCTTTTTCATAAAAAACAAAGGGCGGAATTTTTGACTTCCAAGGTGGAAGATCTTTCCCCCGCTTCTACGATGAAACGCGGCTATTCCATCGTAAGAAACACAAAAGGTAAAATTATCAGTTCTCCGGAACAAACAAAACCGGAAGAAGAATTACAAGTATTGCTTGCGGGCGGAACGATGCAAGTGATCCGAAAAGGAAAATAAGATGGCAGAATCAAAATCAAAAATTTCATTCGAAGAAGCGCTTTTAGAACTCGAGCAGATCGCGGAAAAACTGGAACGACAGGACTTCAGCTTGGAAGAATCTCTCAAAGCCTATGAACGAGGAATGGAACTCAAAAAAATATGCCAGGGAATTTTGGATACGGCGGAAGGAAAGATAGAAGCCCTTACTAAAGACGAATCCAAAAAGACTAACAAGACCGGGTTTCGAGGCGAAACAAAAACGACGACGGAAACAAAAACTTCCGCACAAACTTCGGAAGAAGAGGATCTTTTTTAAGCGTATCTAACGTTTCTTTTCGAAAGTTTTACTCTTTTGATAATAACCTTGACGAAAGAATTAATTTCCTTTTCTTGATTGTTTCCGATCTCAACGATCAACGGAGACAATTATGAATCTAAGGTTTTTATCTTCTATCAGCGACTTTGTAGTTAAACATTCTTCCAATAAAAAGATATTTTTTTATACGCTCGCTTCGATTCTCATTTCAGGATCGATGCAGTTTTTGGAACAGATGATTCCGGTCGGGCCGGGTCAGACACTTCCTTTGAAACTGGACTTTCGTCCTTTTCTAACCGCAAAAGACATCACGGAAGTATTTCAGTTTTACGGAGAATCCGGTAGAACATTGTATTTCTTTCAAGACGTTTTGGATATGTTTCTTCCCTTTGCCGTTTGTTTTATGATCGGTTCTTTTTATTCCAGAGCGGCGATCTATTTAAAACTGCCCGTCTGGATCAATATTGTTCCGTTCGGATTTATCGTTTTTGACTTAATCGAAAATTCCATTGTCTTTTATTTTCTATATACCTGGCCCGTTGTTTCGGAAACGTTAGCCGCGGTTACAGGGGTGATCACCGCCATTAAATTGTCCTTTGTTTTTACTGGTTATGGAATTTTGATCGGAAGTCTATTCGGTCTTTTCCTAAAATATTGTATACAAAAGTTGAATAAAACCCGTTAGAACGGTCGGCTTGGATAGATTCCTTCAATCTCCAACTGGATTTCAAAGAACTGAATATGCCAATTTTATAATGAGAATCTAATTATAGATCGGAGTCGAAAAAAATGAGAGTAAACAGGAAACGACGCTAAAAGAACGCAAATAGACCTGTTGTTTTGTCTTATTGGATTGGGACAATGAATATCGCGACAAACTCAAATCGCGGAATGATTTCTGCGATATCGATATTCAACCTAGGACACAAACGAGGAATGGTATATGCAAAAAGTCTTAAAATGGACCGGAATCTTTTTTTTGACGTTGTTACTGACGGGAGTGGTTGCAACCGCTCTCAGACAAAATTTAAAATATGAAGCGCCCTATCCGGACGTAAAATCTTCCAGCGATCCGGCGATCATCGCCAAAGGAGAGCGTCTTGCTTTTGGAGCCGCTCATTGTACTGATTGTCATACAGCGAATTCGGCTCATTCGGAAAAAGATTCGGAGCGTTCTCTTGCCGGCGGTAAAAAATTTGAATTGCCCGTCGGAAATTTCTACGCTCCCAATATCACTCCGGATCCAGAAACAGGTATCGGTAAATTCTCCGATGCAGAGATTGCCAGATCGCTTCGATACGGCATCCGCCCCGATGGAACCGTCCTTTTGGATTTTATGCCCTTTCACAATACGAGCGACGAGGATCTATCTGCGATATTGTCTTTTGTGAGGAATCTAAAACCGGTAAATAATAAAATTCCAGAGCATGAACTGAATGTGATCGGGAAAATATTAAAGGCTTTTGTCGTAAAACCGGTCGGTCCCAAAGGAGAAGTTTTAAAATCGATCGAGCGCGCCGAAACCGTCGCCTACGGAGAATATCTTGCGAATAACGTCGCCAATTGCAACGGCTGTCATACAAAACGAAATTTGATTGGAGAATTTATCGGAGAACCCTTTGCCGGCGGAGCTCCTATGGAAGATCCGGATCCAACAAAGGAAGCATTGACACCGCCCAATCTCACCCCTCACGCGGAAGGAAGAATCAAGAAGTGGACGGAAAAACAGTTTCTGGCTCGTTTTAGACAGGGAAAATTTATCTCACACAGCCATATGCCTTGGGAAGCCTATTCGAATATGGATGAATTGGAATTGAAGGCGATTTTTAAATTCTTAAAATCCTTAAAACCCACTAAAAACGAAATCTAAAAATCCTCCGTAAAATTCGATTGTCTTTGTGCTTTCGAATTTTACGGAAATCACCGTTCCGCCTAACGCGATCTCGAAATTCAAATTTCCACTTCTTCTTTTTTTGGAAATTCAGAGTCGATTCTTTTTGTTCATAATTTTTTCTCATCGCTCTATAAAATTTTTGATAAGTATATTCTAAAAATTGAATATACAAAGGGATCTTTCAAAAAAATCCCTTTGTTTGGTCGAATTTTTGAATTCTAAAATGAGAATTTTTGCTTCTAGGCGGATTTTTGATAAAAACACTATACAAAAGAGGAGTTTTTTAAGAACGAAATCCAGGGGACTTCGTCTAAAAAGAACCAAAGAAGGGAAAAATTGCCGATATTGGCCAGGCGACAGAAAGGTGGCTCCCCCTGCTGGGCTCGAACCAGCGACCCAGTGATTAACAGTCACTTGCTCTACCGACTGAGCTAAAGGGGAGTATCCTCGGTAGTTAGGCCTATATTTTCAAAAAGGGGTAAGCACGCAACCTTAATTTGTCGCATAGGGCCGCGTTTTTACAACTTTTTGTAGGAAAAATTTTAATTCTTCGGAGAAGGGAGAGCGAAAAAAAGCTTTGGATCATTTTTCCTTTTTCTTAGAGTGACATAATCCCTTCTTACTAGTCTTACGGAGTCTGAGAGCAAATTTATGAAGCTAAACCGTCATTTTACCGCCCCCAAAGGTGAAGAATCGTCCGAAATTCGTTGGGCGAAACGCAATTCCAGGATTTCCAATCCGGATGGATCTAAAGTTTTCGAAGCAAACGACATCAAGGTTCCTGAGGGTTGGTCCCAGGTCGCAGTTGATATTCTTGCGCAGAAATATTTCCGTCGTAAAGGAATTCCTAAGTATCTCAAAAAGATACAAGAGGAAGGGATTCCAGAATGGCTTCAAAAATCGGTTCCCGATACGGAAAAATTGGAATCGTTAAAGCCGGAAGATCGTTTTGGCGGTGAAACCAGCGCGCTCGAAGTCTTTCATAGACTAGCGGGATGTTGGACGTATTGGGGATATAAATACAAATACTTCTCCGATGAAGAAAGTGCAAAAGTTTTCTACGATGAAATCGTATATATGCTCGCTACTCAGATGGCGGCTCCCAATTCCCCTCAGTGGTTCAACACAGGTTTGAACTGGGCTTATGGAATTGATGGTAAATCTCAAGGTCATTATTATGTGGATCCGACGACCGGTAAGCTCGTTAAGTCCGCTTCGGCCTATGAACATCCTCAACCTCACGCTTGTTTTATCCAAAGTGTGGACGACGATCTCGTAAACGAAGGTGGAATCATGGATCTTTGGGTTCGTGAAGCCAGACTTTTTAAATACGGTTCTGGAACTGGAACCAACTTCTCCAATTTAAGAGGAGAAAACGAACCCCTTTCCGGCGGAGGAAAGAGTTCCGGTCTCATGAGTTTCTTAAAGATCGGAGATCGCGCCGCGGGTGCGATCAAATCCGGCGGAACTACTCGTCGCGCCGCGAAGATGGTTTGTCTCGACGTAGACCATCCGGATATCGAAAGTTTTGTAGATTGGAAAGTAACCGAAGAAAAGAAAGTAGCTTCTCTGGTAACCGGTTCTATGTTGAATAACCGTCATCTCAATGCGATCATTTCCGCTTGTTACGAGATGGAAGGTGAAGATCGTTTTGATCCTAAGAAGAATTCTTCTCTTAAAAAAACCATCGTAGAAGCAAAGAAGGTTTTAATTCCCGATAATTACATCAAACGTGTGATCGATCTCGCCAAACAAGGTTACAAAGAAATTCTTTTTGAAGAACTCACAACCGATTGGCAATCCGACGCTTACAATACGGTTTCCGGTCAGAACAGCAACAACTCGGTTCGTCTTACGAATGAATTTATGACCGCGGTAGAACAAGACCAACCTTGGAACTTGTATTTCAGAACCGAAAAAGAAAGAGCGAAAGCGGAAGGACGCAAACCAAAAGCTTCCGAAACTCTCAGAGCGAGAGAACTTTGGGAAAAAATTTCCTATGCTGCTTGGGCGAGCGCGGATCCTGGAACTCAATATCATACAACAATCAATGAATGGCATACTTGTCCGGAAGACGGTCCGATCAACGCATCGAACCCCTGCTCCGAATATATGTTCTTGGATAACACGGCTTGTAATCTCGCCTCGGCGAATTTACAAAAGTTCGTAGATCTGGAAACGTTGAACTTCGACGTGGAAGGATATCGTTATCTTTGTAAACTCTGGACGATCATTCTTGAAATCTCCATTACGATGGCGCAGTTTCCGTCTAAGGAAATCGCAGAACTTTCTTATAAGTTCCGGACAGTAGGTCTTGGTTATGCAAACCTCGGTTCCGTTCTGATGATTCTTGGAATTCCTTATGATTCTCAAGAAGCGATGGCGATCACAGGTGCGATCTCTTCCATCATGCACATGACCGCTTATGCTACTTCCGCAGAGATGGCGAAAGAACAAGGTCCTTTTGCAGGGTATGCGAAGAATAAAAAGCACATGTTGAAAGTGATTCGTAATCATAGAAGAGCGGCTTACAATGCTCCTTCCGGCGATTACGAAGGTCTTACGATCACTCCCGTGGGAATCAATCCTGCGTTCTGCCCTTCCTATATGTTGAAAGCGGCTCAAGAGGATTCGGATCTCGCTTTGGCTCTGGGTGAAAAACACGGTTATAGAAATGCTCAAGTTACCGTAATCGCACCTACCGGAACGATCGGTCTCGTGATGGATTGTGATACTACGGGAATCGAGCCCGATTTCGCACTGGTGAAATTCAAAAAACTCGCCGGCGGCGGTTATTTCAAAATCATCAATCAATCAGTTCCTTTTGGTTTGAAAAAATTAGGTTATTCTCCTTCCGAGATTGAAGCGATCGTAAACTATTGCAAAGGACACGCTACTCTGAACGGTGCCCCGATCGTAAATACACAAGCTCTGAAAGAAAAAGGTTTTACGAATGAGATTCTCGAAAAAGTGGAAGCTTCTCTTCCGCTCGCTTTCGATATCAACTTTGCGTTCAACAAGTTCAATCTGGGAGAAGACTTCTTAACCCGTAATCTTGGAATCGCAAAGGAAATCTTTGATGTTCCCGGTTTTTCTCTTTTGGAATACCTCGGTTTTTCTAAAGACGATATCAACAAAGCAAACGATTACGTTTGTGGAACGATGACGATAGAAAACGCTCCTTTCTTGAAAGAGAAAGACTATCCTGTTTTTGATTGTGCAAACAAATGCGGTAAGTATGGAAAAAGATTCCTTTCTTACGAATCTCATATTCGCACGATGGCAGCGGCTCAACCGTTTATCAGCGGCGCGATCTCTAAGACGATCAACCTTCCGGAAGACGCGGTCGTAGAGGATGTGAAAAACGCATACTTCCTTTCCTGGAAGATGATGATCAAAGCAAACGCTCTTTACAGAGACGGATCAAAACTTTCTCAACCGCTCAATTCCGTGTTGGAGCTTCTGAATGGAATTGAAATCGAAGAGCAAGACGAAGTCAGAGAAGCTTTGATTTCCAGAGATCCCGTTCAAATCGCGGAAAAAGTAATTACGAAGTATATCTCTCATAGAAGAAAACTTCCAAGCAGAAGAGCGGGGTATACTCAAAAGGCGATCGTAGGCGGTCACAAGGTTTATTTGAGAACCGGTGAATACGAAGACGGTCAGATCGGAGAGATCTTTATCGATATGCACAAGGAAGGAGCGGCGTTTAGAAGTTTGATGAACGCGTTCGCAATTTCAGTTTCCTTAGGTCTTCAACACGGGGTTCCATTGGAAGAATATGTGGATGCATTTACATTCTTCAAATTTGAGCCGAACGGAATCGTTTCCGGAAACAAACACATCAAGATGAGTACTTCCGTTATCGATTATATCTTTAGAGAATTGGCGATTACTTATCTCGGAAGATACGACCTCGGACAAGTGGCTCCGGAAGATTTGAGAGGAGACGAGATCGGTTCCAAAAGAGCTACCGCAGAATCAAACGTAAGTGAAAAAGAAACGGTTACGAACACTGCGGTTGCGGAAGCTCCTCCGAAGAAAGAAGTGGAAACCATTTCTTATTCTCAGATGATTTCCAAGGAAAGAACTTCTGCTCCAACTGGACTTGCGCTTCTGGAAGAAGTAAAACTCGCGAAGATCAAGGGTTATACCGGAGATTCTTGTTCCGAATGTGGATCGTTTGAAATGGTGAGAAATGGATCTTGTCTGAAGTGTATGTCCTGCGGGTCTACCACTGGATGTTCTTGATTCAAAGTCGCTAAAAGAAAAGATAAAAGATCCCGAGGTTATTGATTTGATATCGGGTGAAAAAAAGGTCTGGATGGATTTTCATTCAGACCTTTTCTTTTTTAGGAGACGTTTTTATTTAAAGAATTCAAAAAGCATTTTGATTTCAAGATGTAAATCGCATCCTCGCAATCCGAATCTTGTATCAGCTTTTTATTTAACTGGGATTTCTTTTAAAAAAATTCGAATCCTTCCAGATTAGTGCTCTTCTCAATTCTGAATGAAAAAATTCAAAGTTTGCCTCGATGCGTCTCGGGCGAAGGAAGTCCCTAACGAAAGACGGTAGGATCGATTTGTTTTTTAAGTTATATCACCGATTCGATCGATCCCGGGTTTCGAACGTATCAGTGATTTTTCTGATAAGATTAAGGGACTTCAATTTTAGGTCGGTATACATCGGTGAGAATGCTGGGACGAACTAATACCGGTTTCATCGAAGGATCACTCAATACAGT
Organism: Leptospira tipperaryensis; assembly: GCF_001729245.1. Taxonomy (NCBI): domain Bacteria; kingdom Pseudomonadati; phylum Spirochaetota; class Leptospiria; order Leptospirales; family Leptospiraceae; genus Leptospira; species Leptospira tipperaryensis. Next base: position 2,127,454 of record NZ_CP015217.1, on the reverse strand, counting down.
CGGAGCCTCGTCGAATGGCCTTTCCTCTGTTACGATGATCTCCGGTTTGATTTTTCCACTCGTAATGAAGTCGGTAGCCGCTGCAAAATTAATTCTACCCAAGCCGCGCCCTGTATAAAAGTGCAAACCCTTTGCATACATATCCAACATAGGGAATGCTATATCGTTGAAATGCCCTCCTACGCTTGAACAATAACCTTCCGGTTCCGTAGAACGAATCGCACACAAAAGACCTTCTTGCGAAGCGCTCGTATCGACCGTAATCGGATATCTGCCGGGACGTTTTCCAATTCTTTGTCTTGGTAAACTTTCAATCGGATTGGCTCCGAGTTTTTCGGCGATTTCCAATCTTGCTTTGTTTGTATCCACATAGTCGACGGCTCCTGCCCCCGCTGCGCGCGCGTAAGCCGCCGCAAACAGTCCAATGGAACCGGTGCCACCCATAATTAACACATCGGCTCCGGGGTTGTTTAGAAGATGTGGTACGGTCAATTCGTAGCCGAAAGGAATATTATCGCTTAGGCTTGCGACGTGAGAAGGATTGAGACTCGCGGGTAAGGCGAATAACGTAGCATCCGCATTCGGCACACGAACGAGATCTGAAAAAAAACCGCCCCACTTTCCTCCTACGGACATACCGAACATCGCGCCTTGAGGATACGAAGCACAAGTGTTCATCAATCCTTTTCGACATCGATGACATTGACCGCAAGAAAGGTGCCAGCTAACAACGACTAACTGACCCTTATAGAAACTTCGAACACCTTCTCCGACTTCGATAATCTCGCCGATACATTCGTGTCCAATCTCAAAAGGTCCTTTAAAAGGTGTTTTTCCTTGAATGATCATTATATCCAGATCACAAGTGGACGAGGCAACAGGACGGACGATTGCGTCTTCCGGATGTAACAAGGTAGGTTCGGGCGATTCCCTCCAATCCAACTTCCCCGGTGAAAAGTATGTAAGAGCTCGGTTCATCCTATTTTCCTCATAGATTGAATTTTATTTTGTAGTTTCCGTGGATTGTTTCATTGCGTCTAACGTGACTACTTTTCCGGACATTCCCCAGCCTCCGTCGGGAACCTCGTTAATATGGACCCAGGTGTATCGACGAACGACCGGTTTTCCTTCCGCTTCTACGACTGCGTCGGTCACTTTTTGAATCATATCATTCTTCATCTCCGCCGACAAGGATCCCGCAGGGACAAAAATTTGAACTAAGGGCATAAGAATTCTCCTTTTTTACAGGATTTAATATTATGACGATCATCATAATCATCAAGAAAAATTTTAACGGAGATTGCAATAAAATGTAGAAAAATTGACTATGGTATAAAATAATTTAGAGATTGAAAAAGAGAATCCGATTAAAATTATGATGGACTGTCTAATATTTGGGCTTCCGATCTAAGAATCAAAAATCTTTGCGGAATTCTAATTTGAGGAAGAATTGATGGAAAAAATATCCCGAACGAAAAAAGAAATGATTACGGCCGCTCGTAAGCTGATTCAAGCAAAGGGAGTTGCCGCAACCGGACTCATGGAAATTGTTTCGGTCGCGGAAACTTCCAGAGGTTCGATTTATCATCATTTTCCCGGTGGAAAAGACGAATTGATCTGCTTAGCCATCGAAGAAGCGACAATTCTTGCCGAAACAGGTATCATTCGAGCCGGTAGAAATGGAAGAAACGTAGCCGAGGTCATACGAAAGATTGCTTCCGTTTTTAGGCAGACTCCAGAAAATTCCAAATGGCAAGTCGGTTGCCCCGTCGCAGCCACAGCCATAGAAGGTCATTCGCAACCGCCTGTGGTAAGAGAAGCGGTAGCAAACGCCTTCACTCGTTGGAGCCAGGCGATTGAATCCACTCTAAAAAATGCCGGTTTAAAGACAAAGGAAGCGAAAGCCGTCGGACTTGGTCTTTTGGCCGCGTTGGAAGGCGGCTTGCTATTAGCCCGAGGTTTATCTTCTTCAGAACCCTATGATACGATCGTTGAATTGATAATCGCAGGCGTGACCGTAAAACGTTAGTTTCGATCGATCGGAAGAAATTTTTACTTTTCCCACTTTCGAAAACCGTTCGTGTCGATATGAAATCGGTTTCGAGAATACAATCCGAGTCCGATCTTTCGTTCGGCTCCATTTTTTTCCCAAAGTTTTAAAAGACGATTCTTTAAATGGGCGTGATCGATTTCGCGATCGGGGATCATATCTAAAGCGGAAAAATGAAGATGCCGACTCGATTTTGCACCGCCCGCTTTTTCGTTATAATCTTCTTCTCGAAAGCTATAAACCACCGTAACCGGACCGATCTGGGGAACTATCAAATCGCGAATCACCCTCAATGTCGGTAGGATGTTTGACCACAGAGCTTTGGGAGGAATCGCAAAAGGTTGACTTTTCGTTTGTCTCCAATCCGTGCCCTGCCTCAATAGTTGTTCCAAGGGAACTACATTCAAGACTTTGTGTTCACGAAGAAATGTTTCCAAGGCTTTGATTTTTTTTTGATTTCCCGGAAGTTTCCTAAATTCGTTCCACTGTTCTTTCGAAGGAGGTGTATGAGGTTGGAAAGCGCAGAAAGAACAGAAAAACAACGGGATAAAAATAACAATTCTCTTGAGGACGAGCTTGTTCATGACATCGATAGAGGAGGATATAGAACGAAAAATCGTAAAAATTTCAAAATCCGTTTTTTAACATTTCAATCCGGATTCAAATACTATCAAATAACTCCCTTACGGAGTTGCGGGCGGGCCGGTCAATCCCGGAATCTTTGCTTCCGGTTTTCCAATGGTTCCCATCAATGGAATACACTTTTCGTTACTTTGTTTACTCAAAACCGTAAGCATATCTTCGATATCCTGTCTTTCTAAAGCAAAGTTACGATCCAATTCTAAACAGACCTTAAGATTCAGCTGCGAGAATTGAATACTTTCAGATAAACGAATATTTCCCGTGATATCAAAGCGTGCGATCGAAGTATCCAAGGTAAAATCTTTAAAGATTAGATTCCCGCCTTGAAGATTGATCTTTGCCAAAAATTTCTTTATCGTGATGTTCTTGAGTTCGCCGAGAAGAGGAATTTCCGGAAGTTCCATGATCATCGCGGACGATCCAGCCGGAATTTCTATATCCAGGTCACCGCCCATTCTTGCGATTCCGGCGTCCAGATTTTCGATTTTCCCCTGACCTTCGATGCGAGGAATTTTTGCAAACGGTCCGTTCTCCGTATCGATTTTCAAAGAGATGAGTTTGAATTTTCCGTCGAACTTACGTTTCATAAGTCCGAACAGAGAAGTCTTCAAGACCGTCTCTTCGGATTTGATTTTGAGATTGGAAGGTGTAGTAATTTCCAGAGTATCCAGAGTAATGTTTCCCAGGATGGAAATGCTCAGATCTCGAAAGTTGATGATGGTTCCTGTTTTTGTGGAAGAAGTATTCAAAGAACTACGTATGATTTCGTCCAGAGGAAAGAGAAGAATCGTAAATAGAAAAAAGGAAAAAACACCGGTTCCGATTAGATAGAGTTTTTGTTTTAGAGTGAATCGAGGCGCAGCCTCTTCTTCCTCTTCTTGAAGTTCCAGAGTTAAGAATTCTTCCTCCTCCGGCGTGAGGGTTTCTTCCTGAAATTCTTCTTCTTTTTTCATCGTTTGTTGCCTTCTCGACTATAGCTCGACAATTTCAGGTTTACGTCATAGACTTCCTTTCCCTGAAACGGTTTTCTAAAGTTAAGATATTCCACTCTCGCATTGATCATTTTATTTTTTTCTATGTCGTAAACAAAACGAAAGACATTGTCAAGCGTGACCGACCTAAAATTGATATCGATCGTAGTTCGTTTGTATTTTTTATCTTCGATCGCATACGAGTCTTTCATCGTTGAAATTTTTTCTTTCAAGCCGTATCTTACAAAAATTTCGTCGAGTTTTGCATAGATCGCGCTAACGTCCGAATCTCCTCCGGAAGAATCCAGGGAACGAAAGTCATTGTATTCCTGAATGATCTTATCCAGTTTTACCGGAGCGGTTCTCGAATCTTGAACCCTTTCGGTTAAACCTTGGCGAATACTTACGATCTTCTGGATGGCTAAGAATAAAATCAGCAGTAGAATCGCGCCGATTCCACCGAGTACGATCAACCTTTCTCTGGGTTCTAATTTTTCGAGCATAATGATCTTAAAAAGATTCCTCCGCGCCGACGGGCTTATTCACAACCTTCATCGTGATCGTAAAAGAAACTTTGTAGGTCTTGATACCCTGCATCATTCTTTTGTTTGTCACCTCTATGTCCTTGAACATCGGAGATTTTTCCAAGGATCTTTGTACAACCCCGATTTCGCTAAACTCGTTCACTCTTCCGCCTATTTTCACCAGATCCTGATCGTAGTCGAATTGATCCAACTGAAACGGTTGCATATCGGACGCTGGAAAGTTCATAGAGAGTTCAAAAAGAATATCAAGAATACTCGGTTTACTTAAGTAGAGTCTGTAGATCTCGGTCTTTTTCTTCTCGTCGTTTTTGAGTTTTGTGGCGTATTCTAAAATGTCCACGTCTTCTGGGGCGGATCTTCCAAAACCCCTTTGGAATTTTTCGGCGAGTAGTTTTTCGCTCGCGCTTAACTTTCTTTTATCGATGACGATTCCCACGAAAAAAACAGTGATTAGGATAAAAAGAGATACGCCTGAAAAAATCAGGTGCGGACGAAACTGATCGAAGTTTAGAATATTCTTATTGATCCGTTTTACGTGAGGAGTGTTGATAAAATCGATTTTATCTTTTTTTGCTAAACCGAAATGGTAACCCATTCCGAAACAAGTGGAGAATGTGTCGCCGTCCAAGGAGAGAAAATCGTATCTTCTCGTAATCAGTCCGAGGGATTCTCCAAAAACAGATTCGATTCCTCGGATCTTACTTCCCCCGCCGGAAAGATACAAAACTTCCGGTCTTTCAGTTTCATTCATAGAAACGATACTTCTGTGAATTTCAGAGGAAAGTTTTTCAGCAAATTTCGAAACGCTTTGAAAGGATTTTTTAATATCGGCGACTTTGAGTTTGAATTCTTTTGCGAATAGATTTAAGCCGTCGTCTTCTCCGGAGAAAGGTTCGAATTGGAGAGAAAGTTTGATCGCTTCCGCTTTCTCAAATGGAATTTTTAAATCCGAAGCGATCTGTTCCGTGAGAGTGTCTCCTCCCATGGAAATATATCTCGTATGCGCCACCTTTCCTTCGGAGAGAATGTTTAGGATCGTAACTCTTCCTCCGATGTCGGCCTGCGCACAATTCTTATAAGTGATTTCCTTGTTTGTATGTTCCGCGATGACCGTCGACAAGCTCACGGAGTCTACGAAGAGGCCTCGGAAAACTATGTTCGTATCTAAAAAAGGAAACGTGATGAAGTCGAGTTCCGAGTGATGAGCACAATACGCGATCACATCGGATTTTTCCTGATCGATTCTCCAGATACTTCCCGTGACTTCTACGGTTTCCATTGGGAACGGAATTCTATTTTCCACTTCGAAAGGAATCACTTCTCGAATCGCTTTGACAGTCGTGAGTGGAATGTGCAATTCTCGAACAAACAAACGATCCAGAGGAAGATTGAGGACGATACTCGTTTCTCCGGGAAAGTAAGAGTTGATAAAACGAAGAACGTTGTGGCGATACTCTTCTTCTTCACCATGAGAGATACTCATGATCTCGGAACGAAGAATGCTCAGCTTTCCGAGAACTTTTTGGAAGAGAACTCCTTTGATCGTGCTCGTTCCGTAGTCGATTGCAAGAAATTGATCGTAAATAAACATCTTACTTTTAGTCTTCCATATAATAGAGCATGGTGCTGTTGGTCAGATCGAAGATTCCGGTGATCCTTCGAATTGTCTTTCCAACTTGTCCCACCGCTACGATTCTAAATATTTCGCCCTTGGTCTTGACCCTTCCGCCGGAGACGTCAGTTCCTTCCCCCGCGAGTTCCTTATAAAGAGTAAGACCACCGGCCGTCGGAATCTGAAATTCCTGAAATTTCTCGATGTCCTTCAGCTCTTTGATAAAACCGCCCTGCTCCAATTTGAATTTGAGAATTCTCATAGCGGCCTGTTTAGTCATAAAATCGGATAAAGACATCAAAACAAAATATGGCGCCGCGTTCAAGTTGATTCTATCGTCTGAGTTTTGTCCGGATGGGATATAGGCGGTGATATTGTTTGCCAAAACGAAATCACTGTCTCCAATGAGGGCCTTTTCTTCTTCGGATTGAAACGCGTTCGAATACTTTTCAGCGTAGTCCGCTGGCTTTAAAGAGCCATAGACGATTTCCCGATCGAAACCTTTTACGGAAACGAGTTCGGAAACGGAATACATAAATGAATTCTTATTTTTGCGAGGAGGTTTTAAGGAAGAATAGTATCCGTCCTCGGCGCCCCCGCCGGTTTCCTGAAGATCCGTATCCATCCAATCAAAGATCGGAAAGATCTTTTCCCTTTTGATTCCGAGTTTATCGAAAAGACGGGAAACCATTTCCACGGCGCGCAGATTTTGTTGGTTATCATCCGGATTGAGAAGTGTGTTGAGATTGATCTTTCCGTCTTCGGAGCTGATCTTATAGTAGATCGTTCCTCCACCCATCGGAAGCGGAGGCGGATTGAGTGCGATCCCACTTTTGTAGAGGTATTCTTCCGGAATCTTTTTAAGAGCGCCTAACGCGCCTTGAAATCCAGCTTTTGCAAGCAAAAGCGCTCTGAATCCGTCCGCGTCCGCCTGCGCAATCCTACGTTCTCCGAGGGCGCGTTCTCCGAATTCGGTAGCCGTATAAAAGGAAGCCGTTCCGATCGCCATGACGAGAATGACTACCATAAATCCTTCCCTGGATTTGCGCAGAGTTTTACGCGCGAGATAAGTTCTGGATTCTTTAAACTCGGAGGTATTTAAGAATATTCTGATTTTCTTATTTAAAAAGAATTCCCGGAAACGCGAGAGTTTCATAGCGGACCTCCTTTTTGCCGGAATTTACGATCATCTCGATTCGAATGAGTCTCGGTAGAACCTTTGTGAGCTTGGAATCCCATTCGTCTTCCCATTTGGCGCCCGTTCTGGAATACTTTAATTGAAAACTTTTGACGTGACTGAGGAGAGTGTATTCGGTTCCGCCCGATTTCGGATAACGATCCACCATCTCGTCTTCTCTTCGAATCAGAAAATTGTAATCCGGTTGCTCCGGCATAGGTTTGAGATAAAATCCGACTTCTCTGACTTCGGGCATCGAGGTTTCTTCCGAGTTGGGATGGGTCGCGGCAAAGTCCAAACGGTCCTTTCGATCGATTCCTCTCCCGTCGTTTTTTCCAACGAAGATCAACCTTCTTTGTGTTTGGTGAAAGTAAGCCATTGAAATCGTACTACGAACATTTTCCATCGCGAGCAAAATGTCTCTTTTGGAAGCTCCGCCTGGAGAAGAGGATTCCCTGGAAATTTTAAGAGCCGTATAATAGGTAGAAAAAATTCCGGTAAAGATCACGCCCAAAATCATCACTACGATCGAAATTTCGATCAAGGTGAACCCTTTGCGAAAGAATTTTGAACGGGCATTTTTCATTTTAATACTGTGCCGATTTGAAAGTTTCCGCGGTATAGGATTCGGTTCCGCTTCCAGTAGGATAATTGATCGTAACCTTAATTCTAAAAACTCGAATGATCCCTGCTGTGGAAGCTCCTTGATTCGCCTGACCGGATCTTCGCATAATCAGTTTGTTCATCTCCGAATCTCTTCCACCCAACAGGTCTTCCGGTTTTTTACCTTCCTTACCCGCGAGTTTGAGAAGATCCATATCTTCTTCCCCGATCTGTGTTTTAAAACTATAACCTGGATAACCCGGAATTTCTCCGGTAGTGTTGTCGGATTGAAGAACCGAAACGGAATCGATCTGAGCCATCTTGATCTTTGCAAGATGAACCGCGTTTGACATGACAGCCGCGAGTCTTTGTTGTCTGATCCCGTTGGAAATGACCATATACGTATACGTCATCGCGATTCCGGCTAACGCGAGCGCGATGGAAACCTCGATCAGGTTGAAACCCTTTCGAAAAGAATGTTTCCATTTGGAGAAGAATTTAAGGCTGCTGTTGTTCGTTTTCATCCTGTTGTTCTTTCCAATTCTTATCGTTTGAGAGGTTGGAAGAAGTGTGAAATTGTTCCCCTTCCAGAACGGTAACCTTTCCTCCGTAACGATAGATGATCAAGGTTCGATAAATGGACGGATCGTTTCCCAAGTGAATGCTGTAATCCGCGGCGATGCCTAGGTAAGTAAAAGGAACCTTGACGATTCCCTTTGTATATCGAAAACCTCGAATGTCGGTGATATCTATGATTTCGGAATTGTACGGAAGTTTTTGAGGTTTGAAGACCAACACTTCTTTGATTCCACTTTCGTCTCGGACGAGTTTTTTTACGGTGTAAGTATCGTTTTCAATATCCAATTCCAAAACCATGGTCGTATTTGTAAGAATCGATTTGCGATAACAAAATTCAGCCGCTTGTTTGAGAGTTTGTGCCGCGTCCGAACTAGAGGGAACGATGAAATTCGCGGCGGTAGTTGCAAGAATACTAATTAACCCCGCGAGGATCGCGATCACCACGATCAACTCGATCAGGGTGAATCCTTTCCGGATATTTCTTATTTTCATAACCGGAAAGGAGAAGGAAGTTTATTTTCTGCGGAAGTCGGAAGGATATTCGTCTTCGTTGAGAATGTTGAAGTCAGCATTTTTGCCTTCTCCGCCTTCTTTTTTATCTTTGCCTAGGGTAAATAATTGAACGTCTCCGGCCGCGTCTCTTTTGAGTTTGTAAGAAGTTCCCCAAGGATCGTTGATCGCTCCTTTTTTACTCAGGATCGGTTTCCAATCTTCAGGAACTTCTCCCGTAGTCGGTTTTTCGACAAGAGCTTCTAATCCTTGTTCGTCGCTCGGATAAGAGCCGTATCTCTGTGCGTATCTTTCCAGATGAGATTGTAATTCGTATGCGTCTTTCTTAAGTTTCAGAGCCGCCGTATCGTCGCTAATTTCACCCGGACGAAAGTTGGAATAAACCAAAGCGATGAGCGCTCCTAAGATAATCACGACAACAGCGAGTTCTATCAGTGTGAGACCTTTTCTGTATTTTCTTTTTAATTTGGACAGATTCAATTGAATTCTCCTTATTCTAAATTATATATTTTGAAGTTGCTGCGTCAAGTTGTACATTGGGACCATGATCGAGGCCATAATCGTTCCAATGAGAAGACCCATTACCACAATCATGAGCGGTTCCATGGATTGTGTCATCGTTTTAATCGCGGTATCCACTTCGGTATCGTAAATATCCGCGAGTTTGTTCATCATTTCCGGAACCCGGTCCGAAACCTCTCCGGCTGCAATCATACCGATCACCATCTGAGGAAGAATCACCGATCCGCTAAAGGAAGCCGAAAGTTTTTCTCCTTCCTTGATTCTATCGACCGCGTTTTTGATTTCTTCCCCGAAGATGGAATGATCCACAATACGTTCAACGATGGAAAGAGTTGTGATCAAGGGAACTCGATTGCTTAGAAGAATCCCGATGTTTCTCGCAAAACTACTGACTAAAACCTTACGAGCCAAAGAACCCAAAATCGGAACCTTGAGAATAAACTCGTCCCAGTTTCGTTTTCCTTGGGGAGTATTTTTATAATAGATAAAGCCCACGATTCCACCAAAACCCAACGCGAGAAGAAGCCACCAAAATCCTATGAGAATATCGGAAACTCCGATGACGATTCGAGTGATCAAAGGGAGTTTTGCGTCGAACTGCAAAAACAATTCTTGAATCTGAGGAATTACCACGGTCAATAAAAAGATCGTTACAAAGATGGAAAGAGAACCCATGATAAAGGGATAAACCATCGCGACTTGGACTTTTGCTTTGAGCTCGCTCGACTTCTCTTCCAATTCGGCGAGTCGAGTGAGAGTCGCTTCGTAATCTCCCGTTTTTTCTCCGACCGCGACAAGAGAAGGAAACTGACTCGGAAACACGTCAGGATGTTTTTTCATCGCTTCGGATAAGGAAGAGCCTTCGGTGATGTTGGCTTGCATTCCGGTTAAAACTTTTCTAAAATTCTGATTATCGGTTTGTTCTACGATGCTCGCCAAGGATTTGTCGAGAGGAATTCCCGCTCCGAGCAAGGTCGCGAGTTGTCTTGAAAAAAGACCGACCTCTTTTCTAGGAATTCTATAAAAGTATTTTGCTAAGAATGGAAAAAGTTCTCGGTCTTTTTTTTCGGAATCTTCTGAGATGTTTCGAACGTAGAGTCCCTTGTTTTTTAGTTTCGAACGAGCCGCTTGGAGGGACGCCGCGTCTATGATTCCCTTTTCTTCTTTTCCTTTTTTGTTGAATGCTACGTAAGAATAAATTGCCATTTTGTTTAAGTGACTCTGAGCACTTCTTCAATCGTTGTAACGCCGTCGATTACCTTTCGAATTCCATAATCCTTTAAAGTTTTGAAATTGTGTTCTCTTGCGATATCGTTTAATTTTCCGGAGTCGCTACCTTGAAGAATAGCCGATTTAATATGAGAATCTACTAATAAAAGTTCGTAGATCCCGGTTCTTCCTTTAAAACCCGTTCCCATACAATGAGAACAACCTTTTCCTCTGTGAAGCGTTCCGTTTTTCAGAGTTTTTTTGGAAATTCCAATCGATTCTAATTCAGATGCTGATGGCTTGTAAGTTTCCTTACAATGAGCGCAGATCACTCTCACGAGTCGCTGCGCCATAAAGCCGAGAACGGTCGATGTGATTAAATACGGTTCGATTCCCATATCCACGAGACGGGTCGCGGCGCTGGCAGCGTCGTTTGTGTGGAGCGTGGAAAATACCAAGTGACCCGTGAGAGAAGCTTGGATCGCGATCCTTGCAGTTTCTTCATCCCGAATCTCTCCGACCATGATGACGTCCGGATCCTGACGAAGAATGGCTCGAAGACCCGTTGCAAACGTGAGTCCGATTTTCTCCTGCATTTGCATCTGAGAAATTCCCTCGAACTGATATTCCACAGGATCTTCGCAGGTGATGATATTTCTTTCTTCGGTATTCAATTCACTGAGTGCAGAATAGAGCGTCGTGGACTTACCGGAACCCGTAGGACCTGTAACAAGAATGATTCCGTGCGGTTCGATGATGAGCGATCGAATCGTCTTCACGAGTTCCGGATAAAAACCCATTGTTTCTAAGGAATACTTTTGATCGGTTTTGTTCAAAAGCCTCATCACGATTCTTTCTCCGAACTGACAAGGAATCGTAGAAACGCGGATATCGATATCCTTTCCGGTCAATCGGAGTTTGATTCTACCGTCTTGAGGAAGTCTGTTTTCCGCGATATTCAAGTTCGACATGATCTTGATTCTGGAAGAGATTCCCGCGTGATAGGATTTCGGCGGACTGAGCACGTTATGCAAAATACCGTCCACACGATAACGAACTATAAGAGATTTTTCATACGGTTCGATATGGATATCCGAAGCTCGCTCGTTGACTGCTTGAGAAAGAATAACGTTGACCATCTTGATGATCGGCGCGTCGTCGCTAAGATCGAGAGAATCGTTTTCAAAGGCTTCCGCGAGTTCGGAAAAACTTCCTTCCATTTCGTTCAGCATTTCTTTGGCTGCGGAGGAAGTTGTATCGAAATGCGAATGGATGATCCGCATGATTTCCGGTTCGGGCGCGAGAATGAACTCTACGTTGTATCCTTTTAGAAAATTACGAGCGTCGTCCATCGGATGCAGATCGGAAGGATCGGAGACCGCAATTCGAATCGTTTTTTTGGAGAGTTGAAAAGGAACGATTCTACTTCTTTGAATGAGTTTGAGAGGAATCTGCTGAAAGACCTCTTCCATTCCGGAGAATTCTAATTTTTCACGAAACTCAAGCTGATAGAGTTTGGAAAGCGCGCGGAGAATATCAGATTCTCCGGCGATTCCTTTTTTTTGAATGATATGACTGAGAGGAAGGTTATTCTTTTTCTGAACCTTCAGGGAATCTTCCAGATCTTTTTCGGATATGATCCCCTCTTCGATTAGGATATCTCCGAGAGTTTTCAACTTAGTCCCCTCTTTCTTTGATTTCTTTTTCTTTGTTGAGGATTCTTTCTCTTTCGAGTTCGTATCTTTCTTGCTGCATCTTTTTCTTCACCGTCATCTTATCCGCATTCTCTCTGCTATCGAGAATATGAGGTGTGATAAAAACCATAAGGTTGGTCTTTTTTAATTTTTCAGTGGTTCTTTTGAACAGATGTCCCAAGTAAGGAATGTCGCCGAGTAAAGGAATTTTGATAATTCGTTTTTGTTTGTCCGTAGAAATCAAACCACCGATAACGATGGATTGAGTATTTTCAATGGTGACTGACGTTTTGATCTCGCGCCGATTGAAGGTCGGGTTTCCACCGGCGAGGGCGATTTCTGCGATGTTCTTGATTTCTTGAAAGAGTTCTAACGTGATCTTATTGTTTTTGTTTACGTGCGGAGTAAACTTGAGTTTGATCCCGGTCGGACGGTATTCGTAGTTGTCCACCGTTACTGCGTTGGCTCCGCCGGTTCCGGCGTTTCTACTTTGTGTTCTTACGGGAACGTCCTGTCCCACGCTGATCTCCGCTTCTTGATTGTCCACGGTCAAAACTTGTGGAGCGGATAAAACGTTGAAGTTTTCATTCCCTTGGTTTGCGCTCAAGATACCGATGATCTGCTCTGAACCGGCTTTTAAAAATCCCAAAGAGAAACCGCTCAAGGTGTTGATGTTCGGGTTCACTTGACCGTTTGAGTTGATGATATTTCCTTCTTTGGAAAGACCGGTGTTGAATTGTCCGTAGGCTTCGCTCTTATATCTCCAGTCGATACCAAAGTCGTTGAGATCGCTGGATGTCAATTCTACGATCAACACTTCTAAGAGAACCTGTTTTCTGGCGGAATCCAAAACCTTGATGATCTTTCGAATCTCTGTCCATTCCGAGTTCGTGGCGGTTACGATTACGGAGTTCGATTCTTTGTGGCCGACGGCTTTGATCTTATCCACTTTTCCGGGAACCTGACCCTGTGCCTTTTTCTCAGGAGTCAGCTCTTCGGTTTGAACAACCGGATTATCAAGCTTGACTAACGTTGCTGCGATCTTTTCCGCTTCACTGTGTTCCAGAGTGTAAATATGAACGTCGCCTGCGGAAGATACCGCGCCCGGCGTAGCTTCTTCTAATTTTTGATCCAGTTCATTGACTAAGAGTAAGAGTTTGTTGATATCGGCTGCGGAACCGGAAAGAACGATCGTGTTCGTATTCTTATAAACGATCACGTCCGTATTCGGAGATGTCAGACGTTTGAGAATCGGTTCCAACTCTTCCGGTTTCACATTTTCCACCGGAATGATCTGAGTGATGTTTCTAAAATCTCCGACTTCTGTTTCCGGAATCAATTCCTTCCCGACACGAACGATGGGAGATCTTGCGAGTGCGTCTTTGATTTTGACGATGGAGATTAGATCGGGTTCTTCTACGACCCCGAAGCCGAGAGATTCCAAAACAGATTTCATAAAAACGAATGCATTTTTGATCGGAATTTCTTTTTGAGAAATGATCGTGATTTTTTTGCCCTTTAAACTCTCATCCAAAAGAATGTTTTTCTTGAGAATGGCGCTCATTCCTTTTAAAAAATCATTGAGTTCCGTATCTCTCCAGTTGGCGTAAAAAGTTCTTTCCGCCGGTTCTTCCGGGGAAGCCGCCGACTTGGTCTTTACGGAAACTTTTTTCTTATTTTGGGGGAATACGGGTCTATCCCACACCAAAAGTACGAGCATGAGAATAGAAAGAATTCTAAAGATTGGAAATTGATTGGTTGTTCCGGGCATTTTTTTTAGTTTCTGATAATAAATTCGTAGGTGAGAATCTGGCTACCTCTTTCCACATCTACCGTTATCTTATCGGCAGTTTTTACGGATCCCCAGATTTCTAACATTTTTTCGGTTTCGGTCAAAGCCATACCGTTGACTCGTTTGATCGTATCTCCGTTTCTTGCTCCCAACGCATAAAAGATATGATCCGGTGCAACGCTGTAGATCTTGTAGCCAGTGATTTTACCGTTGATCAGAGCGGGACCAAATCTTGCATTCTTATACAAGGCCGCGGGATCTTTGAGCTTTCGGTTGACGTCTTGTCTGGAAAGAACCTTACGAATCGTATCTGCGGAGGCGGTCTGACCAGGATCACCTTTCGGTGCCGCGTCTTGACCCAGTTTTGCCCTTGCTTCTCCGGGGGTCTGACCGATTTCAACTTTGAGAGAAACTCCCCCCTTTTCTAAAACGACGTAGTTAAGAGCGATGGAACGAATTTTATAACCGGCTACGGTTTCTCCGGTCGCGAATTCCTGCGCATCCGGCTTACCCTTTTCTACGATTGTAACTCGAGCAAAGGACCAATGACCGCTCAACGTTCCGGTGATTCTCATCTCTTCGCCTTCTCCCGTATCCGGCGGAGCCGTGGAGAGTTCGCCTTCCGTTGTGACCTCTCCTGCTCTGGGAATGATTCCACGAATCAAATTTCCTTGGATCATTTCTTCGTAGGAAGAAAGGGCTCGATTGGTTTCAGGGCCGACCTTTCGAGTTGGATTGAGATTGGTATTTGCTGTTTGGACGCTAGGATTTAAGAATGCGAGGATTACCGCGCGCAAGAGATACGAAAGCGAATATGAAAAGAATAAGATTACAGGAATGAGAGTATAAAATGTGTTCTTCCTGAGTTCTAAAAAAATCGCGTTCATAGGAATCCGATCAGTAAATTTCTTTCAGAGATTTGAATAACACCCAGTCTTGAAAGGATGTTAGAGTCTGGCAAATTTACCGGGGTCTAAGGGAGTCACAATCTTCAAGGTCTTTCTTAAGGCTGCTTCCGGATTGATCCGATTTCCGTTTAAGAATACTTCGAAATGCAAGTGAGGACCCGTCGCCGATCCGGTTCTGCCAACGGCTCCTATGACCGTCCCCGCGCTCACTCTCGTTCCCTGTTCGATGGTAATTTTTGCACAATGAGCATACATGGTTTTGTAGCCATTTTCATGATCGATGATAACCGTGTTTCCGTAGCCGCCGTTTACTCCGGCAAAGGAAATGACTCCGTCCGCAGAAGCCAAAATCGGAGAACCTTGAGCTCCACCAAAATCGACCCCGCTATGATAACCGCCCGAACCGGTATGAAACGGATCCTTTCTTCTTCCAAAACGAGAAGTCATCTTTGCGTTTACGACCGGAGAAACAAAAACCTTACGAAACTCGACTTTTTCTCTGCTTGCGTTTTTTACTTGAACCGGAACCGAAATATTTTGTCCCACTTGGAGCGTTGAATTTTTCTTGAGTCCGTTCGCGGAGCTTACCTTCTGAACTGAGGTTTTCATAATTCTCGCGATCTTAGAAAGTGTATCCTTTTGCTTTACAATATAATTCTTATATACTACGCCGCTATGGCTTACAATCTTAGAAGAAATAACTCGGTTTACGCTGATAAAGCTGGGGAGTTCCAGATTGGATTTGTCTTTATGATAATTGAGGGAATATTTCTCTTCCTGCCAGTTTTCAGGCGATTGAGAGAATAGTTGTTTTATTTTACGTTCTTCTTTGTCCGTAAAAAAGGAAGAATCCTTATTGGTGTATTCGGAAATTTCCGCGTCGTAATTCTTCAATGGATCCGCTCCCAAGGAAGAAGACAGAACCAAAGAGGAGATAAGGGGAATCAAAAAGAGCTTTCCGTTCACCTTTTTAGTATCGGACATCGATCCCGCCGATCTTGAACCACCTCTTCGGGAGGATCTATTTTTTCTTTTTATATTCCACGAGTTCATTTGCTATCAGTTTATCCAGATCCTCTATCGTAATCTTTTTTCCGCTGTATTCATCGTTCAATTGATAGATGATCATCCTTCCGATGGCGTATTCTCTTTTATGATCTGCGGGATAACATTTAATCTTCACCATGGAAGGTGTCGACTCGATGTAGATCTTAACGAGCATCCCTTTCTTAAAGGTTTCCGTATTGGAGACCTTTTTGTCTTGAATCATGTAATAGGTCTTATCCGCGTAGTGTTCGTTGATTTGGGCAACGGCATCTTTGCGAATCAGTCGGTTTCCACAGCCCGCAAGAAAAAGAATGATCCCCGGAAGCAGGAAAACCGTGATACGAAACATTTCAGTGCAAAATTACTGAGGGCGAAGGTATTTGAAACTAGTTTTTTTAGAATCAACCTCAATTCTCTTTAAATTTTGCGATAATCTCCCTTTTAGCCCAGTTCTTCTTCCCTACTTTTCGCTCGAACCAGATTCTTAGCTCCTCTCTTCCCATTTGTTTGGATGAAAGAGTTCTTTTTTAAAAAAAGGTTTTGAGAAGAGCCGTTTGAGCAAACAAGGAGGAACCGTAAATTTCGGAGGGGTAAAAGAATGAAAAACTCTTGGATTTGTTTGACAGGTGCGAATTTGGAAGGATTGGAAGCCTTTCCGGTTTCCGTTGAGATGAATTTAAAACGAGGACTACCTCGGTTTATGATAACGGGCCTCGCCGCTCAGTCGATTCGAGAATCTTCCGAGCGAGTTCGAATCGCTCTGGAAAACAGCGGTTATTCTTGTCCGTTTCAGAATATTCTCGTAAACCTCGCACCCGCCGGACGAAAAAAGGAGGGAACACTCTTAGATCTTTCGATCGCTTGTGGAATCCTGGTTCTAACGGGACAGATTTTTGCATCCGGGAAATTAAAGCGAACTCTGCTTTTGGGAGAATTGGGTTTGGACGGATGTCTCAAACCGTTCAAAGGAGTTCTTCCGATCCTTTCGGGAATCTCTTCGGAAAAATACGATACGGTGATTCTTCCGTTTCAAAATAAGGAAGAAGCCGCCCTTCTCAAAAAATTTGAAGTCTACGGAATTTCTCATTTGAAAGAAATCGAAGAGGTTCTGGAGAATCGAAGAAATCCGGAAATCAAATCTACGATTCAAGTAAACGTTCCGCCGCTTTTGAAAACATTGGAATTATATCAGGATCAGATGGTTGCGTTCCGAGCGATACAAATCGCCGCGGCGGGTTGGCATCACATTCTTCTCACCGGACCTCCTGGAACGGGAAAAAGTCTTTTGGCAAGGATGTTGGGTTCACTACTTCCGCCTCCGGGAGAATCCGAAGCGCTGGATATCTTAAAAATTCAATCGGCACAATTCCCTCTCAGACAACTCTTCGTCGAAAGACCTTATCGAGCGCCGCATCATACGGCTTCGGATATATCCTTAGTCGGAGGTTCTCGGGATTTAAGAATGGGAGAAGTTACTTTAGCAAATCGAGGGGTTCTATTTTTAGATGAACTCTCGGAATATAGATCAGGTGTTTTGCAAGCCCTTCGAGAACCGATGGAAGAAGGCTCGATCACAGTTTCAAGGATTACGGGAACCGTCACTTATCCAGCGCATTTTCTTTTGGTGGCGGCAACCAATCCGTGTCCCTGCGGATACTACGGAGTGGAAGAAGGACCTTGCAGTTGTAATGCGCAAAAGATCAAAAAATACCAAGCCCCCTATTCCGGACCGTTTCGAGATCGGATCGATCTTGAAGTGCAGATGTTTCCTTCTAAAGAAAAGGAAAGAAAAAGAATCCAGATCGATCTGCAAGAATCGAGGGACCAAGTCTATGAGGCTTCGAAGATTCAGAATCAAAGATATCAGGATACGGGAATTTTTTTCAACGGTCAACTTCGCGGAGAATTGGTGAATCAGTATCTTAAATTCAATTCAGTTTGCGAAGACATACTCGAAAACCAGATTCGACTTCACAGACTTAGCATTCGAAAGTTCAACCAAATCAGAAAAGTGGCGAGGACGATCGCGGATTTGGAGGCAAGTGAAGCCGTGGAGGAAAGGCACCTTCTAGAGGCCCTGAATTTCCAGAACGCCGGAAATTACGGAGAAAACAGGGCCATCGCTTAATTCCCGTTAAGCGAGAAGTTCATTTGGAAAGAAAGTGGGAGATTTCCATAGCGATCTTATCGATAGCAAAATCGATGTAGCTCGGGTCCTCCAATTTCTTTTTGTAATCTTCAAATTTTCGCTTTTTAATCGGCATTCCCCTTTTACGGAGAATGACCGGATCCGGTCCGAAATCATCTGATTCGGCCAGATTTCCTAAAATCGGGATGCTCTTCATAGTTACTTCCTTGTAACGATTTAAGGCTCTCTTCCTTGAGAACCCGCAGACAATTAAAGAATTCGGTGGTTGTTGGAAGTACCTTAACGCACATTTCAAAAGAGCTGAGGATAATATTCACATCCCTTTTTAGAGTTTATGAAGACAAGATCGAATGAGACAAAATGATTCTGAAAGGAAAGATGTTGAGACAAAAACGCCTCCGCCGCGGTTCTCATCCGCATTTGTTTGGCTCGGTTGAGGGAAAAACGAGGGTCGAAGGTTGAAAATTCTTCCCAATTCTTAACTTCGATAAAATGAAGCTCTTCTTCTTTGCTTGAGATTATGTCGATTTCGTATCGAGAAAATCGGTAATTCCGTTTGAGAATTTCGTGACCGGAGGAAATCAAAAAATCGCAGGCGAGAGTTTCTCCATCGGTTCCTTTTTGTTTCCGAAAGTCCCGCAAGCAAAAAGAATCAGCCGGTGATTTCCTGTAGGTCCACGGGACGGGAAATAAAGAGATTCGTATCTCGAAGAAGATCCACAAGAATCAAATTTCGGACCATTTCACCATATTCATCTTTTATAATACGAATGCAGGGACGAATCGGTTTGTCCGGGTTGGGACCCAACACAACGCCGATTCTTTTGTCGGAAAGTTCCACACAAGAACCAACCGGATAAAGAGAAAGATGGTTTAAAAGAGAACGAACCAATTTGAGATCGAATTTACCTACGTCCATGCTGATCATCGATTTGATCGCTTCGTGCGGAAGAATTTTTTTTCTATGAGGGCGATTGGTAACGAGCGCTGAAAAGTTATCGGCAATCGCATAAATTCTTGCTTGTTCTTCGATCGCGTTCGAAGACAATTTTTGAGGATAACCGTTTCCGTCGTATCTTTCGTGATGTTGAAGAGCGACGATCGCGAGATTGTTTTTGAGTTTCATTCTTTGAGAAAGAATCTGATAACCCAAAATCGTATGTTTCATGATCGTCTTAAATTCTTCGTCGTTGAGTTGTTCGTTTTTTTCGGAAACTGCGGAAGGAACCTTACACATTCCGATGTCCGCTAGCAAACAAGAAATTCCAAGATCGATCATCTTGGGTCTGGAATATTCCAGTAGCTTTCCCATAATCAAAGAATAAAAAGTCGCGTTTGTGATCTGGTTATAAAGATAATATCCGCTCGGATTGTTGGAGAGAATGAGATAAGAAATATTCTGATTGGAACGAACAAAGTCCGTAAGTTTTTCCGCGATCTCGCGAACGGGAGTGACCTCGAGAGGTTTTTCATCGAGGGTCTTTTTGAAAACGTCCTGGAGGACTTGTGTACTTTCTCGGAATAGATTGCTAAACGCCACCTTGATTCGATTGAGGTTGTCGTAGATCGCTTTGAGAGGTTGAAGATCGTCGTCTACAATCGTATTTACGATCACGTCATCGATACTCGTTTCTAATTGATCCGAATCCGTTGCAACGTTACTTCCGATCTGAAGCAACTCTCCGGCGGTCATCACTTCTTGGATTCCGAATTTATTCAACCGATCCAAATCGCTGTCAGTAACCGGAGTATTGGAGGTTATGAATAAATTTTCCTTATCCAGGTAGACAGGTTTCGTAAACCTCATTCCCGGTTTGAGTTCAGAGACGGCAAACTTTTTCATTTTAAATTTTCCTTTTTCCCGAACTTGGATCCAACTCCAGGATCATAGAAAAAATCGCTCCCACGGCTCTGTATAAATTTTCCGGAATTTCCTGGCCAACCTGGAATTCGGAAAGAGTTTCAGCGAGAATTGGGTTTTCTACGATTGGAACCAAATTTCTTTTTGCGATCTTACGAATGGTATCACCCAGTAGACCGGAAGCAGACGCGGTGATTACGGGAGCGTCGTCCTTTTGGGGTATGAATTTAAGTGCCACACTGATCATTTACGCATTCCATTCCTTCTGAGTCAGCGAAGGTTTATAAGCTATATTGTATCCTTGGAAGCTTACGGAAGACTCATTCAAGATTCGCTTAAATTTCTCTTTGTTTTGGCAAGCGTGCAAGTACATTTTAAAATTATCAAAAGTTGCGTTGATTTGAAGGTCCTCCGAAGAAGTTTCTTTCCATAAGAATAACACCAGAGTCTTCCCTGTTTTTTCAGTTTGAATTCTAAATAGGAATTTTTTTATCTCCTGCTTTCCATCAAAGGTTCCCTCTGCGTTTCCTTCCGGAAGTTCCCAACGGAAATGTGGTAAATCCAGATTCCATTCTATAAATGGATAGTATGATTTTAAAACTCGAAGGAGTGAAGTTTCTACTGAGTTATCCGATGGATTTTGCAATGCCATTTTTTCGGATAAATCGCGCACGCTCATTCCGATTCCCTGAAATTTCGAAAATTGGCTCTCGTTTCCCGACCATTCTCTTTCGACGATTTTCAGTTCGACTCCCTTTTTCCCTGACTTAACGGCTAACGTAAGAATTTCTCCCACAAATAAGGGAGTTGCATCCGAGCTCGTTTTGATCTTCTTTCCCGCAAAAGAAATCCAAGCTCCTCCGGGAAATATTTCTACAACCAATCCTTTGACCCTTTGATCGGAGGAGAAGTTCAGCAACGCGGATTGGCCGAGTTCTGAATCCTTTCCAAGAAAGAGACGTAGATTTCCCGCAGAAAAATCCGCGGAAAGTTTCATAAGAATCCGCCCTGCTTTAGAATGAGAAAGAGCTTAAGCATAATACGAAATCGAAAGAAGTTTCTGCCAAATTCTTCCAACCGTTTTCTAAAATTAATTTCAGAAAAATGGATGAGGTTTATTAAAATTATAAGAATTTACCGGTAAAACTTCTTCTATGAATATCGGAAAGACCATGGCGAACAATCAGTTCTTCGTGAAGTTTTGTTCCGTATCCTTTGTGCTGATCGAATTGATAACGGGGATATTTTTTGGAAATAGAGACCATATAACGATCTCGGCTAACTTTCGCGAGAATGGACGCAGCCGCAATGCTCACGATTCTTAGATCCCCTTTGGTGTAAAAAACGGACCTATTTTTTAAAAAACTCCATTCCGGATATCGATTGAAGTTGTAGTTCCCATCGATCAAAAGTTGCAGAGGATGAGTCGAGTTGGAAACCCGAATCGCTAGTTTGGCGCATTTTCGAATTCCTTCTAAAACGGCGCGGTTGATTCCGGCCTGATCGATATAATCGGGGCTTAAGAAAGTTCTGTAGGAGATTTGCGCGTGTTTGAGGATCTCGGGATAGAGGGCTTCTCTTTTTTTCTCTGAGAGCTTTTTAGAATCGGTTAAGCCCGCGAGGAGCCTTCCATCTAAGATTTGTTCGAGAGTGTTTTGTGAAAAGGAAACGAGTGCAACAGAAAGAGGCCCCGCATAAGGACCTCTTCCGGCTTCGTCAATTCCGCAGGGAATGGACTCTGAGTAGAACCGGAGTTCTTCCGGTTCAAATTTGGGTTTTGTTTCCGGCAAACCGGATTATTCTGCCGCCGGAGCCGCAACTTTCGCAGCAGCTGCCGAATCTTCTTGGATTTGTCTCTTTCTATCTTCGCTCACGAGAGTTTTACCGCCCTTGAGTTCTTTGATACGAGCCGCTTTTCCGGCAAGATTTCTGAGATAATAAAGTTTTGCTCTTCTTACTTTTCCTTTGCGGATCAGTTCGATCTTTGCGATTCTTGGAGAAAAAAGAGGGAAGATTCTTTCCACGCCGATATCGTAAGAAACTCTACGAACAGTGAAAGTTTTTCCGTTTGCTTCGTTCGCTACTGAAATTACTACACCTTCGTAAACCTGAACTCTTTCTTTTCCAGACTCGACAATTTTATAATGTACTTTAACGGTATCGCCTACCGCAAAGTTTTGTTTTCTTTCTGCGTCTGGAGTTAATACTTCTCTTAAAAGTTGATTCATAATTTCCTCTCTTGATCAGGGTCGATCTTCTTTCTATTTTGTTCCCTCCACGCTAAAATAGAAGCGTGGTTGCCACTGAGCAGGACGTCAGGAACTTTCCATCCATTGTATTCCGAGGGTTTTGTAAACTGCGGATATTCTAAAATATCGGGATGGTTATGAGACTCATCCAGCAGGCTTTCCCCTGCCCCTAAAAAACCCGGCAGAAGTCTGGACACCGCATCCGCTATACAAATGCTGGCCAAATCCCCGGCAGATAATACATAATTTCCAAGGGACATTTCCATGTCAACTAGATGTTCCGCCACACGATGATCCACCCCTTCATAGTATCCGGAAATAAAAGTAAGAGGCCTTCCGGCTTCTTTTAACTTCGTAGCAATGCCTTGATGAAACGGAATTCCGGAAGGAGAAGTGAGAATGACCGTCCCCTTGTCTTCTCCGAGAGATTCCAGAGCCTTATGAATCGGTTCTACTCGAAGCAGCATTCCCGGGCCGCCGCCGTATATCGTATCATCCACACGGTTGTGTTTGTTCCCGGCGAAGTCTCGAAGGCGAACGAGGTTTACGGAGAATACTCCGGCTTCGATTGCTTTTTGTTGAAGTCCTTCTGAGAAGTAAGAACGAATCTTGTCCGGAAAAAGAGTGATGAAATTAAATTTCATTCCATACCTCCGGTTGATTGAGGACGATGGTTTTCTTTTCTAAATCCACTTCCCCGACGTAGACGTGAATGAAAGGAATTAAAATTTCTTCTCCCTCAGGTCGTGTAAAAGAAAGAATAGGATGCGCCGGATTGTCTAAAACTTCTTTCAAGACCCAAGTCAATTTCTTTCCGGATTCGTCCACGGCCTGAAGTCCGATCAAATCGGAGATATAGAATTCGTCCTTGGTTTTGATCTTAGGAAGTAGATGAGCCGGTAAAAGAAGGATTCCACCGGTAAATCTTTCTGCTTCTTCCGGAGTGTTGATTCCTTCGATCCGAAGGATAAACTTTCCAGTATGCGCTTGCAATTCGAGAATTGTAATGTCTTTCTCCGGAAAATTGGGATCCGGTTTGCGAAGTTTTAGTTGAATGGGAAGTTTGAATTCTGTGAGAACGGTTTCTCTCACATTAAAACGAAGAAACCCTTTGATTCCAAAGGGTTTTCCGAGTTGGCCGAGTGAAATCCAGCCTTCAGTCAATGATTTCGAGCGAGAAGTTTTTTCCTGCTTTTACGGAAGCCGCAGTAAGAATCGCGCGCAGGGATTTTGCAATACGACCGTTCTTACCGATTACTTTTCCCACGTCTTTTGGGGAAACGCGAAGTTCGATGATGTTCTGTTCTTCCCCTTCGATTTCCCGAATTACGATTTCTTCGGGAAATTCAACGAGAGAAGCAACGATGTACTTCAGCAATTCTTCCATTACTTCTTCAGGGTGGTTTTGTATTCAGCCCAAATGCCTGCGCTTTTAAACAGGTTCAAAACGGTTCCAGTAGGTTGAGCTCCGTTTTTCAGCCAAGTAAGAATTTTTTCCTTATTGAAGGTAGTCTGTTCTTTGATTTGTGCTGGATGATAGTGACCAACGATATCTACAAATTTTCCGTCTCTAGGTGCTCTGCTGTCAGCGGCAACAATTCTATAATGAGGGTCGTGTTTGGTTCCAGTTCTTTGTAATCTAAGCTTTACCAAGGGATCGTTTTCCTTTTATCATTTTTTCCCTACAAGGATTTGTAGGGAAAAAGAATGCATGATTTTTACCAATATTGGACAATATGTCCCTCTGTCAAGAAATGATCCGACAAAAATGCAGGTTCAGGATTTTGCCAGGGATTTGAGATGTTTTGCGTTCTCCACCGGGTTTCCGGTTTTATAAAGTCCAGCTCCGACTACCACGATATCCACCCCATTCTTCTTGAGCTCTTGGATATTGGTATCGTTTACGCCGCCGTCCACTTCGAGTTCGATAGGTCTGGAACCGATGAGTTCCTTCGCTTTGCGGATTTTTTCCATTCCGTTCACGATAAACTTTTGTCCGTAAAATCCAGGTTCCACTGTCATCAGAAGAATCAAATCGATATACGGAAGAACGTTTTCCAAAGAAGAAACGGTTGTTCCCGGATTCAGAGAAACTCCGACCTTGGTTCCCTGGGACTTGATTTCCTGAGCCAAACGCACCGGAAAATCGGTGGTTTCGATATGAAACGTAATACAATAGGGACTCAGTTCGTAGTATTTGGAAACGTGGTTTTCCGGTTTGGAAACCATAAGATGCACATCCAAAGGAATGGAAGTGAGTGCTTTTACTTCCTTGCTCAGGGCTTCTCCGAAGCTGATCTGAGGAACGAAGTTTCCGTCCATGACATCCATGTGCATCAAGTCGATGGCGGAAGGATCGTAATCGGGAACGGTCTTTCCGAGTTCTGTGAGTTTAGTAGCTAAAATGGATGCGGAAATTTTCAAAGTTCACTCTCGTAGGATTTGGATTTTACTTTGGAATCGGTTGCGTCTAGAAGGGTTAACTTTACGCTTCCCTTTCTATAGAATACGGTCTGAAACTTTTCTCCGTCTTTGAGACTCACTGGAAGTGTGAGAACATCGGCCACGTCTTGGTTTTCCGGTTTGACGACCGCCTTGTATTCTCCGTTGTCTCCAACCTCGTAGGAGAAAAGTTCATATCCGCTTTCGACCGCGAGCTCGGGTTCGAAGTAGAATACTTTGAACCGAATTTCATCTCCTTCCATTCTCGCGGATTGAATGAGTCCGTTTTCGGTGCGAACTCTTGTGCTGATGATTTCTTCCACCCTACTCTTAATTCCGGAACGAGTTAAGCTCTTTTGAACGAGAGGAAAGGACGCACCTTGAAAAGAAGTCGGCGCAAATTCTTCTTTTGTTTTGGCAGGCGCCTTGGTTACGAGTAGGAATACTTTTTCTCGAGAAGTTGTATTCTTCCCTGGTTCCGGGATTTGATCGATGACCGTGTTTGGAAGTTGGTCGGCTTGTGGTTCAATATAAGTGATTCCACCGATTTGTAATTCTACATAAGTTTCTCCGGCGAGAACTTTTTGAAGATTAGCTCTTGCGGAATCAATGGACTGTCCCCTGACGTCGGGAACAAGAAGTCGATCCACTCCCGTGTTGACCGCGAGAACAATCTTACTTCCGGCTTCGATTTCTCTTCCCGGACGAATGGATTGATAGAGAATGATTCCGTCCGTTTTGTCTGGATAACGTTTGTTTTCCAGACGCACCTTCAACTGAAGACGATTGAGTTCGTTGTGAACTTCGGGATAAGACTTTCCGACCAGATCGGGAACGATTACCTTCGCTGTGCTTTTGGTTCTAACGAATACGACTAAGAATGCGGCGCTAAAGAATAATAAAAGACCAGCCGCTAAGAATAAGATATAACCCCCGATCGGAAGGTATTTCTCTTTGATTTGTTCCTGATTCACCCGAATGTTTCCCCTTCTTGGATTCTGAAACCGTTGAGAAAATCGGATGAGGACATCCTGTTCTTGTTTTCCGGTTGCAATTCCAGAATTTCCAAAAATCTACCATCACCACACTGTGTAAGAAGGCCTTTTTTGTCCAATCGTTTCAATTTACCAGGCTCAGGCGGAAGCTTCGCCGGAAGTTCGGAAGTCCTGGACTTTAGAATATGGAGTCGTTTCTCTCGGAACTGAGTGGTTGCCACTGCGTCCGGAAAGAGAGCGCGAATTCGATTGTGAAGATCATCCGCGTCCAAAGACCAATCCAGAATTCTATCTTCCGCTTTGATCTTTCCGCAATAGGTTGCTTTGGAAGAATCTTGCGGAGTCGCTGAGAAAGGTTTGCCGTCGAATTCCCGGAGTAAACGAAGAATGGTTGTGATTCCCGCTTTCGTAATCTTATCCATCAAGGTTCCGGTGTTATCTTCGGAAGTGATTTCCACTTCTTGATAAGCGACAACGTCTCCCTCGTCCATCTTTTCGGTGATGTATTGGATCGTGATTCCGGATTTTGTATAACCTTTCCAGAGCGCGGTTTGTACGGGGGACGCGCCGCGTAGATCCGGAAGAAGGGAGCCGTGTAAGTTGATCGAAGTCAGAGGAGGATTTCTAAAAACCTCGGATGGAAGAATCGATCCGTAAGCAAAGATGATATAGAGATCCGCAGGAAAGGATCCGAAGTCTTGAAGAGCTTGTTCCTTTTCTTTTTTGATGGATTCATATTGAAACACGGGAAGTCCGTGTTCGAGAGCGATCTTTTTTACGGGCCCATGTTCGGGAGTTCTGCTTCTTCCCTTGGCACGGTCCGGATTGGTGACTACAAAAAGAACTTCGACGATCTTCGAGTCGATCAACGCTTTTAAAAGCTCTGCGGAATGTTCCGGGGTTCCAAAGTATCCGATTTTCATATTACACCAAATCTAAGGGATCAAAGTCGATTTCAAGATAAACTTTTTTGGAAAGTTTCAAAGGACGAACTTCTTTTTTGATGATCTCTCTCCAATATTGAATCGAAGACGTTTTGAGAATGATATGATTTCGAAAGTTGGAATCGATTCTATAAAAAGGGCAAGGCGCCGGGCCGAGCATAACCGTATCTTTCGAAGGAAAGAATTTTTTAAGAGCGTTAAAGACGAGTTCGATCGTTTCCAGAGAAACGGTCTCGTCTTTGGATCTGGATACAATTCGAATCAAACGGGAGAACGGCGGATAAAATAATTCCTTTCGAACGGGGATTTCCCATTCATAAAATTGAATATAGTCTTGGGTCATCGCCATCTGAATGACCGGGTGGTCTGGTGCGTTGGTTTCGATCAGAACCTCGCCTTTGAGCGTCGAACGCCCCGCTCTTCCCGCAACCTGGGTCAAAAGGGAAAAAACCCTTTCGTTGGCTCTAAAATCCGGAAGACCGAGTCCGATTCCCGCGTTTAAAACACCGACTAACGTTACTTGGGACGCATCCAGACCTTTTGCGATCATCTGGGTTCCGGTAAGAATATCGATCTCACCTCCTAAAAGACGGGAGATGACTTCGTTTAACAAACTTCGATCCTGGATCGAATCCTGATCGAGACGTTCGACGCGTGTTTGCGGAAACGCTTCGAGAAGATTTTCTTCCAGCTTTTGAGTTCCCGTTCCTTTGAGGGTCAGGGTTTCGCCCATTCGTTTTTCAAGCGAGTCTAACGTTTCGGTGTGGCCGCAGAGGTGGCAGATCGCGGTCCCTTTTTTGTGATAACAAAGATTGGTCGTACAATTCGGACAAGGAACGTACGACGAAGTCGCAGGAGAATAGATCAGAGGACTGTAACCTCTTCGATTTAAAAGAAGAATCACCTGCTCTTTTTTATCCAAACGTTGTTTTATTGCAAAGGAAAGTTCCGAACTTAAAACGTTGGATTCTTTTTGATTTTCCACGATACGAACCGTAGGAGGCATAACGCCTTCGGGCCGTTTGGTGAGGGTATGAAGATGAATTTTCCCTTCTTTCGCTAAGTGATAGATTTCTAGGGAAGGTGTCGCCGTCCCCATCACGAGAACCGCGTTGTTTGTCTTGCACCTCTGCATCGCGACTTGTCTTGCGTGGTATCTCGGACTCGAATGTTCTTTAAAGGAAGAATCATGATCCTCGTCTATGATGATCAGACCCACGTTCGAAACGGGTGCGAAGACCGCACTTCTTGTTCCCACCGCGATTCTTTTTTTGCCGGTGAGAAGTTCGTTGTATGCTTTGAATTTTTCGGAAACTTTCAGGGCGGAATGTAATACCGCGAGTTGACCCGGAAAGATGAGTTCCAGTTTTCGAATGATATGAAAGGTCAAACTAATTTCGGGAACGAGAAGAATCACGGATCGATCCGAACTTTCCAAAATTTTTTGGATGAGATGGATGTAGACTTCCGTTTTTCCGGAACCGGTGATTCCGAATAAAAGATGAACCGCCGTTTGACCGAAAGTTGAAACTATATTTTGATAAGCGACATCCTGTTCTTGATTGAGTTTTACGGGTTTCCCTTCCGCGTCCGAGGGAAAGGCTTCGAGTTTGACCTGTCTTCTTCCGGCGGGAATCATCTTGTAGATACATTCTCCCAAGGAAGCGATGTATTGATCCTTCATCCAATACGCCAAGTCGATCTGTTCTTGGAGAAGAATCGGAGTTTTATCTATGATCTTATCCACAGGCAGAACCTTGTAGCTTGGTTCGTTTTGGTGAACGGAAACAATGATGCCCTCTTCTTCTCGATTGCGCAACTTTGCGTGAACACGGACTCCAACTTTTGTACCGGGAGGAACCTCGTATGTAAAAGTGTCTTCCTCGATCGGAAGATCAAACGCGACCTCGGCGTAATAGATCAAAGTACGTCCTTGAGTTTGGTTTGAAAGAGCGCGAGTTGGGAAAGAATACTTTCTTTGATTGAGATCTCTTCTTTTTTGATCGTCTCGAATTCGAAGGATTCTTTAGAGCCTGAAAAGTTTTTCCGTTTGGTTTCGATCGCGGAGATCGCTTCCGGAGAACGTAATACTACCATTGGAATTCCGGGAAGGAAGTCTAACGTTCTTCCCATCATCTCCAGGGCTTTTTCCTTTCCGTAGACGGCGATCGCACTCGTTCCCAAGAGGATGATTCCTTTGATCTTTTCGGATTCGATCGTTTCCTTAACTTGGGTTTCGCACTTTTCAGTTCTGAGTTTCCAGTCTTCCGCGTTGGATTTGGAATGAGCAAAGATACAAGCCGGATATTCTTGATAGTAGAATTCCTGATGACTAAAGCCGAATTGTTTTTGGATCATTCTTCCGAAAAGTTCTTCCGCGTCCTTGGTTCTAAAGATCTGATCCGGGGAAGTTTTGGAAAAGGAAGGTCTTCCCGGAGCGATTTCCCCCGTATAATGAAGTACTAATACAGGTTTTCTTCCCTTTACGAGAAAGTTTCGAACGGCACTGATTCGATCAACGCAGAGTTTGCAGGTAAAATTCCTTTCGGCTGCTCGGGCCGGTCTTCGTACTTGAATTCCTTCGGCTTCGAGTTGAAGGTCTTTTTGTTCTTCTCCCGGATTCCAGTCCTCTTTCCAGACGAGTTCGGTGGTTTCGGGAGGTTTTTCTCCTGTAAATTGTAGAATCGGAACCTGTTTTTTTTGAATCAAAAAACGTAAGTCGCCCAAAATTCTTCCTAAGCTTGTAAGAATTTGTTTATCCATCGGTGTATTGATCCGAAGAAATGTTAAGCGACTTCATCTTTCTGTATAAATGCGAGCGTTCGATTCCGAGAACTCGGGATGTTCTGGTCACGTTCCCTTCGTTTGTCTGTAATGTTTTTATAATATACTGTCTTTCAAATTCTTCTTTTGCCTTTCTGAAATCTCCGAGCTCCACCATTTCGTTCGCCGTTTTGAAACCTTTGAGCGCGTCCCTTGCGTCGTTTGCCGTGATCGTAGAACCCACGGTCATAATACAAAGTCGTTCCATGATGTTTTTGAGCTCTCTTATGTTTCCGGGCCAAAAATGATTTTGAAGAATGGAGACCGCTTCGGATTCGATTTTTTTCGGAGGAAGGTTGTTTTCTTCCAAGGTCTTTGCGATATAATAATCCACGAGTAAGGGAATATCGGACGTTCTTTCTCTCAAAGGAGGAATCGTGATCGGAATCACGTTCAAACGATAGTAAAGGTCTTCACGAAATTTTCCGTCTCGGATCGCCTCTTCGACCGGAATGTTGGTGGCTGCGATGATTCTTACATCGACGGTGATCGTTTCGGTGCTTCCTAATTTTTCGAATCTCTGTTCTTGCAAGATTCGTAATACTTTCGCCTGAGTCGAAAGAGACATGTCGCAGATCTCGTCTAAGAATAGAGTTCCGCCGTTAGCTGCTTCGAATTTTCCGATTCTGGAATCGGTCGCTCCTGTGAAAGCGCCCTTGGTAAAACCGAAAAGTTCGGATTCGATCAATTCTTCCGGGATGGCCGCGCAGTTCATTTCCACAAAAGGAAGATCTTTTCTTTTAGAATTCTTGAATATAGTTTTGGCGACGAGTTCTTTGCCGGTTCCATTCTCCCCATAGATAAACACTCTAGCGTTTGTCGAGGCGGCTTGTGCGATTGCAAACTTTACTTTTTGAATCGCGGGAGAGTTTCCCAGAATTTCATCATATTCTAATTTAATGTCGGCGGTTTGATTTTTTTCATCCGGTTGGATTACGTTTTCTATCGCTTGGAGCACCTTTTCGATGGAAAGAGGTTTTTCCAAAAAGTCGACCGCACCTTTTTTGGTGGCGGAAACCGCGATTTCAATCGTTCCGTGTCCGGAGATCATTAAGATCGGAAGGGTCGGATATATTTTTTTACATTCGTCTAAGACTACGATTCCGTCCTCTTTTCCAAGCCAAACGTCGAGAAGAATTAAAGACGGCCTGTCTCCTTTGAGTTGTTTGAGGAGGGCCTTTCCGGTCGAAAACGTTTCGACTTCAAAGCCCTCGTCTTCTAAAATTTCTTTCAGAGACTTTCTGATTTCGGGTTCGTCGTCGGCGATAAATATTTTCATTGAGTTTTAAGAAACCGGGAGTTCGATTTGGAAACGGCAACCGCCCATACTGGAAGAATCTATCGAGATATGCCCGTTATGGTCAATCACACTTTTCTGTACAATCGCAAGGCCGATTCCCGAAGTGTTGTTGTTTTTTGTGGAATAATAAGGTTCGAATACTTTTTGTTTTAATTCGGGTGAGATTCCGATTCCGTTGTCCTCGATCGCGATGATCGCAACCCTTCGCATAATCTTTCTGCTAATCGAAACGGAAATCAAAATGGAACCGATATAATCCGGAAGTTCCTCTTTCTCTCGTTTTCTTTCGATCGCTTCAATGGAATTTTTAATGAGGTTCGTTAAAACTCGAAGGATAATCTTTTGATCCAAAAAAAGTTGAGGAAAGGACTTTGCGATTCTTGTTTCAATTTTGATCTGAGGTGTGTGTTCAAAAAGTTTGACTGCTTCCACGATGATCGGTTCTAAGTTTTGATTGATGAGCTTTGGCGCGGGCATGCGGGCAAAGTCGGAGAACTCGTTTACAAGATGTTCCAAAACTCGAACTTGTTTGATGATCGTTTTGGTTCCGCTTTCCACAACTTCGTGAAACTCTTCCCAGTTTTCTGATTTCATCTTTCTTCGAATCCTTTCCGCGGAAAGTTGAATCGGAGTCAGAGGATTTTTGATCTCATGAGCCATTCTTTGGGCGACTTCCTTCCAGGCGGCGATTCTCTGACTTTGCATGAGCTCCGCGTTTTTGGATTTGAGATCCTGAACCATCTGATTAAAAGAATCGATCAAGGCTCCGATTTCTCCGGTTTCACGGATTTCTAAACTGATGTCCGTGTCCCCCATCGAAATTTTCTGAGTCGCGTTTGCGAGCTCGATGATCGGTCTTGAAATTCTTCTCGCGAAAAGAAGAGAAAAATAAATCGCTAACAGAAAAATAGAAACGGTGATGATACTAAATGTTAAACGAATTCGATACGGAAGTTTTTCTTTTGCCAAATCGGCACGATCGTAGTTTCTGCGCGTGGAGATGAGCGAGTAGACGATCTTCTCTTCTCCTTTGTGGATTCTGATTCCGGTTTGAAGAATTCGTTTTCCGATCGGAAACGGAACTCGAAGATAATACATACAATAATCCGGACGATAACTAGTAAATTCCGTCCAGAGAGAAGTTTTGGAAAAGGGTTTAAAGTCTTTTTCAAGGGGTTTGTATTTTAAACCACGATTTTCTAATATAGATTTTTCGTTTTCGTAGATTCCTACGTAAAACTCGTCGCTCTGGATGAGATTCAGTTTAGAGGCTCCCGCGACCAGACTTTCCAAGTTGAGAGGATGGATTCTTAAAAAACTTTCCAAGAGTCTTGTTTTTTCGATCAGGATTTTTTTCTTCGGTTCTTCTTCGTTGCGAATCAGCGATTCACCGGAGGAAAGTGCTTCTTCAATATCGATTCCATAGAATCGTTCGTAGATTTTTCCGGTGATATTCGAGGAAAGAAAAAGGATCGGCACCGAAGGAAGTAAAGCCACGAAAATAAAAGAAAGGGTCAATCGATAACGAATCGAACTCTTGAGTCTTCCCGTTTCGAGATTTCTTTTGTTTCGATAGAAGTAAGAAATCAAAAGAGAAAGGGAGAATAACGGAATAAAAAAGAATATATAGACTACGATTCGATCTAAGAATCCGATATCGTCGGTTTGAATGTTCCTTCCTGAAAATTGAATCGCTTCCGCGAGAATCACGGAAAGAAGAATGATCAAACCTAAGATGAGTAAATCTCTTAGATAGTATCTGGTTTCATCGTTCATGGGAGGAGAAAGAAAATTTCAAACAAAGTCGTTTTTTACGAGATTTGTCAAAGCCTCCAAGGCTTCTTCTTCTTTGTCGCCTCGGACCTGAATCGTAAATTCGTTTCCCGGAGCGAGGGCGAGCATCATAAGTCCCATGATACTCTTTCCGTTCACTTCCACGTCGTCTTTGACTACCGTGATTTCGCAGGGAAATCTGGAAGCGCAATTTACGAATACGGAGGCTGGTCTCGCGTGCATCCCAGTCCCATTCTCATTAATTTTGAGGAGGATTTCTTTCAATTTTACCCTGCTGTAAATATTGACCTAATTTTTGATTGAATTCTTGCGCGGCGTTTTTGCCCAATTTACGCAAACGTTGGTTCATCGCCGCGGTCTCGACGATGATCGGAATGTTCCTTCCCGGTCTTACCGGAACTCGGATCAGAGGAATCTGCACCCCGAGTAATTCTTCCGTGGGATTTTCAAGACCCGTTCGATCAAAGTCCTTGTCTTCGGCCCATTCTTCCAGATGGATGATGAGTTCTATCAATTTGTGGTCTCTGACCGAACCAATACCAAAGATATCTTTAATATTCAAAATTCCTAATCCACGAATTTCCATGTGGTGACGTAAGAGATCCGAACAGGTTCCAATCAAATAACTTTCGGAAAGCCTTCTGATCTCCACCATATCGTCGGCGACCAAACGGTGCCCTCTTTCGATGAGTTCCAGAGCCGTTTCGCTTTTACCAACTCCGCTTTTTCCAGAAAGAAGAATTCCGATTCCGAAAACTTCTATCAAAACCCCGTGTCTCATCGTTCTCGGCGCTAGGCTTCGATCCAAGATTCCTGAGATCAGAGTGATGAACTTATGAGTTGAAACGTCCGAAATCATCAGAGGAATTCCGAGTCTTTCGCAGTTTTCTTGGAAGATCGGAGGCGGAGGATTTCCGTGTGTGAAAATGATACAATTGAGATGAAAGCTAAAAAAATCGGCGGCGATTTGTTTGAGGTCTTCGGGAGATCGGGAAGTTATATAAGCCCATTCTCCTTTTCCGAAAATCTGAATCCGATCGTGTGCAAAACTTTCGTAAAAACCGGTGAGGGAAAGACCGGGGCGATTGATCTCGGACATGTTGATTCGATTGGTGAGACCTTTTTCGCCCGCCAAAAGGCGAAGACCCAATTCCTCGTGTTCGTTGAGAATATTCGAAACGTTGATTCCCGGCATGGACATAGGGTTATCTGGACTCCAAAGACTTGACTTTTTTTCTCTGACTGGACGGAAGAATCTTCAATGTCTTTCTGTATTTGGCGACGGTTCTTCTTGCGATTTCGATTCCCTGTTTCTGAATCTCTTCTACGATTTCTTGATCGGACAGCGGATTTTCAGGTTGTTCGTCTTTCACCAGATTTCGGATCAGATCATGGATTTTTTTGGAAGATTCGATTCCACCTTCCGCTGAACGAACCCCGGAAGAAAAAAACCATTTTAATTCTAAAATTCCGCGAGAGGTTTGAACGTATTTATTGGATGTGATCCGGGAAACCGTAGACTCGTGCATGTCCAGTCTTTCTGCGATATCCTTGAGCGTTAGCGGTTTGATGAATTGAATTCCTTTACGGAAGAATTCGGTCTGCATTTCTATGATGGCGGATGTGACCTTGAACAAGGTCTGTCTTCTCTGGTTGACCGATCGAATCAACCATTCGGCCGAGCCGAGTTTTGTCGTGATGTATTCCTTGTCCGAGTCTTTTGCGTTTTTTAGAATATTCTTATATTCTTTATTGATCTTGAGCCTGGGAATCCACTCGTCGTTGATATAGATATCGAATTCTCCGTCTACTTCCCTTACTACCACGTCTGGAATGACGTAGTCCGGTTTGTTTGCCGTGTAGAGAGTCGCCGGATACGGTTCCAACTTTTTGATTTCGGATGCGAGGCTTTCCACGGCTTCGAGTGAAAGCTCCATCTTTTTGGAAATCGTTTTGTAATCCAGCTTCTCGAGATCCTTGATATGTTCTCGAATCAGAGTATGAAGTTTTGTATCGTCCGGCTTTAGGATATTAGCTTGTATGAGAAGAGTTTCTTGGACGTCCTTGGCTCCGATTCCGATCGGATCGAGTCTGTGGATCTGTCCAAGAATTTTACGAACCTTTTTTTCATTCAGCTTCATTTCCACGCAAAGATCTTTGATCGGTATGGAAATAAAACCGTGATCGTCGAGCATTGAAATGAGAATTTCTCCGATCGCGATTTCATCCGGTTTTAAATTGGAAAGTCTGAGTTGCCAGAGTAAGTGTTCGGAAAGAGAACTTTTTTCGGGAGAAGATTCTATGTATTTTTGATTTCGATCGCTCGCATCCGTTCCTCCCGAGCCGGCGCGATCGATGGAAAAATTATCCTGCCAGGTGATATCCGAATTCTTTAGGAAATCATTTTTTTCCTTTCGTTTGAGATCGTCTCGACTGTAGAGATCGGGGGTTCGATTTCTTTCGGATGCGTATTCCTCTTCGAGCATCGGATTTTCAACGAGCTCGGAACTGATTCGATCCGAAAGTTCAAGAGTGGATAAGGGCAGAAGTTCGATGGACTGTCTTAAGTCCTGGGTCATCACCAGTTTCTGAGTCTGTTTTTGAACTAGTGAATGACTGAGGTTCACAGCGTAAAATCCTCGCCCAAATAAATTCTTCTGGTTTCTGGATCGTTGACGAGATCGTGTGTGGAACCGGAGATCAAAATTCTTCCGCTGTACATGATATAGGCGCGATCGGTGATCTTCAAAGTTTCTCTTACGTTGTGGTCCGTGATGAGAATTCCGAGTCCTCTGTCTTTTAAGGATTGAATTACGGTTTGAATATCTTTTACCGCGATCGGATCTACTCCGGCAAAGGGTTCATCCAAAAGAATAAAGTCCGGGTTGGTCACGAGGGCTCTTGCGATTTCACAACGTCTTCTTTCCCCACCCGAAAGAGTATAACCCTTTTGATTGGCGACTCGCATGATCTGCAATTCAATTAGGAGTTCATCTCTTCTTCGAATGACTTCGGCTCGGGGGAGATTCATCGTTTCTAAAATGGCTTCCAGGTTTTCGGCGACTGTGAGTTTACGAAAGATAGAAGCTTCTTGTGCGAGATAACCTACTCCGGACCTCGCACGGATATGCATCGGAGAATCGGTTACGTCTTGTCCGTCTATATAAACTTTGCCTGAGTCCGGTCTTACAAATCCTACGGACATATAGAAAGAAGTGGTTTTACCGGCTCCATTGGGACCGAGCAATCCGACCACTTCTCCTTTTTTGATATCGAAGCTGGCTCCGTCTACGACCTTTCTTTTGTTGTAGACCTTGACCAGGTTTTCCATTCGGAAGGTTTTACTCATATTCGTAATTTACTTTCCGGGAATGATCCCATCGGTCAAAAGGGCTCTGCCTTCTCTAGGAAAGAATATAATTCTTCCTGCATGAATGTCTCGGCCGTTTTTTTTCAACGTTGGATTTCCCTCAAGATACACTTTTTCCTCTTTTTCAAAATACGTAGCATATTCTCCCGTTGCGGAAGAATCTTTGCCTTCTATCAGAACGTTTCCACGAATGACTGTTTCATTCTTATCCATAAATCTTTCAAACTCGACAGCGGTCATCGTACTCGTTACCGCGTCCGTTTTTTTATCGAGAAAATCGATTTTTCCCGAATCGGTCAAATGAATGTACTGTTCATTTTTGAAGTAGTCAAGGACATTCCCGGAGAGGATCAATCGGTTTTCACGATCGTGCATCGTGATCTGATTTCTGGCTTCAACTTTTGTGGAATTTTTTCCATAGCTGATTAACTTTTCAGCATTCATTTTCATGGTATGACGATAGATGGTGGCGTTTCCATAGAGACCGACTCTGTTTTCTCCGGTTTCGTCTTTATCACTGATTAAACGATCACCTTTAAAAATCGCGATTCGTCTAACTTCTTTTTTTGTTTTTTCTTCGGTCGGTTGTTGTTTCTCTTTTGAATCCTTATTTTCAACCTTTTCGGTATCCATATAATTCTGAAAAAGAATACTTTCTCCCGTAAGCTCGACTCGATTTTCATTCGTATAAAACGTGAGTTGATTTCCTGTGAGATAACGATCCTTAGCGATTAAGATTGGATTGGGGTCTGTCGTGATCTTGTCTTCGTCTTCTTCAAAGACTGCTTCTTTACAAAGGATCGTTATTTGCGGATGAGCGATGACGACGTTTTCTTTTAAGAGAGTGGTTTTTTTGGCGAGGTTTCTTTCGATAAAGGTCGCGGAGATGACGGTCTTGGTTCCGCTTTTGTCCGTGTGAAAGAGTCTGGGACGATCTTTGATATAAATCTTTTCTTCGAGCTTATCGTATTCTCCAGTACCCGCGCGTAAGGTGACTCCGTTGTCTCCGTCTTGGATAAACACACCGCCTTTTAAGAATCCTTTGAATGCGTCCTTTCCATAGACTTCGATTTGATTGGCGGAGAGTTTGACCTTCTTGTGTTGAATCCAAGCCCCGCCTTCTAAAATGAATGCGGTGATCTTGAGACCGGAGACCATCTTATCTTCCTGAGTCAAAGCGGAGCCGCCCCAGAGGGTCGGAAAACTCGGAGCCGTGTTTTTCTTTTCCACGTTTTCGGGAATACTTACAAATTTTCGGTCGGCGGTTTCGCTGCCGATGAGAAGAGGTGGTTTTACGTTTCCATGATTTTGCGAAAACGCAAAACAAAATAGAATCAAAAGCAAAACCTTTCGAATCATTTGGAACCGGCCGCTTTGAGCGGGTTTGTTCCGCCCTGAGTAATCGCGGAAGGTCTTAAGATCGTAAATTTGTTTAAGTCCTTATCAGCACGTAATCCGATTCCATGAATCGTTGTTCCGTCAGCGCTTACGGTCACTTCCGAATTGGATTCCAACTTCTTAGTGTCCATATTGTATTCGATTTGTTTTGCGGTAAGAATTTTGTTGTCGTCCGTTCTCAGAAAAATTTTGCCTTCCAGTTTCATCAATCGGGTCTTGTGATTGATTTCCCCTTTTTCACCTAAGAGTTTGGATTTGAATTTTCCGTTTTCGAATTGGTCGAAATCGATATTGTAAAAAATTGTTTTGTTCTCGTTTACGTAGACGTAGGATTCTTCCGCTCTTAGTTCCCACTGAAGTTTTCCGTCTTGGTCGTAGGCTTCTCGTTTGAAGTTTCGAATGGAAATGGAAGCCCCGCTTTCTCTTTCCTTTTCTACTCTTTCGTAGTTTACTTTTTTACAATTTTCAAAAGAACTCGCAAAGAATCCAAAGAGAATCAGAAAGAATAACGATCGATTCCAACTTTCATCTTTGCGTTTCATAAGAAGTCCGATTACGAATGATTTGCAGTGGATAGAATTTCTTTTTTTACGTAACGATCCAGCGCAATCATTTCCTTCAGAAGACTTTTGATCTGAGAAAGAGGATATTGAGTCGTTGCGTCGGAAAGAGCCTTGTCGGGATCCGGATGTACTTCCATAAAGATTCCTTCGATTCCTAAGGAAACCGCGGAACGAAGAATGCTCGGAATAAATTCCCTCTGACCGCCGGTGCTATTTCCCGCCGCGCCCGGAAGTTGTGCGGAATGAGTTGCGTCAAAAATTACGGGGATATCGAATCCGTGAATGATAGGAACCGCTCTTCCGTCGAAGACAAGATTT
Source organism: Leptospira tipperaryensis (assembly GCF_001729245.1). NCBI lineage: Bacteria > Pseudomonadati > Spirochaetota > Leptospiria > Leptospirales > Leptospiraceae > Leptospira > Leptospira tipperaryensis. The sequence continues at coordinate 2,089,387 of NZ_CP015217.1, read as the reverse complement.
CCGTAACCAAAGCTCGTTCCTCTTTCGGTCACGAGAACTTTATCGTTTCCGGATTCTTTCATTTTCACCGCGATATGACGCGTGTCTGCGGGAGCTAAGAACTGTCCCTTTTTGACGTTTACCCATTTGCCGGTTTTTGCAGATTCCGCGATGAGATCGGTTTGTCTACAGAGGAACGCGGGAATTTGGTAGATGTCTAAGACGTCTTTGAGCGGTCCGATTTGGTGAGTTTCGTGAATGTCGGTGAGAACCGGAACGTTGTATTTATTCTTAATATATTCTAAATTCTTAATGCCTTCCGAAAGTCCGGGACCTCTGTAAGAATTTACCGAGGAACGGTTTGCTTTGTCAAAACTGCTTTTGAAAACATAAGGAATTTTTAATTCTCCGCAGATTTCGATCATCTCCGCGCAGACCCGATCCAAGAGGTCTCGGTTTTCCATCACACATGGGCCCGAAATCAGAAAGAAAGGTTGGTCTCCTCCGATCTTGGCTCCGTTTAGGAATTCTCTTTGGGTGCAGGTATTGTCTTTCATGATTATCCTTTCTTTAAATATTTCACGGTCGCACCGATAAATCCAGCGAATAAAGGATGGGGCGCCGTAGGTTTAGACTGGAATTCCGGATGGAACTGAACTCCGATAAACCATTTGTGTTTTGGAATTTCAACGATCTCAACGAGGTTATCGTCCGGAGAGGAGCCGGAAAGAACCATTCCGTTTTCCTCATATTGTTGTTTGTATCGGTTCGTAAATTCAAAACGATGTCTATGACGTTCGTGTATGAGCTCCGACTTGTATTCCGCGAAAGCAAGGGTTCCTTTTTTTATTTTACAAGGATAAGAACCGAGTCTCATCGTTCCGCCCATCTGTTCGATGTCGTTTTGTTCTTCTAAGAGTGATATCACGGGGTTTTCCGTGTCCGGTCTGATTTCTGTAGAATTCGCATCCTTCAAACCGAGAACGTTTCTTCCAAACTCAACGACCGCGCACTGCATTCCGAGACAGATTCCAAAGAATGGAATTCCTTGCGTTCTCGCGTATTGGATTGCGAGAATTTTTCCTTCGATTCCACGATCTCCAAAGCCGCCCGGAACCAAAATTCCGTGTACGTTTTTGAGAGCTTCAATTACGTTTTCTTTATCTAGATTTTCGGGATCGATTTTGACAAATTCCACTTTTGTTTCGTGGGCGATTCCGCCGTGAGAAAGGCTTTCGTAGATGGAACGATAAGCGTCTTGTAAGGAAATATACTTTCCGACTACGGCCACTTGGACGGTATGTTTCGTGGTGAGAAGACCTTTCACCATCGTATCCCAACCTTCGAATTTGGAAGTTCCCAGTTCTAGACCCATCGTTTTTAAAACGACTTCGTCTAACTTTTCTTCCTTATACATTTTAGGAATTTCGTATATAGAAGTGGAGATATCGCTCGCTGAAATTACGTTCTCTTCCTTTACGTTGCAAAAAAGAGAAAGTTTATTTTTCATCTCTTTTGTCATCGGCTGAGAAACTCTACAGACCAAGATGTCCGGTTGAATTCCAAGACCGAGCAATTCTTTCACAGAGTGTTGTGTCGGTTTTGTTTTTGCTTCTCCGGCGGCGGTGATTGTTGGAACTAATGTGAGGTGAACAAAAAGGACGTTGGAACTTCCGTGTTCGTATCGCATCTGACGGATGGCTTCTAAGAATGGAATGGATTCGATGTCGCCGACGGTGCCACCGATTTCTACGATGATAAAATCCGGATTCTCTTCCCGAGCGACGATATACATTCGGTTTCGAATTTCGTTTGTGATGTGAGGAACTACCTGAACGGTTCTACCGAGATAGTCTCCTTTTCTTTCTCTTTGAATTACAGTATTATAAATCTGTCCGGTAGAAACCGAATTCTTCCGTGTGAGTTTGGAATGGGTAAAACGTTCGTAGTAACCAAGATCCAAATCGGTCTCGGCTCCGTCCGCGGTAACATACACTTCCCCGTGCTGATACGGACTCATCGTTCCCGGATCGATGTTGATATATGGATCCATCTTTTGGAGGGAAACCGTATATCCTCTACTTTCCAAAAGACATCCAAGAGCCGCTACGGTGACCCCTTTTCCAAGTGAGGAACTCACCCCTCCGGTTACAAAGATAAACTTAGTTCTCGACAACTTCCATTCCCGCCTTTCAGAACAGAGTTTTGGGAGTTTCCAGAAATTCAAACAGGAATTTCTCGGAATTCTGTCTCTAAAAAAATGGAAAAGGTAAGTTTTAGAGTTTCAGGATTTTCTCTATTAATAGTGACGTGGATTTTCCGGGTACAAAAGGCAAGATCTTGACTTCTCCCCCGAATTCTCGAACCAAAGGGGTTTCCGGTAAATCTTCGATTTTGTAATCTCCACCCTTGACGTGAATCGCAGGTCGGACCAAACGTAAGAGCTCTAACGGTGTGTCTTGAGAGAAGACGGTGACCGCGTCCACAAATCGAAGGTTTCCAAGAAGAATGGCTCGATCTTCTTCGGAAACGACGGGTCTATGATCTCCTTTGAGCCTTTTTACGGATGAGTCCCCGTTCAGTCCGATCCAGAGAAAATCTCCGAGTTCTTTTGCTTGCGAAAGATAAGTGATATGTCCACGATGAACGAGATCAAAACATCCGTTTGTAAAAACGATTTTTTTAGAATTTCGAATTTGATCGGAAAAGGAAGCAACTTTTTCCCAAGGAACGATATGATTTTTCAAATCCATATTCTAACCCTGAAAGGTTCCCATCGTTTGAAGAGAAGTTTTTAATTCTTCCGGAGTTACGGTTTCGGCTCCGAGTTTTCCGACGACGACTCCCGCGGCGGCGTTGGAGACTACACTTGCGTCTAGCTCATTGAGTCCCGCCGCGTGATAAGCGGTGTAAGCGCTGATCACGGTGTCCCCGGCTCCTGTTACGTCGAAGACTTCTCTGGCGACGGTAGGAATGTGAAAGATTTCTTCTTTGGAAGTCAGATATAAACTCATTCCCTTTTCACCTCTCGTGATCATAAGAGAAGGAGAAGAAAGTTTTTCGGTGATTTCTTGCGCTGCTTGAAGAATTTCGGAATCCGTCTCGAGTTTTTTTCCGATCGCCTTTCCCGCCTCGTGATGATTCGGAGTGAGAATGCTCACGCCTTTGTAGAGAAAAAAATGACTCACCTGAGGATCGACCGTAACTATCTTTTTCTTATCCAAACAGATTCTTGAAATTTCTTGAATGAGTCTCGGAGTCAAGGTTCCCTTATCGTAATCGGAAAGAATGACTGCGTCGGAAGAATCGATTCTATCTAAGAATGCTTGGATGAGAAGGTCTTCTTCTTTTTTTGTGATCGGCTTTAATTCTTCTTTGTCGATTCTGCAAACTTGTTGGTGACCCGCGATCACCCTTGTCTTGAGAATCGTCGGAACCTCTTCGGATTGAAGAAGAAAGTTTTTTTCTCGGTCTGTGTTTTCGTTGGAAAGAAGTTCTAAAAGACTCTTTGCTTTTTCGTCTTTTCCGGCTCTTCCAAGGATTACCGATTTGACGCCTAAAGTCGATAAGTTTTTAACTACGTTCCCGGCTCCTCCTAAAGTAATCTTTTCCTTTCTCACCCAGACAACGGGCACTGGAGCTTCCGGAGAAATTCGGTTTACCTCGCCGATGAGATATTCGTCCAAAATAAAATCACCGATTACGATGATTCTTAAGTCTTTTAGTTTTTCTGTGGAAGTTTGAAAACGATTTCGGTCCAGATAATACAAATTCTACCAAGCCTTTGGATTTTGATTTACGGTTTCTCTCTAAGCAGCTATAGTATCCTTCCCGTGTCAACTACTACTGTCCCTATCTTTCCTTTGCCGGAAATCATTCTATTCCCTGGGACTTACTTACCTCTACATATCTTCGAACCCCGATACAGGCTGATGTTGGATTATTGTATGGAATCCGGAGAGGAATTGGCTGTGGCTCCGATTCTTCCCGCGAAATCCAGAGCTCCTTCGAAACATCCGGAAATCGAAACCGTTTTTGGCTGGGGAAAGATCATTCGAAGAGATCCGCTTCCCGACGGAAGATCCAATATTCTCCTAGAAGGCAAAGGAATCGCAAAACTCATAGACTATGAAACCGTAGAACCATTTCGGGTCGCAAGGATCGAAAAGATCGAACCCGATTTTGAATATCTAAAGGACGAAGACTTTAAGAAAATTTTCGAAAGACTTCTCTTTATGACCAAAAGAATTCTTCTTTCAGAGGGCGCAGGAGAGGATCTGATTTTGAGAATGAATGAACTCATAACGCATCCCTTTCCCATCGATTTTATCGCTTCCATTCTCAATTTCAAATTTTCTAAAAAGCAGGAAATTTTAGTCGATCCGAATCCTATGGAAAAAACAAAAATTCTTTTGGAGATTGTGGAAGAACTCAATCTAAAGGAATGAATTTTACGTTTTTGAAACTCGAAACGATTTGATAGTTTCTGTTTTCTTAATATATCTCTAACCTTTCTCTCCTAAGTCCGTTTTTCCAGCTATTCTTCCCCGAGAAGCTTTTAATAATTTCTCTCGTCGATAGAAAGTTTTTGGAATGTAGAACCCGAGATTGAGATTTTGAGCGGTGGCCGGCCCAACGCAAATTCGCGACGGAAGATTGATTTTTTTTGGGAAGAATTTAATTTTTTTGCTTCAATCCAGCACGAAGAGAAAAGAGAAGGAACCGTTTTGTGCATGGGCACATTACTTTTAAATTCAGAACACGAGATTCGTTCCATTTTCAATGAAAACAAAACGGAAGTTGTCACTTTACTTATACCGGATTCGACCTTATCTCGCTTGGAAGAAAAAGAAAAGAGAACGCTTTCAAGAAGAATCCCGATCCTTTTGATAAGATATGGAAAATACCTGACTTCCATAAAACGTCTGGGTAAGAATGCGGGAAAGACTTTGTATCAACCTAGCACGGGAAGATCTAAAATGAAACGGATGAATGTTCGTGTGGGAAAGGCTAGTTGGACTTTGCTTGGAGTTCTCGCGCAGACTCATGGCGTGTCCCGTTGTTATCTTTTTAATTATCTGCTGTGGTTGGATGAAATTGGAGTTGGAAGTTCTATCGTGAATATAATGAATGAGGGAGCTCCCACATTTCACAGGAATTACAGATATATCCTCCACGTCGATTTTCCAAAAAATAGAATCAGTCGGAGTTTAGAAAGCGAACCGTCTCATCTTTTCTCAATTTTAGATTATCGAGACTGGTTTTAATTCTTAAAAAACGAATTGAATATCAACCGAAACGACGTTACGTTTTTAAAGCAATGCTCCGGGGGTTTACCGATAAAGAGATATACGCTTTTTATAAGCAGGAGTATCGTTCATTTTAAACTAAATCTGCAAACATAGGCTGGGTTTCACTTTATCAAATTCAATTCGTTCACGAGAGGGTGAAACTTTAAAAGAAACTTAAGGACTCACCTTCTTAAATACCCTTCTCGAAGTCACGTAACGATCGATCCACCATTTCATAGAAATCTTATCGATTACAACTCCCCTCGTTGAAGAAGCATGAGAAAATTCTTTATCTGAAATCACAAGCCCGACGTGCGTAATCTTACTCTGATTGGGAGAAGCCGAAAAGAAAATTAGGTCGCCAGCTTGTAGATTTTCATGAGAAACATGACTTCCTGATTTCGCCTGATCTCTTCCCAGGCGAGGAACGATTTTTGCCGGAACTCCCACTCGAGAATCCGTTAACGAACTAAACGTAAACCCCGAACAATCGACTCCTTTTTTAGAAGTTCCTCCCCAATAATATGGAGTCCCCTGCCATTCCTTAATGACGGAAAGTAAATTCGAAGAACGTAATACTTCCCAATCGGCTTTTCCAGGAACTACGGGAGCATCGGGTTCTACCTCGGGAACTAAAGGAGGTTCCGGAATATTTTCTTCAAAACCGAATTTTGGTCTGTCTCCAATTACAATCTCACCGGCAGAGTTTAATCCGCTGTCCAATGTGCGTGCCGTTGCGATCGACGCGGTCCAAGTATCCAAGGATTTACTTTTTGTTCCGGAATGAAGAGTTTTCAATTGAGAAAGAAGATCGGAAGCCAGCGTATAACGATCATTTGTCGGATTGAAAAAAATCGCTTGGCGAAATGCAGAATCCGTTTTTTCAAAAGAAGAAGATCCACCCTTGGTAGGAAGGAGACTTAGAACCCGTGAAGCCAATCTATTTTCCGGAATTCCCGCATACTTTCCGGCAATCAAAGCCCTTCCTCCTGCAAGGATAGAAAAGCCGTCCCAACGAGACTTGAGAGCCGTCGAAAGAAACACGTTTCTGATTTCTTCTCGGATTCCTGCTTGATCGGTTTCTTTGACAAAGAGCGAAACCAAAACAAAATCTTTTTCAGAAAGTTTTTGTTTTGCCAGAGCTGGAATCGCGTCTTCGGATTCGGTAAAACGCATTCCTGAAAGAGAAACGTAGTATTGATTTACGATTAGGTCCGCAACCGCGTCCGGCGCCAAACCTTCCATGATAGCCCACGGAATCGTATTCTTTGTAATTTCTATCACCTTTGGATCCTTGGATTTTCCGCCCAATTTTTGAAAGACCGAATTCTTAATTAGGAGTGTTTGACCGGTTTCAAAATCTTCCTTGAGAAGATCGGAAAACGGATCCGCGGAAATTCCGGTTTGAAATAAAAAAAGAATCCAGATCGTAAATAAAATTCTAAACATAAGAATCTCCTAATATATTAAAAACGTTAAGGAACAATCGAACCTTACAAATCTCCGCCGTGCATCCACGCTTGAAACTTCTTTCTTGCCAAATAAAGAATCAGACTTCCGATAAATGCCAGTCCCGCAAACATACCGAAAAAAGAAGGAAAACTATCCGTGCTCATAAGCCCGCCTAACTTTCCGGTAAGAATACCTCCAAAAAAACTGGAGATAAACCAAATCCCCATCAAAAAACCTCCCAGATGAGTGGGGGCAAGTTTTGTTACAAGGGATAAACCTACGGGAGAAGTAAACAATTCTCCAATCGTTATAAGAGCCACCATGAGAAGAAGCCAGAGAGCTGAAATTTTACTCCCAGGTCGAAAGTCATACGTAGCCCCGATCAAGGTCAGATATCCAAGACTTAAGATGAGGAAGCCATAGGCAAATCTGGTAGAAGTATCGGGTTTTAGATCTCGTTTCGAAAGTGCCGTCCAAAACGATGCAACTAAAGGAGCAAAAAGAAGAATCAAAAGCGGATTCAGAGATTGAAAGAGCGGCGTCGGAATTTCGTATCCAAATAAATTGCGGTCCACGTGACGATCGATAAAAAGATTCATCGAAGATCCGATTTGTTCAAAGACTCCCCAGAAGATGATCATAAACGTAGCAAAGATAAAAATTACCGCGACTCTTTCCTTTTCTTCTTTGGTAAGAGAAACTGGCGTTCCCGATTGGTTCAGTTGATTTTTTTTACCAGGTTCAAATACACTTTTGGGAATCATTCTTTGGCCAAAAAGAAAAACCAGAATTCCAAAAAAGACCCCGAAGGCCGCGACTCCAAAACCGTATCCCCAACCGAAGGCAGCGCTAAAGTATCCGCAAAAGATCGGACCTAAAAAACCTCCGAGATTGATTCCCATATAGAAAATCGTAAAACCGGAATCTTTCATGTGATTCTTGTTTTCTTCTTCGTAAATTCTTCCCATGACCGTCGATATATTCGGTTTAAAAAAACCGACTCCGATGATGAGTAACGCGAGTCCTAAAAAGAAAAACGGTTTTGTTTCAAAGGCGAGGCTCAAATGACCAAACATCATAAGGGTAGTTCCGAGATAGATCGATACTTTAAAGCCGAGATATCGATCAGCGAGATATCCGCCGATCAAAGGAGTGAGATAGACGAGTCCGATATAATATCCATAGATATCTTGTGCAACCGGATCCGAATAGTGAAACACTTTTGTAAGAAACAGAACAAGCAAGGCCCGCATTCCGTAAAAACTAAAGCGCTCCCAGGTTTCCGTTAGAAAAAGAATCGAAAGCGATTTCGGATGAGAACTTAAGCTTTTGCTCTGGAGGTCCATGTCGGTTCCTGAATATTTTCCTCTAAGTTCGCATAACGCGCAGCGACAAAAAAATAATCGGAGAGGCGATTCATAAAAATCATCGGAGGAGAAAGAATTTCCAGTCCCTCTTCCTTATAACGGACCATTTCTCTTTCCAGTCTTCTCGAAACCGTTCTTGAAATATGTAAGAAGGAAGAAGCCTTTGTTCCACCCGGGAGAATAAACTTTTTTAGCGGAGTTAATTTTTCCTGCATCTGATCGATCTGCTTTTCCAGGAACGAAATGTCCTCTTCTAAAATGCAGGATTCTTCTTTGGGACGGAAGCCGGCCAGTTCGGATCCGAGCTCGAAAAGCAAGTTCTGAATCGTTTCCAAGGGAGAATGGAGAGCGCTTCCATCGGACAAAAAAGACTTTATGACCCCAATTGTAGAATTGAGTTCATCGGCTGTTCCATACAATTCCACTCTTCGATCGGATTTGGGAACCTTAGCTCCTGTCGCCAGGGACGTCTGACCGAAGTCCCCTTTCTTTGTATAAATTTTCATAATTCTTAAACTCGTTTCCGAAATCCTCAATTCGAGGATGAGACAAAATACGATCAAAACATTCAGAAAACGCGATGGAAAGGAAAGGATTTTTTTGGGAGGAAAAGGAAAAGAGTTGCTTTCAAGGAGGGTTGTGTGTAATATTTTGACAAAACTTCCCTAAACTTAAGTTCGGCTCCCTCTGGACAAGACTTTAGGAAAAAAATATAAAAACTTTCACCTCCGTTCCAAACAGAGTGGAAGTTCGCAGTGGATAAACAAAGGCAGGCTTCTGCCCCAAACTTCGGCCCGGACGGATCCGGGCAACACGATACAGGGAGGTTGTGACAATGATCATCAATCACAACATAAGCGCGCTCCGTACAAATAATGTACTGAAGAGCGTGAATAAAGAATTGGATAAGACCATGGAGAAACTCTCCACCGGGCAACGAATCAATCGTGCCGGAGACGACGCCTTGGGTTTTGCCATGTCCGAAAAGATGCGGACTCAGATCCGCGGTCTCGCGCAAGCAGAACGAAACGTTATGGACGGGGTTTCCTTTATTCAGGTTACGGAAGGAACTCTCGAACAGGTGAACAACATTCTGCAGAGGCTCAGAGAGCTTTCCATCCAAACTTCAAATGGAATCTATTCCAACGAAGACCGTAAACTGGTTCAACTGGAAGTCGATCAATTGATCGAGGAAGTGGATAGAATCGGAAAATCCGCCGAGTTCAATCGAATCAAACCTCTTTCGGGCGATCATTCCAAACAATCGAATAAGCCGATTCAACTTCAGGTTGGTCCAAACCAGAACGAAAAACTGGATATCTTTATCGATTCGATGAACGCAACCGGTTTGCAATTGATGACAAATGGAAAAAAACAAGCCCTCTCCTCTCCGGCCAGCGCGAACGCGATGATCGGAATTTTGGACACGGCGATTTCCAAAGTAAATCAGCAAAGGGCCGATCTTGGAGCTTACTACAATCGTTTGGAAATTACTTCTCAAGGACTACAATCCAGTTACGTGAATATGGTCGCTGCAGAAAGCCGTGTAAGGGACGCGGATATGGCGGAGCAGATCGTTGATTATACAAGAAACCAAATTCTTACCAAGAGTGGTTCTGCTATGTTGGCTCAGGCGAACATGAGACCGGATCAGGTAGTGAAATTGTTAAGCGACAGATTCGGTTAAACAATTTTGATTTGAATTTACGTTTCAAAGCCGCCCTTCGGGCGGCTTTTTTGTTTTCAAAACTTCTTCTAAAGAAACCTTCTGCTTTCGCAGGTCGCTTTCTACTTCTTTCCTTTCGATTCTTTCATCTTAGAATGATCGTGCTCCTTTCCGGAATGTTTTTCTTTTCCTTTCCCGGATTCCTTGTGTTTGGAATGATCCCCGTCTTTTCCGTGTTCATGGTGTTTATCCATGGAATCTTTGTGATCCTTGTGATCGCCTTCGTGTTCGTGCGCAGACAATGCGGCCGCGGACAAGAATCCGATTAAGATAAGAATTTGAATTGTCTTTTGAATCATGGTTTTTCCTTCTTTGTATGTTTTCTCTTTCGATTTTTATTTTCGCTTACAAGATTTTCAGTTTTCGAATCCGAGGTTTCTTCCTCATTCTGAATAAACTTTTCCGTTTCCGGGAAGTATGATTCCATTCGGAGTCCGCTTTGTTCCTTCGGATTTCCGAATTTAAGAAGAGAGGAAAGTGTTCCTTGTTTCCAGAGCAGATAGATCGGAGGATAGACCAGCAATTCTAAGATAAAACTCGTCACAAGACCGCCGACCATCGGAGCCGCGATTCGTTTCATTACATCCGAACCAGTACTCTGGGACCAAAGGATCGGCATCAAACCCATCATGGCGGCGAGCACCGTCATGATCTTAGGACGCACCCGATGGACGGCTCCGTGTAATACTGCGTCTATCCATTCTTCTTGGTTGCGCAGTTTTCCCTTTTTCTTTGCGTCTTCATAAGAAAGATCCAAATAAAGAAGCATAAAAACTCCCGTTTCCGCATCCAATCCCATGAGTGCGATCATTCCCACCCAGACCGCAACCGAGATATGATAGTCAAGGATATACAAAAGACCGATCGCCCCGATCAAAGAAAAAGGAACCGCAAGAAGAATGATCAATGTTTTTGCATACGACTTTGTATTTGCATACAATAAAAGGAATATAATAAAAATCGTAAGTGGGAGGACGTATTTCATTCTCTCCCGAACACGAATCATATTTTCATATTGACCGCTCCATTCTATCGAATATCCGCTCGGAAGAAGAATTTTTTCGGAGACGATTTTTTTGGCTCGATCCACGTAACCGCCGATGTCAGTAGTCGACGGATCTACGTAGATGTATCCAGCCAAAAATCCATTTTCGTCCCGGATCATAGAAGGACCTGTTTTGACCCGAATGTCCGCGATTTCGCTTAACGGAATATGTCCAAAGGTCGCGGTCGGAACCAGAATCGTTTTCATCTTTTCTACGGAATCTCTTAACTCTCTCGGATAACGAAGATTGACAGAAAATCTTTCTCTTCCTTCTATCGTTTGTGTGATCGATTCTCCGCCTATCGCGGAGACCACGATTTGTTGGGCCGCGTCTACGGATATATTATACCTTGCTAAACTAGTTCGTTTTAATTCGACATCGAGATAATAACCTCCCGCGGTTCTTTCAGCGAAGACACTTCTCGTTTCCGGAACGGTTTTTAGAAGAGATTCGATGGAAACTCCGATCCTTTCGATTTCTTCTAAAGAGGCTCCTAATACCTTGATTCCGATAGGAGTCCGCATTCCCGTGCTCAACATATCGATTCTTGCTTTGATCGGCATCGTCCAGGCGTTAGTGGCTCCGGGAAATTGCATCTCTTGATTGAGGATCGCGACCAATTCTTCTTTGGTAACTCTTTCCGATGTGAACGGAAGAAAAGGCCATTGTAGAATTCGAGGCCAAGAAGAATAGAATCGATCCGCCCTTCTCCATTCTTCTTTTGGATGTAGAAGAACTACGGTTTCCATCATGGAAAACGGGGCCGAGTCCGTTGCAGTGTCCGAGCGCCCCGATTTTCCAAAAACCCTTTTGACTTCGGGAATGGATTTTAATTTTTTATCCATCGCGGTCATTAGTTTTTCAGCTTCGGCCACTCCGATTCCGGGTAACGTGGTGGGCATGTACAAAAGGGATTCTTCGTCAAGCGGAGGCATGAACTCGGATCCTAAACTCAAGTAAACCGGTATCGTTAGGATCACCAAGATAAGTCCGGTGGAGATCGTCTTCTTAGGATTGTGTAAAACCCAGCGGCAGGCCGGTCCGTAAAAGTGAAACAGAATTTTACTGACAGGATGTTTTTCTTCCGGATAGTATTTTCCCACAAAAAGACTCGTTGCCATCTTAGAAATCAATGTGCTCTTAAAAACAAAGGGATCCATCCTTGTAAAAAGCATTCGAAAGGCAGGATCCAAAGTGATGGCAAGTAAGGCCGCGACCGCCATTGCAATGTTTTTTGAATATGCTAAAGGTTTAAATAACCTCCCCTCTTGATCCACGAGCGCGAATACGGGAAAAAACGCGACCGCGATGACGAGCAAAGAAAAGAAAACGGAGGGGCCGACTTCCAAAAGGGCTTCCAATCGGACTTGGTGATAGTCCCCGATTCTTCCGGAGGTTTCCCATTCTTCTAATTTCTTATACGCATTTTCAACTTCTACGATGGCCCCGTCGACGAGGACTCCGATGGAAATCGCCATTCCGGAAAGAGACATGAGGTTTGCGTTGATATCCAAAAGATACATCGGAATAAACGTAATGAGAACGCTGATTGGAATCGTTAGGATCGGAATGATCGCCGAAGGAAAATGCCAGAGAAACAAAAGGATTACGGCGGATACGATCAACATCTCTTCGATCAACTTCCATCGAAGTGTGGAGATCGCGTGTTCGATCAGTTCCGATCGATCGTAGGTCGTTACGAGCTCTGTTCCGTTTGGCAGGTTTTTTCGGATCGATTCTATTTTGGTTTTGAGGCGATCTATGACGTTTAACGCGTTTTCTCCGTGTCGCATAACAATCGTCCCGCCGACCACGTCTCCTTCTCCGTTTAAGTCCGCGATTCCTCGTCTCAGATCCGGACCCAATGAAACCGTTGCTACGTTTTTTACAAGAATAGGAGTTCCGTTCAGATCCGTTCCTAAGGATATGTTTTCGATGTCCTCGATGGAAGAAAGATATCCCCTTCCCCGGACCATAAACTCGGCTCCGGAAAGTTCTACGAGTCTGCCGCCTGTTTCCTGGTTACTTTCTCGTATTTTTCGGATCAAAGTTTCGAAATCTACATTATAGGAACGTAAAGCGTTTGGTTGAAGTGTAATCTGGTATTGTTTTTTAAATCCCCCAATCGATGCCACTTCGGAGACTCCCGGCACCGCGTTGAGTAAGAATTTGAGTTTGAAATCCTGATAGGTTCTAAGATCGGAAAGAGAAGAATTTCCGGTCGTATCGGTCAGCGCATACTGATAGACCCAACCCACCGAACTCGCGTCCGGACCCAATTCTATCTTCACTCCGGCCGGAAGATTCGATTGAATCCGCGTTAAATATTCGAGCACACGGGATCTGGCCCAGTAGATATCCGTTCCATCTTGAAAGATCACATAAACATAGGAAAATCCAAAATCTGAAAATCCACGAACCGCCTTGATCTTAGGAGCTCCCAGAAGAGAAGTGATGATCGGATACGTTACCTGGTCTTCTAAGATATCGGGGCTTCGATCCCATCGGGAATATACGATTACCTGCGTATCCGAAAGATCGGGAATCGCGTCCAATGGAATGTTCTTTAGAGAGATGACGGATCCTAAAAGAAGTCCGATCGTTACCAAAAGAATTAGAAATTTATGATTTACTGAAAAACGAATGATGTTCTGAATCATGACGACCTCAATGATTGTGTAACGCGGAGCCAAAGCGGATTCTTGCTTCGGAATCGATTAGGAACGTGGATTCGGAGACAACCCTTTCCCCTTCCTTCAATCCTTCTTTGATTTCGGTCCAAGCTCCGATACTCAATCCGGTCTTGACCTGAGTCGCCAAAAAACGATCCGGTCCCGTTTGAACATAAACGACTTTATGAGTTCCCGTATCTAAAATCGCGGAAGTCGGCACGCTCAACGTTTGTTTTAGAGGAATCTGAATTTCCAGATCTCCAAACATTTGTGGTTTGAGTTTTTGTCGCCCGTCTTCCACTTCGCTTCGCAGACGAAGGGTTCTACTGTTCTTATCCAGGATCGTATCGATACTTCGAATCGTTCCCGGAAAGATCACGTCCGGATAAACGTTGGTCTTGAACAAAATTTTTAAACCGACATGAACCGATGAGAAATCCGATTCGTAGATCTGGGAATAGATATGAGCTCTTCCTGATTTTCCACCCAATATGAGTTCCGATGGATCTCTTTTACCGGAAGTCCAAAGTCGAATCTGATCCGTGGAAAGACCTAACTGTCGCAAACGGATTTGAAGATTTTGACCTCCTATTGCGGAGCCCGCATCCAAGAAAAATTCTCGAGAACGAAGCATCTCCTTATACTCCGTCAAAGCCGTGTATAACTCGGGATCATAAGCAACCGTAGAATACGCTGAGATCTTTTTTGTCAGATCCCTTTTTAGAACCAGATCTGTTTTGATACCGATGGATTGTTGTTTTTCTAAGGAAAGCGAAAGTTCCAATGCGGAAGCTGCATTTTCGCTACTTTTTGGATCGTGAGAATTGTGATCTTCTTTTGTCGAAGATTCTATATTAGAATTCGGTGAACTTGTATTATGATCCTCATGCTCTCCTTTTGTCCTTTTGACCAGATCCATATTGCAGATGGGACAGGTCCCGGGACGATCGGAAGTATACGTCGGGTGCATCGGGCAATAATAAATTTCCTTTTCTTTAGCGCAGTTCCAGGCAAAAACGAGGATCAGGATAACCGTGACTGCAAAGCGAAACGAGAATTTCATAGACGAGCTCCTTCTTCTCCATGACCGGAATGGGTTCCATCGTTTGGTTCGGAATAAATTTGACTCAGGATTCGAAGTACGTTTAAGATCGATTCGTTTTTCCTTTCTATCAGATCTTCCTTACGAATTTGAGCGTTGATCACTTCCACTTGAGTCATCAGAATATCTTGCGGACTCGCCTTTCCGGGAACATACAAAGAAGCGTTGGCTCGAACGACCCTTTCCAATTCGGGAATCAATCTTTTCTCGAGAATTTCAATCTGCTTCTCGTAACCACGGATCAGTTCTACGTTACGATTTAATTCCGAGATCACCTGCATCTTCACCTTCTCTGCGGATTCTTTTCCCGCGTCCGCTTCCCTTTCATACTGGCCCGTAATACTTTCCCATTTGAGTGCTGACCAAACTGGAATTCTTAAATTCACACCGAAGCTAAAAAGGTCGCCTCTGTATTCCGTCGTATCCATCAATTGATAGTTCAACGGTCCACGATCGATCGCGAAATTTTGATTTCTACGATTCATGTACGAAACAAAAACTTCGGTTTGAGGAAGAAGAGAAAGTTTACTGAGTTTGGCCGATTCTTTGAGTCTTTTTTCACCGGTGAGAAAGGATTTGTATTCCGGATTTGAACTCGCGGCCTTTTCTAAAGAATCCTT
The DNA here is from genome assembly GCF_001729245.1 of Leptospira tipperaryensis. Taxonomy (NCBI): domain Bacteria; kingdom Pseudomonadati; phylum Spirochaetota; class Leptospiria; order Leptospirales; family Leptospiraceae; genus Leptospira; species Leptospira tipperaryensis. The sequence continues at coordinate 2,074,132 of NZ_CP015217.1, read as the reverse complement.
TAAGCCTAGAATTTTAGATTCATTTTCTTTAAAGTAGTCTTCGAGATTCAAAGAAGAAAGATCGTGAAAGGAGAGCCTCTCTTGGATTTGAAAGTAACTCAATTGAGAAGAAAGGTCTTTTAGATTTGTATTGTATTCCGTTTCTTTTTCAAAGGACTCAGTTTTTGCTACCGTGGCCTTGAGGCTTCCCGCGAGGGAAATATTTCCGGAAGAATAATAACTTTCCGAGATATTCTTCTGCGCCGAAAGAATTTGCACAATCTTTCCGTTTAAGTTCTTTTTGCTCTGAAGTCTTTGATATCGATTGAGCTTGGAGAGAAGATCTCCCAAAAGTCGATTGATTCCGGAGAGATAACTAAAACCCGCTTCTTTCTCCATATATTTGGAAATTTTTTGCTCGGCGCCTAACTTTCCCGGAAACGGAAATTCTTGAGAAAGAGAAAACTCAACTCCGGTCATCGTAGGCGTATCCAGAGGTCTGTCGTTGAGTGCGTAACCGTTTCTTGTGGGAAAGTTACGATAGGCGACACCGATCTTCGGATCGGGAAGAATACCGGTCGCTTCCGTATGCGATTGGTGCGCGTGTGTTAGGTGACCGAGAGACTTTGCTTCGGGATGTTCTTTTGCAATCAGTTCTAAAACCGTATGCACGTCTTTTCCTTCTCCCAAAATGGGAAGGGAAAGAGAAAATAGAAAAATCGTAAAATAAATGCGTAGAGAACTCATAGGTTCCTCCTAATTTTTTAAAAAAGAAGAAGAATGAGTCGGATTAAATTAGAAAAACTTGAAGTAAGGAGATTGGATTTTTGAGATCGGAAAGAGAGGCACTATGACGACGGTCCGAATCGATATTTTGGCCCCTAGGATTTAGAATCGAATCCGGAGGCAGTAAAAACAAAACAAGAATCACATGAGTTGCAAAGAAGTTCTGAGTTTCAAATCGAAACTCAATGGAAGAATCCGCCTTTACAACTTCGGAAGAACAACAAGGTGCGGAAGAATCGGAAGAAGTCGAGTTCGAAGATTCTTTATGACAAGGAGGAGTAGAATCTGCAGATACGGTACCGATCAAATTCGAAATACCGATCGGACAGACTCCGGAAAGATTCATCCAAGAGGCGCAGAGAAGATTAAACGCAATTCCAAAAAGGAAAAGCCCCCCACTCCATTTACGAATCGTTTCCATCTTGTCCATTGGACTCGAGGAACTCAAGAAAGGAAAGAAAAAAAGCCCGGAGATTCTTATCGAACACCCGGGCTTCAGAGTCGTACGGCGATTTATAACGGGAATTATAAATCCATTTTAGATATCGTTCTTTTCCGGCGATTGCTTAACGCTTCCGACTGAAATTAGAGTCTTTCAGCCGGAAGAAACGGTTACTTCAGTAACTGGAGAACCGTTTGCGGTTTCATATTGGCCTGAGCCAGCATTGCGGTAGCAGCCTGAGTCAGGATCTGATAACGCGTGAAGCTGGTCATTTGCTCAGCCATATCGGTGTCACGGATTCTGGATTCCGCAGCCTGGATGTTCTCATAAGCGTTCATGAGACCCTTAGCGGCGTGTTCCAGACGGTTGTAATACGCACCTAAGTCCGCTCTCTGTTTAGAGATGGAACGAAGCGCATCGTCAGCCAATCCGATCACTGAGTTAGCCTTGCCGGCAGTAGAAAGAGAAATAAACGTTAAAACGGTCGGGTTTCTAAGACCCAATGCCGCCGTATTCATCGTTTCAATGTAAACTCTTTCTCTCTGGTGCATGTTTGCACCCATGTGAAACCACATACTCGCAGTCGGATTCAACCTTGCAAAAGCTCCCGTAAGGAGTTTCATTTTGTTGAATTCGGCTTGAGAAGCGATCCGGTCGATCTCATCGACCAACTGGGAAACTTCCACTTGGATCTGTTGTCTGTCTTCTTCGGTATAAATACCGTTAGCAGCCTGAACAGCCAATACGCGGATTCTTTGAACGATCTCATGAGTTTCCTGGAGATATCCTTCAGTAGTCTGGATTAGAGACATACCATCTTCAGTGTTCATTTCCGCTCTTCTGAGGCCCAGAATCTGGGTTCTCATTTTTTCGGACACTGCAAGACCGGAAGCGTCGTCACCTGCACGGTTGATTCTCATTCCGGAGGACAACTTCTCGATGTCCTTACCCATGTTTTCGCTATTGAACTTCAATGTTCTGTGTGCGAAAATGGCACTGATATTATGGTTGATAATCATTCGGTTCCTCCTTGAATCCGATTCCCTAACTTAGGGGGTAATGATTTTTCAAAGGTCTTCCTTGACCTTTTCAAAGAATCAATCGACCCTTCTGAGAAATCCGATAACGGTCTTTTTTATAAGATTCTAAGATAAAAATCTCTTCCTCATTAAACCTACTATGTCCCCGCGCCAATAGAAAGGCGTTCGCCGAGTTAGCGTGGGTCCGTCGAGCGACTGTAGAAGCGAGACGCCCTGAGTTCAGAGAGCGTTTCATCTCTTCCTTCTTTGCAGTGGAAAAACGAGATGTGAGAGGATATTTTTTGATTCTTTGCTCGCTGGCGGTTTCGAAGAATGGTAATCGAACGGAGTTATCATGTTAGAAAAGATCTATTTAGCCAACCCCAGAGGATTTTGCGCCGGTGTAAAGTATGCGATTTCTTACGTGGAACAGGTTCAGGCGAACGCGGCGGAGCAAATCTACGTTCGTAAAGAGATCGTTCACAATCGAAGAGTTGTGGAAGACATGAAAAAAAGAGGAATTTTATTTATCAACGAACTCGAAGAAGCTCCGGACGGAGCCACAGTCGTATTCTCCGCTCATGGGGTCTCGCCTTCGGTCGTCGAAGCCGCAAAAAATCGAGGTATGAAGATCGGAGACGCAACCTGTCCGCTTGTAACTCGGGTTCATCGTAAGGCGAGAAGAATCAAGGACACACATCAGATCATCTATATCGGACACGAGGGACACGACGAAGCGATCGGGACGATGGGAGAAGCGGAAATGTTTCTTGTAGAATCCGCCGAGGACGTGATTCAACTCAAAGAAAAAATCGATCCTAAAAAACCGCTCACTTATTTGATGCAAACGACTTTGTCAGTTGCGGACACAAGAAACGTAGTCGATCAAATCGCAAAAACTTTTCCCTTTGTGGAACATCCGGCAAAGGATGATATTTGTTATGCGACTACGGAAAGACAGGAAGCAGTTTCCGAAATGATGGAAAAAATTGACGCGATGCTCGTAATCGGAGCGGATAATAGTTCGAATTCTTTGCGGCTTTTACAACTCGCTCAGAAATCCAAACCGCACTCCTTTAAGGTGACCGGGGCTGACGATCTTTCAAAAGAGTATATTCAAAATAATGAAATTACCATTTTAGGCCTGACCGCGGGTGCGTCCACACCTCAGGTCCTCGTTGACGAAATAATTTCTAAATTAAAAACATTCTATCCAAACGCAGTCGTGGATTTGTTTCCCGGATCCAGAGAAGACTCGATGAATTTTAAACTTCCTACCAACTTGCTCGCCTAAGGAATCAAATCCGTAGGTGACATAGAAAATTTATTTCCTCCTTTATCAAAATGCATTCCTTGAGGGGTGCATTTTGTATACAATGGGAACTTCTAATTTAAGTATTTTTTACTTCTTTAATATTCCATCTTAGAATCTGAAAAAAGAAAAGTATTGATCTTTTTATAACTTTAGAGATGTTTGCGGGCCGTGGAACGCGATCCGAAAAATTTTGAGCTTTCGCAGGAACTTTATGAAATTCTGGTTAACCAGATTTCAGATTCGATCCTTGTTACGGATTCTCTTTTGGATTTTCCCGGTCCTAAAATCATTTTTGCAAATCCAGCTTTTTGTAAAATGACCGGATATTCTTTACAAGAGCTAATCGGTGAAACTCCTCGTATCCTGCAAGGACCGCTGACCAATCGAAAGCTGATGGGAGATCTCAAACGGGCTCTCCGATCGGGAAACGATTTTTCGGGAGAAACGATCAACTACAAAAAGGATGGGAGTTCCTACAACGTAGAGTGGCATATATCGGCGATTCGAGACGCAAACGGAGACATACTCTATTATATATCGATCCAAAGGGACATTACCGAAAGGGTCAGAAAAGGAGAATTTGCAACGAGGCGTCTTCGTTTGGAGATGGGAATTACCGCGGCCACGCAGATTCTTCTCTCTACGTCCACGGAACTAAAAATTCTAAAATATGCGATGGAACAGTTTTTGGTCTTTGTCGATTCGGAAAGACTTTATCTTTTTAGAAACACGGAAAGCCAGGACGAGGCCGAACTCTTTTTAGAAGTAGTCGATCCTTCCATAGAATCCACCAAAACTCCTCTTACAAAACTCATCTCCTATGCAAAAAATCACGCGCGTTGGAAAAAAATATTTTCCACGGGCGGCTATATACAAGGTACGATTCGAGACTTTCCCGAGTTGGAAATAAGTTTTTTTGATCAAAGACAGATCCAATCCATCACTTTGATTCCTCTTTTTGTATCCAACGAATGGTTCGGTTTTGCGGGATTCGAAAATTTTAAAACTACACAAGTGGTGAAAGAGGAAATTTTTACGATTCGGACCTTTATCGATCTGATAAGCGTATTCTTGGAAAGAAAAAATATATTAGAAGAATTAAAAATCCACAGGGAAAGATTAGAAGTTCTCGTCCAAGAAAGGACCGAAGAGTTGATTTTGCAAAAAGAAAAAGCCGAAAAAGCAAGCAGGACTAAGTCCGAATTTTTAGCAAACATGAGTCATGAATTGAGAACTCCCTTAAATTCCATCATCGGCTTTTCGAGACTGATGCAATTGCCCGATGAAATGGAAAAAGAAAACAAATACAAAGACTTAATCTTTCATTCCGGAGTTCATCTTCTCAATATCATCAACGATATTTTAGACGTATCTAGAATCGAAGCCGGAAAATTATTTTTGAATCGTTCCGAGTTTGATCTTAAGAACCTGATCTCTACTTCAATTGAAATCATTCTGGGGGAAGCGATTACCAAAAGAATAACGATCTCTTTCGAAGTTCTATCGGACTCGGACTCGGACTCGGACTCGGACTCGGACTCGGACGAGTATGAAATGAACGGAGATCCGAAACGGATTCGACAAGTTCTCTTAAATCTCATTGGAAATTCGATCAAGTTTACACGACCTCCGGGAGAAGTTTTTGTAAGTCTTAGAAAAACGGATTCGGAATATGAGATTATCGTAAAGGACACCGGGATCGGTATCGCCGACGTTGAACTTCCGAAAATTTTCGATACCTTCTATCAAATCAAAGGTGAAAATCAAGGTGAGTTTGAAGGAAGTGGTCTGGGTCTTCCCATTGTAAAAAAGATCATCGACGCTCACGAAGGCTCTATAACCGCCGAGAGCCGTTTAGGAATCGGAACGACCTTCTCCATTCTTCTTCCTATTGTTCTCCAGAAAAAAGACATAGTGCTTTCCGAAGACGCGGGTCCCAATGCGAATATTCAACCGACCGAAAATCTGGAAGTGGATTATCCCGCTGGAATTAAGTCTTCTTTGATCTTCATTGCGATTCGAGAAAGGATTTTCGACTCCGCGATCGAACGTTACTTCACAATGAATTCTCAAAAGTTCGTTTCGTTGCGTTCTCCGGAAGATTTTTCCACAATTCCTCAAAAAAGCCTCGATTATCACAAAATTTTACTATATGATACACACCTCCTCTTGGAGGACATCGGGATCGTGAAGGTTTTGAGAACTTGGTTATTGGAAGAACCAAAAAACAGGGTGCTCGTACTTTTGGACACTGCGGATATACCGCTTCCGTTTCTGGAAGACCTGCTTCCGTTCTTTCCGGACTACACGATTCAAAATCCTTTCTCCCTTGAAAAATTGAAATTGATATTACTTGAAATTCAGAAGGAGCGAACATTTGGAAACCGAGTTGAAAAAGAAGACGTCACTTCATAGTATTCCGAACGATCCCGTTCTGATCATTGAAGATAAGCAGGAAAACAGTATTCTCCTGGAAAGTCTTTGCGACGAGATCGGCGTCAAACACGAGTTAGCCGTTAATGGCGCGGAAGCTCTGAAGATGATCGAAAATCAAAAGTATTCCCTTTTTATTTTGGATCTTATGATGCCGGTGATGGACGGGGCTTCCTTTCTGATAAAGCTCAAAGAAACTCAACCAAACGCAGTTGTTTTGGTTCAAACCGCGATCGATCGTTCCGAAAAAATCATAGAGATTATGAAACTCGGAGTTTTCGATTATATTCTAAAGCCGATTTACCCCGACGTCTTTCTCCGAACTCTTCAGAAAGCTCTAAACTACTGTCATCTAAAAAGAATGGAAGAAAATTTGGCCGAGATTGAAAGTCAAAAACTTCGAAGTCAATTGGAATGGCTTACATACAAGGAAACGATTCGTAAGTCCGATAGCGAATCCTTTGAAAAAACTTCGATCTATAGTCTAAAAACTTCCCTTTCTCAAGGAAGTGGAATCGGAGCGATGACAAGTCTTTTGGATATGGTGGATTCCGTTAAGATTCCCGACGGGGATCAATACAAGGTAGATAAGGAAATTTTAGATCTCCTTCTTACCAACAATCGAATTACTAAAAATATGCTTTTGGGTTTGGAAAAACTTTTAAATCTGATCGATAAAGAATTGGATCCTTCCATAATTTCTACGAACGCGGTCTTGGATCAGATCAAAGAGCTTCCGGATCAATTAAAAACGTTTCTTCTTTCAAAAAGAATCACCGTCAATCTCCCGATTTTTAAAAGAGAATATAAAATTAAAGTCAATCTTTCCTTTTTGAATCTGGCGTTGGAAGAACTCTTCCTCAACGCATACAAATATTCTTCCAATAACGCTCCAATTGAGATCTTCGCGAACATCAATCAAGGATACTTTTGTATCACGTTTAAAAACCGAGTGAACGAAAGACCCTATGGAGGAATTCCTGAAAAGTTCGAACAACTGGTTATTCAACCGTTTTTTAGAATTTATCCTCCGGTCGAAAACGTTTCTCATCTGGAAAAATTCGGTCTCGGATTAGGCCTCACCGCTGTGGATCATATCGTAAGAAAACACAGCGGGCTTTTCTTTATTCACAATGCGAACGATCACACTTCCGATGATATCAGTCTTTGCGTGCTCGCCGAAATATTTTTACCGTTAGTTCAATAAGGAGATTGGAATGAAACGAATTCTCATCGTAGACGATTCAGCCGTTTTTAGGAAAATTTTAAATCTACATCTCAGCAATTCCGAGTTTCAGATCGTAGAAGCCGTGGATGGAAAGGACGGATTGGATAAATTACAAAATGAGAAAGTGGATCTCATCGTCAGCGATATGAATATGCCGAACATGGACGGAATCACCTTTGTAAAGGAGATCAAAAAAGATCCCAAGAATAAATTCACTCCGATCATCATGTTGACCACGGAATCACAAGAAGAAGTCAAAACGGAAGGTCTCGCCGCAGGCGCTAGGGCTTGGCTTACAAAACCATTTTCACCAGAAGAACTCGTACAAACGATTCACAAACTTTTACCGTAATTAAAAGCCATGGCATTCCAATTTAAAAAAGAATCAGTGACCTTCCGATTGGATAACGCTCAAGTTTCGGGCTTGAAGATCTTTATTGAGGGCGAACTTACGATCTATGACGCAATGGAATTAAAAGAAACCTTCGACGGTCTTTTTAAAAATCCGAATTCGATTTTTGAAATCGATCTTTCCCGAATTTCAAAGTTGGATACTTCCTGTTTGCAGATTCTTTTGGCCCTTAAAAAGGAAGCGAGGAAACAAGAATTTACGATTCGTTTTATCAATCACAGTCACGCGGTTCTAAAACTTATCGATCTCTACGGTCTTACCGGTTTTTTAAGAGATAAGATCAAACTTCAAAAAGAAGACTTAAAAGAATTCTCCTTTCAATACGGAATGGGTAGGGATTAAAAATGGATTTATCCGAGGTTCGGGACACATTCATTTCGGAGTCTTTGGAACTCCTCTCCTCTATGGAATCGAATCTTCTTGTACTAGAGAAGGATCTTAAAAGTTCAGAAGACATCCATTCGGTTTTTCGAGCAATCCACACGATCAAGGGAACATCGGGGATGTTCGGATACGAACCGATCGAAAAATTCACACACGAAGTGGAAACTCTTCTGGATCGGATTCGTTCCGGTAAACAAAATCTCACGAAAGAAGGAATCGAATTTCTTTTCCTGGCTTGCGATCACATTCGAAATATGGTGGAGAACGTAAGCGATACTTTGGTTCTGGATTCCAAGGCTTCACGAAAACACGCGGAGCTTATCGTTCTTGCGAAAAAATTACTTTCCGAAGTTTCCTCGAGTCCTCTCTCCGAAACAAAAGATTCTTCTCAAAATCCCCAAACGGTTTCTAAGTCAGGAACACCTTCTCATTCCGCGAACTGGCAGATTACTCTCATTCCGAATCTTCATCTATTTGAATCGGGAATGGACACTTATACGTTTCTGAAATATCTTTCTCAATCGGGAAAGATCAAACACCTCTATATCTATCCGGAATCGATCCCGGAATGGTCGGGATTCAATCCGGAACATTCTTATCTTGGTTTTGAAATTTGTTATGAATCCCCTTCGAACGGAGAGGAAATTCATTCCACTCTCGAATTCTTAAAAGAAGGAAGTTATCTAAAGATTCTCCCTCCCCTTTGTGATCTCGAACTCTTTGATGAGAATTGCAAAAACTTTCCATTGGGAAAAGAAGCTTATCTGACCGCGCTTGAAATTCAAAAGGTGCTGAGTGCGACGGAAATTCAGACCCTAAGAGACGGCCTATTTACAACCGGTATAGAAACGGACCTTTCATCGGAAGTCTCTTCCACAAAAGAGAATGGAAAAGAATCCGAAGCCTTGAGAATGCAGACCAAAACCTTGAGAGTGGATTCTTCCAAGATCGATACACTGATCAGTCTTGTAGGAGAATTGATCACACAGGAAGCCAATCTCAGCAGAAAGATCATCGATTCCGAAGACACTCAGTTGATCGAAAGTTCGGAATCACTCTATCGACTCGTAAGTGAGATTCGGGAATTTGCGTTGAGTCTTCGTATGGTTCCGATCGCGGATCTTTTTGAAAAATACAAACGTGTAGTTCGAGATCTTTCCAAAGAACTGAATAAACAAGTTGAACTCGAGATTTTCGGAGGAGAAACCGAACTCGATCGTTCCGTGATTGAAAAGATCGCGGACCCGATCGTTCACATTCTTCGAAACGCTCTTGATCACGGAATCGAAACTTCGGAAGAAAGAATTCGAAAAGGAAAATCTCCCGCCGGAAAACTTCAAATCCAGGCAAGTCATGGAACGGGAAGTATTTTGATTTCGATCACAGACGACGGCAAGGGATTGGATGCGGAACGAATCGTAAACAAGGCGATCGCAAAGGGTCTGATAGGAAAAGATCAGATTCTTACGGAATCGGAAATCTATTCTCTCATTTATCAACCTGGCTTTTCCACTATGGAACAGGTTACCAATCTTTCGGGACGCGGTGTCGGAATGGACGTAGTTCTTAGAAACATAGAATCTCTAAGAGGCTCCGTGCAGATTCAATCCACAAAGGACAAAGGAAGTTCTTTTCTGATCCGTCTGCCCCTTACTCTCGCTATCATAGACGGATTTTTAGTCAAAGCTTCCGATTCCAACTTTATCGTTCCGATGCAGTTGGTGCGGGAAACCGTAGAATCCAGAGCGGATTTGGACGATTCGGCCTCAGGAACCATGAATCTAAGAAATGAACTGGTTCCGGTTCTTCATCTTTCCCGCTTTTTATCGATCCAGAAAGAAGAATTAGAAAAAGAGAATATAGTGATTTTAGAATATGAGGACAGAACCTTTGGAATTGTGGTTAACGAACTTCACGGAGAGGTTCAGTCCGTAATTCGCCCGATGGCGGAAATTTTTAAGAACGTGAAGTGTTTTAGCGGAACTTCGATTTTAGGAAGCGGAGAAATCGCTTTTATTTTGGACGTTCCGGGATTGTACAACCTGGTCAGAGATCAGGAGATTTTGAGAAGCAAGGAAGCTTCCATTCGGTAGAGAGTATTTTACTTTTTGAATTTGGAGAAATAAAATGTTTCGAAAAAGCTTAGGAATTTTCATTGGTCTGGCAATCGTGCTGAACGGTTTTTTATTTTTATCCGTTCAGAATTTTTATTCGCCAGCCTCGGAGACGACTACAACGAGCGAAAGTCTTTTGGGAATTCTTCCCACTCTAAACGAGTCGTTGCTCGGTACGGAAGAAGCGGTGGCCGAGTTTTCAATCCATTTTTCGGTTGGAAAGGATAAGGACGCATTAGTTTCCGATTTGGAAGAAGTCGAAGCGAGTTTGAAAAAGTTAAAAACCCTTTTATCCACTTCGAAACAATCCGAAGATCCAGAGGTTCGGAAGTTTGAAAAAAGTATAACCGTTCTCTTCTCTTCAACGAATGAATTTAAAGAAAAGATACTTACTTCCTCGGATCTAAAAAAAGAATTTCCGGATATTTCCAAAGCGGATTTTTATTCGGAGCTTTCTCAGTTTAGAAAGTCAAGAACCGCATTCTTAGCTCAATCGTTAAAAGATACCGAAGTGGCTTCTATGACGCAAACAAGCGGAAATAACTTTTTTACTATTATCTTGGGTTATTCTTCCATTTCGATTTTTCTTTTGGGACTTCTATTTTGGTTCAATCAAGCGGGTCACGGAATGGCGCAAAAGTTTGAACAAGAATATCTAAGAATGAGAACCGCCGTGGATAACGTTACCACGAATATAATGATGGCGGATTCCAACCTGAATATCGTCTACGTAAACAAAGCGATTCGTTCCATGTTTGGCGCCGTCGAATCGGATATTAGAAAACAACTCGGAAACTTTAATCTTGCAAATCTGCTGGGAACCAATATCGATTCCTTTCACAAAAATCCGGCGCATCAAAGAGGTTTGCTTGGTAGATTTACCGAAACCTTCCGTTCTTCGATCGAAATCGGAGGAAGACAATTTGATCTGATCGCAAATCCTATCATTGATGCAAAAGGAACGAGGCTTGGTTCGGTTGTGGAATGGGCCGATGTCACCGAACAAAACAAGATTCTCGCGCAGAGACAGATTGAAAACGAGGAGCTGACTCGGGTCAAGGTCGCTCTGGATAACGTCACAACCAACATCATGATGGCGGACGCAAACTTGAATATCGTCTATATGAACAAAGCGATTCGTTCTATGTTCAATCGGGCGGAGACTGATATCAAAAAACAATTGGGGAACTTCAATCTTGCGAATCTCCTCGGAACCAATATCGATTCTTTTCATAAAAATCCGGCGCACCAAAGAGGCCTGCTTGGCAAACTTACCGATGTATTTCGTTCTTCGATTTCGATCGGAGGAAGACAGTTTGATCTGATCGCGAATCCTATCGTGGATGAAAAAGGAAATCGCCTCGGTTCCGTCGTGGAATGGGCCGATGTCACCGAGCAGAATAAAATCGCGGCGCAACGAGAAATCGAAAATGAAGAATTGACTCGAGTTAAGGTCGCTCTGGACAGCACTACGACAAACGTCATGATCGCCGACAATGATTTCAATATTCGTTATATGAATAAGGCCGTTATTGAAATGTTCCAGAACGGGGAAAGTGATATTAAAAAACAATTTTCTCAGTTCAATTTAAAAACTCTGATCGGCTCGAGCATCGACACCTTTCATAAGAATCCGGCACATCAACGAGGGCTTTTGGGTAATTTCACCAACGTCCACCGGGCTTCTATCAAAATCGGAGTGAGATCTTTCAATCTGATTGCAAATCCGATCATCGACGCGAATGGAAAACGTTTGGGTTCCGTTGTGGAATGGTCCGACGTTACCAACGAACTCGTCGTCCAAGAAGAAGTCGAAAGAATTGTAACGGCGGCGACTAACGGTGATTTTGTGACTAGGATTTCCCTCGAGGCCAAAACCGGATTCTTCTTAAAACTCAGTCAGTCGATCAATCAACTTTTGGAAGTAAGCAATCGAGGTTTGAACGAGGTTGTGGACGCGCTGGAAAGAATTTCAGCCGGAAATCTCACCCAAAAAATCACGAACGAATATCACGGAACTTTCGGGAAATTGAAAGAATATTCCAATACCACGATGGACAAGTTAAACGAGATCATCGGTGATATCATCATCCGTTCTTCGAGTCTGGTTACCTCGGCAACTGAAGTTTCTTCTACGGCGAATTCTCTGAGTCAAGGCGCTTCGGAGCAAGCCGCGAGTGTGGAAGAAACCACCTCCTCTCTCGAACAGATGACGGCGTCGATCGATCAGAACGCGCAGAATTCCCGTCAAACGGAACAAATCTCTTCCAAGTCTTCTAAGGACGCCGAAGAAGGCGGAAGCTCCGTTGTTGAAACGGTTAAGGCCATGAAACAGATCGCGGAAAAGATCAGTATCATCGAAGACATCGCTTATCAGACGAATCTTCTCGCGTTGAACGCGGCGATTGAGGCTGCGAGAGCCGGAGATCACGGAAAAGGATTTGCGGTAGTGGCTTCCGAGGTTCGTAAACTTGCGGAAAGAAGTCAAAAATCGGCGAATGAGATCAGCAGTCTCGCAGGCAATAGCGTTGCGATCGCCGAAAAAGCGGGAGAATTGATTTCCCAAATTGTTCCATCCATTCGTAAGACCGCGGATTTGGTGCAAGAAATCACAGCGGCTAGCGACGAACAAGCCGCGGGAGTTTCCGAAATCAATAAGGCGATGGGGCAACTCGATCAGGTTTCTCAGCAGAACGCTTCCGCATCGGAAGAATTGGCCGCGATCTCGGAAGAAATGAATTCTCAAGCGGAACAACTCAGAGAATCGGTTTTGTTCTTTAAGATCGTAGACGGAGAAAATAAAAGATCGACTAACGGAGGATTGGCGCAGAGAACTCCTCCGACTCCGTCCATCGCAGCGCGTAAGACGGCTTTACCTGCCAAAAAAGACGTCTTAGCGAAACCAAAGTCGGATACAACGGGAATGTCTCCCGCCGATAAATTCGAGAAATACTGAACCGGAGTGAAAGTATGAGCACGATGGAGGACAATCAATTTCTGACCTTCTATCTGGGAGAGGAATGTTACGGAATTGGAATATTACATATCAAAGAGATTATTGAATATTCCGGTTTAACAAACGTTCCCTTGATGCCAGAATTCATTCCGGGGGTGATCAATCTGCGTGGAAACGTTGTGCCCGTTGTGGACCTCAAACACAAGTTTTTCAAACAGAAAATAGAACCGGATCGTAAAACCTGTGTAATCATCGTGGAACTTCACGCCACGAAAACCGGGGATAAAAAGGAAAAGACCGATTTAGGAATTCTCGTCGAATCCGTAAACGAAGTCGTTTCCATTTCCGGCTCCGAGATTGAACCGGCCCCTACTTTCGGTTCCAGGATTAAAGTGGACTTTATTCTTGGAATGGCTCGTCAGGAAGACGGATTTATCATCATCTTGAATACGGAAAAAATTCTGAATCTGGATGAGTTGACTTCTTTAGAAGAAAATCAAGACACAGAGGCGCTCGTAGAAAATACATGATGGAACCGGATATCGTTCGGGATTTATTTTTACAACCTGGGGGATTTTGTTGGGGGCAAAAAAATTTAAGAATCAGGACTTTACTTGGATCCTGTGTTTCTATTTGTTTTTGGAATCCGGTTCAGCTTTCGGGAGGAATGGCGCACGTGATGCTTCCCAATCGTCCGCCGGGAGAATCCGCTCTTGAGTTGAATGCAAAGTATGCGGACGACGCCATTCAATTATTTTTTGATAAGATTCAAAAGACCGGTGGGAGATACGGTCAATATCAAATCAAACTTTTCGGAGGAGCGTCTATGTTTTCTACGGAAGAAGAAAAACTTTTAGAAATCAAATCGGTCCGCGATATCGGGATGAAAAACATTCATTCCGTAAAAGAGATTCTTTCCAGAAATCATCTCCCTATCGCATCGGAAGATTTGGGAGGATTTTCTCATCGAAGAGTTTTCTTTTCTTTGTGGGATGGAGAAATTTATATCGAAAGGCCGAAAGATTCATGATTCAAGTTTTTATCATAGACGATTCGGCCGTTGTTCGGCAGGTTCTGACTCAAATTCTTACAAAAGATCCGGAGATAGAAATCATCGGATTTGCTTCCGACCCCATATTCGCTGCGGAAAAATTATCCACGATGTGGCCCGATGTTTTTATCCTAGACGTGGAAATGCCTCGGATGGACGGGATTTCTTTTTTAAAAAAGATCATGTCCGAAAGACCAACTCCGGTGATCATCTGTTCCTCGTTAGCTGAAAAGGAATCGGAGACGGCGATGCTCGCGATGAAACTCGGAGCGATCGATATTATAGAAAAGCCGAAATTGGGAGTAAAAAACTTCTTAGAAGAATCTGAAATCCTCTTCACAGATTCGATCAAAGCCGCGGCAAGGGCGAGAATGAAGTTTCATTCCGGGAAGGATTCTCTTTCCGCACTTTCCGATTCCAAACCTATCAAAGCCGATTTTTCAAAGATCAGCACAACGGATAAATTGATCGCCATTGGAACTTCGACCGGCGGAACACAAGCTCTCGAATTTATTCTTACAAAACTAAACGTTCACTGTCCGGGAATCGTAATCGTTCAACACATGCCCGAAAAATTTACGGAAGCATTTGCCAATCGATTGGATTCTATCTGTGAGATTCAAGTGAAGGAAGCAAAAGACGGAGATCCGGTAAAGGAAGGTTCGGCTTACATTGCTCCGGGGAATCGGCACATGGAAATCTATTTGAGCGGCGCCCAATTTCGTATACGAATCGTAGACGGGCCCTTGTTTAATCGGCACAGACCATCCGTCGATATTCTTTTTAATTCGGTGGCACAGGTCGCAGGTAGAAACGCAAAGGGAATCATTCTAACGGGAATGGGAAGCGACGGTGCGAACGGACTTTTTAAGATGAAACAACACGGGGCTTCTACAATCGCTCAGGACGAAGCGACTTGTGTAGTTTTTGGAATGCCAAAAGAAGCGATTCTTAGAGGCGCCGCGGACACGATTCTCCCACTTTCAAAGATCGTGGGAGAAGTTCAGCGTTTTTGAATATACAACGCGGATGATTTCCGCGTTCTTAATGGAAGGTTAGATCAGACTTAAAGTAATTTTTTTCTTTCTGTCTGCGATCTCTTGATCCGTTTCGATATGAATCACTTCGTCCGGAACGATCTTGAAGATCGTTTGACCTTTCGAGATGATCTTTCCGTCGCTGTCGTTTAACAAAATCTCTTTCACGGTTCCGCTAAACGGAGCCGAAATCTTATTAAACATCTTCATCACTTCGACGATAAAGAGAGGTTGTCCAGCTTTGAAATGATCTCCGACTTGAACCATCGGAGGAAGATCAGGAGCTTCTTTCGAATAAAACATTCCACCCATAGGAGCTACGATTTCATCCGAACTTGCTTTCGGAGGAGGAGCTAAGAATTTAATAAAAGCGTCTCTCGTATCGGATTTTTTAAATTCTTCCGGAAGAATGGCTTCCAGTTTTTCATCTACACCCAGGTTGTAAAAACCGGAGTTCAAACCTGCGGACGGAAGAAGTTTGATCAACTCGAGTCCGATTTGAAATCCATTGTGCGATTGAATCACTTGCGGTAGGATCGAAGCATCCACACCTTTCAAAGCTTTTCCTGCGTTTAGGCTCGAAACGAGTTCGATGGAGTCGGCCGCAATCCCTGTTTTCTTTGACAATTCCTGATAGAATGAAATCGCTTTTTGAAGGATTTCATTATCGTGATCCCAGATCTGTTCGGAAGGAGGTTGAGTTACGTCCGCTTCCATGTTCAGATAGTGATAGAGATCCGCTAAAATAAAAATCGGGTTTCTCAGCCACTCAATCTTAGATCCTGCGATCTTCCAAGAATGGTTGAGATGAAATCCGATAAAACCCGCGACCAAATGAGCGTCCTTTGCGATCGCTTCAATCGGTCTTGTGATTAGGGTGAGTTTACGACTCAGAACTTTTTTTGCTTCGGCAGGGGCTTCGGAGATCGTTTTTTTCCAGGCGATTTCCAAATCCACGTCCTTCATCAATCTTTCCAAGGATCCAACTCCCGCGAGATACGAAATCATAAACGCGGTAGAAGGTTTGAACATCGCGTCCTTTCCAAGAATCCAATTGATCAAACCGTAATGAACCAGAAGGTTTGTCTGAAGATCGTGTCCTCGAAGTTCGGTTCTTCTCAGAATATTGCTCAGACGTTTTAGGTTGTCTTCTCTAGTTTCACCATGAGTGATCAAGAGGGCGATATTGGAATCGTAAGCTCCGGCTACTTTATAATGTACGAATAGACCCATATCCGGGTTTCGGATGCTGATCCCTTGATCGTCGCGAATTTCTTCGGGAAGCGGTTTGGACCAACCCATGATCACGCCGCCTGCGTGTGGTTGGATCGCTTTGTTGGTCGCGTTGATACGAACCTCGGCTCCGGAAGGATATCTCAAAATTCTTTCCGGTTTCTGAAGTCTTTTTCCGTGTAAGGAAAGAAGAGCCATCGCCTCGATCAAACTATCTACGATAAAAAAATCGTTTGCATTTTCCGGATTTTTGAACTTCAGGGAATAGACCATCTCGGTTACTCTGTGTTCCACTTGGATTCGAGTGTTTACTTCCATAAAGAAGTGATTGGTTCCATCCACGATGGACTCGAATGTCGAAACGCTGTTGAGTTTTACGGCCGCGCCGAAACGTTCGGATTGTTCTTCCATGTCGCGAAGAACTTTCAAATCACCTTTTAAAACTTCAGCTTTTTTCGGATTCGTGGAAGCCGACACCGCGATTTCTTTTTCAAGCAATTCTTGAGTGAGAGATATCTCGAGAAGTTTTTGTTCGTGCATCTGCACGGAACAATCTCTTCCACCGAGAGCGAGACACCATTCTCCGTTACCGATCAATTGAATTTCGTTGTGTCTTGTGTTTTCGATGTTTAATTCTATAAGAAAGTTTTTATTAGTTCCGGGAGCCGTAACTTTTGATTCGGATAGAATTTCTTGAACCGCGGCTTTTACTTCTTCGATTTTGGAAACGACCCTTTGACCTTTTCCCCCGCCTCCGCCGATATATTTAAAACGAATCCGATTTTTGGAAAATTTTTCCCAGATCTTCTTACATTCTTTTTCGGCTTCGACTTGAAGGTCGGCGATACTCACGAGTTCTACGATTTTAGCGTATCCGAGATCCAATAAATTTTCGGCGTTTGTTTCGAGAGAAACGGAAGAATCAAAAGTAAAATCGATTCCCTTATCTTTCGCGAGCTTTTCCAAAGCTTTCCCATCGGGAGCTTTGGCGAGAAGCGCAAGCGAGGAAATATTATCCACACCGGGAGTTACGGAAACTTCCAGCTTTCTCGCGATCTTCTTCGCCGCGTCCTTGGAACCTGCTTGGTCGGCCACGTAAGAAGCGGGACCCATAAAAACGATTCCGCTTTTTTCAATCGCGGAAATAAACTCGGAGTCTTCCGCCATAAATCCGTAACCGGCAAAGATATGAGTGTATTTGTTATCCTTTGCGATAGAGATGATCTGCTGAATCCTTTCTAATTTTTCAGCGTTTCCCGATCCCATATAATCGGGAACACGATGAATGTTATGAGGAAAACGAAATCCTCTGAGTTCGGGAGCGAGCGCCATCGGATACACGACGGAATCTTTTTCGGAAAGAAGAATTCCATATTCTCTGATTCCGATTAGATCAAAGATTTCCATGGCTTCTTTTCGAACCGGTCCTCTACAAACGATCAAACACTTGATCGATTCCAGAGAAAAAGAACGGATCCAAGGCGAATTGGACTGATGAAATTGAATGCGATTGTTTTGAAAGTCGATCATGTCGATTACTCAAACTCCCTTTGAGGTCCGGACAAAGGCGCCGGTTTGTAATGTCGGATTAAATAATCCAGGTTTTGAAAAAGAATGTTTCTGGTAGTTCCGGGAAGAACGATTCTGGAAACCGAACCGAGAGAAAGAGCTTCTTTCGGATTCATCAGTTCCCTTTCATACTGTGTGGAAAGGGTCTGAAGTTTTTTGTCTCGAACCACGATCGCTTCTTTTTCGGACATTCCCTTCTTTACGTTTTCCTGATATTCTCTGTGAATCGCGGAAACGTCGTCTTTGTAGACGTAGTCTTTTCCAGCAGGTCCCATCACCGCGATTCTCGCGGTAGGAAGCGCAAAAACCATATCAGCTCCCACGTGATAAGAGTTAAAACAAGCATAGGCTCCGCCGAATGCGTTTCGGATAATCAACGTCAGACGTGGTGTACGGATATCGATGATGGAATCCAAAAGTTTTCTTCCTTCTAAAACGATTCCGTTTTGTTCCTGATCTTTTCCTGGTAAGAATCCGGTGGTATCTTCCAAAAAGACGATCGGGATATTGTAGAGGTTGCAAAAACGGATAAAACGAGTTCCCTTTCTTGCGGCATTGATGTCGATCTGTCCCGAAGAAACCGCCGAGTTGTTCGCGACAAAGGCAACGACGTGACCTCCGATTCTTCCGAAAGCGGTGACGAGGTTTCTGGATCTCTGCGGTTGAATTTCAAAATATTGACCGTGATCGCAGATGTTTTGCAGATAGAGGGTGATATCAAAAGGAGTGTTCATCCCCGTCGGAGAGTTGAACGTTTTCTTAAATAGAATTTCTTCTTCGTAGATAAAACGATCCGTAGGATCCGAGGTCGGATGAAATGGAGCGAAGGAATGGTTGTTGTCCGGAAGATACGATAACAAACGTAGCGCGGTTCTAAGAGATCCGAGCTCGTCTCCGGTTACGATATCGACGACTCCGCTTTGTCCGTGTACTTTGGGTCCGCCTAGATCGTCCGCGGAAATGTCCTCACCGAGAACGGACTTCACTACACCCGGTCCTGTTAAACCGAAAAACGTATTCTCGCACTGGATCATAAACGATCCCTGACGAGGGAGATAGGCACCGCCCCCCGCGTTGAATCCGAACATGAGCATCAAACTCGGAACCACGCCGCTGATTTTTCGAAGTGCGGTAAAAGCCTCGCTGTAACCGTCGAGTCCGCCTACTCCCGCAGGAACATAAGCCCCGGCAGAATCGTTCATTCCGATCAATGGAATTCCGTGTTCCCCAGCCATATAGATAAGTCGGGCGAGTTTGCTTCCGTTGGTCGCATCCATCGAACCCGCGCGAAGAGTAAAGTCGTGTCCGTAGATCGCGACGTCTCTTCCGTTGATGTTTAAAATTCCTGTAACGAGGGAAGCCCCGTCGAGACTCTTTCCCCAGTTTTGATAAAGAATGTTGGGTTCTTGTTCGGTGAGAACTTTGATTCTTTCCCAAACGGTCATTCTTTCTTTTGAATGTTGAACGAGAATCCTGTCGACTCCACCGCCCGCAAGGGGTTTGTTTAGGAGTTCTTTTCCTAATTCGTTAGCCTCTTCATAAAGACCACGAGCTTTCGGAACGTCAGGTTCGGTCGCGGATTGGAATGGATTATCCAGTGAGTATTTTGCTTCGGACATACGGGAACCTTTAAATGGAATGAAATATATCCAGTTTTTAAGAAAAGGATTCTCGGGAAAGTTAAATTCGAAATCGAGGCGAGGATCGTAGCTATTTTATAGCGGACTCGAGAGTTTCGAAAATGCTGAACATCGAATTCATATCGATGATATCAAAAACCTTTTTTACGGCGGGTTTGATTCCCGCGAGTCTGAGTTCCACGTCTCTTTCCTTACATTCTCTGAGAGCCGCTACGATGATACGGAGGCCTGCGGAAGAAATGAATTCGACGGAAGAAAGATCTAATATGAGAACGGGAGAATTGCCTGTCTTGATCTGATCCATGAACACCGATTCAATTCTGTGAGTGTTATGAACGTCTAAGTTTCCGATCAAGTGGATAATTTTAGAATGATTTTTTATTTCAGATGTGATTTCCATTCGAGGCCTTGTGTTGAAAATTCTTCTTGAGAACTAAAACGTTCTTTCCGCCTTCGCTCGAATAATCGACGGAATCCATGAGCTTTTCGATCAGATAGACTCCGAATCCACCTTTTCTTTTACCGCTCAGATTGTCCTCGATCGAAGGTTCTTGAACTTCTTTTCTCTGAAAGACTTTCCCGGAATCAATTAATACAATGGTGATCCAGTCCCCTGTAAAGCGTATTTTACATTCAAACTTTGGATTTTTCAGAGTTGTGTTTTCATAACCGTGCATTACGATGTTAGTGCCGGCTTCGTCGCAAGCGAGAAGAATATCGTCTCTCAGAGCTTCGTCGAGATCTCGAACCTTGATCGTCTCATATACAAATTCTCGAAACAAAGGAATCGCAGAAGTGCTCGCTTCAAATTCTCTTGAGAATTGATAGTCGTCGTTAAACTTTAAGATCATCACAGTGAAGTCGTCGTAGAGTTCAGGCGTTCCCGAGAATGCTCGGACCAAACCGAAAAGTTCGTCGATGATCTGTGAAGAAGGAAGATCTCTTCTCGCGATGATCTCTTGGATCATTCTTTCTAAACCGAATTCTTCATCCTTTGCATTTTTCTCTTCAATCGCACCGTCCGTATACAGAATCACCATATCACCCGGTTCTACAATCAGACTTCCTCCCTTGTAACTCGCGGAAGTGATGACCCCGAGCGGAGGACCGGAGCCTTTGATCAATTCCCAGGTTCCATCTTTGCGGATGAGAATCTGATCGTTGTGACCTGCGGAAGCATAATCCAAAGTAAATATTGCGGGATTGTAATGAATAAAGAAGGTAGTCACAAACATTCCATTGTGAGAATCTTCGTAGATGAGCGCGTTTCCTTGTTTTAAGATCTCTTCCGGATTGAGATCGTGATTTCGAGCCAAGGTTCGAATGATAGAAGAACTCATCGCCATAAAGATCGCGGCGGGAAGACTTTTTCCGGAAACATCCGAAACTAAAAAAGAATACTGTCCGTCTTGGTATTGATAGTAATCGTAAAAATCTCCGGAAACTTCCTTTGCGGGAACTGACTTTACTCCGAGATCAAAGTTGGAATTAAAACTTTTCGGTTCCGGAAGAATGTTTTTTTGAATCTCTCGCGTGATCTCGATTTCCCGCTCCAAGGAACGCTGCATCGCCTTCCTCGAAATCATTTCGTTTTGCAGCTTGAGAGTTTCGTGTCCCCTCGCGATCAAAGACGCAAAGGTTTGTAAAAGTCTGAGATGAGAATGATTATAAGAAAGTTTGTCCACACGATCCGAAACCGTAATCGCACCAAAAGCGCTTCTTCCTTGGTGAGTGAGAGGAAGAACGATATAAGAACCTTTGAGATATTCCTGATCGAGTTCGTGATCGAATGCAGAATTTTGAATATCTTCTTTGACGATCGTTTTTTCCTCTTCGATCGAACGATGGATAAAACTTCCTTGGTAGTTCGTGGTTCGAAAAATCTCCACGGTTTTTTCGGAAGTGTAGGAAATCGAAGTCAGGATTCCCAACTTTCGGTTGATAAGAAAGATTCCCGTTTTACGCGCGTCCATTTCTCCGTGAATCACGGGGATGGATTGTTTCATAAGATCCGCTTGATTTTTAGCGGAAGAAACCACTTGAGAAAGTTCAAAGAGACTTTCCAATTCCGAAACTTTTTTACGAAGATCCTTGTTGGCGGCTTCTAAATTTTGAAGAAGTCCGGTCTTCTGAATTGCGAGCGCGGAAGTTCCTGAAAAACTCAAGAACAACTCGAGATCCCCTTCCGTAAAAAAAGAACGATCGATCGTGTTGATCGCCTCGATCACACCGATGACCTGTCCTTCCACGAGCAACGGAGCTGCCATGATGTTTCTGGTTACGAAGTGAGAGACCTTATCCACTTCGCGATAGACTCGAGGGTCGTTCATCGCGTCGTTGATGATCATCGGCTTTTTGTCCTGTACGACCATTCCAGCGACGCCCTTTCCAACGGGGACTCTTACCTTCGTCACCTCGTCTTTCTTTTCTCCCAAGACCGTATGAAAATAGAGATATTCTCTGGAATCGTCCAGGAGCAAAACGCTACAGGCTTCCGTGCGAAAGACTGACTTCGAAGAAAGCATAATCGCTTCCAGAAGTTGGGAAAGATCCAAGGACTTATTGATAAGACCGGAAACTCGAATGATCTCCGTTAATAAAAAATCAAAACGATCGGTTTGCTTGCGAATCTGCACCGATTCCAATGCGACCCGGGATGTCGTCATCAGAGACAAAACTACAAGAGAAGATTCTCCGGAAACAAAGGATTCTTCCAAAAGATCGGAGATGATTCGAGTCGTGGCCCGCAGGTGTTCAAAGTCCGATTCTCTGAATTCTCCTCCTTCGCTTTCGGGTCTTCCGATGAAGATGGTTCCGAATATTTTTTTCTGATTTTCAGAAGAAGAAACACCCAATTCTCCAACGTGAAGGACGCAACAAACCGCATTGTATTGGAGCGGAGGGATCAGCTTGCTCGGGCTTCTTCCTTTTTTGAGGTTGATGTCTTGTCCGGTTTTGAAACAAAAATCAGAAACGAGTCTGGCTTCTTCGATCGCATTTGGAGGAGGATTTCCTAAGATCGAACGGGGTGTTCCATCTTCTAAACGAAAACTGAATATACCGAATTTTGCGGAAGTGAGTTGGATGATTTCCGTGAGGAGAGATTCAAAAACAATTGTTAAACCTGGATTGTCTTCCAGGTAAAGTTTTCCATCAGAGGTTTGTCTGAGGAGAGAATCTTGTTTTTTACTCGAGATCAAAGCAGAGGTTCAGCCGGCCTGAAACTTTAAGGATTCTTCTCTCAGTTTCTTATTTGCATTTTCTAATTCACGAATGCGGGTCAAGGCTCCCATCAATTCTTCGCGAGAGAGATTGGTAACAACGTTAGTCGCGTCAAAAGCTTCCTTCGCGTCTTTGAGTTCGGAACCGGAATACTGAATGATACCTTCGTACATACGAATGATCTCGTCGGCGTTTTCCAATTCCTGCTCGTTGAGTCTAAGAACTTTCTCATAACCTTTGATGATATCGTTCTGAATCTTTAATTTTTTTTGTAAATCCTCGATAGATTCACTCATCCTTACACTCCTGTATTTGTATTGACTTCATGGAATTTGGTAAAAACCTGATTCCAAAATGGGGACGTAGCTCAGTTGGGAGAGCGTTTGAATGGCATTCAAAAGGTCGGGGGTTCGATTCCCCTCGTCTCCAGTTACGACTTCCGCCACTTGAGTTTTTAAACTTTCTAACCTCTGTCAAACTCTTTTACAACTTCTTGCCAACCAGATTTTACCTGGAAGAAAGTGGAAACCTTTCGCCTTTGAAAACAAGAACGGGAAGCTCCTAAGTTCGAATCGTTTCATTTGTAATCCGCTCTTGATCCGTCCTTTTTTTATGGCTATTTTCCACTGGAAAGAGAAAGCTCGCTAAAGCGATCTTAAAACCCAGTCAAAACCTCAAACCTATGTCAAATCGAATCTCCATTCAACGGCTGGGCTCTTCGACACAAGCGCCCCTATTCCTTCTTCCGGATTTTGACTTTCCCGGAAGAAGAATTCAGACGGAATCCTTTGCCTCCGCTTTTTCGCTTCGAGTCTTCGAGGTTCCGATTCAATCTTTCCAAACGGACTTTCCAAGATACGAAGAATGGATCGAATCGATTTCCGAGGAAATCCGAAAGACCAAGGGAAAAGTTAAACTTTTGGGAGAAGGATATTTTTCGGGGATCGTTTTCGAATTGATCAAGAAATTTCCGGATCGAATCGAAGCGGCTTGTATCGTCAACCCTCCGTTTCCAAAAGTCCGAGATCCCTTCCCCTGGTTTCCAAAAAATGTAGAATGGATCCTGGAACGATTTCCTTGGAATCCTTGGTTTCTTCTCTCGGAGGATTTACATCTCTTGTTTGAAACGTTAGAGAGAAGTTTTCGGAAAGGAATGGAAGAATCGAATCTTCTGCCCACGGTTTTGTTCACTGGAATTCCGGGGATGATCACGGAACAAATGAAAGCGTCCGGAAAAGAATTACAGTCCTTTCGAGTCTATAGAATCGAGTCCGCAGATCGAAATTCGATCCAAGTTCTATTTAAAGAATTGATCGTGAAAATTCTCGCCGAGATACCGATTTCTTCTGTCCAAAAAAAGTCGAACTTTAAGATAGAACCTGGTTTTTAATATGTCAGTAAGAAAAATTTTAAGAATGGGAGACCCGCTTCTCCGTCAAGTATCCGAACCCGTCACTGAAGACGAGATCCAGACAAAAGAATTTAAGAAATTGCTCAAGGATATGTTCGATACGATGCGTCACGCGGAAGGTGTGGGACTCGCGGCTCCGCAGATCGGAATTTTGAAACAGATCGTGGTGGTGGGTTCGGAGGATAACGAGCGTTATCCGGGAACCCCGGATGTGCCGGATCGAGTCATTCTCAATCCGATCATCACTCCCCTGACGAGCGAGAGTTCCGGGTTTTGGGAAGGATGTCTTTCCGTTCCCGGAATGCGCGGTTATGTTGAAAGACCGAATCGGATTCGAATGCAATGGATGGACGAAAAAGGAAACAAATTCGACGAGACAATCGACGGCTACAAGGCCGTAGTTTATCAACACGAATGCGATCATCTTTTGGGCGTTCTTTATGTGGATCGACTGAAAGACACAAAGTTATTTGGATTCAATGACACATTGGATTCCGGCGGAAAAATTCTAGATTAGAAAATTATAAAATAAAAATATATGAAATCCCTTGTTGAGTATTTCCTTTCTAAAAGTATCTTCGTAAACCTTCTTACATTTCTGATCATCCTTATCGGCGGTTTTACCGCAGTGAGAATGAATCGGGAAGCGTTTCCAAATATCAACTTCGATATCGTAAGCGTGGTCACCGTCTTTCCGGGCGCGTCTCCTTCCGAAATTGAAAAACTGGTCACAAAACCTTTGGAAGAAGCGATCAAAGAAGTGGATGGAATCAAAGAGTTCCGATCCGCCTCGATCGAAAATCGTTCCGGTATTGTGATTACCCTCGATCCGGATGCAAAGGATACACAAAAGGTCGTGGACGATATCAAGTCCTCCATTGATCGAGTGGAAGATCTTCCCGAGGAAGCCGAGGATCCGCTGGTAACGGAAGTCACTACTTCCAGACAACCGGTGATCGAAATCGATATCAGTTTAAAATCCGAGGACGCGAGCGTAGAAGCGGAAAAACGACTCAAGGCTCAAGCCAAGGTCGTAGAACAGGCTCTCGAAGATATTCCCGGTGTTGCGAGAATTTCCAAAAGAGGCTGGAGAGAAACGGAGATGCAGGTGGATATCAATCCCGCCGCAATGTTCTCCCACTATCTCACGAGTCAGGACGTAATCCTTGCATTAAAAAATCGTAATATAAACTTTCCAGGTGGAAACATCGCCGGAAATCAAAAAGAAGTCATACTAAGAACGATCGGAGAATTCGATTCTCCAAAAGAAATTTCGGGAGTACATATCCGATCGAACGAAATTGGAAATTCGATTCGAATCGATAACGTCGCGACCGTAACCGAGGGCCTAAAAGAGGCGGAGTATCTCGACAAGGTAAATGGAAGAAAGACGATCGCTATGACCGTCATCAAAAGGGAGAAAGCGGACGCGATTCTCGTAGTAGACGAAGCCAAAAAAGTCATAGAAGAATTCAGAAAGAGTTCCAACGGAGAATTTGAATACGCGTTCGTAAACGATCTTTCAAAATACATCCGAAGACGACTCGGTGTTCTTCTTTCAAACGCCGCGGGTGGTTTGATTTTAGTAACTGCTTCCCTCTTTCTATTCTTAGGATGGAGAGTCGCTTTAATGACCGCGCTTGGAATCCCGGTTTCTTTCGGCGCTACTTTTGTGATCATGAATTATCTCGGATTGACCCTCAATCTGATTTCTATGTTCGGTTTGATCATCGTAGTCGGGATCTTAGTCGATGACGCGATCATCATCTGCGAAAACGTTTATCGTTATATGGAAGAAGGGATGCCCGCTTACGAAGCAGCTCTCAAGGGAACCTCGGAAGTAATTGATCCGGTAACTGCCACCGTAACGACAACCGTCGCGGCTTTTGCACCGATGCTTTTTATGACCGGGATCTTTGGAAAGTTTATCTATAGTATTCCCTTGGTCGTAATCATCGCGTTACTCGCCTCGCTTTCGGAAGCGTTCTTTATTCTTCCTTCTCACTTATATGATATTAATAAAAACAAGTTTCATTCGGGGCAGATCAAGGAAGAAAGCGGATGGTTTTATAAACTTAAGGTCAACTATTACCTTCCTCTCTTAAAGTTTGCGCTCAAACACAGACTTCAAATTTTTGTTTATTTGTTCGCCATGTTGATCGGAAGTTTTGCGTTATTCGCAGTTGCCGGCAAATTCAAACTTTTTCCGGGTTCCGTCGACGTCTTTCAAATCAAACTCACGGGACAAACCGGACTTTCTTTACAGGAAACGGAACGATTCGCAAACGTTTTAGAAAAAGAACTCGCGAAAGTATCCAAGGAAGAAGTGGAGAACTACGTAACGAGAGTCGGGATCATTCAAAAAGATCCGAACGATCCGTTTACAAAACGAGGAAAACACTACGGACAAATTCTTGTCTATTTAACGCCCGAAGAAAATAGAAAGAGAAATACGGATGAAATCATTTCGGAAGTCAGAGAGAAAACGATCTGGCTTCTCAATCAAAAATCGATTCAGATTTTAGAAGAGACTCGTAAAAAGGAAGCGGAGAAAAAGAAACAGGAATACAAACCTTTTAATCTAAACTCGTTTCCGGCTGAATTCTCAAGATTCAAAGGACAGTTGCTCGCGCTCGATTTTGAAAAAATTTCCGGAGGTCCTCCCGTCGGAAAACCGGTCGCGATTGAAATTCGAGGAGACGACTATGAAACCTTGATTCGGATCGGAGAAGAATACAAGGGAGTTATGGCAAAGGTTCCCGGAGTTACCGATATCGGAGACGACTTCAACGAAGGAAAGGACGAGGTAAGAATCAAGGTCAGCGAATCTCTTGCTTCCACGGCCGGTGTTTCCGTTTTCAAGGTCGCTCAAGCGATCAACACCGCCTTTCAAGGAACGGTTGCGACTAAGATAAAAAGAGCGGATGAAGAAGTCGAAGTCAAGGTTCGTTTTCCGGAAGAAGTCAGAAAGTCCATCGGTTCTTTGAATAATATTTTCGTAAGCAATCAAATCGGTAAATTGATTCCGGTTTCCAAGCTGATCACTTATATAAGAGAACCCGGTTTTGCAAACATCAATCACTTAGACGGAAAACGTCTTCTTACGGTGACGGCTAACTTGGATGAATCGAAGACCGATACAAGGAGAGCGAATGCGGAAATTGCGAAGCTCGCAAAAGGAATCATCGATAAATATCCCGGTTATCGGATGCGTTTCGGAGGAGAAAACAAGGACACGGAAGAATCTCTCGCAAGCTTAGGAAGAGCCTTTCTTGTCGCGTTTATCATCATTTTTATGATTTTGGCGTCCCTTTTTCGATCTTTGATCCAACCTGTGATCGTAGTCAGTTCCATTCCATTCTCTTTGATTGGAGTGATTCTTGCTTTCGTTTTACACGGAGAATACTTCGGTTTCCTTGCCTTTTTAGGAATCGTAGGTTTAGCCGGAGTGGTCGTAAACGATTCCATTGTCCTCGTTGATTTTGCAAATCAGCTAAGAACTGAAAAACCCGGTGAGGACATCGATTCGATTCTGATCGAAACGGGTCTTTTGCGTTTGAGACCGGTGGTCCTTACGACCGTAACTACCGTATTGGGATTGTTGCCTACCGCTTATGGAATTGGAGGAAGGGATCCATTCTTAGTTCCTATGGCTCTCGCTTTCGGTTGGGGATTGGCATTCTCATCCTTTCTGACGTTAGTCGCGGTTCCCGTTTTGTATAAGACGGTTTACAACGCGCAACAAAGACTCAATCGTCTTTTAGGAAGGGCGTAATTCTATACTAAATAGAAAAACGTTGTCGTTTTTAAAGGAATTGAATATAACGTTTGATTCCGAAAACGAGAACGTTAGTTCCCTTTTTACTGTTTTTCTTTGGCGCTTCCGATGAGAGCCTTGAAAAAGGCGAAATCAAAAGGAGTTTGTAAGTGAAGAAAATTTTACTTATCTTTGCGTCTATTTGTATTTATACGAATTGTGTAACTGCGACAAAGATTGACGAAGCGCTTTACAATAGAGATCTGACAAGATCTTATAACCAGTCAAAGGATAAAACGTTTCGTGCGTTGAAAGAATTCAAAATTGCTATTGAAAAACAGAATAAAGAAAAAGGCATCTAAAGTATAGACTTTGGAATAACAATCTCGAACAAACCGAGTTGAACACGGAATGGTGTAAACAGAATGTTTGGGATCCGTTATTCAAAGAAATTCAAATCAAACTCGATGGATTTTAAAAGAGGTCCTTTCATTTAGATTGCAGTCGTTTAAACGACAATTTTGTAGTAGAAACGCGCCCCACCCTCGTTGGGTGGTGGAGGCGGGATTGGCGGGAGAAGTTCGGAAATTTTCCTTTAGCAGAATATTCCATCTTTTGCAATCAGAATTTTTTCAAAGAATTTGTAGGAGCTCCTACCGTTCTTTTGTGAAAAATTGCCCCGCCCTGAAACTTGGGTGGAGGGGTGAGGCGGCGGGAAAACTTCGGAGATTCTGCTTTATCAGAAAAATCCCAAATTGGCAATGAAAAAAAGATCACTTCTCATGTAGGAACTCTCACAAGAATTCAATCAAAGAATCCTTTTCAAAAACGCAAAGCGAATGATCAATCAGTCTTGTTGATCATTGAGGGTCTCGGGAATCGTTACAAAACTATAACCCTTCGAGAGCATCTCTTGGATAAAATCCGGAAGAATATAAATCAACTTTTCAGTCTGTCTCGGCGAACCCAAGTGCATCAAGATAATGGCCCCGTTCATTCCATTCTTATCCGCCTCTTCCCAACGATATAAAAAGTCCAGCGCCTCTGCCCGCGTTTTATAATTTGGATTTGGTAGAATCCGTGTTTTCCCGGTCTGCGGATCCTTCTTATAAATAAATTTCTTATATACGAAATCTGGAATATCCAAAGAGCCTACGGAATTGTTACTCCAAAAAATATGCTGGGTAAATCCGATTTTTCCAAAGGTCTTGATCACGAGCGGGTCGAAACCTCCGTAAGGAAGACGGTAGAGTTTTGTAAGTTCTTTTCCCGTAATCGATTCAAACTTCTCTTCTACCTTTCTCATTTCTTGTTGGAGGAAATTTGTATCCGGAATCTCATCCGAAACATAAGTCAAAAGCGCTCTCTTTCGCAAAGATGCCTCGTATAAGCTTCTTGGAATATTATAATGACTCCATGTATGATTTCCAAAAACGACTCGATTTCCGAGCTGCGAAAGTTTTTTTAGATAGTAGATGTTTGTATTGCTAAAGAGGGATCCGTTTTTATGAGCCGGGTTTTCATTGGAGACAAACAAAGTGATCTTGATCGGAAATTTAGAAAGATACTCGTAGAGAAGTTTGAGGTCCTCTCCCGTTCCCAAGTCAAAAGTAAGGGAGATTTCCTTAAAGTTTACGTTTCCTCGATTGATATTCTTTCCGATATCCGGACCGGGAAGAGCTTCCAGGCTCGTTTTGTTTTCAGCGACTTGATCGGATAAATCCCCGTCCGGAACCGCGTTGTAGAGTTCGGATTTGAATTTGAGAAGTTCTTCTTCTTGTTGCTGTTCTTCCAAACGAAGAGAGGTAAGAGTTTCTTCCAAATTGGTAATATGGACCGTTTGTTTTTCAACGGTCGCTTCCAATCGAAAGATCTTATGAGTCAGGGTAAGAATCGATACCGAACCCAAAAAAGTAAAGAATCCGATGGAAAATAGAATGCGTAGCATTCTAAACTTTCTTTCTATTACCTCAGATTCGATTCCGCTTCTTTTGATTTCGGAAATCGTTCTGGAGAGTTCGGAAGATTCTTCTTCGCTTAACATGGGGATTTGATTGAAAAGAGAAAACGCAGATTCTTCAAATCATTTTTAGGAAAGAATTTTTAAAAATTTTCCCTTTTTCCCCTGTCTCACCAAGTATTCTTTTCCCTTCTGGATCGCCAATTTTTCATCGGTTATCTTATCTTCTTCGAGATAGAGCCCGCCCGCTTTGATCAACCTTCTTCCTTCCGAGACGGAAGGGACAAAAGCCAATTTGCTCAAAACCCAAACGAGCAAAGGTTCGGGGGTTTCCGCAAAAAATTCTTCTCCGAGTTTTACTTCCGGGATATCATCGGGGACGGCGCGAGATTTTGGATTGTGCACTTTTTTCCATTCTTCGATCGCTTCGCTGTTTTCAGAAGGCGACGAGAATTGGTCCATGATCAATTTTGCAAGTTCGGTTTTTACTTCTTTGGGGTGGAGTTCTTTTCTTTCAATTCCATTCTTTCGATTTTGAATTTCAGGAAGCGGAAGATCGGTGAGAAGTTCGAAATAATTCCACATCAGATCGTCACTGATGGACATGAGTTTTCCAAACATATCGATCGGAGCTTCCGTAATTCCCACATAGTTTCCGAGGGACTTGGACATCTTCTTGGTACCGTCAAGACCGACTAACAGAGGAAGTGTGATTACACACTGGGCTTCCTTTCCGTATTCTCTCTGTAAATCCCTTCCCACAAGAAGGTTGAATTTCTGATCGGTTCCCCCGAGTTCGACGTCGCATTCCATCGCGACGGAATCATATCCCTGCACCAAGGGATATAAAAATTCTATCATCGAAATCGATTGTCCGGCTTTGTAACGTTTGCTGAAATCGTCTCTCTCCAGCATTCTCGCGACGTTGTATTTAGAACTTAGAACAAGAACGTCCTCGAATTTCATCTCGCTACACCAGGTTGAATTGTAGACGATCTTGGTTTTTTGAGGATCGAGAACCTTAAATACCTGGCTCTGATATGTTTTCGAGTTTTCCAAAACTTCTTCTTTGGAAAGACGTTTTCTGGTTTCGGACTTTCCGGTTGGATCCCCGATCATTGCGGTAAAGTCTCCGAGTAAAAAGGAAACTTCATGACCTAGGTCTTGGAAATGTTTCAGTTTTTTTAACTGAACAAAATGTCCCAGATGAAGATCGGGAGCCGTAGGATCAAAACCTGCCTTAATTTTGAGCGTACCTTTTTTGGCGAGTTTGGATTTGAGTTCTTCTTCGCTGATTAAATCAACGCAACCCCGGCGAATAATTTCGATTTGTTTTTGAATGTCCATGCAAGAAAAATTGGTTTCGATTGTGAAACTTAATGCAAATTTGCAGGGGGAAAGAAACCTGTAAAGCAGGAAGAATTGTGAAAATGGAAAAACAAGGCAGAGCCGAACAAATTTCAAAATTACAAAAAGAATCTTATGATATTCTCTTTATCGGAGGAGGATCCACCGGCGCCGGCGCCGCGTTTGACGCTGCCAAAAGAGGTTACAAAACCGCTCTCATTGAAAAGAGAGACTTTGCTTCCGGAACTTCTTCTCGTTCCACAAAGCTCATCCACGGTGGGGTTCGTTATTTGGCTCAGTTTCATTTTAAGCTGATACACGAAGCTCTTACCGAAAGACAGAGACTTTTAGAAAATGCTCCTCATCTCGTAAAACCCCTCAAATTTGTTCTCCCGGCCTATCGATTTTACGAAAGACCTTACTACGGAATCGGACTTACCCTCTACGATATTCTTGCATCCAGAGGAAAACTTCCTTCTCACAAAACGATTTCCAAATCGGAAGCAATCAAAGAATTCTCAGCGATAAAAAAAGACGGGCTCTTCGGCGGAATTACCTATTACGACGCCCAATTCAACGACGCTCGTTTGAACGTCCTTCTTGCGAGAGCCGCGGAGAAAGAAGGAGCAACGGTCGCGAACAGAGTCGAACTCGTTTCTTTTATCAAAGAAAATGGAAAGCTCAAGGGTGCGAATCTCAAGGATCTCGAAACCGGAAAAATCTTTCCAATCTATGCAAAGGTCATCGCAAATACCACCGGAGTCTGGGTGGATCACGTTCGAAGACTCGATGATTCGAGGACGTTTAACGTTTTATCTCCGAGTCAAGGAATCCATCTTGTATTCTCCAAGGAAAAAATTCCTTGCGAGTCCGCAATGATCATTCCAAAGACAAAGGACGGAAGAGTTGTATTTATCATTCCTTGGGAAGATCACGTGATCTTAGGAACCACGGATACTCCGATTGAAAATCCGGGAGATGAACCTCTTCCGATCGGAAACGAAGTTCAATTCTTATTGGATACCGGAAATGATTATTTGGAATCTAAGGTGACTCAAAAGGATATTGTTTCCGTCTTTGTCGGAATTCGTCCCCTCATTTCCCCCGAAGGAAATCAAGATACGAAGAATATTTCTAGAGAGGAAGTGATTCTCGTTTCCAACTCAGGGCTTGTGACGATGGGCGGAGGAAAATGGTCCACGTATAGAAAGATGGCCGAAGAACTTGTGGATAGACTCGTTCAAGTTGGAAGTATAGAGACCAAAGAAGAATGTTCTACAAAGGTTTATCCTTTTCCAGGATCCAAGGGTTATTCCGAAACTCTTTATCAAGAATTGGAAAAGACATATAAGATCGAAACCAAGCTTGCGAAACGTCTTCAGAATTACTATGGAACTGAAGTCTTTGAAGTTTTAGGAAAAAAACCTAAGTTGATCGGAAAAGGAATTCCATTCTTTGAAGAAGAGGTTGTCTTTGCGGCCAAAGAAGAGTTCGCGTTAGGCGTCACCGATATTCTCGCGAGAAGGTTTCGGATTCTTTTCTTAGACCTGGATTTGTCCCAAAAAATGGTAGCTCCTGTGGCGACAATTCTTGCGAAACAACTCAAATGGAAAGAGAAGACAAAGAAGGCGGAAGAAGCAGAAGCCTTGAACCTTATCGAGAGTTTGAAAAAATCATATCGATAAAATTCTTTGACGACTTTTTGCAGCCCGAATAGAAGAAGAAAATTCTAAATTTATTATATTCTAAAATTAGAATATAATAAAGCTTCAAAGAATATCTCGTAGGAACAACTACAGTTTTACCGCGAAAAGCGCCGGCCCCACCCTGACTTTGGGTGGAGGGGTGAGGTGGTGGGAAAACTCCGGAGATTCTGCCTTATCAGAAAAATCTCTCTTTTTCAAACAAAATTTTTCCTCTTAGGCTTGTAGGAACTCCTACAAAATCAACCGTCAATATAATCCTTGAGTTTCTTGGAACGAGACGGGTGTCTGAGCCTTCGAAGCGCCTTCGCCTCGATCTGACGAATCCTTTCTCTCGTCACCTTGAACTGATATCCGACCTCTTCCAAAGTCTGAGGATAACCGTCGTCCAGACCAAAACGCAT
Source organism: Leptospira tipperaryensis (assembly GCF_001729245.1). NCBI lineage: Bacteria > Pseudomonadati > Spirochaetota > Leptospiria > Leptospirales > Leptospiraceae > Leptospira > Leptospira tipperaryensis. The sequence goes on along the minus strand of NZ_CP015217.1, from coordinate 2,040,730 downwards.
CCGGATCACCTTCTGTTCACGTGCAGGCAGCGTATGAAGTACTTGTCGAATCTGTTCCGCGAGAATGCTGGAAGCCGCCGCGTTCACAGGAGTTTCGACTTCAGTGTCCGGAATAAAATCTCCAAGTTCCGAATCTTCTTCCGAGCCGACAGGAATTTCGAGAGAGATTGGTTCTCTCGCAACGTTCTTCACCATCTTGACTTTTTGAACCGGCCATCCGAGTCTTTCCGCGATCTCTTCGTTGCTCGGATCTCTTCCGAATTCCTGAACAAAAAGTCTAGTCTCTCTGATTACCTTATTGACCTGTTCTATCATGTGAACCGGCACACGGATCGTTCTTGCCTGATCCGAGATCGCTCTCGTGATCGCCTGACGTATCCACCAAGTAGCGTAAGTGGAGAATTTATAACCTTTCTTGTATTCGAACTTATCGACCGCTTTGATGAGACCGATATTCCCTTCTTGGATTAAATCAAAGAAGTGCATCCCGCGATTGGCATAACGTTTCGCGATCGAAACCACGAGTCTAAGATTTGCTTTTACGAGTTCTTTCTTAGCTTGAGAGATTTCCCTCTCACCCTTGATGATCTTCTCGCCCCAGTCCTTGATTTCTTGAACCGTAGAACCGGCTTCCTGTTCCATACGGCGGAGTTTTCTTTCGTTGTTACGAATATCTTTTATAACTTCGCGAACTTCGTCGATATTCACTCCCATCTTGACTTCGATGTCGTCTAACTTCTCGTTCTTTTCGATAAATCTGTTAAACGCCTTGATGTCTCTTACGTCTTGACCGTATTGAGCTTTGATTTTTAAGAAATGACGATCGATCTCCTTGATTCTGAAAACCATGGACTTGATCTTCTGGGAGATTTTCTGAATCTCTTTCTGAGAAACTCCGAGTTCCCGGATCGCATTGTGAATGACGTCTGTGGATGCGTCGATCTTCTCTTTGAATTCTTTGAACTTCTTGGAAGTCTCGGAATACTTTCTAATCTTAGAAACGGCTTCTTGTAAAACCTTCTCTTGCTCTTGTATAACGAGGATATTTTTAAAGAATAATTCTTCTAATTTGTGAGCTTCTTCCGCGTTGAGCGCATACATCTTATCCACACGAATCAGATCGTAGACTTTGATCTTCTTGCTTCGAATCTTTGGAAGAAGTTTTATATAGTTCGCTCTGAGAATGGAAGAACTCAAGATCGTTTCTTCGATGATCTTCTCGCCCTTCTCGATTCTTTTTGCGAGAAAAACTTCGGTTTCACCGGAGATTAAACTTACCTTTCCGATTTCTCTTAAGTACAATTTGATCGGGTCTTCGGAACCGCTCGCAGACGCGGAGGATTCTTTTTTCTTTCTCGCCGGTTTGGAATCGTCTTTGGGAACAAGTGTGGAAGCAGGCTCCAGAGTATTTCTGGTATATTCTTCCACGATTTCGATTCCCATCTCGTGTAAGAGGGTAAAGAAATCGTCGATCTTCTCTGAGTTCAGAATTTTGTCGGGAAGAATCTCGTTGATATCATCATACGAAACTTCTCCGTTTGCCTTTCCAAGAGATATTATCTTCTGAACCTCAGGCATGCTTTGCAGATTTTCCATCATTTCAAATTCCCTCTATTTATGTGGTAGCTGATTGACTCCGGATATGCTCCAGAATCTTTTCTTTTTCTTTACGATAAAAACTGAGTTCAGTAAAGATCTCGGGTGTAAAAAAACGTTCTCTCTTTAGATCGAGTTCTCGAATTCGTTCTTCGATTCTAAACTTCTTCTGTTGCAAAAGCAGAATTCTAAATACTTTCTGCAACTCTCCCGGTTCTATCTTTTCAAAATCCTCTTCCAAAAGATAAGGAGCCAGGGCTTGTTTAAGATCCTCGGGAATTTCAGATGCTAAGATCTGAACCGGGGAAATTTCCCCTTCTCCCGTGTAGATCGTATACAAATAATCCCAAAGAAACGAGCTCGCGGTATCCATAAATTCCATAGAAGAAATTTCTTCCGAATAGGAAAATAAACCCGTATGTTTTACGAGCATGGAGATGATCTTTCTTTCACAATCCAGAGCCGGACCCGTGAGAGTCTGCGTTTCTTTTACGTTAGATCTATTATCGGCATTGGCAGGTCCATTCTTAGCACCGGACCCGCCTTTAAAATCTCGAAGAACCGCGTCCATGCTGATTCCGAGCTTATTGGCTCCGAGTCCAAGGAAGAACTGTTTGTCAGTTTCCCGATTTAGATTCTGAATAAAAGAATATAGATTTTGAAGGGCTTTTCTCTTTTTCTCCGGAAGCGCGCGAGAATCCGCTTTATCCAACAATTCTTCCACAACGAACTCGGAACCCTGAACTCGTTGGGAAAGGAGTTCGGTCAATTCCTGTCGATTTAAGGATTTGGCCAAATCAAACGGGTCTTTTCCTTCGGGAAGCATCACGATGGAACATTCCATTCCTTCTTTTAGACAAATTTCAGCGGCGTGAAGAGCCCCCTTTCTTCCGGCTACATCGCCGTCCAAAACCAAAACGACTCTTTCCGCAAACTTCTTCAAAGTGCGGATATGATTTTCCGTAATTGCGGTTCCCATGGAGGCGATGACGTTTTCAAAATCTCTTCTCGTCAGCCCGATCACATCCAGATATCCTTCCACGAGCATTGCTTCCCCGGTTTTACGAACCCCTTCTCTGGCGCGAAAGAAATTGTAGAAGGTCCTACTTTTATCAAAGACAACCGAAGCCTGGCTGTTGATATATTTGGCTTCCTTTCCGGGACCTAAGATTCTTCCGGAAAACGCGATCACCCTTCCGGAAAGATCCAACACGGGAAACATGATTCGATCCCGAAAAAAGTCATAGGGACGTCCGTTCCCGGCTTCTTTTTCTCGGAGAAGTCCGAGCTGGATCGCACCTGCTATTTCATCCTTGGTTTTAAGAACTTCTTTAGCCAAGGTATCAAACCCTTCGGGTGCATAACCCAAACCAAAGAGGCGGATTTCGGAATCTTCGATTTCTCTCGATTTCAAATAGTCCAGGGCGTTCTTTCCAACGGGTGTATGTAAAAGATGTTGATAATACTCGGAGACCTTTTGATTGATTTTATAAAGAAAATCGGAAACTTCAGCGAGTTTGGAATTTTTCTCTTCTAAGGGAATTCCGGAATATTCCGAAAGGATTTCGAGACCTCTTGTAAAATCCACTCTCTCGTAATCCATTACGAAGCGGATGAGATCTCCGGAGGCCTTACAGCCGAAACAATAGTAGAATTGTTTTTCCGCAGAAACGTTAAACGAAGGAGACTTTTCTTGGTGAAACGGACAGAGTCCTATGAAATTCTTCCCTCTTTTTTTAAGAGGTACAAAACGAGATATATAAGATTCGATGGGGACTTCCCGGTGAATTCGATCGATGAAATCCTTTTTGTTAGACAAAGGGAGCCCACTCAGGAAAGCCTGGATTTAACAATTGCCGAAACTTTGGTACCGTCTATGCTCTTTCCTTTGAATGCGGCCATCACACGACCCATTACCTTTCCCATATCCTTTGCGGTTGGTTGTAATTCCGCAAAAATTTGGTCGATTGTTGCAATCATTTCAGACTCTGGAAGTTCCGGAGGAAGGTATTCCTTCAATACGGTAGCTTCTCCTTCTTCTTGAGCTAAAAGATCCTTTCTCCCCGCTTTTTCATACATTCCGATCGCATCCAGTCGCTTTGCATAGGCCTTCTTGATGACGGTAATGACTTGCTCGTCCGAAAGCTCTTTAGCTCCGGTTTTTGTGAGCTCGTACTGTATGTCGGATTTCAAAAGACGAAGCGTAGAAAGATGAGGTTCCTTCTTCGCTTTCATCGCCTCTTTCAGATCGTCATTGATTTTTATCTGCAGGGACATAGGTTTTATGATTCTTTAAAGAGAGGAATCTTGTGGATTCCGGTTTCAACAAAGCCTAAACTTAGGCTTTGTCTTTTTTAGAGAAAAGGCGTTTTTTCTTCTCAGCTTTTCTTTTCGCGGATTCGATCGCTTTTTTCTTTTTGATACTTGGTTTTTCGAAGTATTCTCTGCGTTTGATTTCGCTCATGATTCCAGCGTTTGCGCAGTCGCGTTTGAAACGTTTCAGAGCCGATTCAATCGATTCTCCGTCTTTAACAATGATTCCTACCATTCGATTTTTTGATTCCTTCGTTTTAATAGATGTCCCGAAAACGAAACATTCGGTGACAAAATTGCATGCAAAAATGACTACCAATTTCCGGAAGAAATGGATAGACCAGATTTACATTACCGGAAAAAGGGGGTATTATGTCAAGGGTTTTCCGACAAAATCTCAGAATCCAGTCGGGATTCTCCAGAAACTTTTAGGCTGCAAAGAATTCGGCTCTCTGAATTTCAGAGATTTCGATCTGGGCTACGATTCCAGTTTTCCCGTTTTTGATCACCACGTCCCCGTTTAATCTTCTGTTTTTATCAAGTTCGATCACGGTTCCGTTTTTTAAATGGAGAATGATATCGATTCCTCTGTAGTCAATGTATCGCGCCAAGGTGCTCTTGAACTTTTCTGCTTGATCCATACGTTCCTCCGAAGCTTTGAAGCCTCGTGAAAAGTTACGGTACAATCCACTATTCCCTGAAGAACTTTTTAAAAAAGGCAAACTTTGTACATCGGAATCGGAAACGAAGGCTTAACAGGCGTCATGTACTTTTTGAAGAAACGAGAAGTTCTCTCCAGATCGGTTCCAAACTTTCCAATGGAGAATTCAGTTCCATAAACTGGATTTCATAGTCTATAATGAGATGGTTTACTTGAAACACGACCTCGTCAAAACGAGCTTGTACGATTTCAATTTTACAATCGGGGGAAAGTGTCAGAATGGATCTTGTATTGAGCACATAGAGCTTGTCATAAGGTCTGAGGTGAGCTTGTATGATCGCCTTGAGCTCTTTCATGATCTCTCCGGATCTTTGTTCTCCTAAGAGTTTGAAATACGAATAGAGGTCTTGGAAGCGAAAATGAGTAATCACAATCTCGCTACTCAAAGAGTTTCGAATATCCCTCAAAATTTGATCTGAGAATTCTTCGAAGAGATCTTCCGAAATTTTATACTTATGAGTGATCGGTTTGATTGTAGATTCCACGAGCCTTTCCTCTTTTCTTAAATATCGGATTGGATCCTTACGAAAACGCAAGATTCTTCCCTTCCTTTTCTAATTTTTCAAAGAAGAATTCCGAGCCTATTTCAAAACCGGAAAAAGACTTTGTAGAATCTCCCACAAAGTCTTTCAGTTTACTCTCTTTCGCCTTTCGGGAAATTGATCCGTCGATCAGTAAAAACGGAGGAGTTCCCACAAATTCAGATTTTGGGACGAAGTTCTCGGCCTTTTTTGAGAAGAGCTTTTCGCTTGAATTCGCAGGCACTCAGAAAACTCTGTTGGAATCATTTTCCTAGAGGAATTTATGTCTGTCCATCCTACACAAACATTGAGTCTTTCCCAGTATTTAATCGAGGAACAGCTCAAGTTACCCCAGGCGACCGGGGATTTTACGGCTCTGATGAGCCATTTGGTTTATGCGGCTAAGATCGTATCCAGAGAGGTTCGTAAAGCCGGGCTTTTAGAAAACATTCTCGGTTCTACGGACGTTGTCAATGTACAAGGTGAAACCCAGATGAAGCTGGATGAGTATGCGGATAAAGTATTCAATCACACCTTGACTCGTTGTGGTCACCTTTGTATCCTCGGAAGCGAAGAACACGAAGAAACCGTGCCCGTTCCGAACGGTTACAAGATCGGAAAGTATACGATCGCGATCGATCCTCTGGACGGCTCTTCCAATATCGACGCTAACGTTTCCATCGGAACGATCTTCTCGGTTCATTTGAGAAAGACTCCGGGCGGAACGCCTGGAACGTTAGACGATCTTTTGCAACAAGGCGTTAAACAAAGAGCCGCCGGTTATGTGTTATACGGATCCTCTACGATGCTCGTTCTTTGCACCGGCAAGGGAGTTTCCGGTTTTACTTTGGATCCTTCCTGTGGAGAATTTATTCTTTCTCATCCGGATATGCAGATGCCGGAGACAGGCGGAATCTATTCCATCAACGAAGGAAATTACAACTACTGGTCCGATGAAGTCAAAAACTACATCCGTGATATCAAATCGATCGAAGGCGGAAAAAAACCTCAATCGGGAAGGTATATCGGCTCCTTGGTCGCCGACTTTCATAGAAACCTTTTGAAGGGTGGAATCTTTCTTTATCCGAATGATACAAAGTCGACCAAATATCCGAATGGAAAGTTACGACTTCTCTACGAAGCGGCTCCGATGGCATTTATCGCCGAACAAGCCGGTGGAGTCGCGGTGACGGTCTACGGAGAAAGAATTTTGGATCTCACTCCGGAAGAATTGCACCAACGTACGACTCTGATCGTCGGAAGCAAAAAAGAAGTAGAACACTTTTTGAAGTTCGCTCCTAAAAAACCTTAAAGAAGAGATCAAAGGCCTTCGGTTTTTAAAATTCCGTAGGCCTTTTGATTTTCTCTCATTTCGCGAGTTTGCATTGTATTACCGATTTGGTTCGCTGGTTTCCACCTCATCCATTCCATATTAAAAAGCGATTCTTCCATTTTTATTTAAGTTTAGTTCAAGGGAGTTTTCGAAAGTGGAATATTCAAATAAAAGCATGTATTCTCACCCGGAGCGCTCTTAAAAGACAAAGAGCCTCCGTGTTCCTCTGCAATTCCTAAACTTACGGATAAACCAAGTCCGGTTCCTTTGTCCGCCGACTTTGTGGTAAAAAATGTTTTAAAGACCGAAGCCTGGATTTCTGCGGGAATTCCGATTCCGAAATCTTCCACTTCAAACTGTGCGAACATGTTTCCCTGAATCTCCTGTAGAAAGACCGAAATTCGGATTCGTTTTCTTTCATCATATTCCGGAAATCTTTGATTGAGACTGTCCACGGAATTGTTGATGAGGTTGAGCAAGATTTGAAGAATCTGACCCAATCTGCAAAGGATGATGTTTCCCTGTTCTATGTTCTCCCAACGAACGTCGATCTTGTTCATTTTAAAGATCTGCTGGGAGATCGATTGAATTTTGATGAGAATCTCGGAAACATCCACCGGATAAAAGTTTCCCTTCTCCTCTCGAGAAAAACGCAAAAGATCCTTCATGATCGTAGAAATTCTCGCGCTTTCATCTCGAATTTTAGTCGCGAGCTTTTTTATCTTCTCGCGATCCAAGTCTTCTTTTGCGATCAAAGCCGCGTATTCGGCGATCGCAAACAAAGGATTGTTGATCTCGTGAGCAAGAGTTCCAGCCATCAGTCCCATGGCTTCCAATTTTTGACTCTGCCTCAACTGCTCTTCCAGTTCGTATTTTTCTTTTTCGGCCTTTCTTCTGAGTTCATGGTCTTCGAGTTCATGAAGCGCCCTTTGTACGGCGGGCAACAATTTTTCAATTCTATCCTTGAGAACGTAATCGGTTGCCCCCATCGTAAGAGTTTGAATCGCGGCTTCTTCTCCATAAGTTCCGGATACAAAGATAAAGGGAGTTTCGGGGCACATTTTTTTTGCGGCCATTAACGCGGAGAAGCCGTCGTATTTTGGAAGACTAAAATCGGAAAGAATCAGGTGAGGTTTATCCTGTAAGATCGCGTTAGAAAATCCCTCGGAATCACTTACGTGAATCGGTTCATAATCGATCTTTGCCTTTCTCAATTGTCTTTGAATCAGCTCCAAATCCAAAAGAGAATCTTCTAAAAAAAGAAACCTCCACTTTATCATCCTATTCTCTCCTTGTTCTTTATTTTTAATTCTATATATTGTTTTAATATATTAGAATATACAATTGTCTGCAACTATCACTTTTAAATTTTAGGAAGTGTAAATGAAAACATGGCGCCCTTGCCCGCTTCTCCCTCGGCAAAAACATGGCCTCCGTGACGTTGAACGATTCTTGCCACGATCGCGAGGCCCACTCCTGTGCCTTCGAATTCTTCCTGTAAGTGAAGTCTTTGGAACACCTTGAAGAGCCGATCGGCATAACGTTTATCAAACCCGACTCCGTTGTCTTTTACGAAATAGGTGTTCAATTCTTCTCCTTCCGTGCTCCCGATTTCGATCTCAGGTTTTTCACGTGTGGAAGAATATTTAATCGAGTTCGAAATCAAATTTACCCAAACCTGCTTTAGGGCGGCGCCGTCACCGATTGCATTCGGAAGTTTTCCGATCCGTATGGAACTATGATTTTCGCTTGGACGTTCTTGCTGGAGCATGACGACAATGTCTCGGACGAGAGCTTCCATATCCACGGCGCGTGTCGCCAGTTCGACTTTGCTAACCTTGTGAAAATCGAGAAGATTCTGTATCAGATTGTTCATCAGAACCACGTTCTTTTGTATGATCAGAACGACTTTCATTGCTTCGGGATCTAAGGTTTCCCCGAAATCCTCCATCAATATATTCACAAATCCTTCTATTCCACGAATGGGAGCCCTTAAATCGTGAGAAACTGAATAACTAAACGCTTCCATTTCTTGGTTGGTGGTTTCGAGCGACTCGATCGTTTTTTTCAGTTTGATAAAATTTCGAACTCGGACCAAAAGTTCTTCCGGAGTAAACGGTTTGATCAGATAATCCTGCGCCCCTTCTTCCAAAAGTTTGATACGATCGTCCTGATCCGCTTTCGCGCTCAAAAAGATGATGGAAGTTAAAGAAAGTTCCGGACGATTGCGTATCTCTCGAACCATCTTGTCTCCGCTCATAACTGGCATCATGATATCGGTTACGATGATATCCGGTTTTTCCTGTATCGCTTTTTCCAATCCTTCTTTTCCGTTGGTCGCAACTAATACCTGAAACTCGTGTGAAAGAGAATCGAAGATATAACGCCTCATTTCCGGATTATCTTCTACGATCAAGATTCGACGTTTTAAGGAAGAAGTGTGGTTGGATTCTTCCAAAGTTAGATTGATCTTTCTCTGATCGTTCAAGCCGCTGATCAGCGCGGGTGTTAGATCTTCGCGTTCGAAAGAATGTTTGTCTTCCACGGTGGTTTTTGTTTTGATCGGAAGCCGGATCTGAAAGGAAGCTCCTCCCAGGGAAGACGTTTCCACTTGAGCGCTTCCAAGATGAAGATTTGAAAATTCACGAACGATCGCGAGCCCCAAACCAGTGCCGCCAAAGAAGCGAGAATCTCCTTCGTCTCCTTGTCTGAATTTTTCGAAGATCAAATCTCTCAAAGGTTCCGGAACTCCGGGACCGTCGTCTTCCACTTCGATCAGAGCCATTGTCGGATCGCTACTGAGTTTACAACGAATCTTGCCGTTGTCGGGCGCAAATTTAAAAGCGTTTGAGATCAGATTTAATACGATCCGTTCCACTTTTGCCTCGTCCACCGCAACGATACAAGTTTCCGGGACGATCGTCAAAAATTCTATATTTCTTTCCTTTGCTACGGAATCAAAGTGAGCTGTGATATTGGAAATGATTTTAGAAAGATTTACATTCGAATAATTTAATGTCATTTTTCCGGCTTCGAGCTTGGAAAAGTCGAGGAGGTCGTTGACGTGTTTTAATAAAGTATAAGAATTTCTTTCTATCGTTTCTAAAAGGTTTCTTTGTTCGGGAGAAACGGTTTCTTGTTTTAATAAGGTTCGAGTCGGTCCAAGAATGAGAGTGAGAGGAGTTCTGAGTTCGTGACTTACGTTTGCAAAAAATTGAGTTTTTAACTGATCGAGTTCGATTAACTTTTGATAAACCTGTTGCAGTTCCTCTTCTCTTCGCACTAGGTCCTCGTTGAGAACGGTAAGCTTTTTATTGGAAGTTTGAATTTCCTGCGCCCTCTGAAAGATTTCGTTTTCCATCGAAGCGGTCAGACTTCTTAATTCTTCGGTGATTTTATTCTGTTCGTTTCCGAGATTCTTCAATCGAACGAATTCTGTTACGTCTTCGACTCGGTGAATGATATAAATAACTTCTCCTTTGGAATTTAGAACCGGAGAGTTGATCGGACTCCAATATTTTTCTTCAAAACCTCCACCTTCCGATTCGGGACGTTTTACGTCGTATTTTTGAACCGCCATTGCGTTTGCGATCTTGTCTTTGATCACGCTCAGGATCGAATCTCTGAGATTACTCACCCCTGTGGCGTTCGGGTCCGAAGGATTGTCCGGAAACACTTCGAAAAGACCACGACCAAGAATCTCGTGTCTTTTGGTATTGGTGGCTTGTAAGTAAGAATCGCTGACGGCGGTGATTTGGAAATTCGGAAGTAGAATGAGATAAAGCCCGGGCAGGGACTCGAAAATAAGGCGGTAGTCGTTGGATTCTAACTCAGTCACGTTCATTATAAAATCCGAATTGGGCTTGAGATAATCTTAAAATCGTCTATTCACTATACTTCACTTGCGGCAGAGAAAGAAACTATCAAATTATAAGTCGGCTTTCAATAATTTTTCAACTAATCCCTTGATTTAGATGATTTTTTTTGAATTTTACCACACTTTTGAGAAATGATTTTGAGGGTTTGTTTAGGTAAGGATGCCAAAGAGAAAGAAAGTCATGCTCTCACTGAGTATATATGTTCTACAAAGTCCTGTCTTGACAAATATCATCGTCCCAAAGGCTTCTGATTCACAAATTCAGATTTCATTTTTCCTAATTTTGTTTCAAAATAGAGATAACAAAATCGTAGGAGACTTAAAAGATGAAAACGAACGAAGGTAATATAGATCGAATTCTTAGAATTGTCGTAGGTTTGGGATTGGTAGTTCTCGGGTTTATGACGCAAGGTTTGCTCGGAACTGGGATATCTTTGGTGGGTTTGATTCCGATCGGAACCGGTGTTGTCGGTTGGTGCCCGGTCTACTCTCTTTTGGGAATCAGCACTTGCGCGGTAAAAAAATAATCCACAGATGAGTATTTTCAAAGACACAAAACATTGGTGGCTGCATATCCTCGTAGGACTGATCTGGATTGCAACCGGAGCTTTTACGGTTTTTTTTCCACAGCAGAGTTATCTTGGACTGGCACTTTTATTTTCCGTGATCCTTGCGGTTACGGGAGTGGCCCAGATTCTTTTTGCTTTTTATAATCGTAAAAGTCCAGGAATCTTAGGTTGGAATCTCATATTAGGAATTGTTGATTTAGTTGTGGGATCCATTTTAGTCTTACATCCGGAAATCACAGTGGTCACTCTTCCGTTTATCTTTGGTTTTTTGCTGATCTTCCGAGCCTCTTCTCTCATTTCTTTTTCCATGGAAATTCGAGTCTACAAGTCTTATCCTTGGGGTTGGACCTTGACTTTGGGAATCGCAACCTTACTCTTCGCGATCGGAATTCTATTCTTCCCTATCATTGGAATCTTTACGATTCTAATTTGGACTGGAACCGGTTTTCTGATTTCAGGAATCGGAAACGTCTACTTGGGTTGGAAAGAATGGGAAGAAGAAAGACTTCTTTCTAAAAAATAATTCTCAATCGGAATCCTTAGTTACGGCGCCTCTTCTCCGGCCTAAGGATTCTTTTAGACTTAAAAAATCCGAAAGTACAAAGATGATGGTGATAAAGGAAAAAATCGCCTCAAAGAGCACAATGATCGCCGCCTCCGTACTTTCCGGAATGATCTTGATGATCCCTATGTTTGTAATGATCATCAAACTGAAATAAAAGAGTTTAAACGCCTGAGAGAAAACGGTGGCCCACCAGAATCCATACGGAATTTCCGTTCGGATTCAGAGAACATTGAATCCTGCCTAAATCCGGAGTGGATTTAAACGCGTTTGAAATCAAATTGAGAATTGCAAGTTCTATCTTTGCAACGTCGATTTGCTTCTTGCAGGTTTCGGGAGTATTCAGTTCAAATTGGATGTTTCGTTCCTTTGCGACGGAATCAAAGTGAGCTGCGATATTCTGAACCACATTGGCAAGATTTGCCGATGTGATAGATAGGTCGGGCAATAGGATAAAGATACAATCCAAGCAGGGACTCGAATATGAGTCTATAATCGTTAGATTCTAAATTGAATCCGATTCATGACACAACAGTAAATAAGTTATTGATACATTATTAGCTAAATCTAAAACACAGAAGAGAAATATACCAAAGTTCAGTATGAATATCACTTATTTTTTGAAACATTCTTCAAATTCAATTAAATCCTTCTAATTATATTTTATACAATTATAAAGAGTGCTTAATTTTGTTTTGAAAAATTGTTTTAATTAGAATGTTTTTAGAGTATAAACGACTTTATTCGGAACGAAAAAATTCTTCTTGAAAAATCTGTAAATTCGATACGAACAAGTGTTATCTATATCAATTTGCAGGTAAAGAAAGAAGAAAAGTTGCCCCTTTGTCCACTGCTCCTTCCGCCCAAACGTGACCTCCGTGGCGCGAAATTACTCTTTGGACGATCGCCAAACCGATTCCTATACCTTCAAACTCGGTTCCGTCATGAAGACGTTGAAAGACCCCGAAAAGTTTATTATGATATTCCATATTAAAACCGACCCCGTTGTCTTGAACCGAGTAGACAATGGAATTATCTTGAGTATGACTTTCAATTTTAATAATAGGATTTTCTTTTTTCGCGGAGTATTTGATCGCATTCGAGATAAGGTTTACAAAAACCTGTTTTAACAATACCAAATCTCCCATGACTGGATGTAAGTCTTGAATTTCCAAGTGTAAATTCTTGGATAATGTATCATGCGGAAATTCTTCGATTACTTTCTTGATCAACAAATTCATATCGATCGTTTTCTTGCTGATTTCCTTTTTTCCCAAGCGAGAAAGTGTAAGAAGACTGTCGATCAGATCGTTCATTCTCATCGCGTTACTGGTAATCACATCCAGCAATCGATTCCCTTCCTCGTCAAATTTTTGAGCGTAATCCTCTTTGAGAATTTTAGAATATCCGTCAATAGCGCGTAACGGAGACTTTAGATCGTGCGAGACGGAGTAACAAAAGGAATCAAGCTCCGCATTGATATATTCAAGTTCTAAGTTTTTCTTTTGAAGATCTTTGTTCAAATTGAAAAGTGCAATTTCTTGAATGTGTTTATCAATGAAGAACTTCACTTTATTGATCAATATTTCCGGTTGAAAGGGTTTAGTGATAAAGCTAAATGCCCCCTTTTCATAACCCTTGAAGACGTTTAGATTGTCTGTATATACGGCGGATATAAATATAAAAGGAAGACGGGCGGTTTTTTCCTCCTCTCTGAGAATTCCGGCCAATTCATAACCATCCATTTCAGGCATTTGGATATCCAATAAAGCCAGAGCAAAATCATTGTGTATTGTGGCTTTTAATGCTTCGTTACCGCTCAATGCTTTTATAAGATCGATGTCCAGATCCTTTAATACGACTTCTAAAGCGATTAGATTTTCCGGTTTATCGTCTACGATTAATATTTTCGGTTTTAAATCCATCTTCTTTATTTTTTAGGCCCCGAGCCAAACCCGCATTAAGGAAAGCAATCGTTCCACATCGACCGGCTTTGCTATATAATCGTTGGCTCCCGCATCGATACATTTTTGTTTGTCGTCTTTCATCGCCTTCGCGGTCAGAGCGATGACGGGAAGATTTTTATATTTTATGTTCGATCTGATTCTTCTCATCGCTTCATATCCGTCCATTTCCGGCATCATAATATCCATCAAAACGATATCGATATCACCTATGTTTTCCAATATGTCCAGGGCTCGTTTGCCATTTTCTGCTTTTACTACGTTCATTCCTCTATCTTTGAGTATTTTAGATAATGCGAATACGTTTCTCATATCATCGTCTACCAAAAGTATTTTTTTCAATTGGAAAACGGCCTCTTTATCATACAATTTATGAATGATCCCTTGTTTTGATTCGGGTAAGTCCTTGATCGTTCTGTGGAGAAAAAGAGCGGTTTCATCCAGTAGACGCTCCTCTGATTTTACTCCTTTGATGATAATGCTCTCCGCGTATTTTTGAAGTTCGTCGTTTTCCTCCCTTGTAAGTTCCCGTCCGGTATAAATGATAATCGGAGGGATCTGTTGTTCTATTTTTTCAAGTTCATAGATTAAATCAAATCCACTCATATCCGGGAGTCCGATATCCAAAACAATACAGTCTACGTAATTCTCCTTACAAACGGTTAAAGCTTCTTGTCCGCTGCCGGCCTCTAAACATTTTACATCTCCGTTTCCTATCAGCTTTCTGATCGCGATTCTTGCGTTCGGATCGTCTTCGATGATTAAAAGATTTTTCATCTTTCGATCGATGAAGTTTTCGATTCTGCCAAACGCTTGATTCAGTTGTTCTTTGTTGACGGGCTTTCTAAGATAGGATACTGCTCCCTCTTTGATCGGCTGTAACGAATGTTCTTCCGCGGAAATAATGTGCACGGGGATATGTCTAACGGAAGGATCCGCTTTTAATTCGTTTAACACGTTATGACCGTTCGTTCCGGGTAAAGCGAAGTCTAAAATGATAGCGTGAGGTTTGTATTTCCTAGCCAAAACCAAACCGTCTTCCCCCGTGGAAGCGGATAGACACTTAAATCCTTTTACTTTGGCTTGTTTGATCAATATCGAAGCGAACTTTAAGTCGTCTTCGATGATCAAGACGGTCTTGTCTCCGTTTTCAATCTGAGTTCTATCGTCTTCGGCGGCTGGGAAATCTAAAAATTTATTTGGATTTTCTACGGTGTGCGGAATGGATTCTTGAATCCTGACCTTGTCACGTTCGTTCTGAGATTCCTCCTCCAAGACAAGCGGAATGATCAGAGAAAAGGACGATCCTTCGTTGATTTTACTTTTAAGAACGATCTCTCCTCCCAATAACTTAGCCAATTCTTTTGAAATGGACAATCCTAAACCGGTTCCTCCGTATTTTCTCGATGTGCTTCCGTCCGCTTGCTGAAACGCCTCAAATATCGAATTTTGATTTTCTTCAAGAATTCCGATCCCGGTATCGACTACTGAGAGGATCGCATTGTCTTTTCCGTGCAATCGGATATTTAAATCAACCTTTCCTTGTTGAGTAAACTTGATCGCGTTCGATAATAGATTCTTCAATATCTGATTCAAACGTTGTGAGTCGGTTCGAATATACTCGGGCATATCACTGTCAATCGTAGCCGTGAGCTGAAGATTTTTCTGTTCTGCCTGACGTCCGAAATCGCGCAGGAGATCGCCTGCAAATTCTTTTAAAGAAACCCGTTCGATATTGATGCGCATCTTTCCTGATTCTATCTTTGATAAGTCGAGTACGTCATTGATAAGAATTAGAAGATCTTGCCCGCTTTTATAGATGATATTGGCACTTTCTATCTGATCTGCGTTTAGATTCTTTTTTTTATTATCCGATAAATCCTTGGATAAGATCAATAAACTGTTTAACGGAGTACGCAGCTCATGAGACATGTTGGCTAAAAATTCTGATTTATATTTACTGCTAATCTCCAGCTGTTTTGTTTTTTGCTCTATATCATAACTTGCAAACTCGACTTCCTTATTTTTTGCCTCCAAAGATCTCGCTTGTTCTTCCAGTTCTTCGTTTGTCATGCGCAGCTCTTCCTGCTGCTGTTTTAAATACTGTGTCTGTTCCTCCAATTCCTCGTTCATCTGTCTCAGTTCTTCTTGTTGTGACTGCAGCTCTTCGCTCTGGACCTGCGTTTCTTCCAGGAGGTCCTGTATTTTCTTTCTAGAGAGTGCGGAGTTCACACAAATCGCGATACTTTCCGTGGAAGAATTTAAAAATTGTATCTCGGTTTGAGTGAATGGAACTAATTTCCCAATTTCAAATACGCCGAGAGTTTCCCCTTCGAATGAAAAAGGAACGATCAGCAGATGTTTCGGTTTTGATTCCAAGACGGAAGAGACGACTCGAATATCCTGCTCGGGAATATCGTTGATAGAAATGAGTTTTTGATCGTAAGCTGCCTGACCAATCAAACCTTCGTTTAGAGCAAATCTATCAATTCCATGATTTGTCGAAGAAAAAGCGTATTTACCGCTCAATCGTAAGGAATTATCCAGATCGTTATACAGATAAATTGCTCCTATATTTGCGTTTAAATAATCACATAGGAATGTGATTATACTTTCCGACAATTCGGCGTAGTTCTGTTCTCCTCGAAGTTTTTCGTTGAGTCTATTTTGACCCGTAACGAGCCAATTGTATTTTTCATTTTCTTCGGTCGACATCCTAAGGGAGTTTGTCATCCGTTTCAGAGCCGTTCCTAAAATATCTTTTTCCGATCTCGGAATCAGATCGATCGTATAATTTCCTGCGGCCACGCTGTTTGCATTCTCGGTTACTTCACGGAAACTTTCGTTGATGCTGATCAAAGAATTGAATATAGGATTGAGTTCGTCGTCCGTTTTGTCCTCTAATCTCTCTGCGGTCAATTCTCTGCTGGCTATTTTTTCGGCTTCGATCGCAATGAAAGAAATCCGACGCGTGATGCTGTATAAGATCCAGTAAAAAATAAATAAGGATGCGACTAAGCTCGAAGCCATCAATGCGATCAACAAGGATAGAGCTAAATTATAATCTCTGTCATTCTTGAGCTTATCCGCCTCCATTTTTGCTTCATTTCTTGCGTTTAACTGAACGAAACGTTTGAAGTTTTCATCGCGCATTTTCAGTCCTTTTTTTATGGATATCTCAAACGCTTTTTCAGTCTGTCCGTTTAACGAATACACAACGAGTTGATCCAGATCTTTTCTAAAATCGACCCAGGCAAATTTGATTTCATTCAAAATAATCCTTTCCCCCTCTTCCAGTAAAGGTTCCAGATCGGCTATTTTTTTATCGGCGGCATCGGCGGCAGCGTATATTCTTTCTTTATAATAGACTCTTCTCGAATGATTTTTTTCCAGAATGATGTTTTTTTCCTGACGAGTCGATTCCAGAATAAAAACCAAAATTTCGTTGGATAAGTTGATTCTTTTAGATGAGACATCTACGAGATTCAACAAACGCTTATTGGATTCTGCGAGTTTATCGATTGCAAATAGGGACGCGACAATAAGCGTAAGCAATATAACCGAAAATCCGAATAACAGTTTGGTTTTGATTTTTAGTTCCATAACATTCTAACTCAATTATCCTTATCGAATGTATTCAACAGTTCGGCGATTTTTTCCAACGGAAGAACGTAATCGACCGGCATCAATGAAATCGCCGCCTCGGGCATGTATCGCGATTCTGAAAAATTAGGATCTTGAACGATTGTAGTTCCTCCCAACTCTTTGATTCTTTTCAATCCGATCGCACCATCCGAATTGGCGCCGGTGAAAATAATTCCGACTATTTTTTCCCGATACGCATCAGCGGCAGATTCAAAAAGAACATCGATGGAGGGTCTTGCAAAATTGACTCTTGTATCGATCGTCAGAGAAAATGTTTTATCCGTTTCTATCAACAAATGATAATTAGGCGGAGCTACATAAACGTTTCCTTTTTGGATCGTTTCTTTTTCATCGGCCTCTTTTATGTTGAGACCGGTAACGTGAAGTGATCGAATCCATTGTCCGTCCGAACGAGGTGAAACGTGTTGTACTAAAATGATAGGAATGGCAAAATCGGCCGATAGCAGCGTTAAAACCGTTTTGATTGCATTCAATCCCCCCGAAGACGCTCCCATTACGATCACCTCATATTTCATTGATTCGAACAAACCTACTCAATACTTCTTTTTAAATATTCTTTGTTTCTTATCCAGCTCATCGTACTTATTTTTTAAATCCGTAAAATACAATCCTTCCTTTGATCCAAGACAAAGAATACCTCCGTTTACCAAACTTTTATAAAAAAGCAGATGTATGTTTTCTTGAAGATTTTTTTTAAAATAGATCAACACATTTCGACAGAAGATCACATGAACCTCCGCAAAAACGTTGTCGGTCACCATATTGTGATTGGCCCAGACTATATTCTTTTTTAAGGATTGGTCCATGATAAACATGTTATAGTTCGAAGTATAATAATCGGAAAAGGACTCCGTGCCACCCGACATTTGATAGTTAGTCGTATAATCCTTGATTAGATCGTTTTGAAACACTCCGGCCTTTGCCTTATCTAAAACCTTTTGATTGAAATCGGTTGCGTAAATCATGGAACGTTCATAAAGACCTTCCTCTCTTAGAAGAATGGCCATCGAATACGCCTCTTCTCCCGAAGAACATCCCGCGTGCCAGATTTTTATAAAGGGATACGTTTTTAAAATCGGTATCACGTTCTCCCTTAACGATTTATAGAACTCGGGATCACGGAACATTTCGGTGACCGTAATTGACAAATCCTGCAATAATGCATATGCGAATTGTTCGCTGTGTAAAATTTGAAACTGCATTTCGGATATCGTTTTCAATCCGGAAATCGCCAGTCGACTCGTTATTCGCCGTTTGATATGCGCTTCCGAGTATTGTCGAAAATCGTAACCGTATTTTTGATAGATTGCCTCCAACAAGAGATTGATTTCGATTTCTGAAATATTTGCATTTGTCATTATCTTATTGCATAAGAATATTCTACTATTGCCCAAAAATATTCGATTTTAGAGTGTGATGAATTATAGGTGAACCGATTTCAATATCAACTAATTATTTCTTAAATATGTAATAATTCCATTAAACCCTAATTATCCGTGTCAAACTCTCTTTATGTTTAAGAATTGTGAATCCCTGATTCGGATCTAATGCTGAAAAAACGATTGAAAGAAGATTTTAGAAAAATCGAAGTATTTGAATTTGTGATCGGAATCGTGAAGCAGGAATTTATGTATACTACACATTCGTAATAAATTAAAATATGCTTATGAATGAGATTGGTTTAAAAAAAAGTGGAACCGACTCGGACAAGCTAGTTTTAAAACGGCTTCGGCCCGCAACGTAGAATCAGAGAGTTTTGGATTACCTTTTAGAATGATTCAAAATGAAAGTTTTATACAATCGAAAGCGAATTTTGCAACCATTCTCGAAAAACGAATGAGGCTAAATTTGAAATTGGGAATGAGAAAGAATCGACTCTTCCCAGATTTTATTTTCTTCCTCGTTCCATTCGATTCGATAACGAGCGTGACTTCGTTCCCTTCTTCCCAACCATTCCGCGCCGAGAAGTTGTGAAAACTCATCCGGGTTCTGGGGGCGTTTTGTATAAGCAACCGTGGTTTCGGATTTCGGTCCGGTTCCTTTTCCCCTTCCAACCCAAAAGCCTGCGTAAAGAAGAGAAGAACGAACCGCGGTAGAGGCCGAATACGTGACGAGCATCGTATTCTTAGAATCGTTTTGAAAAAATGTAAAGAGTTCTTTGAGGAATTCCGGTTCCCAGAGTTTAGAATCCGTTTTAAAAGAGAATGGATCATAGAAGATCAGATCCGGTGTTTGCTCTTCGCGAAACGTTTCCGCAAAGTCTCCCAGCACCAAGTTCCATGTAAGTCCTCCGAAAGGAGAAGTCCAATTTCCTTTGTCCAAAATGGATCTTGGAGCTTTGTGAAAAAGATGGGGAAAACATCCGATGTTTCTCATCGCGAGACGAAACGGATCCAGATCACATTCAAAACTAATCATATTCATCGGAACGGGAGAATCGACTTCTTCGTAACACTGAATCGCCGCCATGGAATTGGTAGCCGCGCCAAGACCCACGTCCCAGATCACAAAGGGTCGAGAGTTTTTAGACAAGGAACTATCGACTGAAAGTTTTTCTGAAAGTTTGGATTGAACGATATAAAGGGACTTTGCTTCTTGGGAAGGATTGTTTACCGAATGCATCGTTTCGCCGGAACTTCTCTGACGAACGCTCCAATACTTTCCTTCTTTGTTTTCTCGAATCTCATAGTCTCCGAGAATTCTTTTTCTCTGTGCTTTCGGAGTTCTTTTTTTGTGTAAGGAAGGATCTACGTTGTCGCTTCGAGTCAGTTCTTCCTTTTTTTGGGAATAGTAAGAAGCAAAATTTCCTTCAAAGATACGAGCGCGCATCTCGGCCATAAGACGGTGATAAAAATTCAGATTGTGCATCGCGATCAGATGCCATCCCAAAATTTCACTCGTCTTGATAAGATGATGGAGATAAGAACGAGAATAGTTCTGACAACAAGGGCATTCACAGTTTTCATCGAGTTTAGATTCTTCAAACTTATAAATGGTTCTATGGAGTTGTAATTTTCCGGCGCTCGTGTAAGCGACTCCGTGTTGAGCGAGTTCGGTCGGAATCGTACAATCAAACATATCCACTCCGCGGTGAACCGCCTCCAAAAGATCGATAGGAGTTCCAACTCCCATCAAATAACGCGGAAGATGTTTGGGAAGCAAGGAAGCCGAGAGTTCGCAGAAATCGTTTCTTTCTTCTTTGGTTTCTCCCACCGCCAAGCCGCCGATCGCAAATCCGTCAAAGGACATCTGAGTCAGAGCCTTTGCGCTTTCTTTTCTGAGATCCGGAAAACAAGCCCCTTGTACGATTCCAAACATAGATTGGGAAGAATCCCCTCTCGCGTCCAGACTTCGTTTCGCCCATCGATGTGTGATCTCCATCGCGTCTTTTGCTTTCGCATAATCGGCGGTAGACGGAATACACTGATCCAAAACCATCATGATATCGGAGCCGATCGCTCTTTGCATATCGATGCTCAGTTCCGGAGAAAGAAGAATCATCTTTCCATCCACGTAACTTCGAAAAAGAGCTCCCTCTTCGGTCATCTTTCGAGAATTCGGAAGACTGAAGATTTGAAACCCACCCGAGTCGGTAAGCACGGGAAAATCCCAGTTCATAAACTTATGAATTCCACCCATCTTGCGAAAAACTTCCGCACCGGGTCTTAAAAGAAGATGATATGTATTCGCCAATAGAACGCGGGAGCCCATCGCCTTTAGAGAATCGACCGTCTGAGCTCTTACGGTGGCTTGGGTTCCAACCGGCATAAAGATAGGAGTTTGAACTTTCCCGTGCAATGTAGTAAACGTTGCTGCGCGAGCATTGGAATGAGGAGCTTCGGCTTCGAGGAGGAAGTTTAATCGAGACATGTTGAGCGGAATTCTTTACCTTTTAGCGCGAGTCTAAATGTATTTTAGATCATCGTTTATGGGCGGTCCGAAGAGGAAAGGAGTTTACGGTCATAGAAACAAAAGGATCAGAATTTTTTCTTTTGCGGTTTGGGACGTTAAACTGCCTTTATCAATTGGTCGATCGCTTCCAAAAGTTCGCTTGGCCGAAAGGGTTTTTGTACGTATCGAATCTGATCCTTCCAATCATACAAACTTTGCTTTACATCGGAACTGATATAACCGCTCGCAACGATAATTTTCATTTCGGGCTTTAATGCAAAAATCCTTATACAGACTTCGTCTCCGTTTATGATCGGAATATCCAAATCGGATATAACTAAGAATATTTCGTCCTTATGTTGTTCAAATTTGCTCAGAGCTTCTCTCCCATTCTCCGTCGAGATCACATTGTAACCGACCTCAGTGAGAACCTCTTTCGTGAACTCCCGAATAAATTCCTCATCTTCCACTAAAAGAATCGTTCCGGCTCTTTTTTTAACCAGATAACTGCTCTCTTCTTTATCGGAATTCTTAGATTTAGAAACGTTTGTTTCACTCGGAAAATAAACCGTGCAGGTCGTTCCAGTTCCAACCTTACTTCGAAAATCGATAAACCCATGATGATTTTCAACGATTCCATAAACGACCGAAAGTCCCAAGCCCGTTCCTTTTTCTTCTCCTTTTGTCGTGAAAAACGGTTCGAAAACTCTTTGTATCGTTTCTTCGGTCATACCGGCGCCGGTATCGCTAACGCGTATTCTAATATAAGAATGTTCGGTGGCATTCGGAAAAATTTGAAGAACTATCTCCTTCGCTACTTCCTTTGTGGAAATCGTAATTGCTCCTATTCTCTGAATTTCCTGGATGGAATCCTTTGCATTGATGCAAAGATTTAATAACAACTGATGAATTTGTCCTGCGTCCGCGGAAATGTAAGATATATCCGAATCCAGATCGGATTTGATGACGATCGTCTTTGGAAACGTATCTTGGAGCAGGTTTTCGATCTCCCTTACGATGTCGTTTAACATTACAGACCGATAGATCATCTCCGTCTTACGAGCGAAGGTGAGCAGTTGTCTTACTATGGATGCCCCTCGTTCGGAAGCGTTTTGAATGATTTGAATACTATGTAAAAGTTTGGTCTTATCCGAACTTTTGGATTCAAGAAGACCGGTATGTCCCAGGATGATTGTAAGAATATTATTAAAATCGTGTGCGATGCTACTTGCAAGAGTTCCGAGGCTTTCCAATTTTTGAGATTGTCTCAATTGTTTTTCGAGGGATTTTTGATTTGTCTGATCTACATAGACCCCGCAAAGAGCAATCGGCTCGTTATCGACGATAAACGGATACATATGAAACAGGATTTCGACTAAACTTTTATCTTTTCTCATTCTCACGATTTGTATAGGAAGAATGGATCCAAGAATCGCTTGTTCCAAAAGTTCTTTGGATTCGTTTGATTTTCCATTCGGAGAGATAAAATCACTCAGGTTATTTCCGATCAAATCCTCCGCCGAATATTGAAAAATTTCAGTAAACATACGGTTTGCGGCGATGACAGAATTATCCGTGTGGACCATCACGAGTCCAATCGGAGACGATTCGAATAACATTCTAAAAAACACCGACTGCCGTTTGCCGTCCTCTTCCGCCTTTTTCCTTTCACCGATCTCATGCGTCAGGAGATTGTTCTTTTCGATCAGCATCGCGTTCTGGTCTTCGAATTTATTAACGATACTTTGGCTATATTCTCTGAGAATCGATTCCGTCGATTGAATCAACGGAGTAAGAATTCTGTGCTGCGTATCCTTCGCGATACCCTGGATCACTTCCAGCATGGCAGTTAAGGATGTTGGTTTTCTAAAAAATGCGTCCGCGCCGAGCTTGAGCGCAAACTGTTCCTCACTTTTTAAAGTCATCGTTGCGGTATAAAAAATGAATACAACGGAATCCAAGGCCTTGTCCGCCCTTACCTTGGCACAAAACTCGTATCCGTGCATGTTCGGCATCAGAATATCCGATATAATCACTTCTACTTTCCTTTTTTCTAATACTTCCAAAGCTTCCATTCCGTCGGATGCTTCGAAAACTATGTAACCGAAGGATTCAAGTTGTACTTTTAGCAACTTGAGATTCGTTTTTTGATCGTCGACAATGAGGATATTTTGAATTCTATATGGCTCCATGGAACATTCACTCAATGGAAGCAACTCGATAAAATAATAAGGGATTGTATTCTATAATAGTAAGTTTGTTATTCATTTTGTAGTTTTAAAAGAGAAGATTGTTTTTAAATAATTTTTTTGTAGTAGTTTCAAAAGTAAGAATATAATAAATCTATTTAGAATCTAAAATGAAAGGCCTTATTATACAAAAATGGAGCATATGAACGGATTCAGACGTGATAGTACTAATATCAACACGCATGAACCTTCTATCCTATCAATATAAGGCTAAATAAATTTTAAACAAGGCTTTAATATTTAGAATGTAGAAAACGAAATCTAATTAGTTTATTATAAACAATTTATATATCAAAAGCAGATTAAGATTATGGCGTTGCCTTCGCCTTAACTAGGATAAATCTTTCTATCCCGGATCAGGATGGATCAAAATGGAAGACAAACTCTATTTCATTCAGGAAATTTATGAATGTCTCTCTATTTAAGTTTTATTATCAATTTTGATTCGATTACAATTGATTCCGTTTTTAAAGTCTTGGCGTAAAAGGAAAAAAGGAGTTAAAAATCGATCCAAATCATCGATTTCGAAGGGTTTGATCGCGGAATGCAAATACGATAAAACCTTTCCCGGATTCTTTACAAAACTCAAAACAAGTTTTTTAAACTGGAAAAACGATTTTTCCGTAATATAGATTCAAATTTTAGAATTCAAGTTCATTAGAAGTTACTTAAAGGATCCAAAAGGTTTAGTCGGATCGATTTGTGAGTAGAAGCCCACTTTAGAAATTTATAAACTCGAGTTTCGATTTGACAAAATAGGAGCTGGAAAACGGAGAATAAATAAAAAAGGGCTCGAAATGTTTTCGAGCCCTTTTTTTCGAATGCAAATGGATTGAAATTTCGTTTTCGAAAATTTACTTCCTTCGAATCACTTCTTTTTTCAATTCTTCCTTCACAACATCCCGATTGCTTCCCACTTTGTTTTTGAGTTCGAGAGTATAATGGATTTGGAATTTAGTAACCACAGGTTTTTCTTCCGAATGCTCCATGGACCAGCGCGTTACGTCGTTTTGTACGATTTTTGCTAAGTCGTTGATTCTGGGAACCCTCGTATTAAAACGAATCGTTTCAAAAGCTCCCGTATTTCCGTTTAATACAACGATGATGATTCCGTCGTCGATAAAGTTGATCTTATTGTAACGAACCAATTCTTCGCTGATGAGAGCGTCTCCGCCCTTATCCACTTTTCTTTTGATGTATTTGGAGCCTCGAAGTTGTCGGAGTTGATACCCGTCGCTCGAAATATGAACTCGAAAGTATTCCAGTGGATCCTTGGAAGGTTTGAGAAACGCGGGATGATCTCCCGTGTTTAGAGAGACTTCCTTGCCCTCTTCGTCCAAAACGATTTCGTTTTCTCCCGCGGGATTGGCGACCGGTTCGGTTTTCACTGTTTCACCCTCGGGGGTTTTCGTATTGCCCGCGGAACAAGAAAGGATTCCAAGTCCGCCCCAAGTGATCCCGACGATTAAAAGGATTTTTGTAAATGTAAACTTTGACTTCATACCCGACATCGATTTTTATTCTCCGAAACTAAATTCTATTCTAAGATAACTCATTTCCATTTTTGTTTTTCCATTCGTCCTTCCGTTCTTTCGAAGTCCATTATAATAAATGAATAAAGATCGTAGCCAATCCTAAAAAGCAAAAGAATCCAAAAACATCCGTAAAGGTCGTCACAAAGATCGAAGACGCAATCGCCGGATCGATTCCTACCACTCGAAGGAGCAATGGAATCGAAGTTCCGATGACAGCGGCGATCAAAAGGTTCGCTTGCAATGCCATAAACATGACCGCGGACAACGCAAAATTTCCGGTAAAAAGATATACGATCACTCCGGCGGTGATCCCGACCATAAAGCCGTTAAAAAGTCCGACCAAACCCTCTTTTCGAATTGCCGCCTTCCAGTTTTCAGTAGTCAAATCTCCCGTCGCTAAATTTCGAACGATGAGAGTGATCGACTGAGTTCCTGCATTTCCACCCATTCCGGCTACGATCGGCATAAGAGAAGCGAGTAATACGTATTTTTCAATCGTATCTCCAAAAAAGGAAACTACGGATGCGGCCAAGGAGGCAGTTCCGAGATTGATCATAAGCCAGACCATTCTTCGCCTAACAGAGGTTAAAACGGAAGAAGTCAGTTTCTCCTCTTCGGAAACCCCACCCAAACGAAGGATGTCTTCCGAAGCCTCTTCGTGAACGATGTCCAAAATGTCGTCCACGGTGATTCTTCCCAAAATTCTTCCAAGATCGTCCACGACCGCTGCGGAAACCAAATCATATTTTCTGAAAATTTTCGCGACTTCTTCCTGATCCGTATCGTAGTGAAGAGAAGTAAAACCGGTTTTCATCAAACGGCTTACCTTTGTGTTGAGAGGAGCTAAAAATAAATTCTTTAGTTTTACGTAACCTTTGAGAACGTTATTCTCATCGGTGAGATAGAGATGATAGATATCGTCTGTGTCTCTTGCGATCTTTCTGAGTTTGATGATCGCCTTTCGAACCGTATCGGTTTCCACGGCGGAAGCGAATACAGTGTTCATCAGACGTCCGGCTGTGTATTCCCGAAACGTAAGCTGTTTTCGAACCTGAGAAGAATCTTCTTGGTCGATGGAATTGAGAATTTCTTCCGCCTTGTCCTTGGGAAATTCGGAGATCAAACTCGAGAGTTCGTCAGTTTCCAAATTTTCAAGAATCGGAGATATCTCCTTCATCTGAAAACGAGAGATCAGGTCCGCCTGAAATTCTTCGTCAAACTCGACTAGGATCGAACTCTGGAGTTCGGAATCGCAATGTTTGAAAACGTAGAAAGCCTCGTCTTCTTCCAACTTCTCCAAAACTTCCGCGATGTCCGCCGGGTGATTGAGAGTAAGAAAACGATCTAAAAATGAGACGTTCGCGGCTTTGATTTTTTCTTGGAAGAATTCGATCCATTCCAAAGAAGAAGGATTCGCTTTTTCCGAGAATAGACTCTGACCGACTCCTTTTTCTTCCATAAAATTCTCCCCGAGAAATGGTTTCAGAGAACAGAATTGAAAACTTTCCAGACCGATCAATGAATTTCCATCCTGCCGTCAAAAAAGGAGTTTTTCATTTGACCCGATCGTAAACTGTTCAATCCTAGAAACACAGGGTGTATATTCACAATGAAATCCTTTCCAACTTATTCTCTCCTTCTTTTCTTTGCTCTTCTTCTCTCCATCAGCCCGCTTTCTGCGGATGCGTTTTATTATCCCTGGGAATACAATAAGGTCTACAACGAGAAGATCGCCCTTGAAATCGAACTGGATTCCCTAAGAACCAGATACAGAAACGAAACCGAAAATTATAAAAAAGAGAAATTGGAGATCGAATCTAAGATCCGCTCTTTAGAGGAACTTTTAGCGAGGGAGAAAGAATTCCGAGCTAAGGACAACGACTTGAGCGAAGAGAAAATAAAAGCTCTTGAAAATCAGATCGCCGTTTTAAAAGCAAAAAGTACAAACAAAGAAAAGGAACTGATCGAAGAAAACGAAAGACAGGCCAAAAAATTTCGGGAACTCCTGGAAAATCTAAAGGAAGAACTCGAAAAGGAAAGAGCCGCTTGTCAGAAAAAGACCGAAGCCTTACAAAAGGAATATGAGAAAAAGATAGGCGACCTCGAAGCAAGAATCCTCTCTTTGAACGACGAAATCTCCAAACTCAAAAATCTTTCCGAAAATCAAAAGAAAGAATTGGATCGTCTTTCCGATCAGGCCAATGAACTGGAAAATAAACTCACAGATGAAATCAAAAAAGGACAGATCCGTCTCAAACGATTTCACAATCGTCTCGTGATCAATATCGACGACAAAATCTCCTTTGATTCCGGATCGGCCGATCTAAAAAAAGCGATTCTTCCGGCTCTGGATAAGATCAAAGATATTCTCGTAAATTATCCGGGAAATCTCATCATCATCGAAGGACATACGGACAACATTCCGATCCGAACAAAGAAGTTCGCTGACAACTGGCAGTTGTCAGGAGAAAGAGCTCTTTCGGTGCTCCATTACTTTTTAGAAAATAAAAACTTGGACGCGAGAAACCTATCACTGGCGGGTTACGGAGAATTCCAGCCGATCGTGTCCAATGATACTCCGGAAAATCGAGCGCTCAACAGAAGAGTTGATATCGTAGTCGTTCCTCGTTGATGGATGATTTTTTTCAACTCCATCACGTAGAAAGAAGCCAAGAGAAGGGTCTGAAACGATCCATTCTTTTGGCGATTTTTGTTTCGCTTACGATCTTTGTCGTAGAAGTCTTCGGAGGAATCCAGAGCGGAAGTATCGCCCTCCTCGCCGACGCGGGACATATCATCACCGACGCGATCGCACTTTCTCTTTCTTTGATCGCGGTGCTCCTTGCATCCCGCAAACCGAATCCGAAATATTCTTTTGGGTACTATCGAATTGAAATTTTAACATCGCTCGTAAATTCGATTTTGATTTTTGGAATTTCGTTTTATATCTTTTACGAAGCGATTGAAAGATTTCAGAATCAAAAAGAGATTTTGAGTTTTCAAATGTTGATCTTTAGTTCCAGCGGGATCGTTTTGAATCTGATCAGCGCCTGGATTCTATTTCGTTTTAGCAACGAGAATATCAATATCAAATCGGCTTATATCCACGTGCTCAGCGACCTTCTTGCAACGGCGGGCGTTTTGATCGGCTCGATTCTGATCTATTTTACGCAGTGGAACTGGATTGATCCTTTGATTTCCATTTTGATTTCTATTTTGATTTTGCGTTCCGCATGGGGAATTTTCCAGGAAAGCCTTTCCGTTCTTTTGGAATCGTCTCCTCCTACATTCGATATTCCTCATATTCTGGAGCACCTTCGGAAGATTTCAGGAATTCAAAAAATTCTGGATTATCATTTTTGGGCGATTACGAGAGGAGTTCACGCTTGTACTCTGCGTCTTTCCGTTTCGGATCTAAAAACTTCGGGTGAAATCGTCTTTTTGACACAACGGATTCTAAAATCCGAATTCGGGATTGATTTTGTGACCGTTCAGTGTGAGGAATCGGATCTTACCAAAAGAATCGGAACATTAGAGATTCATGATTCTCATGGACCCCAACAAGGTCATCACGGCCACCATCACCACTAAAGGTTTTGTCTAACGCAGCGCTCTGATTTTTTTTAGAATGTTTTTTTGATAGATCGGGGTTTTTCCGGGGTGAATCGAATAAAATAGATTGATGTCCGGAAACAACTTCGTCAATTCCACGCTACTGACACAATCCGTAAACCAAGAGTAAATCAAATCCAGGGAAGTTTCGTAACCGTAAGGATGAACTTCTTCCATTCTAAAATTCGGGTCGTTGTCTTTTTTACGGGAAATCTCCAATATTTTAGAATATAATAATTCTTGAATATCCAGAATTTTTCCGGCGATTCTTGGATCTACGTTGTCTCTTTTTTCTCTGAGAAGAGTTCTTAAAATCAGATCGACGTAACCGCAAAACAACGCCGAGGCGGAAAGCATTTCCGAAAGATGAATTTCAGGCGCGTATCCTTGGTAGTTTAGAAAAACCAAATTCTCCAGAGGAAAGGACAAACCTTCCCCTTTTAGTCTACAGTGGGTCGCTTCCTTAGCGTATTCCAAATCAAAAAGTTCAACTTCCAAACCCGGAGTTTCCAAAGGAAGATAGATCACGTCGTAGGTTTCGTTAGGCGACTTCGCAACTACGAGAAACCCGCTGCAATTGGCTCCGTTGGTCAAAAAAGATTTTGTAAGATCGAGAACAATCCGATCCCCTTCGATCTTGTAGGAACTCGTGATATTCGAGATTCTTCCCTTCCATCCGGACTCGCTCACACCCATGGAAATAATATCTTTCCCGGTTCCAACTCCTTGTAGAAGAGCTTTCACGATCGAAATCGTTTTTTCTCGACCGGGAAGTTTGTTCGTTTCCGTTTCGTTTGCAAATCCTTCCGAGACAAATTTTAAAATTCTTCCGGCGACATTGGTCTGAGCCATGAGCGCGATTCCGATCCCGATTCCTCTCGGATAAGAACCGAGGGTGAAAATCTTTTTATGAAAGCTTTCAAAAGATCCTCCCACGATCGCGTCAAAATATCCTTCTTCCACCAAATACGGAAGAGCGTTTCGAAATACTGAATGATACTCTTCGGATGGAACGGAAGATAAGAATTCTTTTAGATTCATAAGTCCTCAGCCGGTTTTCTTTTTATCGGATGCAAAGATTTTCTTGAGATACTGTCCGGTATAGGAATTTTTCACCTTCGCGACTTCCTTTGGAGTTCCTTCCGCAATCACAAGCCCCCCTCCGTCTCCGCCTTCGGGTCCCATATCGATCAACCAATCGGCTTGTTTGATTACGTCCAGATTGTGTTCGATCACGATCATAGAATTTCCTCGATTGACGAGCGTATGAAGTACTACGGAAAGATGTCTAACGTCTTCAAAATGAAGCCCCGTCGTCGGCTCGTCCAGAATATACAGAGTTCGTCCGGTTGGTCTTTTGGAAAGTTCGGTAGCGAGTTTGATTCTCTGAGCTTCTCCTCCGGAGAATGTGGTAGCCGGTTGTCCGAGTCGAATATAACCGAGTCCGACCTCCATCATCGTTTCCAGTTTTCTTTTTACGATCGGAATATTTTCAAAAAATTGATTCGCGTCCTCGATGGTCATTTCAAGGACATCGAAGATATTTTTTCCTTTATAACGAACTTCTAATGTTTCTTGGTTGTATCGTTTTCCTTTACAGACCTCGCAGGTCACGTAAACATCGGGAAGAAAGTGCATCTCGATTTTAAGAATCCCGTCGCCTTCGCAGGTTTCACATCTTCCACCGCTTACGTTAAAGCTGAATCTTCCGGGTCCGTAACCTCTTAGTTTTGCGTCCTCGAGATTGGAAAACATTTCCCGGATCGGAGTAAAAAGCCCCGTATAAGTCGCCGGATTGGAACGTGGAGTCCTTCCGATCGGAGATTGGTCGATATTGATGATCTTATCGATTTGTTCAAAACCTTTGATAGTCTTGTGTTTTCCCGCTAAGGTCTTCATCTTCATCACCTTGTGGGCTGCGGCGTTATAGAGAATGTCGTTTATCAAAGTGGATTTTCCGGATCCGGAAACGCCGGTAACGACGACTAACTTTCCGAGAGGAATCGTTACGTCGATATTCTTGAGATTGTTTTCTTTGGCTCCGATGATCTGAAGATTAAAACCGTTTCCGTCTCTGAGCTTTTCAGGAATCGGAATCGTCAATCTTCCGGAAAGATATTTTCCGGTGAGAGAATTTTTATCCTTGGCTACGTGTTCCGGAGTTCCCGCACAAACGATCATTCCACCGTGGACTCCCGCGCCGGGTCCCATATCGATGAGCCAATCGGATTCTTCCATCGTTTCGTGGTCGTGTTCCACGACGAGAACCGTGTTTCCCAAATCTCTGAGATTTTTGAGAGTGGCGATGAGTTTTGTATTGTCCCTTTGGTGTAAACCGATCGAAGGTTCGTCAAGGATATAGAGAACTCCCATAAGCCTCGATCCGATCTGAGTCGCGAGACGAATTCTCTGCGCTTCCCCGCCGGACAAGGAACCGGCGCTTCTTTCGAGTGTAAGATATCCTACACCGACGTCGTTCAAGAAAGTAAGCCTCTGATGAATTTCCTTTAAGATCGGTTTGGCGATGATTTCTTCGGAACCGACAACCTTTAGATTCTCCACAAAATGAAGTGCCCTTTCGATGGAAAAGGAAGTAAACTCGTCCACGGGAACGTTATGCACCTTTACTGAAAGACTTTCTCTTTTGAGACGTTTTCCCTTGCAGGTGGGACAAGGATGATTGGTCATATAGGATTCGAACCACTGACGCATCGAATCCGACTTTGTTTCCTTGTATCTCCTCTGAAGATTCGGAATCACACCCTCGTATTCTTTCGTAAATTCGTAGTGAGAATTCGCGCCACGAAAATCATATTCAATTTTTATTTTCTTATCTCCCTGAAGAATTGTCTGTCTCGTTTTTTCGGGAAGATCCTTCCAAGGAGTGTTCATCTTAAATTTTAAAGAATCGGATAAGGACTTGAGAGTCGCCATAAACCAAAAGCCGTTGCTTTTCGAGCCGGCCCAGGCTTCGATACAACCGTCGACGAGAGAAAGTTCCGGATCGTTGATAAGAAGATCTTCATCAAATTCCAATAAACTTCCCAGACCGTCGCAGGTCTCGCAGGCGCCATAAGGAGAATTGAAGGAAAACATTCTAGGAGTGAGTTCGGTAAAACCGATATCGTGTCCGTTCGGACAGGCCATCTTCTGAGAAAGAACGTGGTCCTTGGTTCCGTCGTCCAAGATCACGATTCCTTCGGATTGTTTGAGAGCGGTTTCTACAGAATCTGCGAGCCTGCTTCGGATTCCGTCCTTCATCACGATCCGATCCACGACGATCTCGATGGAAGTTTTAAAATTCTTCTTTAAGACGATCTCTTCGTCCAAGGTTCGGATTTCTCCGTTGATTCTCACCCGATTGAATCCGTCCTTACGAACCTTTTCTAAAACGTCCTTGTGTTCTCCTTTTTTTCCGGAGACGAGAGGCGCCAAGATCTGGAGTTTACTTCCTTGTGGAAACGCAAGTACCCTAGCCGTGATCTGATCGATCGACATGGATTGGATCGGAGTTCCACATTCGGGACAATGAGGTTTTCCGACTCGAGCATAGAGCAAACGGAGATAATCATAAATTTCTGTTACAGTTCCTACAGTGGACCGAGGGTTTCTGTGAGTGGTCTTTTGTTCGATCGAGATCGCGGGAGAAAGACCTTCGATGAGGTCCAAATCCGGCTTTTCCATCTGACCCAAGAACTGTCTTGCATACGCGGATAAACTTTCCACGTATCTTCTCTGGCCTTCCGCGTAGATCGTATCAAATGCAAGAGAGGATTTTCCCGAACCGGATAAACCCGTGATGACTACGAGTTTGTCTCTGGGAATGTCCACGTTGATATTTTTAAGGTTATGCTCTCTCGCTCCCCGAATCCGAATTTCCTGCAATGAATTACCCTCTCACTTTTTAGAATTTATAGCTTCCGAAAATCTGAAAACTCCTTTCCTGAAACAAATTCTTCTTTTTCAGGAAGAAAGCGGTCCCCATACTGGCTTACATGTTTCGAAATTTTCTAAAATTCGTCTTTTTACCTGTTCGTCTGATTTCCCAACTCGTTCGTTGGATTCGATTTCGATTCTTTCGAGGCAATCACTACTTTCTAGAGATTCCTTCCGAATTCTCAAACTACCGAAAGTCTTTCTTTATGAGACTACTTTCCTCCAAAGACGAGGATCTTTTTTTCACCGAATTCTTATTGGAATTAAAACTCCTCTCACAGATTCCCAATCTAAAAAAAGTTTCGATTCTCATCGAACAACCCGAATACGGATTTGGAGAAGCGCTGAGCATCGGAGAAAGACTTCAGATTTTAAAAGAATCCGGAATCGAACTCGAAGGTTTTGCGTTAACGGGAGGACTCAAGTCTCTTTTTCTTTTAGGAATTTGTAATACTCGATTTTGCGCGGAAGCTTCCGAATTTTTTCCGGTTCTTCCTTCGGCGGAATCTTTTTTCTTCGGAAACGCGGGGAGAAAATGGGGAGTCAAAGTTGAGACCTTTCAAAGCGGTCCTTATAAATCGTTCGGAGAATCGTTTCAGAGAGACAAATTTTCTCCAAAGGCAAAGGAGAATCTGGTATCTCTTCTCAAACAGATGACAACGGATCTAGAGAATCTTTTTCAACGTTATACGAAATTCTCCTTAAAAACATTCTCCGAACCTTTTTTATCAGCCAAAGTTTTGAAGGAAAGAAAGTTCATTACCGGATTCTTAAATGAAGAGGACTTTCGGGAGAATTTTCTCTACGAGGCTTATACAAACGAAGGAGAAAAACAAAAACCTCTTACCAAGGAGTTAACTCTTTCGTCCTTGTATCGATTTGCAAAATTAAGAAATTTTAAAGTATTTTCGCGGCGAGAACCGATCGTCGCCGTACTTCCTTTGAAAGGAAGCATTCATCACGATACTTTGGGAAAAGGAGACGGAAAGACGGAAGGAATTTCGTATCACTCCGTAAAAAACGCCCTCAAAGAACTCAGGGATGAAAACGCGGTGAAGGCGGTAATCCTGGAAGTGGATTCTCCCGGAGGTTCCGCGTTCGTTTCCGAACTACTCTATCAGGAAATCCTAAAGTTATCCAAGAAAAAACTTGTCTACGCCTATGTTCAAAACGTTTCTGCGAGCGGAGGTTATTATCTTTCCTGCGGGGCTTCCAAAATTTATTCTTCTCCTTACAGTGTTGTCGGGAGTATCGGAAGTATTTCCCTTCGAATGGATCTCAAGAATCTTTATTCCAAGTTAGGTGTCACCAAGGATCGAGTCGGGTTTTATAAATACAGAGATCTGCTTTCCGAATACGGGCCGATCCACGCGGATTCCAAAAAATTGATGGAACAGGAAATCCGTGAATCTGAGGGTCTTTTTTACAAACGTGTCGCGGATGCGCGTAAGATCAACGTTTCAACACTCGATCAGAGATTTGGGCAAGGAAAGGTTTTTACCGCGAGTCAGTTTTTAAAAGATAAGATGATCGATTCCATCACTGACTTTTTAGGGCTTGTGGAAGATATCAAACAAGAACTCAAAACGGAACGAGTTCAACTACAATACCTTCCGACCCTTTTTACGTTCCAGAGTTTTTTAAAATCTTTGAGACCGAGTTTTTTAAACGTAATAGGCTTTGGTAAGAATGGAATTCTTCCGTCTTGGATGGATGGAAATCTTACAAACGTGGAAGATTCTTTAAAAAAGAAATTTCTTTTTTCAGAAGGTGAAATTCTATTTCGATCCAAGTTTTGGACTCAAGGATAATCATTTTGAGGCGGCCTTTGTGATTCGATTCAAAAGGGCGTCCTTTCCTCTTCCTTCTTTTGGAATCTCACAATAGGCTTCTGCGATTTTTCTCCGATCACATTCCACAAAAAAGGAATAGAGAAATTGCATATAGTCTTCGTTCGTAAAAACTTGAATTTGATAAGTGACATCTTTGTAAAATTGAAATCCGATCTGAGCCGCGTCTTGAGGCACGTTCTCCAGACTTTCCGTTAGAATCACCTTACAAACCGGAGCGTAGTGTCTGTATTTGAGCCCGGGACTGATCGGGGCATCGGTCGAAGTATTCTGCGTTTTGTCCTTCGATATCAATACTTGAAGTTCCGGAAGAATTTCTTTGAGATCTTGAAAGTCCACAAATCCTGGACGTAGCAGAATTGGAGGATCGGACGTAAAATCGATCACAGTCGATTCGATTCCGATCTTCGGTTCTTCCCCTTTCAGAATACAATCCACCTTCCCGGAAAATTCCTCTAAAATATATTCCATTTTTGTTAAGGATGGTTTTCCGGAAAGATTGGCCGACGGGGCCGCCACGGGAACATTACAAAATTCTAAAAAAGAATGCGCAGTTGGATTGGATGGAATTCTTACCGCTACCGTCTTCAGATCCGCGGTAAAAAGATTCGGATCTTTTTTCGAGAAAATTCCCGTAATCGCACCCGGTGAAAATTTTTGAAAGACGAGTTCACCGGCCGGATTTACGGAAGCGCAAACTTTCAGAGCGGCGATATTTTCAACGTGAAGAATGAGAGGATTATCGGAGGGTCTTTTTTTTACTTCGTAGATTCTTCTGCAAGCTTTGTGATCGAAGGCGGAAGCTCCGATTCCATAAACGGTTTCGGTTGGAAAGATAACGAGCCCTCCCCGAAGCAAAACTTTTGCTGCTTCCAAGGGAGAGTCTGTGATGAGAGTGTTAACCTTGTTTTCTGGCAACTTTCTCCGCGTGCAGGCGGTTTGCGTTTGCTTCTTCCGGTGTTTGTTGAGCGTCCTTTGCGGGAGCGTTCGGATCTTTTACCGGCTCTTTGATTTTTTCCACAGGAGGAAGTTTATTAGAAACCAATAATTCTAGGTAGTCGTTGATTCCAGGATCGTTGTCGCTGATCAACTGCCAAAAAGAAAATCCGCCCAAATCGTATTGTCTCAAAAGACTCATCTTTTCTTCAAAGGCTTTCCGGTTCATGTAGAACGCAACTCGATCACAACCCTCGGACTTATACCAAATGCTCGGATCTTCGTAGGTTTTTCCAGTATGAACCCAGGAAAATTTGGAGAGATTGGTCCAAGTGCTTGAGTTTTTTGTATTGGCCATAATCTGATCGATGTTAGTCGGTTGTCTGTGAACTCCCAAATCCTTTTTACGAACCGCGTCCATATAATAAACCGATTTGATCTTCGAGTTACAGTTGAGAGCCCAGTCGTAACCGTAAGTCGGGATCGCCATATACAACTGACGAGAAGGAACTCTTGCTTTTGCGTATTCTATGATACTTTTGATCCAAGTGTTCGGCGCTTGAGGTCCCGGTCCCGGATTTCTATATTTACGAGGATGAAGTTCGTATGCCATAATCTTAATACGATCCGCATACTTTGCGAGAAAGGCGTAGTCGTGTGTCATCGGCCCTCTCCAGTTTTCTGCGTAATCCATCTTGATTTTTTCTTTTAGGCCTTTGCAAGCTTTGAAGGTTTCCTTTTTAGCAGGAGTTTTCGGGTGAACCGCAACTGACAAAATTTTTCCGCGTTTATGAACTTCTTTGGAAAGAATGACTATGAATTCCTCAAACTTTTCTTTTTTCTCGCAGCTCATTCCTTCGTAGTCGATATCGATTCCGTCATAGCCGTATGTATCGAGTTCATGAAGAATGTTTCCGAGATGTTTGTCTCTGATATCGTTACGCCCGTTCATTCCGATGTTCTCGGAAATCTTTTCGTATTTGTTTTCCCAACGGAAAATGGTAGGAATGATTTTTACGTTTGGATTTAGTTTTTTGAGCTCGGCCACACGCTCGTGTTTTTGAGTGCTTCCCCAACTCGAATAAAGGTCTCCGTTATTGGTTTCACGACCTTTCATTCCATAGATAAAAGGGTGGATTTCATTGTAGAGATGAACGGTCTTTTTCATCGCTTCATAATCCGAAAACCAAGTGGATGCGCGAAAGGTTGTATTGTCATCCGCCATAGGAAGCAAGGTCGCCTCCGGCATATCTCCGTCGTCTTTTCCAAAGGAGAAAAAACCGGATTTAGAAGAATCAGAATCCGGAGTTGAGTTTGTGCTTTCGGTCTGATTGACAGGTTTATTGAGAAAGAAAAGATCTCGAATTCCGTCCATAATTCCAACGGAACTCGCGCGGACCGTTTCTGACTGATTTGCAATTGCGGAGTTGTCTTTTTTGAGAAGATTGATCCCTAAGGAGAAAGAGAGAACGGATAATAGAAACCAGGTTAAAGAATAGAATAAGATCTTCTTTTTAGGTTCTGAATTTCTCGGGAATGGAACCGGTTGACTGAGTCCGTCCGGGATTTTGTGTTTGTCTTCTTGTTCGTTTGCCATTGTGTTAACTGTCTTATTATCGAATCAAAGAGGCAGAAAATAAAGAAGTTTCCTAAGTCTTTGATTTGAGGATCCTCTTCCAGAGATTTCGAGGTTGGAGGACTGTCAAATGGTTCTTTTTACAAGTTGACGAATTCCAATAGCATCGGAAAAAACCGCTTATGCCTCTCTCGAAACCTCTGAAATTATTTATCGCCTTAAACGCATTCTTTCTCACGTTTCTGATTCTTGCTGAAGTAACGGGTTCTAAACTTTTTGTCTCTTTCGGATTTACGCTCACGATGGGAGTAATCCCCTTTCCTGTGACGTTTATCGTAACCGATCTTTTAAACGAATATTACGGCCGTAAAGGTGTGCGTTTTACGACTCTCGTTGGAATGGTCATGATCTTTGTGGCGTATTTTCTATTGATGTTGGATATGCGGATTCCAGCGGCTGCCAATTCTCCGGTAGACGATCATTCCTTCAATATTGTCTTTGGGAATTCGGGAAAGATCATCATAGGTTCGATCGTAGCTTATCTGGTCGGTCAGCTCATTGATATTCAGATCTTTCACTTTCTAAGAGTTAAAACCAAGAACAAATATATCTGGCTTCGTGCGACCGGTTCTACGATCGTTTCTCAACTCGTGGATTCCTTTGTGGTGATCTATATCGCCTTGAGCGGTGGAAAGCTGAGCTTTGAAGAATTGAATCAAATTTCTACGAATAACTTTATCTACAAATGTGGAGTTGCCGTTGCTATTACCCCGCTTATCTACGGAGCTCATAAATTCATCGATTGGTATTTGGGAGCGGAAGCCGAAAAGATGATTTTGGCCGCGACAAAAGAAGGCAGATCCGATGTGGAACCGATTTCACCGGGTTGAACAACCTTTGACTTAAAATCTCTTCTTTCGGACGACTCGAAGCCCTTTGAAAAGAGGTTTTCACGGAAGAATCCAATCCAAATTCAAAAAATTGAATTCGATTCTCCCCATTTTTATATCCTTACGAGGATAAGAATTTTTTACAGAAATCCAATCGCGACTTTTTAGAGACAAAAAAACTCACTCAAAATAAAACCAGATTCGATTCTTCCAAGGATCCAAAACGGAAACATATTTCAAATCTTGAGTTTCCAGAGAAAACCCGCGACTCAAAAGAAGAATCTTAAAATTCTCCCATTCGCTTTTTGAAATCTGAAAGGTCAAGGTTCCGGCGCTGACAGGACAATTTTTGGATTCCTTGCTAAAAATGAGCGTGGCTCCATTCTCCCAGAAAAGTTCGGAATGAACTTTAGAACTTTTGCGGATTTTGAGACCAAAAAGCTCCGAGTAGAGATTTGCCGAGACGGAGCTATCGGAAGACTGAAAATTAGAAGCGTAGAATTGGATCATAGTTTTTCAAATTACATTCGAAGAGGAAGAATGCGGATTCTTCCTGTTTAATTGGTTGTCTAAAGAGTAAAACCGAAAATATTGGAAGAAGAATTTTTTGCGAGTAAAAGATGGCAACAGAAGATCAGAAAGATTACGTTCGAATTTTTGATACTACTCTTCGGGACGGAGAACAATGCCCCGGAGCCGCGATGACTGAGAATGAAAAACTCGAGATCGCCGCGCAACTCGCAACGATGAAAGTCGATATCATTGAAGCGGGTTTCCCCGTTTCTTCCCCGGTTCAATTTCAAGCGGTAGAAAGAATTGCAAGAGAAACGGAAGGACCGATCATCGCGGCCCTCGCAAGAGCCATGAGAGCCGATATCGAATCCGCCTCGAAAGCCCTTCAACCGGCAAAAAAAAGAAGAATTCATACATTCATAGCATCTTCTCGGATTCACATGAAATTCAAATTGGGAAAAGAACCCAAAGAAGTTCTGAAGATGGCGATCGAAGCCGTCAGACTTTGTAAAGAGTTTGTGGAAGACGTTGAGTTTTCTCCGGAAGACGCAACCAGGAGCGAACCGGAATTCTTAAGAGAACTTTGCGAGGCAGTGATTGAAGCCGGCGCAACTACCATCAACATTCCGGATACGGTCGGTTATACGACGCCGGCGGAATACGGAAACCTATTCAAATTTTTGATTATGAATGTTAGGGGCGCCGAGAAAGCCATCTTCTCCGCTCACTGTCACAACGACCTTGGACTGGCAACTGCAAATTCTCTTGCGGCCGTTCAAAATGGAGCTCGTCAGATCGAATGTACGATCAATGGAATCGGAGAAAGAGCCGGAAACACCGCTATGGAAGAAGTCGTGATGGCGATGAGAACTCGAAAAGATACTTTAGGAATTCAGACTCGAATCAAGACGGAAGAAATCGCAAGAGCTTCTTATCTCGTAAAGACAATCACGGGAATGCTTGTTCAACCCAATAAGGCTATCGTCGGAGCCAACGCATTCGCTCACGAATCCGGTATTCATCAAGACGGTGTGATCAAACACAGAGAAACCTATGAGATCATGAAACCCGAAACGGTCGGACTTTCTTCTAATCGAATGGTTTTAGGAAGACACAGTGGAAGGGCCGGTTTCAAGGATAGAATCGTTAAGCTCGGTTTTTCTCCGCAACCGGAAGAATTGGAAGCCGCTTATCAGAGATTTTTAGAAATCGCTGATAGAAAAAAAGAGATCTATGACGAAGACATTCGCGCCCTTTTTTCGGATGAGACAAGAAAGTCCACTGGGGATCGTTATCAACTGGAAGGTTTTACGGTTTCTACGGGCACCAAAAGTACTCCGACCGCAGGTGTGAGAATCTCCATAGACGGTCACGTTCGAGAAGAATCCGCTACCGGGGATGGACCTGTCGATGCGATCTATAAAGCGATTCAAAAAACTACGGGGATGGATCCTGAAGTTTCCAGACTCGTTATTTCTCCAGTTACCGAGGGTCAGGATGCCATGGCAGAGGCTTCCGTAACTCTGGAATACAAGGGAGAGAGGGTTGTTGGAAAAGGGAGTTCTACTGATATTATAGAGGCTTGTTCCCGAGCTTATATTTCGGCCCTCAACCGACTTTAGTTTTTTTGAATGTGTTTTTCGGAGATCCTTTTTAGGAAGGAATCGTATGAAAACCGAAGGGGGAGAAGCCCATTAAAGGGTTGGGTTCGAAGTCGAGTTCTCTGGAGATTCGGTTTTTCTCTAAATTTAGAGTCCAGATCATTCTGTAAATCCCGTGAAACCTAGGAACTCCTTGGTTTAAAGTTTCTACGATAGAATCCCCGACTCCAATATCATCCAACCAGAGCATATAATTAAATAGAAAACAACGTGACACTCCGTGTGCCGCCGCCAAAGCCCCCAGCATCGCCCAAGCGCCAGTGTTTACCCGAATACTCATCTTCTTCATCTTTCCAACGCCCCGATTGTATTTAACCTTTCCCGCCCTCCAGTGAAGCCTCTTCATAGAAGAGGCATACTTCGTATATCTTCTCAGAAGATAAGGTAATTTCCTCGAAAGAATTCTCCTTTCTTTCAAATCCAAATCATTCCAACGCGAGAATGGGATAAGAATCGAATCCGTTCCCATTTCCCCTTCTATCAAAACCGAATTAATTTTTTCCTGAGAATTGAGTGAAAGAAGTTCCATACAAGGGACGGTTCTTCCAAATCTCGGCTCAGAGGATAATTCACCTAAAAAGAACTGAAAAATTCAAAAAAAATCGGATCCGAAGAATTCTTAGAAAATAAAAAAGCAAAAGAACCCGCCGCTTTTCTTACCCAAAAAATAGAAGAAAGAAGATCCAATTCCTTCTCTAAAAGTAATATTTCCGAACACAGTTCGCAACTTAGTTTGAT
Organism: Leptospira tipperaryensis; assembly: GCF_001729245.1. Lineage (NCBI taxonomy): Bacteria > Pseudomonadati > Spirochaetota > Leptospiria > Leptospirales > Leptospiraceae > Leptospira > Leptospira tipperaryensis. The sequence goes on along the minus strand of NZ_CP015217.1, from coordinate 2,000,221 downwards.
CGCAAACTAAGTATTTTTTCCGCCAAAGAATTCTCTTGCCCGATTATAGGTCCCTTTTCAAGGTAGAAACCAAAGATCTTCCTCCCTATACAAAGGTTAGTTATGAAATATTCAGAAATTTTTCAACCGATCCAACTCGGTTCGATCACCCTTCCTCACAGAGTAATCATGGGATCCATGCACTTAGGACTTGAAGGAATGCCAATGACCGCAGAAAGAATGATTGCCTTCTACGGAAGAAGGTTCGACGGCGGGGCTTGTTTTATAACCACCGGAGGAATCTCCGTCAATCACGAAGGAAAAGGGTCCAATATCTTCTTTAACTTTCAAAAAGAAGAAGATTGTAAAGAACTCTCGATCGTAGCGAACGCGCTCAAACCGAAAGGAGTCTTCTGCGCCCAACTCTTCCACGCGGGAAGATATGCCTATCACAGAGAACTCGTAGCTCCTTCCCCTCTGAGAGCGCCGATCAATCGTTTTATTCCGAAAGCCCTTACGGAAGAGGAAGCGTGGAGAACCATCGAAGATTTCGGAGATTCGGCAGTCAAAGCCCGAGAAGTGGGATTTGGTGCGATCGAAATCATGGGAAGCGAAGGATACTTAGTAAACCAATTCTTCTCACCCGTTACCAATCAAAGAGAGGACTTCTTCGGAGGAACTCCCGAAAAGAGAATGAACTTCGCGATCGAAGTGATGAAGAACGTCCGCAAAAAAGTAGGAAAGGATTATCCCGTCGTCTACCGTATGTCCGGAATCGATCTCATCCCCGGTAACCCAACCTTTGAAGAAGTCGTTACACTCGCCGAGAAACTCAAAGAAAACGGAGCCGATGCATTGAACATCGGAATCGGATGGCACGAATCTCGAATTCCAACGATCTCGATGCTCGTCCCAAGAGGAGCCTGGGCGAAAATATCAGGAAAGATCAAAGAAAAAGTCAAGGACATCCCGATCATCGCGTCCAACCGAGTGAACATGCCGGAAACCATGTCTCGGATTCTCAAGAATCACGAAGCGGACCTCTTGAGTATGGCGCGACCTTTTTTAGCGGACCCCGATATTCTCAACAAAATCAAAGCCGATCAGGAAGAAAGAGTCAATACTTGTATCGCCTGCAATCAAGCCTGCTTAGATCATACTTTCAAAGAGCAGATGGTTTCTTGTCTTGTAAATCCATCCGCAAACCGCGAATTGGAAATCAGCAAATGGAAGAATGCGGAAAAGAAACACGTAGTCGTCATCGGCTCTGGACCTGGCGGTCTCGAATCCGCAAGAATCAGCGCGATCCGTGGACACAAGGTTACAGTCTTGGAAGCTTCGGATAAGATCGGCGGACAACTCAATCTCGCAGCACAAATCCCCGGTAAATCGGAATTCTTTGAAACGATTCGTTACTTTAAAAACGAGCTCAAAAATCTCGGAGTGGAAATTCAATTCGGTCACCAAGCAACGTTAGACAGCATTCTCGCCCTCAAGCCGGACGCGGTGATCTTTGCAACCGGAGTCAAACCGAGAGAATTTTCCCTTCCCGGAATTGAAAAAAAGAAAACCGCATCTTACGCGGACTATCTTTCCGGAAAATTTACGCCCGGTAAAAAAGTAGCCGTCATCGGAGGCGGAGGAATCGGATGCGACGTCGCCCATAAACTCACCGAAGAAGAAGCGCCAACGATCGATTCTTACTTTCATAAATACAACGTAATGTCTTATACAAAAGCGCAGATCCAACCCGAAAAATCGGATCGTAAAGTTTCCATCTTCCGAAGATCGGGAAAGATCGGTTCAGGACTCGGCGCCACAACTGCTTGGGCCCTTCTCCAAGAATTAGAATCAAAAGAAGTCGGTTTTTATACTTCTCTCAGTTATAAGGAAGTTACCGACAAGGGTCTCGTCGTAGAAACTAAAAAGGACGGCCCTGTGACGATCGAGTGTGATTCGATCATTCTCTGTGCGGGTCAGTTGAGTGAAGTTTCTCTCTACGAAGAATTCAAACAAAAGGTTTCGAATATTCCGACGTTCCTCATCGGAGGAGCAAAGGACGCTTCCGGGATCGACGCAAAACGCGCGATGTTGGAAGGATTCGAAGCCGCACTCACTATCGGAGTAAACTAAAACGAAAAATTTTTAGAATTTCTCTCATCTCACGCTCTCCTCCGAACACATCGAAGAACCGTTTGTGTTAGGAGGAGAATCGCTTGTCTTCAAAATTCAGCCCTATTCTCATCATTCTTTCCGTCCTTTTCCTTTCTTGCGAACCGGAATTCCAACCGGCGACAAACCGGGATCCGGTCCTCGATCTTTCGGGAGATTGGGAAATCGAAACGAACACGGAAGAATTTTCCTTGGCCTTAGCGCCAAATCGCAAATCCAAAAAGACGGTCCCAGTTCCCTCCAACCTTCAAAAATGGATTCAATCGCCAAACGAAGGCGTTTTACTAAGAAAGAAATTTTTCAAATCCTCAGAAGAACCACACTTTCAAAGTCTTTGTTTAGGAAAGATCTCGGATCAGGCCCGGGTCTTTTTGAACGGAACCGAACTAACGGAAGAATTATTTTCTCAGTATCAAAATTCGATTCCTCAAGGTTATGATCGAACTCGAATCTATAGAATTCCGCAGTCGATTGTCCGAGAGGAAAACACAGTAGAAGTATTTGTAAAACCGTACTTCGAATACGAGTTTGGAATCCTTTCCGGTCCGATCAGCGTCGGGCCTTCGGTCGCCATTTGGAAAGAATTTTATTTCTCCGAGATAGGAGGACTTCTTTTGTTCTCCTCTTTTCTTTTGATCGGAGGATTCTTTTTGTTTCTTTCTCTGAGGGAAAAACTAAAAAACGAGAATTTTTATTTCGGCCTCTTTCTCATTTTCTTTTCGTACTATCAGATTTCCTTGAGCGAATTCAAATATCTCACCGGATTGGAAATTTTATACTTAAAGAAATTAGAATATACTTTTTTAGTCTTTTTGTTTCCTCTTTTTTGTAGATTCCTTACCGCGATATTGCGAAAGCAGAGAAATCGGTTCCAAAAAATCTTAGAAATGTTTTCCATTCTTCTCGGAGTTGTGTTTTGGTTTTTGCCAACCGTATCCGACTTGGACTGGACCAATCGTATCTTTCATCAAACGCTCTGGGTCGGCTATGTCGGGCTTTCTCTCAAACTGATTCTTCCCAACCTCAAAAACAGAAAGGATTTTAGAAGAATTCTTTTTGGAATTTTCTTTCTCGTTGCTTGCGTCGGAATCGACACACTTTCAGAAAGAGGAAATTTTTCGATGATTCGTCTTTCCGGCTTTGGAGTCAGCGGCTTCCTATTCTTTCTAACCTTGATTCTCGCTGATAAATTTGTAGGAATGAAGGAAAAACTTAAGACCTGGAACCTCGTTTTGGAAGAAGGAATCCGCAAGCGGACAAAGGAACTAACGCAGAGTCTTCAAGAAATCAAAATACTAAAAGAACAACAAGACGGAGATTACTTTCTTATCACCCTTCTCTTTCAGCCCTTTCTTTCCAAAGAAGTTAAAAGTGATTCGGCAAACATCGAAGTCTACAGAAAACAATACAAACGATTTCAATTTAAGAATCGAAACTATGAAATCGGAGGCGACGTGGTTCTAAACGAAACTGTTTTAATTTCCGGACTCGAATATCAGGTTCTGATCAACGCCGACGCAATGGGAAAATCTCTCCAAGGAGCAAGCGGGGCTCTGATCTTTTGTTCCATTGTAAAAAGCTTTTTACAAACGCCCGATTACGAATTTAGAAGTCCTGAGAATTGGCTTTTTCTGCTTTATAAAAATCTTCAAGCCGTTTTCGAATCTTTTGACGGAAGTATGCTCGTTTCATCCATTCTTTCCTTGTATAGAATCGAGACAGGAGATCTCTTTTTTCTCAATTGCGAACACCCGCCCATCGTACTCTTGCGAAATCAACGGGTAAGTTATCTTTCGGAGGATTTGATTCTTAGAAAGATTGGATTTCCGAATTCGGAACTTCCGGTGCAAGTGTTACATTTTTCCGTTTTGTCGGGAGATACGATTCTCTTTGGTTCCGACGGACGCGAGGATTTGTTTCTCCCTCTGGAAACAGATCCCTCTCAAAAGCAGAAGACTTCTTCTCCGGAACTGTTTCTCAAAACCGTCCAGGATTCCGTACCGAGTCTTGAAATTTTGGAGAATAGAATCCGAAGTTTTGGAGAACTCTCGGACGATCTGAGTTTTCTGAAAATACAAAGAACCGCCGGAAGAATCGAAATTCATTCCTATTTGGAAAGTGACTCTTATATTCGAAAGGGAAAGGAGGCGATTCAAAGAGGGGAATTGCAAAGGGCTGCTTCTTTCTACGCGAAAGCTTCGATTCTCCGCCCTGCAGATTTTCAGCTCGCGAAGATCTGTCTCCTTTTGGCAAAGAAAACCCAGAATTTCAAACTCATTCGACTTTTCTCGGAAAAGATAACTCTCCGGTCGGAAGGTTTGTTTCTGAAAAATCCCGAGACCGGAATTTCTCGGGCAGTCACAAAACTTTCCACGGAAAAGAGGTCGGAATTTGGAGGCAAAGAAAGAAAAAAAGCTTCATAAAACGTCTTTCAAAGAATTATTTGTTGTAATTGTTTCAATTCTATATTATAAGTCATAATTAATTCATTCTTTGGGAAAGATTCGAGCACTTTTCTGGGGTATGAACCGAGTGAATCAGTCTCCTAATCTCCTGTTCACTGGATTGCCGTCTAAAGCCAGCTCGCTTGCTGGGGTAGAATCCAATTCCTCTTTTGTAAATCGGGAATTCGGATTCATCCCCGGAATTTTATTCCTTGGGTGGACTTATGAATATGAAAATCTATTCCGGCGCCTTTACTTCTCTCAGAGTGGAACAACCTCCTTTATTCGTTACCAAGAACGGACTCAAAAGAAAGATCTCCGTCCAAGAACCGCAAAAGGTTCTGGAAAAATCCATTGCCTACAGTTTAGAAAAAAATGTTCTTCTGATTTCCTATACACTTCTTTTGGATCATACCGGCGACAGTCGAATCGCGGAAAATAGCTATCTAAGATTCTCCGAAAGATTCAGAGAAACATTTACCCAAGACTCTTGGTTCTTTTTATCAAATCGAATCGAAACCTTTCTCAAAGAATACGAACAAACCAAATTGGATTTTCAGTATGAATCGGAATTCTGAATAAAATTCTGATTGAGTTAAACCGCGCACAATTTAGCCTGAATAGTACTTAGATTCCGGTATTTTTCTGACGTCCGATTCCTGCCAGAATTTTGAATTTATCCTATTTGGAGCTATCCATGAAAACTAGAGTGATTACTTTTCATTACACCCTTCACGATACAGAAGGCAATCTGATCGATTCTTCCGAGGGCAAGGCACCCCTTTCTTATATGGAGGGCGTCGGTCATATTATTTCTGGGCTGGAAGAGGAAATGAAAAAGATGTCAACCGGTGAGAAAAAAAGAATCAGTGTAGAAGCAGAAAATGCCTACGGCTTAAAAGATCCCGATTTGATCTTCGATGTTCCGAGATCACAATTTCCTCCGAACGAGGATCTACAAGTTGGAATGATGTTTCAAACCGACGAACCGGACAAAGTTTTTACAATCACCGAACTCCAAGACGAATCCGTCATCGTCGATGGAAATCATCCTCTCGCGGGTATCAACCTCGTATTCGACGTAGAACTTACTGAGATTCGGGAAGCAACCGACGAAGAGGTTTCTCACGGACACGTTCACGGAGAAGGTGGACATCACCACCACTAGGAGATCGTTCCCCAACATTCATGTCCTGGAAGGAAGAATTAAATTCAGCTCAATTGGAAGCTGTCCTTACCCAGGACGGACCGGTGCTCGTCCTAGCGGGCGCCGGAACCGGTAAAACAAAAACCATTATCAGCCGGCTTGCACAGCTGGTTTCTTCCGGAATTCCCGCCTCTTCCATTTTACTTCTTACCTTCACACGAAAAGCATCGAGAGAGATGATTCTCAGAGCATCTTCTTTAGGAGACGCGCGTTGTGGCGAAGTCCAAGGCGGAACCTTTCATTCTTTTTGTAGCTCCGTGCTCCGAAGGTTCGCGCCCGTCCTTGGACTTTCCTCGGATTTTACAATCTTAGACGAAGCCGATTCCTTAGACGTATTTCAGTTTTTAAGAGGCGAAAGAGATTTCGGAAAGACAAAGACCCGTTTTCCGTCCAACGAAACCCTTGTCGGAATCCACAGCGAAATTCAAAATACGGGAAGAATCCTTTCGGATATATTAGAAAAAGATTATCCGTCTTTCCTACAAAGATCGAACGATATCATACAAATTTTCGAAGATTATAAAATTTATAAAAAGGAAAGATCCCTTTTGGATTACGATGATCTTCTTTTTTTCACACGGGATCTGCTCGCAAATCATTCCGGGGTTCGTTCCGCCCTTTCCGAGAGATATCGTTTTGTCATGGTGGATGAATTTCAGGATACGAATAAGATTCAAGCCCATATTGCCTGTCTTCTCGCGGCGGAACACCGAAATCTTATGGTGGTCGGAGACGACGCGCAGTGCATCTATACGTTTCGCGGCGCCACGGTCCGAGGAATATTAGATTTTCCTAAAATATTTGAAAATACAAAAACCATTTTTTTAGAGAAGAATTACCGAAGTACACCTGCGATTCTCAACCTCGCAAACGCAGTGCTTCAAAATTTTTCCGAAAAATACGAAAAATTCTTATTTACCGATAATGAAAACGGGCCTCTTCCTTCCGTGCTTCAATTTACGGACGAACTGGAAGAAGCGGAAGGGATCGCCGAAATCCTACTCCAAAAAAAAGAAGAAGGAATTCCTTTCAAACGGATGAGTGTTCTTTTTCGCGCGGGTTGGAATTCCAATCAACTCGAACTCGTATTAGCAAAACGAAATATCCCTTTCGTTAAATTCGGCGGAAGAAAATTTATCGAAACCGCGCATATCAAGGACTTACTTTCCTTCTTAAAACTTCTCATAAATCCTCTGGACTCCGTCTCTTGGATTCGAGTCTTAAAATTGATCCCAGGAATCGGAAACGCAAAATCAAACGAAATCTTAGAAAAGGTTCGAAGTTCTTCCGGAAAGATGAACGCGCTCCAGGAAGAAACGAGTTCCAATCTTAAAAAATATCTTTCACCACTTTATCATCTCTATCAAAAACATTCAGAGTCCAAATCGGAAGTAAAAACGATCACATCCGATTTTATCGATTACTACCGAGTCCTTTTGGAAAAAAATTACGACGATTCCAAACGTAGATCGGAAGATCTGGATTCCGTGCTTGGATTTGCTTTGAAGTATTTTTCTTTGTCCGATTTTCTCTCAGACCTAACCATGGATCACGCCTCTTTGAGTTTGGAAAAAATCAATCCGGACAATTCGGAAACCGATCTCTTAAACCTCTCTACGGTTCATTCCGCGAAAGGTCTGGAGTTTGATCTCGTATTCGTTTTGAACGCGACCGAAGGTTCTTTTCCCTCCAGCAGAAACACGGACACGGAAGAAGAGCGAAGACTTTTTTACGTGGCGATTACCCGTGCCAGAAAAGAACTCTATCTTACAAGGCCTTCTTTGGCTCAATCCAGATCCGGTCCTTATTATACGAAGTTGTCGCGTTTCTTAAGCGAAATCCCTTCTCCGGAAAAGGTTTATGAACTCAAACTTGTTTCCACAAAATCGGTTCCCAAATCGGAACTCGGTGCAAGCGCCGGCTCCGCCGGCGGGAAAAACGTTTCCGAATCGTTTTCCAGAATCCAAGACTATTTCGGAAACTGATCCTATGATTTTGGCATTTGAAAAACAAAAATCAAAACCGTCTTTGGATAAAACTCAGGCTCTTCTTGAAAACAAAGTATTCGAATTCTTGAATGTTCGAGGCGGAAAAATTTTACATGGAAAAAAGGTTCGTTATAAATTCTACCCTTACGCAAACTTAGGAAGTGCGATCCGAATCTCCTCGGGGGTTCTGGAGTTTAAAATCCATTCGGCGTATTTAGAATCGGATTCTCTGGAGACTGTCGTTGAATTGCTTCTTTGCAAACTTCTCAAACTCCCGATTCCAAAGACGATCGAAGAGCGGATTCAAAATTTCTACGAAATTCATTCCAAGCAAAAATTGGAAAGGAGCAAGCGTAAAAAAAGAATAGAATCCTCCGACTCTAAAAACGCGATTCTCAAAGAGATGCTCCACAGAATCAACGAAACGTATCTCGGAGTCGATCTTTCGGATATCGAAATCTATTGGGGAAAAGGAAATTCCAAAACGAGATTGGGTCATTTTGATCCTTCTCACAAAATGATCGTCATCAATCCGATTTTAGGAAGGCAGATCGTTCCCGTTTTTGTTTTGGAATACATCGTATTTCACGAACTTTTACACGTTTACCTTCCCGCGACGAGAAAAAACGGAAAAAATGTGATCCACGGAAAAGAATTTCGAGCCTTGGAAAGGAAATATCCGGACTACTTGAGGGCCAATCAATGGCTCAAGTCCAAATATCACCAATCCATAAATCTCTAATTTTCAAAAATTGAATGTTTACAGACTTGGAATCCGGTGTAAAGTTTGATTCTTACCTTACAAACGAGGGAACCGAATGCATCCGAAAGTATTTGAGACGCTTTATGTCCGCAAAAATTACATCGACGAAGAGCTTCGAAGTCATTTGAAAGAGATGCAAGGTCTAAACTATCGAGCTCTAAACGAATACGATCGCGGCGTTTACGACGGTTATGTGCAAGCAATCACAGAAATTCTTAAAAAGATAGAAAAGAAATTTTCTCAGGTGGGATGATTTGTTTCGAATTTTAGTTTTAGGTTCCGGGGCAATCGCCGGACTTTACGCCGGCAAACTCAAACAGGCAGGTTGTACTCTCGACTTTTGGGTTCGTAAGAACGCATTGGAACTCGAAGAAAGCGGATTTCAAATCCAGAGTCATTGGGGGGACTTCGAGTATCAACCGAACCTCGTCTTTGAGGAGGTCCCCAAAAATTTAGAAGAATACGATCTCATTCTTAACTGCCTCAAATGTCTACCCGATGTGCGCCTGGAAACGATCTTAGGCTTTTCTATTCCGGAACACATTCCGATCTTACTCCTCCAAAATGGAATCGGAATCGAAGAACCGATTGCTTCTCTCTATCCATCCAACGAAATTTTGAGCGGTCTTGCTTTTGTCTGCGCAAACCGCTTAGACAACGGTAAAATTCATCACCTGGATTACGGAGATCTTACGATCGGTTCTTGGAATCGCAATCCTACTTCTTCGCTTGCGGACAAACTCGTAAAACTTTTTGAAACAGGAGGAGTTCCCACACAAAGGACGGATGAGATCCGCCAAGCAAGGTGGAAGAAGCTGATGTGGAACGCGCCCTTCAATCCGATCAGCGTTCTTTCCGGAGGTAAAAATACTTCTCAAATCCTTGCCGAACCTTCCAGTCGTTCTCTCGTGATCGAGATCATGTACGAGGTCCAGAAACTTTCCGAATTAGACGGAGCTGCGGTTCCCATAGAACAGATTGAAACTTTTATTCAGATGACGGAGTCGATGAAACCGTATAAGACGAGTATGCTTTTGGATTTTGAAAGTGGAAGACCGATGGAGATCGACGCCATCCTTGGCAACGCCCTGAAAATCGGAGAAAAGTTTCATTTTAAAACTCCTCATATCGCGACGCTCTATGCGCTTTTAAAACTCAAAAGTCATTCAAAGTGAATTCAAAAGTTTTTTGATTCCTTGTTCGAGCCCGTCCAAAGAAAGAAAATACATTGGGATCTGATTTCCTATTTCTTTGATCGTAGGAGCGTCCCAATATTTTTTCGGCTCCGGATTCAACCAGATAGAATCCCTGAAATGTCTTCGGATTCTTTTTAAAGAATCAAGCCCCGATTCCGGATTTTCAGGAAGTCGGAAGTCCATACGAAACCGGCTGTGATAAAAACCGTAAGAAGAATCTAAAAGTTCATACGGAGCCATATAAGCGTCTCCGATAACAATCAACTTTGTATCGTCGCTGTGTTTTTTAAAAACCCTTTGAAGCGAAAGCGGAGTGCGCATGTTTGCTTTCGGATACACTGCGTCGTAGATGATATTATGAAAGTAATAGTAATGAAATTCTTTGAAATGATTGATCTGATGACTCGCCGAAAAAAGTTTATTCACCCGTTCCGCGTGGGAAGTCATACTTCCACCCGTATCCATCAAAAGTAAAACCTTGAGACCGTTCTTGCGAGAACGTTCAAACTCGAGATGAATATCTCCGGCGTTTCTGCACGTAGAATCGATCGTTTTGGGAAGATGAAATTCGGAAACACCTTCCTTTCGAAAATTTCTGAGTTTTTTGAGCGCTGTTTTTATCTGGCGAACGTCGAGCTGTTCGTCCGTTCTATATTCTTTATAACGTCTTTCTAATGCTTGAAAGATCGCAGAACGGTTTCCACCTTCTCCTCCGACTCTCACACCTTCCGGATTAGAACCGCTGTGCCCAAACGGAGACGAACCTCCGGTTCCCACCCATTTGCTTCCTCCGTGGTGTTCTCCCTTTTGTTCCTCGAGTCTCTTTTTTAATTCTTCGAAAAGTTGATCCGGTGAAATCAAGGAGGGAGGCGGCGGTCCGTTTGGATTTTCAAAAATCCGAGTCAGCCAATCTAAAAGTTCTTGTTTGAATTCGGGACGTAAGGCTCCTTTTTCTCCGAAAATCTCGGAGAATACGAGATCAAACGCATCGAAGTATTTGATATCCTTTACCATACAGGTTCTTGAAAAACTATAGAGCTCGTCTACGGTAATCCACGCTTTTTGATTTGTCGTGTAGTGATCCACAACTTTCAAAAAGTCAAGAAATTCTCCGGTGGTTACCGGAATTCCTTGGCTTTTTAGTCTGTAAAAGAAAGGAATAAACATTCTTAATTCCTAAATAACTTTAAATCCTCTTCATTCTTAATAAGAGCGCCTAAGAATGGAATTCGAACCTCGTCTTTTAAAGCGGCTCCTTGGTGAACCAAGATCTGAATCCAGTCGAGAAGTTCGCTCGTTCCCGGCTTTTTCTTTAAGTCGTCCATTCTCCGGATCAGATAAAACATCTCAAGAGCCTTGATCAAAAGTGTATGACCCACTCCCGGATAATGGGAAAGGATGATCTTTTTCATAAATTCGGGATCCGGAAATTCTATATAATGAAAAATGCATCTTCTTAGGAACGCGGCAGGGAGCTCTTTTTCGTTATTGGAAGTAATGATCGTAAGAGGACGTTGTTTCGCCTGAACCCTTTTTTGGATTTCTGGAATGAAGAATTCCATTCGATCCAATTCCAAAAGAAGATCGTTTGGAAATTCGATGTCGGCTTTATCGATTTCGTCGATCAAAACGATGGATTTCTGATCCGAGTCAAAGGCTTCGCCTAACGATCCCAAACGAATGTAGTTTTCGATGTTCTTCACTTTTTCGGAATCTTCAGCGAAGCGAGAATCGTTCAAACGAGAAACGGCGTCGTAAAAATACAAACCTTCCTTGGCTTGTGTGATCGATTTGATATGCCAGGTATGGATCGGTAGTTTTCTATGTTTGGCTAAGTATTCAGCGAGGAGAGACTTTCCGGTTCCGGGTTCTCCCTTTAAAAGTAAAGGTCGAGAAGTGATCTCCGCCATGAGAATCGCTTCTTCCAGAGAAGGAGAAAGTAAGTATGTGTCTATCAGTGGATTCATAAGAAGTCTTGGATTGATTCTAACGTCAAGGTCGGGTTCGGCAAGAGAAAAACCTTTTTACTATCTGACTTCAAAAACCACGCTGTCGATAATTTTTCCGGTCCGATCCTGAAGCGAAAGAATGTGAAATCCTTTTTCCGGTTTCCAAAATGTTTCCTTCTCGTGCGATTCTTTGAGATTTTTCCCATCCAAGATCCACTGAAATCCGTTTTCAAAAACCGAAGCGGTGAAACGAAGTTTTTGTCTTCCTTCGGGAATATCCGGATCGAGTGCGAAGATCGTATCGCTTCCGGGTATTAAAATTTTTGGAATTGGATTTGAATCAGACGCGGTTTTTAGAGGAGCTTCGTTTTGAGCTTCTAAGGGAAGTTTCCAATTCTCCCCTTCTCTTTCTTGTAAAAGATGGATGACCGCGTTCCAAATCGGAGCCGCTCCCGTGACACCGCTTACGTCCCACATCGGACTTCCGTCCATGTTCCCGACCCAAACACCGACAGTAAATTTTTTAGAATATCCGATACACCAGTTGTCCCTCATATCCTGAGAGGTTCCCGTTTTTACCGCGGTAAAAAATCGAGTACTCAGATGATTGTTTAACCCGAAAGAAAGGGAACGATATTCTCGATTGGAAAGGATTTCGCTTAACGCGTTCGCGGATTCTTTGGAATATATTTTTTTCCAATGATTTCCGTCTTTGTATCTTTCTTGAAAGGTCTGTCTTGCGATGGAAGGAACCAAAGTCGATTGAGAATACATTCCTCCGTTTGCAAACGTTCTGTAGGCATTGGTCAATTCCAAAAGTGTAACGTCCGCGGTTCCGAGCGCTAAAGAGGCTCCGTAGAAATCGGATCGTTGCAGGTTCTCGATTCCGAGTTCCTGCAATCTTTGAACGAACGTAGAAACTCCTACAAGATCCAAAACGTGAATCGCAGGAATGTTCAAAGAAGAAGCCAACGCAAACTTTGCTTCCACTTTGCCGTGATACGTGTCGCTGTAATTGGAAGGTCGATAGATGCCGGAGACCGCGTTCCATTCGGACGGACTGTCTTCCAAGATCGAATTCGGTTTTAAGACGGACTGATCAAATGCAAGCGCGTATAAAAACGGTTTCAGCGTGGAACCCGCCTGTCTTCTGGATTGAATCGCATCCACATAAAAGGATCGACTCTCCGGAAGATTTCCAACGTAAGCTAAGACCGCGCCGGAAGCGTTGTCCAAAACCACGATCCCGGTTTCAGCGACGTTTTGATTTTTAAGACCGTCTAAAATATTCTTCGCGAGTTCTGTAATCTTCCACTGAAGATCAAAGTCGAGAGTCGTTTTTTGTTTTCCGTTCTTTTCTAAGAATCCGGGATTTTCACGAAAGAATTTTTGTGCCGCGTGATACGCGATTCCACCCGTGGATCGAAGTCCTGTCGGTTTAGAAACGGCAACCTTGGCGGTTTTTTCAAAAGTTAAACAGAGATCTTCTCTTTGGATTTTTTTTGCAAGAATACAACTGCGTCTACTCAAAACGTCAGCGCCGGCTCCGGGAAACGGAAGCATGGATACAAGAAGAATCGATTCGGTGTCGCTTAACGCAGAAGGTTCTTTGTGAAAGAGTCCACGACTCGCGGAACGAAGACCTCTCAGTTCTCCCCGAAATTGTGCGAGGTTTAAATACGCGGTAAGAATTTCATTCTTCTTCCAAGTTTCTTCCATCTCTTTCGCAAATTGAATCTGGTTCCATTTATCGAAAAAGCTTCTTCTTCCTGGCTTGGTTTTCAGAAAAATTCCGGCGAGCTGCATGGAAAGCGTGCTCGCGCCCCTTTTTGAATTTCCTAAAATCCGATCTCGAACCGCGCCTAAGATTGCGACTTTGTCCACACCCGAATGTTCAAAGAATCGTTTGTCTTCCTGAAGCAGCAGAGCCAGAAACAAGGTTTCCGGGATTTCCCCTTCTTCCACCCAAGCAAGCTTTCGTTCCTTTACGTCGAACCGAATCGTTTGCAAAAATCTTCCGTAAACATCCAAAAGTGTTCCATCGGAAGATCGGTACGAATTCCGGACCTCGCCATAAGTTGGAATTTCCTCCGAAAAAAGAACATTCGAATACAAGAATATACTGATGGAGTAAAATATCAGCAGATTCTTGCGAAACATTCTTACCTAGTCCTTGTTGACGGTTTGATCCGCGTTCGGAACTTCCGCGAACTGATCCGGAAGATACATGGCCTCGACTCGGGTGGAAGGAAGCACAAATTTTCCGGAATGGTTGATTCGATAGACGTATTCCAAAGTCACACTTCCCGCCGGGAGATATTCGAAATAAGCGGTATAACCTTCCCATTTTCTTTCCACAAACGTAGGTGAAGACCACCAGTCACCTCTGGTGGCGAGTTCGCTTCCGGCTATAGAATCATTTCCCAATCCGGAACCTAAAATACTCGCACCCGCCGGGATCGGATCCTTGATTGCAACCCAAGAAAGAGTGGATTCCGTCTGAATTTTCAAACGAACCCGAACGAGATCTCCTTCTTTGAAGGAAGTTTTTTTACTTCCGGATTCATCCAGAATTTCCTTATCGAGTCTCATTCCACTTTCTAACTTTTCTTTGAGAGGAAGAGCCGCTTTTGTATGAATCACGACATACGGTTTTCCGTTTCCGTTTTGTACAAACTCAAGAGTCTGGGTCGTCTTTGGCATCGGAAGCGATAGAGTCGCGGGATCTTTTTTATTCTTCCATTCCAATGTGTTCGATTGATTTTCCAAGGAGACGGTTGTGTTTCCATCTACTGAATCTTTTTCAAATTGTTTTGAGAAGTTTTGAAACGCAAGAACGCCTAACGCGTTTGCCGTGGTGATGTCCCAACTCCCCTTGGATTGTCTCGTAATCGCGCCTCGTATCATTCGAGGAAGATCTTCTTTCCAAGAAGGATCTTTGACGACGGAAAGAATGGTTCTCATCACGGTAGAATCGTTCGAAGACAAAAGCCACCAAAGACCGGACTCATCCACGAAGTTATAAGAGGTTCCTTGGATCCGAAATCTGGATTTCAAAAGAACGTCGATCGCCGGAATCTGATTCTTAAAAGAATTAGATCGGGAATAGATATTTCTCAGGCTGATCAAAATATCCGAAGGAAGAATTTTCGGATCGGTTTGTATGGCACGAATACTTTCATCGCTCGGACCGACGAAACGCGAAATTGCATCGAGGACTATGATTTTTTTAAGTCTTGTATCCGTGTTGGAAACATAGCTGCTTCTAAAAATCAAATCCTTGCTGTAGCGATTCAAAGCCTCGATCAAAGTTTCCCTCGTCGCGTCCGGAATTTTATATCCGGATTCCGAAGAAAGAATCAAAAGATAAGCCGTCAAAATTTCGCTTCCGTATAAGGAAGAAGGAAAAAACTTGAGGAGCCCGTCTCCGTCCATATAAGAACTGAGTTGATCCATGATCTGATCCCAATCTTTCTGAGATCCTGCTGCGATGGACTTGGAAAGTTTTTGTTCAAGACAAGAATACGGATAACGACTCATCGCTTCTCTCGCGGAAAAAATCGCTCCTCCCGTAAGCGAAGCCTTTAGGCTAATCTCCAATTCTCCACTTCCCGCTATGGCTTCCTGATTTTCTTGAATCGGAATGCTTAACTTTCCTGCCTCCACTTGGACAAATGTGGATTGTAAAACTCGAACCGGCACCGACTCGCCGACCCTCTGACGAAAACGAACCGTATCGGTAAAACTTCCTCCGTTTTCTTTTGTGAGAAACTCGTAGACGATTTCATTCTTCTTTGTAGGAATTCCAAGCTCCCATTGAACCACGGTGGATTCTCCCGCAGGCAGTTTGAGATTTTTTATTTCCAGCCCGAGATCCGGAGAAGTTTTCGGTGTGATCGATAAATCCATCGTACGATCCGTTGTGTTCTTGATCGTAAGGCCGCTCTGAACACGATCCTTCTCTCTGGCAAACGGCGCGATAGACGGATATACAAGAAGATCTCTAGTCGTCTGGATCTGAGTCGAAGCAGAGCCGAACTTATCTTTTCCGGAATGAACAATGGCTACGATCTTAAACGAAGTCAAAGAATCATTCAGCGGAACTTCGACTTCCAGTTTTCCATTCTCATCGGGTTTGAGATCGGCCTTCCAATAAAGAAGCGTATCAAAGAGTTCTCTTGTAGTGGCTCCACCACCGCCACCTCCCGGAGGAAGACTTTTTAAACCGAAATGTCTTCTTCCGATGACCTGCAGTTGCGCCGTGGAAGTTTCCACCGAGTTTCCTCTTTCTTTCATCATAGCTCGGAGTAAATCCCAAGTATCGTTTGACTTCAGTTCCAACAAACCTTGGTCAACGGCGGCTAACGTGATTCTTGAATCTTTTTTGACTTGGGCAGAAGGGTGTTCGATCTGAATTTTGACCTTTGCCTTTTGTCTGGTTCCGTAAACCGTTTTGTCGGTTTCCACTCGAACCGGAACCTCGAATGGTTTCCATCCGACTCGGATTTGAGCGAGGCCGAGACGAAAGGACGGTCTTGCTAAATCGACAAGGGCCGTCTCCTTTGGATTCTCCACTCTTCCGCGAATCGCAAGCACCGATACGAACACGTTAGGCGCGTAAGAATTCTCCACCGGAATTTCGAGAACCGGTTCTTTACCGCTTAAAACTTTTGTAAAAGAAGTCAGAATCCCTTCTCTTTCCACCGTAACCAGAGCCGTCGCTTCTCGGAAAGGCATACGAACTTGGAACCTCGCCTTTTCTCCTGCTTGGTATTCTTTTTTTTCCGGAAGAAGATCCATTCGATCGTGGTCGCTCGCGGCAAACCAAAGGTCTTCCTTTCCCGTTATCCAAACCGAAGAATTTGCTTTTACATCTTCTCCGGACAAAGAAGCTTCAAAGTAAATTTCTCCCGTTTCTTTTACGGATCCGTTGCAAAATAAAAATCCTTTTGTATTGGTTTTGCCCGAACAAAACTCTCCGATTTCTTTGATCTCGTATCTGTGATCGTAACTGTAAAATCCTCCAACGAGTCTCTTACGATTGGAATAGTATTTTTTTGTAAAAGCTTTTACCGTGACCTTCTTTCCTTCTACGGGAATTCCTTTGAGGTCGAGAACCGCCACTTTAAACTTCACCGCGTCTTGTACGGCCGCCCAACCTTCGGGAGCGATTCCTATATGAAATTCCGAAGGATAAATCGGAAAGGAACGAAACGCACTTTGGATCTCCCCGTTCGGATCTCTGTATTCCAACTCGGCTTCGAGTCTTTGTGGAGAATCGGATTCCGGAATCGACTTAACGGTTGCGTCAAAAAAACCTTTTCCATCCAAGGTAAGTTGAGTTTTTGTAAAACCGGCGTTTTGTATTTCGCCTTCCTCCTCGGATCTTTGTGCCACCTTACCGTTGCTAAATGAGAAGTCGGAATAATCCGAAAAATAAACTCCTCCTCCCGAAAGGACTCGGGTTCTTAGAAGGACAGGAATTTTACCGGCTCCACCGCCGGAAAGATAACGTACGTTTCCGGTAATTCCGATCTTGGAAGGAGCGATATTGGATCCGCTCGTCTGAAAATCGGCCTTCATCAAGGGAATTCTAAATTCTTCGACTCGAAATTCTCCGATGGAAACTTGACCTTCGTGATTTTTTCCGCTGAATTCGTTTAACAAAACTCGATAGACTCCGAGATTTGCCTCTTTAGGAATTTTAAACTGAATCGCGCTCGTTCCTTCCGGATTCCATTTTAAGGAAATGGAATATTCTTTTTCGGTTCCGGAATGGATGATTTTTACGGAGTTCGGATATTCGCTCGCGCCCGGAATTTCAAAACCGTTGGATTTTTTAGCCCTGGAAACGATCTTCATCGAGACCGTTTCGCCGGCGCGGAAAAGAGTTCTATCCATCACCGGGTGAAAGAGAACGTTACTTGCTCCGTAATCTCCCGGAAGATTGAATCTCCAATTTTCGATTCCGTTTTGCCAGCGAGAATGACTAAACGTAAAGTCGTCTTCAAATGCGGCCGTGAGAAAAAGTCCGTTCTCATAGGGTTTCCAAGAACAATATGGAACATTACTTCGTGTGGGAAGTCCTTTGATAATCAGAGTTCCGGATGGACCGGTCTTTCCGGAATAAACTTTTTCATTTTTACAATTGAGAATTTGTACGTCCGCGCCGGGTACTGGTTTTGCGTCGTTCAATCTCGTCACCCAAACGAGAGAGGATTCTCTTCCCCATTTAAAGTGAATCGAAAGATTGGTGACAAGCGCGCCCGTCCGAACATAAAACGGTTGATTCTTTCCTAATAAAGAATTTCCTAATACGTCCGATTTCATTTCCACGACGTGAAAGCCCGGAGTTTTGAGGGGAATCCCAACCACTTCAAAACGGCGAACCCCGTGCTTGGATTGGAGTTTGATTTCGTTGGTTCCGGGTGGAAGTTGGTTTCGGCTCGGATCAAAGATCGAATCCTTATGATCCAAAGAATCTAAAATTTTTAGATACTGAATGATTTCAGAAACCTGACCGACTCCGAGGATCACTTCTTTTCCCGAAAATTGTTTGGGAGGAGTCTGGTTGTTTTTCTCGTCCTTTCCTGTGGCCCAGTTAAGAATTTCTTTTCCCTTCTCTTTCAACTTGTCGAACTGTTGTTTGATGACTTCCTGAGTATCGGGACTCGTTTTGACTTGATAGAGTCGAACCGGATTCTCAGCTTCTAAGTTTCGAATCGTCACGGGTAAGACCGCTTCCGGATAACGTTCCAAAATTCCAAAACGCGCCGCAAACTTTAAGAGCGGCGGATAATCATCGGTTGAAACCGTAAGAGGAAAAGAAGATTGATTGGCAAGATTTCTTCCCGCGTCGTCTTTGATTCCGGAAGGAAGAAGAATCTGAAACTTCGCTTTGGGAGAAAGCGGTGTAGGAAAACTCACTCCGTAGTCATACCCGCCTTCCTCCGAAGCGACCTTTGCGGGAATCAGTTTTCCATCCGCGGTCTGCAATTGGATCTTTCGCAACAGTTCCACTGAAACGGGAGCGCTGAAGTTTAGAGTCAGAGGCAAAGAAGGAATACAAGCGGCCTTTGCGTTGACACGATCGCAATTGAATTCTGCGAGGAATGCTTTACGAACCGTAAAGTCTATCTTTCTCGTAGAACTTCTTGCCACTCCCGATTTGGATTTAAGTCCTTGTTCTAAAATGATTTGGACTTTTTTGCCACTCGGAAACTTTTGATCCGGTTTGATCAGAATGGTTCGTGCGTCCTTGCCTTCTCTGTAGTTCGCTTTGAGAAGTTCTTTCTCCAAGGATCCGGTGACTCTGCTAAATCCTATCTTGTCTCGAATTCCTTCGGTGATAAAGTAAAGATGATCACTCGCCGAAGAAAGATCCACTTCCGAATCCAGATCCAAAATAAAAATTTGATCCTCGTCTATGATCCCGCCTTCATAAGGAGCGGAAGCGTCGAGTTCGGGTCCTCCGGTGTGAAACGAAAATTTTTCTCCGTCGGTGAGAGAAGTTCCCGAAACCGATTTTACTTTTTTGGTTTCAAAACTGCATTCCACTCCGCCGGGAAGCGGAGAAGAGAACTCCAAAACCCAATTCTTATCATCCACCCAACGTTCGCTTCCTGTAACGGGACAACGAATTTCAAAAGGGTTCAAAGAGAATTTTGGATTTCCAAGAGGAATCATCGATTCCGAAAAACGAGCGCGGATTTGAGAAGGTTTTTTGACTTCGCCGGTCGGGTTGAATTCGATTCGAACCTGCGCGCTGACGCTCGTAGCCAATAGAAAAAAAATAAAGAAATAAGTTTTAGATAAGAATTTGGGAACTGCAAAAGAACTCAAGGTTTTCTCCCGAATCGATGTTTGTTTCGGAAAGAAAACCTCGGTGTGAAAAGATGTGCAAGCGAAAACTCGGGCTAACCCGCGATGCTCGCTTCCCGAATTAAAATATCGGGAATTTTTATGGAAGAATAAGAATCGTTGTACTCGTTTGAAATTCCTTCGATTGCAAAAAGAAGATCAAAAAAATTCAGATTCATTGTTATTCGATCCACAGGATGAACGGGTTTTCCATTTTTGTAATAGAATCCTTGCACCCCGATCGAAATTTCTCCCGAAACCGCGCTGCAACCGGAACCTCCTTCCAGTTTTAGAACATAAATACATTCCGGATAACGTGAAAGTAAGTCCTCAAGGGATTCTTTTCCTTTGGGAACTACGTAATTGGTAAACGAAGTTCCCACGCGCCCGCCGTAAGAACGAACGGCGTTGCCTGTGGAACTCACACCCGCTTTTTTTGCGGATTCTAAGTTATAAAGATACGTCTGAAGAATTCCGTTTTCTATGATCGCCTTTTTGCGAGTCAAAACTCCTTCGGCGTCTAAAAGTCTCGAACCGGGATAGTCCACGATATGAGGATCACAGAATACGTTCCAAATCGGAGAAGCGACTGGAGAACCGATTTTTCCTTCCAGACGGGAAAGACCTTTCTGAACGCTGTCCGCAGAAAACGGGGAAGAGAACATTCCAAATATCTGAGGACTGACCCGATTGGAAAGAACGATCGGATAATTTCCGCTCTTTACCGGTTCCGCTCCCAAAAGAGAAAGGGAACGTTCGGTCGCAGTGGATACGATCTTCTCGGGTTGGATTTTATCTATGTCCAATCCGGACTTCGTATAACCGCCCATCTTTTTGGATTTACCGTCGGTTGCGACTAACGCAACTCCCGCGGAGATCAGATTCGATTTTTCGCTGTGAAAAAGTCCTTTCGAATTTGCTAATATAAATCGGTTCCAGGTTTTTCCCGCATAAGAATACGGAACGTTCTCGATCCTTTCGTCGGCCGACCAAGCGAGTTCGTCCAGTTTTTCTCCGGTGGATTTTAACCACTCAAAACCCAGGGATTCCAAAGATTCTTCGTAGGAACGAATCGGAATCTTCGGAAGTTCAGTTTGCCCGGGAAGATCGATGTCCAAAGGATCCGATATCTTTGCCTGAGCGATTGCGTCTTCGACCATCTGGGACAAGGCTTCTTCGGAAAGTTTTTCGCTGTAGGAATAACCGGGTTTTCCGTCTTGGATCAGACGAATTCCGATTCCTCTCGAATTGGAAAGTTCGGTGTTACTCACTCGCTTTTTAAAAAGTTCGATTCCAACGTCCTTGGATTCGGCACCTATGAGATCGTATTGATCGAGACCTTTTTGTTTACAAACGCCTAACACGTATTCAACGGATTGATCCAAGTCCATCAGCGTCCTCCCACGAGAATTTCGTCCACTTTGAGAGTCGGTTGACCGACCGTTACGGGAACCGAACCGGAAGCTGCTCCGCACATCCCGGCCGCGAGTTCCAAATCGTTTCCTACCATACTGATCTTAGGAAGAATTTCGTCGCCCTTTCCGATCAGAGTCGCACCTCTCACCGGTTCCGCGATCTTGCCGTTTCGGATAACGTATCCTTCTTCGACCGAAAAATTAAATTCTCCGGTGGAAGGGTTTACCGAACCTCCGCCCATCTTTTTGGCAAAGAGTCCGTATTCTACTCCCGTGAGCATATCCTCAAAGGAATCCTTTCCGGCTGCGATGTATGTATTTCTCATTCTCGAAACCGGAGCATACATATAACTTTCTCTGCGTCCGCTTCCGGTTCTTGCGACTCCGACTTCTTCGGATCCGATTCGATCGGAAAGATAATTTTTAAGAATTCCATTCTCGATGAGAACTGTCTTCTGAGGAGCCATCCCTTCGTCGTCCACGGAAATACTTCCCCAAGAATCGGGAATCGTTCCGTCGTCGATGGCGGTCAGACAAGACTTTGCGATGGGTTGTCCCAACTTATCCACAAAGGGGGACGACTTTTTACGAATGGCTTCCGTCTCCAGAGGATGTCCACAGGCTTCGTGAAAGATCACTCCTCCGAATCCGTTGCCCATCACGACCGGCATTTTTTTTCCTTCGATATAACCGGCGGATAACATCATCAGAGCCCTTTCGGCCGCGGTTTTGGAAAGTTGTTCGATGGGAAGACTTGCAAAAAATTCAAAACCCTTTCTGGCTCCCGGATTTTCCGAAGCCACAAAACGTTCTCCTTCTTTTTCGGCTGCCACGTTGATGCTAAATCTGCTTCTCACCCTTAGATCTTCTAAGGCCAGACCTTCCGAGTTGTAGATTCCGATCTTGGAAACGGAATCGGATGCGGACGCGCTGACCTGAACGATATTCGAAGACGTAGCTCTTGCGGTTTGATCCGCTCTATAAAGAATTTCTAATTTTTGATCCGGAGAAACTTTTCTAGGATCGGTGATCTGTGCTGGAAAAGATGGGGTTTTTAGATCTCCTCGAAACACGAGGGCTTGTCCTTTTCCTTTCGCGGCTCCTCTGGAATCGGCGAGAAGGTCTATGAGAGAAATGAGATGTTCCGGATCTTCGTTGTTTGTATGTGCGTAGAGGACGTCGGTTCCATAGATCAAACGGATTCCGATTCCGTAGTCGATCCCGGCAAAACTCTGCTCTATCTTACGATCTCTCAGACTGACCGAGGAGGATCTGGTTTCTTCTTCAAATATTTCGACGAAATCTGCTTTTCTGGAAAGGCCTGCTTCCAGGATCAGGTGGGCTTTGTTTGTCTGCATTCTATCCTGTTAGACTCCGGTTTGAACCGGAGTCTTTTTAATTCTACTTACGGTTTTTTGATTTTTTCTCTGTATTTGATGGCGTGCGCGGTCGCCTTCCATTTGATTCGATTCCAGACGATGAGAAGGATGCTGGTTTCCTGCACTTCAAAACGATAGTTGATGATTTCGTCTCCACCCATCGCCTTGGACTTGTCCAATAGTTCCCGATAACCGGTTTCTCCCGTGACCCAGAGCATCAACCAAGAAGTATAAACTCCTTCGGTTTCCACGGTTCCGAGGATCTGAAAATCTTCCGAATTGATCAGATACTGCGTGTAGTTAGTTCCCAGTCCCGGAACTCGAATGTCTCGGTAAATACAACCGCTCAGTAAGAATGAAATCATTCCCAAAAGCAGAATGTTTTTTAGTTTCAAAATTCCCATATCCTTTCCTCCAAATTCTAACTCAAACTATTACATATTTTGAATATAATCTTGTCTCGGAAGTTTTCCCTGCAAGGCCAAACGAATATAGTCCACCCCTTTCAGATCGTCCGTATAACGGGGAATCAAATGAAAATGCATGTGAGGCGCCATTTCCGAAACGGTGACCGTATAAATTTTAACGGGAGAATGATTTTGATAGATCCATTTTGTAGCGAATTCGAGGGCCTTACCGAAATCAGAAAAAGCTTCGCTGTTCCATTCTTGATAGGAAGTCCAGTGAGAGGCGGGCTCGATATAGAGATATCCCCTAAGTCCCTTTTCTTCTTCGGAATGACGAACGGAGAATTCTCCGAATCGTGCGAGGATTTCCGGTTTTTCACCGGACTGATAGACTTGGCAAATCGGACAATCAATCATCTTTCAAAGACCTAAATTCGAATTTCATGAGTATCCCAAAAAATCGCATCTTGTATAGGAGAAAATCATCTTTTGGAGAATTTGAAAAAATGATTCCTTTCTCCGGAATTCTTCTTTCCAGATCGGAAAACCCATAAAGGATAAGAATTCTCGAAATTGGATCCAAACCCGTTCGCTAAAAAAAGGATTCCTCATGAAACGTTTTCATCTTCTTTCTATCCTGCTTCTCCTCTGGAGTCAGACATCCTACGCGGAAACCCCGAGTTTTTTTCATCGAGTGGAATCTCTCAAACGATTCTTAGGAGATCCGGCTACGATTGAAAAGTCCTGGCTCGTCGAGTCGATTCCGATCTGGAAAAAAGAAGAAGAATCCAGACTGGAACTCTATTTGAATAAAATTCTCACGCCCAAACTCGAAGGGAAAAATTTTCCCGCAAAGGATTCTCTCAAATTGGAATTAAAAAAGGTTCCAAACCTAGGTGGTTTAAGAATTCGAAATCAGAAAACTGAACTCTTTCACATCGTGACTTTTGGAAACGAGTTTCCCAACTTTTCTCAGGTTCAGACCTTTTCTGTCGGGGCGTATTACGTAGATTTTTATCTCGGAAGACAATCCGCAATCCCCTCTGTTGAATTTCCAAAAACGGGACTCAGTTCGGCATTTTATTATTTCTCGGAAGACGAAACCGTTCTCTATTCTCAAGAAACAAACGAATGGAAAATTACGGATTCTCAATCGATCGGAGAATTGAATTCTTACTTTAAATCCAAAAATTCTCACTGCCAAGGTTGTGATCGTCTCCGACTTTTGGATGGAACGTTATTCTTCTTTCCCAGTCAAACCGCTCTTTCCTTCTGGACCCGCTTTGGACTTGGAGTATTCCTCGTTTTGGGCTCTCTTGTGACTACGGTGTTCTTCTTTAGAAACTTTCTGGTTCGAAATCGGGAAACTCTTCGAAAAGCGATGCAGGCCCAGAAGACTTTGGATCAGGAAAAAAAATCGATTCTTTCGAAGTAGCCTTCAAAAATTTGCTATACAAATACTTACGTATATTTTAGATTTGCACAGAGAAAACCGGGTGACATAAACCAAAGTTTTCGAAAAATCTAATCAGAATCGGCATTTTTTAATCCGGATGATTCTTTTTTGTCCGGTATAAGATTTATACTAAAAAAAGTGAACCGCTTCTGCACTGCAGAGCAACTGCCTGGAACCGTAACAAACGGAGGCAGAAAAACATGGGAGAAGGTATTATGAAGAAGACGAAAGAAGAACCACAGAGCGTAGACGATTCCAAGAAGTTAGCCATCGAACAGGCTATGAGCCAAATTGAAAAACAATTTGGAAAAGGCGCGATCATGAAATTAGGATCGGACGCCGCGAGACAAACGGTCCAAGTGATTCCTACCGGATCTCTGGATCTGGACATCGCACTTGGAATCGGAGGTTATCCGATCGGAAGAATCGTGGAAATCTACGGTCCTGAATCTTCCGGAAAAACGACTCTGACTCTTTCTGCGATCGCCGAAGCGCAAAAAAGAGGCGGTGTAGCGGCGTTTATCGACGCAGAGCACGCGCTGGATCCTTCTTACGCAAAGAAGTTAGGCGTCAATATCGACGAACTTCTGGTTTCGCAACCGGACAACGGGGAGGAAGCCCTGGAAATCTGCGAATCCTTGGTTCGAAGCAATGCGATCGACCTGATCGTAATCGACTCGGTGGCGGCTCTTGTTCCCAAGGCGGAGATTGAAGGAGATATGGGAGATTCTCACATGGGCTTGCAAGCTCGTCTGATGTCTCAGGCCCTCCGAAAACTCACAGGAACCATTTCAAAATCCAAAACGGTTGTGATCTTTATCAACCAAATCCGGATGAAAATTGGTGTGATGTTCGGATCTCCGGAAACAACCACAGGCGGAAACGCTTTGAAATTCTACTGCTCGGTTCGTCTGGACATCCGCAAAATCGAGACAATTAAGGAAAAAGAAGAATCGATCGGAAACCGGGTTCGTGTCAAAGTTGTCAAAAATAAGTGCGCACCGCCGTTTAAACAGGCAGAATTTGACATAATTTTCAACGCAGGAATCAGCAGAGAGGGTTCTCTGGTTGACCTCGGTGTGAAACATGATATTATCAATAAGGCGGGAGCTTGGTATTCCTATAACACGGAAAAAATCGGGCAGGGAAAAGATGCAGCAAAAGAGTATCTGAGATCCAATCCTGAAACCGCATTCACGATCGAGAATATGGTTCGCGATCTGAACAGCCTTCCCCTCTTAGCGCAGGACAAGAAACCGCGCAAAGAGAAAGAGGAAAAATTGGAAGAGGCTGCGGGTTAAACACTGGCTTTCTTTTTAGGAACCCTTGACCGCCGGATGAGAAATCGTCCGGCGTTTTTTTTAGTTACAACAGAATCCTCCCATTAAATTCTTTCCCTTAGTGAATCCAGAAACGTTCAGACAAATGAATCCTTTTTTGTAGAGGTTTACTTTCTTCCACACGAAGATAGAAAAGATAAGGGGAATATGGCAGAAATTAGTATTTTAGGAGCGGGTGGTTTTACCGGTAAGGAACTTCTTTCCCTTCTTTCGCATCAATCCACACACGAAGTCGTTCATATCACGAGTGACAAACTCGCCGGAAAAACTCTTTCCGAAGTTTTTCCTGAAATTCCGTTTCCAAAAAATCTTACCTTTCACAAACACGAAGACGCCGTTCCCAAAAAATCCTTAGTCGTATTGGCAGTCCCCAACGAAGTCTCGATCGAATCGGCTCCGAAGTTCTTGGACGCAGGCCATAAAGTAATCGATCTTTCCGGAGTTTACAGACTTCACAATCAAGAAATATTAGAAAAATCTTATAAACTAAAACATACAAAGTTTTCCTACGTCGATAAGGCTGTTTTTGGAATTCCTGAAATTTTCCGGGATAAACTCACTGGAGCGGATTTTGTTTCCAATCCGGGTTGTTTTTCGACTTCGGTGATTCTTCCCGTCTTTTTGTTAAACGAACTCAGAAAAAATTTGAAACCCAGAATCATAGCCGATTCCAAGTCTGGAGTTTCTGGCGCGGGTGGAAGAACCGAAGACGCTGGCTTTTCTTATACGGGAGTTTATGAAAACTTTCGGGCTTATAAGATTCTCACTCATCAACACGAACCCGAGATTCAAGAATACATCTATACAAACTCCGGTCTCAAAGAACCGGAAGTTTTATTTGTTCCTCACCTACTACCCGTTTTTAGAGGAATCCTTTCCACGATCTTTGTGGAATTCGAAACGGAGCCGGCCGTTGATCCGATGCAAGTTTTATTGGATTCTTCCAAAAACGAACCGTTTATCCGAATCTTAAAATCACCCGAAGAAATCGAACTAAAGAAAGTCCAAAACACGAACTTCTTAGATATCTCCTTGAGAAAAAGAGGAAACACGTTAGTCGTCGTTTCGGCCTTGGACAATCTCGTCAAAGGAGCTGCAGGGCAGGCCCTTCAGAACATCAACTTGATGACGGGGACAAAAGAGACCGTAGGACTTCTCCCCTAACCTCCATGGAAAAAACCAGCCTCTATCATTTAGTCAGAGACGTCGCGTCGGTTTACGCGGACCGTCCCATGTATTGGATCCGAGAAGAATCCGGTGATTTTCGAGGAATCTCTTATAAGGATTGGTACGAGAATCTAAAAAATCTTTCCTCTTTTTTGATCGAGCTTGGTTTACAAAAAGGAAATACCGCAGGACTTATCTGCGACAATCGTTACGAATGGTCTCTCTGTTCTCTTTCTTTGGTGACGATCGGTTGTGTGGACGTTCCTAGAGGTTGTGATGCAACCCTCGATGATTTGAAATACATTCTCGGTCATAGCGAAGCGAAGATTCTATTTTTAGAAAATGAAAAGGTTCTAAAAAAACTCTTAGAAGATAAGGGAAGTTTTGCAAACGTAAAAACGATTCTTCTGATCGATCCCCCATCCAAGTGGAAGGATTTGGAAAGCGCGCGCAATCAACTCGGCGGCGTAAAATTTATCTTCTTAGAAGAAGCCCTCTTAGAAGGCGAAAAGATTCGAATCAAAAAGGGAGACAAACCCTATCAGCAAAGAGGAGAGATCCTCATCGGAAAAGATCTCGCCACCATCATCTACACTTCGGGTACGACCGGCGCTCCCAAAGGTGTGATGCTCAATCACAGAAGTTTTACCTGGGGAATTCACCAACTCCAAGAATTTGTTCCCGGTTCTTATCAAGACAGAACGATTGTCTTCCTTCCTCCTTGGCATATCGCCGAAAGGCTTTTGGAAACCACACTCATTGCTTGGGGTGCGTCCATGGCTTGTTCTTCGGTGCCTACGATTCCCGCGGACATGCAAAAGGTTAAACCTACGGTGCTCGTTTCGGTTCCCCGACTTTGGGAAGGTCTCTACAAAAGAATCCACGATACGGTTCGCAAAAGCCCTCCTTTCAGACAAAACCTCTTTCACTTTGCGGTGAGAATCGCCGCGATCACAACAAGTCTGCAAGACACGATCCGGGATTCGTATGCGACTTCCGAATCGGAAAATCCGAATCAAAAGGTCTTAGATCGTTTTGTTGCGAGCATTCTTCTTTTATCCATGTATCCTCTGAAAGTGATTTCTTATAAGATTCTTCAAAAGGTTCGAGATCTTTTCGGAGGACAAATGCGTTTCGCGCTTTGCGGAGCCGGGGCCATGCCTTCTCACATTCAATTTTTCTTTCGTAGTGCGGGGCTTCCGATCATCGAAACCTACGGGATGACCGAAACGACCGGGATCGGAGCCATCGGAGAATTTCCTCTTCCAAAAAACGGAGCGATCGGAGCTCCGTTACCCGGAACCGCGATCAAACTCGTCGGCGAAGACGGAAAGATCGTGACCGAACCCGGGGCCAAAGGAGTCGCTTGGCACAAGGGCCCGCACGTTACTTCCGGTTACTACAAAGAACCCGAAAAGTCCGCCAAAGCGTTGCAAGACGGTTGGTTGGATTCGGGGGATATCTTAACCTGGACTCATACGGGAGAATTAAAATTTGCGGGAAGAGCCAAAGATACGATCGTACTTTCGGGCGGCGAAAACTTGGAGCCCGCTCCGATCGAAGCCAAACTCGCCGAATCCGAATTTATCAACCAAGTCATAGTAGTGGGACAGGATCGTAAAAATCTCGGCGTCTTAATCGTTCCTTTTTATGATCGGGTCATTGAAGAATTCCATTCTCAAGGAAAGTCGATTCCGAAAGATCCGAGCGAATGGAACTCGAATAAGGAAGTAACTCTTTTCTTTAAAAATATCGTGAAAGACAAGGTTTCCACCCGAGCGGGCTTCAAGTCTTTTGAAAAGATCGCACACGTTCACATTCTGCCCAAAGAATTTGAAAAAGGTAAAGAGATGACAGAGACTATGAAACTCAAACGAAACGTCGTCTTTGAACTTTACGAAAACATAATTCACTCCCTCTATACAAACGATGAAGATTGATCCGACCTCGACTCTACTCTGTTCCGCGATTTCGGAAGAACTGGATCAATTTCAAGATTCAGGAAAATGGAATACATTTCTCTGCGGAATCGGAAACTTAGAAGCCGGATTGAATCTTCAAAGACTTCTGCTTCAAAAACAAAACAAAGGTCTGACTCTTCCTTCTCAAATTGTGTTTTTGGGATCTGCGGGCGTATATCCCTGGCTGCATGCGAATTTCTGGAAAGGCCGTTTGGGATATTCTTACGAGTTTCAGAATCAAGAACTTGCAAAGATTGAAAAACGGATTCGAATTCCGGAAATCGTTCCCGACTCATACGAGTTCGCAAGCCCTTTTCAATTATCGGCTGTGGAAGAGATCTTAACCTCCAGGACAAACGGTACGGGATCGATTTCGATCGAGACCGTCTCCGGAAGAAGTTTGGAATTCTTAAGAGAAAACGATCTCGGTTTTGAGAATATGGAATGCTGGGGACTCGCTCGCGTTTGCGAAGAATTTCAAATTCCGTTCTGCGCCTTCTTTGCGCTAACGAACTCGGTAGGTCCGAGCGGAAGCGAAGAATGGAGACACAACTACAGAAGGGAATCCACCCGGCTTCAGGACTTTCTTTTATCTTTTTTTCTTTGAAAACTTTTTTCCCGGAAAAAAGAGATCATGGATATCTTCGAGATGAATTTCAGCTTCCTCTTCCCCTCTTCGAATGATCTCTCTAAATCTTCCAAAATCAAAGAAAGAATATTCCTCGATATGAAGATTGATAAACAGATCCATCTTGTCTTTTCTGAGTCTCGTGATTTCTCGACCTTCGAGAGTGATCGCGCGTCCCATAATTTTTAGGATCGGCGGATACTTGAGGTCTTCCCATAGATTCTTAAAGAACGATTTTCCAGTGATCTTTCTATCTTCCAAAAGTCTAACGATCGCCTCGTCTCGCAGCGGAGAAACATTTGCGGAAAGGATGATATCGGCTCCCTTTTGTCGGATTAAATTTTCAGGAACGTTGTTGATTACGCCTCCGTCTACGAGGAGATGATCTCCGTGAAATACGGGAGGAAACATACCCGGCAAACTCATCGCAGCCGCCAAGGCTTCCCAGATCGGACCGCGGTCCATCACGTATTCTTCTCCGCTATGAAGATCCACAGCAGAAGTCACAAAGGGAATTTTTAAATCTTCAATGAGTGTGGAACCGAAAGCGTCCTTTAACATTCGATTCATTTTTTTTCCTTTAAAAAAGGAAACGAGAGGAATCGTCGGATCAAAAGGTTTATCCAAGCCGCCGAAAAATTTATAGATCATCTTTTGAATCGAATCCGTATTCTCTCCTCGAGCGTAGAGCGCGGCGATCACAGCGCCAAAAGATGCGCCGGAAACAAAGTCGATCTTAATATTCTCTCTTTCTAATACTCTTAAAAGTCCGACGTGCGCCAGAGCTCTCGCTCCACCGCCGCCTAACGCGATTCCTCTCGTTCTTGAAACGAGATAACGCCCGAAGGTTTCTTCTTTATGAAAAATCTTCTGGTGTTTGACGCTGTCTTCAGGATGCATCGAGTTGGAAGAATCGATATAACGAATCGTCCTTCCGGCGAAGTTGCGAATCCGAGAACGGAAATAAGTGAGGATTTCGGTTTTTTTCTTTTGGTTTCGTTCGGGGTTATCTTCCCAGAAAACGATCTGATCCGATTGAAGAAGCAGTTTGTCCAACTCCGGTTTTAGTCCGGCGTGTTGAAAATAAAGATGAATGACGGGGTATTGATTCCGAAGTACGGAAAGTTTTCGAATCGCTTCTTGAATGCTTACCTTCTCAAAAGATTCCATGGGGATCAAGGTCATCTTTCCTTCGTGAGAATATCCGCTGATCTTCACGATCGCGTCGAGTTTTTCCTTATAACCATGAACTTCTTCCAATGGAACGTGACAGATCATCCTTCTTGGAACCGAAGAGAGTTTGTCTTCCGGTTCAAGATGTTCCCGAAAACGGTTGCTCATCAATCGGATCAAGTTGCTCGAAAGAACCGGTTCCTTCTCCGCGAGTTTGAGAAAAAAATGTCCGTCTAACACATACAAAAGAGAATCCATCACCGCGATCGCAGAACCACCGTGCTGGGTTCTTGTCATCAGACTATTCTCCGCAAAAAATTCTCCTTCTCCCAGATACTTTACGGCCTTTCCGGATTCTCCGAAAGTGAGCATCACCTCTCCGTGTCGAACTATAAAAAGTTTATCCGAGATATCGCCTCGAAAGTAGATAACGTCGTGGTTATAAACGTTCCTCTCTTCTATATTTTGATAGATTCGAGTGAGGACAGCCGGGGATAATTTTTGGAATAGAGAAATGCCGGAAAGAAATTTCAAAATTTCTGGATGTATTTTTCGTGCCATAGGACGCAGGTGACTCTATTGGAATTGGACGAGAATGTAAAGGATTTCTCAATGCCCATTCCTTGAATCGGCTTTCTTTCCGTGCTTTTCTCTTGATTTTCTGGCTTACCGCACAAAGTTATACACAATGACCTTGAAAGCGAACTCAGTTGTATCCGTTTTTCGTCAATCCGTTGTAGACTGGCATAAAAAAGAAGCCACGTCAGCCAATCCGTTTCCCTCAGACAGTATAGAATCCATTCTTTATAGCAAAAATCAAATCGATACGATCCAGTGGCACGTAGAAGACGAGATCCGTAGACCGGATCTTCCGGATAAAGACCTGGTGGGTTTTAAAAGACAAATCGATAAGCTCAACCAAGAACGCACCGATCTCGTGGAAATTTTAGACGATAGAATTTCCTCCGAATTCAAGTCGGTTCCCAAAAAATCGGGAGCCAGAATGAACTCCGAAACCCCCGCTTGGCTCATCGACAGGATGAGTATTCTCGAACTCAAGATCTATCACATGGAAGAACAAACCCAGAGAAAGGATGTGGACGAAACCCATATTCAAACCTGCAAACGTAAACTGGAAGTATTACTCGAACAAAGGGTCGATCTTTCCACCTGCCTCGACGAACTTCTGGAAGATCTGAAGTCCGGAGATAAGTTTTACAAGGTCTACAGACAGATGAAGATGTATAACGATCAGAACCTGAACCCTTCTCTCTATTCCAAAAAATCATGAACTTATTAGTCATGCGTTTTTCCGCCATGGGCGACGTCGCCCTTATGGCTCCTGCGATCATAGCGATCGCGGCGAAATATACAAACATACAACTTACGATCGTTACTCGGGGAAACTACGCGCCATTCTTTTACAATATTCCGAACGTAAACGTAGTAGGCTTTAATCTCAAACGCTACCGAGGAATTCAAGGTTTATACCGTCTTTTCAAAGAAATCAACAAACTCGGTCCTTACGAAAAGGTAATCGATCTTCATTCTTCCGTTCGTTCTCGACTGATCAGTCTCCTCTTTTTAATTCGAGGGATCGGAGTTTTCAGAATCGTAAAAGGAAGAAAAGAGAAACTCAGAC
Source organism: Leptospira tipperaryensis (assembly GCF_001729245.1). NCBI lineage: Bacteria > Pseudomonadati > Spirochaetota > Leptospiria > Leptospirales > Leptospiraceae > Leptospira > Leptospira tipperaryensis. The sequence continues at coordinate 1,968,095 of NZ_CP015217.1, read as the reverse complement.
AAATTCGTCAGAAAAAAAAGATTCTCACTCCTCTGCCTCATACCGTGGAGAGATACTTAAAAGTTTTTGAAAAAGCGGGTTATCCTGCGACCGTAAGAAAAGGCCCTTGGATCAACGTGGATCCGGAGTCTAAAATTTTTGCGAAAGAATTTTTTGAATCGCAGAACGTAACAAAAAAAGAAGGACTTTGGATCGGCTTTGCGCCGTTTGCCGGACACGAACTCAAAGAGTGGCCTCGCGAAAAGAGTCAGGTTCTTCTCAAACTTCTTCTGGAAGAATTTCCCGGGGTCAGAATATTTCTTTTTGGATCCAGAGACGAATCCAAAATTTTGGAAGCCTGGAGTCGAGGAAGCGAAGAAGCGTTGAAGATCGTCTCCGGCGGTAAACTCGGGATTCGAGGCGAACTCGGAATCATGGAAAAGATGGACATCATGATCGGAATGGATTCTTCCAACGTTCATATCGCGGCTCTTTTAAAACGACCGGTAGTCGGAATCTACGGAACCACACATCCCTATTCCGGTTTTGCGCCTTTCGGACAGGAAGATTCTGGAGTATTACAAATCGATAATCTTCCCTGCAGACCTTGCAGCATCTACGGAAATACGACCTGTTTTCGAAAAGACTTTGCTTGTATGGAATGGATTCAACCCGAAGACGTGATCAAACGGATTCGAGTCGTTTACAATATCAATACTCTATTCTAAAAATCGCAAAAACTGATCCAAAGGATCGGGGAGAGAAAATAACATATTGATCAGTGTGTTTCTTTTCTTTTTGTTTTTCACGCTCGCGATCGTTTTATAAACCTCTTCCATCTTATCGACGCAGGCCATCATCTCATGACCTTTGGAAATCTTAATGGATTCTTCGGAGAAACGTTCATAGAGCGCGGCATCTTTCAGAATCGAAACCGCTTTTTCGGCGATTCCCTTTACGTCAAAAGGTTTTGCGATGTAGCCGTTCTTTCCGTCGTGAATGAGTTCCGGAATCGCAAAGGAATCCACACCGACCGCAGGAAGACCGCACGCAACGGATTCTAAGATTACAAGTCCTTGGGTTTCCATCGTGGAAGCCGTCAAAAACAAATCGTATTTCGGATATTCCTGGGGAAGTTCTTCACGTTTAATAAAGCCCGTAAACGTGATCGCATTCTCCAGTCCCAAATTCTGCGCCTGCACTTTCAGAGAAGGAAGAGCCGGTCCGTCTCCGATGATCGTAAGAGTAGAATCCGGAATCTCGTCATGAACCAACTTAAATGCGTTGAGAATCACGTCGCAATTCTTCTCGTAGGAGATTCTTCCCACGTGCAAAAGTTTCGGCGAGGTCGGAAGTTTTTTGATCGTTCCTTTAAAACTCGTGAGATCAAGTCCGTTGGAAATCACGGCGATCTTTGTCTTCAGTCCGAATTCTCTCAGTTGTTTTTCGATGAGATGAGAAGGAGAAATGATAAGGTCGCAGCGTTCATAGATATTGTTCGAAATTTTAAGAATGATCTTTTTACGGATATTGAACTTATCAAACTTTTCGATCTTACTTAAATCCTTGATCTTAAGCTTCTTTTCGGACTTACTCGCTTTTAAAAAAAGTTTATCCAACTTAAGAAGTCTGTAAAAAGAAAGATACATGTCTTGTTCCGACATGAGAGTATGATACGTTCCGATCGTAGGAATTCCGTATTTCTCCGTCGCGTTGATTCCGTAAAGACCGAGCAAACCCGGAGTATGAATGTGAACTAGATCCGGTTCGAATTCTTTGATGATTCTTTTGATCTTACTCGGAGACGGAAGAACTACTTTGATGTCGGGATAACTCGGAAGATATCCGCTGCGAAATCTTTCGATCTGAATGGAATCTCCGATATGATCAAAGTCGCCTTCTCCGTAACGCGGACAACAGATCATGAACGTATGTCCTCGTTTTGCCAGGAGCTCCGCAAAGTTTTTCATAGAAATAGCGACACCGTCTACTTTGGGCAAAAAGGTATCGGAAAAATAAAGAATTCTCATCAAAGATCTCCTAAAATCACGGACTTTACCGGAATCCTCTGTATCAATCGATTGAAACAAATTATCGAATTTACAATTCGCAGCTTACAGAAAACCTGGGTTCAATCGATTAGAGAAGATGCCCGAACGTCTTAGAAAAATCACTCTTTTTTTATTCTGCGCAAGCATTGTAACAATTGGCGTTTCCGTCTCTCTGAGCCAGGGATTTCTCGTCCTAGCTTTCTTATCCTCTTTGTTCTCCGAAAAGACAAAAGGCTTTTGGAAAGAACCCGTCATTGCAATCGCGCTTTCTTTCTTTCTTTGGTATCTGATCGACTTTTGCATTCACGCTACCAGCGAAGAAACTATCTCCCGTTATGCGAAGACCGCCTTTAACGCGGAACTCAAAGATATCTTTCTTTTCAGCGGCTTGGTCGTAGCCTGGAATTTAAAAAAAGAAGAATTTCCCGCCGTCTATCGCGCCTTGAACATTCTCTTTTGGGTTCTTCTGATCACGGGTTTTGTGTCGAGTTTTTCTTCCGTGCGTCTTTCTCGATTGATCAGCGATCTTTATAGAGAATCTTCGAACTGGAAATTCACTCATCCGATGGGACAAGTAGGAAAACTTCCGCTCTATCTCCCGATCGGACTTATGAATACGCACCTAACGTTCGGCGGACTTTTGCAATTTTTCTTCCCGCTTCCCTTGTTTCTTTTTTTACAATCTCTCTTCGATCGCAACTGGAAAAAAACCCTACTCAAGGGACTCGTTCTCATTCTTTTTCTATACGTCGTCTTTTTAAACAACGCACGCTCTTCCATGATCGGAGCCATCTTTTCTTCCGCGACTGCCTTTCTTGTTTTAGGGCCTATTCGTAAAGAATTACCGACCGCCAAAATTCTGATCGCGTCCGCCGCTTTTTTGTTTTTTTTACTCTTACTCGGAATCGGACTTTCTTTTACGGAAGCCGGACAAAAAATCACGGACCCCATTTTTGGAAAAGAAAAACATACCGATGCGGGAAGAACCTTTATCTGGGATTCCACCTTTCCTCTGATCCAGGAAAATCCTCTTACGGGAGTCGGACCCGGAAATTACAATCGAGAGATTGAAAAATCAAGAATTGCTCATTCCGAAAAATACAGAGAACTCTATTACTTTTACGAAACGACTCAAAGAGGTCACGCTCACAACGACTACTTTCATCTCTTTGCGGTCTTTGGTTTTCCCGCGATCTTTCTCTTCCTCGCGCTCGGAACAAGTTTGTATTACAAGCTTATCTCTACTTCGCTTCCTTACTCAAATTCTTTGTATTTTTTTGGGATCGCCGGTTTTTTTCTCTCCGGTCTTTTTCAGTGTTACTTTCAAGACGACGAGGTCGTGATCTTATTTTGGATCTTGAGCGGATTTTTTCTTCGTACATCCAAAGAAGAATCCGTTACCACCGCCGTTTAGTATTGATAGCAGTAGGACCCGAAATCCTTTCTTCTTTGAATCGCAGTCTTTTCTTCTGAAAATTTTTGAGTTGTCAACTCGCTCACTCGAAAGGAAAGCATTTCGTTTATCAATTCCGTATATTCAGTTCCCTTCTTTGTGCGTTCGTGAAAACAAAACCCAAGGATTTCCGAGTTGTATTCCAAAAAGATCATCCCTTCGGTCGACAAGGAAGAAACATTTAGAAATGCTCCGATTCGATTCCAAGGGATAGAAGTCGGTCCCGATCCTTTCTGATAATAGAGAACACGAAGCGGATTTCCAATCGTTGAAAGTGAATCAGGCAAAAGCAAGTTTCCGGAACTCGTTGAAAAAAGATCCGGCACAAAAAGAAATACCGGTTTCAAATCAAAGTGAGTCGGCTTTGCTTCCATTTGTTCCCCGTCTTTGACCAAAAATCCATTCTTGCTAAAGATTCTCGCAGAAGAGCGAAAGTTAGGCCTCTTTATGGGATGATTTGTTTTTTTCCCCGTAAAACCGCTACTAACAGAAGTGAAGTCGCTGACGAGCTTACAACTTTCTCCCGGCTGAAAATCGTATTCCAGAATGGACTTTAAAAACGCAGGACCGGATTCGAGATAAAAGGATTCCTCGTTTTCAAAACGTTCTCTACAAAACGTTTGTTCGATCCCGTTCGGAAGCGAATCTTCGGGAAAGCCAAAATGGACCGAACTAAGCTCGTCATTCTTTTTTGGAAAGACTGGTAAGTAAGGAATCGCACCCTCGAAAACACGATTCCATTCTTCCTTATATTCTTGCAAAAGATAAGAATCGTTAGTTCTGAATAAAATCTCTCGATTGTTATCCCTCGCGCTCACCGAAAAATTAAAGGACCCGCTCAGAAGAGTTTTTTCATCCAATATCATGGTTTTATGATGTAACAGTCCTCCCTTCCCGATTGAGTCGGAAGAGATCGTTTCGTCGTTTCCATCGCCTAAAATCTGAGAATCCGGTTGAATCAAAACGTTGGAAAGAAATTTCCCTTCTTCGTCTACGGGAGCGTCATAGATTCCTTTTACGCTCACGCCCCTCCGATCTGCGAGAGCCAATCGAGAACTCAGAACCGAATCAAAGTGATCGAAGATCAGAAAACGGATGGAATCCTGAGTCTGATCCACTTCTCTTAACAAAAGATTCTGGATCGGTCTTCCTTTTTCCGGCGCGATGTAAAATAGAAACGGCGGAATTTCGAGAGAAGTAATTCCCGGATCTTCTTCTAGAAAGGAATAGAAATTTAAAATTTCGTCGTCAGCGAGCGTAAATGAAACGTAACCGTTTAGATCGTTCTCTAAACCATACCAGGTAAAATTTCCGGAACCTAAAAACACATTCTTACGATCGACTATGAGTATTTTAGAATGTTGTAAACCGGATCTTTCCCATTTTCGAAAAAGTCCCAACCTTACTAAATCGTCCGGATATTCTTTCTCAGGATCCGCGACAATTTGGATCTTTACTCCTCTTTTCTGCGCACGAATCAACTCCTCTAGAATTTCCAAATCCTCAAAGGAATAAATCCAGAGATCGATCGAGTGTTGCGCCTCACCGATCAAACTTAAGATACGATTTCTTACGTTTCGTTTTTTACCAATCGGGACGTAACGCCCCGGAAAGGAAAAGAAAGCTTCCAAATCACGCGGTCGAGCAAAGTCCGTCCAAAATAAAAAATTCTCATCCTTATGGACGCATGCGGAGAAAAGAAAAAGAAACACAAAAAGGGAAAAACACTTTTTCATAAAATCACCCCGGATGAAATCTGAAAAAAGAACTCCTTTTGTGCCGTCTGGGGGTCGCTCTTCCATCCACCCAAGGTCAATTTCAAAAATGAAAGCGGAACCCTCTCGTCTTCCGTCGGAAAGAATAAATTTGTTTGAAACATCACTTCCCGAAAATATCCTTTTTGGAAAGAATCCCGAGAAAGAGTCAAAGCCCCGGAACATCCGGAATCTTCCCGAAGATAAAAATAAGAAGCGAGAAAAAATCGAAATCGAATCAAAGATTTATTATATTCAAAATTGATTCCGGACCAAGCGGCTTGTCTTTTTCCGCTCTGAAGAGAGAACTGTTTTTCAAGTCCTCTCTCCGTAACCCAGGCGGAAGGATAAAAATCCAGACTTTGATTGGTCGCAAAAACAGGAGAAGGATTGGATCCGATTCCCACAAAACCCAATTCTAAAATTTCACCGTTCTCTTTCCGTCGGTCTCGATCCGGAAGAAATCCAAATGTGTACAACTTCCAGTGAGAATTTTCAAAACCCAAAGAGAAAAGAATCGCTTCGCCCGTGATCGGAATGTTTCCCGAATTTCGAATTCGGTTCCACCCGGTTTTGTCCTGACCTCTCGCAAGAATTCCCGAAAGAAAACAATGAAACCAATTCCACTTCCAATGAAAATCGATCGTAGAATGCGTAAGATAGTCTCGGTCTCCCGAAGATTCGGTTCTGATTTGCAGGTCGTCTCCGTATCTTCCCCAGTTCTGAAAGTTTAAATACTGAAAGCGAAATCCTGTCTCAAAAAAAGAACTTTCGTATCGATAACTCACACCGCCTCTGTATCGATTTCTATATTCTTCGGGATTAAAATTGCCAACCGGTATTTCGTCTAACGAATACGAATTTATCCTCTTTGTATTTAAGATCGTATCCTTAAAGGCGTTTTTCTCAAAGAGTTGATAACCGGAGTAAAAATCAAAAAGGTCGACCCTAAGTTTTCCCCATTCCCTAAAATTCGCACGCAACACGATTCCATCCGTTCCGTCGGCCCAATCTCGAAAGGAAGATTGTTTTCCTTCTTCGGAAATTCTTCCGAGCGAAAGAGAAAGGATTTGATTCTTGAGTTCAAAAAATAAATCTCGCCCCGAGTAAAAGCGAAACTTGGATTCGGGTGAAACAAATCCATCCCCTTGGATTTTAAGACTCCAGTGTTCGGAAATAAAATTTTGATCCAGACTCGAATGAAACAAGGATTCGTTTATTCTCAATTCCTGATACGTCCGTTCTTTCGAACTTTCGGAAGAATCTTGTTTTTCCTGACCCGCTCCGAGTCCCCAACCATACCAAGAAATCTGCTTCCAACCAGAATTCTTGTCAACGGCGGAGAGGGGTAGATATATAATAAATATAGAATATACTAAAACCCTCCTCATGGTAGATCCTTCTTTCGAACTTCGTAATCGAAAATAGAATCTCCGAACCGATTCTCTCTTAAAAGAATGAGATCTCCTGAATCCGCGTCCACTGCAAAGGGAAAGGGAGAATACTGATTTCCATAACTGTGAACGTGAACGAGACTCTGCTGAATCTCTTGAAACAAATCCAAACCTTCGTTTTTTCCGATTCCGTTTCCGATCGTAGTCGTCGTTTCGATCGTATAAATCTTTCTGTAGTTTGCCGCCTGAAACGGAACGGATTCGTTTTTAAAGCTCGGCGAAAGGATATAACCGCATTCCTCGGGTTTTAGAAATCGATCCGAAAAAACCCAACCGTAAGGATCGGGATTGTAGGTTTCCCAACCGACAGGATGAGCCGTTCCAAATCGAAACGAATATTCCACGAGGCGATCCGATGCGGAGCTGTCGCGAATTTCAAGAGTCCGAACGTCGACCGGATCGGCTCCGTGATTACAGATCGTAAACCATTCGTTGGAAGAAACGACGGGATTCGGATAAACCGATGAAATCAAAATCCCGGAACTTCCCGGAAGGACGACAAGATCTTCTCCACCGTTCGGTATCAAATATCGAAGTGCGTTTTTTGGAATATTCCAAGATTCGAATATTTTTGTTTTCAGAAAGGACCAAAGACTTAGAAATTCACCGGTAATCGCACTTTCTGAAAAACTCGGCTGAAAGGTGAGAACTTGAATTCCACTTGAAATGATCCCCGCGGCTCTGGGAAGATTCCAACTCAAGTTCGGGTTTGAAAAAGAATCCGTTGTTTGTGTTTCTCTCCAAAAAAACGGAGAAGTTCTGTTCTCAAAACCAGGACTCGCTTCCGTTTGAGAACAACTCGGCTTTCTCTCCGTCGGATCCGAAAATGAGCTGTTTCTCCAGAGAAAAGTCCCGGCCAAGGTCTTTATCTTGGAAGCTGACCTTCGCAACTTCTGCGAGGTCGCGTTGATCCCCGGCCCTTGCGCGTTCCAAGTCAACTCGTCTTCGACAAAATTTTTGTCCAAGGAAAGAATCCGGATTCTTCCCGAAGAACCAACGCTCAGTTCCGGTAGGATCCAAGTTACGACATTCGGAAAACAAACGAGCTTTGAAGCCGAAAAGACATTCTTCCCGGAAGGAAGGGAAACTAAGAGGCTATAGCTCTTCGTTCCGGAAACGATCTCTACAATCTTAGAAGTCGGTTTGGAAGAATCGAGCTCTAAAAAACGATCGGCGCTCACAGCGATTCCGGCGTCGTAAGAACCCATCCAAGAAAGTTCGGAAAGTTCAGCGTTTTCGTTTGGATACGATTCTTCCGATTCCGATTTTAAACCCGGATTCATGAAATGGAGGTCTTGAATCGGTGGCGAAAGAGATTCGGATTTTACAATCGGATGTGGAATCCAATTTCCATTTCGATATAAGAGCGAGAGCAGAGATCCGTTTGTTTTTCTAAGAATCGGAGTCTCCGCTCTTTCCTGAGAAAGGACGATCTCTTTTTTTAAAAGCCGATCCTTCAAAAGAATTCGATCTCCAAAAACCGAATCCGAAAGATCGTTCCAGGAAAGAAGAATCCGTTTTTGTATCCAGTCTCGTTTTCCCAACGTCAAAATCGAATTTGGCTGAATTGTTTCGGGATCAAGCCAAATCGGATATTCTTTCTCCCCGATTTCGAGAGACAAAACGTTAGGGTTGCAATTTATGTTTCCTGAATATTCTAAATCTATAAATTTTTGCTTTTCATCGATCTTATCGTTCAGACTGAGGCCGGTAAGATTGGCCTCTTCCACTTGAAAATTTGAAATTCCGCAAAAGGAAAATTCTTCCCGATCCTTCGCGCTTCCGGCCATTCCCGGACTCATACAAAGTCGATCGGAACTTTCGAATAAACCTTCTTTGGCGCAAACGGAATAGTAGTTTCCTACGCTCGAGTAAAATCGATCTCCTTCTTGAAAGTTTCTTTCCCGATTGGAGACCGTTTTTTGATCGGAAATAGATTTAAGAATCCATTCTCCTTTCTTTTTTAACTCCGCCCAAGGAAAATCCGACATCACAATTCCGGGAAGAATACTTCCACTTTCGACACGAAGAATCGTTTCTCCCGGAATCAAAAAACCGATTCCTTTTTGAATCGGAAAGGACTTAGAATTGACGGTAAGACTCAGATCTTGAAAACAAATCGGTTCCCGAGAAGGATTTTGAAATTCCAGAAATCTTCCCGCGGGAGAATTGTTTCCACCGAATACTTCGCTTAGTTCAGGGATCCTCGTTTTACAAAGTGCGAAAGCCTCCGAGTTTTTTCTTCGTATTTCCAGAAAGAATTCGGAAAGAATCGATGCGTCTCCCGGAATTTCAAGAACCAAACTGTTCAACGCACGCATTCGATTTTTAGAATGAAATAAAATCTTCATTCTTCCGGCACCCGCCAAAATGCTAAAACCTACCTCGGCATTTGGAGAATGCGGACGAAGGAGCGATTGTTCCGAAAAAATTGAAACTAGATTTGCTTCGGGAAATTGAATCTTTTTTAAGGAAGACTCGAGATCCGGATCGCCCGAAAGAATCAGCCAATCCTCGTTACAATCGGAAAGAAGATCCCGATTGAGTTCCACTTTGAGCCTTCCGTTTCCTAGTTCTGAAAAATTGAATTCTTCCGATTCGGTTCGGCCTTCCGGATTTTCATTCCAGAATTTTAGAATATTCTGAATTTCTAAATCTACTTGTCCTTGGGGATCGGGAAAACAGATCGAAAGCCCGTATACAAAATCGGATCCGGCCGACAAACAAGCGATTCCGGACGCGGAGCGGATTCTAACACCGGGCGAAAGCCATTCTTTGAGGATCGGTTTTGGAATTTCCTGACCGTTCCAAAACACGGGTTCGTAGAAGAGTTTGAATTCTCCGGGATTTGCGATCGGCAATAAAAAAGCCGAACTTCCTTTTCCCGGACAAGAAGTAAAGACGCACAAGGAAAGTAACGTAGTGAAGACGGATTTGAGTTTCATGATTCCCTCCGTCTGAAAACGGTTCCGATTGCGTTCGGTTCGGAGGGAATTTTAGAGTTTTTTTATTCTTTTTTTTGCAATTGTTTCAAAATTTTTTCGGCGAGATTTTCTCCGATACCGGGAACTCCGAGCAATTCTTCTTTGGTAGCTTCTTCGATTTTCTTTTCGCCCGAAAAGTGTTGTAGGAGAAGTTTGCTTCTTTTCAGTCCGATATCCGGAACATCCTGGATCAGCGCGCGCATCGTCTCTTTGTTTCTACGAGTTCGATGATGTGTCACTCCGAATCGATGCGCTTCGTCCCGAAGGTGTCGGAGCAATTTCATTCCAGGAGAATTCATATCAAAGATAAAGGGTTCGTTGTCTCCGGGAAAGAAAATCTCTTCTCTTTTTTTTGCAAGACCGACCATCGGAATTCCTTCCACCCCCGCTTCGACGGCGGCTTCGCAGGCCTTGGTCAACTGAGTCGGTCCTCCGTCGATCACGATCAAATCCGGAAAAACTCCTTCTTCGTTCGCGATTCTTTGCAAACGTCTCGAAATCACCTCGTGGATCATACCGGGATCGTTGATTCCTTCGTAGCCGCGCATATTATACTTTCTATATCCTTGTTTGAAAGGTTTTCCTTCCACAAACATGACGCCGCTCGCTACGGGTTGCGAACCTTGAAAGTGACTGATATCATAACATTCTATGATATGAGGAGGTCGTTCGAGAGAAAACATCTCTTGGATTTCTTTTAAGGACGCGGTCTGATCCTTGTAATGAGTCGCGAGTAATCTTTCCGTGAGACTCAGCTCCGCGTTTTTCTCCGCGATTTTCAAAAGGGAACGTTTGTCCCCCGTGCGAGGAGATTTGAGCTTGGGTCTAAAACCGGTCTTCTCTTGAAGGACATCGATAACGGTCGACACTTCTTCCTGGATATCCGTAGGAATAAAAATCACAGGTGGAACCAAGGCGGCGTTCAAATAGTAATCTCGAAAAAAAGCGCCTATGATCTCGGAATCCTCCGCGTCCAAAACTCCTTTGATCGGAAATGATTTTTTGGTTTCGAGTCTTCCGCCCCGCACTTCGAGAAGAATCACCTGACCCTCGTCTTCTTTCCTTGCAAATCCGATCACGTCCTCGTCTCCGCCGTCGGTGCTTACGACGGTTTGTTTTTCCCGGAAGTTTTGAATCCTCTGCAACATGTCCCGATAACGAGCCGCTTTTTCAAACTCGAGACGCTCCGAGGAAGAATTCATCTTCGTACTCAGATCTCCGACGAGAGAATCTTTTTTTCCCTCTAAGAATTGAATCACCTGATCGACTACGATCTTGTATTCCTCCACGGGAATCGTTCCCTGACAAGGCCCGAGACAACGGCCCATATCAAAGTTCAAACAAGGTCTTCTCGGTTTGGGAAGCGGAAGGACCTGTCTCGTTTTACGGATCGGAAAAATTCTAAGAATGATGTCTAACGTTTCTCTTGTGGAGCGAACGTCCGAATATGGACCAAAATACCGATCTCCGTTGTCCCTAAGTTTTCGGGTCACATAGACCATCGGAAACGGTTCGGAAAGCGAAACGCAGATATAAGGATATTTTTTATCGTCTTTGAGACGAACGTTAAAACGAGGGTTGTGTTTTTTGATCAGAGTCGCTTCGAGAATCAGCGCTTCTTTTTCGGTTCTGGTCGCAATCCAATCCAGATCGAAAATTTCTCTCTGAAGGACTCGGGTTTTGACGTCGGGATGGAATTCTTTGAGATAACTGCGGACTCTTTTGTCTAAATTTTTAGCCTTTCCAACATACAAAACCTCGCCCTTTCTAGATTTCCAAAGATAACAACCCGGAGAAGCTCCTAAGTTTTTGATCTTTTCCAAAATCAGGGTGTGGTTTAGAATTTCAGCCATGTCGCGTATTCATTAGACTTTTAGAATTTAGTCTTTGGTCTCTTCGGGAACTTCTTCTTCAAAGTTTGGAACCTCTGCCGGAAGAATGGAAGAAGAATTTTGTCCTTTTCTGGAATACTTTTCCTTCTTTCTCTTTGCGTCTTTTTGTTTGTTTCGTATCGCCTTTTTTTGGACGTCGGAAATCGTAGAACTCGCCTTTTGTCTTTGTTCTAAAATTTTCTCGCAAAGAATGGCTCGTGCCTTATATCGGTTGAGCCCTTGGGTTCTGTAGAGAGAACACTTGATTTCGATTCCGCTCGACTTGTGTTTGAGATGAACCGCGGTAGAAACCTTGTTGACGTTTTGTCCGCCCTTGCCCCCGCTTCTCGTAAAACTTTCTTCCAGATCGGATTCTTTGATCTGAAGAGATTCCATAAGTTCGGAGAGTTTGTGTTCTTTTTCTACGGAGACGGGAAATCGAGGAGCCATAAAAACAATTACTTCAAATCCTGAAGTTCAAAATGATCTCGGAAATAAGGAAACGGTCTTCCGTTTTCATCTAAGCAGACGTAGGTGATCTTGCAGTCGATGATCTCTTTCAAATCTTTCCGACTCTGGCTCTTACCGATCGAAGTGTTTCGGATCGTGATCGAACTGTTTCCTACCTTATCGATCTTGGAAAAGATCTGAATGATATCTCCCAAAAGTCCGGGACTTTTAAAAACGACGTCGGCCATACTTACGGTGACGATATTCGAATAACGAATTTTTTCCATGACAAACATCGCGCAGCCTTCGTCGATCCAGGCGAGCATCTGACCTCCGAAAAGAAATCCGTGTTGGTTGAGATCCCGGGACATCACGATATGTTGAGTCGCGAGTTCCATTCCTTCCAATTTTCGATCGATAAATACTTCCATATTCTTCTAAGCTCCATTGACAAACGAGGACGAGGGACATTCTTTTTTTAAAATACATTCTTCGCAAAATCTGCGATGGGCCTTACAACTCTTTCTTCCTAAGAAGATCAAATATAAGGAAATATCTCTCCAATATTTTTTGGGAAGAAGATTCATGAGATCCTTTTCCACTTGAACGGGGTCGCTCTTTGTCGTAAGTCCGAGAATCTTTGCGATTCGATTGACGTGGGTATCGACTACGATCCCTTCTACGAGTCCGTGCACTTCCGATAAAACCACGTTCGCGGTTTTTCTTCCAAAGCCCGGAAGCGTAATCAGCTCTGCGATCGTGTTCGGAATCTTTCCCTGGAAGTCGTTTAACAATTTACGGGCAAAACCCTGAATCGACTTGGCCTTATTGTGATAAAAGCCCGTGGAGAAGATCAGCTTTTCGATTTCAAGAATGTCCGCGTTTGCAAAGGATTCTAAGGTTGGAAAGAATTTAAAAAGAGCGGGTGTGACTTGATTGACGCGTTCGTCCGTGCACTGAGCGCTGAGAATAACAGCGATCGCGAGCTCATAGTCATTTTTATAGTGAAGGGGGGTTTCGACTTCCCCGAATTCTTTTCTCAAAAGAGAAAAGACTCGGGAAAACCATTTTAGAAACGAGGAGTCAGGCTGTTTTTGGAGCTGACTTCTGGATTCCTGCGTATTTTTTCGGAGCAAGAACGCCCAAGGATCCGCCGTTATCTTTGATGGCGGCCTTAATTCCTTTTTTTCTCAGAGTACGAAGAGCTCTGGTAGAAAGACGAACTGTAACCCAACGGTTTTCATCTTCCAAAAAGATTCTTTTTTTGATAAGATTCACCTTCCAGGTTCTTCTTGTCTTAATGTGGGAATGGGAAACATTGTTTCCGGAGGCAGTGCCCTTCCCGGTTACTTCACATCTTCTGGCCATAGTAAGGACATAATCGATTGGCGCCTTTCTCTGTCAACCTTTCCGCCGATTTTCTGGCGTTTAAGGCGGATTTTGAATGACTTTTTTCTTTTTGACTGGAGAATCTCAAAGCTTCCAAAAAGACTAACAAAGAACCCTTTCACTCATGTTCCGCCTCGCTCTCATAAAATTTCAACTCTGGATCGATCGAATCTGGAACGTAAACATACTTCCGTTCTTTCAGAGCAAGAGCGTCCTCGCCGAACACCGGCTTCAGCCCATTCTGAACCAAGAATTCAAAAGAGAACAGATCGTTGATCAAAAAGAATTGGGAAATCTTTTGTATCAAACTCAGCTCTTGCGGGAGAATGGAATTCCATCTCAATTCGAAACCGAAGTGGAAATCAAAAGTTCCTCTTTCGCCGGCGGAAAACAAAAGATTGAAATTACCGAAAAATTAAAAGCGAGCGCTTCCAATCGAGCCAAGTTTCTTTCGTGGAAACTTTTGCGAAACGGACTTCATTTTCTCCATCGAAAGCCTTGGAAAAAAAATATTTCAGAGAAAGAATCCGATTCTACGTTAGACGCAACCAGCCCGGACCTGCTGAGCGCAGCTTCCCCGAATCCGTATCGATTGTATCTGCATTCCTTGATCCTCTGGGAGGAATTTTTTCCCTGGGAAGAATGGAAGGAAAAACTTCCGGTGTCTTGGATTCCTTTCGGAACCAGAAAGAAGATCAAAATCCGTTTTGTCGCAGCCAGGGCCGCTTCCTTTTCCAAGCAAGAATTCTATGAAGAATCGTATTCTCCCGAACTTGCCTTCTGCGATCTCTACGCACAAGGTTATTTGAGAGAAACCCCGGATAAAAATGTGGATCTCGAAAATCCGGAATCTTATTATTTAGGAACCCTCATTCCTACCAAACTAGAACGAAAGAATCTCCCTCTTTGGCTAAAGGAGCGAAACCTTCTTCCCGATCCGTTTCAGTGGAAGAGTTCTTCCAAAGAGCAAGTTTTTAAACTTTTTCAGAAAGAAATTCGTTTTCGGATTCAGTTGGAAGAATTGGAACCCTTGGCCTCGGATTTTATACAAGCGGGCGGAAAACAATATTCTCTTCAAGGTCAACACCTTCACGGGAGATTCTTCCAAAGAGCCATTTTTGCGTATCACCCGATGCAGCTCGCAAACCGAGTTCTTCGTCATTTGTAATTTTAGAATATTATAAGTATATTATATATTTCCGAGGAAAAGCAAATTGTATAAAAAGTCTGTTATCTCTTTGCAGGAGCTCTTACAACCGTAACTTTTTCCAACGATCGATTCCCGCTCGAAAGCGTTCCGGATTTTCCCCGAAGCCGATACGAATCCATCCCTCCGTTTCAAAGTCCCTGCCCGGAAGCACAAAGACGTCGCACTGATCGATCAAAGCGTCCGCGTATTGTGAAGACAAAAGTCCTTCTTTCAAAGGTAAAAAGGAAACCACGCCGCCACTCGGGGGAATAAAACCGTCCAGCCCCGGAAGATTCTTCCAATTACTTTCAAAGTATTGAATATTCTCAATCAAGAATTCTTTGATCGGTTCAGAAAGACGCATTCTATTTTTTAGAATCTGAATCGTCAGAAATTCAGAAATCGGAGAGACAGTATGTGTGAGATAATCCTTAAACGAACGGGCCTTTTCTATGAGTTCCTGAGGTCCGATCATCCAGCCGATACGAAGTCCCATCACTCCGAAACATTTTGTGATGGATCCCGTGGAAACCGTTCGTTTGTTTAAGCCCGCCCCGCTCCAGCTCAAGGAGTTTTTGAAATCTAAGAATCGATAGTGTTCGTCAAAGAGGATCCAACCGGGAAAGTTCAAAGCGGCCTCTTGAATCGTTTTGATCCCGTTTGGATCCAAAGAAAGACCGCTCGGATTTTGAGGATGATTGAAGATGATAAGATCCGCATTTTTCGAAAACAATTCTAAGATAGAATCGGAGGATAAAAATGAATTTGGATTTTTTCGTAATGAATTTAAAAGAGAAACGGCCTTGAGTTCTGCTCCGATCATTCTTGGGATTTCATACAACGCTTGGAAGGCAGGTTCAAAATACGAAACCGAAGAATCTTTTTTACAAAGAAGATGAAAGAGAATGTAGAGCGCTTCTCCGGTTCCGGTCGTGATCAAAACTTGATCGGCTTCGATTCCAGGATAGAGTTTAGCGACTTCTTCTCGAAGTTCGAGATCGCCTCGATTCGGCGCGTCTTCCAAGGAGATCGATTCGAGTACTTCAAAACCGATTCCCAAACGCCGAAGCAATTCTCCAAAACTGAGATTTCGAATCCCACTTTCGCCTAAATTACATCCCGCCGTCTTTCGAAACTTTTCGAGCCTTTCTTCGATCCAGAATTCTCTCGGTTCCATCAAGAGACAAGGGTAAGAATGGCCCCTCCCAAGAGAAATAGAATTGCAAAGAATCCAAAAGAAATCTGAATCCAAAAATGAACTTTCAAACTGCGAAGACCGATTCTTAGATAATCCAAATCCTCACCTTTGGTTTCTGTAATCCTTTTGAAAGAAATCCCGGCGCTGTAACTCCAGATTCCGATCAGAAGAAATAAAATTCCGGGGATCAGATACAACATGAGCTTGCCCGTATCGTTTGAAACAAATGCCGAAAAGAAAGAGACTCCGGAAAGACTAAAAAAAGAGAGAGATGCGAGCTTGAGCGCCTTGCTCAAACTTAAGAATTCTCTGTTTTCATCTTGGTTGAATTCGTAAGATTCCATACTTTTACAATCGGCTAAAATTAGGGTTGAACCTCAGGGAAACCCGATTTTTATGAATTTAATCCTCTAAAAAAAAGTCACTCGGAATCTTTTTAAAACTATGAATCATCCTGAATCCTTGATCCTTTCCTGGACTAAAGATCCATTCTCCGCCGTCGCTCGAAAAGAAGCTTCGTCAGCTCTTGAAAAATTTAGAAAGGGAGAATCCGGACTTGAAGTAGAAGCTTTTTCCGTTCCTCTTGAATTCGGCACCGGTGGAATGCGCGGTCGTCTCGGAAACGGAATCGGAAGGATGAACGAATACACGGTAGGACGCTCGGCGCTCGGCTTCGTTTCTTATCTCGCCAAAAAAAACAAAAAGGCTTCCATCGTCATCGCCTACGATTCCAGAAGAAGATCTCAGGAATTTGCCGAAGTCACCGCGGGAATCGCGGCTTCTTTGGGCGTGAAGGTAGTTCTCTTTAAAGAAGTGACTCCGACACCGCTTCTTTCCTATGCGATTCGTTATTACAAGGCGAGCGGCGGAGTTGTCATCACCGCGTCTCACAATCCTCCGGATTACAACGGATTCAAGGCCTATCTCGCGGACGGCGGACAACTCGTTCCTCCCGACGACAAGAAGATCATTTCCGCGATCGAATCGATCAGCGATTGGAAGGAGATTTCGATTCTTTCTCCCAAAGACGCGACCTACAAAAAGTTTGTTACACCCGCGGGCAAGGATTGTTTTGCTTCTTACAAAAAGGAACTCGCAAAGGCCGGAATTCTTTCCTCCATTTTAAAACCCAAAGATCGTTCTTCTTTGAAGGTCGTCTATTCTCCGTTACACGGAACCGGCGGAAAATCGATGAAGGAACTTCTAAACGGTTTTGGTTATAAAAACGTATTCCTTGTCCCCGAACAAAAAGATCCGGACGGAGAATTTCCTACCGTAAAGTTTCCCAACCCCGAAGAACCGGAAGCGATGGAACTCTCTCGAAAATTTGCGATTTCCAAAGACGCTCACGCTTTTATCGCAACCGATCCGGACGCGGATCGTCTTGGAATCGGAGTTCAAAACGGAAAAGGAAATTATACCCTCCTCAACGGAAATCAGATCGGCTCGATCATGGCGGCTTATCTCTGTGAACGTTATGCGGCATCTAAGAAGAAGAAAAAGAAAGCGGTTCTTGTAAAAACCATCGTGACCACCGACTTACAAGAGATCATCGCGAAAAAAAACAAGGTGAAATACAAAAACGTTCTCACCGGTTTTAAATTCATCGCGCAGGTGATGGCAAAACTCGATAAAAGCAAAACTGACTTCTTTCTTTTCGGCGGAGAAGAATCCTTCGGTTATCTTCCGGTTTCTTTTGTGAGAGACAAGGATTCTCTTTCTTCGGCGCTTCTTCTTCTCGAAATTCTTACCGAAAAAAAAGATCTTCTGTCTTATATGGACGAGATCTACCTTCGTTACGGACTCTTCCAGGAAAGCCTCAAATCCTTGACTCTGGAAGGAAACGCGGGAAAGGAAAAGATCCGGAAATCATTAGAATCTCTGAGAACGAGCGATCTTTTGGGAAAACAGATTCACCAAAGAAAAATCGTTGGTATTCTGGATTACAAAACACAAACTGCAAAAGGAAGCGCATCCAAAACCGCGTTTTCCGGTTGTCCCTCTTCGGACGTAATCCAAGTGATTCTCGAAGGCAACGCGAAACTCACCATTCGACCTTCCGGCACGGAACCTAAGATTAAGATTTATTCTTCCTTTCAGAGTCTCGTGGCTCCAAAATCCAAGGAAGAGATTCAAACGTTAACGGCGGGTCTTCTTTCCGAGATCAAGGCCTCCGAAGAAATATTTTTAAAATTGGCAGGGCTACTATGAACGATACAGAAATCCAAAAGGAACTTTTTCAACACACCAAGGAATTGGCCG
Source organism: Leptospira tipperaryensis (assembly GCF_001729245.1). Taxonomy (NCBI): domain Bacteria; kingdom Pseudomonadati; phylum Spirochaetota; class Leptospiria; order Leptospirales; family Leptospiraceae; genus Leptospira; species Leptospira tipperaryensis. Next base: position 1,950,061 of record NZ_CP015217.1, on the reverse strand, counting down.
AACTCTATCTAATCAATACCTATGCTAGATACGACGTCGCGTTTCGTTACGGGGTCAACGAACTCCTTTTCGACTACGACAACAAACAATACATCGATTTTCACTCGGGAGTTGCGGTTACAAATTTAGGACACGCGGATCCGGATATCATCGAGGTGGTTCGCAACCAAGCCGATAAACTCTTTCACACATCCAATCTCTTCTATTCAGAGGAAGCGGCTAAACTCGCAGAACTTCTGATTCTCAATTCCTTTCCGGGAAAAGTCTTTCTGACAAACTCCGGAACCGAAGCGATCGAAGGCGCGTTCAAACTCGCTCGGAAATACGCGTATTCCAAAAACATAGAAGACCCGATCATTCTTTCTTTGGAAAAAAGTTTTCACGGAAGATCCGTTTCCGGGATGAGTTTAACCGGTCAGGATAAGATCAGAAAAGGTTACGGAGAACTTCTCAAAGGAATCGAATTCATAGAACCGAACAACGACGAGATGCTCGTATCCGCCTTCGAAAGATATCAAGGAAGAATCGTAGCTCTTCTCGTGGAACCGATTCTCGGTGAAAGCGGAATCATCCCTTTGACAAAAAACTTTCTCACTCTTTCCAGAGAATTGACCGCGGAAAACGACGCGTTACTCATCTTTGACGAAATACAAACGGGAATGGGAAGAACGGGCACGTTATTTGCGTTTGAAACTTTGGGTTTTAGTCCGGATGCGATGACCCTTGCAAAAGGACTGGGCTCTGGTTTTCCGATCGGCGCGTTGATTGTAGGAGAAAGATACCAGGATCTTTTTACACTGGGTTCCCACGGTTCGACCTTCGGAGGAAATCACCTCGCCGCTGCGATCGCCTACGAAACGATTCGAATCATCCAAACAAGAGAAATTTTAAACAACGTAAACGTCTGTTCCGACGTCGCATTTTCCAGACTGATTGAAATGAAAGGAAAGTATCCGGTGATTCAAGACGTAAGAGGAAAGGGACTTCATATCGGAGTCGAATTGTCGATTCCTTCCAGACCAGTTGCGGAAGCGATGTTGGAAGCGGGACTCGTCGTCAACGCGACTGCGGAGAACGTGATCCGGATCATGCCTCCTCTCACGATTTCCACGGACTTTTTAAATCAAGGTCTGGATATTTTCGAATCCATAATCAAACAAAATTAACAAGGATCCAAAAAAGAATGAAGAACGTAGCTGTACTTTCCGGAGACGGAATCGGTCCGGAAGTAATGGAGGTAGCTCTCTCCGTTTTGAAAAAAGCTCTCGGCGCCAAGGCCTCCGAGTTTAACTTTAAAGAGGGATATGTGGGTGGAATCGCGATCGACAAGACCGGGCATCCGCTTCCGCCGGAAACTCTCAAACTCTGTGAAGAATCGCAAGCGATTCTTTTTGGAAGTGTGGGCGGCCCCAAATGGGAAACCCTTCCGCCGGAAAAACAACCGGAACGAGGAGCCCTTCTTCCCCTTCGTAAACACTTTGATCTTTTTGCAAATCTCAGACCCGCGATCATCTATCCCGAATTGAAGAATGCTTCGCCCGTTCGCGCCGATATCATCGGTGACGGACTGGACATTCTCATCCTAAGAGAATTGACCGGAGGAATCTATTTCGGACAACCAAAAGGTAGAGAAGGATCCGGTCAGGAAGAATTCGCCTACGATACGATGAAATATTCCAGAAGAGAGATCGAAAGGATTACCAGAGTAGCATTCCAAGCGGCACGCAAAAGAAATAATAAAGTGACAAGCATCGACAAGGCAAACGTCTTGACTACTTCCGTTTTTTGGAAAGAAGTTGTCATCGATCTGCATAAGAAAGAATTTTCGGACGTCCAATTGAATCATCTCTACGTGGACAACGCGGCGATGCAGTTGATCGTAAACCCGAAACAATTCGACGTGGTGTTGTGTGAGAACATGTTCGGAGATATTCTCTCGGACGAGGCATCCATCATCACGGGTTCGATCGGAATGTTACCATCGGCTTCCCTATCGGAATCCGGATTCGGGTTGTATGAACCTTCCGGAGGATCGGCTCCCGATATCGCCGGTAAAGGTGTCGCCAATCCGATCGCGCAGGTCTTGAGTGCGGCTTTGATGTTACGTTATTCTTTCTCCATGGAAGAAGAAGCGGGCAAGATCGAAGCGGCGGTGCGCAAAACCATCGCGACCGGAAAAAGAACGAGAGACATCGCAGAGTCCGGATCTACGGTCGTTGGAACAAAAGAAATCGGTCAGGTAATCGAATCCTTTCTCTAAAAAGAGGTTAAAGTATGAAAGCAGGTGTAGCTCCCAACGGAAGACCTTATCAGGTATTGATTGCCGAAAATTCGAGATTTCAGGCCAAGCAGTTGGCTCAGATTTTAGAATCGGAAGGATATCAGGTAATCGGATTCGCAGAAAACGGAAAGGAACTCGTAAAACTTTTCGACGAACATAGATTAGTCGATTTGATTACATTGGATCTCAATCTTCCAGTTATGGACGGATTTGCTACTTTTTTTGAGATCAAAGAAAAAGGAGTTCTTCCAAGAATCGTTCTCGTTTCCGAAGAAAACACACCTGCGGTTCTCAAGTATCTCATAGACGAAGGCGCGATGGACTACATTCCAAAACCGGTAAAACGAGAAAAGGTTTTGGAAAAGATCAACGCGGCGATCAAAAAAATTCCTAAGGTCTAATCTTCCTTCCAAATCAGATTCAGATTTCTTCCTACGTCTTTCTGACGATGACTGAAGAAATCTGAATTTTTCTCCATCGTACAAATTCCGGAAGGATCAAGATTCACTCGAATCCGATTTTTTTCCAATCGAAATCTAAGAAAGGATTCCAAATCCAAAAGACTTTTTCCTTCGAGCGAAAACTTCAAACAATCGGAATATTCGGAACGAAACAAGGACGCGACGTCTTCCCCCACTTCGTAGCGGATTCCGGTGGCACACGGTCCGAGAAAACCAAACAAAGATCCGTCAACGATTTCCTTTTTAGAAAAACATTTTAAGATCGTTTCCTCTGCAATTCCGGCTAACGTTCCTTTCCAACCCGAATGGACCGCCGCGAACTTCTCGCTGCTGGAAGACCAAAAAAAGATCGGCATACAATCCGCCGTCTTAATACAGAGAATTTTTTGAGATTCTTCTCCGATCAAAGCGTCCGCTGCAGGAAAGGCAAATTCTGGAATTTCGGAAGCTTCGAGAATCGTATCTCCGTGCACCTGATTCAAAAGGAAAATAGAAGATTCTTTTCGTCCGGTTTGTTTTGAAATTTCGTTTCTCTGAGAATTCGGTTCCAGAGAAAGATTCGGAAGTTCTTTTTTCCCGAGGATCAAAATCCGAATTTTCTTTCCGTTTGCGATCGGGAAGGAATGAGACAAGGCCATCGAAACCGAAAGTAAATCCGCCTTAGAAACTGACGAGTGTTAAAGTACGTGATCTAAAGAAACCCTTCTCCGAGACTGGAAAAACCAGATTCATGAAACCGAATTTCGCTCAAAAACCAAAGGTCAAGATCTGCGGAATCCGAGATCTTGAAATCGCAAAAATTTGCAAAGAAGAAGGCGCCGATTTCGTAGGACTCAATTTTGCCCCTTCCAGTCCGAGAAAGATCGATATCACAACCGCACGGAAGATCATTCAATTCTATAAGTCTCAAACGGATTCTCCCCAGGTTGTTTTGCTCTTTTATAAAAATTCTCCCGAAGAGATTCGAACGATTCGTAGCGCCCTTTCTCATGATTATGTTCAATGGGTCTGGGACGATCCGGAACTTGCGTCCATCTATCGAATCGAACTTCTCGGAGAAAACCAGATCTGTTCGTATCGCGTCGACAAACAGATCTTAGACGAGGATTTGAATTCCGTCCCGGGAGAATTTCTGATCTTGGACAGCTATTCCAAGGGCGCGGGCGGCGGCACGGGGGAAAGTTTTAACTGGGACTTCGTCTCGAAAGTCACGAGAAAGTTTTTGCTCGCGGGCGGCTTGAATCCGGAGAACGTAGCTTCGGCGATTGCAAAAGTAAAACCCTTTGGAGTCGACGTTGCGAGCGGAGTCGAATCCTCTCCCGGTCAAAAAGATCCGCAAAAAATAATCGATTTTATCAGGAACGCAAAATCAGTCTTATGAGTTTAGAAACCACAGGAACCTCCGCTGAATACTGGAGCGATCTCGCAGACGCGCTCAACACTCCGATGATGAAACAGTTTCTCGCGATCAAGAAAGACTTTCCGGATACGATTCTCTTTTTTCGGATGGGTGACTTTTATGAAATGTTCTTAGAAGACGCAAAGGTTGCATCTTCCATCTTAGATATCGCTCTTACCAAAAGGCAAAACGCAGTCCCTATGTGCGGGATTCCCTATCATTCCAAAGACAATTATATTTCAAGACTCCTTAGCGCGGGAAAAAAAATCGCGATCTGCGAACAATCCAAATCGGACGATCCGGGTTCCAAGCTCATGACCCGCGACGTGGTTCGGATCATCACACCGGGAACGGTCATCGAAGAGAATCTTCTTTCCGGATATCAGAACAACTACCTCGCTGTTCTCCATCTCAAAAAAAGTCTGATTTATTTTGCGATGGCGGACTTTTCCACAGGAGAATTATTTTATTCTTCCGCTTCGATCACCGGTTTGGAACGACTGATCGCAGAACTCGAAAAGTTTCGTCCTTCTGAAATCTGCGTTCCGAAATCCGAAGTTTCCTTTTTCAAAGACCTCGAGTATTTTAAAAATCGTGAATTTACTCTGTTGCCGGATCAGGCAGAAATCAGCGATAAGGATCCGTTCCACATCCTTTCTTTGTATTTAAACGAATACATCCGAGAAACCTATCGAGACAACAAACTCATACTTCGAGAACCTCGAATTTTAAGTTCCGGAAAATTTTTAGAAATGGATCGGGAAACGATTCTCAACCTGGAACTCGTGGAGAATGAAAAGGAAAGAAATCACACTCTCTATTCTATATTCAATTTTTGCAATACTGCAAAGGGAAAAAGACTTCTCAAACAGAGAATTTTGTTTCCGGAATGTGATCCTCTGATTCTCTATTCTCGCTGGGAAAAACAAGACATCCTCTTAAAAACAGTTCTCGCCCCTTTTATTTCGGCGCTAAAGGATATCGGAGATCTCGAACGAATTCTCACACGCTTTCGAGGCAATCACGCGTATCCGAGGGACTTTCGCACCATCGCAAATTCCATCGCAACCGGAATCAAATTGAAAGAGGAATTGGAAACCCTTTCCTATCCTTTTTTGATTCCGACGGAAAAACTAAAATCTCTTTCCGAATTTATCGCCTCCAAACTGAATCCAAACGACGACCTACCCGTCATTTTAGGAAACGGCCCTTTTCTTCGTTCCGGATTCTCCGCAAAACTCGACAAGGCAAGAGAAGCCGGCGTAAAAGGAAAGGATTGGATCTTAGAATTGGAAACGGAGGAAAAAAAACGCACCGGCTTAAATACATTAAAGATTCGTTATAATAAAATCGTAGGATATTTTATAGAGATTTCAAGGGTTCAAGCGGAACAGGCTCCGAAGGACTATCTCAAAAAACAAACGTTAGTCGGAAGCGAACGTTTTACGACTCCAAAACTCGAAGAAATCGAAAGGACGATACTCGAAGCAGACGAGATCATCCAAGAGATCGAAAGAGCCGAATTCAATCTGATGGTGGAAGAAGTTCTCAAATATTCTTCCTTTCTCTTAGAACTTTCCGAAGAAATCGGTGATTTGGATTTTCAGATCTCCACTCTGACAGCGAAAGACAAGTTCGGTTGGATTCGTCCTCAACTTTCCGAGGATCGTTCTCTGGAACTCATAGATTCCAAACATCCGGTCGTGGAAGCGACTCTTCCTCCCGGTCAGGAATTTACTCCCAATTCTCTCTATTTGGATACGCAGGACAAGGCCATCGCGGTTCTCACGGGACCGAACATGGCGGGTAAATCGACTTTTATGAGGCAGATCGCACTCAATCAAATTCTCTTTCAGATGGGAGCGTTTGTTCCGGCGAAATCCGCGCGACTTTCGATCGTGGACAAACTTTTTACACGCATCGGCGCAGGTGATAATCTCACCGCTGGAGAATCCACATTTTATGTCGAGATGAAAGAAACCGCCAATATCTTAAATCACTGCACCGAAGATTCTCTGATTCTTTTTGACGAAGTTGGTCGAGGAACTTCGACTTATGACGGGATGAGCATCGCTTGGGCTATCTTAGAATATCTGTCTTCTCTTGCGATCAAACCAAAGACGATCTTTGCAACTCACTACCACGAACTCACCGAACTTTCTCGTCTGAGCGGGATCTTCAATCTTTATCTGGAAACTCTGGAAAAGGACGACAAGGTTCTATTCTTACGAAAGGTTCGTGCGGGAAAAGCCAAAAAGTCTTTCGGGATTTACGTGGCAAAGATCGCCGGAGTTCCGGAACCGATCGTAAAACGAGCGGCTGAACTTCTCATCGAACTCGAATCCAAAAAGAAGGAGATTCGGATTCAAGAGGCGCAACCTATGCTGTTTGTGGAAGCGGAAAAGAAAGAAACTCGTTCCGAGACGGAAGAATCGATTTTGAAACTGAGATTGGAAGAGATGACACCGATCGAAGCCTTAAAGGCACTCGAAGACTTTCAGAAAAAATTAAGAAAACAAAAATAACAAAACGTCCATAGGCGCAAAGTCCACCCAATTGGTGATCAACTTTTTTAAACCCTCTTTTGCGTGAAAACCGATTCCAATCCCGGCTTCGTTTAACATCAGAGCGTCGTTGGCACCGTCGCCCACCGCAACCACTTGCGAAGAATCAATTTTTTCCCGATTCCGAATTTCTTTTAAGAATTCAAACTTCTTCACCTTGTCCACGATTTCACCGGTGACAAAGCCTGTCAGAAGTCCATTCTCTCTTTCTAATACGTTAGCGCGAACTTCTCCGATTCTATATTCCTTTTGAAACATTTCCAGGATATCGGTAAAGCCGCCGGAAAAGACCGCCGTTCTAGTTTCTATTTCCCTTAGACCAAAGAGTAATTTCTCAACTCCGATATTCAAAGTCAACTTCGGATACAACTCTTCAAAGATCGTAGTGGGAAGTCCTTTGAGATGAAGACATCTTTTTTTGAGGGCATCGTGAAAGTCCAAATTCCCTTCCATCGCTTCCTTGGTAACGGACGCGACTTGATCGTAAACTCCCGCGAGCCTTGCGAGTTCATCGATCACTTCCTGTTGAATCAGAGTGGAATCCATATCGAAGGTGAACAAACTTTTCTTTTTAGGATCCAGAAGGCGTTCTACTTGTAAAAGATCGGAATTCTTCTTCGCAAATTTTTCCCGAAGTTCAATGAGTTCTTTTTGTTCCAGCTTCTTTGAAACTTTCCATTCGATACAACTCCAAAGTCCGCTCGTTCGGATGGGCGCACTGGAAAGTAAGAAGGTGTCTTCCGATTTTATAGAAACGAAGTTCCCCATTCCTAAGAGGAGTTCTTTACGAATTTCTTCCGGGTTTTGAGTGAGAATTAAGAGCAAGACGGTTTAACTACTGTAGATAGGGAGTCAGGATCGGTTTCAGCTTTTGAACCCAGATTTTATACGCGTTTTCATTCAGATGGATCTTGTCTTTTTCGAGCCAGAATTCTTGTCTCAGAGCCGGCCGGTCTTTTTCCCGGAGCCACTGCCAATTGTCCAAGAATACGACATTCTTATATCCTTGCGCGATGGAGATCCAAGTCAGATTGAGCGCAGGAGAAACATTGTTGATACTCTGGGTCCGAACCGGTGGAATTCCAAGAATGACCACTTTTAAGTTCGGATTCGCTTGGTAGATTCTTTCTAAGATCTTTCCAAAGTTTGTTTCGATGACGTTTAGGCATTTCCCCTGAATGAGATCGTTCCCGCCGATTTCCAAAACTATGGCTTTCGGATTTAGGGAAAGAACGTCCTCTTCGATTCTTTGCAAAAGAAGTTCGGTGATGTCGCCGCCAATTCCTCGATTCACCGCGCCGGGAAATTCCCTGGCCATCAAGTCGATCGGAAACAATTGAATCAAAGAATTTCCTACAAAGACTACGTTCGCGGTTTTGATTCTCTGGTTCTCTTCGCGATAGATTCCGCGCATCGTTTTCCAGAGTGAGTAGTATTGTTCGAATTTTTCCGAAGAGCGGTAACCGGCTCCAGACCAACATTCGAAGTCGGAGCTGGAGTAGTCTGTGTATGTTTTTTTAATCAGGACTGAGCAGGAAGTGAAAAGAAAGAGCAAGGAGAAAGCAAAGAAATACCTTACCAAAGATCTATCACTGTTCCTGAGGCTCTTTCATGTGGAAACGTTTATGCCAATCTGCAATTTGAGCTTGGAGGTAATCCTCAGAATCACAAATTCTAAACTCGATCGGATTGTTGGAAGCAGTATCAATGAGCTTGGCTTCGATGTAACCGTTCTTCAGCTTATTGATTTCTATTTTATATTTCATCCATTAACTCCAGTAATGTCAGATTTTTAGATGGATTCAGGCTTTCAAACCGATTCTAAAAAAAATGAACTTACTCTTTCTAAAATTTTAAAAAAGAATAACCCCGAGTTCCGACATTTCCAAATTGTTTTTCAATTTTTTTTCTTCAGTTTTTTTGAACAACAAGGCGCATAACGTCTTCTTGTTCGATAAAAAGAAATTTCCATTTCGCTTTGTCACAGATCCAAACCATCTCCGGTATTTCTCTGTTACACGGAAAGATCGTCAAAAACCGAACAGGTACTTAACAATCCATACTGTCTTCAGACTCAATTTAATAAAAAAAAGTTGCCGGGAAAGCTTAAAAAATGCCTAAAATACCTTTTTTTGGGCTTTTGAGACTCTTAAGATTTCTTAAATTTATACAATTCCGGGAAATTTTTTTCCGAATAGAGAGCTTCCATTTCGGAATCTTCGGGCAATACGCCGCCGTCCGCGAGTTCAGGGACAAAGCCCGCGTCTCGAATCATACCAATCGTCTCCACCATATCGGATCCTTTGACGTTCAGATATCCTGACGAGAACAAAGAATTGGCAGCAAAAAGAGCCGTCGCGGACAAACTTCTGAGATGCCCTTCTCTTCCCGCTGCAATCCGTATTTCAGAATCCGGATTTACCAAACGGAAAAGACAAAGAATTCTTACACAAAGTTCGGGAGTAAGAACGCTCGGATTTTTAATCGCGTGTCCTTTTACTGGAATAAAAAAGTTCACCGGAATCGAAATCACTCGAAACGATTTGAGTTCAAAGGCAACGTCGACCAGATCACGAAGGGTTTCTCCCATTCCTACGATCACGCCGCTACACATCCCAATCCCGGCTTTGGAAACCGAGTCGAGAGTTTCCGCTCTCTGCGCATACGTATGTGTATCGCAAATTTCAGGATAATGATTTTGTGAAGTATTGAGATTGTGATTGTAACGATCCAGACCGGCCGCTTTTAAAAGTTGAGCCTTGTCTCCGTCTAACAACCCGGCGGAAAGACAAACCTTCATCCCAAGTTCATCCGTGATTTTGCGAATTGTAGCCGCGAGCTTTTCGGTAGTCGGTCGATTCGGCCCCGTTCCCGAAGTTACCATACAAAAACGGTAGGCCCCGTTCTCTTTCGCCTTCACCGCATCCTCGTAGATTTCGGTTTCGGATTTCATCGGATATTCTTGCACTCCGGAATTTGCGTTCTTTCTTTGTGCGCAGTATCCGCAATCTTCCGGACAGTGGCCATTCTTGATATTATCTAAGATATGAATTCGGACTTTGTTTCCATAGTAACGGTTTCTTTCTTGAAACGCCTTATCCAAACAAGTTGTCAGAGGAAGACTTCCATCGAGAATTTCCAGAGCCTCTTCCTTTGTGATCGTGCTCGGAACTTCGGAGAATATTTTTTCAGCAGTATTGAGTGTTGCAGACATTCTTCAGACAGGATCAAGAGTGGGAGTTTTCTTGAAAAGTCTATTTCCCAGAATAAATTTCAACTAAGGTCTCACGGATTGCCTTAAAAATTTTATCCAAAGAAGAATCCGAAATCACATAGGGAGGTGTGATATAGATTACGTTTCCGAGCGGTCGAAGAACCACTCCCTTTTCTAAAAACTTTTTTTTGAGAATTCTGTTCCCTGGATAAGTATAACCGCTTTGTTGACCTACTTCCAATTCTAAAACTCCGACGGCCCCCATTACTCGAAGGTCGCGAATCAAAGTCGGGAATTCATTCTGAATTTTTTTCAATCCGTCTTTCAGTTTTTCTTCCAGCTGAGCCACTTGCTCCAGTCGATTTTCTTCGAACATAAGTTTTGCAGAAGCAAGGGCCGCCGCACAGGCCACCGGATTTCCAGTCATCGTATGTCCGTGATAAAACGCCTTCTCCGATTCCGGTCTTACAAAAGCGGAATGAATCCTTTCCGAAGTTAAAGTTACCGCAATGGGAGCGGCGCCGCCGCTGAGTCCCTTTGCCATAGCGATCAGATCGGGTTTGATCTTTGCCCTTTGATAAGCGAAGAAAGAACCGGTTCTCCCAAAGCCGGTAAAGACTTCGTCCACCAAAAGAAGCGCTCCGTATTCTTTGGAAAACCTTTCGAGACGTTGAAGAACTTCTTCCTTGTAAAAGATCATCCCGCCCGTTCCAAGGATCAAAGGTTCGATTACGATTCCCGCGACACGTTTCGGATTTTTTTGAAAGAATTCTTCGATAGCATCCACACATTCCGTTTTGCAAGAATCCGGTTTTTTTCCCAAAGGACAAAAGCTACAGTTCGGACTTGTAAATTCTTGAGTAGGAAAGAGTAAACCCGCGAAAACTCGGTTGAAGATAGAATCCCCACCCACGCTCATCGTTCCGATCGTATCTCCGTGATAGGAAGTATTCCATTTTATGAATATATTTCGATCGGGTTCCCCACAATTTTGAAAATACTGATACGCGAGTTTGATCATGATCTCGACAGCGGTCGATCCGTTATCGGAATAGACGACTCTGTGAAACAATCCTTCGGTAATTTTTAGAAGCTCGCTCGCAAGGGCTTCCGCGGGTTCGTGAGTAAAACCTGCGAGGAGAACGTGATCGAGACGGTCCAGTTGATCCTTCATCGCCTGGACTATCTTAGGATGATTGTGTCCGTGAACGCTGACCCACCACGAAGAGATCGCATCTATATAAGAATTTCCTGTTTCGTCGTAGAGAAATTCTTTTTCCGCTCGTACGATTTGAAGCGGGAGTTCCGGTTCATATTGAAGCGTATACGGATACCAAATCATTGAATTGCATCCATTAAAATAAAGTCGGGATCGAATCGAAGCTTACATTCCCTTTGAAACTGCTCCCGACTCATCTTTTCCTTAGAATTGAAAAAGAAACATCCTAACAATCTGGCGCCGGTCCATTCTAAAATCGTTTCGATATTGTCCTCGGTCGTTTTATCCGGAGTCCCTATAAAATAGATTCCTTTAAAATTGATCTTTCGATTTTGAATCGCTTCTACGGATAAAAGCGTATGATTGATCGATCCCAAAGAAACGGGGGCAGCCAAAATCAAAGGAATTTCGGATTGGCGGATCAATTCGATCGTAAGAGTTTTTCGAGTGAGAGGAACCAAAAGCCCGCCGGCTCCTTCCACGATGATATTCTCGTCTCGAATGCTAAAAAGATGTCTCGCCAATTCGTCAGTATCGATCTCGACCCCTTCGAGTTCGGATGCATAATGGGGAGAACCCGCAAACTGAAACGAATAATAATTTTTTAAAAACCTGCTTTCGTGTAAACCGGCAAGATTCATAACCGCGGCCCGATCGCTATCGTCTCCGGTTTGAATCGGTTTGAAATACTTGAGCCCCAGAGAAACTCCGTATTTTGCAAGGATCATAGAACTCAAGAAGCTCTTTCCCACATCCGTCCCAGTCGCCGAAATAAAAACTGACATCAGAAGGCCGGTAAAAGTGAAATCAATTTTTCTAATATAGAATCCGTCATATCGGCATGAATACAAATTCTCAGCCGAGGAACCGGAACTGTGGGAGGACGAATCGCCTTTACGTAGAGTCCGTTTTCTCTACAAAGTGCCGCCGCGTCTAACACCGATTTTTCGGAAGGAAAAAGAATCGGAATGATCTGGGACTCGGAATCGGTTTTTGGATAATTTTTGGTTTGGATCAACTCGCGAAGTCGAATCGATTTTTGAAAGACATTCTCTCTTTCCCGATCCATCGTTTTGAGTAGAGCGATCGACGTTGGAACCGCGTGTGCGATCGCAGGCATCGGAGCCGTGGAGAAGATAAAGGTCCGCATCTTGTTGATGAGAAATTCTCTTCCGATTTTAGAAGTTCCGATCCAAGCTCCTTCCAATCCAAGAGCCTTTCCGCTCGTGTAGGTAATAAAATCAACCTCTTGGATTCTTTGCTTTCCGAGAACCTGAGAAACTCTTCCGGCACCGAAATCTCCAAAAACCCCGATGGAATGTGCATCATCCAATACCAGAGTCGCTTCGTATTTATTCTTTAAAAAAACGAGATCTTCAATCGGAGCCAAATCCCCGTCCATACTAAAGACGGTCTCGGATACGATGATTTTTTCCTTCTTCCTGGATTTGCGTAGCAATTCTTCCAAGTGATCCAAGTTTAGATGTTTATAATATGTTTTCTCCGCTCCGGAAAGTCGAACTCCGTCTAAGATCGAAGCGTGATTGAGTCTATCCGTAAAGATTTCGGTCTTTGCGTTGGCGATACAAGAAAGAAGTCCGAGGTTTGCGGCAAATCCGTTTGCGACAAATAAGGAACTTTCAGTTCCAGTCCATTCAGAGCAAGCGGCTTCGGCCCGATCAAAACTTTCTCTGTGACCGCTGACCAATCGAGACGCGCCGGAACCGGCTCCATAGAGATCCAAACCTTCTTTGAGGCTTGCGATAAGCGTGGGATGTTTTGTAAGAGAAAGGTAATCGTTGGAAGAGAAATCGACCCCGAAAGGAACTTCCAGGGTGCGATATAAGAAATCCTCTTTTAAGGATTCCAGAACGGCGGAGGCCTTCTGAATGAAAGTGGATGGATTCAGATTCGGAAAGCCTCTCGACTAAATTTTAGAGCATTTCCTTGACTTCATTTCTTTCGGAAACTAGCTCGTCGTGGGTGATCTTGAATTTCTCTTTAGCAAAGTCGTTTAAAGGAAGACCTTGGATGATCTCCACTTTTTTTCCATCCGACTTCAAAGGAAATCCGAAGATCAGACCTTTTTCAGCTCCGTAGGATCCGTCGGAAACAATCGCAGCGGAGAATGCGTCTCCCGGTGCGGTAGGATTGATGATCCCACGTACGGTGTCTACGACTCCGTTAGCCGCGCTTGCAGCAGAGGAAGCTCCTCTCGCCTTGATGATCTCCGCACCTCTTTGTTGAACGTTCTTAATAAAATCACCTTTCAACCAGTCGTGATCGGAGATTACATCGGTTACCGGTTTTCCGGAAATCTTTGCGTTGTAAAAATCAGGATATTGAGTAGAAGAATGGTTTCCCCAGATTCCGAGGTGAGTAACTTCTTTTACGGGAACTCCCGCTTTTCCGGCTAATTGAGACTTTGCTCTGTTTTCATCTAGCTTAGTCATCGCAAACCAACGATCCCCCGGAACACCTTTCGCGTTGTTCATAGCGATCAAGCAGTTTGTATTACAAGGGTTACCGACTACGAGAACTCTTACGTCGTTCGCCGCGTTTTTTTCGATCGCCTTTCCTTGATTTACAAAAATTCCACCGTTAATTTTGAGGAGATCCCCTCTTTCCATTCCGGCTTTTCTAGGAACCGAACCAACGAGCAAGGCCCAGTTGATGTCTTTAAACGCGACGTCCAAATCCGAAGACACAGTCACCTTTTGGAGAAGAGGAAACGCACAGTCCTCTAATTCCATGATTACACCTTTTGCCGCAGGGACCGCAGCTTCCAATTCAAGCATTTGAATTTCTACCGCAGTATCAGCTCCGAACATTTGTCCGGAAGCGATTCTAAAAAGTAGAGAATATCCGATTTGTCCTGCAGCGCCTGTAACAGCGACTTTCACTGTCTTACTCATATTTGGCCGACTCCTAATTTTTAATTTTAATTTTTAAGTTCTTGATCGATCACTTTGGTAAACGCTTCCAAAGGTTGAGCGCCTTCCACCATAATTCCGTTGATAAAGAATGCAGGAGTTCCGCTGACTCCATACTTCTCACCTTCCGCCATATCGGCTTCCACTTCTTTTCTCACAGCGGTGTCGTTTACACACTGGCTAAACGCTTTCATATCCATCCCGGAAGATCGGGCGAGATCCAAAACGCGATCTTTCGGAAGATTTCCCGAATTTTCAAAGAGAACATTGAAGAATTCCCAATACTTTCCCTGCGGAGCCGAACAGTTTGCAGCGATGTGAGCAAACATTGCATTGGGGTGAAATGAAAGAGGATAGTCTCTAAAAACCCAACGAATCTGGTCCTTATACTTTGCTCTCAATTGAGCGTTTACATCCTGACTTCTCTTACAATAAGGACATTCGAAATCCGAGAATTCAATGATCGTAACCTTAGCTTTTTCCGAACCTAAGGAAGGATTGTTACCGGCAAGGATGGAATCATCTCTCATCGGAGGGAGTTCTTTTACTTTTACTGAAATCTTATATTGATTGCGAAGTTCGGCAAAGATAGAATTTCGCGCTTCCTCTTTTTTCTGAGAAAGCAAATGGTTTTGAATTTCGGCTTTTACAGCATCGAAAGGTTTTCCTTGCAACGCCGGAGAATTCTTATACTGATCATAGATCGCGCGCATTTCCGCGAGAGTTGGTTCCTGAACTGCAGGTTCCATCAAATCTTTTTCGGAAACGTTACGCTCCTTTGCGGCTAAAGCCACAACCTTTTTACTCGCGAACTCGGAGAGGACACGATACAAACGATCGTTGGTTTCGGAATGAAATTTGCGGGCCAGTCTCGCGTTTTCTTTTTCCACATCCTTGATCGTATAATTCTTTCCGTTGATTTCGGCTACGCCGTCCGGAGAAAAATAAGAAACGATGAGTGGAGAAGTGACTGCGATATAGAGTAAGAAGAGTGCGGTAATCATTAAAAGCGGTCTTGATTCCTTAGCCTTTAGTTTGGCAATTATGTCTTGCATGGAAATATTTCCCCCGATGGCCCCGTAGAACCGATACTTGGTTTCCCTACTAGCCAGCTTAGAAACCTCTGATAAGCTGGCAAACGATAAATTCGGCGACTCTTCCGCGAGTCTTGAAATCCACTCCGAATCGTCTCAGGCATCGGCATTTTGAGCAAATTTAGAGACGAGAGTAAAAATTTTCGAAAAAACCCTAAAGTGAATCCCCTATTACCGATATTGAACATAGAGACTGTCTTTCTCACAAAGAAGACGACAGAGATCCAAAAGGAGGTGCGGGTTTATGAATGTAACTGGATTGACGATTCCTACTTTTTCGTTTTCCTGGCCCCAGCCTGTAAAAGAAGCAAGTCACGAAAACAGAGAAACAATCATCCAAGAAAAAGACTCGGTTTCAGAATTCGTTCCGCAGTCGAAGACGGAAAAGAATAAAATCAAACCGGAAGAACTCGTTATGAAACCTTCTCCGGTTTCCTTTGAAGAAAGAATGAACCAAGTAATCAGTCCTGAACAGATGAAAAATCTACTCTCGATGATGGTACGTTCTAGAATGAGCGACGATTCTTCAGCTCACAAAATCGATGTAAGACGATAGAGGGATTTTGTTTTTAATTCTCTCACTCATCTACACCGTAGGTTTAGACATTCTTTTGATATTAGTGGGTCTGGCGGCGTTCGCAGGCCTCGCCTTTCTATTCTTCCAAGAAATCATATACCCCGCGCTTAAAAAACAAAGCGCGGGAGCAGGAACTCCGCCCGAAGAAGGAGATCGATCCGTTCTTGTAGTTTCCGAAAGTCAGAGAAACGTTCGATTCAGCGTAGGTCAGAAATCCGGAGACATACGAACCTATTGTAATGCGATCGTAGACGATCACCTCGTATTCAATTTTAAAAAAGCAAAAGAATCCGAAGACTACGAAATCCAGATCACAAGAAACGCACCCGCCCTTTTCAAACCGCCCGCGATGCCGACGTTTTCCAGAATGGAATCCAGTGAAAAACTGGATAGTTACGAAGTGATCGGTAAAAAAGCCGACTTTAGAATCTCGGACAAGGTCAATAAGGAAAGGATGACTCAGTATTTTGAGATCAGTCTTTCCTCAGAATTCTTTATCAATAATTTTGGTAAGGAAAGAATGAGATTTATCTTTACGGTTTCCAGAATTCATCCTGGTTTAAACAGAAGAACTCCGATCAAAAAAGGATTGTATGCGTTCGGAAAAGAAGAAAAAGAGGAAGAAGAATAGTTTAAGAAACTTTAATATTCTTTTCGGATTCTACGATCCCGTCCTCTTCCACCTTCAAAGAAAGAATCTGACAACCAAAATGAGTTTGTTCACAAAACTCGGCGACCTTCTCCTTCAAAATCTGCTCCACTCTTCCCGCTTTTTTACGTTCGCAAAAAAGAAGAACCGAAGGCCCGCTTCCGGAAAGAGAATATCCGATCAGATTCTTTTTTATTTTTTCCAAAAGAGGATTGAGTTCGAATTCGGCGTGCATTCGATACGGAGTGTGCACCCGATCTTCCAACGCCAGCTTGAGGAGTTCCATATTTTCGGAATCCAGAAATTCCATCCAAGTGGCAACTCTACTCATATTAAAAATCACGTCCTCGGTAGAATAACTGACCGGAAGAGTTTTACGAGATTGATGAGTGGAAGTTTCCAAATCCGGAACTAAAAGAAAACACCGAACCCTCTTTGGAAATTTCTTTTTTACGTATTCCAATCGATCTCCGTTGAAATAAGCAAACACAAATCCGCCTAAGTAAGCGGGAATCGTATTATCGGGATGACCTTCGATCAGAGCGAGATGAAACAAAAATTCATTTTCCCTCGGGAGAGGAATCTGAGGATAAAAATGTTTGTGTGCAAATCTCGCGGCACAAACACCCGCAACCGCTGCGCTCGCGCTCGAACCCAAGCCGCCTTTCATAGGAAGACGCAGATCCATAACGAGAGAATACGGAATCAATTTTTCATTCGAGAGAAATTTTTGAAAGTAAGAACGGTAAGAGGAGATTACGAGGTCTTCGTCCGGACCAAAGGGAAGAACGTCCATTCCCTTTACGGAAGTTTTGAATTCTCCCTCCGGAAAAAAACGAAATTGAAACTGATTGTAAATCCGAAACGCAAGACCAAAAAGATCAAAGCCCGGACCTAAATTTGCGGAAGTTCCCGGAACGGTGATGGAATACTGTCGGATCGATGTCATGTTTGCAAAACCATCTGATTCCGATTTTGAACCCGCTTTGGACGATATAAAAAAGACGCCAGGAAGGAACCGAATCGTAAAAATTAGGACCACGATTTCTCTCCAAATCAAATCGTCATTTGCTTTTCCGATTTAGAAATTCGGATTTTAAAAATTCGATTTTTTGAAACGAAAGGTCTTCCGCGAATTCTATCTCGAACGGACTTGAAGTCCGATTTCAAGTGTTTTTTAGTAGAATCACTTTGTCGGAAGAAGGAAGCGCCGAAAAGAAATCTTCCTGAAAAAGAGTTTTCCCGATAAAACAAGAGTGAATTCTGCCTGATTATGCACTTTGGAATCGCGGACTTACTCGTACTTCTATTATACGTCATTCTCGTTTTATTTTCCGGTTGGTTTACATCCAGAAAGAAGGACAAAGATTCTTCCTCCTACTTTCTCGCGGGAAGAGAACTCTCCTGGATTCCACTCAGTTTTTCGATCGTCGCGACGGAAACTTCCACTCTTACGTTTCTCAACATTCCGGGACTCAGTTATTCCGGAAATCTAACGTTTCTCGGTTTGGGTTTGGGTTTTGTTTTCGGAAGAATCCTTGTCGCACAACTTTTTATTCCGATGTATTATCAATCCGGTTTTATTTCGGTTTACGAATGGGTCGGTATCAAATACGGAAAAGTTTCCCAAAAGACGGTGACCTACCTATTCAAACTCACGAGAATCTTAGGAGACGGAGTGAGAATGTATGCGTCCGCGATTCCGGTCGCAATCTTACTGGAAGTGTTTCTCAAACAATACGTTTCTGTCGAAGTAGGAACTCTTCAGATCGAAATTCTCAGTCTGCTTTTGATTTCAGGAATCACGATTCTTTACACGGTCCAGGGCGGATTTCGTTCCGTAGTCTGGGTCGATTCGATTCAATTTGTGATCTATGTCGGCGGAGGAATTTTTACTTTTTTCTATCTTGGATATCTTCTTTCTGAAAAAGGATTCCATTTTTTGAATGTGTTTGAATCGGCTTCCGTCGCGGGAAAACTCAAAATTTTAGAATGGAATGATTTTTCTTCGGCGTATTTTTTTCCAACGGCGATTCTAGGTGGAATTCTTCTTACCCTGGGAACTCACGGCGTAGACCAGATGTTCGTACAGAGAGTTTTGGCTTGTCGATCCGAATCGGATGCAAAGAAGGCGATGATTTCCTCCGGAATTTTTGTATTCTTTCAATTCGTTTTGTTTTTGAGCATCGGGATCTTGTTATTTTTTTACTACGCGGGAGAGAATCTTCCCAAGGATAAAGTTTTTTCCAAATTTATCTTGGAAGAAGTCCCTTCTCCGATCACCGGTTTTTTACTCGCTGCGATTCTTGCTTCCGCGATGTCCACCCTTTCGAGTTCCATCAATTCTCTTTCCCTCACGACAAAAGTGGATCTGGGAATTTCAAAATTCGGTTCCGCCACTCTTAGTCTTTTCTGGGGATTGGTATTACTCCTGAGTTCTCTCCTTCCACTTTTTCTTACGACTGGAAAAACGGGTTTGGTGGAATTGGGGCTTTCGATCGCTTCTTATACGGTCGGTCCGATCATCGCGATCTTTTTAACCGGAAGAATTTCAGCATTTTCTTATATGCAAGAATTAAAAGATAGATACGCGTCTCTTTCGATTGTGTTGACTCCGATTCTAACTTTGGTCTTTAGGAAATGGACCGGATTCGGGTTTACGTATTTGGTTCCATTCGGAATCGGAACCTGCCTTTTGTTCGGATTTATTTTACTAAAAATTCAGAATCGTCTTTCTGTTCCAAAATAGATTCTAAGATTCTTTTGTATTCGGCGGCCTTTGTGAAATGGATATAATGATCCCCTTCCGGGATTCTATAGAATGTAGAATTCGGAAAGAATCTTTTTGCAACGGGAATATCTTCCGTTAAAAAGTATTCGGAGGCTCCTCCGATCAGAAAGTTCGTTTTTTTGAGAAAAGGTATCTCGGAATACTTTTGAAAAAAATCCTGAAGTAAACGGGGAGATCCTTCGATCGCTGACACGTTTAACTTCCATCGATAACCGCCGGATTCCATTCTTTCCAGATTCATTTCTAAAAAGTTTCGGATAAACGCGTTTGGAAGAATTTTAGAAAGGGCTTCATCGATTTCCTGTCTCGTTTTGAACTTCGATACGTCGGTTCGTAGACATTCAAATTCCAGATCGTATCGAAGAGGATAGTCTTTGGGAACGATGTCCTGAATCAAAAGAGCGGAAGGAATTTCCGGATTTTTGAGCGCAAATCCCATCGTAACAAGACCACCCATCGAATGACCGAGAAAGACCGGATCGACAATGGAATTCTTAGAAACCCAAACCTCGACGTCCTCGACCATGGACGCGAGAGAATGTTCGACAGCGTGGGGAGAATCTCCGTGATTGCGAAGATCCATCAAATAGACGTCTGAATATTTACTTAGGAAATCCCCGACCGTCGGCCAGTTTTTGGAAGAACCAAAAAGTCCGTGAAGAACTACGATAGGTCCGCAGATCGGTTTAGAAAATTTTTCGTTTTGAAATGGGATTTTGCGGGAATATAGATCTACTGCAGACATTCTTTCTGAATCACTTTTAAAAATTGGTGATATTTTTTTCCGTATCGATACGGCAAGGTTTGAAGATCCTTTCGAAACGATTCCAAGATTTCTTTTTTTGCGGGATCCTTTCCGCAGTCTACGGTTTCCGGATCCTTTGTAAGAGTCTCCAAACGTTTCGAAATCTGGGCGGCAAAGACGGTCGCATAATTACCGTTTGGTTGGAGCTGGAGATAACGGATCTTTCTTTTTTTTTCGTCGTTTAGAAAACAGAATATATCTTTTTTACAAATCGTCTCTTCGGTATATTTTACACCTAAGAAGGCGGCGAAATCTCCGGGGCCTTTGTCCTTAAATTCTTCTCCGACCTTCCAGAAAACTTCGGGATTGATCCGAGAAGATTTTCCTCTTTCACCGGGAATGATTTCACCTGGATTTTTAGAAAGATAATCCGCGAGTTTGGATTCCTTTCGTTTGTTTTCGCCTTCTTGCAGAATTTCTAATATTTTTCCGAGAACGACGGCTCGTCTGATTTTTAGATAGAGATATTCGTCTCCGTGATAGATTCCGTTGTCTTCCAGAGAACTTAGATATTGATATACGGATTCGAGTTCTGTGATTCCCGTATTGGGAGAATACAACATCCTGTCTATGGATCGAAGGACGATTCTAAACCCGCCCTTTTCTTGCATGTTAAATAGAGAATGTGTGGGAGTCCATCCGCTGAGACCGGCGCCGTCGGAAACAAAACGAAAATTCTTCTCGCTTTGTTTCTCCTTTTCGTTTTTGCTCTGGACGATTTCTCCGAATCCTAGTCTTCTTAGAATTTCAGATTGTTTATCCGGGAATAAGTAGAGAGGAGCGTTCGGCTTGAGAACCAACCAGTCTCCTCCCCACAAATACGGAGTCGCGGTAAAAAAAGCGAGGATCAGTACGATCCGTCTCATCGTTTACTTGCTCAGATCCCTTATCATTTCCGCAATTCTTTCCACGCCGCGTTTGATGTCGGCTTCACCCATCGGATAAGAAAGTCTGAGTGCGTTGTCTTCTCCAAAGGCGATTCCGGGAACCGCTGCTACTTTATACTTTTCTAATAGAACACTGCAGAAAAGTTTACTCAAAGACGTTTCCGAAGATTCTTTCTTGAGTCTTTCAAAACCGGGAGTTTTGTAGACGTCGTTTAGATAGGGAAATACGTAGAAAGCCCCCTGTGGATTCTTACAATTCACTCCGGGAATTGCGTTCAAAAGGGAAACGATTGTATTTCTTCTTTGTTCAAACGCTTTTCTCATTTCTTCCACGCAGGCTTGATCCCCGCCGATAGCAGCCTCCGCAGCGGCTTGAGAAATGGAAGAAGCATTGGAAGTAGACTGACTCTGAATCGTTTCCATATTCTTAATAATGCCGATGTCTCCTGCCCCGTAACCGATTCTCCATCCGGTCATAGAATACGTTTTAGAAACCCCGTTGATCACGAAGGTTTGTTTTTTGAGTTCGGGAGAAATCATCGCGAGATTGGAAAATACAAAACCGTCGTAGACGATCTTTTCATAGATATCGTCGCTCATCACTTGAATTCCATTCGCAAGAACGACTTCACCGAGGGCTTCCAAGTCCTTTCTCGAATAAGCGGCTCCCGTAGGATTGGAAGGAGAATTGAGGATCAGACATTTTGTTTTCGATGTGATCGCTTTTTTCAACTGCTCGGGAGTAATTTGAAAATTACTTTCCGGAGTAGTTTGAACGATCACAGGAACACCTTCCGCAAGACGTACGATGTCCGCATAACTCACCCAATACGGAGCGGGAATGATGACCTCGTCTCCCGCGTTTAACGTCGCAAGAAAGTAATTATAGATAACCTGTTTTCCGCCGGTTCCGATGATGATCTGATTTTTTTCATAATCCAGACCGTTGTCTCTTTTGAACTTGGTTACGATCGCTTCTTTGAGTTCCACAGTTCCGGAAACAGCCGTATAACGCGTCATTCCCTTATCAATCGCCTTCTTCGCTGCGTCTTTGATATGGGACGGGGTTTCAAAGTCCGGTTCTCCGGCTCCGAAACTTACAATGTCCTCTCCTTTTTTTTTCAACTCGTTCGCTTTCGCGGTGATTACGAGCGTAGGAGAGGGCTCGATGACGTTCAGCCTTTTTGCGCTGAGATCCATGCTGTTCCTCTTTTTGTGTTTCTAACTTTAATCAACAATTCTGCCAATCGATTTTGTCGAAAAGAATCAGGCGTTGTTCAGCTGAAGCTGAGCCAATTCTTCCTGAGCCTCTCTGAATTGATCCAGAGTATAAATTTCGTATTCGTATCCTTGTTCCGTAAGAAACAACTGACGGTTTTGTCCGAATCTTTCTTCGTTCGTATCTCTCGAAATCAAAGAATAGAATACGGCCGTGTTGTCGTGTCCTTTCGGTCTCAGGATTCGTCCCAATCTCTGAGCTTCTTCTTGTCTGGAACCGAAAGTTCCCGAAACCTGAATCGCGATGTTTGCATCCGGTAAGTCGATGGAAAAGTTCGCCACCTTACTTACGACGAGAGACTTGATCTGTCCGGAACGGAAAGCATCATACAGGGTTTGTCTTTCCGGAAGCGGAGTTTTTCCGGTAATCAAAGGAATATTAAATTTCTTTGATATTTCTTCCAACTGATTGATGTATTGTCCGATGACGAGCAAATGAGACTCGGAATGTTTTTTCATGATGAGTTCGATCGCCTTCATCTTCTCCGGATTTTCCGAAGCGAGTCTGAACTTCTCGCGGTCGTCCGCGATGGAATATTTCAAACGAAGATCGTCGTCCATGTTGACACGGATTTCCTTACACTTCGCTTCCGCGATCCAAGACTTACTTTCGAGTTCCTTCCAAGGAACATCGTATTTTTTTGGACCGATGAGCGAGAACACGTCTTCTTCCAAACCGTCTTCTCGAACCAGGGTCGCGGTTAAACCGAGTCTTCTCTTTGCTTGGAGTTCGGAAGTCATTCTGAAAACCGGAGCCGGAAGTAAGTGAACCTCGTCGTAGACGATCAGTCCCCAGTTGTTGGCGCTGAAAAGATGGAAGTGGGTAAAGTCTCCCCCCTTCTTCTTTCTATGAGTAAGAATGTTGTAAGTCGCGATTGTAATCGGACGGATTTCTTTGACTTCACCGGAATATTCTCCGATGTCCCCGGGAGGAATGTCAGTTTTATCCAGAATTTCATTTCTCCACTGACGGATGGAAAGAGTGTTGGTTACGAGGATCAGAGTTTCGGCTCCGACGATTTGCATCACACCGATTCCTACGATGGTTTTTCCGGCACCGCAAGGAAGAACGACTACTCCGGAACCTCCTTCGTTTCCACCACCAGCGTGGAAAACTTCCACACAAGCTCTTTGGTAGTCCCGCATTCCGAACTTTTTACCGCTGATACTATCCGCTCTGAGATTGAATCCGTATTTGTTTCCTTCGTCGTAACCGGCGAGGTCTTCTACCGGAAAACCGATTTTGATCAAAGCTTGTTTGATATGACCGCGGTATTCTTTTTTAATATAGATTTTATCAGGGAATGTGGATTCGATGAACGGTTGCACCGCTCTGTGATTTCCGATTTCTTGAAGAAATCCTCTTTCATTGGAGATGATTGCGAGCTCTCCGGATTCTTCTTTGACGAGTTTGACTTTTCCGTAACGGCTGATCTGTTCGCGAATTTCATTCACGATATTTTTTGGAACGGAGTATCTGGAGAATTTTTCGAGACATTCTACGATTTCATCCGCAGACATCTTGATGGAAGCGGCGTTCCAAAGTGAAAGTGGTGAAATTCTGTATGTATGGAGGTATTCCGGGCTTTTTTCTAGTTCTGCAAATTTGGAAACAATGGTCTGACAGGCCTCAAACTCCGGGTTATCGACCTCCAAAAGCATAGTTTTATCACTCTGAACGATTAAGGGTTTGCTCATTTGTGTCTGGTTTCCTGTTTGTTTAGACTGAAAATCGACCCCTTTCTGTCAAGAAGAATGCGAACATAAGGTTTTTTCCTTCGTTGCCGAAAGATCCGTTCCAAAGTTTCACATCGTTGAGAGCAGAATTTGAAAACAACCGCTCTTTTCTTCTTCCGGCAATAAGGTCGTCAAAGAAAAACCGTGCAAAACCGCGTTCCCCGGAGCGCTCATAGGTTCGATTGCGATTCGATTCCCTGGGAAGTCCGTATAAATTTGCACGTAAGAAAGAGGTATCTCGTTCGAAGCGTTCGCATAAGAATGAATCGAAACTTGATACGACTCGCTCTGTACTTGCAAAAGTACATTCGGCTCCCCTCCGAAAAATAAGGAATCGAGAATCGGTATTTGTTCCAACTCAAATACATCCGTCTCTATTCCATAAATTGGATAGACCGGAATCAAATCCTCTTGTAAAGGAATCTGTTTCTTTATGTTAGACCGTAGTTGTGTCGGCGGTTGTTTGGAATTCATTCGAAAATAAGGGTGATAGCCATAACAAAAACGAAAAGGAGCCGTATTCTCATTCTGAAAAAAAGTTCTCAGAGTCAGAACCTCTTCGTCGGAAATCGTATGCAGAGAATATTCTTCCCTGACTCGTATTTTACTTAAGGGAGTGAGTGCGATTGACTCGTCGGGAATCAGTTCCAATAAAAGCGAATGATCCGTATGATCTAGAATTCTTCTTCTCCAAGAATAGGCAAGTCCGTGAGAAGGATAACCTTTCGAATCCTTGGTTCCCAACTCCGTTAAGGAAATAAATTCTTCACCAAGTTGAATGGTATGGGCGGTGTGGCGATTGACCCAAGGAAACATCAGATAAGAACCGCTGCTAAAAAAACGGTCCGATGCATCGTATCCTGCGATGATCTCGAGATTCTTTTCGGTCACCGGATGTTTCCAAGTCCAAGAAAGAATCTGATTCCCCGGCTCGTTTAGTTTCAATCGTGAATGCTGGCTAAATATTTCGGGCACGGCGAACAAGACTGTGGGAAAACGGAAATTATTTCCAATCAAATTTGAATTCTTTTTTAAAACTTGGGTCTTAGGAAAGGAATTGAAAGCCTGCTTTGTCGGCGGATACTGACGATTCCATAGGAGAATTTCTTTGAAAGCACCGATTCTGACTTGGACCTATTCCTTCATTCTGGCTCTTTTTATAACGAATTGTTATATCCCCGTGAACGCAAATCTCGGAGGCTCCGGCAAATCGGCCGAACTCAGAGAAAAACTCCTCACCGGGAGAAACGAAGACAAGATTCTTATCATCCCAATCGACGGAGTGATCAGCGACGAAGGAGAAAGAACCTTTTTCGGCGGACAAGAAGATTCCATTCTTGCCGGAGTCAAAAAACAACTCGAACTCGCTGAATTGGATCCCGAAATCAAAGCGGTCATTCTAAAAATCAATTCTCCAGGCGGTTCGGTTACTTCCAGCGACATCCTTTATAGAGAAGTTCTTCAGTTTAAAACCAAAAAGAAGATTCCAGTGGTTTCGCTTTTTATGGATACGGCTGCGAGCGGCGCCTACTATATCGCAATGGCGTCCGATCTTATCATAGCACATCCGACCACGGTCACGGGTTCTATCGGAGTGATTCTTTCCGGAATCAATTTCAAAGAAGGTCTGGATAAACTCGGTATCAAGGATCAATCGATTCGTTCCGGTGGAAACAAAACAATCGGTTCTCCTCTGGAAGATCTTACTCCCGAGCAAAGAAAACTTCTTCAGTCCATCGTGGACGATCTTTATGAAAAATTCTTTGAAGTTGTAAAGGCAGGTCGTCCCGGAAAAAATCCTACCGAACTTCGTAAGATTGCCGACGGAAGAATTTTCACTGCTTCTCAAGCGTTACAACACGGTCTGATCGATAAGGTCGGTTACTTTGACAACGCGCTCCAAGAAACGATGTCCCTTCCTAACTACCGCAAAACTCCGGGAAACACAAGTCCTCGAATCATCTATTATTCTCAGAGCGCCGAAAAGAAAGCAAACTTCTATCAGGTACAATCACCCGAACTCAGAGTGGATTCTCCGATTTCCAAAATCTTCGGAACGGGAAAACAGGTTCGTTTTCTTTATCTCTGGTCTTATTGAGAATATTAGAAATTTAGAATTTATTTTTCGGAAGTCTGATGTTATTTAATTCTTTACCCTTTCTTTTTTTATTTCTTATCACGTATTTGATCTATTGGAACGTATCCGGACCCTGGAAAAAAAGGGTCCTCCTCGTTTCCTCGATCATCTTCTACGGATATTCCCATATAGCTTTTCTGATTCACTTTTTACTCGTGATCGGAATCAACTACTACTTCTCCACAAAACTCTGGGAGATTCGGGAACGCGGAGAATCCACGGGAAAACTTCTGAAATGGGTAATCGTTTTAAACGGAATCAACCTCGCGTTCTTTAAATATTACTATTTCGTAATGGATTCCATGAGTTCTCTCACGGGGATGGAACTCTGGCAAAGGCTGGGGACTTCGGTGGAAATTCTTCTTCCTCTGGCGATCAGCTTTTATACGTTTCAATTGATCGCTCTACAAGTCGATATCCACAGAGGTCTGATTCCGAGTAGAATCGGCTCCGGTGATTATTTTCTTTTTATACTCTTCTTTCCTCAATTGATCGCGGGTCCGATCATGAGATCCACTGACTTTCTTCCGAAACTAGATCATCCCGAAATTGATAAAAATCGGATGAAGCTCGGAATCTTTCTTTTGATCTTTGGTCTTTTTAAAAAATCAGTGCTCGCCGATTCCATCGCTGGCATCGTCGGCCCGATGTATCTCGAACCCGGTTCGTATCACGCGGCTTCCATCTACATCGGAATGGTCGGCTTTGCTTGTCAGGTCTACTGCGACTTTTCAGGTTACACCGATATTGCGAGGGGTTCCGCATTCTTACTCGGATACGATATTCCGGAAAACTTCCGCGGACCGTTTCTTTCCGTTTCCTTCCGCGAATTTTGGGGAAGATGGCACGTAACACTTTCCACTTGGCTTCGGGATTACATCTACATACCGTTAGGCGGAAGCAGACAGGGAGAATTCAGATCTCAGTTGAATATGTTTCTCACGATGTGTCTCGGGGGCCTTTGGCACGGTGCCAATATCGCCTTTGTCCTCTGGGGAGCCTATCTCGGTCTGATCTTGGCCGTGGAGAGAATTGTAGAACCCAGACCGACGCCGGGAGTCTCAAACACTCCTTCGACTATGGTCCGAATTCTAAGAAACGTATTTACTCTCAATTTGTTTATCTTCTCGGGAATTTTCTTTCGAGGCGGATCGGCCGGTAAAAACGCGGTTCCGTTTATGTTGGATCTACTCGGCGGTTATAAAAATATTTTTACGGGTAAGATTCTTCCTCGTTGGGAAGAGTTGTTTCTCTTCATTCTGCTGACGGTCGGCCTAAACGCGTTTCAGTATTATCCACAACTGATGTCCAAGATCGAAAAGCGGGCTCTGATTCTGATTCCCATCCTAAGCGTCATTCTTCTACTTCTTTTGGGAGTATTTGGAGACGGTGGTGGAGAATTTATTTACTTTCAGTTCTAAGTCCTTAGCCCAAAGGGAAAGGACTTCTTCCAAGGGAAGAAAGGGGGCGATCTTGAATCGAGAGCTGCAAAAACGTTACCCTTTCTTTGTGCCGTTTCTCTTTCTTTTCCTAATTCTTTTAGGTTGTTCCCCGCGTTGGATCCGAGAACTTCCCGCCGAAGTCTCAAACGAAAAAACTCAGAAAGAGATTCCGGGCGGAATGTATGTTCGCAATCGGCCGGAACGTTCGCACATGAATACCCTCTTTTACAAAAACGTCGTCCAGGAAAGAATTTTCCTCAACACAGCCGATAGGACGTTTGAAAAATCCATGCGACGAGAGGTCAAAGACAAGAACGAGTATACGACATATATCGTAAGCGGAAAAGGAAGGTATTCTACGTTAGGTAACTGGGTTCTATTGGAAACTTTGGAAAAAGGAGAGGTGGAATTCCAGGGAAACGGAGAAGCATTCGTGGTCGTTTATTCTCCTTTTATTCATAAATTGTTATATCATTATGATACTTCCTCAAAAACTCTCGTCCCATTATTGTATGAGTCCGGATATAAGGAAAAAACCTACGGATTGCTGGACGGGGTCAAGCAGCCTTATTTAGAGGATAAGTATTTTCAAATAGCGCGAAAAAACTTTCTAAAGAAAGAGTTTCAGTTCCACGCCTATTTCTACAAACCATGAATCTTTCGGACTATATTAAGAAATACTTTCAAAGGGTCGGATGGCTTTTACCGAGCCTAAACCTTCTTTCCTTAATTCTCATCGCTGTCTTTCTCGAAAACTCAGGTTTAAACACGAAAGAAAAAATCATTTTCTATCTTATCTCGATCGCACTCCTCTATTTAATTAATTACATTTCTTTTATATTATTTCTTACAAAGAAATTTTTACCTTCCGAAGAAATCCGTGGAAAGATGATGAAACGTTTCCGAAAGGGAGACGATCGGATGCAGACCTATCTTTTTCCTCTTTCTATCGACGACGCCCACTACGAAATTTACGGGAGAACCCTTACCTACAATCCGATAGGAGGAGACTTCTATAATTTTTTAACTGATCTCAAGGGAAATTATTGGATCGGAATCGGCGACTCGGTAGGACACGGATATTTAGCGGGAATTTTCAGCATGATGATCTTTCAAAAGATGTCCTTGCTCGTACATCTCTATTCCGATCCTTTCGAAGTCATCGAACAAATCAACGAAAGCCTATCACAAAGGACGGAAGCCTACCCCGCGATCAACGCGAATTTATATGCCACTTTTTTACTGATCAAAGCGGATAAGGAAGGAAACTTTCAACATTCTGGTTTGCATCCGAGTTTTGTCCGTTACAAAAGTAAAACGAAAGAAAATGAAATCGTGGAAACCGACGGTAAATTTATCTCCACGACGATGAACTCGAGTTTGAAGAACGTCCAGGGCAAAAATCAATTTCAGTTGGAATCCGGAGATATCGTATTTTGCTTTACAGACGGGCTCTACGAACAGAAAAATAAGGGGAACCTGTATTTCGGGGAAAGCCTATTCCGGTTTTTAGAAGAAGTTCCCAAGAACGATCTAAAAAAAATCGCGGACAGTCTTTTTGCGGAAATTCTAATTCATACCGGAGGAAGAATTCAGGATGATATGACGATCCTGATGATTCGTAAAAAATAAATGTTAGAATTGACGCCCTTGGAAACCAAAATCCTTTCCTGTCTCTCGCTCGAAGACAGAGACGCTCGCAAATTAGGAAGAATTCTTCAGGACGTGGTCTTGGTGACAGGACTCAACGAAGACGAGCTTTTAGAATTTATTCCGTTTGGTCTCGAGGAAGAAATCATCCTTTTAAGGACCGAATATAATTTTACGAAGTTTAAAAAATCTCTGATCGCAAAATTGACCAAACGAAATTATCCGGCTCCGGGTTTATCCGTTCCGATTCCGGAAACGATAAGACCTACTTTTTGAGGCAATCGTCGTCTCGCCTTTTCAAACGAAAAGCAAACCGAAATCGATAAGACCCGTTTTTCTATTTTCCGAAAGAAAAAATGCCCTTACAAGAAGGAAAGAATTACTTCTTTATTCTCGCCAATCCCGACTCTATCGTTCGATTTACCTCGAAGATAGAACCCTTTTACGACTTCAAAACAAAGGAAATAGAAGAATTACCCTTTTTATTCGCGTCACCCGGAATCGTTCCTCGTTTTTTATATTCTATAGAATGGAACCGAAGTTTATATCCGAGTAAATCGATCGATTCGCTGGCCTATTTGAGTTTTGAAAATGGAAGAATCCATTCCAATACGGAGCGATTTCCGGAAACAACCTTTGAGACTACGGAGAATGGATCTTTCCCCGTAAAACAAAATCCATATCTTCCCGTGGAAAAACTTCCGATCCGAATTTCCAGAACGAAAGATGAAACTACCACGATCGGTGCCGTTGTCTCCGGGGAATTCCAATTGTATCGTCAGAGAAGAAACAAGATGATCTCGACACGTTATTTGTCCTTGAAAGATATCGTAAATCCGGAGTTATCCGAAAACGAAGTCGAAAAAAAAATCGAATCGCTCTACTTCGATCAAAAAAGTAAAACTTATCTTTTTCGCCTGGTAAAAATTCTTTTTGCGGGAACTCCCGCTGAAGAACAAACGATCGTCTCCAATCTATTCAGTCACGAACCGGAATTCGCGATTTTTCTTCGAGATCAAATTTTCAAAATCGAAATTCTCCCGCTCATACACGGTCCATTCTTAAATCGTATCCTGACAACCCTCGATGAAAGAATCATTCGATTCTCTTATCCGAAACTTTCACCGCCCGTCAAAACGATGATCGAAAAAAATATCTCTAAGAATAAACTAAAAAGTATTCTGGATTCTCCAGTGAAAAAACCGGAGCCCGGAGAATCTCTGGAAGAAACGATCGAAAGAGAGATTTTTAGAAATTTTTCCAGAAAGATATATTACGAGGCTGGAATATTCTCGATTTATAGAGAACACCAAGAAGACTCAAAGGCGGATCCGAGTCAGACAATCGAAACCAAATTTCAGAGCGTTCCCAGAACAGAAAAGTTCAACTTTCAGATTTCAGGAATTTCGGCGATTCGACTCTACGCAGTTACGGAAAAAACGATTCTTTTCCAGGTTTTGCTATGGATCGAGATCGTTCGGATGGACACTCTCATTTCCAAAAAAGAACGGGACGAACAGTTCTTTCTTAAAATTCCACCCGGAAGAATTTTAGAGATCCCTTTCTTTCCGGAATTTCGGCTCCTCTGCGGAGCCGGGATTACATCGGAAAGAAAGACATTCGAATTTTGTTTATTAGGTTTTGATTATTGATTGGAACGGATTCTTCTTACAGAATCCTTCCAGATCTGAATTTCTTTTTCTCTTTGCGCCGCTTTCATCTGGGGAGAAAACTCTTTGCTGGTCTTGAGTTTTTTCTTAAGATCGGCGACTGAAGGAAAAAATCCCCGCTCGAGTCCCGCTAAAAAAGCGGCGCCTAACACGGTCGTGTCGACGTTGGCCGGACGAATTACTTTTTTTCCCAAGATATCGGATTGATACTGCATCAACCAAGAATTTCCCGTGGCCCCGCCGTCCACTTTCAAAACCTTCAACTTCGATCCGGTATCATTCTCCATCGCTTCCACAAGTTCATAGGATTGAAGCGCGATCGACTTGAGAGCGGCCCTCGTAATTTGCTCCGCGCTCGTATCGCGTGTGAGTCCAAGGATGGCCCCTCTTGCGTTCATATCCCAATACGGAGCGCCTAACCCTGAAAAGGCGGGAACAAACACGACCTCGTCTTCTTTTTTTACGGAAGCCGCCAACTTTTCGGAAACTTTGGATTCTTTAAAAAACTTCAGATTGTCTCGTAAGAATTGAACGACGGCTCCTCCGATAAAGACGGATCCTTCCAAACAATACACGGTCTTTCCTTCCGGACCACAACCGAGAGTCGTTAGTAGATTGTTCTTTGAGATTTGAAAATTATTTCCGGTGTTAAAAAGAAGAAAACATCCGGTTCCGTAGGTATTCTTCGCCTCTCCTGGTTCCGTGCAGAGCTGACCAAAAAGAGCTCCTTGTTGATCGCCGACAAGAGAAGAGATCGGAATTCCGTCGGGAAGACCGTTTACCTTTTCGGTTCGTCCAAACAAGGAACTGGAATTATGAGCTTCCGGAAGCACCGCTTCAGGGATTCCTAAAATTTGAGTGAGTTCCCGATCCCATTCTTTCTTTTCGATGTTGTAGATTAGGGTTCTACTTGCGTTCGTATGATCGGTCTTATGCGATTTTCCGTTAGTCAATCTATAGAGTAAGTATGTATCGATCGTACCGAAAAGAACCTTTCCTTTTTCAGCCTTCGCCTTCACACCTTTTACGTTGTCCAAAATCCATTTGATTTTGGTTCCGCTAAAATAGGCGTCCATCACAAGTCCGGTCTTTCTGCGGAACAAAGGTTCGAGACCTTTTTCCTTTAGATCCATACAGATATTGGAAGTCCTTCTGCACTGCCATACGATCGCGTTGTAAACGGGTTTGCCCGTATCCTTATCAAAAAGGACGGTTGTTTCCCTTTGGTTTGTAATTCCGATTGCCACGGCGTCGGACGGTTTGAGCTTTCCGTTTCGAATCGCTTTGAGAATGAGCTTCTCCGTTTTTACCCAAATCTCTTCCGCGTCGTGTTCCACCCATCCAGGTTTCGGATAGTGTTGCGCAAATTCAGAATAAGCGCTTGAAATTACGTTGCCCGATTTGTTAAAGCAGAAGGTTCGAATACCGGTAGTTCCGGCGTCGACTCCGATGATATACTCACTCATTGATGATTCTCCCAAAGATTAAAAATGAAAGATGGAATTCAATTTCAGAAAGAGAAAACTTGTTTTTAGACTTCGAGTTCCAGACCTTCATAGGCCATGATGATCTGCAGTTGATTGTCCGGATCAAACATCTCTTTGTATTTTAAAGCACGCAAGTAAACCGCGTCCAACTTTTCGTCGTCATACGAAGGATCGTGATGAAACATCACGAGTTTTTTGACGTTTGCACGAAGCGCGATATCGGTTGCCATCGAAGCGGAACTGTGTCCCCAGTCAATCTTCTGAAGAGATTCTTCAAAAGTATATTGTGTATCAAAGACCAGAATATCAGCGCCGCGAAAGTAATTGAGATAGTCTTGGATGTTTTCCATTTCGTCGAGATTAAACTCGGCATCCGATGCGAAGATGAGGGACTTTCCATCTTCTTCAAAACGATAGGAAAAACTTCCTCCGGGATGACGAACCGATTTTGAAATCGCGGAAATGGATTCCGTTACTGGAAACGCCTTTCCTTCCGGAATGAATTTAAAATTCTTCGTAGCTCGAAACCCGTCGTAAGGAACCGGAAAATGAGTAAAACTGTGTTGGTATTTGAGTCGTTCTTCTAAATTGTCAACGGAACTCAGAATCTCGAATACGTTACCGGGGGAATAGAGAGGAACAAAAAAAGGAATCCCTTGGATATGATCCCAATGAGTGTGAGTGAAGATCCACTTTGCCTTTCCCTTTCCTTCTAAAAAACCTTCATGCAAAATGGAATTACCGAGTTCTCTCAAACCGGTTCCTCCGTCGATGATTACGAGATTGTCTTTCTTATCTCGGATCTCGATACAAGTCGTGTTCCCACCGTAGGTGCTCCAACTGGAGAGAGAAAGAGAATCTAAGAACGTATCGATGGCGTCCGGACTCTGAATATCCGCGGGAGTTGCTAGGCTGAGAATTTTTTGTACTTTGCCACGTATAGATTCTCCTCTCACAGAGGAGGAAATGGACCCGCGTACACCCCAAAATTTTATGCGCATAATTTAAAAAAACTAACCTGAAAAGAAGAGGATTTTTCAGGAAAATGTTGTCTAAAATTATCAATTCCTTCAGGATTTCCAGCTAATTCTTTTTTATTTATGAAAAATTTCTTCTTGGTAGCGAACGTTAGGAAAAAAATTTTGTTTACCGAGTACAGTGATCGATTAGGATTCAAATAGGTTCCGAGCAAAGCAAACGTGGAAAATTTCAACACTGAAATCCTTACAGAAGGAACAACCTGCACGATACGCATTCAAGGGAGCATCAGCCTCAAAAATGCATTTGCTCTCAAAGAGCTAATTATCAAAAAGCACGGAGAAGGTTTTTCGGATATCGTTCTGGACTTTGCGGGAGACGCGTATTTGGATTCTTCCGGAATCGGAGCCATCTTCAATTCTCAGAAATACGTGACCGAAAGAAACGGTTCTCTCAAGCTTAAGAATATCAGCAGAGACGTGATGACGATCTTAAAGATCGCAAATCTTGACAAACACTTGGATATCATCCGTTAGGTCCGTATCCTGGAAGTCTTTCGGATCTACACCCTCTCACCCCTTCGCAACTTTACTTACATCCTCAGAAACACGGAAACGTCCCAAACCCTCTCGATCGATCCGTACGATTCAAAACAAGTCGAAACGTTCTTGGAGAATCAAGGATGGAATCTCGACTTTATCCTGAACACACACGAACACGCGGATCACACATCCGGAAACGAAGGACTCTTTCGAAAATACAAACCGATCGTATATTCTCATCCGGGAGGAATCGGAAAAATTCCACACGCGACTCATCCTATAAAAAAGGGAGACCGAATTCTCGCTTCCTCTAAGGAACACTTAGAAATTTTAGATACTCCCGGCCATACCTTTTGTCATGTCTGTCTTAAACTCGTAGAACAAGAAAAGGCAAAGGCACTCTTTACGGGTGATACCCTTTTCAACGCGGGTGTGGGAAATTGTTACCGAGGAGGCGACCCCGAGATTCTTGCCCAAACGGTTCTCGAACAAATCTATCCCTTGGAAAACGAGATTCTTCTTTATCCCGGACACGACTATTTAGAATCCAATCTGAAATTTACTCTCTCCTTAGATCCTTCCAATCAAGACGCGATTGATACGCTGGAAGAATCCGCTCGTTTGCAAAAAGACGTAGAATTCTTAACAACCAATCTCGGGAAAGAGAAGAAGATCAATACATTCCTTCAGTGCGATCATCCGTCCGAGGATTTGAAAAAGAACGTTCAAAAAAAGTCCGATCTCAAACTCCTTCCAAACGATCCAAAATCTCTTTTTGTTTCATTGCGTTCTCTGCGGGATCACTGGTAAAAAAGGGGCGGAAATCGTTTGCCGGAAAACCGTAGTCTAAAGAATCTGTAACCAGGACAGTTCTCTTTTGAATCGGCAAGTCTTATGAAACAATATGATATCATCGTAATCGGAACGGGCGGAGGGACAAAGCTGGTCACCCCTCCTTCCAAACTCGGCTATAAGGTCGCAGTGATCGAAAAAGAAACTCCGGGAGGAACCTGTCTCAACCGAGGTTGTATTCCTTCTAAGATGTTGATCTATCCCGCTGAAATTTTAACTCTCGCAAAACATTCCGAAAAATTTCAGATTACGTTTCCGGAAAAGCCGATCGTAGATTTCAAAACCCTCGTGGAAAGAGTTTCCAAAACCGTGGACGAAGAATCCGCTTCCATCGTTCCCGCATATGAAAAGAATCCGAACATAGACTATATCCAAGGTACGGCAACTTTTGTTTCCGATCGTATCATCCGCGTTAACGGAGAGGAACTGACCGCGGAAAGAATTTTTATCGCGGCGGGAGCAAGACCTTCTCTTCCAAACATCCCCGGTTTGGCAGGAACTCCTTATATGACAAGCCGTGAGGCGCTTCGAAGAACCGAACTTCCGAAATCGTTGATCGTAATCGGAGGCGGTTTTATCGCCTTAGAATTGGGTTTCGCCTATTCCGCGTTTGGTTCCGACGTTACCTTTTTGGTTCGGAATCGAATGCTGAAAAACGAAGATTCGGACGTCGTAGACGAATTCGAAAGAGTTTTTACAAAAGAACAAAAAGTTTTACTACATTCTACCATTCAAAAAGTAGAATATAAGGAAAATCGATTTTATCTCGATGTTACCGTGGACGGAAAACAATCTCGTTTAGAATCGGAAGCTCTTCTCGTCGCAACCGGCATTCAACCGAATTCGGATCTACTCGGACTTTCCAATACAAAAATTCAGACTGATAAAAACGGTTATATTCAAGTAGACGAATATTTGGAAACGACGGTTCCCGGTGTTTATGCCCTCGGAGATATCATCGGAAAATACTTTTACAGACATTCGGTCAACTTCGAGGGAGAATTTCTGTATCGAACCTTGTATCAGGAAAAGCAAAAATCTCCGATCGAATATCCTCCGGTTCCGCACGCGGTCTTCACACATCCTCAGGTGGCAAAAGTCGGAAAGACGGAGGAAGAACTAAAAGCATTAGGAATCGATTATATCGCAGCGAAAAATCCTTACAGCTCCAGCGCGACCGGAATGGCGAGACTTTCCGATTCCGGATTTATCAAAATTCTCGTAGAAAAAAAAACGAGAAAAGTTTTGGGAGCTCACGCGATCGGGGACGAGGCATCCGACGTAATCCACCTTTTGATTCTACTTATAACGATGAAGGGAACAATTGACGATCTCTTAAAGATGATCTATATCCACCCTGCGTTACCCGAAATTGCGCGTAACGCGGCAAGAAAGGCGAACGAAATTTTACAAACAACATAAATGATGGGAATCAAAGAAAAATATGAAATTTGCTCTGCAAATTGAAAACTTAGTCAAAACCTATTCCGGCGGGGTCACGGCGCTCAAAGGAATCAGCTTAAACGTGGAAAGCGGAGATTTTTTTGCGCTTCTCGGTCCAAACGGCGCCGGAAAATCCACAACGATCGGAATTCTCAGTTCCTTAGTGAACAAAACTTCCGGAAGAGTTCAAATTTTTGACGCGGACATCGATGTCGATTTAGCAAAAGCAAAATCTTATATCGGAGTCGTTCCTCAGGAATTTAACTTCAATATCTTTGAAAGAGTCGATCAGATCGTCATCAATCAAGGCGGCTACTACGGAATGGATCGGAAGCTGGCCGCGGAACGCGCAGAAGGTTATCTGCAACAACTCGGGTTGTATGAAAAACGAAAAGAAACTGCAGGTAGACTTTCCGGCGGAATGAAACGAAGATTGATGATAGCAAGGGCACTCATTCACAATCCAAAAATTCTTATCTTGGACGAACCTACCGCGGGAGTTGATATCGAACTCAGACGTTCTCTTTGGGAATACCTCCAAAAGCTCAACGCCTCCGGGATCACGGTCATCTTGACGACTCACTATTTGGAAGAAGCCGAAAGTCTTTGTAGAAATATCGCGATCATCGATCAGGGTCAGATCGTCGAAAACACTTCGATGAAAGACCTTCTTCAAAAACTGGATCAAGAAACGTTCATCTTGGATTTTACGGGGCATCTGAATTCGCATCGAAGCGCACCAGGAATCGAAATCAAACAAATAGACAATTCCACTCTGGAAGTTTCTATTTTTGCGGACGCTTCTCTAAACGATCTTTTCAAACTTCTGGATCAAAACGGAATCAAGATCAGCAGCATGAGAAATAAATCCAACCGTCTGGAAGAACTCTTCCTCAAACTGGTGGAGAAAAAACTATGACCTTAATAGAAAAATACAACGCATTTAAGACGATCGTAATCAAAGAAACAGTTCGTATCTTAAGAATTTGGGTGCAAACACTCATTCCTCCGGGAATCACGATCACACTTTACTTTATCATCTTTGGAAAGTTAGTCGGTTCTCAGATCGGAAACATCGGAGATCACACGTATATTCAGTTTATCGTTCCGGGTCTCGTGATGATGTCCGTGATCATCAATTCGTATAACAACGTAGTCTCCTCCTTTTTTGGAGCCAAGTTTCAGAAGAATATCGAAGAGTTACTCGTCTCCCCGACTCCCGCTTCTTTGATCGTCCTCGGTTATACGATCGGAGGTGTTATTCGTGGAATTCTTGTGGGAATTCTCGTGATCGCAATTTCACTTTTTTTTACTGAATTAGAAGTTTATAATTTTCCAATGTTGATTACTACGGTGATCCTGAGTTCTCTTCTATTTTCGTTGGGAGGATTTTTAAACGCACTCTTCGCGAAAAAATTCGACGACGTTACGATCATTCCTACGTTTATCCTTACGCCTCTAACTTATTTGGGCGGGGTTTTTTATTCGATCCAAATGCTTCCCCCTTTCTGGCAAAATGTGTCAAAGCTCAATCCGATTCTTTATATGGTAAACGCGTTTCGATTTGGATTTCTCGGGGTCAGCGATATTCATCCGGGATTTGCTCTTTTGATGATCGCGATGGCAACCTTGGTTCTCTACATTCTTTCCGTATTCTTACTGCGAAGAGGAACCGGAATTCGAAATTGATTCCGATAAAACCATGAGCATACAAGAAGAAATACGGTTTCGACTTTCACAAGAGCTCCGTCCTTCGAAACTGGAAGTTGTCGATTTCAGCGAGGAACACTCGGGTCATGCGGGAAATCCGGAAAACAAAGCGGAAGGAACTCATATAAAAATCGTATTGATTTCTTCCGCTTTTTTAGGCAAATCCAAGGTGGAACAACACAGGATGGTCTATTCCATTCTACAACCTTGGATCGACGCCGGGCTCCACGCGATCGTGCTCGAAACCGGAGAATCCGAGTAAATTCGGATTGTAACAAAAACGGGATCGAAAATGCTAAATCTACGATCTCAGAAATCAAACGGATAACGAGGTCCGGTCTAAAGAAAGAACGATGACAATCGATGAAATTAAAAATAAAATAGAATCCGGTCTTCCCGATTCTAAGGTTACCATCTTGGATCCCTATCAAGATGGAGTACATATCAAGGCAGTTGTGATTTACAAAGGATTTGAAGGTAAATCCATTTTAGAACAACATAGAATGGTCTATGAAACTCTAAAAGAAGAACTAAAACAAGAAGTGCACGCGCTTGCACTGGAAACGAGGACACAAGAATGAACGACGCAGCAAAACAGAAGATAGAAGAATTGATCGGTTCCGATAAGGTTTTCCTTTTTATGAAAGGAACTCCGGAAGCGCCTATGTGCGGCTTTTCAGCCGGGGTTGCCAACGTCCTCAGAAGTTTGGGAATTCAATACGGTTCCTTTAACGTTTTGTCCGACGAGGTGATTCGTCAAGGAATCAAGGACTTCGCAAACTGGCCGACGATTCCTCAGTTGTATATCAATGGAGAATTTGTAGGCGGTCATGACATCGTTGTTGAGATGGCGAAGTCAGGCGATCTTCAGAAAAAAGTGGGAACCATCCCTGCATGATAAAACTCTACCACTTTCTTACCTGTCCATACTGCGCCTATGTTCGAGAAGAATTTTCGAAGATGGGTTTGGTGCCTGGAAAGGATTATGAACTTGTAGAAGCGAGCCGGGGAACCCCCGGCCGAGATGAAGTCGTTCGACTCGGCGGAAAGAGTCAGGTTCCTTTTCTCGTAGACGGTAACACTCAGATGTATGAATCCAGAGATATCGTAACCTACGTAAAAAAGAAACTGGCTTCTTAAAAACCCAAGAGCGTTAATATTTTATTTCCAACGTCCCTGTTTTTGCCTTCATACGGATAGTTATGAATGTATAAGACGGGGTTGAAGTTCAACTCCAGGATTCTATAATCTCCCTTTGTTTCCAAATCTTTCAGGATGATATCCACTCCGCAGATTTTCGCTCCCACCGACTTCGCTGCCTTTACCGCAAGATCCTTATAATAAGAATCTGCGAGATCCGTTACGTCGATCGAATCTCCACCCGTACTGATATTGGAATTTTTTCGAAGGAAAACTTTTTGTTCGTTTGCGGGAATAAAATCTTTCGTGAGGTGAGCCTGCTCCAGAACGTCGAGTTCCGTATCTCCGAGTTGAATTTTTTCGAGAGGAGTTACGTGTCCAACTCCGCGTCTCGGATCTTCGTTTTTTAAAGCGACGAGTTCTTCTATCGTATGTTTACCGTCGCCCGTCACGTTAGCCGGAATCCGATTGCAAACGGCAACGGTTTCATCACCGATCACTAAAAAACGATACTCATTTCCTTCCGCAAATTCTTCCACGATTACGGATTCGGAATGATTGAAGGCGATTTTGATCGCTTTTTTCGCGTCCTCTACCGAGGCTTTGGGAGGAAGAATGGTGATTCCAATTCCGAAATTTGTAGTGACCGGTTTTACGACCATCTTCTTTTCATTATGAATTTCCCAAAACGAAAGTGCGGGTTCGGGTTCGCCGAAACTATCTCCCGCAGGAACTTGAAGACCCGCTTCATCCATTACGATTTTTGAAATCGTTTTATTCTCCATCACGAGAAAGGTCATATAAGAATCGAGTACCGTCTTGGAAGCTTCCTTTACGTATTGAACGTGTCCGGAAGAATTTTTTAACCGAAGAAAATGATTCTTTCGATCCAAAATTTCAACTTCGAGACCTCGATTGAGGGCGTCTCGGATCACGATCTGAGTGGAAATTTCCAGATCTTCGAAATCTTTTAGTGTGAAAATATCGGGTGAGATAAATTCTCCCGATTTCAATTTCAGTGATTGCATAGTTTGACTGTGGGATAGTGGGTTTGAGATTCTTCTTTCTCTAATTGTTCTTTTTCTTGAAAGGATCTCTGCGATTCCTTTTCGATCTTCATAAGGGTTCCCGGAGAATATTCCATATAAGAAAGGGCTCTTCGATTTTCCCTCGCGAGTTCCATTCCCTTATCTCTAAATTCGATTCCACGTTTTAGGATTTCGCATAACAATTTTCCGGAAGGAGTTTTATCAGGATTCCTCCATTTCCGAATCTGAAAGTCGATCGCTTCTTGATAGGCCTTTCTTCCTGTGTGGAGATCCAAAATTTTCGCGTAGTGTCTCAAGGATTCCGAATATTCTGCACCCGTTTGTTGAAAGTTCTTTTCGGAATTTCCGACCCTGATTTTCAAATCGGGTTTTCTTCCTTCCCAAATCACCTTACTCAGATTTTCTTTTTGAATTTCGTTCTCCTCCGCGTCGATGGAAGGCGACGGAGTCAAAAGAGAATCCAGAAGAATCAACTGAGTGAACGCGAGATTGTGTCTACAAACCCCCAAAGGAGAATACGGATCGATGTCCAAGGATCGAATTTCTATATATTCGATTCCCCTTCTTAAAAGCGCATCCAGAGGTCTTTCATCACCTTTTGGAACTTGTTTCGGACGTACGGGGGAATAGAACTCGTTTTCGATCTGAAGATAATTCGGATTGAGCTGAGCATCCGGAGTTCTTGGAAAGGATTCATACTTCTCATACGGAGTGTGAACCGCGTAACACATACGATCCACGTATTCCGCCAAAGAATTATAATGAATTCCTAATGTATCCTGAACTTTGCTCGTGTAACCGATCTCGCTCATACGAAGGGAAGTCGCATAGGGAGAATACATCGTAAAATTCTTATGTCTTTCAAATTTAAGATCCCCGGGATTGGGGAGGAAGGTGGAATCGAAAACGGAAGAAGATCCGGTGAGATAGGTCAAATAGTGAACCCTTCTCATGAAGTTTCGGATAACGTGCAAATACAAAGAAGAGATTTCTTCCTTTGTAAAATTGGACACGTCCTTTCCTAAAAATTGTCTCAAGAATATATTGGAGAAAGAGAAGTTATAGTGAACTCCCGAAATCGTCTGCATTCTTCTTCCGTAACGAAGCCCGAGTCCGTGGCGATAGATCGTCTTCCATTTACCGGAAGCGGAACTCCCGTATTGTCCGAGCGGGATGTCGTTTTCGTCTTCCGGTAAAATCGGAGGCATGCTAAAAGGCCAGATCAACTCGTTGTTTAATTTTCGGATCGTATATATATGCAGATCTTGTAATTCTCGAATATTGGCTTCGATTCGAGGACGAGGATGAGTGGCGTACTCGAGTTGTGGTTCGGCGAAATCGGTTTTGATATAGTGATTGGTAAGACTGGAACCGAGATGTTCCGGATGGGGAGTTCTTGCGAGGGTTCCATCCGGATTGACTCGCATACTTTCTTTTTCCAATCCGTGTTTTGCTTTTACCGCGTGGCGTAAAAGAATTTCCAGAGAAACCTCGTCTAGCTTTGATTGAGTAAATTCTTTTGTTTTCAAAGTCCGCCTGTGGCCCCTTCTCCACGTGGATCGGAAGCTCCGTAGAGCATTCCATTCTCTCTTTTGACCGAGAATAATTTTGCAAAGTTCGGTGCGATTCGTATATCGTGTTTTCTCGCGGAAAGTCCGTCGAAAACGTTTCGTTCGTTCACCGACTTTTCGATAAAGACCGCATCGGGAAAGAATTGATGATGCACTCTCCCTCTCGCCACCGATTCATACAGGGTCAGCTTAAAATCCAAATTATAGATCAAAGACTGTAAAACTGCATTCACAATATAAGAACCACCCGGAGCTCCCGTAGCCAAAAAGGCTTGATTGCCTTTAAAAACAAGAGTCGGAGACATACTACTCAGTGGAGTTTTTTTAGGAAGAATGGAATTCGCTTCCGCACCGATAAGTCCATAGACATTCGGTTCCCCGGGAGCACGGCTGAAATCATCCATCGTATCGTTTAAGACGATCCCATAACCGGGAACTACGACCGAAGCTCCGAAACGAAAGTTGATGGATTGAGTTGTCGAAGCAACGTTTCCATCCTTGTCCATCACGGAAATATGAGTGGTTTGCGGAGATTCTACGCTAAAGTTTAATTCTTTTAAAAAAGAGGAGCTGCTCGAAGCCTGCTTTGGATCAAAGTCAGTAATTTTTTCTTCCGCGTATTTTTTTGATAGAAGTCGATCGATCGGAATCTTTGTAAACTGCGGATCTCCGCCGAGAATCGCTCGGTCCGCATATCCTCTACGCATCGCTTCCGTAATAAAATGATAATAACCGG
Organism: Leptospira tipperaryensis; assembly: GCF_001729245.1. NCBI lineage: Bacteria > Pseudomonadati > Spirochaetota > Leptospiria > Leptospirales > Leptospiraceae > Leptospira > Leptospira tipperaryensis. Next base: position 1,907,765 of record NZ_CP015217.1, on the reverse strand, counting down.
CCGCGTCCTTGTCATACAATTCCTTCAGAGGTTTTGTTTCGACCATGGACAACATCGTAAGAAGATGAACGCCGGAAGAAGGAGGAGGCATCGTATAGATCGTATAATCTCTGTAAGACGACTTCAGCGTTTTCTTTTCAATCACTCGAAAACCTTTCAAATCTTGGGAAGAAATCAGACCTCCGTTTTTCTTCATCGAGTTCACGATCGATTCTGCGATTTTACCGTGATAGAACTCTCTTTCTCCGGTTTCGGAAATTAGTTTTAGAGTATTGGCGAGATCTTTTTGGACGAGCAAGGAACCGACTTCGGGAACCTTACCCTTGGGAAGAAAAATTCCTTTCATTTCCTCGTCCATGTCCTTGGATGATTTTTGAATCGCAGAAAAAAGATCCGCGTAAACCGGAAAACCATTCTCCGCTAAACGAATCGCAGGAGCTATGATTGACTTGAGCGGGAGTTTACCAAAACGTTTTTGAATCTGAATCAGACCGGCCACGTTACCCGGAACACCAACCGCACGAAATCCAAAAAGAGAATCCTCTTTCGGTTTTCTTTTATACATATTGCGGGAGGCCGCGCTCGGCGCCCTTTCTCTAAAATCAAACGCAATCGGTTCCGAAAATTCTTTTAGATAGAGAACGAGAAAACCGCCTCCTCCCAAACCGGTCGAATGGGGTCTCGTCACGGAGATCGCAAAGGAAGTAGCGACGACAACGTCCACGACATTTCCGCCTAACTTTCCCACTTCGATCCCAGCCGCGGTGGCTTCGGGAGAATCGGATGCGATCATCAGATTTTTACTCTCGCTAAAATAATCGGTATGTTTTCTTTGATTGGAAGGAGTTACGAGTAAGTCTGTGGAAACTTGCTTTCCTTCGATCGAAAGCGGAACTTCCTTACACGAAATAAGGAGAAGTATCAGTATGATACGTACGTATTTTTGTTTCATCGGATCCTGGAAAGTTTTTTAAGTTTAGGATTTTTTGCCGTGAGAGAATTCCATTTCGATTCCCTCTTTACCGGCGATCAGTTTTGCCTTTCCACCCGATTTGAGTTCTCCAAAAAGGATCTCTTCAGAGATTCTCTTTGAGATATGAGTATCGATCCATCTCTGCACGGGTCTTGCCCCGAACTCAGGGGTATAAGCTTTCTCTGCGATGTAGTTGAGTACATCATCCTGAAACTCTAATTCAATTTGTTTAGAATTCAGACGCTCTTGTAAAAGAGCAAGCTGTTTTGCAACTACTTTGGTTACATTTTCCTGACTGAGAGAAGAGAACTCTATCACCGCTGTGAGACGGTTTCTAAACTCGGGAGAAAATTGTTTTTCGATCGCCTTGAGACTTCTGTCTTCCAAAAGATCGTTTCCAAAACCCACTGGATTTGTGGAACGCTCCCGAGCTCCGGTGTTTGTAGTCATCACTATAATCACCTGACGAAAATCGGATTTTCTTCCGTTGTTGTCCGTAAGAGTTGCGTGATCCATAATCTGAAGAAGAATATTATAAATGTCTTCATGAGCCTTTTCTATCTCGTCGAGCAAAAGAACACAGTGAGGATTTCGATGCACCGCGTCCGTAAGTTGTCCGCCTTGTTCAAAACCTACGTAACCCGGCGGAGAACCGATCAATCGGGAAACCGTATGTTTTTCCATGTATTCGCTCATATCAAAACGAATGAGTTCCACTCCGAGAATCTCCGCGAGTTTACGAGTCAACTCCGTCTTTCCAACTCCGGTCGGTCCTGCAAAGAGAAAACTTCCCACGGGTTTTCCCGGTTCGGAAAGTCCGCTTCTGGAAAGTCGAATGGACTGTACGAGCTGATCGATCGCGGAATTTTGTCCGTAGATCTTGGCTTTTAACTCTTCATCCAAGTTCTTGAGTTTTTCACGATCGTCGGCTTTAACCGTAACGGAAGGAACCTTTGCGATCTTGGAAACGAGTTCTTCGATTTCTCTTACCGTCACGGTTTTTTTTCCCCCCTCTCTAAGGCGAACGCGAGCGCCGGCTTCGTCCAAAAGATCGATCGCCTTGTCCGGAAGTTTTCGATCCAGAATATAACGCGCCGACAACTCAGCAGCCTGTTCCACCGCCGAAGCGGAATACTTCACCTTGTGAAAGGATTCGTATTTTCCTAAAAGTCCTTTTAGAATCTCAACGGTTTCGGAGATGGACGGTTCTCCCACTTCTACTTTTTGGAATCTTCTGGAAAGTGCATGATCTTTTTCGAATATAGATTTGTATTCTTTATAGGTCGTGGTTCCGATACAACGAAGTTCTCCGCTGGAGAGTGCTGGTTTTAGGAGATTGGATGCGTCCAAAGAACCGCCGGAAACGGCTCCGGCTCCGATGATCGTATGGATCTCGTCTATAAAAAGAACGTGATCGTCTTGGGCCGTGATCTGAGTTACTACATTCTTGAGTCTTTCTTCAAATTCTCCTCGGAACTTAGTGCCCGCGAGTAAAAGCCCCATATCCAAAGAATAAACTTTTAGATTTTTCAACGGCTCCGGAACTTTTCCGTCCACGACCATTTGGGCGAGGCCCTCCACGATCGAAGTTTTACCGACTCCTGCCTCTCCTACAAAGATAGGATTGTTCTTTCTTCTTCTACAGAGAATATGAATCGTACGATCGAGTTCGTCCGCGCGTCCGATCATAGGATCTAATTTTCCTTCTCGTGCTTTTGCGGTGAGATCCACACAAAAGGCCTTGAGAGGATCGGAAACTTTTTCTCCTTCTTCACCCAGAGTTTCTTTTTCTCGGTTCTGATTGTCCTTACGGATTCCATGAGAAATGTAACGTACGATATCCAGTCTGGAAATATCTTGCGATCCGAGAAAATAAACTGCGTTGGATTGATCTTCTCTGAATAACGCCGCGAGAACGTCTCCCCCGTCCATTTTTTTATTGCGAGTGGATTGAACGTGAAACTCGGCGAGTTGCAGAACGTGTTGTACCCCGATGGTATAAATCGGATCCACTTCTCCCGAGGTTTCCGGAAAGGATTCGAGTTCGCTATCCAGATAATGACTCAGATCTTTCTTTAGTTTTTCGATATCCGCCCCGCAGGCTTCCAAAACTTCCTTAGCGACCGTGTCGGATGTTAGTGCGAGAAGAATGTGTTCGAGCGTGATAAATTCGTTTCTTCTTTTTTTGGCTTCTTCCCAAGCCTTTCTTAAGGTCCGTTCCATTTCTTCCGTAAGAATCATGATTCTTCTTCTCCTTCCTCCACTTCCATCGTACAATGCAGTGGGTATCCGTGTTGATCCGCCAATTGTTGAACTTGTATGACCTTGGTTCGCGCCACATCGTGCGAATAAACGCCGCATAACGCTTTCCCCGTAATATGAGCCTTTAGCATGATCTGTTCGCTTTCCGCTCTTGTTCTGTGAAAGACTACTTGTAAAATCCAAACGACGAATTCCATAGGAGTAAAATCGTCGTTGAGTATGATAACCCTGTATTTGGAAGGACGTTTGAGTTTGACCTTCTCCTTGGTCAAAGTCTGTTCTTCCGTATCAAATCGAAAGATCTCGCTCATGGATCTCGACTCCCCTTATCTGCGATCGCATTGTCTCGGAAGAATGTTTCGCTCGAAAATTCCTTAAGCGGAGAGTGCTCGTTGGTTTCTTGAATCATTTCCTGCATGTGCAGTCTTTCTTCTTTTAGGAAACGTTCAATCGCATTTCTCGCGCCCGGATGAAAAATCCTATGCGAACTATAAGTCGGCATCGCAGGAAATCCTCGGAGGAATTTGTGTTCTCCTTGGGCGCCGGCCTCAAAGACTTTGATTTTCTCACGAATCGCGTAGTCGATCAATTGATAAAAACAACATTCAAAATGAAGATGAGAATGGTATTCGATACAACCCCAATATCTTCCGTATAAAAAATCTCCTTTGCGGAGATTGAAGGTTCCCGCGATGGGTTTTCCGTCCCGCGAGGCGAGAACCAAAACGACCCTTTCTCGAAACGTATCAAAGGCCGAATCAAAAAACTTACGATTGAGATAAGCGGAGCCCCATTTTCTGGAATGTGTGTCTTGATAGAATTGCCAGATCGAATTCATATCCGATTTTTGAATCTCATTTCCTTCTAGGATTCTGATTTCGAGGCCGTAGCTACGAACGATCTCGCGTTCCCGTTTGATCTGCATTCTTTTCTTGGATTTCATCGCACCCAAGTAATCGTCAAAACTTGAGTAGTCCCGGTTCATCCAGTGAAATTGGTGCGAAAGCCGGGTGGCAAATCCGTAATTCTCCAGAACTTCCGATTCTTCTTTTTCTAAGAATAGAAAATGAACTCCGGAAAGACCCTCTTCTTCGGAAAAACGAAGGAGCTCCGGAATCATATAGGAACAAACTTCTTCGAGACTCATTTCCTTTGTATGGAGAATTCGTTTGCCGTTGGCAGGAGTAAACGGAATCGCAACGAGACCTTTGGGATAATAATTCAAACCAGCTTGAGAGAAGAATTGAGCCCACTGAAAATCAAAGATGTATTCTCCGTAAGAATCAAACTTGAGAAAAAGAGGAATAACCGCTGAGAAACGTCCTTCCTTTTTGAGAATACAATACTTCTGAATCCAAGAAGTGTTTGAACCGATACAACGGGAGATTTCGAGAGAATGTAAAAAGTCGTATTCTAAGAATGGGTTTTTTGGATCGGAGATTGCGTTCCATTCTTCCTTGGAAATCGAGGAGATAGAATCTAAAAATTCTACTCTGATACCATTGGGCGGTTGCGAAGACATGCTATTTGTTGGACTTGTTTGGTTGCAGTTTTGTCAGATATCGAGGGAAAAATGCTTTCGAATCTTTTGAACGGCTCGGTGAGTAATCACCTTGATATTGGACTCGGAAAGTCCGGTTTTTTCCGAAACCTCTCTCACGCTCATTCCGTCGAGTTTGAGATGTGTGAGAATCTGTTTCTGTCTTTCGTCCAAAACGGAAAGCCACTCCTGCAAGATTTCCCGCGCCTTTTCCGGTTCATCCTGTTCGATCGGTTCCGGAGAAGCGAAGAGTTCGAGATTTTCGGTCGTAAAATAACGGTCTCCGACCTTTCTTTTTCGGAGATAGTCGATGGTCTTGTATCTCGCGATGGCAAAAACCCAAGGAGCCGGATGACGTTCCGCGCGATAAGAATCCCGAGCCTTGTGAAGTCCGATCAATATTTCTTGGATGAGATCTTCCCGGTCTTCTGCGTTGTTAATACGGGGAATCAGATAGGAACGAAGGACACCCGTTACGAGTCTGAGAAATTTTTCATAGGAAGCCTGGTCTCCTTCTCGAGCCTTGGCGATAAGAATTGTGCATTCTTCCCAGATTTCTTTTTTAGCTGACATGTAACTAACTGCTTGCGACCTTCGAATATAGAAACAGTTGAACCCGATTTCCTTCCAGCCTGAAGCAGGAAGAAATTATTGTCCAACCATTCTTTAAAATTGGAAAATTTCCAATATTATAACTTAGAATATGTTGAGTAAAGAAGAGAAAACCGAATCCTTAATCCAAAAAATGGCGGCCGAGCCCCCATCCAAAGAAAACCTTTGGGGCAATTTCGTCATGTTGCTTCCTATTTTTGCAATCGTTTTCATTCTATTCTTATTATCTCTTAATCCGATTACGGCTCCTCTAATTCACATTCCAACTTTGTTTCCTGATTTTTTATGGATTGCAATCGTAGGAATCAGTTCGTTTTGGATTCTTTCTCAATTGAGATTTCCGGAGGAATCTTTTTCGAAATCTTCTAAACTTCCGATCCTTCTGAGTTTCATTTGGGTTCTTTACTCCGCGGGTTTATATGCCTGGGATATCATTGCAGATCACGAGTTCAGTCATCACATAGGTCGTTGTTCGGCGATCATATTTATTTCAAGTCTCGTTTTTTGCGGGAGCGGTTTATATCTATTTAGAAAAGGAAAACCCGGAAATCCGGTTTTGAGCGCGGCGGTTCTTTCGGTCTTTAGTCTTGCCCTTGCAAACTTTTGTCTTAAATTTGTCTGCGGAGACCAGTCCTCATATCATATCCTTTTTTCACACGGGCTTCCGAGTGTGCTTCTATTCTTGATCGGCTCTCTCGCATTTAAGAATATTCTAAAGTGGTAATGTTTTACGATAGAATCAGTCGATAGGGTTCCGATTTAGTCTTTTAAGAAAAAAATAAGAAAAAGTCGGAAACGTTCGAATAGGAGCTAAAAACCCCGTAGGAACTCCGACATTATAGTGTAGAAGTCGCGGCGGCCCCGCCCTGATTTTGGGTGGAGGGGTGGGTGGTGGAAAGCATCCGGAAACTTTTCTCTATCAGAAAAACGGGATTTTGCAAGAAAAATTCCATTTTGTAGGAGCTCTAACAAAGGACAACTCTCGCTTCAATTCCCTCTCAACTTGTTGATAAGAAAGTTCCGATCTTGAACGAAAAAAAGGCGGCAGGAAGAATCCGAAGCTCCGTACATTAAAAAACCGTATATTCTCAACGATAATTCTTTAGCAAATGCTTAGTCGGAAAAAGTTGGATTCGATTTCAGATCTAATTTCGATAGCTCTTATTTGTTCCGACAAAGTAACTCTGAAAAAATTTGTTTGCAATAAAACTCTGGCACTTCACGACAAAACGTTTCGTGATCAGAATCCATCTCAGTGGCGTCTGGGCGAAAGCGTTCCCAACCAATCCATCCCGAAGCAACCGCACTCTGTTTCGAAGATTATAAAAATTCCCAGGCGGTTCGGAAGACTTTCTTCTCTTCGGCAAATTGAATGAGTTTGGATAAGAACGGATCGCCGGAAAGTGTAGAACTATCCCCGAAACAAAGCAAAAGATCCTTCGCCCTCGTCATTCCCACGTTGATCCTTCTGGATTCTTTTAAGAACCCGGATTTTCCTTCTTCATTGGAACGGACAAAGCCAAGAAGAATACAACGATTTTCTCTCCCTTGGAAGGAATCGATCGTTGAAACCCGAATCTTCGTAAGATTTGCCTCTTTCAGTTTTTCGGATATCAATTTCACTTGAGCGCGATACGGAGAAAGAATCGTAATCTCTTCCTCGGGCCAACCGACTTCGCTTAACAAAACGCAGATTCGAATCTGCAGATCGGCTTCGAACGGATTTGTCAAACTGTCGTCGACGGAAACTTCCTCGCTATCGGTTCCGGCGGTATCGATCCATTGGAAAGAATGGAGAAACGGAAAGTCTTCGGGAAAATTAGAAGTCCTTTCTTCCAGCGGGCGACCCGATTTCAAAAGGTTAGAATAAAACTCTTGGGAAGAAAACTCGGCAATTTCATCCTTCATTCTGTATTGAGTGTCGAGAAGGAAAACGCGTTCGGATTCTGCAAGTCTCTCAGCGGCCTTTTCAAACAAGGTCACTTCCAGTGCATTCTTCTCCGAAAACAAAGTGGGCGGCAATTGTTTGTGGTCTCCCGCGAGAATCACTCGATCCGATTTCAAAATCGGGATCCAAGAGGCAGGTTCGAGCGCTTGCGAACACTCGTCTAACACACAATAGTCGAAGAATCGTCCTTCCAAAATTCCTTTCGCCGAAGCGACTGGAGTAGATACGATCACTGGATGTGAAGAAACGAGACTGTCGATTAGTCCGGCTTCAATCGTTCGAATCGTTTTTTTGAGTTCCTTGACTTCTTGAAAAAGAGACTTTCTTTCTTCTCTTTCCTTTTCTCCAAAGTTTCTTTTGTATTTTTTTGCTTGTTTGGAGATTTCTACAACTTCCCTTCTGTATTCGCTTAACAATTTACCGTCGGGATGATGAAACAATTTATAGTCCAATGTCGAATGAAGAGCCGTCTCAGAAACTCTGGCGGGATGTCCGAGTCTCAATACTGGAATTCCTTTTTCGGAAATGGATTCCACAAGAAGATCGCAGGCAGAATGTGTCGGAGCGGAAACGAGAATTTTTCTTTCTTCCGCAACGAGTTGACTTACTATTTCGGTTAATGTTGTAGTTTTCCCGGTTCCGGGAGGACCGTGGATGATCGTGACGTCTTCGGAAAGAACGGCGTGCAACACAGCATTCTTCTGAGATTCGTTCAGACGAGAATTCATTCTTCCCTGAACTCGAGTTTTATCCGCTTCTCGCAGGGATATCTTATCCGCTTTTCCATATCCGAGAAGAAGTTCACGATTCACATACAATCGACTTCCTTTCTTAGCGTCGGATACGACTTCCAAGGCACGAAACATTTCTTTGTAAGAGGTTTCGTCCGGCAAAAGATCGAGATGACACTTTCCTTCCTCGGCCCATTCCGGCACTTCATCGATAGCGATTCGTATTCTTTCTTTATGAAGGGAAACGAGAATCGCGCGCGCACGATCCTCTTCTTTTCCGATTTGAATCGGAGCGCCCGATTGAAACTTAGAAGGATATTCTTCCTGATCCGGAAATCGAAAGGTAAGAATCCAACTTCCGTCTCGACCGATGGCTTGTTCTTCGTATACAAGAGGGTATAACGTAATTCCAAGCTGAACTCTATCTTGCAAGGAACGGGAGAGCCAGTCTTTGGAAAAGAGATTGTCTTCTTCTTTTTTTTCCCGTTCCAGTTCTTTGCGAACGGCTTCCAGTTCGTCGAGAGAACCGGAAAATTTTTGTTCCTTCAAAACCGATCCGGAGATAGGACTACGATTCTGTAGACCTGAGATTTTTGATCATCCCTGGTGGGAAGACTTTCCGCAAATTGGATCGCACTCGCAAGCGTAGTCCCCGTTGTTGTGCCGGCGAATATTCCTTCTTTTTGATAGAGATCCGATTGATAGAGAAGCGCTTGTTCCCGATCCACACCCACGTATTCATCCACAATCTTCGGATCAAAGGATTCAGGAAGATGAATGGAAGCTTCCTTTTGAACCATCTTTCTTATGAATCTTGATTTCTGACTCACGCCCATGATCACCCGAATCGAAGACTTCTTGGATTTCAAAAAACGACCCGCTCCGGAAAGCGTTCCTCCGGAACCACCTCCCGCGACAAACGCGTCCACGTTACCCGCGAGGTCTCTCCAAATTTCAGGGCCTGTAAAAAGATAATGCGCGTTTGTATTCGCCATATCCTTGTATTCGTTTAAGATTACTGTGTTTTTTTCTTTCTCTTTGATCTCTCTCGCTTTTTTCAAAAGAGCCTCGTCCCAATTCCCCTTTGCTTCGGGAAGAATTTCGACGTGAGCTCCAAACGTCTGGAGATCCTTGATCTTTTGAGGGTCGGTGTCCCCGGCGACCAAACAGCGAAATTTATATTGGCGAATCGTACTGATCCAGGCAAGACTGAGCCCTGTGGAATTATATCCGGGTTGAATGATCTGTCCTCCCGGTTTCAATTCTCCCCTTCTTTCGGAGGAAAGAATCATGGAAAGAGCCGTTCTATCCTTCACCGAGCCGGTGGGATTGCAGAACTCCGCTTTGAGGTAGAATTCCACATTGGGAATATGAGAACCGATCTGATTCAAACGGATGAGAGGAGTGTTTCCAATCATCTGGAGAATGGTTTCTTTAACCGGTTTTGCTACGCTGAGTTCCCGTCCAAACGATTTCTGAATGTTATTCAGAGCGCCAAGGAAACTGTTTCCAAACTCGTCAATTGAACGGGAGATTTCATCAAACATATAATTTGTGCAGAATTATATAGCGTACAACCAAGGTTCAACTTCTTTCTGCTTTTTTTCAAACTCTCCGATTTTGGATTCGTGTTTGAGAGTAAGCCCGATATCGTCCAGCCCGTTGTAGAGACAGTATTTCCGAAAAGAATCGACCTCGAAAGTGTATACTTTTCCGGTAGGTCCGGTAACGGTTTGTTTTTCCAGATCGATCGTAATCTTGGCTCCCACGTTAGTGGAAACAGCCTGAAATAACTCTTCCACTTCTTCGGATTTTAAAACTACTGGAAGCATTCCGTTTTTAAAGCAGTTGTTAAAAAAGATATCCGCGTAGGAAGGAGCGATGATACAACGAAAACCGTAGTCTTCCAAGGCCCAAGGGGCGTGTTCTCTGGAAGATCCGCAGCCAAAGTTGTCTCTTGTTACTAGAATGATAGATCCCTTGTAACGATCTTGATTTAAGGAGAATTCAGGATTGAGTTTAGTCCCTGCGTCATCCAGATATCTCCAGTCGTGAAAGAGATGAATTCCAAAACCGGTGCGCTCGATCTTTCTTAAAAATTGTTTTGGAATGATCTGATCGGTATCTACGTTCGGACGATCCAGTAACGCCGCGATTCCACTGAGAGTTGTAAATGCTTTCATAGTTCTAAATTCTTTCCCTTATTTCCAGTTTCGGATATCCACGAAATGACCTTCGATCGCAGCAGCCGCAGCCATTTCCGGTCCTACGAGGTGAGTTCGACCGCCCTTTCCTTGACGACCTTCGAAGTTACGATTGGAGGTGGAAGCACAACGATCTCCGGGTTCGAGAACGTCGTCGTTCATCGCAAGACACATGGAACAACCTGGATTTCTCCATTCAAAACCTGCCGCTGAGAAAATCTTATCCAGACCTTCTTGCTCCGCTTGGCGTTTGACCCTTCCGGATCCGGGAACTACGATTGCCTGCACTTTGGAAGAAACGGTTTTCCCTTGGATAGTAGCCGCCGCCGCTCTCAAGTCTTCGATTCTAGAATTGGTGCAAGAGCCGATAAAAACTTTGTTGATCGTTACTTCTTCGATCTTTTGTCCCGGTTTGAGATCCATATATTTCAACGCGGATTCGATTCCGATTTTTTCAACGGGATCGGTCGCGTCTTTTGGATCCGGCACAACTCCCTTTATGGAAATCACTTGGCTCGGAGAAGTTCCCCAACTCACCATAGGTGCGATTTCGTCTGCGTGTAAAATCACAGTGGTATCAAACTTCGCACCTTCGTCTGTGACGTAGTGTTTCCATTTTTTAACCGCGAGATCCCATTCCGCACCCTTTGGAGCAAAGTCTTTTCCTTTGATATAATGGAAAGTGGTTTCGTCCGGTGCGATCAGTCCGGCTCTCGCTCCCGCTTCGATCGACATATTGCAGATCGTCATACGAGCTTCCATGCTCAAAGCTTGGATCGCGGAACCGCGGTATTCGATTACGTAACCGGTGGCCCCGGCCGTTCCGATCTTACCGATGATCGCAAGAATGATGTCCTTTGCCGTAACCTTATCGGAGAGTTTTCCGTCTACGCGGATCTCCATGGTCTTCGCTCTTTTCTGAACGAGGGTCTGGGTCGCGAGGACGTGTTCGACTTCACTGGTCCCGATTCCAAACGCAAGAGCTCCGAAAGCGCCGTGAGTGGAAGTATGAGAATCTCCGCATACGATGGTCATCCCGGGATGAGTCAGACCCATTTCCGGAGCGATGACGTGAATGATTCCTTGATCCGGATTTTGAAAATCATAAAGACGGATTCCGTTTTCGTCGCAGTTTTTTTTCAGAGTCTGCATTTGGATCGCGGAGATCGGATCGGCGAGACTCATGTCTCTGGTTCTTGTGGAAACGTTATGATCCATCGTAGCAAAGGTTGCTTCCGGACGACGGACCTTTCTTCCTGCGATTTTGATTCCTTCAAAAGCCTGGGGGCTGGTGACTTCGTGGATGAGGTGACGGTCAATATAAATGATATACGATCCTCCATCCAGTTCCCCGACTAGATGGTCTTCCCAGATTTTTTCGAACATTGTCTTCATTTTGGATTCTGTCTCCCCGAAAGAAATTCTTTCGGAATTTGTGGATTGGATGGATTTCTCGGAAGGAGAAAGAGCGCATCCGTCTGTATTTCCATCGTTGGGAAATCGGGTCTTTTCGTCTACCCGGATCTATTCTAAGCGATCTGGATTGAATTTGGAAGAATGAAAATTCTATCTCGCGCGAAAAACAAAGACCGTCTTTCCCAGACTGATCTCGTCAAAATCATAGAGGACCCGAGGTCTTAGAACCTTCTTCCCGTTGAGATAAGTGCCTGCGTCCGAAATGAGATCGTAGAGCACGAATCGATTTTTGATCTTTCGGATTCTCGCGTGGAGTTTACTCACGTTCGGATCGGCAACGAGGACGTCCGAAAATTCTCCAGCGCCCAAGGTTGTTTCCGCCTTTCGAATCGGAACCTGTTTTCCGGGAGTTCGTCCTTCCTTTTGAATCAGGGTCGCGAGATCGTATGCTTCGGCCGCTTCAAACTCGGATTCGTTTACGGGAAGAGAACGAGCCACGTAAACTCCTTCGGGATTCGCATAGGGAGAAGTATGAAACTGATCTCCATACATTCTCTGATAGACTTCTCGTTCTTCTCCTCTCGCGTGAAATCTACGTTCGGCTTCTCCGTTGGAAGGACTCAAGGCTTCTTCGGGTTCTTTTTCTCTTTTGAACAAAAGTAAAAGCCCGATCAAAGTGAGAATGAGTAAGAATCCGATGGTGGGAAGAAAAACTCCCGGACTCAAAAAAACAAAACGAAGTTGTTTCATCGCGCCTGGTTTGTAATTGTATGTAAACTTTCCGCCTCGACTGGATTCCCAATCTCCTCGCAAAAAATCACCTTCTCCTTTCCAAAAATCGTCTTGAAAGGGAGAATCATACTGAATCAGAGCCGGATGTTTGTGAAAGTATTCCAAGTCGGTCAAAAAGCGGGAAACGGAATCGGGAGCATCCAACTCATACAATTCTCCGCCGTAAATTCGAACGAGCTCTTGGTTTGCGAAATTGCGTTTTCCTAAAACCTGAATCGGAAGACCGGAAGTGGACAAACCTTGTCTAAGCCCCGGAGGAAGTCTGTAGTCGAAATCGGAAACCAAAAGTGCAAGATAGGATTCTCTTGTTAAAATCGTATTCACTTTTTGGAATACAAGATCCAGGTTGACTCCCGTGTTCCGATTGCTGAGAGAACCGGGAACCCGCGCTTTGAGAAGCGCGGCTTGTCGATCCAGATCTTTTTCTACAACGAGGAGATCGTCCGAAAAAAAGATAAAACTAAAATGATCTTCGTCGCCACTTGCCTGAACGATTTTTTGAAGCAGACGTGTGTTGAAATTATTTTCTTCCAAGCTCGTTCCGGACTGAACGAGAAAGACCGTATGAACGGATCTCGATCCTTCTTTGCGAGAGATTTTAGGTCTGAGAACCGTACGGTTTTCAGGACCTCGAGATTCTCGGATGAGAAAGTTTTCTCTTTCCATTGGAAATTGTTTTTTATCTCGGATCGAAAGTTGAATGGATGGAAACGAGGACGCGTCGATTTCCTCCATTATAAATGGGGATTTCTGGGCAAAAATCGGAAAGGTAAATAAAACCAGTGTTAGGAGGACTGCATAACCCATCATTCGCTCGAGTAGTTTCTAAGATCAGCTTCCCTGTTCAAACAGTTTTTTTCCATATTCGGAACTCGGATTCAATTCTCCGGATTTTCCTCGGGAAACGACCTCGGTCCATTCTCCTTGATACAAGATACTCATAGTATCGGCCAAAGCCTTTACGATAGAGATTTCGTGGGTGATAAAAATCAGAGAAAGGTCCCTTTCCTTTCGGAATTTCATAAGAAGTTTCAAAGCCTCCGCTTCGCTGATCGAATCCAAAGCCGCAGTCGGTTCGTCAGCGACGACGATCTCCGCACCGGAATAAACAGCCAGAAGAATCAGGATTCTTTGTCTTTCTCCTCCGGAAAGATTTCCGGGGAGTCCGTCAAACGCGCGTTTGGGGTCGTGAATATAAATGGATTCTAAAAGTTTGAGGATTTTCTCTTTCTGGGCCCATTCTCGGTTGGTAAGGGAGAATGCTTCGAGGATCTGAGAACCGGTCTTTCGATAGGGATGAAACCCCCAAATCGGATTCTGCGGCACCAAGGCGATCTTTTTGCCGCGAAGGGGCTGCCATTCTCTTTCCGTAAAGTAACGAGCGTCCGTTCCCAGAAATTGAAAACGGTCGGATCTCTGAAAAAGTTCTTTGTCCGTCATTCCCAAAAGACAAGAAGCAAAAGTCGACTTCCCGCTCCCGGATTCTCCTACGATACAATGGACTTCGCCCTTTTGCAGGGAAAAATCGATTCCTTTGAGAATGTGATGACCGGGAGTGGAAACCTTCAGATTGGAAATTTCGATGAGGGTTGATTTCACAAATCAGGGTTATTCCAGATTGAAGAGGTTGAATTCAACGATACTACAGAGGATATGTCCGATCAGAATATGAGATTCTTGGATTCTTGCGGTCACCTTACTCGGAACGATCACGTCAAGGTCAGCGAGGTTTTTCATCTTACCGCCGTCTCCGCCTAACAAGGATATGGTTTTGACCCCTCTCGTTTTCGCTTTTTCAAGAGCGAGAAGAACGTTCTTGGAATTTCCGCTCGTGGAAAGTCCGATGAGCAAGTCCCCTTTTCTACCGAAGGCTTCGATTTGTCTGGAGAATACTTCTTCGTAACCGTAGTCGTTCGAACACGCGGTCAATACCGCGGAGTCTGCCGAAAGAGACATCGCAGGAAGCGCCTTTCTTTCGTTTCCGGATTTGTAACGAACCACGAGTTCGGCGGCGATATGAGAAGCGTCGCAGGAAGAACCTCCGTTCCCGCAGAGAAAAACGGTGTTTCCAGTTTGCAAAACTTTCGAGACCAGATCGCCCGCTTTCGTAATATCTTCTAAAATTAAATCGATTAATTTCTGTTTGGTGGAAATAGAATCTCGGATCTGACCGAGAGCAATTTCTTTGATATCCATCTTAGGTTGTACCTCTTTTTTTCCGTATCTGTTCCAACACTCGGAAGAATTCCGTTTTTGCTTTTTCAAAGTCCTGAAGCGAAAGATTTTCCGTGTAAGGAGAATTCTCTTTTTGATTTCCGCTCACGTTTAAAAAATACAATTCGTCCGAGACGATCGACTTTAATCTCTTTGTAGAATTAGATTGAAAGAATTGTTCGAATTCCGGTCCCATGTAGACGAGAAGAATTCCCAAAAGACTCGGTTTCAAACGCATAAGAATCTGTTGTTTCCAGATCGCTTCCCAGTTGTAAAAGTCCTTCCAAGATTCTTGCGAAGAACCCGATTCTCCGTATAAAATTTTTAAGTCCTCGGCGATTCCTTCGGGTTGAAATCGGGAGAAAACACTTTTTAGATCCGTGTGTTCGTAGGAAAGAATTCGGTTGAGTTCAGCTTCCGGAACAAAAACCACCCCCGAGATTTTTTCACCCTGAAGACTTAAAAAATTTCCGGTGGAAACAACAAGCGAATACTCTCTTCCGTTTTTTTCCTTTCCTTCGAAGCGGAAAAGTTTGGGACCATTCTTTAGAATTTTATAATATTTTGTTTCGTGAACGACGCCGCTGCTCTTTTTCCGCGTTACAAAAAAACGATCAGCCTTTTCACGAAGTTCGGAAAGCTCACGTTTGTATCCGTAACTTTCTCTTACCGGAGGAGCCTCTTCGACGTGACCCTTTTTCTTTTTTCTACTTCGAAAGAAGGAAAGGATTTTTTTGAAAAACGACTTAACTCCCATAACCCTCTTTTACGTTGGAAGGTCTTTCGATGATCTTCTTCTCAAGCTCGTATTGTTTTGCGTCTTTGAGAAAGGTGGAATAAGCGGAAGAAACGGCGATGACCCAGCCGGGAAATCCATCTAAGAATCCGAACTTAAAAAAATAAGTTTCTATAAATTTAGAGAACGGTTTGTAGATCGTGCGAAGAGCTGAGAATTTTTTACCCTTTTTTTGTCTCGTCATTGCGACGATGGAAGAAAACTGATTGATAGTATTCACTTGATGAGTGAGATCTCGAAAGCTATAATGAATGATATCGCCTGAAAGTTTTCCGCCCTTTCCTTGGATGCTGATATAATCGTGCGGATTTTCTCCGACCCAGACCGCGTTTCCTTTTTTAAAAATACGATAACGGAACTGAGGATACCAACCGGAGTAACGGATAAATCTTCCGAGATGAAACGTAAGACGGGATACCTGAAAGCCGCTGCGGTCTTCCTTCTTCTCGTCTTGTTTGAATTGCAGAAGCGATCTTTGCAGTTCCGGAGAAACTCTTTCGTCCGCGTCCAGAGAAAGAATCCACTCGAACTTACAGAGCTCGATCGCGTCGTTTTTTTGTTCGATATGGCCCTTGAATTTTTGTTTGTAGAATCGAACCTGCGGATACGACTTTGAAATTTTTTCCGTACGATCGGTGCTGATCGAATCGAGGACAACGATCTCATCCGCGATGTTCAGACAGGATTCGATACATTCTCCGATATTTCTTTCTTCATTGTAGGTAATGATAGCGACTGATAATTTTTTGCCCTTGGAGGGAAGAGTGGAGTCGGTTTTTTTTTCCGTTTTCTTTTTCTTGGCTGGAATTGTTTTTCCCATCTGCTTGATTGATTCCCGGAATCAGTTCTTTTTTCTAATGGTAGAATGAATTCTTTCTCTGTCATTGGTTTTTTAAGGGAATTTTTAAGAACTTCCGAGGAGCAAAATTTGAAAGAAGGATTTGTAAAGAATGGGGAGAGGCTTTCCCTTTTTTCACTCTGTTTGTTTCTGCTCAGCTTTCCACAGTCCGTGAGCGTCTCGCAGATTTTTGCGGGTCTTACGATTGCAACGACTTATCCGCTCCTTTATTTCAGAAAAGAATATCGGGAGGATTGGAAACGAATTCAGAGTTTCTTTCTGATCTTTTTAGGAATCTATCTTTTAGCCCTTCTTTCCTCTCTGATCCAGGCAGAATCGTATCAGCCTTTTTTTAAAAAGTTTATCAAACAGTCCGAGTTCGGTGACTTCTGGATGCTCCTTGTTCTTCCGGCTTCTTATTTGATCGTTTCCCAGGAAAAAAATCAAAGGATTCTTAAAAACTTTCTCTACGCTTCTGCGGTAATCGCGATCCTTCTGGGTTGTATCAGTCTTTTTTCGGAAGTAAGAATCGGAAAGTTTGTCTCCAACGGATTTCGTTACGCTCCCGGAGATCGACTCCAACATTTTTCGGGGAATTTAGGACCGATCAAACTCTATCTTCCCATTGGAATGATGAATACACACCTAACGTTTGGCGGACTTTTGGGTCTGATTCTTCCGGGTCTTCTTTTGGATTGGTTTCGGAAATGGAAAGAAAATAAGAATATTCTATTTTACGCAAGGACCGCGCTCCTCGCCGCAGGATGGATCGTTCTTTTTTTTAACCAGAGTCGTTCGATCTGGTTGGGAGTGGTCGTCCTTCTCGTCGTAGCCTTGTTACACGGAACCTTTTCTCTCAAAAAAAATCTACCGAACTTTTCGACAAAAACAAAACTCATGGCCGGCCTTTTATTTCTCGCAGTCCTACTTTCAGCCACCTATCTTTTTCGAAACAACTGGCTGATCCAGAGATCGATTTCTCAAATATTCGAAGTTCATAATACTGAAAATCAGAGATACTATATCTATAAGAATACGATTCCTCTGATCCAAGATCATACCTGGATCGGGGTCGGGGGTGGAAACTACAAGGATTCTCACTGGAAAGAATCTTCAAAGATGATCGAAGGCCAGGAGCAGCTCTGGTATGAACTCTATATCACTCCGAGAGGACACGCTCACAACGATCTCCTTCATTTCATCGCCGTAGGAGGGATTTTTGCCGGAATTTTATTTTTATGGTTTTGGTGGAAGTTATTCGACGGATTTTTTCAAAAACGACCCGATGAAATTGGGAGCTTGTCGATTTTGACGATCGGGATTTTTAGTCTTTTTTCCGCTGGTTTTTTTCAGTGTTATCTTTTGGACGACGAGGTGCTCCTTCCCTTTTTTGTTTTTTGTGGAATTTTTTTAGGAGGACTTCGAAATCCTTCTCTACCATCCAAAACCGAAAATACATTCGAAGATTCTAAAACACTTTCTCAACTTCCGATCTTTCGGAAAATTTTCCTGAAAACCGCAGCCGCCGTCGGGCTTCCACTCCTCTTCTATTGGCTTTTTTGGATCCCTCGCCTAAATCTAAAACCTCTGGACGTCTACAATCGAAGAGTCAGAGCTTCCGATCTCAATCTCGTAAAGACAGTTCAGAAGAATATTCTAAAATTCGAATCTTCTCAAATCCTGAATCAAGACTTCGATTCGAACCTAAACGTTACCCAGGCGTCCCTCCCGTTTCAAGTGGAAGGTTGTCTGACGCACCGTTATCCAAATCCACCCGTCCCGAGAGTGATTCCGTTTAGTTTTGAGATCTACGTCCCTGAAAACGCGACTAACGTCCCCAAAAAAGCAAGGATTACGATCGTTTCAAGAGATTCTTTTAACCAGGACCAACTCTACTGGGCGCAAGGGGAAACGGATTTGGAAACCATCGAAGTTACCTTGAAGCCGGGTAAGAACGAGATTCTTATCCCGAATTCTTTGCTCCATACATATCCGAAAGAATTTCCGGACGGTGTGTTTTTCCGAGACTTTAGAATTTCATATCTGGATTTTGAAAAAGAAGGGAAAGTGGATTTTCCAAAATTGTATTTTGGAAAAATTTGCGATGCGGTGATTCCACAAACGCAGTAGAATCGTTGCAAACGGGAAACCTTGGTACCTGGAGCGAGACTCGAACTCGCACGAGATTGCTCTCACAGGATTTTAAGTCCTGGGTGTCTACCATTCCACCATCCAGGCAGATACAAAGTGACAGGCGTCGCCCGGATTCGAACCGGGGATCAAGCTTTTGCAGAGCCATGCCTTACCACTTGGCCACGACGCCGTTAAAAGGTATGATTTTAAGGGAAAGTATGATGTCAATAGAAAAGTCTTTAGAGCGGTCTTTGAGCTTCGATTTACTTTCTCAAGCGGATCGGTCGCGAGGTTTCGTCCCGAACGAAACAGGTTCCTATGAGTGAAAGAAGGACTTATTTTTATCAGTTAGACGCGAGAGGCCGTCTCTTTCACGAAGGGACCGAATTGAACGATCCTCAATTTCTTGATTTTTTTATTTCCAGAATTCAGAAAAACAAAACCGGACTTTATCCCGAGTTTCCGTATCTTTCTCTTTGCGTCGGAGAATGGAATTTTATCCAACCGTCCACTTCTGTCTTTGTATTTCGGAAGTTGGAATCCGGAAAACTTTTCTATTCGCCCAGTCATTCGCTTCCCTTCCAACCCGATCAATTGAGAATCTATCGAAATTCCTTGGTACATCCTAGCCCCTTAGAAGAATGGGGATCTTTTTCTCAGGAACTTCTGCTCGAAATTTCAAAAAACATCTTCGAAAAAGAAAACACTTTCTATTTTCAATACGAGGACAAAGAATTTCAAATCCGGATTCTTCCCTAAACGAAATAAGACGGCTCCATTTGTTCTTGTTCGATTCGAGTAAAAGCCAAACCAACTCCTCGAATCCACCAACAACTTCTACTTCAAAGGGCAATCTAAATTTGAACCAAAATTTTATCCCGTCAAGTTATCAACTCACAACAAAAACAAGATTGGAAATAGAAAGTTTCGAGCAAAGAATGAAACTTTAATTAATTTGAATATTCAATTATTAAAATTCGTTTTTAAAATTCAAAGCTCGGTTTTATTGAATTCTTCTTGTCCCAAATCCGGAAGCCGGAAACGATAAGCCACTTTTTTAAAAAAGGAGGCAAAATGTTATCACAAGAAGATTTAGGCGAATTGAGCGGCCCCTTATCGATTAGCATCGCGACTAGAGATTCAGATCTCAGACCACATTTCGCAAGAGGATTTGGAATTCGGTACAACGAAGAAAAAACTGAGATGACCGTATTGATTCCCCAAGTGGTCGCGGAAGCTTGTTTAGAGGACATCCAAGACAACGGACTGATCGCAACGACAGTCGCGCACATGTCTTCTTTCAAAACACGGCAGTTCAAAGGACGGGTAAAACAAATCAACGATTGTTCGGATTCCGATTACGAATTGATGAGAAGGACCCGACAAGCCGGTTCGGACACGAGTACCCTATTCTTTGGTCCGACGGCGGGAGAAGGCTGGGGAAAATACATTCTTAAACCCGCGGTCGCGATCACATTCGAGATTTCCGAACTCTTTGAACAATCGCCAGGAGCCAAAGCAGGAGAAAAATTAAAATGATCTTAGAAAATATCCAAGTTTGTTTGCAAGGTGTGGTTCCGAGTATCATGGTAACTTCTTCCAAAGAAGGAATTCCGAACGCTACGATCGTAAGTCAGGTTTATCAAGTCGACGATCGTCACGTTGCGATCTCCAACCAATTCTTTGGCAAAACTCATAAGAACGTCGTGGAAAATCGACACGCCATTCTTCAAGTTTTGAATCCAGAAAATCTCGAACCGTGGGTTCTCGAAATTTATTATCAGAGAACGGAAACGGAAGGTGATTTGTTTGAAGCCATGGAAATGCAATTGGAAGCAATCGCGTCTATGTCCGGTATGAGCGACGTATTTAAACTCAAGGCCGCGGACGTATTCGAAGTTCGTTCCGTGAAAAATCTCGCCGAAGCGAAGGAGACCTAATCGTGCCGAACGATCAGGAGATTGAAGACTTCAAAAAACAATTTGTCGAAAACCAAAAAGGAATCGAAGACTTAAATCAAAAACTCCATCGCAAAACGCGGGAAGTCGAAATCATTCAATCCATTTCGGCCGAAATTTTAAACACTCTCGACCTCGACAAAATTTTTGAAAGAATTATGAAAGTGATGGATGAGGTTTTCGGTTTCAAACACGCGCTGATTCTGATGGTGCAAGAAGG
Organism: Leptospira tipperaryensis; assembly: GCF_001729245.1. Taxonomy (NCBI): domain Bacteria; kingdom Pseudomonadati; phylum Spirochaetota; class Leptospiria; order Leptospirales; family Leptospiraceae; genus Leptospira; species Leptospira tipperaryensis. Next base: position 1,887,128 of record NZ_CP015217.1, on the reverse strand, counting down.
TTTAGAAATCCTGAAAGTAGTAGCCAGTCGCGGTTATGACGAAGTCGGGATCGGTGCCAAGGTAGAATTTGGACAGGGAGTGATCGGCGTTGTCGCAAAAAGAAAAAAGATCATGCGTATGGTGGGAATTTCAACCCAAATGCGTTATGCGGGACAGGTGGGTCAATCCATGGGAATGGAAGAAAAGAAAATCGAACTTCCCGGTTTGAAAGACGCCAAAAGTCAGATTGCGATTCCACTTCTAGTCAAGGAAAAATTGCTCGGCGTATTCGCGGTCGAAAGTTCGGAAATGAACGCCTTCAAATTGTTAGACGAAATGATTCTGAGCATCGTAGGGAACCAAATCGCAGTCGCGATAGAAAACGCCGCCGCGTACCACACCCAGCAGCAACTTTCGGAAGCCTACAGCCGTTTTGTTCCGAAAGAAACTCTCGCGCTCTTAAGCAAGCGGTCGATCTTAGAAACCCAACTCGCGGATCAAACGGAAGGTCTGATGACCGTGATGTTCTCCGATATTCGAGGTTTTACGACCCTTTCTGAAAAAATGACCCCGAGTGAAAATTTCAGATTTATCAACGATTATCTTGGAATGATCGCGCCCGTAATTCGAGAACATCACGGCTTCATTGATAAGTTTATCGGGGATGCAATTATGGCGATTTTTCCGACCCGAGCGGAGGACGCGATTGAAGCGGCTTTAGCAATGAGAAAAACGCTACGACAATTCAATCGTTTCCGAAAGAATCAAGATCAAGAAGCCGTCGATATCGGAATCGGAATTCATACGGGTCATCTGATGCTCGGAATCATCGGGCATGAAAATCGAATGGAATGCACCGTAATCGGAGACAGCGTAAATCTCGCGTCTCGCATCGAAGGTCTGACCAAACAGTTCGGATGTCCTATCCTTGCGAGCGAGGTAACGATTGCTTCTCTAAAAGATGCAAATCAATTCCCTCACGAGTTTATCGAAGAAGTTACGGTGAAAGGAAAATCTCAGGCCGTAAAAATTTACAAAATTGGGAGTGAAGATTGATCATTCCCATTCGATCGTTCCCGGAGGTTTGTTCGTTAGATCAAAAAAGACGTAACGAATTCCGGGAATTTTGAGGACTTCCGTTTTGATTTCCTGTAAGAGTTCTCGTTTCATCGGAAAAAAGTTAGCCGTCATCGCTTCTTGAGATTCCACCGGGCGAAGGACGATACTCTTTTCATTTTCTTTTTCGCCGATAGGAAGAAGAACCACGGGCATCTGCCAGATTTGATTGTAAAGTCCCGCTTTGAAGATCAAAGACTCTACGATAAAATCCGCTTCTCGGAGAAGATCCGAACATTTCTTATCCAGTTGCATTCCTGTAAAACGAAAGGTCAGATTTTTCACGTCCTTCTCAAAAGGAAGAAGAACGACACGATTGATAAAGGAGAACTGATTGGAAAGATGAGTCGCAACTCGATCGAGAGTTTTCCAATCCGTATCGATGTCGTTTAACACCGCGCAGTTGGCGTAGGATCTACGATCACCCTTTACACCGACGCTCGCGACCGGAAGAATTTTTCCTGAAAGTCCGTTTTGAGTCGAAAGATAGGCATCGATTTCTTTTTGATCTGCGTCGGAACTCGTTTTTTCCACGGCGAGCATACGAACTACAAGACCTGGGCCCGGAAAGGGATGACGACCCACCCACTCCGATTCCAAGCCGAGAAGAATACCCAAGTCCCGAACTTCATCCTTATAAAGATCTCGAATCGGTTCGATCACCTTTCCTTCTTCGATGAGTTTTTGAATCGCTTCCACTCGGTTATGATGTGTTTTAATCGTATGAGAATGTTTGGTCCCGCCGGATTCAATCGTGTCCGGGTAGATCGTTCCTTGTCCGAGGAGCCAATCCCCGTGTTCCAAATCTAATTCCTTTACGGCGCGATCCCGCGCTTCCAGAAAAAGATTTCCGACAATTTTTCTTTTTTCTTCGGGATCGGATTTTCCCATTAGACTTTCGTAAAATAGATTGGATTCGTCTCTCACCGTTAGGTGAATATTTTGTAACTTGAGTTTTTCTTGAAGAGGAAGGACTTCACCCTTTCTCATAAATCCGGTATCGATTAAAAATCCCAGAACTCTTTCGGTTCCAAGAGCCTTGCAGAGAAGAAGATAGGAAACCGTGGAATCAACTCCGCCTGATACGAGCATGAACACTTTTTGTTCCGGCTTTACCGTCTTTTGAATTTCTTTGATTTTTTCCTTGAGGAACTGATCGATTCCCCAAGTGCGCGAAGCTCCGCAGATTTCTATAAAGTTATCAAGAAGAACGGAACCCTTTTCGCTGTGACTGACTTCAGCGTGGAATTGAATTCCAAAAATTTTCTTGGAAGAATTTTCTACAACCGCGTATCCGCAGTCTTTGGAAGACGCGATTCTTGAAAACCCCTCGGGAAGTTTTACAACCTCGTCCGCGTGATTCATCCAGACCTGTTCTCCACCCACGAAATTCTTCAGTAAAGAATTTCCGTTGGAAGAATGAAGCTCTAAGGATGCCGGTCCGTATTCTCCCGTACCGGAACGTTCGACAACTCCACCTAAGAGCTTCATGATGAGTTGATGACCGTAACAAATTCCTAAAACAGGAATTCCGAGTTCAAAAAGTTTTGTAGTGATTGTTGGAGAATCCGGTTCGTAAACGCTTTCGGGTCCTCCGGAAAGAATGATACCTGCGTATTTTTGATATTGAGAAAGCGGTTCTTCGTTGGAAAGAATTTCCGTATAAGCGCCGAGTCTTCGAATCCTGGATGCAATCAGGTGGGCGTACTGCCCTCCGAAATCAACTACGGCAATTTTTTTTTGGATTTCCATTCCACCCCTCTGAGAACTTTGATGCAGAATCGGATTCAGGAAAAAGAATTTTCCTGGGGGAAAGATTGAAAAGTCTGGTCATGAAAGGAACAATCCATGGAAACAATCAATCCAGAGACCTACGACGGAAGACAAGATCATATCCCGGCCCTAAAAACTCCCGAAATCGAATCTTTCACCAATGTTTACGAGGGAAAGGATTATACAATCGATTTTACTGTTCCAGAGTTCACGGCGGTTTGTCCTAAGACCGGGCTTCCCGATTTTGGAATCATCGAAATTTCCTACGTTCCCACAAACCGATGTATCGAACTCAAATCTTTTAAAGAATACATTCTTAGCTATAGAAACATTGGAATCTTTCACGAATTCGTCGTGAATAAAATCTTAGATGATTTAATCAAAGCGATCGACCCGAAATATCTAAAAGTGATCGGTGACTACAATCCTCGCGGCGGAATCAAAACCATCGTAACCAGAGAATATAAAAAGGCGTAATGGAATTCCGATCAAGATGGATTCAGTTACATTCTTAGGTTATATCGCTTCTCTTTTGACCACGGTTTCCTTTCTTCCGCAACTCATTCGAATCGTTATGGGCGGAAGCACCAAAGACATTTCAAGAAACATGTATCTCGTCTTTGTGATAGGCGTCGTGTTTTGGTTTATCTACGGTTGTCTCAAACAAGACTTCCCGATCATCCTCGCCAATATATTCACATTTATTTTTACTTCGATTATTCTTTATTTTAAATTGAGAAACGACTCGAGAGGCGAATGAAAGAATCCTAACTTTTTGTCGTAGCTACGACAAAAATGAAACGGTTTTTCCTTGTTGAAAAAGATTCATTTTTGTGGTAGAGAAAAGTTTCCGGAGTTGTCCCACGAACCCGCCTCCTCCACCCAATTCAGGGCGGGGCCGCCGATTTTCACAACAGAAGTAGGAACTACGACGGTTTTTGGTAGACAATAGAATGAAAATCAGAAGTTGTGTATGCGAATCAAAATTCAAGAATCGCATACAATTAGAATATTTAGTTACTTAATGATTGAAGCCCATTCAGATTCATTAAAAACTTCTTTTGCTTTCCCGATTAACCTTTGTTTGTCCGCATCTGTAGATTCAGCTTTTTGCAAAAAGCCTGCATACAATAAACTGCGCTCATATGTACTGCTCTCCGTAGAAGTCAAACTGTGAGCGCGATTTCCAGCGTCTACCCGAGACCAAGCAGCATCGTCTTGACTTGAATTTGTTGTAAATTTACCCGCATAAACGAATTCGTTCTTGTTCACTTTGATAACGATCTTCGCGATAGAATCCTTATCTAGATAATGAATCACAGGCGTATCGTTTTGATTTTGCTTTGCGGAGCCTGCTAAAAGCACTGTGTATGTTCCAGGTTCAGCATTTATCAAATAAACATAACCGTTCGCAGTAAAGTTACTTTGGAAAATTTTAGGAGTGGCTTTCTTGTCTTTGGGATCCGCTAACTTTACAAAAAGAACTTCCGATGCATCTTTTGAAAAAAAAGCAATCGGCGCTTGTAAAACGAAAGAAATCGCTATTATTGAAAGGTCAGCAGAACCTTTTTTCTTGAGAGTTTCAGGTAAAGAAACGCAACTAATGGCTGTCATCAAAATTAAGAACGAAATCAGTTTTTTCATGTTTTCCTTAAGAATATTTTGAAATTTATATCAGGTTTTAGACCAAATCCCTTTTTTTCAAACAAAATCTTTAATCATAGTTAAAAAGCGGATCCAATGATACTAAATACTTAATCTTGATTTTCAAGTTTAGGAGGAAAAATCAAGATTTGTAATCAAAAGCTTTAACCTTCAATTACAAATCACCCGCGACGAAAACTTAAAAAATTAATTACATAACTCACTCCATCCTCCGAACGATATGATCCGTATCGTCCGAGATAAGAATATTATAACCGTCCGATGTGATTCCAAACGGTGTCCCGAAGGATGCGGCCGTGGTCGCAGAGCCCGGGCAGGGAGCAGCATAATGAATTCCTGATATGGTTCCTGATTTTCCCACACAACCTGAAATCGTTCCCGTCGGATTGGGAGCCGTAAGACTTATCGTTCGAATCAACCCGCTCCCTCCGTCGGTAACATAAAGTTTGGAACCGTCCGAAATCAAACCCGTTGGGGCAGAGAAAGCGGCGCTTGTTCCAGTCGTTGCGTCATAAGAACCGGAATTGCCGCCCGCAAGAACGGAAAGAGTCGATGAAGAAAGATCTAATTTTACGATCGCATCCGCATCCGTGCTCGCTATAAAAAGAGAGTTTCCTTGCAGATACAATCCTTTTGGAGAATTCAATTTGGTTGCAGTAGCGGAACCGTTTCCGATTCCGGCAAGCCCAGTCCCTGCAATCGTCGTTACGCTTCCAACTCTTTGATCAATCATTCGAATTCTATGATTTCCCGTATCCGAAACATAGATCTTTACGCCATCCACAGAAAGATGATTGGGTTGATTCAATTTTGCGCCTGCAATCGGACCGTCCAAGAAACCGGATGTATTTGCCGGCACCACCGTGGTTATAATTCCGGTTCCTAAATCGTATTTTACAATGGTGGAAGAATTCTCGCCACAAGCATAGACATAGACTCCATCCGTCGCGACTCCCCTTACGTTATTGAATGTAAAAAGATCGGACACATTCCTTGTAGCAATTTCAATTGCCCTAACTTTGTTATTCAGGTTATCTGCCACGAAAATAGTTTTCCCGTCCGTCGCAATATGGTTTGGAGCATGGAAGCTCGCGGTGTTTCCGTATCCATTGGAAGAACCGTTGATTCCAACCTTTCCTGCGAAAATTGAACCAGTGAAAGGCGCCTGAACTTCCATGTTTCCAGTCAGAAACGAAAGATCGGACAGGATAGAATTGCCTCCTGATATCAATCCGCTATTTCCGGTCTGGCAATGCACTCTAACGTCCGTTATATGAGAACTTGCAATCGTTCCATACATCATCGCTAATTTACAAAACTGTGAAAATGGAGTGGCTGTAACCGAAAGATTGAAATTCTCCGAAGCAGCTAAACCCGCCGGCATCGTAAAACTTCCATTAGAAGAAGCGGTATAAGTGTCTCCGTTGACCAAATTCTTAATCGTTACGCTTCCGGATAAGCCGGTAATCGTTCCCCCGACACTGTATTGATTGACGCATGAAATGGAAGGATTACTCACGTTGGCTCCGGCCACGGTTCCCGATCCGGAGGTCACGCTACAAAGTTGCAAAGGACCACTCGGCTGATTGGAAACGCTTACGGCATAGGTAGATCCGTCTGCAATCGAAGTCGGAAAAACAAAGGAAGAGCCCGAAGCGCTGATCTCATCTCCCGAATTATTCTTAAGTTTCAAACCGGTTCCTGACAAACCCGTAATACTTCCTCCGATCGTATAAGCAGTCGTGGAACACGTTATGGTTATACCCGTAATATTTGCCGACGCAATTGTTCCGGCTCCTGAGCTTACCGAACAGGTCTGATTTGGCGAAGTCGGTTGTTGTGAAACGGAAACAGAATACGCGGCGCCGCTCGCAATAGACGTCGGAAACGCGAAGGTGGATCCGGTCGGAGAGATTTCATCCCCGCCGTTGTTTTTCAATTTTAATCCGGATCCCGACAAACCCGAAATACTTCCGCTTACCGAATAGGAACTAGTGGAGCATACTACGAGTACATTTGTGACGTTGGAAGACGCAATCGTTCCGGTTGCATTAGAAACGGAACAAACCTGTGCAGGAGAGGACGGATTGGTTGAAACCGAAACCGAGTAACTTCCACCACTCGCAAGGGACAAGGGAAACGTAAAGGACGCACCGGAAACACCGATCAAATCCGTTCCGTTATTCAATAAAGCCAAACCAGTACCGGATAAACCAGTCACGCTTCCGCTTACAGAATAAGCCGAAGAAGAACAAACGACTTGAACGTTTCCAATGTCTCTCGAAGCAATCAAACCGGATCCGTTGGTTACGGAACAAGTCTGACTCGGAGCCACCGGATTTGTAAAAACGGTAACGAGATAAGTCCTCTGATTTTCAAGCAGGGTTTGAAATTTAAAACTTCCACTCGCAGAAACGACTAACGTTTCTCCTCCGTTCAATTGTAACGTAAGTCCTGTCCCGGTAAGACCGGAAATCGAACCGGAAATTGAAAATGGTCCCGACCCAATTACGGAGGTAATCGGAAAACCAAAAACTCCCTTGAAAGAAAAACTCTGATCCTCTCGATTTCCCAAACAACCTGAAAGGAATAGAAAGGATAAGGTCAACGGTAAGAAATAGAATCTAAAAAATCGCATTGGTTTCTCCCAGGGAAGTTCTTTCATTGGTTCTTGAAAGGCTGGGATACTATACTCAAAAAGAAGAAAAGTTTAAATCATTCTTATAAAGCACAAGTCGCTACTTTATAAGACTCTTATCTTTCGCAAGGAAACTGAATCATTTCGTTCTTATAAAAAGCGAAACTCATTCTCGATGCTAGCTACTTTGAAAAAAAGGCGATTGATAGAAAGAATGTCAAATCTACCCGTTTTGTTTTCGGTAAAATCGCGGAGCCACCCCCACTTCCTTTTTAAACGTTGCGTTAAAGACGGATAAAGAATTGAATCCACTCTCATAGGCGATCGTAAGAATCGTTTTTTCTTTTTGATTGAGGAGTAAGTCCTTTGCCTCTTGGATACGATACGCATTCACAAAGGAATTAAAATTCGTATTCAAATGTTGATTTAAAAGTTCCGAAAGTTGATGCGAGGAAATCTCCAATCTTTCCGCCAAAGATTTAAGACCTATACTCGGATCCAAAAAAAACTTCTCTCTTTCCATGATCGAAACTATCTTTTCCTTCAGAACTTTCGTATCCAGACGATTCAAAGTGCTCTTCTCGTATTGAAGGCGTATCATCGTTTCGGAAAGAAGATTGAAAGTGATCGGATAGATCTGACTTACAAAAAAAGTATAAACGATGATACAGGAAAAAAGAAAAAGAAGAATCTGATACAGTTCTAAAAAGTAATCCTGAAATTGAAGCAGAAATCGAGTTCCTATAAAGATACTTACAAAGGTGGAAAAAAGGGCCATAAGAAAGATAACAAAGATATGCAGAGGCCATCTGATTTTTAAAAAATTCCCTTTAAAGATCTTAAAAAAACTGACTGCCAAAACGATTAAGTAAGCAAAAGGAACAAAAGAAACGATATAGTAGAGTGCGTTGTAACGACTCTTAAACTCGGAGCTGAGATCCTGAAAAGAGGGATTTCGAAAAGAAACAAAGATCGTATCGCAGAGATAATAGATCAAAAAAATCAGAGAAGGCAAAAGGTGAGCAAAAATCTTTCGATCGGAAAACTGCCGAGCTCCGATCAGCAGATTAAAATAAATAAAGAGAGAAGGACCAATGAGAAGAATAAAAAAGATCTCAACGGCATAAAAATGAGAATAATCCAACCAGAACTGACGGATGATAAAAAAACCTTTGAGCTGAAAGACTCCCATCGAAGTAAAAATGCCGAAAAGAATCCAATTTCGGGCCACGCAACCTTTTAGAATTTGGACAAGGCCCAGCATAAAGGAAAGAAGGGAGCCTAATAAATAGAAAGTATTTAGCATTTCGGCGTCTCTAAAAAAGGGAAAATTGAATTTTGTAAAGCGTGCCTTTCAGTAGACGAGATTCCTCATGAAAAGAACTTATAAAATTCAATTTAACCCTCTTTTTCAGACAAAGAAAACGAAAGTAAACTTTCATCCGCAGAAACTTTCAGAAACTTCTTATCAAATGCCGTCCTTAATTCAGATTCAAACCTTCCAAAGAGGAAGGAAGCCGATCTGAAAAATTCTCAAAATGATTTTCCCTAAATTGTTTCGGAGTCAGTCCCGTTTCGGAGAAAAAAGCTCGATGAAACGCGGATGTAGAATTGAATCCCACGGCCATCCCTACCGATAAAACGGCTCTATCCGGTTCTTCCAGAAGCATACGTTTCGCCTCTTCCACTCGATACGAATTGATGAAACGATTGAAACTCAAACCTAAGTATTCGTTGATAAACGCGGAAAGATGATGCACCGAAATTCCGATCTCATCGGCAAGACTCGGAAGTCTCAAGTCTTCGTCTAAATAAACCTTCTCCTCTTCAAAGAGAGTTTTTAATTTTTGATCGACAGCGGGAAGATTTAGATTGCTCAGAAGATTGTATTTGATTTGCGATTTCCGAGTTGGATAAGGAGTTCCTTCCGTTTTTAATTCTTCCGAAACTGGATCCAAGCGATTTCCAAAATCTTCCTTACTCAAAAAACTCTGTTTTTCCTGCGGAAGAATTTCATGAAGAATGATCGGAGAAAGAAGAATAAAATACTCATCGAATACGATCAGAGAATGAATTTCCGAAAATCCTTGTATCTGTCTGGCCAGCTCGAAAATTTTTACGACCAAAATTACGATTAGGAACGGAAGTAGATTGATTTTTTCCCCGCGGTTCTTTTGAAAGCGAAGAAGAATATCCACAAAGATCAGGATATAATAGATACAAATAAAAAAAGAAACCGATGAGATCAAACTCGGAAGAGAATTTTCAGGAAAAATTCTCCAAACCGCAAAGATGAAAGCCGATGTAAAAGCCGCCTGAATCCCGATCTTCAGGGGATCCATCAAAACCCACTTCGAATCAAAGACGGTTTCCTTGTCAGGACTACCCGGACCTACTTTCAGTTTTTTCTGAAAGTAATAAAAAACGAGAGCGGCCATGATGGAAGAATACACAAAGAAGAATTCTAAGACGGAACAAAATGGTCCGCTCTGGATCGAGCAATTGGTCGCGGAATAAGATCCAAGAATACATCCGAGGGAAAGAAAAAGAAGACCTCGGTAAGAACCCAGTCCATTACTTTCTTTTTTGAATCGAAGCGCTCCGATCAGAATGTAGAGCAGAGCTGATATGGTTAAAAAACGGTTATCCATAGTTTCCTTATCATTGTAAAATCTGTCTCATTATAGATCTACAGAAGAGATGATTCCCCCGAAATGATAAATTAGGGGGAAAATAATAAGAAGTTGATCTGAAGAATTTTTTTATTTCACGGGTTATAACGCGACATTCGCATAAAGTTTTATAGGAAAACTATGCGGACCCGGAAAGACACAGATTCGAATTTGTTTCGAAATAAAAAACGAAATTTGAGAAGGAAGGAAAAATCCCCGGCTCGTTTAAAAAACGATTCGGGGATTTTTAAAATGTCTTACTGAGGTTTGACTTGGTCTTTGAGAGATTTTCTGGAATTCTCTATGGCTTCTTTGTCCTTATCGATGCCCGACTTGATATTTTTTCTTTCTTCGTCTGCGGCATTTTTAATGGCTTCTTTTTCGGCCTTTCCGGATTCCTTTACTTCATCGATCATTCTTTTATTCTCTTCTTTTGTAGAATTGATCAATTCTTGGTTTCTCTGTTTTTGTTCTTCGAGACCTTGTAGGATTCGTTCTTTATTCTCTTTAAAGTCTTTTAGAATTTCCTCGATACGTTGTCTTTGTTCTTCGGTTACGGATTGAACGGTAGCCGCGTCTTCTTGTAGTTCTTTGAGTTCATCCTCGGACAACTTACCTTCGCTCTGATTCTTACCGTCTGAAGTTACTTTCTCTCCCGCGTCGGCGGTGTTTACTTGATCTGCGTTGTCATTGTCTACGACTTCCACGGATCCTTCCGATACAAGAGTTTCGGATTTGTTTCCTTCCACTTCGACTTGGAAATCGGTTCCACGAACGGCGGCGGTTACGGTAGGAGTGCTAACCTTGAAACCGGAAGACTTGTTGAGTTTGGTTCCAACCTTGGAAAAAATTTTTCCTTTATTCAAACTCAAATCGGCATAGATTTCGGAATTCTTAGTATCAACGAAAATCTTGTTTAGGGTAAGAATCGTGTTTTCCTTTACGCGGATGATCACTCCGTCCATCAACTGCACGTCAGCGTAAGAAGCCTTTCCGGTCTCGATTTTGTCTTCCGGAAGGATGAACTCGGAAACCCCTACTTTCTTTTCCTTTCCGCTTTTGTCGGAAAGTTTTACGGTTCCTTTGATAAAAGTAAAAACACCGCCCTGAAGGTCCTCTTTTTTGGATTTGCCACAGTCGATTGCGAATAAGACGATCAAAGCCAGGTATAAACCCTTTTGAATCATTCTGGTTCTCCCATTTATAAATTCTTTCCCGGCAAAGTAGCACGAAATTTATTTCTAGTCCAGAGTTTTCCCTTTTTTGAATTTCTTTGTGGATTGCGATTTATCAAGAATTCTTCCCCCAAGGTGTTTTCGACCGAAAAGAACCAAAGAAAAGGACTTGCCGTCTAAGTAGTGATTAGAAAATTGATCTTGGAACCTGTTTTTTAAGCGACCGGGAGACCAACTCAGGAGAATCGAAGCCTATGGCGACTAAAATTGCGTATGTAGATAAGGACAACTGCACTTCCTGTAATCAATGTGCGGATAATCTTCCGAAATACTTTCAGATGGATGATAATGACACTTCGGAAACCCATATCGGTGGAGAAACCATTAACAACGCTGCAATTCCTGAAGAAGATTGGAAGATCGTTCAGAAAGAAATGGACGAATGCCCCGGTGAATGTATTCAGTGGAAGAAGTAATTCAAAACTTCTTTTCGAAAGAAATGTAAAAGGCGGCCCTTTAGCCGCCTTTTTTGTTTAATTAAGAATCAGTATTCTTGTTCCGATCTCGTAGATCCTAAGAGTTCGTCCGGAATGTCTTCCACTCGATCTCCGATCTGAATCGCGAGCCTGCTTCCGACTCTTCCCGGAAGACATTTGAATTTCTTTCTTTCTCCGACTTTCACCGTCATCTCGGATCTCGTGGAAGTGTTCTCGAGTTTTACCACGTCTCCTACGGAAAGATTCATAAAGTCGTTGATGGAAACGTCTACGGAACCGACTTCCGCGATGAGAGGAATTGCGACTTGATCCAAACGTTCTTGGATTACGGCGCGGTTTTCGTCCAACTCCCCTTTTCGAATCGAAGAATACCAGTATTGCGCGGATAACTTATTGATAATCGGTTCGATCGTGATATAGGGAATACAAAGGTTCGTCATCCCTTCCACTTCCCCGATCTTCGTCTCGAGTGTAATCAAAACCACCATGTCATTCGGAGGAACCACCTGAGCAAACTGAGGATTGGTTTCGATGTTTCCCAGACGAGGTCTTAAGTCGATCACAGTAGACCAGGATTCTCTCATGTTTCCGAGAATTCTCACGATGATCCCTTCCATAACGCTCATCTCGATCTCCGAAAGTTCTCGGGAAATCTTGGCTTGTTCACCTTTACCGCCAAACAGACGATCGATGATCGTAAACGAAATCGAAGGGTCGATCTCTAAGATCGCGGAACCGCGCAGAGGATCCATGTTGATAACCGCAAGTGTTGTTGGGTTCGGAATCGAACGGATAAATTCTTCGTAGGTCAACTGATCCACCGAAGCCACGTGCACCGAAACGAGAGCTCGGAGCTGCGCGGAAAGACCAGTGGTCGCGAGACGAGCGAAGGTCTCGTGCATCATCTGCAAAGTACGGATCTGGTCTTTTGAGAACTTATCCGGACGTTTGAAGTCGTAGATCTTTACTTTCTTCTGTTCGGATACGGACGCATAGTCCGACTCGTTTACTTCACCCGAACTGATGGCGCTGAGTAGCGCGTCAATTTCATCCTGCGATAAAATCTCTGTCATTTCTTTACCTTCGCTACTAAGTTAGACACTTTCCAGAAGCCGCCCTGTTCATCGGGAACTCTTCTGAGAGTGTATGTGTATTCGTATTTGGAACGAAGACGATTCAACCTTCTTTCCACAAAGACGGTGACTTTTGCCAAACTCGGAGAAACATTCTCCACGCTCTGAATTCTATAAGAATCCAGAAGCCCCGCTCTGGACTCGGTCAGATACTTTTTAAAATTCTCGAGAAGAAAGTCTCTTTCCGATTCTTCCGATCGATTGTATTCTTCCGAATACTGATCATAAGCTTGGATGTATTCCGGAAAATAAATCCACTTGAAATGATGAGTCCAATTTTTTTTCTTCTCGGATCCGAGGAAAAGATGAATCACCTCTTCCGGTTCCAATCCGTCCACGGTTGGATCTTTTTCAGGAATTGCGGATAAAACCGGTTCCTTGTGTTTTTCTTCGTAAAAGAAATAGGGCTGATTGCGGGAACGGATAAAAAGAGCGGGCATTTCCGTGATATTCGGATGGAAGTATGCGGTTACGAAATATTTCTTTCCCGGATTTAGGTCAAAGCGAGAATTCAGATCGATTTCTTTTGAAAAGACCTCGTCCTTGTGAAGAATGATTTCTTTGATTTCCTTTCCTTCCAGAGATTCGATCGTGTTTCTTCGTTTTAGAACGGGATCGATTCTTCTTTCATCGTCTCTTTCGGGAATTTGATTTCCATCCTCGTCTCGAACCACGATTCGATAGGATTCCAAATCTCTTCCGGAAGGAAAAATTCTTACCACCTCGTTTCCTGTGTTGGTGATGGACATCTTTACGGGAATCCGATCGTTTTCACGGAAGTGAATCTTCTTCAAATCCAGGGAAATGATTCCCTGTTGTCTGAGATAATTTTCGGATACGGAGCCTCGAGCGTCCCGTTTTGGGAAGGCCCAGAGGATCCAAGGAGTAAGGAGGATAACGAGGAGAATCCGGATCATTCTGGTTTATTTTCGGCAGTTTCTCCCAAAAGCTTTGAAAAAATCCCTCTTTTTAGATTATCCCGGAGCTTTTGCGTCCTCGATGATCATTTCGGAGATTCGAATCAGACGTTTCAAAATGGATTCCACTTGGTCGTAGTCCTTGTAACAGGCGATCAGCTTTTCCATCGGAGGTTGTAAGAGAGAAATCGCCTTCACCGAAAGGACCAAGGAACCAAGGTTGTCTTCGTTTAACAAATTAAACGAATCGAGTTCGGTTAAGAATCGACTGATTTCTTTTATGAGAGCTTCGTCGGAAATATCGTTTTTTTCAAAGTAGGATTCAATTTTTAGAATATAATCGGTAAGAACCTGTTTGATCCTCGCTTCGTCGTCGGTCGGTCTTCTTTTTGCGGTTAGGGAATTGATAACCCCGTATTTAGACATCGCGGTCTCGTAATACGAGTTTACTTCCTGCCGTTTGAAATGAACAACTCGAAATAGTCTTAGGATTCCCACCAAATGATCCGGAAGATTTTTTCCGTCGTTGGTTTCCATAATCGCAACTCTGCATTCGGACTCTTGCACAGAAAAGGCGGAAAGTTTTTCAAGAATACGATTGGTGCTGGAGCCCGAGGTGTAAGCCCCCAACTCCTTTACAACCGCGAGAAAACTTCCCGCCTTGGTTTTGTCCGATTCGGTAGTCATTGTGCTGGAGTTGCCGCCGCTCTCTTGTCTACGATCAGAACTTTTTTGATCGTGGTTTTTGAATTCCCTGCGCTTACGATTTTATCCACTACGTCGCTTCCGGAAACCATCTGTCCAAAGACTGTATGAAGTCCGTCCAGGTGAGGAGTATCCACTTGGTTGATAAAAAATTGAGAACCGTTCGTATTCGGTCCCGCATTTGCCATCGCCAAAGAACCTTTGATTGCTCTGTGAGAGTTTAGAGTTTCGTTATATTTGTATCCGGTTCTAAAAAGAATTTCGAGGACTGATAATTTTTTGGCTTCTTCAAACGCCTTTTCGATCAGTTCTCTTTTGGACTCCGCTTCTTCTCTGCTTTTGATTTGAAGTTCGTTCGCGACCGCTCTTTGCAATTGATATTGATAGTAAGGAGCTTCTCCGGCTTTTAACTTATCCAAGCCAAGGGACTTTCCGTTGATCTCATCGTCGAACTCGTAACCCGGTCCGCCGGTTCCGTCTCCTCTTGGACATCCACCTTGAATCATAAAGTCTTTGATCACTCGGTGAAACGTAAGTCCGTCGTAAAAAGGTTTTTTTACCTTTTGTCCGAATCGAGTTGTGAATTCTTTTTCGCCTTGTGCAAGATCGATAAAATTCTGAACCGTTTTTGGAGCGTCCTTATCAAAAAGTTCAACGGCGATATTTCCCTGGTTGGTAAGAAAGACTGCGTAAATCGCCGGCTTGTCCGGCAAAGGAATGACTGCGTTATCCGGTCTTGGAACGACTACGGAAGACGGCGAATACTGGGCCGGTTGATATCTGGATTCCGCAAACGGATTTCGATTGCAGGCAAAAAAACAAAGTAGGACTAAGATCCAGGAAATTTTTCTCATAACAGCCATTTTTCAGCTTCCTTCAAAGATTCCAGCGCAATTTTTAATTGTTCTTCTTGTCTTTTCCGGGAAGTCCCTCCGTAAGAAATTTTTTTATCAGCCGAAAGTGAAAGCGAAACCGCGTCCTCGTATTCCTTTCCGGCAAAGTGTTCCGAAACGGAAATCCGATCCGATTCGGAAAGATCAAAAAGGGTTTTCTTTTGTTCCACACAAATCCCGACCAAGGTTCCTACGAGTTCGTGAGCAGTTCGAAAGGGAATTTTCTTTTCGTTCACGAGGTAATCCGCCAGATCGGTCGCGGTCGCGAAACCGTTTTTCAAAGAAGCTTCCGCGCGTTCCGGAACCCAGATCCAACCTTCGATCATCGCTTGGATTCCTTCCAAACTGATCTGAACCGTTTCGATAGAATCAAAAAGCGCGAGTTTGTCCTCTTGTAGATCTCGATTGTAAGTGGAAGGAAGTCCTTTCAACATTACTAAAATATGATTGAGATTTCCGATGACCCTTCCCGACTTCCCACGGATGAGTTCGGCGATATCCGGATTTTTCTTTTGAGGCATGATCGAAGAACCCGTTGTCAGAGAATCCGGTAGTTTTAGAATTCCAAATTCTTGAGAAGAATAAAGAATGATGTCTTCGCAAATCCGCGATGCGTGAATCATCAACTGACTCGCGGCAAATAAGAATTGTAGAATATGATCCCGGCTCGCAACACCGTCCATGGAATTGTGAGAAATTTTAGAAAGACCCAATTCTTTTTTTAAAAATTCCCGATCGGTCGGATAGTTGACTCCGGCCATCGCTCCCGATCCGAGAGCCAACTCGCTCGAAGACTGAAGAGCAAAACGGATGAACTCCTGATCTCTTTCCAAAGCCCAAAACCAAGAAAGCAAATACTGAGAAGCACGAATCGGTTGCGCGACTTGAAGGTGAGTATATCCGGGGATGATAACGTCCAGGCTCAGTTTTGCCTTTTCATATAAGGAATTTCTTAAGTTAAAAATCGATCTTAGAATTTCTTTTCCCTGGTTCAGAATAAAAAGTCTTACGTCTTGTGTGACCTGATCGTTTCTGGAACGAGCCGTGTGTAATTTTTTTCCGGTCTCTCCGATCAGTTCGGTGAGACGAGACTCGATATGCATATGAATGTCTTCGAGTTCCGATTTGAATTCGAGTTTTCCTTCTTCGAGTTCGGTCCGGATCAGCGAGAGAGAAGTTTCGATTTGTGATAATTCTTCTTTGGTAAGAATTCCGATTTTTTGAAGCATTCTCGCGTGCGCGATACTTCCCTGGATGTCTTCTTTATAGAGTTTATGATCGAAGGAGACGGATTCTCCGATTCTTTCCAAAATCGAAGACGCTTTTTCTTGGAACCTTCCGCCCCAGAGTTTTTTTTCTTTTTGAGTCATAAGAACTTCGTCAGATTAATTTTTACGGTTCTTTCTGAAAGTCTTCTTCCAAATCCTGGATCCAGTTTTTCAGGACTTCCAATTCTTCCTTGGAAATTTTTGCATTTGGATGAAGAAGAACGTAATCGCTCAAAGGCATTTCTCCTTCTTCCAGGGTTTCTAAAATTTCATCCCCTTTTTTAGCCTTGTCCTTTTTACTCAGGGTTTCCCATTCCGAAAAATTCAATTCCGCTTTTCCTTCTTCCACGTGATGATAGAGATATGCGTTGACCGGAAAAACTTTAGTATACCAGGGCCAGACGGTTAGATCGGAATGACAATCGTAACAAGACCTCTTCAATATCTTTTTGACTTCGTCCTTTCCTTGGATTTCATTTTGATTGGTTCCGCTCGGCGCCGTCAAAGGGAGGAATTGGAGCAAAACAAGTGCGGTTAACAAAACGAGAAGAATTTTCTTTTTCATGTGGCTTGCCTTGGATCATTTCGATCCCTTCCCTTTTTTTTAAAATAGAAAAAACGGATTGAACTCTGAAAAAAATTTACGAATCTGCTCCACTCGGGAGAATGCGTCTTTCATGCCTGATTTTCTTTCCAATCTACCCGTGACCATCTGGATCGGCGGTGGAATCTTTTTGATTCTCGCCGAATTCTTTATCCCTGGAACCTTCGTTGCCTTTTTGGGTACTGCTGGAATTCTCACGGGCATTATCGTTTATTTTTTTGACCTGAGTCTTGGTTGGCAATTGGGAATCTGGGCTTCTCTTTCCACCGGGCTCATCTACGTAGGAAGTCAGACCATCCGAAAACTCTTTCCGGCGCAAATCGAACACGCGGTTCCGACGGACGATCAGATCGGAAGATTGGTTCCCGTCGTAAAAGACGTCCTCGTGGAAAGAAAGGGAGGAAGGGTTTTATTCCAAGGTGTAGAATGGGACGCGATTTCAAAGAAGAGCCGCATCCCTCAAGGAAGCCAAGCGAGAATCTTGAGCAGAGACAATCTTACCTTTCTCGTGGAACCGTTAGAACTCCCCGAAGAATGAATTTGAAATCAAAAGACTAAAAGGAGAATTTATGTCCGCAGGATTTATAGTCACGTTACTCTTCATTGGGTTGATATATCTGATTCGAAAGACGTTTATCATCGTACCCCAACAGTATTGTTTCGTCGTGGAAAGAGTGGGAGTATTTAACGGAGCTCTGGAAGCAGGCTTTCACTTTTTATGGCCGATCATCGAAGTCGTACGATACAGACAAAATCTAAAAGAGATCGCGATCGACATTCCTCCCCAAATGTGTATCACAAAGGACAACGTCTCCATCTCCGTGGACGGAATTCTTTATCTCAAGGTTGTGGATCCTTATAAGGCTTCGTATGCGATCGAAAACTTTATGCTCGCGACTCAACAACTCGCACAAACTACTTTGCGTTCCGAAATCGGAAAACTCATCTTGGACCAGACGTTTGCTGAAAGAGACGATATCAATTCTCACGTTGTGCGCGCTTTGGACGAAGCAACCGATCCCTGGGGAATCAAAGTCACCCGTTACGAAATCAAAAACATTTCTCCTCCGAAAGAAATTCTTCATGAAATGGAAGAACAGGTAAAGGCCGAACGTGTAAAACGCGCGGAGATCACGATTTCGGAAGGAGAAAAACTTTCTCGGATCAACCGTTCGGTGGGAGAAAGAGAGGAAGCGATCAACGTCTCCGAAGGGGAAAAGATGAAAAAGATCAACGAAGCCGACGGAAAGGCCTTGGAGATCGAAGTCATCGCCGCTGCGAAAGCAAAAGGAATCCAGATGATCGCAGAATCCATTTCCAGAGAAGGCGGTTCCGAAGCCGTGAACCTCCAAATCACCGAAGATTATCTGACAGGACTTGGAACGATCTTGAGCGAATCAAAAACGACAATTCTTCCTTTAGAACTCGCAAACATCGCCGGAGTTTTCG
This sequence comes from Leptospira tipperaryensis, assembly GCF_001729245.1. Taxonomy (NCBI): domain Bacteria; kingdom Pseudomonadati; phylum Spirochaetota; class Leptospiria; order Leptospirales; family Leptospiraceae; genus Leptospira; species Leptospira tipperaryensis. Next base: position 1,868,643 of record NZ_CP015217.1, on the reverse strand, counting down.
AAGGACTTTCCAAAGTGACCGGCAAACTTCCCGAAATCAAAACGGGAAAGGAGGAGAAATAAGATGTTTTTTCAATCCGCACAAAATACCTTTGTTACCATTTTCTGGACCCTCTTCGGAATCTACTTTGCTTATAAACTCTACCGTTCGATCCGAATCGTTTCCGCTCAGGATTGTATCGTAGTCGAAAAATTCGGGAAATACAGCAGAACCTTACACGCCGGCCTTCATCTTCTTTGGCCTTTTATCGAAAGAGACGCCTACTATCACACTCTGAAAGAACAAGCGACGGACGTTCCTCCTCAGACTTGTATCACAAAAGACAACGTAAAAGTAGAGATGGATGGAATTCTCTATCTCAAAGTCTTGGATCCTCATAAGGCGAGTTATGGAATCAACGACTATCAGTTTGCTTCTTCTCAGTTGGCGCAGACTACGATGCGTGCGATTATCGGGACGATGGATCTGGACGTTACCTTTGAAACGAGGGACGCGATCAACAGTAAGATTCTCGAAGTGTTGGACTTGGCCACCGAATCCTGGGGAATCAAAGTCAACCGTTATGAAATCGTAAACATCACTCCTCCCAAGTCGATTCTCGAAGCGATGGAGAAGGAGAAAAAAGCTCAGATTACAAAAAAAGCTCAGATCTCCCTTTCCGAAGGTGATAGAGACGCGAGAATCAATCGATCTCTCGGTTTCAAAGAGGAAGCGATCAACAAGTCCGAAGGGGAAAAACAAAAACGGATCAACGAGGCCGAAGGGGTCGCAAAAGAAGTGGAAGCCATCGCCATCGCCACCGCTAAAGGAATCGAACTCCTCGCACAATCCATCAACTCAAAAGGTGGAAAGGACGCGGTCAAACTCAGAATCGGTCAAAAGTTTATCAAAGAATTTGAAAAGATCTCGGGTAAAAAAACGGAAATCGTTCTTCCGATGAATCTTACAAACTTCCGTTCAATCTTGAAATCGGTCTTGGGAACGGTGGATTCAACCAAGGGATAAGAATTCCTTATCCTTTCCGCGAAAAAAGTAGGCCTGCCCAAAATCCTACTCGATTCCGGACTTAAAGTCTCCTACAAGTCTTTTTCCAAAAGACTTGTTTTGTAGAAACAATCGAAAGTCCACGATTCGTTGGAAAATCATCGTTTTCGAACGGATCACAGACTAAAAATAAAAAACCCGGCGCGGATAAAGCCGGGTTTTTTATTTCAACAGAAATTCTGAATATACAATTTTTATAAAATTATAATCTTCTGCTTTGATCCACGATCTCGGTGATCTGAATCCCGTAAAAATCGTCCATGGCTACCAGCTTCCCTCGACCCACCAAACGACCATTCGCGAGAATGTCCAAGTCTTCTCCGACGTTCTTATCAAGTTCCACTACGGTGCCTTCGTTGAGTCCGTTCACGTCTTTGATATACATGTTAGTTCTTCCCAGCTCCACGGTGAGCGCGAGATTTACGTCCATGAGTAAGTTTAAGTTTGTGGATTGTGTCGGGGACGATTGACGACTGGAAGGTCTCGGCGCCGATGTAGGAGTCGCAGAAGGTCCAAGCGCCGCGGAAATATCCGCAAACGAAGGAGAATCCGATCCGCCCCCACCACCGAAGGCATCTCCACCGCCGCTTCCTCCGCCACCCAAGAGAGAATCCAATTCTCCACTTAGATTAAAATCGGACCCGCTGCCACCGCCGCCTCCGGCCGGTGCATCTCCACCTCCGCCCGTTAAAAGCGCGTCTATGTCTTCCTGTGAGAGTGACCCTTCTCCCATTTTTCCTTCTCCTAACCGAATCCGATAGTAAAGAAATCGACAGAATCCAAGATTCCTACAAGAGTATTTTCAGATTCTTAAGAGGTATTATTCGATTGAGTTCCCCTTCTAAACCCGAGCCTTCTTCCGGAGATCTGACGCTTTCCGAAGTCGATTTTACAAAAACCAAAAGTTTTCTTCACGGGGAACTGACCGCGCTCGGATTTTCAAACGCCGATCTTCCCATCGTATCTTCCGAAAAAAAAGATCTCAAGATAGAATTCCAAGTCCCTTCGATTTCCAAGTCGGCCCTTTTGGATTGTCTTCAGATTCTAAAAAACCATATCGAAAATCTCAGAATTCATACCTTTGAACCCGGCTATTACTGCATTCAGGCCCTCAATGAGAATCTTTTTGAAACCAAAAATCTACTCGATACGATCCGATTTCGATTCTACTCCGGAAGAACGAAAAATCGAGTCGAAATCACAAAAAAGGGAGATTTCACAAGAGAGGAACTCTTCGCGAGCCTTTCGCTTTTTAAATTCTTAAAATCGGGAAATAACACCGAAACTGCCAAACCGGAAGAATTGCTGGCCGCCTTGGGAGTGGAAGTTTTTGATCCGATCGAAGCTGAGAAAAAAGGAAATGCCCTTACTTTCGAACATATCGCCGGATACGAAGGAGTCAAACAACAGATCTTAGAATCCATCATCCTTCCCCTCAAAAATCCGAATCTTCTTTCCGAGGTTTCCAAACTGACCCGCAAGTTTCCGACCGATATCCGTCCCCGCGCCGTGCTCTTCGAAGGAGATCCTGGAGTCGGAAAGACGACGATGGCGAGAGTAGTTTCCTGTATGACGGGGCTTCCCTTGATTTACGTCCCTGTAGAATCCATTATGAGCAAATACTACGGAGAAAGCGCTCAAAACATGGCTTACGTATTCGACGCGGCCGCCCTATTTCCGGCTTGTTTGATCTTTTTGGATGAAATCGATTCCCTGGCCGGAAGCAGAGAAGAAGGAATGTTCGAAGCGACCCGTAAGATCCTTTCCGTTCTTTTGCGAAAGATCGACGGATTCAGTAGCCAAAGAAATTCCATTACCATCGGAGCGACGAACCGAAAACAGGACCTGGATCACGCCCTTATCTCCCGTTTTGATAGAACCATCTACTTTCCGTTACCCGACACGGGCGAAAGGGCAAAGGTTCTGGAGACATATGCGATGCACCTGACCGAAAAAGAAAGAATTCAAATATCGGAAGGTTTGAAAGGACATTCCGGAAGAACGATCCGAGACTTCTGCGACCTTGTGGAAAGAAAATGGGCTTCCTACCTCATTGAAAAAGGATTGAATCCGGTCCCACCACCGTATGAACTGTATCTGGAAACTAGCTCCGTATCTTCGAAATAATCGCTGATTTTTCAATAAAAAGTGGTGCATTCATTCAATCCGGAGTCTATTATTCCGATAATACACATAGGGTTCTATAATTAGGGCAAACCTAATTGCAGAATTCAAATATCCGCTTCACTAAGGACAAGGGGAAATGAAACTTCAAAAGTTATTTTTAGTGGTTCTCGTAGCAATTTCAACTGCGGTATTTTCTCAGCAAAATTCCAACGCAGATCAGAAATCACAGTCGGATGCACAATTAGGCGCATCCATTCTCGATACAGAAAGGAAACTGGATGAGAAAGTATTCGAACTGAACCAAAGACTCACACGTCATACGGTTCTCATGAAAATGAAAGTTCGAGTTCTTCCTTTTAGAACGGTTCTTTTTAAAGGGAAAGCAAACAACGATGAGTGCACTCCTGCTCTCAACCAAGAAGATCCTGCAAACAACTGTATTCGTGTGGAAGTATACGATTTCATCCGCGACGAAGAAAGAGGTTTGAACAAGACCGTTCAAGGATCCCTTGCGAAATACATGGAGATCTACTTCGAAGGCCAAAACAGCAACGACCCCGAACCAAGAACGGAAGCTCCAAGAAATATCAATAGGCTGAAATCAAAAATTTATAGAAACAATATGGTTTTGGAAGATAAGATTATTTCTGAAGTTATCGATAGAGGACCGAACACACAACCGGCTCACAACGATAAGGTGGAAGTTTTCTTCCAAAAAGACGGATATCCTGAATACGGTCGTCCTGAAACTCCTGCAGAGAAAGGTGTTGGAAAATACATTCTCGCCGGCGTTGAAAACACCAAGACAAACCCGATCCGTAACTCTTTCAAAAAAGAATTTTATATCAAACACTTGGATCAGTTTGATAGACTCTTTACAAAAATTTTCGATTATAACGATCAGTTAGGAAACGAAAATTACAAAGAGAACGTAGACGCTCTGAAGGAATCTCTTCGCTACTAAAAAGTGCGTTACATTCTCCCCTGTCCCCGATGCCAGACGGAACTCAGGATTCCCATTGATTTGGGAAAACTGACCGTCCGGTGTCCGCGGTGCTATGAATCATTTTTATTCGATCCGGATTCTACTCGTCAATACGCTTCCGGATATTTAGAAACGGATTCGAAACCGAACAGCCCCTATCGAAAGACTTCAATCGAAACGTTCTGGGAAAATCTCAAAAATTCCCTCTCGGGATTCAAAACAAAATTTCAAGACTTTGGAAGTTTGGGGCAAACTCCGGGAAAACGATTTGCAAGGAATCTACTTTTGATTCTTCTTGCAATCGGAATCGTTCGAACTTGTTTTTTTTCTCCTTTTAACGACATTCCAAACTCCAATCCTTTTCCAAATTCTTCTCAGGAACCGAAAGAAACCGTTCCAACGGAACCTTCAGTTCCCAATCCTCCTGCGGAATCGGAACCAAACCCTAAGTTTCAGATCTAATTTCTGTTTTGCAAAATTGAATCTACTCATTTGCAAAGAAGAATGGAGAATCGGAAACTCAAACCGTTTTCGGATCATCGATCCGATCAAGATCAAACATATATTAGAAATTCTTCATAAAGGAGTCGGAGACCGTCTCAAGGCGGGAATCGTAGACCAAAGTCTCGGACAATGGTTGATCGAAGAGTTAGGCCCGAAGGAAATCGTAGGGACTTTCAAACCGATCCTCAGACCAAAACCGCGTTTTCCGGAAGTTCATATCTTACTCGCGATCAACCGCCCTCCTACCGTCCGAAAAATTCTCGAACTCGCGGGAACCTGGGGCGTCGGTGGAATCCGATTCTTTCTTACAAAAAATTCTCGAAAAGACTATCTCACCTCCCCCGTCTGGAAACCGGATGAAATCGAAAAGGAACTATTGGAAGGAATGGAACAGGGTAAAAATATATTTCTTCCGAAAGTGGAATTGGATTTTCAGAACGACCCGAAAACGATTCTTTTGGAAACGTTAAAGAATCAAAACTTCAACTTCCGGTTTTTACTGGATAGAAAAGGTAAATCGATCACTCAAATTTCCGAAGAATGGAAAAACAAGAATTTAGAATATTCAGAAAATAGAATTCTAGTTGCGATAGGACCGGAAAGCGGTTTTGTAAAAAAAGAAATCGATTTTTGGAAGGAAAACCGATTTGAAAGCGTCAACGTTTCTGGCCGAGTTTTAAGAACGGAAACCGCGGTCGCTTTTTTACTTTCCAGATTGGAAGAAGAATCTCTTTTTAAAAAGTAAGATTACTCGAAAATAAAACCTTCTGCTCGTCCTGAGCGACATATTGATTCGAAGAAGTGTCATAGACCCATTTTCTTACGTTCTGAAGACGAACTGCGGCAAATCCGAGATTGATCGCGAGTTCGAGCGCCCCTTGAGATCGGTCGTCCAGTTTGAAGGCTTCTTTGTTTTCATCAAAACCTTTCTTCATATAATATCCGTTCAAAAGAACCAAACTTCCGAGAGGAAGATAAACACCTACGAAGACCCTTGAGTTATTGGGTCCGGAATAGTTTTCGTAGTTTCCTTCCACCGCGATTTTATAAAAATTAAAAAGAACCGTAGTGAAGTATCCTTTGACCTTGGGTCCGTCCGGATCCTTGAGTTTTGCCGCCTCGAGTTTTGTCTGAGGAATGTTGCTCTGCAGATTACTCTGATATCTTTCCAATTCGTAAAAACTATCAAAGTACATCGGAATATAGTTCGCGGTCATGTTCCGATATTCCGGTTTGACCTGCATATAAATATCTTTTCCGCCAAAACGAAAGATCGCTCCGTAGTGTGTTCCCTGAGCTCCGTCGATTTGTTTGATCTTGTTTACGTCGTAGTACGGAGTGAGTTCCACGTATTTAGAACTTAGAAGTTTGTATTCGAAGTCGTAGCCGCTGATCGTAAGTTTTTCAACGGACTTCACGAGAGGATTGTCGTTGTCGTCGACCCTAAGTTTTCCCGTCGTATCAAACTTCAACTCGGTGGGAGCCTTGTTGTCAAACGCGGTCGTATAACCGATCGCGAATCGATTGGCAAAATGATCCTGATTAAAAAGTTCTTTTAGATTCTGATTTTTTTCCGGCTTCTTATCCGCGGGAATCATCTCTTCTTTTTTTTCTTTCGTCTTCTGGTCTTCGATGAGAGCTCGGTAGGATTCTTTTTCTTCAGCTCCTACTTCTTCGTAGACCTTTTTTCTTCCGGCCTCGTCCGCGACGTTTCCTTGTCCGACCGTGAGCATCGCGAAGGTTTTCGATCTCCCTGTGATGATATCAAATAGTTTGAATCCTACGGCAAAGGGACGGATATAAACCCGAGCGGAACTGACTTCCCGAGAATAGATCGAGTTTGAAAAAACCTGAACCCCCCCGAAGTCGCTGTTCATATCCGCTTGGAGACCGACGTTGTAAACGTCCAGCCTTTGGTTGTTGATATATCGGTTTACGATCGTTCCGTGGCCGATATAACCGTCGAACATCTTCCCCAAATAGGCAGAATACGTAATTTCTCCGGGAGTATATTTTCCAAACTGTCCAAACCAGATATTATTGATCAAACGGAGATAATCGCTCTTTTCGTTGTAATCAAAGGCTCTGAGTTTTCCAATCTTAGAATTTTCCTGTTTGGGTTCTACATCGTAGAGAAGAAAGTTCAAAGGAACCGTGAGCGAGGCCCCAAAATCGCCGCCAAAATTAAAATTCGCGGTCGGAGCTACATAAAGATAATAGTCCTTATCATACTTATTGATCCCCATGTCGTAGGTAAAAGGATCCGTAGGATGCATATATTGCCTTCCGGGAGGCGTCCAGAGCTGGGTTCCCTGTGCAAAAAGCCCGGAGGCAGCGACAAAGAATAAGAAAAGGGATAAAAGGAAGTATTTCGAGCGTTTGATCATAGTTTGGATCAGTTATCCATTGAAGATTCGAAAGCGAATCTTCGTTAAATTCTCTCCGTCAAGGGTCTCAGGACCATTATCGGTTCGGACGATACCGGTTTCTGAATCTATAACTACCGAAATTACAGAAATTACGCTGTGATTTGGCATCAGACGGAGTATAGAATCAGAAACCTTAGAAAATGCAATGGAAATTTTTTGACAAACCCGTCTGCGTAAACAGATTTTTAGTTTAATATAACAGATTTTTGTTTGACATCTTCTATACGAATTCCATGATTCGAAAAAGGAGAACTTAGATTCTATGCCAAGAAATTATAAACCTGAGACGATTGCACTTCACGGTGGTCAAACCCCGGATCCGACGACAACTTCCAGAGCCGTTCCTCTCTACCAAACGACTTCTTACGTCTTTAAGGACACGGATCACGCCGCAAGGCTCTTCGGTCTGCAAGAATTCGGTAATATTTATACAAGACTTATGAATCCTACGACCGACGTTCTCGAACAAAGGGTAGCCGCTTTAGAAGGTGGGGTAGCCGCGCTTGCAACCGCATCCGGTCAAGCCGCAGAAACTTTAGCTCTTTTGAATATCGTGGAAACCGGACAGGAAATCGTAGCTTCCGCTTCTCTCTACGGTGGAACTTACAACCTTCTTCACTATACATTTCCAAAATTAGGAATCAAGGTTCACTTCGTAGATCCTTCCAATCCTGAGAATTTCAGAAAGGCCGTGAACGATAAGACCCGTGCGTTCTATGCGGAAACTTTAGGAAATCCAAAGTTAGACACCTTGGATCTGGAAGCGATTGCAAAAGTGGCTCACGAATCCGGAGTTCCTTTTATCGTAGATAATACCCTTCCTTCTCCTTATTTGGTGAATCCGATCGAACACGGGGCCGATATCGTCGTCCACTCTCTTACAAAATTCTTAGGCGGCCACGGAACTTCCATCGGTGGTATCATCATCGACTCCGGTAAATTCAACTGGGGCAACGGTAAGTTTAAGAATTTTACCGAACCCGATCCAAGTTATCACGGACTGAAATTCTGGGACGTCTTTGGAAAGTTCGAGCCGTTCGGCGGAGTGAATATCGCTTACATTATCAAAGCGAGAGTACAAGGTTTGAGAGATACGGGAGCAGCCATTTCTCCTTTCAACGCTTGGCAGATCATCCAAGGTGTGGAAACTCTTCCTCTCCGACTTCGTAAACATTCCGAGAACGCGTTAGCCGTTGCGGAGTATCTGACAAAACATCCAAAAGTATCTTGGGTAAACTACCCCGGTTTAAAAACGGATAAGAATTACGCTCTTGCGAAAAAATATCATAAGAGAGACCTCTACGGCGCGATCTTAGGTTTTGGTATCAAAGGTGGAGTTGCGGAAGCGAAGAAGTTCATCGACGGACTTGAGTTATTCTCCTTACTCGCAAACGTGGGAGACGCGAAATCGCTCGCGATCCATCCGGCTTCTACGACTCATCAGCAGTTGACTCCGGAAGAACAAGCTTCGGCGGGAGTGACTCCCGACTTTGTTCGTCTTTCCGTAGGTCTGGAAAATATCGATGATATTCTTTTCGATTTGGAAGAAGCCCTGAAGAAAGTTTGATCTAAAGGGAATCAAACTTTTTTAGGTATAGAAAGCCACTTTTCTTTTCTAAGCCGGTCCAAGAAAGTAACTGAAAAGTTATCCGGTGGAAAGGAAAGTGGCAACCAAATTGTATGAATGAACCGGGATCGATCGGAATTGTAGAAACTAAATTTGCGGAGTTCAAAGAACTTCCTTTGGACAACGGATCCGTCTTATCTCCCGTTACGATCGCCTATGAAACCTACGGCGCCCTTTCCCCTTCGAAAGACAATGCAATCCTAGTCTGTCACGCTCTTTCGGGAGACGCTCACGCGGCCGGTTACAATTCGGAATCCGATAAAAAACCCGGTTGGTGGGACGATTATATCGGACCCGGTAAATCCTTTGATACGAATCAGTACTTCGTAATTTGTTCGAACGTAATCGGAGGTTGTAAAGGTTCTTCCGGTCCTCTTTCGATCCATCCGGAAACCGGAACCGCCTATGGTTCTCGATTTCCCTTCGTTTCCATTCAGGACATGGTTCGCGCGCAAAAACTCTTGGTAGAATCTTTAGGAATCTCCAAACTCCTCTGCGTCGCGGGCGGTTCTATGGGCGGAATGCAAGCATTAGAATGGAGCATTGCCTATCCGGATTCTCTTTTCAATTGTATCGTGATGGCTTCCAGCGCGGAACATTCCGCGATGCAGATCGCATTCAACGAAGTCGGAAGACAAGCGATCGTCTCCGATCCGAATTGGAACAACGGTCTCTATGACGAAAATTCTCCGCGCAAGGGTTTGGCGCTCGCGAGAATGGTCGGTCATATCACTTATCTTTCCGATGACAAGATGCGCGAGAAGTTTGGCAGGAACCCGCCTCGTGGAAACATTCTTACAACCGACTTTGCGGTGGGAAGTTATCTCATCTATCAAGGTGAAAGTTTTGTGGATCGGTTTGACGCGAATTCTTATATCTATGTTACCAAGGCTCTGGATCACTACAGTTTAGGAAAGGGCAAGGAATTGACGGCGGCCCTTTCTCCGGCGACTTGTAGATTTTTAGTCGTCTCTTACAGTTCGGATTGGTTGTATCCGCCGGCTCAGTCGAGAGAAATCGTAAAGTCTTTGGAAGCCGCTGACAAAAGAGTTTTTTATCTGGAACTTCAATCCGGAGAAGGTCACGATTCCTTTTTACTGAAGAATACGAAACAAATCGAAATCCTAAAAGGATTTTTAGAAGGTTCGAACTAATCCGATCATGACGCCTCCTGAAAAAAAAACTTCCATCGATCTCACTCTCAAAGAAAGACCGGACTTTGCTTACATTCTCAATCTGATTCCTTCCGGTTCGAGGGTCTTGGATCTTGGTTGTGGAAACGGAACCCTTCTCTATCTCTTAAAAGAAAAAGGAATCCGCGGTCAAGGAATCGAAAAGGACGAAGACTGCATCGTGGAATGTATCCAACGCGGAGTTTATGTTCATCACGGGGATATCGACGAAGGACTGGAACACCATCAGGACAAACGTTTTGATTTTGTGATTCTCAACCAGACGATTCAGGAAACGAGAAACCCGGGTGAAATTTTGAAAGAATCCTTACGGATCGGAAAAAAAGTCATCGTGGCGTTTCCAAACTTCGGTCACTGGAACGTTCGCTGGACGATTTTGACGACCGGAAAAACTCCTGTTACGGATCTACTTCCCTATCGATGGTTCAACACTCCGAACCTTCACTTTCTTTCGGTTTTGGATTTTATAGAATTCTGCGACATCCAAAAATTTAAGATCGAAGACCGAGCCTACTTCCGAGATTTAAGCCGGGTTACATTCCGACCAAACTTCTTTTCCAAACTTGCGCTTTTTGTAATCTCTTAAGAAAGAGAATTTTTTAATCCGATTTCGATAAGATCGGCAAAAACCTCTTCCATCGGAATTTTTGCGGCCGCAGCTTGTTGTGGAATGAGACTTGTTTCTGTCATTCCGGGTAACGTGTTCGTTTCTAAAATATGAGGTTCTCCGTTGACGATGATAAAATCGGTTCGAGAATAACCTCTGCAACCCAGAGATCTATGAGCCGCTATCGAAAGTTCCTGAACACGTTTCATCTGATCTTCTGAAATTCTCGCGGGAGTGATTTCGTTGGAGCCACCCGATTTGTATTTGGACTCAAAGTCAAAAAATTCCCCGCCGGGAACGATCTCGGTTGCGGGTAACGCGATCGTTTTCAATTCTCCGTTTCGATATCTTTCCAAAACTCCGCAGGAAACTTCAGTGCCTGCGAGAAAGGCCTGACTCATCACCTTGAGTTCGGTTTGAAACATCAGCGCCAACTGAGTTTTAAGTTGGGAAGAATCTCCGATTTTATGCGTGGATACGCTGGAACCGCCTTCGACGGGTTTTAGAAACTGAGGAAAACCGAGGCTCGAAAGTTTGGAAACTGCATCCTCCGGAGAATTTTCATAATCGACTTTATGAATTTCAAAAAACGGAGCCACTTTCTGTCCTCCGTGCAAGAAAATTTGATTCGCTCGGGTCTTATCCATAGCGATCGCGGAAGCGGTCACCCCCGATCCTGTGTATGGAATTCCCAAAACGCTCAAAAAACCTTGGATGGAACCGTCTTCCCCTTTGCCCCCGTGAAGGCCCAAAAAGACGATCTCTGCGTCCAAAGAAGGGAGAATCGAAGTCTTTTGTACAGCATTCCTTTTTTGAAATTCTTCTAAGAAAGAATCCGGAGAATTCACTGACTCAAATGGAAGCTCCATCCGATACTCTAAAGGAACAACCCAGCCTCCGTCCTTGGTCAAGAGAATGGGTTTGACCGAATGTCCCATCGTATGCAGAGTCTTACAAATAAAACATCCGGTTCGAATCGAGATACTGTGTTCCGTAGAACTGCCACCAAAAAAGACTGCAATCTTAGCCAAGAAAATTTCTCCAAAAAGAATGGGTTCCATCCAAACTTCGGGAAGAAGTTCAGAATCTTTTGCATCCTAATTCTTCTATTCTCCTCTGAAAACATCTTTTCGGAATATCCTTCCAAGCCCATCGGAGAATTCAAATCGGAGTATGATCAGTTCTGGTTTTTGTATCAGAAAGAAATCCGAGCAGGAGAATCCGAAATCATCTTTCGTCCTTTCTATTCGAGTTACAAAGAGGAAAAGTCAGCGTATCGTTTTCAAACGGTTCTTTATCCTGTTTATTACAGCGAAGAAACCAAGTACTGGAAGGTCTGGACCTTTCTCTTCTTTATCACGGGAACTTCTCAGTTACACGAAGACACGGGAGAAGATTCGGACGTTCTGACACCGCTTTTATTTTGGGGATCGGGTGATACAGCGAGAGAAAAGTATTTCGGTTTCTTTCCCCTCTTAGGAAGAATGAGGAACAAGATCGCTTATTCCGAACTCAGCTTCGCGCTTTTTCCGCTCTATTCCAATTGGAAATACAAGGACTATGAGGCGACCGCGGTTTTGTGGCCGATCTTTCTCTACGGTTCCTCGGAAACGAGAGAAGAATTTAGAATCTTTCCTCTCTATTCCAAAAAGATCAACCGTGGAAAGTATGAACGGTATTCCTTTCTCTGGCCCTTCTTTCAGTGGGGAACCACGTTTCAGGACAAAAGAGAGCCGGTTCGTTATACGATCTTCTTTCCTTTTTTTGGAATCAAAGACTCGGAAGCGGGAAATATGAAATCGCGGGGATTTTTTATTCTCCCTCTTTTGGGATCGTTTATCGGCTACGGATACGATAAGCGAACCGGAGAAAAGGATTTTAACGCCCTCTTCTTTTTTATCCAATACGGAAGCAACCAAGACGAGGATTACAAAAAGTTAATTCTCTTTCCATTCTATGGAAACTATCGCTTCGCGTCCAAACAAACGACGTTCGTGAGTCCGTTTTACTTCCATCTTCAATCTGATACGTATCACATTCAATCGGACGATACGTTTTTGATTCCTTTCTTTTTCAATTCGAGAAGACATTATGTACAATGGGATCGGGACGAACGTTATCTCAAGGTATGGCCTTTTTTCAAATACCAAAAGGACAGAGAAGGAAACGTAGTCTGGAATCTTTTATCGCTTTTCCCGATCAAATCGGAAGTTGTGGACCGAATCTGGGATCCTCTTTGGTCGATCGTAGAATACCAAAAACTATCCAACGGAGAAAGAAGATTTTCAGTTTTGATGAGGGCCTATTCCCAGAGATGGACCGAAACCGAGTTTCACGCGAGCGTTCCCTTTGTTTTGGAACTTTCCCTTACTCCCGAAAAAACATCCTGGAAATTCCTTTACGGTCTCATCGGTTATGAAAGAATCGAATCGAATCGGAATCTGCAATTACTCTGGTTTATCAAAATATGATTGAAAGTTTAAAGTCCAGATCCACCGAATTTTTCTACGCGAGCGGTTTTACGATTCTTTTAGTATATGAGAGTATTCTAAATCTTCCGTATAGCTTTTTCAAAAGAAAAGAAATTCTGGATCAGATGTATATCACCGGAGTGGGAAGTATCTCCGTCGTATCGATCGTCGCCGTTTTTACTGGAATGATCATGTCGCTTAACACCGGCTTGGGTCTAAAAGACTTCGGCGCGGAAGGACAGATCGGCCTTTTGATGACGATCACCCTCACACGAGAGATGTCCCCTTTTATGACCGCGTTGATTCTTTCCGCTTCCATAGGATCCGCGATGGCCGCCGAGATTGGAACGATGAAAGTCTCCGAAGAAATCGACGCCTTGGAAGTGATGTCCATCGATCCCGTGCGTTATCTGATCTTTCCTAGGATTCTTGGTTTTTCAGTGATGGTCCCCGTTCTCTGCGTCTATTCGACGATACTCGGAATCATCGGAGGAGCGATCGTAGGTTATTTTCAATTGGGAATCGACTACTTTACTTATTTCAGAGACGTCTTTGATCGAGTCGCCTCGATCCCAGGACTCAAAGACTTGTATGTGGGAATTCTCAAAGGATTTATTTTCGGAGTTATTGTTTCCGCAATCTCTTGTTCCCACGGTTTGAGAACGAGCGGAGGCGCGATCGGAGTCGGGCGCGCTACAAGAGAATCGGTTGTTACTTCCTTCTTGATGGTCATCTTTACCGGATATATGATCACCGCCCTTCTTTACAGAGAATAAAAATGGAACCACTCGCGATCGAACTCAAAAACATCCATAAAAGTTTCGGAAGCAGAAAGATTCTTTCGGGACTGGATCTCCAAGTGCGAAAAGGAGAGACCCTCGTGATCGTGGGTCCGTCCGGAACCGGAAAGTCGGTCACTCTCAAACATATCACGGGACTCCTTGAACCAGACGCCGGTGAATGTTATATTTTTGGGGAAAGTATTTCCCGAGTGAATAACAAGGTGAAAGAAAAACTACGCGCGAGAATGGGAGTTTTGTTTCAGTCGGGAGCCTTGATCAACTGGTTGACCGTGTTCGATAACGTAGCTCTTCCTCTGAGGGAGCACAAACTTGCGACCGAGGAAAAGATCAAAGAGATCGTGATGGAAAAACTAAAATTAGTGGATATGGTTGTCGCAAAGGATAACTTTCCGAACGATATTTCCGGCGGGATGAAAAAAAGGGCGGGAATCGCGAGAGCCATCACTACCAATCCCGAGATCATTCTCTATGACGAACCCACTTCCGGTTTGGACCCGGTGATGTCTAACGTGATCAACGAACTCGTTCTTAAGATTCAAAAAGAAACCGGTGCCGCGCAAGTCGTAGTAACTCACGATATGTCGAGCGCCTATATGATCGCGGATAGAATCAGTTTTGTATACAAGGGCAAAATCGTTTTTACCGGAACCGCGGAAGAGATCCAAAAATCGGACAACGAACTGATCCAACAATTCATTCACGGAAAGACAAAGGGTCCGATGATCCTGGAAACAAAATAGGACCGATCAGGGATCCATTAGGAGAAAAGAATATGAGTTCATTGCGTTATTTACTCGTAGGAATCATTTTTACTGCCGCGGTCGGAGTCGTGGGTTACTTTACGATCATCACCGAGGGCGGGCCCGTGAAAAAACGCGGAGAATTTATGAAGATCACATTCCGAAACGCGGAAGGAATCAAGGTGGGAAACAAAGTAACCGTACAAGGGGTTCCCTTTGGCTACGTTTCCTCGATCCGACTGATACAAATCGACGAAAACGGACTCGAAGTACAAAGCGGTGATCTGGGAATCGGAACGAGAGTCGAAGTCACACTCCTCTTAAAAGAAAAGATCAGACTCTACGACAACTATGACATCATCATCAAAAACGAAAGCCTTTTGACCGGGCGCGTCATATCGATCGATCCGGGAACTACCGATCCGGAATCACAAAGACTAAAGACGAGATCCACTCCCGTGACCATGATCGACTACAAAACCGTCGGGGCCTTAAAAGGAAGGGTTTTGCAGGACCCGTTGGTGAGTTTATCGGAGCTCATTTCGGAAAACCGCGGAGATATTCGAAGAACGTTTTCCAACATCGCGGATATCACGACAAAGATCAACACCGGAGACGGAAGTTTGGGAAGACTGATCAATAACGACGACGTCCATAAAAACGTAAACACCGTTTTGACGGACGCCCAAATCGTATTGCGGGAGCTCAGAGAAGGACTCGAGGACACGAGAGAACAGGCTCCCGTAACAAGCTTTATCAGAGCTGCTTTGAGCGCTTTCTAATATTATAATTTATTTTATTTATATATTATAATGAACAAATATATAATATCCATCATAGGAACCGGAATTATGGGGAGGGGCATCGCCTCCAATCTTCTAAAAAATGGCCACAAGGTTCGACTCTATTCTCGAAATCCTGAAAAAATCGAGGATTTGAAAAATGAGAATTCTCAGATTTTTAACAACCCAAAAGAAGCCGCAAAAGAAAGCGATCTCGTAATTCTTTGCCTTACCGAAGACGAAGTCGTCGAAAAGGAAGTTTTACGATCGGGTTTACTCGATTCAAATCCAAAAGTCATCCTTGACTGCGGAACCACTTCCCTTCCCCTCACGTTTCGTCTGGCAAAAGATTGCGCTCAAAGAAAAATCAGATTCTACGATTGTCCGATGACTGGCTCTAAAAACGCAGCGAGAGACGGGCAGATTCTTTTTATGATCGGCGCCATCCAGGAAGAAGTGGAAGACGTTCGATTCTTCCTGGACGCTTGTGGAAAGAATACGGTCTATTGCGGGAAGGTCGGAGACGGACAAAAAGCAAAACTTGCATTGAATCTGATTCAAGCCGGAATCTTTGAAGTGTATATGGAAGGATTTACTCTCGCTCAAAACGCCGGAGTGAATGCGGAAACCCTAAAAGAAATTCTTCTTCAGTCCGCCGCAAAATCGGGAATCGCCGAGTTTAAATTTCCTTTTGTGTTCAGTGGAAACTACGAAACCCATTTTTCTCTCAAGAACATGAGAAAGGACGTCTATCACGCGATGGAACTCGCAGAAGAATCCAAGACTGAACTTTCTCTTCTCAAAAATCTTCCCGTTATTTACGACTCCGGAATGAAAGCGGGTTTTGGAGAAAACGATTTCTGCAGTCTCAACGAGGTCACAGCGAAGATCCGTCCTCCCAAATCAGAGCGTCCGTAATCGCTTTTCCCTCCGTGTCCACTTTCAAACGAATGTGAACTCCTTTCTCTTTACGAAGACGAACCTCGTATTCGCGAGCCTTTTGTTCGTTTACGTAGTATCTTTCGTTTCCAATCTTAAATCTTCCGTAATCGCAGGTTCCGCGAAGATACACCCGGCAAAGTTCACGACTCTTCAGAGTATCCGGCTCGCAATTTTCAACAAAGAGCCCTTCCCCTTCCAAAATTTTTCCGGAATGAGAATAACAGAGACAATGCGATACTTCCGATTTCGTTTTTCTTAAAATTCCTTCACGATCGGTCTCGGGACAAACCGACTCCGTCTGAAAAGATATACTGTATCGAAGATAGTGTCCCGCAAGGAGATCTCTCGGATCGTATCCTTGGATCGGAAGAATCAATTCTTTCCCTGACTTCTTTGCAAATTCGAGATATAAAATTTCCGAAGCGAAGAATAAAATCGGAATTCCAAAAGAGATCAGTAATAAATACTTTAGAATTCTCATTCTTCCCCTCCGAGTAGGTTTCTTACCTTACCCTTGTATTTTAAATAACCGACCGTCAAACCGATGATCAAAAGCCCGGAAAGAATCAGACCAAATCCGGTGTAAGTCAATGAACCAAAGACATCGAAGTAAAAAAATAAGAATCGAACTCCGATGATCGCTATCGAAAGATCAAAGATCTTTTTGTGGGAACGAAACGCGGACGCGATTCCTAACCAAAAAAGAATAAACAATATCGCGGGAAGCAAGGAGATCGAATAATTCCAAACATAGGAGAGTATGGACGTGATCGGAACGTATTGAAACGGAAACGGGAAATAAAGAAAAAACAAAAAGAAAGAACTCAAAGCCAAAGACTTTTTCTGGCTGATCGAAAAGTCCTTATTGGAAACGAGAAGCAATCCGGCGGGAACGAGCGCGAGCAAACGGAAACAAAGTTTCAACCAAGGAAACCCAACGAGAGAATGACTCCAACCTGTGCTCTCCAATATTTTTTCCACAAAACCTTGATAGGAACTTCCCGCGACTAAAAACAAAACGGCCCATAAAAACAAACTTCCTTTTCTCGAATCCAAAGAAAACTTTTCAGAGCTCAACCAAAGCGTAAAGTATCCGACCGTCGAAAGATAAAAAAATTCGATCCAATACATCGTTTCAATCGAATGTTCCCGTTCCAAAATCCAACCCGTGAGAAAGACCTGAAAGCCGATGAGCCAAAGATGCAGAAAAGTTTTGGAATCCGTAGAAATCAAAAATAAGAAATTCAGAATACACCAGAGCATAGCAGCTTCGTAGTATTTTCCTTCTAAGTTGTAAACCTGTGAAATGAGTCCGATCATTCCCAAGATCAAAATGGAATTGAGGACGATCAACACCGTGAGAAGATTCGGATTCTCTCGTTTTAAAAATCCGGCGATTCCGATCGAAGTCAAGAGGAGAAGCGCGGCGCCTAACTTAATGAAGTCCGAGATTTCTTCCCAATTGGCAGCGATGACCGCGATAATCCCGATTCCGATCACCACAACTCCCAAAATTAGAAAAGAATAATATAAGTAAGGAGTCTTTTTGTTTTCTTCAAAACGGAGAATTGATTCGGATTGTTCCGAACCGATCAGCCCCGCTTCCACCCATTTTTTAAGTTTGTGTTCCAGGCGCATAGATGGAGAAACTTTATCTATGCCAAATTAGAATACAAGAAGTTTTCCCTTCGATACGCTTCTTACAAAGTTCCTCAAAAGGCCAGCTCTTTGTGCAAGAGTCGATTCTGAACCCGACCCAAGGCAAACCCTCCCCGATCGGTTTTCTGTTTTTCCCCTCGTGAAAAGTCAAGGAAGTGTAACTCAGAAAAATCAATCCCCTCGACGAAGGGATTTCAGGTAGTCTTTCATTAAGTTCGTATCGAGGATCACTCGTCTTCGCCGAAGGCCCGTTTCATTACGGATTGATATCGAGCGGAATAGAGATTTTCAGAAGTCGCTTTTGGATTTCCGATCTTATCCAGACGTTTTTGATTTTCTGCGATTCTATCTTCGTTCAGAGGATGTGTGGATAAGAATTTAATCACACGTTTGTCAGGATCCACTCCGCCTTCTTCTTTTTCTTTCTTTTCGATAAGAACAAAAAAAGATTCCAGTGCGCCCGGATAGTATTTCGTGGATTTCAAATATTCAAAACTCATTTCGTCGGCTTCCGCTTCTGCGGAGCGGCTGTTGGCGAGGGTCAAAATTTCTCCGCCCACTCTCGAACCCAAGTTGATGAGATTGGCCGCGTCCGAGCCTAAAAAAATCGTAAGACCGATATAAATCGTAAAGTAGATTCCCAAAGAGCTGATGATCTGTTTCACTGAATGTCTTTTTTCGGCGTGTGCGATTTCGTGAGCGAGAATGGCAGCGAGCGTTGCCTCGTCTTTGATTAACTTTAAAAGTCCGGTATAGACAAAAATATAACCGCCCGGAGTACAGACGGCGTTGATCGTATCATCGTCCTCGAGGATGGAAATTTTATAAGGGAATTCTTTTTTGTATTGGATCTTATCCGATTTTAAAATTTTATCGGCTACTGATTTTACATACTTTTCGAGGACCGCATTCTTTAGGATATGCATTCCTTCCTTTCCGTCTTTTGCGTTTTCTAAAAATGATTTTCCGATTTGCAGATCCAATTCAATCGGAACGACGGATTCGATAATAACACCGCAGCCCCAGAACGAAACGACGGTTATGAATAGAGCTAACTTCACTACGATCTTTTTCATACGGAACATTCTTTTCCGGGAGGAAGTTAGAATCATAGCAGAATTTTTATTCTACGCTGAGAGTGGCTTCGTATCCGCCGTAAGCGCGAATATTGATGACCCCGGATTGAAAGAGGAGATACTGTCCTTTGATCCCGGTAAGGACGTCTTCGATGACGAGATTTTTTTCCGGAGATAAGGAAAGAATTTTTTGAGGAAAATGCAAAACCGGATATCGAATTCGAGTCGGTTCTTCTTGAGGCGACACCCTGTAGTCGAGATCAAAATCCAAGTCCTCAATCTTTTGTAAGAATTCTTTTTTTCTTTCGGAAAGATCGATCTCCTCCGGATCCCCAGAGACCATCTTCTGCCAAGTCGTTCGATCCGATAAAACCTTGGACAATTCTTTTTCAATGATCCCCGCGTCCCTTCTCGAATTCACTTCCACCAAAGGAATTCCTTGGACGGCTCCCTGATCCACCCAACGGTTGGAAACCGGATTCTCCTTTGTGATTCCCACCTTGATCGCAGAACTGTTCGCCAAATAGACCGTATGCGGTCGAAAGCAGTGAGAATCTCCCCAATCCGGTTGTCTGCAAGTTCCAAGATGAAAGTGACAGGTATCGGGTCTTAGGATACAGAGATCGTTTTCCGCGAGCGTTTGAAAACACGTAAAACAGTTTCCTTGGTTGAAACTTTTTTTGGTGATACGTCCGCAGGAAACACAACGGATTCTTCCCGTAAACTCGAGTTTGTATTTTTTACCGAGAGAATTTAGAATATTAGAATCTTCTTGTAAATGACTTTCCTGTTTTTCGGAGGTCTCGGTTTCATAAGTCGCCCAGTTCCAGATATAACGGACCGGATCGATTCCTTCGTGATCCATCATTCTTAAAAAACCGGAGACGTTTTGTTTCATGGAAATAGGATTTCTCTTCCGGAAAGCGGTCTTAAAATCGGATCCACTTTCACTTCCAGAATACCATTCAGCTTAGAACCTGACCAATCAAAAATGAGAATTCGATCCTGAAATTCGTAGTGGCTCAAGTGACCGCTGGAAAGATAAAAGGCACGGAGAGAATCCCCCGGATTTTCGTCCGAGGTGATTTGTACCACATTCTTACCAGAAATCGTAGTTCCGGTGTAAAGTTGAATATTCTTAAATTCTTTCGAGGCTGCGACCGGCCCCGTTTCTACATTTTGAGTCGGATCCTGAGAAGAAGTCGGATGTTGGTGCCGAAGTAATCCGCAGAAAAAAGGCCCCGGAAGTTCGGGAACTGAGACAAAACAATTGGATATCTCCCACTGTTGTTCCTGGCTCGTCGGATAAACTCCTCGAAGACTCTGAGCGACCTTGGCAAAGGTATAGTATTTTAATCTTCCGATCAAATCCCGTAACTGATATTCCTTCCAAGAGCCGGAGTCAGCTCCTATTGGAACATTCAAAAAGAAGAATATACTAAAACCGAGGATCGTTTGTAAAAATGTCGTTTTAAATCTTTCCATCTTAGTAGAGATAGTATTTTTTGATCTTCTCATTGTATTCTTTTTCGGTAGAACTCAAAAATTCTGAATACTGATCGTAAGTTTTTCCGGATTCGATCGCATTACGAAAAGAAGAAGTTCCCCAGAGAAAATCGATATTGTGGGTTCCGTCAGGATAAGATCTCCATTTAAAATCCTTCCCGTAAGTATTTTTGATTCCAGTGATCAACTTGTAGGCCATCTTCAAAGGATCGTATTTCCGATTGACAACGGTTAGACGAAGACCTCGGCAGATTTCATTCTTAAAAGGCCCGAAGACTGGTTTAAAAAATACGGTCTGATAGTAATAATCTCCGCCGGAATTCTGATTTAATTCTTCGGCTAATTTTTCGGGTTCCATCATCCAAGGCGCTCCGAAGTAGACAAAGGGAGCGGTCGTTCCGCGTCCTACTGAAACATTCACACCTTCTAATAAAACAAGACCGAGATAGTTGATCGCGGAATCCACCATCGGAAGATTGGGAGAAGGAGTCGTCCAAGGAATTCCTTCCTTGTCCCAGTCAAAAGAACGTTTTGCATTTTTTGGAGAAAGAACTTCCAACTGAACTTTTTTTGCGAGGTATTCGTTGTTGTAGAAGTTCGCGGATTCTCCCAGAGTAAGTCCGCTGAAAAAGAGAGAAGGAAATTCTCCGGCGAAGTTAAGAAATTTTTTATCGATAATCTCCCCTCTTCCTTTTAGATACAAGGCCGGATTTACATGATCCAGTAAAATCAGTCTCGTGGAAGCTGGATCCGGAATTCCATCCATGATTCTTTTTAAAACCGTGAGATAGGTGTAACATCTCATTCCCATATCTTGCACGTCGAAAAGAATCGCGTCCGCACCTTTGAGAATCGCCGGAAGTTCTGCGTTCTTGACTCGATAGATATGATAGATGGGGAGATTGAAAAACTCGTCAACGGTTACGGGAGATTTGCTAAAGTCTTCTTCTAAACCCAAGAATCCATGTTCCAGTCCGATGAGATGTTTGATCTTTACGTCGTGTTTTTTAAATTCTTTGATGATCCTTTCGGGACTTCTTCCGATTCCGGATGGATTTGTGATAAGAATGACATTCTTTCCTGAGAGTCCGGGAAGAATACTTGAGTAGAATTCGTTTTCAGAAGGAACGAGCTTAGAATCCGAGATATGTTTACGAAATCCTTTTTCTGCGCAGGCAACCGAAGGGAGGAAGAGAAAAAAAATGACTAAGAGAAAGAATTTTTTCTTTATTTTTGTGTAGAGCATCCGAAAATTCCTATTTTGTTTAAGAAAATCCCTCAAACCTATTCTTCAAGGAGAAAAACGACAAAATGAATCGTTTCCCTACCATTAGGCTCATCGCAGCCCTAGCAGTTATTACGTTCGCAGTCAACTGCGGTTCTTCCGGATCCACTCGTGGAAAGAAGAAAGAGATGTATGAAAAAGAAGGTAACAAAGTTACCGTGATCGGCGAGGCTCCGATCTACAACGGCGACAAACAAATCGCAAAACAAAGAGCTTTGAAAGACGCGAAAATCAACGCGGTTCGAAAAGTGATCGGAGAAGAAATCAGCAACAAGAGCAAGGCTTCCGACGGAGAAAGTTTAGGTTCTAGCCTTCTTTCTAAAACCGATGCTTTCGTAAAAAGCTACGATATCATCGATGAAGCCGAAGGAAAGATCGATACACAACCGATGCTGAAACTCACAGTAAGATGTGAAGTGGAAGAATCTAAAATCTCCACTGCGGTTGACAACCTTCTCGCCGACGTTGGAAATCCAAGAGTTGCAGTTTTAGTTCTTGGAAAAGTTGCGGGAGTTCCCGTGATCCCAGCAGGTCCGAATAATTTCGGAGAAGCGGAAATCATAAAGGCTCTCAAGAAAAACGGAAACAAGATCATCGATCCTGCACTTACTGCAAAAAAAGTCGGTAAGAATCAAGTAGACGCTGAGAAAGTCGAAGGTTCCCCTTTGATCAAAATTCTTGCGGAAGCTCTTCAAGCTGAAGTTTTGGTTCTTGCAACTGTGGAAACAGAAGACCAACAACCTCTTGACTCCGTAAACGGAAAGGCTCTCGAAAGAACCATCTATAACACGGCGGCTACCGGAACTTACAAAGTAGTTCTTCTTTGGGGTGATGGAAAGATCGTTGATAGCGGAACTGCAGACGGACGCGGCGCGGATATCACTCAAAAAGTTTCCAGAGAAAAAGCTATTTCCGAATGGGCGACTTCAGTTTCTAAAAAAGTAAACAATCAGTTGAAAGAAGAATGGTTTAACCTGACTGAAAACAACCCGATCGTTCTGAAGTTCACCGGTTTGAACGCAGACGAAGCGACCAAGTTCAAAGATGATCTTACCGAGTTTACCGCCGCAAAAGAAGTAAACGTAAGAACTTCCGACACGAACGGTTCCGAGTGGGAAGTGATCTATCCTGGAAAAGATTCACTCTTTCAAGAAGAATTGGTCTATAAAAAAGACAGAGGATTTTCTTTCTTATCTAGTAAATCATTAGAAGTAAAATCGGCAACTCGCGGAGTTGTGACTTTAGAATTCAAACCCCTGAAGTAAAATTTTATTTCTCATCCGAGAATATAAAATGCCCGGGAAGTTTTTTCCGGGCATTTTTTTTCGTACTCTTAAGACTGATTTGAGGACCTACGACAAACTTTGTGAGAAGAATTCTATTTGTAAAAAGAAGGATTTTGTGATAGAGGGATGTTTCGCAAATCTTCCCGCCTCCTCACCTCCTCCACCCAACGAGGGAGGGGACCGGATGTTTCAGAGCAGACGTCGGAACTACGACATTCGCTGTAAAAGTCGCGCGCCCCGCCCTGATTTTGGGTGGCGGGGTGGGTGGTGGAAAGCTCGGGAGACTTTTCTCTATCACAAAATTCTAATTTTGTCAAGGCACATTCTTTACCTCTGATTTTGTAGGAGTTCCCACTTTTTTTCCGATCCATGTGTTTTCTCTTTAGCCAAGTATAGCGCGTTCCAGTTGACTCTTTGCAAAGCTAAGATGTAAGGGCGATTTTAAAACGGATTCGAACCTGCTTTTTTTTCACAAAATTTTCCGTGTCTGTCAAAGATTCTGAAATCACGAACCACTCTTCAATATTCTTTAAATTTACGATTTCACTGAAAATTTTTCTTGAAATTTGACCAAACGTTTGGTAGTTTATTTTTGTGAAGGGAAAGAATCAAAAAGAGGAAATTATCACCGCGTCTTTGGATCTATTTCGTAAAAACGGCTATACGCCCACTTCGATGTCGGAGATTGCAAAAACCTGTAAGCTACTCAAGGGAAGCGTTTATCATTACTTTGAAAGTAAAGAAGCGATTTTAGACGAGGTTCTGTTACGAGTTGAGAATTATTTTGAAAACGAGATTTTCGATACAAAGGGGAAGGAGCCTGCGAGCGCGATTATCCAGACCAATGAAAAAATTCTAAAGTATTTCCTGAATCATCCTGACGGTTGTATCTTTGCAAACGTTTCCTTAGAGGCAAAATCTTTGCACAAGTCCGCAGAGAAAAAAATTAGATTCTTCTTTGAACGCTGGACAGAAGTATACTATTCCAATCTAAAATTTCTTTTTTCAAAAAAGAAAGCGGAACAGATGAGCCAGGATTACGTTAGTCGAATCCAAGGCTCCCTCTTGATGCGCAAAATTCATCTAAAGGATTCCATATTAAAACAGACGATTCGATTGATCAAGGAGGAACTAAAGAATACATGAAACAGCTCATTCAAAAAATGAAAACGGACACGAAGTCCCCGCCAAGACCGGATTCCATTCATATTCTTCTTTCTTGGATCGGAGGAACGATTGGAATTTCCATCATCGCACTTTTATCAAAAACGTTAGACTACCCTTTGATCATGGCTCCCTTCGGTGCGTCTTGTGTTCTCCTCTTTGGAGCTCCGGAAAGCCCGTTCTCCCAGCCGAGAAATTTGATCGGAGGTCATCTGATTTCCTCCTTTGTTGGACTCCTCATTCTCAGCTTCTTCGGAAACGATTGGTATCTACTCGGAATTGCCGTCGCCACTTCGATTGCGCTTATGCAGCTCACAAAGACCACACATCCTCCGGCAGGAGCGGATCCGATCGTAATTCTTATGGGAAACGCGGACTGGAAATTTCTCTTAACTCCGGCCCTATCCGGATCTTTAATTCTTTTAGTATTGGCATTGGTATTTAACAATTTGATCAAGAACCGTCAATACCCGAAATTCTGGAGATAAAAAATGTTTTCAGGATCCTTTTTTCAAATCTATTGATTTGATTCTCCTTCTTGATTTTGAGAGAAGGAGGAGCTCCTAAAAAGTCGATCGCACCTGATTTTGAAACGAGAAATAAGTTATAAATGAAATCGCGTATTCTTAAAAAGAAATTCGCAAAATATAAAATTCGAAAAACGAATTTTACCCATTTACCCATTCCTGCATAGGGACAATTCTACGCTAACATCTCGAAACGATTTTCTGAAATAGAATTCTTTTCCTTCCTCCAATTTGTTTTATAGAGCCAAGCCGAATCACAATATTCCTCTTTAAGCCCAATTGCTCTTGGATTGTCTTTTAGAAAAATAAATCCATTCGGACTGTATAAACAAAATCATACCACAATCGAAATATAAATTTAGAATTAGATTATAAGTCACTTTAGAATATCATTTTTTTATAATTTAACGTTCGATATTGTACGAATCATTTTTTTAATTTTAAGATGATTTTTTACGCGCTGACTGAAACTGTGCCTCCAAATCTTTTAGGAGGAAGGCAAACAAATCATTTCAATACTTAGCCCTCGGTGAACTTGCACCGACTCGAAAAAAAATTCAGATCATCAATCCGTCTGAACCAATGTAAATAAAGGACAACTCATGAAAAAAACAATCGCTTCCTTGATTTTGGCTTTCGCAATTTTTGCTAACTGTTCCCAAGATCAAAATTCATCCCGCATAGAACGCGGAAAAAAACTAATTACGATCGGAGGATGCAGCGACTGCCATACTCCGAAAACGATGACTCCTCAAGGCCCGGTACCGGACATGAACATGTTTCTTGCCGGTTACTCTGAAAAAAATACACTTCCCGACTACAAAGCATTCGGAAAAACTCCTTGGTTGCTCTTTAGCGGAGACCTGACCGCAGTGGTAGGTCCTTGGGGAGTTTCCTTTGCAAAGAATTTGACCCCAGACCCGGAAACCGGAATCGGAGGTTGGACGGAAGATATGTTCATCAAAACCGTCCGAACACAAAAAAGAATGGGGAACGGAAGACCGCTTCTTCCTCCTATGGGTCCAATTATGATGGGAAATGTAAATCCTATGAGCGACGAGGATCTCAAAGATATCTATGCGTATCTAAAATCCTTAAAGGCAGTTAAAAACAGAGTTCCGGAGCCGATCCTGAATTAGAATCGTATTTAATTTCAGAAGACGGATGCTGAAGTGGTTCGTCTTTTGATTTCATTCCGCCCGAGATTCTTAATGATTATATACAAAAAAAATCCACCGAGAGCGATGCCTCCCGGTGGAACCTTTTTTCTACCTTCCCTCCTGGAAGGCTTCCTTAGAGCTGCTGCAGAAGCTTGAGAACTGAATTCGGTTTCATGTTTGCCTGCGCCAACATTGCCGTACCACTCTGCACTAATATTTGTTTTGTGGTCAGCGAGACAACTTCCTCCGCCATATCAGCGTCTCGAATTCTGGACTCGGATGCTTGCATATTTTCGTATGCGCCCATCAGACCCTTTGCGGTATATTCAAGCCTATTGTAATAAGCTCCCATATCCGCTCTCTGCTTCATGATCTTCGTAAGAGCCGCATCCGCCAGCCCGATCACGTCATTGGCTTCTCCCGGAGAAGAAATCGCGATCGGTCTCCCGTCAGCTTTTACAAGCTTCAGGGCTTTCGAAGTCATTGTGCCGATAAAAAATCTCTCACGCTGATTTTGGTTCGGTCCCATGTGAAACCACATGGAAGCGACCCTGGATCCTCTCGCGAATTGACCTTCAAAAAGCTTGAATTTATTAAACTCAGCCTGAGAAGCGATTCGGTCGACTTCATCCACCAGCGCAGATACTTCTACCTGCACAAGCTGCCTATCTTCGTTGCTGTAGATACCATTCGAGGTCTGGATGGCGAGCACCCGGATTCTCTGAATGATGTTCGACGTCTGTTCGAGGAAACCCTCGGCAGTTTGAATGAAGCTCATTCCGTCTTCGGTGTTTCTTTCAGCCTGACGAAGCCCGTTGATTTGGGTCCGTAGCTTTTCGGAAACAGCGAGTCCGGAAGCGTCGTCCGCAGCGGAGTTGATCCGCATACCGGAAGACAGAGCCTTCATCGTCTTGTCTACAGCAAGCTCGTTGAATTTAAGAGCACGATGCGAATTGATCGCGCTCAGGTTGTGATTGATAATCATTCTACACTCCTTTGTAGAGATGAACCGGCAAATCTCCCTATCTGCCGGCCGGACATGGTCTGTCCGGTGCTCCGGGATGGACAGTAAATCAGACCACCTGACAGACCAGGCGTCCTACCTCGGAGAATATTAGATTATCAAAAACTGATTACTTCAACGAACCTCTTTGGCCCTAAAGGACCATAGAAAGCGAATATTCTAAGTTGAGAATATTCTTTACTGCTAACTTTCTATCGTACTTTCGGGAATCTCCAAACACGAATAGCCGCGTTACGCGGCTTTCTTAAATAAGGTCGGATCAAAACGGACCGGATGGAATTTATAAATCAATTCCGGAAGGAAACACATCCCAAAGGATGTGCTCCTCTTCCGGTCAGTAATTCTCCGCTCTATTATCTAAGAAGCTGGAGAACCGACTGAGGTCTTACGTTAGCCTGAGCAAGCATTGCAGTTCCCGATTGAACCAGAATCTGGTTCTTAGTGAATGCAACGGTTTCCTCCGCCATATCTGTGTCCCTGATTCTCGACTCTGAAGCCTGGATGTTTTCGTAAGCAACCATCAGACCTTTGGAAGCGTGTTCCAGTCTGTTGAAGTATGCTCCGAGGTTAGCTCTTTGTTTGTTGATTTTCATCAGAGCGTCGTCCAGAGTTCCGATCGACTCATTTGCAAATTCAGCAGTAGACAGCGTCAGGAGTGAACCGTCAGCTTTGATAAGATTGAGAGATTTCGCAGTCATAGTCGCGATATACACTCTTTCTCTTTGGTGCTGGTTCGGCCCGATGTGGAACCACATGGAAGAAGTTCTAGAACCTCTTGCAAAGTCCCCCTGAAGGAGAGCCATCTTGTTGAATTCCGCTTGAGAAGCGATACGATCGATCTCGTCGACAAGTTGAGAAACTTCAACCTGAATCATCTGGCGATCTTCAGCGCTGTAGATTCCGTTAGAAGACTGGATTGCAAGAACCCGAACTCTTTGGATGATATCGTTAGTTTCCTGCAGATAACCTTCAGTAGTTTGGATCAAAGACATACCGTCTTCAGTGTTTCTCTCAGCTTGTCTGAGACCTTTTACCTGCGTTCTCATTTTTTCAGAAACGGCGAGTCCGGAAGCATCGTCACCGGCGCGGTTGATTCGCATACCGGAAGAGAGAGCTTCCATATTCTTCGCTACTTCGTTGTTCTGAAACTTCAGAACGCGATGGGAGTTGATCGCGGCTAAGTTGTGATTGATGATCATGGGTTTCCTCCTTGAAACTGATCACGACTCTGGCATCCGTGCCCGAGCCCTTTGTGAGTTTGGTTTTGGCCTAATCGATTTATATATTTGTAAGAATCAAATCACCTCGGACGAATCCGATATGGTCTTTTTCTTTCTACTCTATCTTCGGTGATTGGAGGGTGAGGATTAAATTTATGATAATGAACTCATTTCATTCATTTTAGACCTTTTTCGAAGGTTTTTAGCTAAAATGGCCCATTTAGAGAGTCGTGTTTTTTTGTTTTTTTCTAAAAAAATTAGGAGCTATAGATTTCTTCGAACCATGTAAGGAAATCCATAACGGTGTTTTTTTCCGGAAATCCCATTTTTTTCAAGCCGCTACTTCCGAAAAATTGGCAAAAAGACACCCTGCTCTCAAAGAGCAGGGATAAAATAGACTTTGATTACTCTGTGTCTTTTCTGGATCCAAAAGAATACCAGTCGATCTTCCGGGTTAAGTGCATCAAAAGCGCCAAAAACAGAAAGACCGCGATGGAACCCAACAAGAGAGAACTGTCTTCTGAAGAAAGTATAACGTATAAAAAGGAATACAATCCTAAATAATATCCGCCCGCAATGAGTCCCTTCATCGTATTTTGCAAAACCGCACCGGAATAATAACCGATCAGACAAGAGACCGCAAGAGAGGCCGCTATATAAGAAAATGCGAAACCCAAATGTTCGGATAAAGACAAGTTCAGAATGTAAAAGACCATCATCGCAAATCCAATCATAAGATATTGAAAAGGATGAAGAATTTTCCCTCCAAAGATTTCCAATAAAAAGAAAAGTGTAAAACTGGCGCCAAGAAACAATATCGCGTATTTCAAAGACCGCTCCAGTTTCAGATATTGATCCGCTCGAACGATCAATCGAACTCCGTAACAGGAAGAGAGAATCGTGTCAAAACTCGTTTCTCCGTTTGATGAAATGACTTGCGGATAATCTCTGGAAAAATACGAAGATTCCCATAGAGCCTGAAACCCAGTTTCGGAAATATTTCTTTCCTTCGGTAAAAGGTTTCCTTCAAACGATGGATCCTTCCAGTCCGAGGTGATTTGAATCTTACTTTTTTTTCCAAGAGGAGCTAAATGAATCGAATTCGAACCTTGGATTGGAATTTTGATTTGGAACGTCAGAGGCGCATTTGATTCGGAAAGTTTGATTTCGGAATGTAAACCGGAAGTAAAAATGCGGGAAGCAGAACCCGGCTGAAATGTTTTTCCCTTTCCGTTTAAAACAAATTCGATATCGCTACCTAGCCCTTTCGGATCGCTTACAAAAACGACCATACGTGCATTGTTCCAAAGAATACTTTTCGTATTTTCAGGAAAATCGGAAACTAAAGGTTGGTTGATATTCCCTTGAATTTTTAGATCTCCTCCATACAAGATAGCCTCATAAATTCCGCGTTTTCTTCTTTCAGTCTTTAAATCCGTTTCCAGATTCAATTCTTCCGGAAAAAAATACATTTCGCCGTCTTCTCCGATGAGAATGTCTTCTCCATTTTGGCCTTTTAATTTTTCTTTATATACTTTGTAAGGAATTGCCAAGAACGGACCGGCCACAGTTTGGGATCCCCCCCACTTGGAACTCACCTCTTCCGCAGTTTCCACCGCTCTTTGTTGTCTTTCGGAGACCAGCGAAACTACCATCTGAATCGGGATCAAAAATCCGGATAACAACAGAACAAGAATGAAGATCCGAAAATTTACGGACGATTGAATTTTAAACATACGTTCTCCTTGCCGAAAAAGTATGCGGGATGGAAGTGAGAGAGGAATGAGCGGATTGTGAGGATTGTGTGAGGATATTATTTTTGAGAACTATTTTTGAAATCGATGCGAGCGGTTACTCCGATAGAATTTCCATTTTTTACCACCACGTCGGCATCGTGTAATTTTGCGATTTCTCTTACAAAGGCAAGACCCAATCCGGAACTTTTGCGACCGGTATCGGGACGCGGTAGAGAATAAAACTTTTCAAAAATTCTTTCCGAAGCATACCCGGGAATCCCAGTCCCAAAATCCTCCACTTCTAAAAAAGGAAGATCGTTCTTTTTTCCGCAACGAACCGTTATCTGAGAACCGGGGCTTGAAAAATCCAAAGCGTTTTGTACTAAATTCCGAAGAGCCATTCCTAAAAAGAAAGAGTTTCCTTCCACACATACGGTTTCGCTTAACTCTTGAATCTTTACTTTTTTTCGAATCGCCTCTGAAGTTGCGGAAGAAATGATTTCTCGGACGATCGTCTGCAAATCTAAATTCGGAACTTTTTCCAATTGGAATAGATTCTCAAGCGCGCTGAATTCCAATAATTTTTCTAGAATCATTTGAATTCTTCTTCCTTCCAATTGAATGTTAGAGATTAAAGAATTCATACGATCGGGATTCTCGGCGATCAACTCCGCGGAAGCTAACAGAGAAGAAAGAGGACTTTTGATTTCATGGGTCATGGATTGTACATAATTTTCCACGTATTCTTTGCCCGCGAGTTCGCGAAACAATTGATCCATCTCTTCTCCCAAACCTCGAATTTCAGAAACGTTTATTCTTGGAAAAGGAATCCGTTTTTTAGATCGGAGCGCGGAAACATATTCGGATAATTTCCGTATCGGTGAGAATATCAGATAAACAACGATGAGAAATAAAACGACGATGGATAAAGCCACGTAGAGGCTTAGGCTCCAAAATTTCTCCTCTGCAGATTCGATAAAAGGAATCAAGCTACTCTTAGGTTTGATGACGGTAAGAATGCCGATCGTTTTTCCTGACATCCGAATCGGAGCCGCGACGAATAACGCTCCCTCCTGATCGGAAGCGGCTAACAAACTCGACCTCGCTCCGTATTTTCCTTTTAACGTGAGATATACGTCGTTCTTTTTTGAATAATCCTGTCCCTTTCGATATTCTTCCGAATCGTAGACTACAATTCCTTGTTCGTCGGTAACATAGAGTTGTAGATCCACCCTCTTCTTGATTACTTCGAAAATTTTAGAATTTAGAGTTCTCTCTTTCGCGGTTCTAAACATCGGAGAAAGAATCCGATCGGAGACTTCGCCTAACGTAGACTTTTTTTTGTAAAATTCTTTCTCCAATAAAGAAGCGAAAAGGTGGGCGGTGTCATTCATCGATTCCTCCACCGTTTCCATATAACGAGGTCGAATCGATTTTTCGATTTTATCTACGAAGTAGTAATAGCCGGCTGAAAAGGCAAAAAAAAACCGATTACGATTCGAATCCAAAGACTCATAACGTAACCTTCCATCCGTAACCCAAACCCCGTCTGGTTTCGATCGGATCGAGGTCGCTCCGGACCTCTTTCAATCTAGTTCGAATGTTTTTAATTACGGTATCCACGGCTCGATCGAAACTATCCCCCGGTTCGGTCCAAACCATGTCCATGATTTCTTCTCGAGTGAAAATTTTACCGGGCCGTTTTAAAAATAAGAGCAGAGTTTTGTATTCGTAAGGAGTGAGTGGCAAGGATTTACCGTAATAGTAAATCACCTTACGATCCTCATCCGTAAAAAACTCGGTTTGCTTTTCTTCCGAATTTCCGTCGTATCTTCTGAGTACGGCTCGAATTCTTGCGACCAGTTCCCTTGGACTAAAGGGTTTTATCATATAATCGTCGGCGCCTAATTCCAAACCAAGAACACGATCCAGTTCGGACTCTCTGGCAGTTAGGAGAATGACCGGAATCGAATGTTTTTTTCTAAGTTCTTTTAAAATTTCAAATCCGCTTCCATCCGGAAGGCCCACGTCTAATACGAGTAGATCCGGAGATTCTTTCAAAAGAGAAAGACAGTCTTTGCCTGTCATAGCCGAAAGCATACGAAATCCTTCCGATTCTAATACGATACGAATTGTATCGCGGATCCCAGGTTCGTCTTCAGTGAGTAAGATTGTTCGGACGGGATGCATGCAATAAAAGAAAAACGGATCGTTCTCTTTAGGAAAAGAATATTTTTGTTCCATTCTCCAGTTTCGAATTTTTTTCAGATTGAAATGAAATCCGTTTGCATATCCTCCTTCCACACGGATACTTTGCGATTGTTTTCGCGATCTACATTATATTATGAGCCAACCAAAAACTAAAAAAGAAACCCAAGACCTTTTCGAACTCTACAAACAAATGCTTCTCATCCGAAGATTCGAAGAAGGAGCCGCCAAATCCTATAGCACCGGTAAGATCGGAGGTTTCTGCCATCTCTACATCGGTCAAGAGGCGGTTGGAGTCGGCTCCATCGCGGCCCTCAAAGAACAAGACTACATCGTTTCCACCTATCGAGATCACGGACACGCGCTCGCAAGAGGTTTGGATCCGAACTCACTCATGGCGGAACTCTTTGGAAAAAAAACAGGAATCTCCAAAGGTTACGGAGGTTCCATGCATTTTTTTGATAAGGAAAAACATTTCATGGGCGGACATGGAATCGTGGGAGGACATATCTCTCTCGCGGCTGGAATCGCGTACGCTTCCAAGTTCAAAGAAACGGATGCAGTCACAATTTGTTTTTTTGGTGAAGGAGCAGCGAACATCGGATCCTTTCACGAAGGAATGAATCTCGCCGCGATCTGGAAACTTCCTCTTGTGATGATCTGTGAAAACAATCACTACGCGATGGGAACACCGGAATACAGAGCGCTTTCCGTCAAAGACGTTTCGGTTCGAGCGGGCGCATATGATATCGCAAGAGATCATATCGAAGGAGACGAGGTTCGTAAGGTTCGAGACCACGTAAGCGTCGCCGTGGAACGAGCTCGCAGAGGAGAAGGCCCTACTCTTATGGAAATTTCCACGTATCGTTTCAGAGGTCACTCGATGTCCGATCCGGCAAAATACAGAACCAAAGAAGAATTGGATCGTTACAAACAGAGCGATCCGCTTTTGAAAGCAAAGGACGACCTTCTTCACGCCGAATGGAAAGAAGAAGAATTAGAAAAATTAGATATAGATCTTCAAACAAGGGTCGAAGACGCGATTCAATTCGCGGAAAAAAGCGAAGAACCGCCGTTAGGTTGGTTGTATAAAAACGTCTACGCGGAGAATGTCTGATGGCGATCCTAACTTACAGAGAAGCGCTCAACCGCGCGATGTGCGAAGAAATGGATAAGGATCCTAACATCTTTCTCATGGGAGAAGAAGTCGGACACTACGACGGAGCCTACAAGGTTTCTCAGGGAATGCTCGCGAAATACGGAGAAAAAAGGGTCATCGATACTCCCATCTCGGAGAACGGTTTTGCCGGAGTCGGGATCGGAGCCGCAATGATCGGCTTACGTCCTATCATCGAATTTATGACCTGGAACTTTTCCCTTGTCGCGATCGATCAGATTATCAACTCGGCTGCTAAGATGAATTATATGAGCGCGGGTCAGTTTCCGATTCCGATCGTGTTCCGAGGAGCGGGAGGGGCGGGAGGAAGACTCGCTGCTCAACATTCTCAATCGTTTGAAAGTTGGTATGCTCATATCCCCGGTTTAAAGGTGATAGCGCCTTATTCGCCGGCGGATGCGTGCGGACTTTTAAAGACCGCCATCGCCGACAACAATCCGACGATTTTTATCGAAAGCGAAGTTTTATACGGAAGTCGCGGAGAAGTTCCCGATCAAGAATATTCGATTCCTTTCGGTAAGGCCGATATAAAACGGGAAGGTTCTCATATAACGATAGTTAGCTGGTCTCGCGCGTTGATGTATGTTCTTCCCGCCGCAGAAAGACTCGCCAAGGAAGGAATTTCCGTGGAAGTTTTGGATCTTCGTTCGATCCGTCCTTTAGACGAAGAGGCAATCTACGCGTCCGTAGCAAAGACGAACCGCGCCCTAATCGTGGAAGAAGGTTGGGAAGTGGCGGGTTTTGGCGCGCAAGTAGCCTATCTAATCCAGAAAAACGCATTCGATCATCTGGACGCTCCCGTGGAAAGGATTACACAAGAAGACGTTCCCATGCCCTACGCCGCCAATTTGGAAAAGGCCTCTCTTCCGAGTGAAGAGAAGATCATCGCCAAAGTCAGAGAAATGCTCGAGTAATGAGAGCAAGGAATATTCAAAATGGCTAAAATTGCAGAAATGACTCAGCTCAGTCCGACGATGTCCGAGGGAAAGATCGTTCGTTGGCTCAAAAAAAACGGAGATTCAGTTTCTCCGGGTGAAATTTTGGCGGAAGTGGAAACCGATAAGGCAGTCATGGAGATGGAAGCCTTTGAATCCGGGGTTCTTCTCGAAATTCTCGCGCCGGAAGGAACCCTTCTTCCTGTAGGAGCTCCCGTCGCCATCATCGGAAAAACCGGAGAAGACATTTCTGCGTTAGTCGAAACCGCAAAAAAATCCATTCCCGCAAAAAAAGAAACCGCTTCGAATCCAACTCCCGAAGTTTCTTCCGTCGCACCTACAACTACTTCGTCCGTTCCTGAGAAAAAGATAGAAATACAAAAGCCGGTGGCTTCGGTTGTTCGAGAACCCGATGAAACTCGGAAAGAGGATTTTCATTCTCAAAGAGAGGGAAAGAATTTTGGTGGAACGATCAAGGCTTCACCTCTTGCAAAAAATCTTGCGCTTCAAAGCGGAGTCAACTTAGACGAGGTCCTTGGCTCCGGTCCCGGAGGAAGAATCATCAAAAGAGACATTCTTTCTTTTCAAGAATCCGGAGGCAAAGGAACCCATTTTGTGAAACGTCAGGATCGAAAGTTGGAACTGACAGGAATGAGAAAGACCATCGCAACAAGACTGGCTCATTCTACATCCACGATTCCTCATTTTTATCTTACGATGGAAGTCGACGCGGAACCGATCGATCATCTCAGAAATTCGATCAACAAGGATCTAAAACTCGAAGGTCACGATAAGATCAGCGTCAACGACCTCATTCTCAAGGTTTGTTCTTTGTGTTTGAGGGAAGTTCCCGAAGTCAACTCTTCTTGGAGAGAAGATCATATCCTTGAGCACGGAAGGATCGATATCGGTGTCGCGGTTTCCATCGAGGGCGGACTCATCACTCCTTATATTCGAAACGCGGATCAGAAAAATGTGACCGCGATCAGTCGCGAGATAAAAGAACTTGCTTCCCGAGCAAGAGAGAGAAAACTCAAACCGGGGGAATACACGGACGGAACCTTTACCGTCTCCAACCTCGGAATGTTTGGAATTTCTTCCTTCACTGCGGTCATCAACGAACCGGAAGCTGCCATCCTCGCGGTAGGCGCTCTCGTAGAAAAAGCGGTGATCCAAAACGGAAGTCTGGTCGCGGGAAAAACCTTAACGGTAACTCTTTCCTGCGATCACAGAGTTGTCGACGGCGCCACCGGAGCCAGATTTCTTTCTGCATTTCGAGAATTTACGGAACATCCCCTTCGCCTACTAACAGGTTAAGGATTTTATTTTTGTGGATAAAGAATCAACTTCCGGTGCAAGAAAAGAAAAAATCAGAAAATCGGCCCTTCTCCTCTTGTCGCTTAACAAAGAAGACGCCGCCAAGGTTCTTTCAAAATTAGACGACTCTATGATCGAAGAGATCATCCTCGAGATGGCTCAGATCAAGACCATCTCCAAAAAAGAAAAAGAAGACGTTCTATTAGAATTTAAGAATTCAGTTCTTCCCGGTGAAGGGGAAATCAAAGGTGGAATGGACGCCGCGAGAGAAATTCTCCAGCACTCGATGGGAAAGGAAAAAGCGGAGAATATTTTAGGAAAACTTTCCCGGAAAGATATCGAAGACGATTTTTCTTTTTTAAGCGAAGCGGAACCCGGAGTTCTCGCGGGTCTTCTCCAACACGAATCTCCTCAGACAATTGCAGTCACTCTCGCTTTTATGACTCCGAAAAAAGCCGCCGATATTTTAAAATTCTTTCCGGGAGAATTGCAGGCCAGTGTCGCCTATCGTTTG
This sequence comes from Leptospira tipperaryensis, assembly GCF_001729245.1. Classification (NCBI taxonomy): domain Bacteria; kingdom Pseudomonadati; phylum Spirochaetota; class Leptospiria; order Leptospirales; family Leptospiraceae; genus Leptospira; species Leptospira tipperaryensis. Next base: position 1,832,595 of record NZ_CP015217.1, on the reverse strand, counting down.
GCAAACACTACAAAGACCCATCCCGACGCGATCAAAGAAATCGCCAGGGTCTTAAAGAAAAAATACGAGCAGAGAGATCGTTCCGAATACAGCGAAGCTGGCGGAGCCGAAGCTTTGGCAAATATTCTCAATCACATGGACAAGTCTCAGGAAGAGAATATTCTAAAAGAGCTGGAAGCGAATTCTCCGGAACTCGCAAAACAAGTCAAAGAAAAGTTATACACTTTTGAAGACGTTCTTGGTCTCGATCAAAAAGAAATGCGAATTCTTATCAATCGCCTAAGCGACGACGAAACTCTGAGTATGGCGCTTCGAGGTTCCGGAGACGAACTCAGAAATCACTTCCTAAACGCTATGTCTAGAAACCGCGCGGCCGAAATCATGGATATGATGGACATCCGAGGAAAACTCACCTTACGCGAAATCAACGACGCAAGAAATATCGTTCTCAACCTGGTCCGAGAATTGGAAGAAGAAGGAACGATCTTTGTGAAAAAAGACGGAGAAGAGTATATCTAAAACTCTCGCTCGAAAGCTTCGAGTCCAAGCTTATGTAAGTTGAAGATTGAAGCGGGAAAAGATGAATCTCGGAGCTGACGGGACTCGCCGTTACGCAATTCCGCATCGTGCGGAATTAAGCTCCACGGCGTCTTACTCGCGCGCTCATCCATCCATGGATTCGCATCGTGAATTCCGTTTCTTACGGAAACGAAATTCACTCTCGCTCGAAAGCTTCGAGTCCAAGTTTATGTAAGTTGAAGATTGAAGCGGGAAAAGATGAATCTCGGAGCTGACGGGACTCGCCGTTACGCAATTCCGCATCGTGCGGAATTAAGCTCCACGGCGTCTTACTCGCGCGCTCATCCATCCATGGATTCGCATCGTGAATTCCGTTTCTTACGGAAACGAAATTCACTCTCGCTCGAAAGCTTCGAGTCCAAGTTTATGTAAGTTGAAGATTGAAGCGGGAAAAGATGAATCTCGGAGCTGACGGGACTCGAACCCGCGACATCCTGCGTGACAGGCAGGCACTCTAACCAGCTGAGCTACAGCTCCTCGTTCCTTTGATACTTTTTCAAACGAAGGTATCCGGTCAACCGATTTCAAACAAATTAGTCCGAAAAATTCTGTTCCGAAAATCTATTCTTTCATTTACTGGAATACAAAATTCTTCTGATAAAAATATTGGAACGAAACAAGAATGCTCGTTCAGGAAAAAAAACCAAAGGAACTCTTAGAAGATCGAATCTTTACGGTCTCGAATTTTCTCTCCGTAAGTAGAGTCTTTCTTTTACCCTTTTTTATTACTTTCACGAAAACTTATATGGAAGATCCGGAAAAAACGGAATTCCTCATCTACGCGGTCCTCACTTGTATCGGTGCGGTTATCACGGACTATCTGGATGGTTTTTTAGCGCGTCTTCTCAATCAAGAATCCGTTTTGGGACGTTATTTGGATCCCGTCTGCGATAAGATCGTTACAGTAGGCGGACTTTCCGTGATCGTTCACTACTTCCGTTTCCCTTCTTGGATTCTCGTCGCTTATGTAATTCGGGAAATCTTAGGCGTTTGGTTGGGAAGTTTTCTCTATCTCAAAAGAGGAATTCAAGGAAAACCAAATTGGTGGGGAAAGTTTGGAGTTGGACTCGTCGCCGTCGCCGTCCTCTGGTATATGTGCCTTCCTCTCATTGAATTACAAATTGTAGGCGAGAGTTTTCTGAAACATCCTGAATATTCAGGCTACGTTCTGGTCCTCATTCTCAGTATCGGTATCTTCGCTTATTCCAAACGTTATTGGAATATCGTCTTTCACCCCGAAAAAATTCAAATTGACCCCGAGGATAAAAAGACTCGAAAGAAATACGAACTCGTTTGATCGTAACTTTCTTGACTCCCAACCCTCTTCTCACATCCTGTCCATTGCAACCGCTCGGGTGGTGGAATTGGTAGACACGCAAGCTTGAGGTGCTTGTGCCGATTAGGTGTAGGGGTTCGAGTCCCCTCTCGAGCAAGAATCTTTCCTCTTTTTTAAAATCATACAATCTATTACGAAGAATCGGGACTCGAAACGAGCTTTGGTAAATCGTTTTGAGCTTTCGTAAAAAGCGAAAAACGATTCCGAGGAACAGGATGTTCCGAGGCCAAAGTGAGACGCCGTGGAGCAAAGTTGCGCAGGATGCGAGACTGCGAAACGGCGAGTCCCCTCAATTTCGACCCTTAGGGAGAAATTTACTGAGTTTAACTCGAGCAAGAATCTTTCCTCTTTTTTAAAATCATACAATCTATTACAAAGAATCGGGACTCGAAGCGAGCTTTGGTAAGAATTTCACTTTCCAACCGAGCGTTGCAGTTCCTACATCCGTAAAACGGAACGGCTCCCCTGGCTCTGGCTACAGCCCTGCTTACAAGGAAGCTCCAAACGAGAATCGTCGGATTTGTTAGAGCTCCTACACGAGACTTTTTTCTTGCAAAATTAGAATTTTGTGATAATGGAAAATTTCCGGAATTTTTCCACCACCCCGCCCCACCTCCCAAAATCAGGGTGGGGCGCGCCGTTTTCACAGAAGAGTTGTCGGACTTCCGACAGGATTTATCATGAGATTTAAGCTACGCTTTACGGTACCTCTTCGTACGGAGGAATACTCGCGGGAAATTTTCCGGAACCTGACTCTATCCAAAAAAGCAGCATTTTTCAATGAGAAGAATTCATTCTCTGAGTTTGCGGTAGCTAATTTCATTCCTTTTCCTTGACTTCATTATCGAATCCCGACTAAAACGCTTCCTTCTTTCTTTGAAAAATCCTTAGATACTCTTCTCTTCTGAAAAATTCTATCTGAATTGTAAGCATCTCAAAAGCTTGAAAAATCACCGCGTTGTTTTATCAGGAAAAAAAAATGCTCTACGAAATCACAATTCTTCAATTCACAAAGATGCTCAAAAATCTCAGCGTCCTCTTAGAAAGAGGTGCGTCCCACGCAGAAACCAAAAAGGTCGACGTCGAGATTCTTCTGAATTCAAGGCTCGCTCTCGATCAGTTTCATCTCATCAAACAAGTTCAGATCGCCTGTGATACCGCAAAGTTAGGAGTTTCCCGTCTTACCGGAAAGGACGCGCCCAAACACGACGACCAGGAAAAAACTCTTTCCGAACTCCAGACAAGAATTCAATCGGTCTTGGAATATCTCGGAACCTTTTCGGAAAAGGACTTCAACGAATCCGAAGACCGTAAAATCTCGCAACCGCGCTGGGAAGGAAAGTATCTCACCGGAAAAGAATTCGCAATCCAACACGCGATTCCTAATTTCTATTTTCATATTACAACCGCGTATTCCATCTTACGTCATAACGGAGTGGAAATCGGTAAGAAGAATTATCTGGGTGATATGCCCTTTAAGAGTTAATCTTAGAATCATCTAAACACGAGGTAACCTTTGAATTCGATCGTATCCAAAATTCTTAACTTCACCGGGTTCGGGTTTGTTTTGATTTTACTTTCTTTCCATGTCTTCTGCAGTTCTCCCGAAAAGGAATCGAACACGGCGAAAGTCTCGAATCTCAAAGGAATCCCCGTTCTTATCTATCACGAAATTGTAACAGAAGAGGATCGAGTGCCGGGAGAAACAGTAATCTCCCTTGAAAAATTCAAAGAGCAGATGGACTATCTTTCTTCTCATGGATATCATCCGATCTCGATGAAAGAACTCCTCCTTTATATGAAAAAAGGAACCGCTCTTCCCGATCGTTCCATCGTCCTCAACTTTGACGACGGTTGGAAGAATGTCTTAAACGCGGTTCCAATTCTAAAAAAACATTCCTTTCCCGCTTCCTTCTGGATCATCGCAGGGCCCAAAGGAATTGGAAACGGAGAATATTTGGAATGGTCCGAAATTCGGGAATTGGCAGGGAACCCACTTTTCGAAATCGGATCTCATACGTATAGCCATCCCTGGAATCCTAAGGACAACCTCGTAACCTGGGTTGATCATAAGGTTCCGAACAAGGGAAAAAAAGAAGCTCTCTTCGAACTCAAGGAATCCAAAAAAATCTTAGAAAGCAAGTTAGGAATCCCAATCAATTATCTGGCCTGGCCTTGCGGTTGGTACAATGAAAAGTTGGTTCAGTTAGCAAAACAATCCGGTTACAAGGCGCTTTTGACAACAGAAGAAGGGGCCAACCAACCGGGGGCTGACCCTTTGCATATAAAACGAATCTTCATCGATGGGAAATGTGATCTTGCAACTTTTATTGAACAATTGGAGAACCCAAGATACATCGTATGTCAGAAGACACAGAAATCCACCCAAGGGAACTCACCTTATTCTTATTAGAATTTCCTAAATTTCTTGAACTTAATAAAAATTTCCTTCTGACGGCAATAATTATGAATTACATAACGAAGGGTAATTTTTGATATAGTAGATTCAGTACGAATTTAGATGAGAAAGAATCCAGCTCTTGTAGCAGAATCCATGAATTTGAAGACAAATCGGTATTACAGCAACCAGATCTGGATCACTCGCATTTTCCTTTTTCTGACGATCGTCTCCTGCGTTTTCGCGTGCATCGAGATGTTCCAAATTCTCGTCGAAGAAATTCTCGATCACAGACCGTTTGCCGCTATTGGTCAGGTCGCTTTCATTGTTATCATAACGTTACTCACCTACGGGAACTTCGTTTATCAATTTACCCGCCTGGGCTATTTCAAAAGACTTCTCAAACACAACCCTCCCGATCGAGAAAAATTGGAAGGAATCTATAAGACGGAATGTCCTCCGTTGGCCGTTTTGGTCCCTTCCTATAAAGAAGAATTGGACATCGTCCGAGAAACACTTTTGTCCGCCGCCCTCCAAGACTACCCAAACAGACGGGTTGTATTGTTGATCGACGATCCTCCTCAACCGAAAAATTATTCCGATTTCGAAGCCCTTCAGAAGATGAGAAATCTTCCGGAATCTCTTCAAAAAGAATTTGAGGAAGCTTGTGCGCCTTTCTCCAAGGCCAAAGACGAATTCCTAAAACGTAAACTTTTCGGTTCTCTCGATCCATCTACGGAAACCGAAGAATTGATCCGTCTTTACCAAAGCGTATCTCTTTGGTTTCAGACTCGCATTCTAAACTACGACGATCATACGATCAAAAGAGAACTTCCGGAACACACCCGTGTTTTTATGAGAGATCGTTTCTTTGCCAAATGGGAAGAATTGCATTCCGAAAGAACGATTGAATTGGAGAATCTCCTTTCTCAAGGCGGAGCTTCTTTGGAAAGAATCGAAAAAGAATACAATCGACTTTCTTATCTCTTTTCCGTAAATTTTACGAGCTTTGAAAGAAAGAGATATCTCAACCTCTCTCATCTTCCGAACAAAGCGATGAACTTAAACAGTTACATCTATCTTTTAGGAAAAAAATGGAAAGAAAGAGAAGAATCTCACGGAGCCATTCTCGAAGAGACGCAGGAATTAATTCCTTCCTTTGAAATTCCTGCCGCAGAATTTTTAATCACTTTAGACGCCGACAGTGCACTTCTTCCCGACTACGTTTTGAAGTTGGCGCACGTGATGGCCTCGCCTCAAAACGAAAGAGTAGCCGTCGCTCAAACTCCTTACAGCGCGATTCCCGGAGCTCCCAATCTCCTCGAACAAATGGCGGGAGCAACCACAGACATTCAATATCAGATTCACCAAGGTTTTACTCATTTCGGCGCTACGTTCTGGGTTGGGGCGAACGCGATGCTTCGTTACAAAGCACTTCTTGATATCTGCACCGTGTATGAAGAACGAGGACATAAGGTCTATCGTTACATTCAAGACAACACGGTAATCGAAGACACCGAATCCAGCATCGATCTTTTGGACGTAAATTGGAATCTTTATAACTATCCGGAACGTCTCGCTTATAGCGCGACCCCTGCCGACTTCGGTTCCCTTCTCATTCAAAGAAGAAGATGGGCGAACGGTGGATTGATCATTCTTCCGAAACTTTTACGTCACGTATTTCAGTGGCCTTGGAAACTTACGAAGTTTATCGAAGCGTTCTTTCGAGTTCACTACCTCGGTTCTATCGCGGCGGTCAATATCGGTTTGGTAATCCTTATGGGAAGTCCCCTCGGAGAAGGAATGGAAACCTACTGGATTGCGATCTCCTCCCTTCCCTATTTCTTTCTCTACGGAATGGATCTTGTGGAAATGGGATATCGTTGGATGGATGTATTCCGAGTTTATGCGTTGAATCTACTCCTCATTCCGGTCAATCTCGCCGGAGTTTTGATGTCTCTGAACCAAGCCGTTACGGGAAAACAAATTCCATTCAGCAGAACTCCGAAAGTTATCGGAAGAACCGCGATGCCCGCGCTCTACGTAGTTGCAGAATATTCTCTTTTGGCTCAGCTTTTCTTCGGCTTTGTTACGAACTACCTACATCGAAACTGGGCTTATTCTTTCTACAACCTCGCGAACGCTCTCATGTTGGGATATGCGATCGTAAAATTTATCGGACTCAGAGCAAGCTGGGAAGATCTTATGCTTTCTCTAAACAAACCTCCTGCGGACATCGTAGAAACCGTTGCACAGTTGGTGGAACCGAGGGTTACAATCGAACTTGAAACGGCGATGCTCTACAGCAACGACGCTTCGGAAAAAGATCCGGTTCATTGATTCAAATGGTTCTTTGAGCGAAAAAATTCAGTTCCCCCTTTGATCGAAAGAAAACGAATCTTCGAAACGACAACTTGAGCGCCTCTAAATTCCTCTTGTAATTTGGTTCCTGGGAAAAACTCTCGTTCTATATGTCTGCAAATCCAGGACCGGTATCCGTACGGGAAGTTTTGTACAAAACGCGGTTATTCCTTTCCGGATTTTTCCTTTGCCTACTTCTCATTGTAGGGTTTGTCTTTCTTTCTCCTCTTTTTTTGATAAAGGACACTCCGTTTCCAAAGAGCGACGCTCTTGTTGTGGAGGTAAAAGAAACACTTCCCAGGGATATTTTAAAAAATGCCGCGGACGGTTTCAAAAAGGGTTACGCAGGAATCTTAATCATTCTTTATTCTCCCGCGACCGCAAATTCCAATTTAGGAATTGGACTGGATCTTACTCAGGAGATTCAAAGTTCCCTCGTGAGTCTGGGTGTGGAAGAATCTAAAATTCTCATCTACAAACTTGAACCTTATCCGGTGGGTGCGAAGAATTTTTCAAAGTCTCTTTTAAAGATCTGTCTGGATCGGCAACTGAAGAATATTCTAATTCTCTCCAAAAGATTCGAGTCCTCGCTCAATCAAAAAATTTACGAATCCGTCTTAGGACCAGCTGGATTGAAAGTCCATATCGTTCCTCTCGCGGATCGAACGAATCTTTCCAATTGGTTTTTAACCGAAGAAGGATTTGAACTCGTATTCACAAACTTAGCCAGAACGTTTTATCAAATACTTCCAGGAAAATAGAATCGTAATGTTAGACGCAAAAGAATCAAACGAGCTCATTCAGCAAAGAATTCAGAAAATAGAAGAATTAAAAAAACAAGGGATCAATCCCTACCCGATTCGTTTTTTTCCGGATTCTAAATCCAAAGAAATCGTAGAAAAATACGAAAAAACTCCGACTGGACCCGAAACGATTTACAAACTCGGAGGAAGGCTACATTCCAAAAGAGTGATGGGAAAAGCGAGTTTCGCTCATCTCAAGGACAGCACCGGAATCATCCAGCTCTACGCGACAAGAGACGATCTCGGAGAAGCGACCTACGCAATCTTCAAGTCTTTAGACTTGGGAGATATCATCGGCTTAGAAGGTTATCTGTTCACCACTCAGAAAGGTGAGATCACCTTACACCTAACCGGCGTTCAACTACTCGCAAAGTGTATCCGCCCTCTTCCCGTTGTAAAAGAAAAAGACGGAGTCATTTACGACGCTTTTGCGGACGTAGAGCAGAGATATAGAATGCGTTATGTGGACTTGGTGGTCAACGATAGCGTACGAGAGACTTTCATCACTCGAAGCAGAATCGTTTCCGAAATCAGAAGTTTCCTCACAAACGAAGGTTTTTTAGAAGTGGAAACACCGATGATGCAACCGATCGCGGGTGGTGCAGCGGCGAGACCGTTCGTAACACATCACAATACTCTCGATATGCAGTTATTCTTAAGAATCGCTCCGGAACTCTATCTCAAACGTCTGATCGTAGGCGGACTGGATCGGGTTTTCGAACTCAACCGAAACTTTAGAAACGAGGGAATTTCCACAAAGCACAATCCTGAATTTACGATGATGGAAGCCTACATGGCTTTCGGGGACATGGCTTCGATGTTGGATCTTACGGAAAGACTCATCACCTATCTCGCCGAAAAAGTCTGCGGAACCTTAAAGATTCAATACGGAAAAGACATGATCGATCTTTCCCCTCCTTGGAGAAGAGTCACTTACGTAGATATCATCAAAGAATATAGTGGAATCGACTTTAGTCAGATTACAACTCTTGAAGAAGCGAAGAAAAAGGCTTCCGAGCTAAAAGTGGACGTTTCCAAATGCCATAGCATCTGGAAAGTCGCAGACGAAGTATTTTCCGACAAGGCAGAACCGAATCTCATCCAACCCGTTTTTATCACGGATTACCCGACTGAACTTTCTCCTCTCGCAAAATCCAATCCGGAAAAACCGGGATTTGTGGAACGTTTCGAGCCCTATGTGGCGGGAAGAGAAATCGGAAACGCCTTTACTGAGTTAAACGATCCTTTTGATCAAAAAGAAAGATTTGAAGAACAGGTAAGACAGAGAGAAGCCGGAGACGACGAAGCGTTTATGATGGACGAAGACTATATCCGCGCTCTGGAATACGGAATGCCTCCTACGGGCGGGCTTGGAATCGGAATCGATCGTTTGGTGATGCTTCTTACCAATTCTCATTCGATTCGAGATACGATTCTATTTCCTTTGATGCGGCCCGAATGATTTAGAATTTCGTAATACAGATTTCCTCTTTTCAAATTGGAATCTTACAAAAAAGGCCTTGGAAACTTCCAAGGCCTTTTCTTTTTTAATGGATCAAAAGACTTTTTAAACTATAAGAATGGAAACTCAACCCTGGAGGCGTTTTCTTTTTTTAGGAGATTCCGCCATGAGCCGAAGCGAAAAATGATCCACTAAAATATCAATACGTTCTCCAAGCGCGGAAATCGAACGATCCAAACGAGATTCTACCCGATGGATATCCGTTTTAAATTCGGCCTCCAAATACAAAAGATCGGATTTTAATTCTTTTTTGGATTCCTCCAATTGTGAGAAAAGCTGTTTCCAAACAAGATGCAAAAAACCGAAAAGGGATCCAAAACCTAAGACGGTAGTCAAAAACAAAGTAATAAAACTGTAATCAAACATACACAGAATCTTATTGCGGAAACAGAAAGACGCAAGAACTTTTAGAAAAACATTATAAAAAAACAATATACGATTCTTATCTTACGACAAGAAGTTTCGCATATCGTATGATTATAGAATCAAACGATTCTAAGATTTTTTACGAAAGAGGGATTTGAAAAATACAACCGTAAAAAACTGAAACATTCTAAATACGCGAAACAGTCTCCAAGGTTTGCTCATAATTCTCCACACCCAGATCAGTCCTCTGAGTTTGAAAAAATTCGGAGCCTTTCTTACCTTTCCGGAAAGAATGTCTAAAGAGCCGCTCACCCCGATGATCACGGAGTGGCCAAAGAATGCGGTATTGTTTTCGATCCAGATTTCTTGTTCCGGAAAATCCATTGCGAGAAAGATAATATTCGGACTGGTCTTACGAATCGATTCTTTTACCATCAATTCTCTTTGCGGATTCATATAACCCGCGTGACGTCCTACGATTCTCACTCCGGGAAAGTGACGGGAAAGTGTAAAATAAACCTTTTCGATTACGTCTTCTTTACCGCCGAGCATAAAGATGGAATAATTTCTGAGCTCACAAAGACGAACCAAGTCCATCATCAACGCGATGGGAGAAATTCTTTCTTTGAGATTTTTTCCGAGCCTCGCAGCGGCCCATTGGAGGCCTGCGCCTTCCGCGAGAATCAAGGTGGCTTTTTCAGTGATCCGGTGAAGTTTTTTTCCCTTTCTAACCGACATGACTTTGATCGGGTCCAAAAAGAGAACGTGATGAAATCTTTCTTTTTCTTCCAGTAAACGGTATATCTTAGCGACTGCCTCATCTTGAGAGACATTGTCAAAAGGCACTCCCAGAATATCCGTTTTTCCTAATGTTTCCGTCTGAATGACTTGATAATCCAGGAGGTAATCCCGATCGTCCTTCGCGGAGAGATGTATGATTTCACTAGGCTTTTTCATCCTAAAGGCATCCTATACGACATAAGTTCAGAGTCAATTGAAAGTTACCGCTTTCGAGCTCGTATTTTTGCGGCTGCGGCCCGAAATTCTTCCTCGATACAAACCATGGAAATACTCGAAAGGAGAAACGAACCTTGGTCCAAAATCTGATCCAGATTCGAAACTTGAATTCCTCCGATCAAAGTAACGGGCAGAGAACGCGGCCGTGAAAGTTTGGACAAAGACTCGATTCCGATTATGGATTTTGCGTCGTCTTTGTTTTCGGTCGGAAAGATCGGCCCTAATCCCGTATAATTCCAAAGGGAAGAATCCAACACGTTCACTTCATCGATGGTATGAGACGAGGTTCCTAAAAATAATTTCGACTCTCGGAGTGAAATTTTTTCTTCTTCGTTCAAGGATTCGTAATCCTCTTTTCCAACGTGAGCTCCGAAACAATCAAATCGGATCGCCTCTTTCCAGGAATCGTTTAGAATCCAAGGAATCGACGGATATTTATCTAACAAAGTTTTTACGAGGGAATCCAATTCTTCGGCGCTTACGTTCTTCGCACGAATCTGAATCCAAGGAACTATATCCGGATATTCCATCCAAAGTTTGGGAAGCTCAAAAAAATTGAGATTTTTCTTTTTGCAAAAATCCAGATCCAGAATCGGATATAAGCCCGCGTGAAACCAAACGTTAGGATCAACCACCGCCGACGAACCTTAGAATTTCCAGCTGATCTTCTTCCATTAATTCAGTTTGGCCCCAAAACTCTCTCTTGAGAATGCTGCCGTTTCTCTGAATGGCGACCATATCCGGTTTTATTTTCAGATATTCTAATAGGTCTGGAATTTGGGACGATTTCAAATCGGAAAGGGGAAGTTTTTTTCCGTTCACTTTCATAACGATATCGAAAAAAGTTTGCGTTGGAATCTGTCTCTGTCCAATCTTTTTTGATTTACGAGGAATTCCTTGCTAGGGAACCTAACCGTATGAGGAAACTGTCTTCAATCATTCTAATATCCCTTTTATTTTTCCTTGCTGTGAGTGGCTGTCATTCCAGACACGATGAGACCACTGATAAGGCCGTTTTCAATTATATCCTTGCTTGCGGCCCCGGAGGAACGATCGATTCTTGCAACGCCGTTTGTGCGGACCGTTGGGGTGCAACTACTACCAGCGCCAACCTGCAAAACCTGAATACTTGCACAAGCGCCTGCACTACAAACTGCAATATCGTAAGTTTGTATCTGCAATACAGCGCTCTTAACAAGTAAAGTATCGAAACATCGAGGCCGCGAAAATTCCAGCGGTCTCGATTCTTAAAATAGAATCTCCCGCCTTTACTCCCAAGACCTTTTTCTCTTTCAGTAGGTTTGTTTCTTTTTCTCGAAAACCGCCCTCCGGGCCGATGATCCAAATCGAATTCTGAAAGTATTCCGGTTTCAATTCCGATTCTCCTCTGGGATCTAAAAGATAGTAAGAATGATTTTGATTCGCCTGGGATTTTAGAAATTCCTTTAGAGAAACCGGCGCGTGCACTTCCGGCAGAAAGATCTGTTTTGACTGCGCCGCCGCTTCCTCCGTGATCTTCTGCGCCCTTTCCATATTAAAATCCTTTCGATCGGATTGTTCGAAGTTTAGAAAATAAAAATGTGTGAGGCCGAGTTCGGTTCCCTTTTGCAAAAGCCATTCCAATCGATTTCCTTTCGGGATCGCGGTGGCGATTCCGGAAATTCTTTCCGACTTTGGATGAACTTTGGATTCTTTTAGAAAGCCTTGATTGGAGTTGGCTTCCACTTCGTAGATCCATTCGGATCCGTTTCCGTTTAAAACTCGGAGAAGTTTTTTTTCGGAGTGAATTCGAAGCGCCTTTAGATGAGATATTTCTTCTCGATTTAGGAAGAATTCCTTTTCGGAATTCCAGTCTCTTCGGAATAGAATCGTTTCTTCCAAAACGAAATCCTATCTGTTTAGATTGGCGAGATCAAACAAGGAAGGATCCGGTTTTACTTCCTTGTCTATTTCAGTATATTCTAATACACTGATAGAACCCGTATTCAAATCCAACATCTCCAGTCGGTTTGCGAGTTCTTCCTTTCCGATCTTTTGGTTTTGTTTTACCTTGATTGGACCGTATTTTATGTTCATCGTCTTAAAAAGTACCCCGTCCTTGTCGTGAAAATCCAAACGGGTCGGTTTTAGTGAATCCAAATCCAATAATAGAATGAGCTTGGAATAAAAATACGGTATGATCGGCTTGAGAGAAACTCTTTTAAAGGAATGATCGGAAGTTTTTAAGTCGCTCTGCACGATCGGGTTGTAGTTGGCCTGATAGGAAACTCCGGAAAGATCCATAAAACTAAAACCCGTGGAAAGATGTTGTTCGTATTTTTCCTCGTCCACTTTTCGAAAGATCTTTTTGGAAAGTACATTGAAGGCGTAGATTTGTTCACCCTCGTCTTTGATGAGAATCTTGTATTCTAATCCTCTTCCCCTGCTTTCAAAAAGATAAAGTGTATCTTCGTCCTTTCTAAAAATGCTTACGTCCCAGCTCCAGGTTTCTCCGGATCTTCGGATTAGAATTAAATTTCCCTTGATCAATCCTTGCGTCGACTTTGCAAGCGCTTGGTCGAGTCTGGCGACCAATTCTTGCGCGACTCTAGGACCTACGGATCCTTGCGGGTTTGTTTCTCGGCCAGGAATGGTGAACGCCAAGAAACTTACGATCAGCGCAAGAATCCGAATCAAACTTACTCCGCCCTCATCGTTGGTGCGCTGAAAGAATAGAGACCGTGAACGGAACCCTGAGCCTGCGCGGATTCGGATCGTCTTTCAAAACGAATCGCTCCGTTTCTTAAAGCCTTGTGAATTTCAGGAATGGATTTGTATCCCATATCTTGGAATGAAAGTCTGAGTCCTTGCGACAAATACGGAATGAAGTTGAGAATGGATCCGCGATCGACAACCGAACCGCTCACACCTTGTGCCACTTTTACTTTTTGTCCTTCGTTAAAATAACGTTTGTCCCCGCCTGCTTTCATCGCTTCGATCGACGCCATTCCCCTGTATTTCTTGAGACGAATTCCGTTCTCATAGAAATATTCTCCCGGAGCTTCGGTGGTTCCCGCAAACATAAAACCCATCATACAAGTAGAAGCTCCGATCGCAAGGGAGTTCGCGATATCGCCGATATTGGAGATTCCTCCATCCGCAATGACAGGAATGTCGTATTTCGCCGCGTGTTTCGCAGTTTGGAATACGGCCGTTGCCTGCGCGCGTCCGACTGCCATCGTATCCTGAGTGATACAGATTGAACCCGGTCCCATTCCGATACGAAGCCCGTCTGCGCCCGCTTGGATGAGATTCTCGGCCTGTCCACGGGTTACAACGTTCCCCGCGATCACATCCAGATTCTTAAATTCTTTTTTGATGAACTGAATCATTTCGATTTGATAGTTCGAATTTCCTTGTGCTGAATCGATGATGATCACGTCGACTCCGGCTTCGTAAAGAGCCGCGACTCTTTCTCTGGATTCCATCAAAGTTGATACCGCAGCGCCGCAACGAAGTCTTTTGTTTTCATCCTTTGAGGCGTCCGGAAATTCTTTATTCTTCTTTAAGTCGGAACGACTTACAAGTGACACCAACTTTCCATTAGAATCCACAATCGGTAGTTTTCCGATCTTTGATTTCTTGATGATATCATTCGCTTCTTGTAAAGTGATTCCTGCTTTACCGGTAATCACGTTTGTGGTCATCACTTTATCGAGTGTGATCTCTCTGTTCTTTTCAAAATCGATATCTCTGTTGGTTACGATCCCTACAAGTTTAGAATTTCTGGTTCCGTCTTCGGTAACCGGAATTCCTGTGAAGCCTTTGTGCTCCTTGATCCAATCCAAATCCTTGATTACATTCTTTGGTCCGAGGATCACAGGATCGGTGATGAACCCGTTTTCAAAACGTTTTACTTTCTCAACGAGCGTAACTTGCTCTTCGATCGTATTGTTGTAATGAATGATTCCGATCCCTCCCATCAACGCTTGCGCGATGGCCATCTGGGATTCGGTTACCGTATCCATTGGCGAACTAATAAAAGGTCGTTTTAGTTTTATATTTCGAGTCAGTCTGGTTTCAAGCTCAACTTCAGAGGGATGGAAGTCGATAAATCCAGGGAGGACGAGAAAATCTCTGTAGGTTAGACCAATCTGAAGACTGAAAAGTTCGTCTCCGGATAGTCCGTCTAAATATTCGGAGTCGCGGTAAGTTTGGTTTGACATTCTTATTCCTTACCTAGTACATAAAAGGTAAACAGAGAACTGAGATCAAGAGAATTTCCCCTCCTTTGCTTTGAAAAACTATGGAAACAATTCAGAGAAAAAAAAGAGATAAAGAAACGGTCGTAGACCCGGCAAAAAAGTTTCACATTATTTCAAAATTTCTCGTAAAAACCGACATCGTCGCACAGTCGCCCGGCATCGTAAAACAGATCGTTAAAATTTTGCAGGTATCAAAAGACGCGACAAAAATTCTGATTCAAACTCAGACACCAAACGCGTTTCCTTTAAACAGTCAAGTCACCCTGACAAAACTTCTCGCAAAGTATGTCGAATTGGATTGTGAAGTCTTGGATGAAAAACCGGGAAATCAACTGATCCTGGGCGTTTCCGATATTTCTATCGCGAGCAAGGAACGCAGCCTCAATCGTATCGCTCCGACAGAAGGATCCGTCTGGATCACGAATATTCGTACGAGCAAAACCACGATCGACGCAAATCTTTTTAATATTCCGACCTCGGTCAAAGTCAACTTCGCCGACTATGAAACAAAGTTAAAATCGAAATACGATATTCTTAAAATCGACGTCTTTAGAACCATCGGAGACAAGTTCGACCTGGTTAAAAAGAGCAGAAAGATTCTTTTTATTCCGGATACGCAGAAGGCTTCAAGTTATGCGCCCTTTGATCAGGAAGGTTTTATCGATTACGAAGCTGAGATCGGTGACAAGGACGATATTCGTAAAAAAATCATCGAATACGCAAACCAGAAAATCAGATCCGAACTCATTGTTCCCGTAATCTATCTCAATCACGAAGAACAAGCGATTCCGATCGGTTACGTTCACGCGCAAAATCGAAATCGTGAAATCGATATTTTGGAAGTGATGGAAATCAAAACTCTTACCTTTGAGATGGTGGATCGAATCCGAGAATCCAATACGGTTCTTGTGAAAGAAAGATTTCCGATCGTCAACATTTCGACCGGCGGCTTAAAAGCAAAGATCAATCATCCGGATCTAAACCACGACCTTACTAAAAGGGCCGGATTTACCTTCGATATCTTCTTCAAGATGCAGGCTCCTCTCACCGCGTTCGGAGTGATTCGATCGGTGACAAAGGACGCGGACGGTAATCTTTACGTCGGACTTTCGATCGAAGGAAACTCTTCTCGCCCCGGTGAAAGAAAAAAATACATCGATAACGTCAACCGACTTCTCGCTGAAGCAAACCAGGCTCAGATCTGACCCTTTTCGGACAATATTTTAGAATTTCTTAATATTCAGGAACTTGCACGTCCACAAAAAGGACATGTCCGTCGGGAAGACGTTTGCTGTAAGTGATGAGAAGTATTTCATAGCTGATATCGTAGTATGGATTGCTGATGATCCATTCGGCTCGGGTGTCTTTCATCGATTTGTAAAACTGTTCTAAGAAATACGGTCTCCAACTCCAGTTTCTTCCGATAAAGGAATCGTCGGTATCGATCGAGACTTCTCCAATCCTCATATAATTGGGGGAAACCTGACTTCCGGTAAGACTTGTGACGTAGATTCTAAAAACAAAATCGCTCAGAACTCTCGGATTTTGAATCTGAACACCGTGGAGATCTCCGTCTTCGTAAACCGTGATTCCGGAGAGATTTAGTTTTTCTTCCAGTTCATTCTCACGTTTGATCTGCTTCATCAACTGATAACGTTTATAATTAAAAAAGAGTTCGTGTAATGTGGAGAATCTGAGTTTTAATTCTTCTTGTCCGATCATATCGGGAAGAGCTTCCGCAAAATAGAATCCCTGTAAAAAACGGGCGCTGTATGTGAGAGATTGAAACAATTCCTTATCGTTTTCGATTCCTTCAAAAAGAAGGGAACATCCGAGAGATTCCGAAAGTCTCGATATGGTAAAAAGAATTTCCTGAAAATTTCTGGATGTAACCGAATTCCTAAGCATCTGAAGATCCACTTTCAAAATGTCGGGATGAAAGATTCCGATTCGATCCAAGTTGGAAGAACGAGAACCGAGGTCGTCGATCGCAACGAGGAAACCTTCTTTTTTGTAACGAGAAATCAGAGGTCGAAGACTTTCTAAACTTCCGTCAAAATGTTCTTCGACGATTTCGATGACGATCTTGGAAGGATCGAGTCCGAGTTCTTTTACAAGACGGATCGTATAAGAATCGGCGGCCTCCTCTTCGATATGATCCCGCATATAAGCTGGAGAAATATTTAAGAAAAGTTTTGCGTCCGGAAACAGATGTTGATTTTTGAGGAGATGAAGAATCGCCTTCTTTCGAAGATCTCTGTCTACATCCCTTTTGAGATTGTAGATTTCTTTTCTTTCTTGCGGATCCAAAACTCCGGTTTCGGCGTCCAGAAAAAACGGTCCGAGAGAATGTACATTTCCGGATTGATCCCTGAACCTTCCCAACGTTTCATATCCGAAGATAGAATCTCTTTCAACGGAAAGGATCGGTTGAAAATAAGGAATGATCTCCCCGGACTGGAACCAATGATCCCATTCTACTTTTGTCTTCGGAAGCGTGCCAAGTGGCCTGATCATTCAGTTACAAGTTTTTCGGAACTCTGATTCCTACAAGGAAATTCCGGCCCGTATAAAAAAACATGAGTATTCTATAGAATGGTTCCGCAAACTCGAATCCAAGAAGGGAATGTAACTTTGAAGCGCATTTTGTATTTCACATTCAGCATTCTGCTGATTTTATTCGGGCTCTTTTCAGCCTATCAAATGCGTTGGATTTCGGATGACGCATTCATTTCGTTACGTTATGCGAAAAATCTAGCGGAAGGAAAAGGATTGGTCTTCAACGAAGGCGAAAGAGTGGAAGGTTATACAAATTTTTTATGGACTCTTCTACTCAGCCCGTCGCATCTTTTTGAAAGGATCGATCCGATTCTTGTTACTTATTTTTTTGGAATCATTTCCTTCTTAGGCGTTTGTATCTATTTATTAAAATGGAATTTAAAAGAGACCGCTCCTCGATTCCGATTTCCGTTTGCGCTTTCTTGTTTTGTCCTACTCCACCACAACCGGGTTTTTGCCACGGGAGGACTTGAAACATCGCTTCATGCTCTTTTATTCGTTGCGGCCTCTTATCATTTGATCTTTGCAAAGAGAATAACGTATTATAATTGGCTACCCGGAATCCTTTTCTCGGCTTTGGGTTGTCTCAATCGGCCCGACGGACTTTTGTTTCACGCCTTCTCCGGAATTTACGTCGGCTTAATGATTTTACAAGAGAATCCGAATTCTTCCTGGAAAAACAGATTTCTAAAAAAATCCATTTTAATTCTTTTGCTCGTCTATGTCAGTCCCGCCTTTTTTTATATTTGGAAATTAGAATATTATGGAAATCTGTTACCCAATACGTTCTACGCAAAGTCGGGCGGAAGTTTTTATCTATCTCAAGGGTTGGTCTATTTTTTCCTATTCCTTAAAATGTATTACGCTCTCATTCCGATCCTGTTCTTCTCTCTGTTTTTCTTTGTTCAAGCGCTTCGAAATCAATTTCATGGGACGACAACTCGGGACTTTCGATGGATTCTTCTTTTTGTCTTTCCAACTTTGTATGGAGCGTACTATACCTGGATCGGAGGAGATTTTATGTTCTCTCGATTCTATCTCCCCATTCTTCCCTTAGTCTTTGTATGGGTAGAATCCGGTCTTTTCTCTAAAATTTCAGAACCTTCTTTCCAGAAAAAATTTTGGAATGCGAGCGCCTACATTCTTCCGATCTTGATTCTTCTGCGTTGGGACATCTACAAGGGTTCGGCTCTTCCCGTCTTACACGACGTAGCGGACGAAAATCAAATCTACAAAAGAGAAACTACCGAGAGAATTCGAGATCTCATTTCACCCTGGAAAGAACACTTTGAAACTTCCCAAGTAAAGGTTGCCTTTGCCGGCGCGGAATGTATTTTTATATACTATCTCAATCCGATCTTAGCGATTGAAACGGAAGCCGGCCTGACGGATCCAACAATCGCTCGGCTGAAATCGAAAAAAAGAGGCAGAATCGGTCATGAAAAATCGACTCCATTGGACTATCTAAAAAAAAGAAACGTTCAACTTCTTCTCTTCACGAACGTCCAAAAACCTACCAACGAGTTTGACGCTCTGAAAGTCGACCACCTCGGAGTGACTTGGCAAATTCTGAACTATTCTCCGGAAACGATGAAAGAACTTGGAAAAATTTCTTCTATCTCTTTTGTAAATTTTGAAGAATATTTAGATCGTTATAGAGATACTTATCGAACTCTTCCTGCCGATCTTCGAAAAGAAAAATATCGAGAATTTGAGGAATACTACTTTGCTCAAGCGAAAGATAAAAATAGACAAAATTGGTATCGAAAGAATTTGTGATTCTGCGCAAAAGACATGATTTATATCACCATGAATCTTGATTGCTAAAAATGGGGAGCGAAGATAGCCTGCATATATCTTCTTTTCATTGACCTTACAAAAACTGAAATGAGCCAGTTTCTCAATTTAAAAATTTTACCTCTCATCCTACTCTGTTTTTGTTTCGGCTTTTTGTTTTTTTTCGATCCCTCGAATCCAGCTCTTTCTAGAGACAGTTTGGTATTCACTCTCTTTGTCTGGTTTTTTTGTTCCGCGCTCGCTTGGAAGAAAAAATTAAACCGAATTCATCCGATCTTTTTCTTGGCCTGTCTTCTGCTCATCGGGATTTCGACGGTCAACGGAATCAACCGCGCACCTGTTGTTTACTTTCCTCAAAAATCGAATTTGAAACTTCTGTATGTCGCAGCCTTTTCGTTTTCCATTTTTCTTTTTTTAAAAAACGTTCCTCCTATTTTTCTTTTTATTCATACGGTTGCTTTTGCCTCTTCTCCTCCTCTGTTTTCGAGCATCAAATCGATTCCTCTTTTGATATTTGTGTTAGCTTCCTTTTTATATCTGGCTCCGAGAAGAATTCGATTTCAAAAACTTCACGGGATCATCACCGTCTTTTTTCTTTTGGTTTTGATTTCGTCGCTTCTGTCTTACAAAGCACAGGCAGGATTCCTACAACTCTCTCTTCTTCTTTCCGGAACCGGAATCTTTTTCTTAGTTTCAGCTTACCCGAGCAGAGGGATTAAAAAGGGTCTTCTCTTGATCCTTTCCTTCGATCTACTCTTAAACACGATCAATCTTTTTTCCGCCGTTCATACGATCTGGCCCTTTCCAATCTTGGAGCCGCCGCTTCTTTTAACCTACGCCGGCTTTCCGGTCTCTTCCATTGCGGTCATCTCGGCGCTTACAACGATTGTCACGTTATACACCGCTTTCCAGTTTCCTTGGTTTTCTCCCGTTCTCATTCCGGGCGCGGCGGCGGCGATATATCTAACGTTTCTAAATCATTCCAGAGCGAGCATGTTGGCTTTTCTCGTAGCAGGGATCTATTTTCTTCTTTTGCGTTTAGGCAAAAAAGTTTCTTTTACTAAGGTTTTCGTTCCGACTGTTTTTGGTTTATTGATCCTCGGACTTGGAACGTATTTTTTTATACCCGGAGAATCGATTACTCGTTACTTCAATCCGGAAACCCTCTTGATTCGTTTTTCTCTCTGGACCTTTCACTTTCAATCCGTCTTTCATAATGCGCCCATCTTCGGTCTAGGCCCGGACGCGGATTCCCTTTTGGCACATCTCCCCGGCATACATCCAGGAACGATCGGTTACGAGGACTTTTATCTTTTCTTGCATTCCTTTCGTTCTTATCCGCAAGCTCATAATCTCTACGTCGAAGCCTATACTAGTTTTGGAATTTTAGGATCCGTTGTCTTTCTTGGAATCGCGTTTCAATTCGTGTATCTTTCTTATAAGATGCTTCGTTCTAAAACGAGAGAAACTGCAAATTTAGGAATTTTTATCTCCTGCCTTTTTCTCTTTGTCGCATTTCACGAGTTCTTTGATTTTAATCTTGGAGAACAACATTTTCTCATTCCTCTCGTTCTCTGCGTTTCTTTGTTACAGATAAAATACGGCTTTAAAAATCGGTCCATACGGACGGAAAAACGCCTTTTTCAATTCTCTTTTTACGTAGGTTTGTTTATTTTAGGTTTGGTTTGTTTTCAGATCACCTGGGAACAAAGACTGAGAAACTTGATTCTCGCATCCGTCCAGAACGAAATCGAACTTGATAATTTTCTAATATACAAAGAAAAGAATACGATCGGAAAGCGAAAAAAAGTTTCCTATCCGATCGAAGAGATCGTCAAGAACGAAAAATGGATTCGTTCGGAAGAAAGTCTCGTCTTAGCGTCCCTGATTCTTAGAAAAAAACCGGAGTACCAAACGCTCTCCCAATCCTTACTCACAAGATGTATCCGTCAGAATCCGTATTCTTCCGCTTGTAGAAAGGAAAAGGCCGACCTTTTAAAAAAGAACGAACCTAATTTGGATATCCGACAAGAACTCGGGGAAGCAAAAAAGACGGATCCATTTCATATCATTTTTACGGAATAAAATCTTAAGATGTTACAACGACTGACTCACAGCTACGTTCGATACTCTCTCTATCTACTCGTTTTTGGATTTCTTATATTCAATCGTTCTAAACTGGATCGTCAGTTTCCTTTTGTTTCGAGCGACTCTGAAATCAAATACTACCAGACGATAGCCTTTGCTCAAAATGGGTTGGGCGCAATTTCGAAATCGGAATGCACCTATCCCGGAAAAAATTTGGATCCGGACTTTCGTTTTTTTCCGTTTGATTATCCATGGGCCTTTCTAAAGGAAAACTCAAAAGGCAACTGCCTCTTTCAGTATCCGCCGATTTTAGCCTTGGTCAACGGCTTGCCCGCCTATCTCCTAGGCCCTAAGATCATTACTTTTTTGCCGCTTCTTTGTCTGCTCGCTTGTATGATCGTCTTTGATCTCATTCTCTCTTTATTTATTGAACAAGCCTGGGTCATTTTAATCAGCACCTTGATTCCGTTTGGTCTTAGTTTTCCTGTTCTTTCTTCGGAAGAATTTTCCGAGGTTCCACTGAATAACTTGCTTCTTCTTACTTTCGGACTCTTAGTAATCAGATCCCTCTTTGCAGACCTAATCAAAACGAAAGAACCATCGGAACATTCTAACTTTAGAATATTCTCCTGTATTTCCGGACTAATAGCAGTCACCGCTTTCTTTCTCAGAACGGAATCCGCTTTCCCGATCTTTCTTTTCGGTTTTCTTTCTTTTTTTCAAAAAGAAACCAGAAAGAATCTCAGAGAATATCTAATCTTCTCCGCGTTAGGTGCAACCGTGGCTTTCGTTTCCATCGGATTCTTAAATTTTGTATATTCTGGTCATCCGATGGGAATTCGATTTCTCGTAAGTTCCGGAGACGCGGTCAGTCAGTTTTCGCTCTCAAAACAGATTTCGATCTTTCAAGGTTATCTTTTCGGGGACGAGACAAAAACCGGTTTTTTAAAAGCCGCGCCGTATGCGATTCTCATCCTCGGCATTCTTTCCAATCTGATTCGTAAAAAGACACTTTCCGGAGAATCGTTGCTCGGAATCGTAGGACTCGGAACCGTCTTCTCCATTTCGTTTTTAAGTCCTTATACGGCCGGCGTTCATCACTTCGGTTTGAGATATTTAGAATCGGGTTTTATTTTTCTCTCTGCGGGAATTTTTATATTTCTATATCATAGAAGTGTTGAGTATCCGAAAGCAGGAATCGTTCTCGCGCTTATAGCGACTTGCAGTTTATACTACAACTATAAGTTTACAAGAGAAGGATTTAAGATTCTTTTTGGGGCGATCTCGCCTTACAACGAAATTCAAAGTGAGTTTCAAAAACGAAAGATTATCGTTCACAAAGGTCAATTCACCAATTATTTGATCGGTTATTCTTATCTCACCGCAATCCATCTGTCTGTGAATACATCTAAGGACGCAATGGATTTAGAAGAAATTCTAAAAAATCAAAAGATCGAATCGTATTCCGTTTTAGAGTATGATCTCGAACCACCCAAGGATCCAAACCTACCCGAGAAACAATACAAAGAAAAAATCGCGGTTCGTTTTCCGGATTCTACTCGGTTTTACAAGTTAAAGGATCAGAAGAAAGTTCTGGATTTTACTCTTAAAACGTATTCGTTAAAGTAAGATAAAGCCGCGGGCTTTCATTTGCACTCGTTAGTCGTTGATTGAAAACGTTTTGGTAATAGATACGTCGCTCTATTTCTTGACTTGCGTCAAGAACCAAAAGCCGACGCGCACGCAGGCTTTTGGCTAACTCACCCCCTATGGGGGTTTGAGTTATGTTCTTTTTAATAGATGCGCGGTGATGGTTTGTCCGATGAGATTTAGAATCTGTACACTCAAGAAGCTGATCATCAAAATTTCTTTTTCGAGATCCAAAACTTGAAATGAATTTCTCCACCAACGAAAAACGATAAAACCGAACAAGAGAACGACGAACAAAATCATTCTCGCGGAATACCAAAACAAAAGATCTTCCGAAAGATTGTTTAACTTAGAATAAAAACCCAACTCGGAAGTCTTTCTAGCCGCCAGAAAAAGTCCGATGGCCCATACGGTTTGCCCCAGAGTTGCGACTAACAGCAGAACGGTGAGAGAATGAATCCCGAAGATATGAAACGGTCCGACCGCGATGATTCCAGTTGAATATCCGACGAGCGTGATCGCCCAACCCGTAAGAAAAAGAACCAAACCCGAATAATAGAACAACTGCTGAGAATGGATGAGGATCTGTAAAAGATGTCTCATCCCGTCTCTCCAAGTTCTCAAGTGAGGGATTCTTCCCGCAACGTCAGGATATAGGCTGATCGGAACGTGCGATAGTTTCACTCCGCTTCTCAGAGCTTTTACGAGCATTTCGGAGGCGAATTCCATTCCGGTACTTTCGATTTCCCATTCGAGATATTTCTTTTTCAGAAAACAACGAAAACCGGAATTTGCGTCTTGGACACGATTTCCTTTTTTTGAATATAATAGATTGATAATCCAGTTGATCACCGGGGTTCCGAGATAACGGTGCAAAAACGGCATCGCACCCTGATGAATTTTCCCGCTCAAACGCGATCCAATCACAAACTCCGCTCCCTTTTCCATCTCCGCAAGAAGAGCCGGAGATTCCAGAAAGTCGTATGTATTGTCCGCGTCCGCAAAAATTACGATTTCACCGGTGGCGTTCGTAATTCCGAAGTTGAGAGCCGCGCCGTAACCTCGTTCTTTACAGTTCACAACCCTTGCGCCGAACTTTTTTGCAATTGCGATCGACTTGTCTTCGCTTCCGTTATCGGAAACAAGAATTTCGACGTTGTATTGTTTCAGTTCTTTTTTCAGTTTTACTAACTTCTCTAAAACCAAAGGAAGTGTTCTTTCTTCGTTCAAACATGGAATGACGTAGGTAATATTTTTTTTCTTCATAGTTTAAAATTCCGGAATTTTTTACTTACGGATTACGATCACTCTCATTCCGTAAAACAATCGATCGTTTCGATCATATATCTTCTTTGTAGACAACGCGTCTACTTCCTGCGAATCCAGGTATTTCCAAGACGTTTCCAATATCACAAGATTCTTTCTTTTCGGATCCTTGATAAAAAGATCGGCTTCTTCTCTGCTGTAGATTTTTGGGGTGATCCCCGTGATCTCAGCCGTCTTTAAAAAGTATTCCATGTTGTAGGCATGAGAAGAACAAAGAAGCGTATATTCTTCCGGATGATCTTTTACTTCGGAAATAATATAGTGGGAACTTTCTCTCCACTGTTCTTTGTATGGTTTATAAAAATGACGCGTAAAATAATAGAGAGAAACCAAGGAGATAAGAATCAAGACCGATTCCAGACGTTTTCCTTTGTAGATCGGAAAAAGAGAAAAGCCGGTCGCGATTAAAAAATACAACGCCGGACTCGTTACCAAAAGATTTCTCGCGGTGATCAAAGGTTGAATCGCGGAAAGAACTCCAATCACGATCGAAAAGATCAAAAGAGTGATAAAAAGAAGAATTACAGATTTCTTATGTTCTGTTTCTAAACTTGTAGTCTCCGTCTCGCCCTGATTCTTGCGAAAGTAAAGAGAGGCAAAACCGACGAGCAAGGCCAAAGAAGCGACGATCCCGGGAATGAATTTTTTGAGAATTCCGGAATGAAAGATCAAATCAAAAAAGACTACAAACGCGGTAAAACCAGCTTCCGGAATCCAGGAAGCGATTCCGATCTTATCCGAATTAAAAAGAAGATACAAGGCTGGAAGAAACAAAATCGCAAAAACGATTCCTAAGAGGAACTCCTCTTTCGGAAATTTCTTTGTAAAAATCCAACTGGAAACAAACAACCCAAGAAAGACGGACGCCGACCAGATAAACCCGAAAAAATGAGTGTAAGAAGCAAGAAGAGATATTACCAAAACGGTTAGATAGATCTTCCTTTGATTTCCATTTTCATACACGGATCGAAGTACAAACGCAAGTTGGATCGTACAAAACAAAACGAGAAGACTATAAGATCTGAGCTCCTGCGAATAATAGATAAGCCCGGTGGAAAGCGCGAGTAACGCGGCGACGGAAACCTTCATTCTTCCGCTCAGAGTTTTAGGAGCGAAGACATAGAATGCAAGAGGGACCAGGAGTCCGGCGATGGCGCTGAGCAACCTTCCGAAAAAAACAGTCGGAGAAAAAGTCTGAAACCAAAAAAACAAAAGTGTCTGATATAAGGGCGGATGCGGATCATTCTTCATCCAATCCCAAAGTTTTACCAGAGAAGATTGGGAGGAAGCTCGAATCGAAAAGAGTTCGTCTTCCCAGGGACTCTGAAGATCCAACCTAAAAAGACGAAAGAAGGCGCCTAACGCAAAGATAAAAAGAAATACTTTGAGATCCTGATTTCGTTTTAGTTCGCTAAAATACGCCTTCACACGACTCATCCGTTCACCAGATTCCCATGATTCTTCTATAGAGATCGGTTTCGAGGATTCCTTTCGGATCGTATTTCTTTTTTAACGCGTGAAAAGCTTCCAAATTCTTTTTTGGAAAGGCCCTCTGTACGATTTCCGGTCGAAGGGTGCTATCTTTTGCAAAGTAAAACTTACCACCGAATTTCAATACGGTTTCGTCTAACTCACCCGCGAGTTCCCATAATTTCTTTTTGTTTCCTGAAGTTACGGGAAAGTCCATTGCCATCGAATATCCGTCCAACGCGTGAGTGAGTAAAAACGGATCGGGTTTGTGTTTTTTAAATACGGCGAGCCAAGTGATAATTCCTCTTTTTTGACAGATTCTCAAAATTTCCGAGAACGCATCCACCGCGTTTTCCTTCGGAATAAAACTCTGATACTGAATCATCGACCCGGGTTTGTACATAAACTTCCAATTCGGAACGTAATCCAAAAGGAACGCATATTCCGCGTGGCCTTGCATATAAGGTTTGTTGTTTGTAAGATAACCCGAAATGAACTTGGCAAAGTTCACAAGACGCATTCCCAAATTATTGGAGAATGGAAGCATAAAGATCCACATCCATGACTTAGGAATGATTCCTAGGAACGTGGTTGGTAGATTCTGATTTTCTAATTTACAATTTTCGGGGAACTCTGGGTCTTCTCCCTTCTTTAAATGAACCGCTTTGTGAATCTGTCCTCTTCCCAGAGAACTTCCGGATGCAAAGGCGTCCACCCAACCTACGAGATAATCCGAATTCTTGTATTCCCTTTCGAAATAGTCGTACATATCTTGAAGATTTTTACTGACCACGGGCCATACTTTCATCTTACCCGCGTAGATATGTTTTAACTGAATCGTTACGGTCAAAAAAGCGCCTAACATTCCAAAGCCGGAAATGGCTCCGAAGAATAAATCCTGATTCTTCTTTCTAGAACAGGTAAGAACCTTTCCATCCGGAGTCATAAAGGTGAACTCTTGAATATGATCCCCGATCGGACCCACGGCAAAATTATTTTTCCCGTGAATGTTCATCGAAAGAGCTCCGCCTAACGTCGGAAACATGGTCCCGCTTACAACCGGAGGCCAATATCCTTTTTCAATTCCGAATTCCCAGAGTTGTTTGATCGTTACACCGGATTCCGCTTTGAGAATTCCTGTCTTTGCGTTGAATTCTAAGATTCGATTGTATTTCGAAATATCGATCACGACTCCCTTTGTGTTGGTCGCCGCGTCTCCGTAACTGCACCCGCCTCCGCGAAAGGTCAGCTTGAGTTTTTTCTCTTCCGCGTAAGCAAATAGATTTTTAAAATCCTCTTCTTTTTCCGGGAAGACGACCGGAGAAATCGAATGGTGATTCATTCCCCAGGCTTCTACTTTCGTCGCCTCCGGAAGATGAATGTCAACGAAAGACTTCTTTGTCTTCGCCGGTTTTGCATTTGCAGTTTTAGAAGAAGCGGTCTTCTTCTTCGCAGAAGCTTTGGATGCAGTTGCCATAGTGTTTACCCTTTCAATCGATTCAGGCTTAAATAGAAAGACGTTTGAAGATAAAAGACGGAATCATTCTTATGATTAGTCCCACGAGTCCCCAACGCGCCGGAACGTAGATACATTCCTTTCCGCCGTCGGCCGCTTTGAGAATGATAGAAGCTGCTTCTTTTGCCGAGATCAACCAGAAGAGTCCTTTCAATCCTTGTGTCATCGCAGTATCGATAAAACCGGGTTTCACGGTGAGCACTTGGATTCCCAATACTCCGAGACGATTGCGAAGCGCTTCGAGATACGTATTCATTCCCGCTTTCGAAGTATTATAAACCGGATTCCCTCTTCTTCCGCGATCTCCGGCGATCGAAGAAATTCCGATGATTTTTCCGCTCTTTTGATTTTGAAAATAGAATGCCGCCGGATTCAACCAAGCGACACAGCCGAGAAGATTTGTGTTTAACATCTCGATGTCTTTTGTAGTATCGAATTCTTCCGGCTGGATATCATACATGATTCCGGATGCGTAGTAGATCTCGTCGAGACCCTTCATGGATTTTACAGCTTTTTGAAACGCGGAGTCCGCCTGATCGAAATTGGTAACGTCCTGTTTGATAATAAATGCTTTTGTTTCTTTCGAAGTGTTAAAAGGAGCCGCGATGGATTTTAATTCCTTATCACGACGAGCGACCAGAGTCACCGTATGTCCTTGTTCCAAAAGAAGGATGGAGAGTTCTTTTCCGATTCCGCTAGATGCACCAACGACGATGATTTTTTTTGCCATATTCATCCGTTTTACGGGAAGAAACGGAACTGACAAGTATGATTTAGAGTGGGAATTCTAACTCCAAGGAAAGTCCGGGTGCTTTTTTTGAAACTCTTCCGATTGGATCCAAAGATTTGTGTCCGGTTCCCGAATTTCCGAGGGCGCCCAATACTTTTTGTAATCCATATCGGGATGTCCCGGAAGATAATAGCCAAGATGATAGAACTTCATTCCCAGTTTCTGCGCGTGGAGAATGGAACAAAGAATGGCGAAACTCCCCAGACTTCGATCCGAAAAATCAGGATCATACACCGAATACACGGCCGAGAGAGAATCGGAGGCCACGTCCAGAATCATAAAGCCTACGATCCTTTCCTCCAACGATAGAGTCATCTCTAAAGAATTTTCGGGATAACCAAAAAGATTCCAACGCATTCCTTCTAAGAGTTCCTGATCGGATTCTCCACTTACAAAATTTTCATAACGGGATCTTTGATAACGGAGATAGAGAATTTCTTTTTCGCTCGTGAGTTCCGGTTGAGCGAAACGAATTCTCAAGTCGGAATTGATTTTCAAAAGTCTTCTGCGGTTTCTACTGGGAACAAAAAGATCCAAGGGCATTCTATAACTCAAACAATCTCTACAACCGTTGCAAGACGCTCGATAGAGAATGTTTCCCGTTCTTCTAAAACCGGAATCGAAAAAAAACTGAAGGGCTTCCTTTGCGATCTCTCCATGAAACGGTAGATATTGAATTTGACTAGGACGATCCGAATAGTAAGAACAATTTCGCTCCGGACTGATCGGAAGCGAATCCACGAGGTCTTGGAGTTTTTGTTGGATCATCTTTGGAAAAGCATGTCACAAACGACCCGACTCGTAAAGTTTTTTAGGGAAAACTCGACGAAAGACGCGGTTGTTTTCAACATGGCAAAGAAACTCAATTTCGTGCAAGGATCAAAAAACTCGGAAATGCACAGTCTTTTTATGAACTTCGAAATCAAAAAACGCGGACTTCGCTTAGCGCTATTTTTCACTCTGGCCAGTCTTACGTCCTTTCTCCTCGGAAACGCGGTCTTACAATTTGTACTTCTCGGACTCGGGATTCTTCTTTTTGGATTCACCTTTTTATTCCCCGAAGCCACGGATTCTTTTACAAGCTGGAGTTTAGAATTCATCCTAAATTTCTTGAGCGTCTTTGTAAAAGGAGGACTTTTGTTGTTTTACATTCTTATCTGGAAACCGGTTTTGTTCGTGATGGATCTCTTTCGAGGAGATAAGAATTCTTGATCCAGATCTATTGTGACGGAGCGTCCAAGGGAAACCCCGGTCCGTCCTCGATCGGAGTCGCCGGTCTTATTGACAACAAAGAAGAATTCACCATTTCGGAAAGAATCGGAGACGCCACCAACAACGTCGCTGAATGGTCGGCGCTCAAACGAGGTCTGGAAGAATGTATTCGCAGAAAACACGAATCCGTTCACGCGTTTATGGATTCCGAACTCGTGGTTCGACAAGTGACGGGAAGATACAAGGTAAAACATCCCAATCTTTTGGAATACAAAAAGGAAGTGGACAAACTCGTTTCCACGTTACAATCTTTCCAGATTACCCATGTTCCCCGTGAAAAAAACGCACTCGCCGATAGACTCGCCAACGAAGCCTTTTCTAAATAAAACCCAACGGCGTATTCCCGCAGACGTTTCAATTTTAAGAAGAATCTGGATTCTATTCTTCGCGCTCGGACTTTTTTTGGAATGTGGGAACGCCCTCAAAAACAAACTCCTCTCCCTCCAAAAGGAAGAAAAGTTTGAAGAGATGCTTCTTCTCTGTCTTTCTGAAAAGGAAACCCCGGATACCAAAGAACTCTGCGCGTTTGCGACCGAAAAGACCGCGTTAGGAATCGACAAAATCCTTTCCGAAAAAACGGAACTTCCCTTTAGTCAAATTACGGTCGATCCGGAATGGAAACAAAAGATCGATCGGATTTTGGAAAACAACACAACCCTTCGCGACCGATACGGAAATCTCTGGAAGAAAATGATTCAAAATGACTGAGCTGGATCCTTCCGTTTTGATCGGGAAAATCCCCGAACCCTTTCGCTCCGATATACTTTTTCTCACACAAACGATCCGGGGCGCAGGCGGAGAATGTTACGTCGTCGGCGGTTCCGTCCGTGATTTAGTTCTCAACGTCAAACCGGAAGAATTCGATCTCACGACGTCTCTCTTACCAGAACAGATTCTTTCTCTTTTCAAAAGAACGGTTCCCACAGGACTCAAACACGGAACCGTCACGGTCCTCGTCCAAGATCGAGCCTACGAGGTAACTACGTTTCGAAAAGACGCGGACTACGTGGACGGAAGAAGACCGGAAAGCGTAGAATTCGGAGTTTCCTTGAGTGAAGATTTGAAACGCCGAGACTTTACGATGAACGCACTCGCGCTCGACTTGGAAAAAAAGGTTCTGATCGACGAACACGAGGGAATCAAGGACATACAAAATCAAATCATAAGGACGATCGGAGATCCGATCGGAAGATTTACAGAGGACGGTCTCCGGCCCATCCGTGCTCTGCGCTTTGTGAGTAGCCTCGGATTCTCCTTGGATCCACATACGGCCGAAGCGATCCGCACTTGTAGAAACATCACCGCAAAGGTTTCGAGAGAAAGAGTTCACGACGAACTCAACAAAACCCTCAAGAGTAAAAATCCGTTTCCCTCTCTCAAACTTTTCAAAGAATTTCAAATCTTAGAATTGTTTACAAACGTTGTCCTCTACCCAAACGAGAACGAAAGCGCCGCAAAAAGAATGAAGGAGATTCCCGCGTTTCCTTTGAGTCTTCGTTTAACATTTTTGCACGCCTGGTTGTTTGGCTCGTTTGCAGTCGGATCTCATTCCAAACAGTTCTTAAAAGATCTTCGCTATTCCAATCACAACACAAAGGATTCCATTTTCTTTGCGGAAATTCTAACAAAGATTCTCCAGTGGAAGAACCAAAACGAAATCAGCGACTCGGAACTCCGCAAAATTCTTTTGCATCCGACCTGCGTCCATGCGACCCGTGAGAACCTTTGGATCGTCCTCGAACATATCCTCAAACTTTGTTTTGTGTATGAACCCTCTCTTCAATCCGTCTTAGATTCTTCTCGCGTCCTGAAACTCGCAAAAGAACCGCAGGCCCTTCTTGTCACCGAGCTCGCCCTTCGGGGAGAAGACATTCTCAAACACAGACCCAAGCTTCCTCCCAAGGAAATGGGAACGGTTCTTGCAAAACTTCTGTCTCATGTCCTGGAAAACCCTTCCGAAAATCAAAAGGAAATCCTTCTCGCCCTCATTCCCGCTTAAACCCTAATTCAAATATGTCTATTTTTTAGGCATTTGTCCCAATAAAATGCCCCGTTATTCAGCCTTGTCCTATTCCCTAAGCACCCTAATCCTTTAGATCTACAAAAATCTGCGTATTTTTCAGCTAAATTCCCTTTTTTAGGCGTTGGCATACATCTTGCATATAATGGGCATAGGAGATTTAGGAGAATGATGAGAATAAAAACATTAAGCCTCGTTGCTTCTGTCCTCTGCCTTGTAGGAACTTCCCAAGTCTTTGCCCAGACTGGGAAAAAGCCTGCAGCAGAAGCGGCAGTAGCACCCGCGCCGGCCAAAGCGGCCGAGCCAGAAGATAAGAAATGGTATGATCAGGTTGAGTTTTCCGGGTTTGTTGACGTGTATTACATGTACAACCTGAACCCGAAACAAGGAAATGATATCGATTCCACCCGTGCCTTCGAGACCAATAACAAGAACTTCGCAGTGAATGCTGCGGCGCTTACAGTTCAAAAGGCTGCTGAGAAAAGTTCTCCTTGGGGATTTCGGGTCGATTTTCAAAACGGTTTAAACAACCCTTATCAAGAAAACCCTTACACTCAGAATAACGCTACTTACAACTACAATATGCTAAAACAAGCATATATAAGTATGTATTTTCCAGTGCTCAAAGGGATGACTTTGGACGTAGGTAAAATGGCTACGCATATCGGTTACGAGGTTCTCGAATCCATGAGTAACCCGAACTACTCGATAGGGGCCATCTTCCAAAACACGATCCCTTTCATTCACACCGGTGCACGCTTGACCACACAGTTTACGGATAAATGGGCTGGAACCGTTTATATCTACAACAGTGGAATAGGTACCGGTTATACATCACCGCAGACCACAATCGGAGATCCGACAAAGAATGCAGCGTTTGCTTCCTCCAAGAACTTCCTTTTAGAAGGAGCTACCGAACGAAAAGCAGTAGGTACCCAGATAAAAGGTCAATTGATCGAAGATAAACTCTCGATTACTTGGAATACTTTGTATTCCAGTGATAACGCCGGAGCTCGTGTAGATCCAACGAAAGCAGCTTTAGCTACAGAATTAGCAACTGCTCTTGGAGATCCTAACATCGGAAAATACAATGTTTCCAATCCACAAAGAGCGAAATACGACAAAGACTACTGGTTCATGAACCATGCAATCTTGTCGATTACTCCGACTGATAAGATCACAATTGACTTAGACTATACTTGGAGTGAAAAATCCGGAAGTCTTGCAAACAATGGCTTGGATCAAAAACGTTACAACGTCGATGGAACTGGCTCGGAAGTTTTCAACAAGGATACCCTTTTCTACGGTTTAAACAATAAACGCGACGTCAAAACTACCTACAAAGCTTATGGTATTTTTGCTAAGTTTAAAATCAACGAAGCTTGGGGTGTGAACGTCCGTGCCGAGTATATCGACGATAAACACAACAACGGCGCTTTGACAACTTTCAATCCTTTCATGGGAGCGAATACTTATCTGAGCGATTACAAAAAAGCGACCGATGCAGCGATTGCAGACGCAGTAGTAGCGGCATTAGCCGCAAACCCTACTACCGGAGCGTATGGAATTACCCAAGCGCAAGTTTTACAAGCAATGAGCGACGATTACAAGGATTACAGTGGAACAAGAAACGCAGGACAATACAAAACTTTTACTGTAACTCCTGTGTGGAACTTTACCGAAAACTTGTTAATCAAACTCGATTTGCGTAGAGACTGGGCGACCGGTAAACAATTCGTAAATCAAAGCGGTGAGAAATCAGATCACCAGTACGGTTTGACTTTAGGTGTTGTTGCGAAGTTCTAAGACTTAGATTCAATATCCTTAGTTATGAAGTATAAAAGGCGCTCTTTAACGGAGCGCCTTTTTTAAAAAGAGAAAGCAGTATGAAATTCAATGAGATCTTACAAAAAACAAAAGAGTCCTGGAGAGAATTTGTTTCGAACTCCGAGACTACGATTGGAAAAGAAATTCAAAGGAAAAAAGTTCGAAATAAAGGAATGGATCCTTCCCTTCCCTTTGCTACGGAAGATCTTTTAACCGAGCAGCAGCTTTTATACATTTCCGAATATTATCTAGTACTCCGATAAAATTTCCGGCTTCTTAGGGAGCCGGTTCTTCCTTTCTTTTTATTTCGCAAATCGTGATAAATTCAGAAATGGTTTCTTAATCCCTAACTCTTCCCGTTCTTTTAAGTTCGATCATCACTAAAAAATCCCGATTGAAGTTTTTCCAATGAGCAAGCTCAGAGATAGATTGTTAGACAATTCTACTTCGGACGGACTTTAAGTCCGATTTCAATCTTTTTTTCAGAGGGATTTCGTCTGCCGGAAGAATGAATTCTTTTCTTCACACGTGCGGGGTGAATCTTTGCGGAACTTTCGTCCCTTAGAAAGAAACCGAAATTTCGGAACTGGCTTTCCAAAGGACGAAAAAAGGATTTTGAGAACCCGAATAGATTCTAAAATCAAAGTTTATTTTCTCTTCGGCTTACTGGAAGAACTCGCCTTCCCCTTCTTATCCTTTACCAAGGAAGCTTTCTTTTTCCCATTCGATTTTGGCAAAGTTATTTCCTCTTCCTCGTACTCTTCGATCGTATATTGATCCAAATAAGAATATGGTTCCAAAGGTTCATTCGACTTCTTCTGAACTCCGTAAGTTTTTCTTTCTCCTACTAAAATCAGGTAAAGAGAAGGAAGCACCGTTAGGACCAAGAAAAGCGCCGAGAACAGACCGCCCACGATCACGGTTGCCAGAGGTCTTTGAACGTCGGATCCGACTCCGGAAGCCAGCGTAGCCGGAATCAGACCTAGAAGCGCCAAAAGCATCGTCATGAGCATAGGCCGAAGCTGGATCACCGCTGCCTTCTTCACAGCTTCTCTGACACTGAGGTCGTCGTCTTCCGCTAAGATATGATTGGTCCTCGAGACGAATAGAACCCCCGACATCGTCGCGATTCCGAAAAGGGAAATAAATCCCACGCCTCCGGAAACGTTGAAGTAATAACCTCGAAGCAGAAGCGCATAAATTCCTCCCACAAGAGAAAGAGGCAAACAAGCGAGAGCCACGTAGACATACTTAAAGTTTTTATAAAGTAGATAAAGAACCGCAAATATGATCGCGATCGTAACCGGAATCACCATCATAAGACGGGTTCCTACTCGAGAAAGGTTTTCATACTGCCCTCCGTACCGAACTTCGTAACCGTCGGGGAGTTTGACTTTTTGTTTTATTCGATTTTGCAACTCGGCGACAAAACCACCCTGGTCTCTTCCTCGGATGTTGGTTCGAACGGTGACGGTCCTTCTTCCCTCTTGGCGAAAGATCATCGTCGGCCCTTCTTCTAAAGTCACCTGTGCGACTTCAGAAAGAGGAATCCTTTCTCCTTTGGGAGAAATGATCGGCATGTTTTCGATCGCTCTCTGAGAAGTTCTGTAGTCTTTTGAAAATCGGACTACGATCCCGAAACGGGCCGGAATCTTTGGAGGAATGTCCGAAGGTCCTTCGTAGAGGGTGTCGATTCTTTGCATCCCGATCGCGGCTTCCACCATTTGTTGGATATCGCTCACGTTGATTCCAAAACGGGCTGCGGCTTCTCGATCGATTCGAATCGTCAACTGAGAACTGTCGGCTTCCTGTTCGATTCCATATTCACTCGCGCCCTTCATATCTTTTACGATCTCGAGAATTTCATCCCCAATCTGTCGCATTATCTTCAAGTCGTTTCCGGATACGAAAACGGCGAGATCCGCGATCGTTCCCATGATCGCCTCGGAAAGGTTATCCATGATCGGTTGCGAAAAACTCACTCTTGCACCCGGAAGCCCCGCTTCCAGATCGTTTCTCATTCTGAGAAGTAATTCCTGTTTGGTGATCTTTTCCTTCCAGTCGTCGTAGTCTTTTAAACCCACGAGGACTTCCAGTCGGTTCGGAGGAAGCGGATCCGTTCCGTCGTCGTTTCTTCCGAGCTGAGATATTACTACGTTGACCTGTTCATTCTTATAGATCATCTGTCTGATTTTCGGAATAAACTTTCTGGATTCCGGTAAGGAGATTCCTACGGGAAAGAAAATTCTTAAGTTAAAACCGCCTTCGTCCATTTCGGGTAGAAACTCGGTTCCAAGCGATAACCCACCAATAACGAGTAACGTGCCTACTACTGAAAAACAAATCGTTACGACCCTCTTCGATCTTTCTACAAGATATTCGATCAGTCTCGCGTATTTATGTTCCACCCATTCGTAGATCGGATTGTGCCATTCGATCGGTCCCGGATTTGCGGATTCGAAATAATTCCGATAGATATAGGACATCATCACTGGAATCGCGGTCATAGCAAAAATCAAAGCGCCCAAGATCGCAAAAGAAATCGTAAACGCCATGGGTTTAAAAAGACGTCCTTCGATTCTTTCAAAAGAGAAAATCGGAAGATAGGCAAGTACGATGATCAAAATGGAGAATATGATCTCGGTTCCCACCTCCGAAGCCGCGTCCACCGTAAATCGAATGATTCCTTTTGTCTTATCCGAAGAAGACGCGTCGCGGTAACGGCGCATGATATTCTCGACCATGATCACCGCGCCGTCCACTATGATTCCAAAATCGATAGCGCCTAACGAAAGTAAGCTGGCAGGAATTCCGGTAAGATTCATCATCAAAAATGCAAAAAGCATCGCAAACGGAATCGTAGCAACCACGACCATCGAAGCCTTTACACTTCCAATAAAGAAGATCAAAACCAAACTTACGACTATGACCCCCTCCACCAAAGTTTTACCAATGGTGCGTAACGTGTAGTTCACAAGATCGGTACGGTCATACGTGGTTCTCATCTGAACCCCGTCAGGAAGATAGTTCTCGTTGATCTCTTTGACTCGAGCTTTGATTCTTTCTCCCATAATATTCGGATCACCCCATCTTCGAATGGCGACAAGACCCTGAACGGAAGAATCCACGTCGATCAGGCCTTCCTGATCGTTCTGGACGGTATAACCGAGGACGCCGCTCGGAATCGGATGTGAAATTTCAACGGTTCCTAAATCGCGAATAAAAACGGGAACCCCGTTTACGGTTTTGACTACGATGTTCTCGATATGTTTCGGATCTCGGATCGCACCCAAGGAACGAATCGGAAATCCTTGTTCCCCTTGTAAGAGAAGGTTTCCACCCGTGTTCAGGTTGTTTTGTTGAATCGCGCTGATTACGTCGTTGATCGTGAGTTTGTAACGAATCAACTTATCCGGAGTTGTGACTACGTGGTATTGTTTCGGCAAACCTCCGAAGGTGACGACGTCCGCGATCCCGGGGATCTGTAACATCTTAGGCATGATCACCCAGTCTTGGATCGTTCTGAGTTCCATCGGAGTGTGGTTCGCGCTCGATTCCACAACGTATCGAAAGATTTCTCCGACGGGAGAACTCATCGGTCCGAGCGAAGGTTCCACTTCCGCAGGAATGTCCGCATCACGAACCCTTTCCAGAAGTCTCGTCCTTGCAAAATAATCGTCGGTTCCGTCTTCAAAAACGAACTGAAATACGACGAGACCGTTGATCGTTCTCGATCTTCTCACGGCGACTTTCGGGATCGCATTCAAGACCCTTTCAATCGGAATCGTGACTCGCTCTTCCACTTCCACTGCCGCCTTACCCGGAAACTTAGCGATCAAGCGCACCTGAGTGTCCGCGATATCAGAATATGCTTCTTTTCTAATATCAATCCAAGCCCAGGTTCCGAAAAGGATGGAAGCGATCGTCGCGGCGAGAGTGGCTATACGGTAACGAAGTACAACTTCAATTAAATTACGAATCATTCCGAAGACCTCGTATCAAAGAGATAACCGATTTGAATAAGAAGTTGCGGATTTTTATAATCCCCTTTCCCGATTCCACCACCCAACTGAAGGAAAAAATTTCCCAAGAGAAAGTCGTAGGTCAAACCCACGTATTGCTGATTTAGATGAACTTTTTGTCTGTCTCGACTTTCGTGTTCCAGATACAAAGCCAAGGTCGGATTTTGTTCCGTCACATAAGAGCGAATGATCAAATCTTCGTATGTAGGATCCCTATGACTATAACCGGGAAAGGAAGAGCCGGAAGGATAGGAGTTCTGACCACCACGGCCGACTTCCGGTTGAAAAGGATCTACTTCAAACTTTCCGAATACAAGAGAAACGCTATGTGCGACTACCGGAGTTTTCCAGAAACTATAACCGATATCGACCTGACCGCCCCACCAATGCGGATTCCATCTCCCGCCGGAAGCCCGAAGTACGATATCCTTGTAGTAATAACCAACGTTGAAGTTGATACTTCCGGGAGAGCCTATGCTCGCGCCGTAAACTAGAAAGTTTGTCGAATTCGGAAGAGGTTTTCCTTTGAGAGAATTTTCATTCGGGCCTTCTTTTCCAATTCGAGTTTTTCCGTCCGGTTCTTCCACCCATTCCGGGGAAGGATCGGATTTAGAATCGTTTTTTTGAGTTTGTCCCAAAAGAGAAACATTCAAAAAAACAGATATAATGACTACGCTTAAGAATTTAATATCTTTCATGTTAGAATCCGAAGCTGAGTCCCTTGAGAAGAATGGTTCCTTCCACGACGACTCGATCGCCCTTGGCAAGGCCTTCTACAACGGTAACTCTTTCCTCGCCGGAAGTTCCCAAGATCACTTCTCTTTTGTAAAACTCGCGAGGAGATTCTTCCACAAAAACATAACTTCTGCTTTCCACGGTGATTACGGAGGTGAACGGAATGACTACCGTATCGCCCTTTCTATCTTCCGGAAAACGGACCGTCGCAAACATCCCGGGTTTCAAAACGTAACCTTCGTTGCGCACAAGGATTCTAACTTTCACCGTTCGAGTTGTGGGATCCACGTTGTCTCCCAAAGCCTCGGCGGTTCCCGTCCAAGCGGTTTCCGGAAAGCTGGAAAATTTGAGTTTTACTTTTTTTCCTTTTTTCAGGCTTTGCAGTTGCGATTCCGGAACGTCGCAGATGATCCAAGCGCTGAGTGCGCTCGCGTTTCTGAGTTCTGCTGGATTCAAACCGACCGCGCGGAGTTTCCCTTCAAATTCTGCGAGTTCGGCCGCGTCGTTTTCGGATTCCGTCTCCGCTTCGATCAGATCTTTTTCGGTCGCGACCCTATGTTTGAACATGTCCTTGATCCGTTCCAAATTTTTACGAGAACGGTTCAGGCTATTTTTAGAATGAATATAACCAACATACAGATCGTTTAGATCCGCAGATTCAAAAAGAATAATCTTTTCACCGCCGCTCATAGAGGGAGAAGAAGAAGCGATCAAACGAGCCGGAGCCTCGACTTCCACGAATTCTCCTTCTTTACCGATCTGAGCCGTTTTTATAATCTCTAATCCGGGACTGTTTTCCTTAAATTCGATCCATTCTCCCTTGTCGTGAACGATAGCTTTACTCGGAGGATGAATCGTCGGCTTTCCTCGTTTGGAAAGTCCGAGGATCGCGAGGGAAACGACGGCGATGATAGCGGCGATTCCAAGAACGAATGTTGTGCGTTTAGTAAAAGGTAATTTCATGGTCAGTCTTCCTTCTTTGGATTCGTTACGGGTATGGGTTCCGAAAGTTTCGGGATAAGAATCCCCTGCCCGACCGAGAAGTTGATCCCCTCGATCGCGTCCATACGATCCGTTTGCAGTTTTAGCATTTCAACGACGCTGGAACGATAGGTTTCAAAAAAATCGGCAAATTCCAAAATCGTAATATAACGTTTTTCATAACTAAGAATCATGTCTTTCGAAAGATCCAAATATTCCTTGGTGTAGGTATTTCTAAATTTGCGATAGAGATTGTCTTTGACTCTCGCGGTTTCAATGGAGACTGCGACTTCGTTTTCCACTTCCAAAAGAGTGTTTTTGAGTTCCTGCTTTTTGGAAAGAATCGCTTTTTCCGAAGCCTTGATGTTTCCCTGATTTCTATCAAAGATAGGAATGTTCAACTGAGCCGTGACCCCCCAATAGTTTTGAAAGGCAGTTCCACCCCGGTTGTACATCGGACCAAAAGCGAGATCGGGAATCGCGTTCGCGTGTTGCAATTCCAGGTTGGCTTCTTCGTAACGAAGGGCTTGGATCGCTTTTTTGAGATCGGGTCTTTTGTTTCTTGCGAGTTCCAAAAGTTCGTCCCGTTTTAACTTTGCGGGTTCCAAAAAGTCCAAATGGTCTTCATTGATCTGCGGAACGATTTTTACGTCCGAACTTCTCAGAGAATCGTCGTTTAACAAAACTCTTAAATCCGCTTCTCTTTCCAAAATTCGAATATTCAAATCTTCTCTTTCTTTTTTGAGAAAGAAATAAAGTGCCTTGAGACGAAGGACTTCCGCTTGTAGGATCGCTCTTCTTTTGTAACCCATTTCGGCGGAGGAAACGGTTCTACCGAGGGCTTCCAAACTCTGATCGTAAAACGTAATCGCCTGACGATAGTAATAGATCGCGTAAAAAAGTTTTCTCAATTTGGTGACGAGACCGCGTGCGAGATCGTAGAATTCTTGTTCGCTCATACGAGCGTTTAGTTCCGCGACACGAACCCGTTTTCCGATCTTACCGCCGAGTAAAAACAATTGTTGAATTTGAACAACGGTCTGTCCGGAACGAGTGAAGTCGAAGTATCTCTGAGTCGGTTCCGCAAAGATACTCTGATCGATAAAGATGTTCGGGTTTGCGTAGAGTCCCGCTTGTTCGATTCCCGCTTTGCGCGCGTCGATATTAAAACGAGAAGCGAGCAAAAGGAGGTTGTTTCTCCAGAGCTTTTCTTCTGCGGTTTTGAGATCCAAGTTGAACTCGATCGGGATTCCATTCGGCGCCTCGGCCTGAATCGGATTCTCCGACTGAGTGGAGGTGGCCGGAATCCCAAGGCTTGGTTGCTCCCCATTCGAAGGAGAAGAAGCCGTTTTGGATTCTTCCGGAAGAATGGGTTGCAGTATGAGCAGAATTAAGAGCGTGAAAATCTTTTTCATAAGTTTGCCAGTTTTATTTGTTTGCGGATCAAGAGGTACGGTTCTCCAAGATTCAATCTTCCCTAAAAAAGGGCATTCGCTTCCGATTTAGTGCGTCGCACCAAACGGAGATCTATCGTTCGGAAAATTCTTACGATAGAATTTTATAATATTCTAATTAAGCGATCGGTGGAGGAAGATTGAGGAGTAAGGAAGAAAGGAGATAGTTGTATTGAGTTTTCGGAGCGAAGAAGTTTCTCTGAAAGAATTCGACTTCCGTTTTGGAAAGTTCGAAAAAATCGGAAAAAACGAGATCTAAAAAGTCGTAGCGGCTTCTAAGACAAAGAGCGAATTCCTGAGAATCCAGATCGCACTGCAATTGAGCGGTCGTCTCTTTTTTCTCAATCCGTTTTGCAAGAGCGGAATGAACTTCCGATCCTTTGACATCTAAAAATGCGAGGTCAAACGTTCCGTCTTCTTCACAGGGTAATACAATTACCGCCGTGAGCGCGAGAATCAGAAGTCTGTTGAGCCAGTGGACCTGCATTCCAGTCCACATTTCTTAGGTAGGAGTAGCTCTACAAATGTTTTTCGGTTCTTCTGTTCGAAAATAAGGCACCGATTGCGTTTTGTGAGGTCTTAAATGGGTTTAAGGGGCTATGTGCTCCACACGAACCACGGTTCCATTGCGCATCAGAACTCTAATTTCGACGTCCGGCTTTGCTCCCGGTTTGAAACGACTGATCGGTCGAAAATAGATAAAGGCTTCGACGCTATTGGTTCTAAATTGAATCTGATCCGGATTTCCCAAAAATTCTTTTACAAAGATCCGATTTTGTCCCTGAAGTGTGTCCTTGATTTCGGAGCGAAGCCTAAGACTCTTTTCAATTTCAGGATCCAGGGTCGGTTCGCTCGCCGTTTGATTTTCAGCGACTCCGGTTTCCGGATTGATCGTCTGACCGGATCCGAGGAGTTGTTTGAGAACCAGCTTTTCACACTTCTCCTTGTCCCCGAAGGTTTCCATACAATCCGCAAAGATCTGTTTTGCAGATCCTTTTGGAGGCGGAGGAGTTACGCAGGAAACGAGAAGCGTTGTCCCCAAAAGAAAAGGAAGAATCTTCGTGAAGGAACTCACCTCTTTCTTCTCCGACTCGTTTTTCTTTCGGTTCCGCCGCCGGAACTCGTTGTTACCGAAACAGCAGATCCGTTGGAACGGGAAGAATTCGGACTTCCGCCCTGCAAGGTTGGAAAACCACCGGTCACTTCCTGACCTACTTTTTTATATTCTTTTTTCTCTTCGGGTAGTTTAGAATTTTCTGTTACTTCGACTCGGAAGAGAAAGTTGACGACTTCGTTTTTTAGATTTTCGATCGCTACGTCGAACATTCTAAAACCTTGAAGTTTGTATTCGACGAGAGGATTTCTTTCGCTATAACCTACGGTCCAGATCCCTTCTCTGAGATGATCCATGGAATAGAGGTGTTCTTTCCAGCGATGATCCAGGATATCGAGGAAAATATTTCTTTCCAAGAGTTTCCAGATGTCCTTTCCGATACTTTCCGTTCTCGCTTCGTAACGTTTTTTCGCAGCGGCGTTGATCGTATCAAAAAGTGCGAGCTGAGGATTTTTTGTTTTTTTGAAATCTTCTTCTTTGATTCTGACGTCGAGATCCAATCCTTCCAACCACTCGTTCAGTGTTTCCAGATTCCAAGCGGAAGGATTACTTCCTTCGCAGTGAGTGACGACTTGATTCTCAACGGATTCTTCTATAAACCCGAGAATGAGAGGAGCGATGTCTTCGTTTTCAAGGACGTCGTTTCTCATTTTGTAGATTACGATTCTCTGACGGTTCATGACGTCGTCGTATTCGAGAAGATGTTTTCTGATATCGAAGTTATGACCTTCGACTCGTTTCTGAGCTCTTGCGATCGCGTTACTCACCATCTTACTCTCGATCTCTTGACCTTCCGGCATGTTCGCCCATTTCATCAGTCCGGAAATACGATCCGAACCGAAGATTCTCATCAGATCGTCTTGGAGGGAAAGGTAGAATCTGCTGGAACCCGGATCTCCCTGACGACCGGAACGTCCGCGAAGCTGGTTGTCGATCCGTCTTGCTTCGTGTCTTTCGGTTCCAAGGATATGAAGACCACCCGCGTTCAAAACTTCTTCGTGATTCTTTTTCCAAATTTTTATGGACCCGAGAATTTCGGAGGCTCTTTTTTGTTTCGCGCCGGAATCCATTTTCTGAGCGATCGTTTCCGCCAGATCCAGATTTTGTTTTAAGATGGCTTCCTTGAATTGTCTTACGAGATCGTCTTCGTCTTTCCAGGTTTCCAGATTTTCTTTGTAGAGTTGAGCTCCACCGAGAACGATATCAGTTCCCCTACCCGCCATGTTGGTCGCGATGGTGACCGCGCCCGGTTTTCCCGCGTTTGCAACGATCTCAGCTTCTCTTTCGTGAAACTTTGCGTTTAAGACGTTGTGTTGAATTCCCGCGGAAGCGAGCATTCTGGAAAGAACTTCGGACTTCTCTATGGAAATCGTTCCCACGAGAACCGGTTGTTTGTTGCTCTGAAGATCGCGAATTTCTCCGAGGATGGCTTCGAACTTTTCATTTTCGGTTCTATAAACTCGATCGGGAAAGTCTTTTCTTTGAACCGTCACGTTAGGCGGAATTACGATGACGTCAAGATTGTAGATCTTTCTAAATTCTTCCGCTTCGGTGTCCGCGGTTCCGGTCATCCCCGCGAGT
Organism: Leptospira tipperaryensis; assembly: GCF_001729245.1. Lineage (NCBI taxonomy): Bacteria > Pseudomonadati > Spirochaetota > Leptospiria > Leptospirales > Leptospiraceae > Leptospira > Leptospira tipperaryensis. The sequence continues at coordinate 1,789,767 of NZ_CP015217.1, read as the reverse complement.
TTGTCATACATTCTGAAATAATTCTGAAAGGTGATCGAAGCGAGGGTCTGAGATTCTTTTGCGATCGTCACACCTTCTTTTGCTTCGAGAGACTGGTGAAGACCGTCGGAATATCTTCTTCCCGCCATCAGACGACCCGTAAATTCGTCCACGATGATGACTTCTCCGCCTTGAACTACGTAGTCCACGTCTTTCTGAAAGATCTTGTGGGCTTTGAGAGACTGATGAACGTGGTGAACCAAATCTACGTTTTCGGGAGCATAGAGGTTGTCTATCCCGAGAATTTCTTCCACGTGAGAAACCCCTCTTTCCGAAAGAAGCACGTTACGCGCCTTTTCGTCCACTTCGAAGTCTTCGCCTACGATCAATTTAGGAATGATCTTATTGATACGAACGTATTTGTCAGTGGTTTCATCGGAAGAACCGGAGATGATGAGCGGAGTTCTCGCTTCGTCTATGAGGATCGAGTCCACCTCGTCCACGATCGCATAAAAATGAGATCTCTGAACCTTATGATCCCTGTGGGAAACCATATTGTCTCTGAGATAATCAAAACCGAATTCGTTGTTGGTTCCGTATGTGATGTCCGCGGAATAAGCGATCTTTCTTTGTTCGTGATCCATATCGTGTTGAATCACACCGACGGAAATCCCGAGGAAATCATAGATCGGTTTCATCCAGTTCGCGTCCCGCTTTGCGAGATAGTCGTTAACGGTAACCACGTGAACCCCAAAACCCGCGAGTGCGTTGAGATAAACCGAAAGAGTGGAAGTTAAGGTTTTACCTTCACCGGTTTTCATCTCCGCGATGTTACCGCCGTGGAGTGCGATCCCGCCCATCATCTGAACGTCGAAGTGACGCATTCCCATCGTACGAAGGGAAGCTTCCCTCACCGTAGCAAACGCTTCCGGAAGAATGGCGTCCAGGGTTTCTCCCTTCGCGAGTCTCTCTCGAAAACGGACCGTCTGCGAAGAAAGTTCTGAGTCGCTCATCGCCTTCATCGAATCTTCCAAAGAATTGATCTGCTGGACGATCGGGATGAGTTTTTTTATATCTCTTTCGAATTTGCTTCCAAGGATTACCCGGAGAATGCTTTGAATCATATCAGTTTTCCGTATTACGTTATTGAATTGTTGCTGGTGGAATCCCGAACTTCATAGATCGAGAATCGCATTGAATATTTTACGTCCTGACGTCTCCATCTGAGACCTCAGAGACTCGGTATCGGGTCCAGGAACCCAACCGGCGGAACGAATAAAATCCGCGTGAACCCCTTGCCAAACCTGGAGCATAGGAGCCGTAACTTCCAGATGACACTGGACCCCAAAGATTCGATCTTGAACAGAAAACATCTGATTGGGATACATCTCGCTTTTTAGAAGATGTTTGCCGCCCTTCGGAATCGTAAACACGTCCTCGTGAAGATGAAAGGCGGGAAAGGAAGAAGTCCCGTTTAAAACCGGATGAGAATCCTGGACGCTCACTTCGGAAAAACCGACCTCCGGGCCCTTATCGCCTACGTTTACTTCTCCGCCTAACGCTCTGGAGATGATCTGAGAACCCAAACAGATTCCGATCACCTTTCGATTGGGCATCGATGACGCATAACGCACCAAGTTGAACCAAGGTTCAAAAAAAGAAAAAAGCGTCGGGTCCGCGACCGATTGTGGACCTCCCAACAAAACGATCAGATCAAAGATCAGATGTGCGTCCGGGATGGGTTGAATTCTCGTGTCGTAAGCGTTGTGATACGAAATTCTATAATTTCTTTCTTTCAAAGAATCCAAAAGGATTCCTGGACCTTCGCAGTCTTTAAAACGAACGATCAAACTTCTCATGAAGATCCGGCCATCCTTTTGAAAAAGAGAATTTTTTGATCGGAGATGAGTTTTGCCGGATTGGCCTCTTCGCTGATCGGTCCAATAAAATTATAATAGAGAACGAAAGGTTTTGTTTTGAAAAGAAGTGTTTCCGGAGTTCCCGTAATGATGGAATCGGATCGACTCACACGAAACGGTTTTTTCATAAGAAGAATCGGAACTTGAATTCCAAACTTACGAGCTTCTTCTTGCACCAAAGGTTTTGCCTTTGTAAGCAAGTCTTCTTCCGACATGGTTTCGGGATCGTCGAAAAAAAGAGCCGGATCAACGACCATGTAGAATTGGATCTTAGGATCCTTTTGCATTTCTTGGTAGAGATAGTTGAGAGCCGGAAGTTCCTTGATACAAGGGACACAATTCGGTCCGTAAACGTTCAGAACCAAACGGGGCGCGGTAACTTCGGAAAGTTTGATCTCCTTTCCGTCCAAAGTGATTCCCCGAAAATTTTGAACTCCCAAATTGGGTTGTTCGGAAGGCGCACATTGGAATACAAAAAGGGCAAAAATTAGAAAGAGGGTTAATCGGTTCATCAATGCTACATAATTTCCAGTAAGGGAGGGAAAGAAAAGGCGGAAATCTGGTTCCGAATTCATGGATAATACCAGAGGAAAGCGTTCCGGCTCTAAATTCAAGGAATAAACAAGAACCTCAGGTTGGGTCCAAACAATGGCACGGACCTGCCTGGATGTCCCGAAAAAAGATCCTTATGAGACATAATTTGACCGATTTTACAGTTTTTTTCTGAGGATCCCAAAAAAGAGTTCTCTCTGAAATGAGGACGATAAGGGTTTGACAACTCCTCTACCCTTGATTTCATGGTATTTTGAACGTCCTTTCGACTCTACCAGGGAATCCGAATGAACCAACTTAATCCTGAATTTGACATCGTAACTCTCATCGAACTCGCAAAACGCAACAAGTATGAAAAAGCCGTTGCCGGATTCCACACGCTGGACCGAATCGAAAGATTAGAACTCCCTAAAAAAATCAAAGCTAGAAAATTAGCAGTTCAAGCGATGTATGCACTCGCGAGCGAAGAAGTGCAGTATGGTTACTTCACAAAAGAAGAAAGAATCGTACTCGACCAAGAAGCAAACATCACAAACGCGTCCTATTCTAAATTTAACGGACTTTTTGAAGCTCCTCAAGCTCCGATCGCAGAAGAAGATACGGAAGAAGATTTTATCCCGGAAGAAGCTCCTCGCCCAATCTTGGATGGTGACGAAGACGAAGAAGGTCTCGACGCCGATGAAGATGAGGAAGAAGAAGAGGACGAGGATGATGAGGAAGACGAGGATGAAGATGATGACGAAGAAGACGAGGAAGAAAAACTCGACGACGACGACGAAGAGGAAGAAGTAGCCGAGAAAAAAGAGGACTAAGAGGTCTTTCGCTTATCTACCGTCTCATTTCCAATCCAAACGGAACCCTGAACTTAGAGGAAACCCAATCGGGTTTCCTTTTTCATTCTAGATTCAATCCCACATCCGAAGGAGAAAGACTCTCCGAACAAATTCCGATTCCGGAATCGCCAAAAGAAACGATTCTAATCTTTGGATTTGCGCTCGGTTATCACGTTGAATCCTATCTCAAAAAAAGGGAAACACCGGTTCATCTTCTCATCGTAGAACCGATCTCTTCTCTCAAACCGATCGCCGAAAAATTCTTTGATCGACTGCTACGTTCTTATTCCGAAAAAGGGCACCAAATTCGGATGATCTTCGGTTTGGATTCTTTTTTGGAACAACCCCTCACCCACTGGCTTGCAGAAGGCACAAACAAAGTCACTCCGTTCTTACATCCGGTTTATACGCGTAAGTTCCCGGATCTTACGGTTCACTTTTTGGATTCTCTCAAACAGAATTCCCAGAATCAGGCGGCAAAGGATTACTTTCAAAAAATCTGGGTCCGAAACGAAGTCAGAAACGTTTCGAGTATATTCAAGAATTTGAATTCTTCCGGAATTATCTCGGGAGCGAAGGAGAATTTTTTCAAGGACCAGACCTTACTCTTCACCGGAGCGAGCCCTTCTTTGGAAGGAGAAACCGATTGGATTCTTAAAAACAGAAATCGATTTCATCTTCTCGCTTCCGACACTTCTCTGGGTTGGCTGGTCACTTCGGGAATCGTTCCGGACATGGTTTTGAGCATCGATTCTTCTCGAGGAACGTTATTTCACTTTCGAAACATTCTTCCCCCCGACGTTCCGATCGTTACTTGGTTCGGCGGTTCCGCGCATCTTTTTGATCTTCCCAATCCTAAGTGGATCTACTTTTCCACTCATCCTTTAGATCAAACGTTACGCGCCCTCTTCTATCCCGAGGCTCCGATTCTGGAGAATCCGTCCCTCAATATGGCCGGGATCGCGGTTTCTTTCGCCAAACAACTCGCATACGGAAGAATGTTTTTGAAAGGTGTGGACTTTCAGAGAAGCGGCGGTCGAACCCATTGCCGTTCCACGGGTTACGAATCCTACGACCGGCTCCATCTTTCCCGGAAGAAAACCCTTTTTGGAATTCGTTATCAGAAATCGGACGATTGGGACCGAAGATTCTCCGTTTTAGAAATTCTGAAACGGGACGCGCCGGAACTTTTTCAAACCGAACTTGTGTCTGACCTTCCAGAGGCTGAAAAAAAGGAAGTTCGTTCCGGTTTGATCTTGGAAGATCCTAAAAAAATCCGGATGGAAAACTGGATTCAATTTTGCATCGCACATTCGGAACTAGATCTAAAGAACTATCTTTCTTCCCGGATCCAAAGAATCGTTTTTAGATAAGTCCGGATTCTTCTTTGAGTAATTCTCGCGACGATCGATATAACCTCTTGACATTTTCAGAGAAAGCGACGCAATTCTCCTTCTGAAGAGACTTTCCGGTATGGGAACGGGATTATGAATAAAGGTTATATCATTTGTGTCGATGATGAAGTATCGGTCTTGGAAACGATCCAACAGCAACTCCGAAACGAATTCGGAGAGAGCCACGAAATCGAAACCGCGAGCAGCGCGGAAGAAGGTTTGGCCCTGATGGAAGAGATCCAAGACTCCGGTTACGTGATCGAAGTGATCATCGCCGATCAGGTGATGCCGGGAATGAAAGGATCTCAGTTTTTAGAGGAAGTTCATAGAAGACTTCCGGATTCGATCAAGATCATGCTCACGGGTCAAGCCGGTTTGGATTCTGCGATTCACGCGATCAATTACGGGGGACTGAGCCGGTATGTGGAGAAACCTTGGAATATCGAAGAACTCACGGGAGACATTCGATTCCTGATCGAAAAGTTCCGTCAAAATTTAGAAAACCAACACTTAATCAATGAACTCAACAGAAAGATCCAAGAACTGGAAGATCAAAATTCCAAACTCCAAAAATAATCCGAAAAAAAAAGTTTCAAACTTTGTGAAATACATTCATTTTTTTGCATATACTCTTCTGATTTTTTTTATAAGTCAGACGGTTTTCTCAGCTCCTCAATCCAAACCCGCTAAACAACTTTCGGAAGAACAGATCCTAAAAAAGAAGGACATCCTTCTTCAGGTTCTCAAATTCGGAACCACAAAGGAAAGGGCGATGGCTCTTCGGGAGTTGGAGGACTTTCCTCCCGAACATTCCGGAGTTCTAATAGACCAGCTTGGAAAAATTTTGGAAAAAGATCCGGACTGGATGATGAAAGTCTACGCGATCCGAACGGTTTCCGATCTCAAACTTTCACAGTTCAGCGATCAAATTCTTAAACTTTTAAAAAGTGAACAACCGGACATTCAGAGAGAATCGATCTACGCGACAAAAAAACTAAAACTCGAAAAAGGCGCTCCCATTCTTTTTGAGATTCTAAAAACGCAGGATTTTACAAAAAACTCGAATCTCACAGTCGGAGTTCTGGACGCACTCGGAGAATTTCCTCCTCAAGACGAGGCTTCCACGTTTCTTCTCGCAAGACTCAACGAAAATTTCAACGATCCGGAAATCCGCGCTCAGATCGCCCTCTTCTTTGGGAAGAATAAGGATAAAAAAGCGGAAGGCGCTCTTCTTGAAATTTACAAGGACGCAAAAGAGCCGATTACCTTAAGAAGTTTTTCCGTAAGTTCATTAGGAAAAATGAAAGCTCTTTCTTCCATGCCTACGATCAAAGAAGAATTGGATAAGATCCGAAATATCAAAAGTAAGAACGAAGTAAAAGACTACCAGCCTCTGAAAATCCATTCGATCACCGCTCTTGTTTCCATGGGAGACAAGGATATATTAGAAGAATTGTATGCTTACGCAAGAGACGACGATCCGGTCGTGAGACTCAGAGCGATCAAACATCTCACCGACACAGGAGATATGTCAGTTCTTGAAATTTTAGAATATAAGGCTCAGAGAGATCCGAGTGAAAAAGTAAAAAAAGCCGCGAAGATGGCCATAGAGAAATTGAAAAAAGGAGAATCCGGAAGCGATATCGATCTGAAAGAATCCGATTCTCCAAAATACAAAGCGGGAAACAGAGAAAGACCGATTCGCTCGGGGGATCCTTCTCCGATTCCCGGAACTTCTACCGCTCCTTCCGACGGCGGAAGTTCACCTTCTTCCGGAGGCGGAGGCGCTTCCCCTGGTGGAAAAGGAGAAGCGGAAGAATTAGAGGACGGAATTTGAATTCTAAAATTCTGAAATCCAAAAAGGGGATCGTTTTGATCCTCTTTTTTGTTTGTATCTCCGGCTTTTCTGCGCAAGAAGTCCACAGAGCCGCGGCGACTTATCGGAGTTCTATTTCTTTTGACGAAAAAAGAGTAGCAGACATTAAAGAATCCTTAACTACCGAATCCTCCAATTTTCCGGAGACGATCAAATTATTCTTCCAAGAACTGAAAGGAAACTACGCGGTCTTTTACGACTGGAACGGAGAAACCGTATATTACAAATATAGAATTAATAAATTCGACAAGTCGCGGGCGAGAATGGTTCGAAAACTCGCCGAAGGCGCGGCCTATGAAGTAAGAGGAAGATGGGAAGGAATGATCGTCTATCAGGTTTCCACGATTCCACTTTTCAAAAAAGCCTCCGAAGTCACACTCGAAGACAAAAAAGGAAGATTCTCCATCCCGGTTTATGATCTGGGAGAATTTAGAGAACTCGCTCTGGATGAAATCATATACTAAAAGTCTGATTCTTTTTCTTTTTTGTTTTTTGTCTTTCTCAGAGACTCCGGCCTTAGATCCGTTGGATCCAAATCTTGCTTATTACTCTCCGTCCACTCCCTTTGTTTTGAATCTTTTGAAAATCCGTTTTCCGGAAAAAGGGGAAGTCAAAACAAACGGAAACGGAAATCACTGGAAAGTAATTCCAACTCAAGGAAGGGCTTGGATGTTAATCCTTCGAGAATGGGAAGGCCCCTTACGAGAAGAATCTTTAGAGTCGCTCCTGAAAGATTTGTTCCCGAATTCCAAAAACTTCACCATCCCCAAACTGGGCGGGATGCTCGGCATCGGAGCCGAAAGAAAAGAAATTGTTGCGGGGAATCCACTCACGGTTCGTTATTATCTCTTTCAAAAAAAAGAAAAGATCGTCTCGATCTACCTCGCTTTCGATTCTGAGAACAAAACGATCTCTGACTTTTTTCAAACTCCGAAAAACTTTCTCGAACCGATTTCTCAAGATTCTTTTTAAATCCTTACAAAAGAAATTCACTTGAAGAAGAAGTCTTCTCGGAAAAACTGGAAACACTCCGGGCCTATAGCTCAGTTGGTTAGAGCGGCAGACTCATAATCTGCGGGTCGAAGGTTCAAGGAAACTCAGCGGATGCCTCTCTACGGATCGGCATCCATCTTCTGGGCCCAATGGAGTAAAGCCTTCCTCTTTTTAAATTCAAACCTCTGAATGCAACTTCTTGTAGAAATTCACTTGAAGAACAAGACTTCCCAGAAAAACTGGAAACTCTCCGGGCCTATAGCTCAGTTGGTTAGAGCGGCAGACTCATAATCTGCGGGTCGAAGGTTCAAGTCCTTCTGGGCCCAATGGAGAAGACCTTTTCTTTCTTCAAACTCAATCTTTAAACTTAAACTAAAGTCGCCCAGATGGACTTGAAGATTTTTCGTGAGAGCCTTTGTAGCGATCCATAGAGAGCGTAACAAAGGCGACTCGAGCCACGGATGGCGAGAGCACGAAAAAGACGCCGTGATAGATTCTGACCCATAGGGAAGAATCTGCTGAGTTTCTATCCGCTTACGACGAAAAACTGCCAAACGGCAAGTCCGAATTCAGCAGGCTCCTATTTTCCGCCCGAAGGTTCAAGAGAACTCAGCGAATTCCTCCCTATGGGTCGGAATTCATCTTCTGGGCCCAATGGAGTAAAGCCTTCCTTAAAACAAAATCCAATTTCAAATTACGTTGCTCTCCCAGTTCCCATCGAGAAGTATTTATAGAATCCAGTTGTCGGAGTTCCGACAACTGAAGAGCGAAAGTTTGAGTTGAGAAAAGAATGATTTTCTGATAGAGAAAAATTTGCCGATTTTTTCACGCGAGCCCGCCTCCTCCACCCAATGAGCATCACCTTTACCCGCAAGTTGAGAAGAACTGTAACGAGAATCGTCCCACGAGGAAGGGATTTTGTTAGAGTTCCTACACGGGACTTTTTTCTTGCAAAATTAGAATTTTGTGATATAGGAAAGTTTCCGGAATTTTTCCACCACCCGCCCCTCCGCCCAAAATTTGGGTGGGGCGCGCGTTTTCACGGAGAGTTGTCGTAGTTCCGACAGTTCATCTTAAGATTCCCTCAATTTGTGGTAAAGGTTATGCAATGAGAGCGGGGTCCCTCCGCGACTTTCACAGTAAAACGTAGGACTTACGACATTCTCACTCAATAGAAAACGAGATCTCACGCAAGAAAAGAAAACCCACAGAAAACCAAAACCCTCCGAGGATGAAAAAATGAACTGACATTGCCGTTTCAAATCGAACGAATCGGCCTCGATGGAATCAAAGTAACCTTTGGAATCGATTCGATCCAAACCCTTCAGTCCTTAATTTCCCTTCTCAAAAAAATCTTTTAGCCTTCAATCGATCTTCCGAAAGGATCCTAAAATCGAATTCAAAAAGATGAATCTATTTTTTTGTCCAGTTAAAGATTTTCGCTTAACAAAATGATACGAGGCATTCCTGACAAAAGAATCGAGACCTGAAAAAAATCAGCCACCCATATTTATAAATTGCGAATCGATCTTCTTCCTGATAAAAATTCGAAATCTTGCATAGAGTGCCCGAATGATTTGATTAAAATGGAAACCCTACGCAAACCCTCACATTTCGCTTATCAAATTCACTCGAAAACTCGGACGAAAAATTCTCAAATAACACTTATTGCCTATTTATTTTCGCAAAATATTTCCTTTAAAAAGATTCAAAAACTTTAAATCCAGGTTGGCAGAGAAGTTTTTACTAACAATTCTGACACCAGTATGGCTGAACTCTTGGAAAAAAAACCTGCCGTTCGTAAGAGAAGAGGGAAAAGCGGACTTAACGTTTCTCCCGACGATATTTTTATTTTTCCGGTCCCGGATTATACCTATAAGTTTTTAGAAAAGGTCTGGTCCGCGTTTGTAAATAAGATCGTCGCCCTGACTTTCACAAACAACCAACCGATGTTCAACTATGCAGTCTTCGAAGCGATTCAAGATAAGAATCTAAAGATCGTAAGTTCTGCGACTCATTTCAAAATGAAAGAGATCGCGACCCGAATCGGACTCAAAGATATTCAAGAATTTATTAACCGCGCGCTTCCGGTTTCGATCCAAGACCAAGACAATCTCTCCGCCAACTTTATCCGAGAAGCGATCATCGCAGTAGAAACCAAAAAACGTCCCGAGGTCGTCTTTAGTAGCTTGAAAGACGAGAAGATTCACCCGAACCTCAGACACCTTCTTTCCGGAACCATGAACTACGCAGCGGGAATTCCACTTTTTGTAAAAGGAAATCCGATCGGTATGATCTGGGGAATCCGTCGAGACAGAATGACGGACGAACAAAGAGAAGAAGTCAAAGAACAACTCAGTTCCCTCTACGACGTAGTTGACTTTGTCGTCGCAAGAGAGATGGACAACAAAGCCGATCCTTATATCGCAAAGAAGAATATCGAAAAATCGGATCTTCATTCTTACGCAAAACATCTCTATTACACGAGAACTTCCGGCCAGGTTCATCCGGTAACGTCGATCATTTTCGATTGCCATACATACAACTGTTCTTATCGGCTCGACGCGAGTTATATCATTCCGTCTAGCAACGGTTTTTCGGTAAGTCTCAAACGTTTTGAACCGGAAAAGACAAACGATACGGGAAAGATTCTTCTCTTGATTCCCGGATTTTTCTGTAGAAGATCGGTGATGGATAAGGTGGCGAGAGAGATGGCTCTCAAATACGGTTACCGTGTCTTCTCGATGGACATGAGAGGTCGTTCCAGACAGACTCTTCCTTACAACGGAATCAAAGAAGGTTGGACGATCGACGACTTTATCCAAGAAGATTTTCCCGCGGTCTTAAATTGGATTCGTGAAAGCTTTCCAAAAGAGAAGATCGTCGTGATGGGACACAGTATGGGAGGAATGATTCCCCGCTACTACGCGTCGGCCTATGAAACCTTTGTCGCAAAGTATCCTCAGACCAAGGTTCCTCTCCCCGATCCGAAAGAAGCGATCTCCGGAATTATTTCAGTAACCTCTCCGAACTTCGTTTCGGTAGGAACCAACATCCCGGGAATGAACGCCATCAAAACGGGCCTCAGCCTTCTTCCCACAAAATCGATTTCCGATTTTATCTTTGACCTTACGACATTCTCCCTTCAATCCACGCTTCCGACGGTGGACCTAAATAAGTTTTTTAAATTTCTCTTGGGACTCCATTCTTCTTTGAGAACGGTTTCTTTCGAACTCAGTACGAAGGTTGTAAACCTCAGAGACTTCGTAGGTTACAGACAGATCTCCCCTCCGGAATGGTATTTTCTCATAGAGGATATTTTTTGTGAAGAATCCACAAAGGTCATTCTGCAATTCATTCGTTCTCAGTTGAGTAAGGATCACGCTTTTTTTTCTTTCGACGGTTCGATCAATTACACGGAGTTACAGAAAAATTTCGAACTCCCGATTTATTCGGTTTTAGGCACTCTGGACAAAATCGTTCCCGTGGATTCCGTGGAAGAAGAATTAAAAGCCCTTCCTTCTAAAAATAATCAAATCGTAAAATTCGATCAGGGACATTTGGGAATTCTTTTTCACATGCCGACGGTTCGGGAAATGTGTGCTGGCTTTCACGATTGGATTCAGAAACTGGATTAATTTCTGCGGGAAAGCATTTGACACCAAAGGTTTGCAAAGATAGCCTCCAAAGGGAATGGATCTCGTAGAAGCAAAAATTTCAGATATTTCCCTGACAAACGTTGGGTTCGCGGTTTTTTTAAAAACGAAGGACGATTCTGATTCCAGAGTGGTTCCGATTTTCATTGGACCTTTGGAAACGCATTCCATCACTTCCGTTTTGGACGGAACCAAACCTCCGAGACCCATGACTCACGATCTGATGACCGTTCTCCTCACGACTCTGAACGTAAGCATCGTTAAAATTTCGATCGAAGAAATCATAGACAATACTTTTTACGCAAAGATCACGCTTCGAAAAGACGAGGACGTGATCATTTTGGACGCAAGACCGAGCGACTCGATCGCCCTCGCACTTCGCGCGAACGCTCCGATCTATCTCGCAAAAAAAGTAATCGAAGAGGCAGGAATCGAAATGAAAGACGAGGAGATTCCGGGAGAATCCATCGCGAGGGAAAAGATTTCCCAACTCCCAAAGACTCAGCTCGAAATTCTTCAAGAATCCTTAAACAACGCGCTCAAAACCGAAGACTACGAGACCGCAGCGAGACTCAGAGATCAGATCAAAAAGCTGATCGAAAATTCATAATTTACTCGAAAGAATAAAAAGAGCCCGATAGAATCGGTGCAAAAGTTCGAAAAAATAAAGATCGAATTCGATTTTTGAATTCCGATTGAGAGGAGAAGCAGATTGGAAAAACTACTGATGGACATTCTTAACGCCGGAATCGCGTTGTTTCAAAACGGAGAAGGAAGAGTCAAACAATCCTTGGCCGAACTAGACAAGATCTACCAAGAACTCAGAGAAAAGGGAGAAGCGAACCAGAGCTTTAAAGCAAATCAAGTTCGCGAACTTCTCAATAAAACCGTTCAGGACGCGACCGAAATTCTTTCCAAAAGTGGAGAAGGAAGACAGGAAGCTCTTGTCAAACTTCAGGAGAATTTCATTCGTCTTTCCGCGGAAATCGAATCTTCCATTCCGGAACAATTCAAGGCCGCCGCAAGAACAACTCTGGATGAACTGAAGCAGCTCTTGAGTAGAAAACAATAACTTTCCTTTTTTTGAAAATGTTGAGACAAGGCGGATGGCTTGAAAGAGTATTGTTTTCAGGCCATTCTTCCTGAGCATGAATAAACTATCCTTCGTACTTTTTTTTACAGTCTTCATCGATATGATGGGATTCTCCGTAATCTTTCCCATCTTTCCCGAAACCCTTAAGATATTCCTCGCAAAATCCGGCGATCCGGTCTTAGATAAATTCACGGATCTTACAAGAATTCTTATGGAAGCTTCCGGAGGAGATTGGTCTTTATTTGTGGCCCTCTTCGGTGGAATCGTCGCGAGCCTTTATTCCCTTTTACAATTTGCCTTTGCACCGATCTGGGGAAGAATTTCGGATCGTATCGGAAGAAAACCGATTCTTGTTTTTACAAGTCTCGGAAGTTTTTTCGGTTATGCGGTTTGGCTTTTTTCGGGAAGTTTTTCCCTATTCGTTTTTTCCAGAGTCATCACGGGGATGATGGGTGGAAACATTTCCGTTGCCTCCGCAGCGATGGCAGATATCACGAGCGAAAAAGATCGCGCCAAAGGAATGGGATTGATCGGCGCCGGTGTGGGCTTGGGTTTTATCGCAGGTCCACCGATCGGTGGACTCTTTGCGAAAGTGGACTTGAGTTTTATTGAGCTCATGTTTCCGGAAATCACTCTGACTGCCTTTCCTGCTTCCGCTCTTGCTGCGACAGTCGTCGCCTTTCTCAATCTTTTGATGATTCTTTTCTGGTTTCGAGAAACGTTAAAAACGGATCCACAGGCGACGACGACTCATAAAAAGACTCATCCGATTCTGGGAGTTTTTACTTCCAAAAATAGAGAAGTAGTTTTGTATTCCCTTCTCTACTTTATCTTTGTTTTTGCATTTTCGGGATTTGAATTCTCGATCAATTTTTATCTGAGTCAATTTTTGAATTACTCTCCGAGCGAGATCGGTTTTACCTTTGTTTATATCGGTATGATTATCGTTCTCATCCAGGGTGGTGTTTTCCGAAAACTTTCCGGTAAAGTAAAAGAAACACGTCTCGTAAGAGCCGGTTCGCTCTCTCTCTTGTTGGGTTTTGCACTTCTCTACTTTGTTTCCAATTCTTATCAGCTTTTTATCGCTTTGACTTTTTTATCTTCGGGAAGCGCGCTCCTACACCCTTCTCTTTCCACGTTAGTCTCTTTGGTTTCGGGAAAAGAAGAACAAGGAACCAACTTGGGAATGTTTCGAAGTCTGGCTTCTTTAGGAAGAGGATTGGCTCCTTTTGCGTTTTGTCTTATCTATTTTAGCAAAGGGCCTGCGATTTCCTTTCTCACGTCCGGAATCATCTGTTTCTTTTTCTTACTTCTGATCTGGAAATTAAAACAACCCGTTCACGCCCATTCGCAGACAAACGATTAGAAGTTTTATCTAAAAATTTTGTTTTGCGTAGACATACAAATCAAAACGACTTAATACATTCAAAAACTTGAATGTAATTTTTCATGACTCGTAGATCCTGCCGTAAATTTTACTGGTAGCGGACTTTAAGTCCGTTTTCAAGCAATTTTTCCGTAAAAAAACTTTGTCGGAACAAACGAATAGAATCTGCTTAAAAAGAAAGGTCCGTAAAAGCTCGCGGCAAATCGAATGTAAGGTCGAAGATTTTTTGAAAATCGGCAAGCTCTCTAATGCAAGCCGACCGATTTCAAAGTGGATAGATTTTTCAGAAAATTCTTTAGAGAATCGTTTTCAGAGCCAAGGTCAATCGTTCAAAATGAAGACCTTCATCCAATTTACTTCCGTTTTCCAGTCTTAAAAGAAACGTATCTCGAACGGATCCCGAATCAGTAACCGCTTTGAAAGAAAGAATGTCGATTCCATACAGAAAGAGAAGCTGAGACACTTCAAAAATAATCCCGGGGCGATCCTTCATTCTAAGATCCATCACGGTGCAATCGCTTCCATGAGAATTGAACAAGAAAAGTTCAATCTGAGATCTTTCCTTGTTCTTTAGATATTCGGCCTTCTCCGGAAATTTTTCCAAGTAATTGAGAACGGAAACTCCCTGAAAAAACATCTCCTTCAAATCGGAGTGAATGACCTGAAGCATCTCGTCAGTCATCGGAAGATTCTCCACGTTTTTGATGATAAAAATATCGCTGATATATCCGTCCTGCGAAGTTTCCGCGACGGCTTCCTCGATCGTCCAACCTCTTACAAAAAGAGCGGCCGTTACTCGATAGATGATTCCGATCTCGTTATTGGAAATATTTACCTTGAGGGCATAGGATCCGTCTCTCGGAATACAAGAGATATGAATGGAAGACTCTGTAGTTGTTTGAATCATAACGGTTTCCTCAAGCACATTCTGTTTAGTTCTAAAGCATTCTCCTCATAAATCGCATTTTCATGAGGCCGATAAAAATCACAGTTTCCATTCGTAATTTAAGAATCAAAATTTGAAATTCTTTCCAAATTTGAAGAGGAATCTTCTTAAAAGCGATCGGAAAGCACGAAAGAATCCGTTTTAAAGAAGATTCCAGATTCTTTCGAAACGAGGATCTTTATATGTCCTCGTTCGAATTGAAACTGATCTGTAGAAAGGAATGCAAAAACCGTGCCGTAGAAACTAAAGCGCGAATTTCACACCCACATTTGCAGAATAAAACTTCTCGGATACAAGTCCTTCCACAAGAATCTTGAATGTGAGTAGATTGAGCTCCACACCGCCAATCAAATAGTTCACGCTGTCTTTTACCTTGGCGTCTCCATGAGTGCGAATCGAAAGATTTCCCGTGGAAGTATTCTGATATCCCTTTAAGAAATCGTAAGGCAACCCGGCGGCCGCCGCATCCAAGGTGAGTGCGAAAGGTCCGGAGACGAGAAGGTTCATACTGGAACCTCCGGAGTTCTGACTAATTCCCGCTCCCGCAAAAATTGTAAGAAGATAAAAAAGACGAACTCCCGTTCGAATGTCGATCGGAAGAGACTGAGTTTTTGCCTTATAATCCATCTGAAAGTCTGCGTCCCAACGTCCTGTAGCGGGTCCAAAGGAGACTTTCGGAATCGAAGTCGGAGAATATCCCATGGAAAGTTCTTCCGTCTTGCTATGAAATCCGAGTCCGAGGCTGAGCCCGGTAAAACCGAAAAAGTCTAAACGTGTATAACGTTCTTTAATGAGCTGAAAGCGAACCGTCGCTCCAAAAGAATTAAAATTTCCTGCGAGTTTAAAATCGTTCGAGGCGGAGGAATTGGCGGATCTCAAATCGCCTTGACCCAATTTTCCCTGAAACCCGTGAACATAAATGTTGATTCTATGTAGGAAGCTTCTCTTTTCTTCTTCCTGATCGGACGGACCGTTTGCGGTCAACCATCCCAGATTCACTCCGGCCATAAAAGAAGGGCTGATGGAAGCTCCACCGTTCGGGAGATTCGGAAGATTGATCCCCGCATACTGAATCTGAATATCGTCGTTCTTAGTGCCCGCGCCCGAAATTCCAGCGCCCACCTGAAATCGATTGATCGTTCCCGGACCCATCATCGAAGAATTGATATTGGTAAGAAGTGCGGAATCGGCCATCGATTTGACGACTTCGTTTAAGTATTTGGTTCGAACCTCGTTTTCCAGTCCGTTGAACTGAGAAGTAATGCTGCTCGGAATGACAGAACAAGCTTGTCCCGTACAGGTTACTTGCGAGAAGAGAGAACCCGCCGGAACCAGTCCGGCAATGGAAAGAATTAATGTAGGAAGAATTCTTCCTAAAACTGATTTGCGGCAGGTATTCATTTTTATCCCGTTTTATTCGACGGGAACTTTTGGAAATTAATTTCAGAGTCCTAGGCTTCTTCCTATGATCTCCTTCATGATTTCCGTCGTTCCCGCGTAAATTGTCTGGATTCTCGCGTCCAGATACGCTCTGGCGATCGGATATTCCATCATATAACCATAACCGCCAAAGAACTGCAAACATTCATCCGTATGACGTTTTTGCATCTCAGTCGAATACCACTTTACCATCGAGGCTTGTGCAGTATCCGATCTTCCGGCCATGGTCTCCATAGTGACCTTATCGGCGAAAGTCCGGCACATCTCGAGCTCAGTCGCCATCTCAGCCATCTTAAACTTGATATGCTGAAAGGATCCGATTTTTTTACCGAATGCCTGTCTTTCCTTGATGTACTGAAGCGTAATTCTTTGAACGAGCGCAGTCGCTTCCACGGCGGCGAGTCCGAGGACCAAACGCTCCGTAGCTAACTTCTGCATCAAATATCGAAAACCTTGTCCTTGTTTACCGATCAAGTTTTCCTTTGGAACGATTACGTCGTTGTAATAGAGTTCCGAAGTATCCTGAGCTTTTAAACCAATTTTTTCGAGTCTTCTTCCTCTTTCAAAGCCCTTCATTCCCTCTTCCACCATGAGGAGGGACATCGCGCCACTGTCATGTTTAACAGCCGTAATCACTAAATTTGCCAACTGTCCGTTGGAAATAAATGTTTTTTGTCCGTTTACGACGTAATGATCGCTCTTTTCAATGGCTGTGGTTCGAATACTTTTGAGGTCGGACCCGGCTCCCGGTTCCGTCATCGCGATCGCAAGAATACTATCTCCGCTCGCACAACCTGGCAACCAACGCGCTTTTTGTTCATCGTTTGCGTAAGTCGAAATATAAGGAGCAATCACGTCGTTGTGTAAGGAAATAAAGAATCCGCTATTCCCTACTTTCGCGGATTCTTCTATTATGATTACATTGTATAGAAAATCGGCGTCGGATCCGCCGTATTCAACGGGAATATTGGGGCAAAGCAATCCGCTCGCACCGGCTTTTTTCCAAACTTCTTTCGGAACGATTCCGACTTTTTCCCAGGATTCGTGATGCGGAGCGACTTCCGTCTCAAAAAACTTTCTCGCCATTCCACGGAACGCTTCGTGTTCTTCCGTGAATTGTAGGACTCTTTCCATTCTAATCTCCCTAACGTCTACGAATAGACTGTGTTCATTCTCATGTAAACGCCGGGATTCTTCTTTACGTAATCGATCAGGTCATTCTGCTGAATGGAGTATAATTCCGTATCTACTTCAGCTTGAAACGTATAATTCGATACAAAATTCTTGGAGATATTGTAGATCTCTCCAACGAAATCCCCGTCCGTAAGTTCGGCTAGTAAATTACCGTTCTGATAGACGTTTACTTTTCCATTTCGAATGATATACGCATCACCGTAAAATTCTTTTTCTTTCACAAGTATTGAACCTGCGTTCACTTTATGCAAGGTCATGATCAATTCCAGCTGCGTAATCTGGTGGCTCGTCAGTCCTCTAAAGTGTCTGGATTCGGCAAGCGCCTTCCAAGAATTAGAATCTCGAATTTCGTTGAGACGCGTTAGGTTATTCTTTAAGTCCGAATTTCTGATGAATTGTAAAAACTTATTTTTTTCGATCGTTAGAGCGAGAACGTCGGTTTCGGCGTAAACGTCCGCGGCTCTGGGAAGATCCAACACAAGAGAAGCTTCTCCAAAGTATTCGTAAGTTCCGTATCTTTTTACGGGAACCCCTTCGGATCCATCCTGATTGAGCCCTTCGAACTTTACGTTTCCGGATGCGATGATATAAAACTTATCCCCCGGAGTTCCTTTTCGAATGATATGATCTCCGCGTTTGTATCTTTCTTCGTTGACGATGAGTAAAAATTCTTTTGCCTTTTCGATCGGGAATCCGTGAAAGATATCGATCTGAGTCATCACGTCCAAAAGGTTGTAGGCTTCGATATGTTTTGGAGGCGTGATCTCCGGATAGAGTGTATTCTCGATTCCGAAACGAGCGAGTTTGAGTTTGGTTCCGGTCGGCATATCCTTTCTTGCGATATGATAGACCGTAATCTTTTCCTGAATTTCTTCCGGAAGAGAAGCGAGATAACTCACTCGAGTGTGCAACGGAGGAATGCCCGCTTCGTGATAGATGATTCTACGATCCCAAGGAAATTCCTTAAAAAACTTCCATCTGGATTCGGGAAGAATTCCTTGGGCATACATCTTATCGTGAATTTCAGGTTCGTTTAGGTGATCGGAGGTATACATAAAGGATTGATCTTGAAAGAAAAATTCAAAACCAACCGAAGGGATCGAATGAAGTGCATAATGAAAATTGAATTCTCCACCGTTGATCATCGTCGCTTTTCCGATGATGATCGGTTGGAAGTGAAAGAGTTCCTGTAATTCCTTTTTTGGAATTTTCGTAAGTGCGGAATACTTCCGCAAAAAACTGTCCATCACGGTTTCCGTCGCGTGAATGGTGATTTTATTTTCTTCTAGGATCTTTTGAAAGGTGCCGGCGTCATGATCCGCGTGACAATGAGTTAAGATGACGTGGTTGATTAGTTTTGGGTTTACGTTCGATTGACGCAACCACTCCGTAGAATTCACCGGAGGATCCACCATGATTCCTTGGTGATTCAACCAGATGATAAAACCGGAAGTGTTGTCTTCGGGATCAAATCCGTGAGAAGGTCCGAGACAAGTGATTCCTATGATCGGAGCTTGGAACGGTTCGGTCGGTCTTTCTCCGATATCGTATTTAATATTGAATCCGACTTCTCCGGGAACTTCGATCTTTCTGTCACCGTCTTCGATGAGAAAGTCTCCGGATTCTAATTTGATGATTGCGACTTCTCCGATTTTAACCGTATTCTCCGAATCGAATACTTTAAAATCGACTACGTCTTCGAGTCCTTTGTAGCCTCGGAAATAAGCCATCTCCGCTTTCATATCGGGAAAACCGAAAGATTCTTCTCCGTTTAAGAATTCACTCTTTAAGTTGATGTTCTCCGGACCCATCAAAGATTCTTTGAGTACGGTGATGAGCTGTTTTCTTTGTTCTTCGGTACAGACGATGAATGTTTTTTTTTGTCTTAGAAAGAAATTATAATAAATCGGGAATTCGAGTTCAGCCGTACTGATTCCCTTTTCTACGTGAAAGAATTTGTTTGGAAGAATGAAGACCAATGGGGATTTTTTTTCAAACCCCATTGTATCTTTGATCGTTTCAGGCGGAGAGCCAATTTGAAGGTATCCCTCGGTGGTATCGATGAGATACCCTCCTCTAGGCAGTTCCGTGTAACCTTTGTATGTTTCTTTCAGCATAAGTTGTGAGAGGAAAAAGAATTATTTATGTCTTTCGATAAAATTCTTAATTTGCGCTTTTGGGAGAGCTCCGATCACTTTGTCCACGAGTTGTCCGTCTTTGTAAAGGAGCAACGTCGGGATAGAAGAGATTCCTAAGCTCTGAGCCGTATCTTGATTATCGTCTACGTTGAGTTTTTTGATCTTCACCACACCGGATAGTTCTCCTGAGAGTTCTTCCAATACGGGTCCAACCATTCTACAAGGGCCACACCACTCTGCCCAACAATCCACGAGGACGAGTCCCCCGGATGTTTCCGTCTTAAAATTTGAATCGTTGACTTCTGCCAATGCCATCTTTGATTCAGTCTCCTTTTTTCCTATAATATATATCAGACTCGTTCGGTCTATTTTTTCTTTTTCTTTTTCTCTTTATCCGCTTCTAATGATTCGACTTTCTCTTTTAAGGATTCGATCAATGTTTTTGTTTTTTCGAGATCCTCCGTTGCGTCTCCGGTTGTCTGGAGAATCTTCCGGTTTACCTCGAGCATACCGATGGACTTTTTGAGATCCCCGACGTCCTGAGTCGAAAGGTCGAACTTAGCCCTGTATTCTTGGGCGGCGTAGTTGCAAAGTTCTAAGACTAAATTGAAGTGTTCCTGGCGTATGTAGTAGTTTGGATTTTCCAAATCTCGTTCTTTTTCGAAGGCACGGAAGTCAAAAAGATTTTTACAAAGAACTCCGATTTTGAAATGAATTTCGGGAAAACTCCATTTCCATTTGCTATTTGTTCCAAACGCTTCGATCGTTTTGTTAGTTACCTGACGAATCGCTTTTACAAAATTCAATCTCTGGACCGGAGTAAATTCGGAAATTTTGACGAGCATGTCTTTATTTTCTGCAAGTCCCGATTCGTAGTCCACGCCTACGATCTTCTCCATATAGGAGATTGCGTTGTAGACTTCTTTACGTCCCGTATTTAGGTAGGTATCACTTTTGATGTCTAAGATCGCAACACTCAAGTCATTGACTAAAAGACAGGTGTTGATGGTTTTGATTGCGTTGATCGAAAGAGCGACCTGATAATAAGGTTCCAATCTCGGATCCTTTCTCAACTGAGACTTGAAAAGATTGCTTTCCTTTTTTAGATCGTCTAAGTAGACTTTGAAGTCCGTCAGCTTTTCCGCGAATTCCTGTTTTTGCTCTTTGGTTAATGCCATACTAAAATCAGTCTTTTTCCAAATCTGGTATATTGAAAGTATCGGTAAGTTCCAAAGAGTTCAAAGAATACAACCGCCGAGAATCGGCCCATTTTCAGAGAATTTTACGGGCTTTCTTTTTCGGGAAGCCCACGCCATTCTTTTAAAAAAATTAAATTCCCTTTATGCTTCGACGTTTACAAAACTTCCCGTGGAAGCGATCGGATCGGAAACTACGATTCCTTCCTGTTTTTCGGGAGCGCCTTGCAAAATCACATTCTGAGAAGAAGACGAATTTTGAATCGATGGGAGCTCGGAAAGAGAAGCGCCCGAAGAAGGACCGATTGAAGATAATTCCATAAAGTCAGCTTTATCAGGAATTCCCAAAAAAAGAAACCGTTTTCCGCTTCGAATTCGAAAACGAAGAAAAGCAAATTTTTCGAGCCTTCTTGGACGAATTACTAACTATTTGACAGATAAGTGTCCGGCTTAAAAAGTCCAATTATCGGACTTTCAAAAGTCTAAAAAATCCGTTTTTCGGATCGATGGCTTTCCAAGGGCCCATTTTTGAGGTATTACAATGTTTGCACCACTCGCAGTCTTCGGATCACTCGGATGGACTGAAATCCTTCTCATTCTTTTTATCGCGCTCTTACTCTTCGGAGGAAAGAGACTCCCTTCTCTCGCGAAAGACCTCGGAGACGGAATCAGATCGTTTCGCAAATCCTTAACGGGAGAATCGGACGAGCCTTCTCAGCAGATCAGTCAAGAACAAGCTCCAAAAGAAGAAGTTCAGGCGAAAGCTTCCAAGTCCAAAAAATCTAAATCTGCCTAACCATCCGCGGAATGGCCGGAACTAAAAAAAAGCTCAAACCAACTTCTCTTCCCCAACCGGAACGTTCGACAGAGTCTCTCGTTCGAGATCGAGAAAAGTTTATGACCTTAGGAGACCATCTGGAAGAACTCCGGATGGTTCTCATTCGATCTCTTTTACTCGTAGCGGTGATCATGGGAATCTCTCTTTTTTTCGGAGAAGAAATTCATAGGATCCTAGCCCAACCATACAAGAATGTATTGGGACCGCAGGCGACTTTCTATCAGATCAAACTGATGGCTCCGTTTATGATCTATCTGAAGAGTTCTTTTATGATCTCGATTCTTTTGGGACTTCCGTTTGTTTTGTTTTTTCTCTGGGGATTTGTTTCTCCGGCTCTGGATTCCAAAATGGATCGGTATGGAAAATTTTTGATTCTTTTTAGCACGCTTCTTTTTTGGTTTGGGGTTTGGCTTTGTTGGACGGAAGCGTTTGAAAATCTATTAAGAATCTTTCTCGTCAACTTTCGTCCTCCCGATATCGAATCGAGACTTCCGATCGACGAATACTACGAAATTTTTTTTAACATCCATTTGATTTTCGGTTTATCTTTTCAGCTTCCTATTGTACTCATTCTTCTTGGAAGTTTAGGAATCGTCAGAGCTTCTTTTTTGATTTCCAAATGGAGAGAAGCGATCATCGGACTCGCGGTCGCGGCCGCGGTTCTTTCACCGGGACCGGATTTGATTTCCATGTTGTTCTTATTTGTTCCTTTGACCATTCTGTTTGCCGTTTCGATCGTGCTGATGAAGGTGATAGAGAGAGAATAAATTGTTAATTAGAATTCCTTCCAAACTCAAACTGCCAGTAGCCGTCTTTGTCCTCAGTTTCTTATTCTTTTTAGTTTATACGGTTACTGACGATATCATTCTCAAATCCCCTTTGGGACAAAACAAGGCGATCTCTTTGTCGATCCGACTCGCGATCTCGCTTTCCTTTTCTACGTTGTTAGCCTCGCTCGTTTTTTATTCCGTAAAGATGATCTACGCTTCGATGCGATCGCTTGTCACCTTGGTCCAAGACTGGGGAAGCGACGTTTATGAAGAAAGCCCGGTCGCGGAGAGAGACGACGAGATCGGAGAATTGGTTCGTGCGTTTCGTTTGAAATTCTTTCAACAAAAAGAATTGGAAGCGAACCCAGCGCAAGACACGGTCGACGAAAGAACAAGAGATATCGCCGACTCGATTCAGAGAGCGTTTTATAGAATTCAACTCCCCAAAATTCGAAACTTAGACATTTCTCTTTTTCCAAGGATGAGCGGAGACTCTAACTGCGATTATGTGAACGTCATTCCTACCGCCGACGGTTGTATCGGAGTTCTCGCGGGATTTCCAAGTCCCGGAGTTTTAGAATCTGCTTTTAAAGCAAGGCTCGAAGGAATTTTTTCCTTAGCCAACGAAGGAAACGGAATCAGAGGAGAAGAATGGCTCTTTAAGATCGGGAAAATTCTTTCCAAGATGCCGATCCCATTCTTAAACCTTTCTCTTTTTTATCTCGAATCCAAAACCGGAGAACTCGGTTACGTTACGTTTCAAGAGATGACCGCGTTTACTTATAAGAATGAAGAGTTGGTTCCTCTTGAAAAATCAAAGATTCGTTATTTTGATTATAAGGCCGTAGAACTGGATCTAAAAAAGATCACCCTCAAAATGGGAGAATACTGGGTTCTGACTTCGGATCGAATCTATTCTTCGATCGGAATCCCTTCTTCCGAATTTACGAAACAGTTTCAGATGTCCCTCGCCGGAAAGAAATTTTCCAACTCGAGAGACTTGGTTTTGGACTGTGGAAGGATCATCGAAAAAAGATACGGGAAGAATGTTTTAGATACTTCTGCAATTTTAGCGGTAACGAGAAAGCAGTAGTAAAGCTTAGACTTTTCCGAGAATAGAATCTTATCCAGAACGTTTTGTAAGACTGAAATCCTAAGCCAGTCCGTCGTAGTTCCGACGATTTGCCTTGAAACTTCGGCGCGCCCCACCCAAATTTTGGGCGGAGGGGTGGGTGGTGGAAAAATTCCGGAAACTTTCCTATATCACAAAATTCTAATTTTGCAAGAAAAAAGTCCCGCGTAGGAACTCCTAAAACAATGATTCTCCTTGTCTGCATAAGCGCAAGCGGCACCTGCGATTTTTCTAACACATGAATCTCGTTTTCTCCGGATGGTCCCCAGAAGAGGATCTGAATTCTTTACTTCACTCTTCTCTAAAACCGGCGCGCAGAAACGACGATCGCGGATATGGTCAAAGTTTCTATCTCACAAAATTAGATTCAATCGTCTGCAAGCTTAAAACTTTCCGAACTTCTTTTCAAACTCTCTTCTTTTTCGCCCTTGTTCTTCCTTAATTTCTTCTTTGGTCTTATATTCAATTTTCTGAATTTTCTTGATCCGTTCTCGAAAAACAGTCTCGGAATTTCCTACCAAAAAAACGATTCTTGCAAACAACTCATTCTTTAGAAATTCTACATCAAGATCATAGATCCCCAACCACTCATTCGGGATTTGATAAAGAATCTTTCGAATCGTGCTACTTTCAATTTTCTTAAAAGAGGAAGAATGTAATTCTAACTGGTAAAACGGATGATAACGGAGTCTTTCCCAGACGCTCATAGGAGGTTCCGCCTGCTTTGTGACGAGACAAATGATTTCCATGAGGGAAGCAAAGTCGACCCAGGAATAAGCGGAACCGTTTCCGATGATGTTCGTATTGCTCAGACTTCGATCGAAGTTTAAAAATAAAACGTCGAAAAGAAAACAGAGTTCCTTTTGTTCTTTGGGGATTCGGTCGAGTTGTTCGGAATCGCACTGCGCATAACGTTCCAAGTATTCAATCCCTAAGTTGAGCCCCTCGCTTTTTTCAATCATCTCACGAATCTCAGTCTCTCTTACGGAAGCAGCCGCTTCTTTTCCGACTTCGAGGATATACGTCTTCGGAGAATCCAAACCAAACTCTCGGGCCAGATTCAGTCCGATCCAATCGGAGATATTATTGATTGGGCCCTGCGCTGTCCGGGTCCACTTGGCGATCATCTCCCCCTTTGAAGTTTCTAAGTGGACCGGAACCGTGGAACCGGATTTAATCACATTCAATATCTTGATTGTTTTAACGATTTCTGGATTGTTTTGTTTTTCGTTCATAGATTCTTAAAAATCAGAATCGGCCATATTCCATTCTTATTGTATATTTTGTTGTTTTCTGAAAGGCAATCGAGGGATTGAATCTATTTTTTTAGACTTGCGCCCGTGCCCGATCTGCCCATTCGTTCTAACCAATTTCTTTCGACTGTCGTCGGTTCTCCGATCACGCTGTTCGCTACCAAAAAAGGATTAAAATCGGACTTAAAGTCCGTTAGAGATACAATCACGGAAAATTCTGCGTATTCATTTCATTTAGAAAAGATACAGACTGATGGAAAGAAAAAAGTTTACTTGAATAGGAATTCTTCGATCTTTTCTAACCAGAAAAAATGATCAAGCTTTTCATCACACCGCATTTTTTTACGACAAACCCGGACTTTTTTTGGGAAAATCCGGGTTCGATTCTTAAATCACTTTAGAAAGTTAGAATATGTTTATGCAGTCTCTTTTTTAAGAATTCCAGCTCTGATATAAGAGCGGACCAAACGCAGTCACGATCAAAGTCAAAAATAAAACGATAATCGGAACGATAACCCTTTCGTATCTGGCAAAGAAGCTCGCGTGGTGCAGGTTCGGTTCCTTTTCAAGATAATCCCTGACTACGTGTTTAGTAAGAAGATGATTGAGAGCCACGGGAGGAGTCAAATATCCCAACTCAAAAGAGACAAGCGCAGTCATCCAAAAATTCAGAGGATGAATTCCATTCGCCTTTGCAATCGGATAGAGAGTCACGGAAACCAAAATCACCGCGCCGTAGGGATCCATGAGCATTCCTATGATCACAAGAACAAAAGTAAGAATGATCATCGCAGAAAGTGGAGAACCTAACTGAGTCGGAAAAAGATTGATGACGTTCGATCTCTCAAACACGCCTCCCATACAGGCGGAAAGACCCATCAACATCAAGAGCGCTCCCAGATGGGAACCAGTATCGTAAGAAGTTCTTGAAATCTTAATCACGTCTCTTGCTCCCGATGCCGGGTGATGTTCCTTTTGACTTTGTTTATGATCCCAGAAGATCAATGCGAGCATTGCGATGGGAAGCATGTATGGCGCCGTGTGCTCGTCAAAATGAGTGTTCAAACCGAACACAAGAACAAAAACGATTACCACGGCGATCAAGATATAAAGGCTAAACGGTTTAAAAACCGCCCATGTTTTTCCAAGAGCGTTAGTTTCCGGCTCAATTTTCCAAGAACCCTTTCTCAAAAACCAACTCACCACTAAAAAGAGAGTCGTCGAAACCGCGAAGACTCTCCAACCCCAATGAAAAAGCTCGTCCGTTGTAACGTCCAAGTTCAAGGAAGCTACGATGACCACAAGAAGACAAGGAGGCAACACAACTCCCAGACTTCCGCTCATCGCTGTGGCGGCTAACGCTCTTTCCTGAGAAGCCCCCGCTCTTCTGAGTTCCACAAAGATCGTAGCGCCTAACGCCAAAACGACGATTCCGGAAGCCCCGCTATAAGCGGTCGGAAGCGCGGCGGCGATCACTACGATCACGGCCAAAAGCTCCGCCGGAAGTTTCCACGGTTTCAAAAGATCAAAGAACCTTCTTCCTAAAGAAGTATCTCTGAGTAAAATTCCAGTCCAGACGTAAAGACCGATCTGAATATAAAGAGTCGCGTGAGCCGTCAACTTTTGAAGATAGATAGCAAGACCCGCAGGATGATGTTCGATCAACGTAAAATAAATTCCACAAATAAGAGCCATCCAGCAATACAAAGGAATCGCAAGAAGAATTTCGGAAAACCTACTCGTCGCCTGACCTTCCGAAAGATGTTTAAATTCAGAATTTCGAATATTATTGACATTCAATGCGGTAAGGAAGAGCAATCCTCCGATCCAAAGGATCTGAATCTGGGCCTCCACACCCTTGCTAAACGGAAGCATATAAGAAGCCGAAAGAACCAAAATCAAATTGGCAACGATCTGACTGATCTCCGAAGCTAATTCTTCCTTTCGATTCTCGGGATTTTTCAGAGCGATATGATAACGCCTCGTGGTGGATACGATCCCCGCAACAAGGAGAAGAATCACCATCGTCATCGGAATGTAGTCGATTGCAAAAATCGTAATCGTAGAAAGTTTTCTTTCCGTTCCACAATAGAGTTTTTGTCCGAAAGTCAATTCCAACGGAGTCAACACCGCCGTCGCGGGAACGTTCTCTTTTTTTGGAGAACTCGTGGAGCTTCCGGAGCCCAAATCCAATTCTTCTAAAAGCGCGGAATCGGAAGCGCTTACTTCGACTTTTTCCAAGGAATTGATTTCAGAAGCGATACAACTGATTCTAATCTCCGCATAACGCGGCCAGATGGTTTCTCCGAGCTCGAGCATTCGAGCTTGGACCAATTGACCGAAACTTTGAACCAGAGGTACGAAAAGAAAGAGCAGTACTGCCCAAGATACGATTTTTTTTGCCATGTTTTTTTGTTTTATTCTAAGGAATCAGAACATTCTTGCGCGTTAGCGTCAGCCTTACAACGAACACCTTTCATCAGTTTTAAGATCGATGCGTGATATACACCCTTATCTCTAAGTTTAATACGAACCTCTCTGAATTTTTCAAAGTAACCTTTGATTTCTTCTTTCGGAACTTCCAACCAATACTTTGCTGGAACTTCTTTCTCAGCTTTTCTAGTCAACTCAAGCATCGTTTCAAACTGAGTCGCCGCCCACTGTCTGGATTGATTCCCGTAGTCTGCGGGAAAATCCGCCGTCTTTCCGACGATCTGAAACGTAAGTTGTCCGATCGGGAACTTTACGATTCCTCCGTTAGGCACAACACCTTTCATGAGCTCCAAAGGTTTAAAACCTACCGCCGGAGAATAACAAGCATCCGCGCGTCCGTTATTAAAAATTCCAGCGAACGTAGCGATCTCCGCGGGAACCATGGAAGAACCGACGACGTCCACCATCGTAGTCGCAGCTTGATCATAGGTCAGGGTCGCGATCTTTTTACCGGCGAGGTCCTTGATCGAACGAAGATTCTTATCTCTCAAAAGAAGATAAACTGCGCCACCGGGAAACATCGCCATCGTTTCGTATTCTCCGGAAACGTTCAGTTGTCTTGCCTTCGGATTGGACAAAACGTCGATCGTTCTTTTTAGAAGATCGTAAGAAGGAAGAGCCCCGATCGCTTCGAGCGAACCCGACTGAGGAACGTAACCGCGAACACGAAGACTCGTGAGAAGAGCGAGGTTACACTTCCCCGCTTTGAAGTCCGAATTCGCGACGACCTCGTCGGTATAAGCCTTCGGTTCCAAACGAATTCCCCAGTTTAGAGCCTGAGCTTGGTAACGAAGAGCGGACTTAAAAATATCACCGTGTGTTCCGGAAGGATCAAAGACGCAGATCGTTTTGTTGATCGGATCTGCCGCAAAGACGGATGACGTTAGCAGAAGAGCTAAAGTCGCGATTAAAAAGATACGGATTCTTTTCATGGATATTCTCCTTTCAATTGAATTCAAATTAGAATGGCGTAAAAAATCAAAGACCCTTCAGAAGATCGTCGTCTTCTTTCATGTCTCGTTTTCCTTGTGGAAAACTTCCGAGAAGCAAAGGACCTCTGTGTCCCTTCTCCTTGATCCAGATCTTATCGGACTCGTGTCTCGAAAGTTGTTCTGCGTAGGCTTCCAAAAGTTGATAGTCCGGTTTGGATTGACCTTTTTCCAAGAGCTTGGCGTGTTCTTTTACCGCCTTCTTGATCGCGTCTTGGTTTCCTCTTCCGGCCAGAGCTTGGATTTGAAATGCTCGGGAAAGACTGACTCCGGCCTTGTCGCCTAACGCGACGGCACGATCGAGTTGTTGGAAGGGATCTTTTCCCGGCGGTGTCGCGCCAGGAATCGAAAGCCAGATGATAGCTTCCAACGCAATCGGAACTCCCCACCATTCTTCCGGATCCAGACATTTGGACGCGTTAGACACGATTGAAGGAATATCCGTGGAAACGTTACCCACACCTTGCGCCGCACGGTCGTGAAGAATCGCGAGAAGACTCGCAGAAAGTCCGATTAAATAATAGAACTGATCGTCTTTGGAAAGCGAAGGACATTTGCCGTTCCATTCTCCAAAGTATAAATTGAATCTACGATACGCTTCTCCGTATCGTTTCGCGGCGAGACCGTGATTTCGAATTTCCACGGCTTGGTGATCGGTCGCTTCGTCGCCCTTTCCTTTGCGAACGGCTGCGAGATAGTGGAGTTCGGCTTCCTGCGCATTTTTCTCCGCACACATTCCGGCGCCGAGCATCGCAACTAAAACCGGAAGATCGGGGCTTCTGCTAACTCTTTCAAAAGAAGCAATCAGCGGGGCCAGGCTGACTCCGGCGCTACAAACCGAATCCAAATCCTTAGATTGAAGCATGTAAGGAATCAGATGATCCTCTGCGTAAGAAGAAATCGTTCTTCCTGTGACATTGTAAACCAAGGAACAGGAGACTGCGTTTATTGTAACAATCGTTACAAATAAGAAAAAACCAAATTTTAACTTTTGAATTTTCATTCGGGACACATTTATCGCTTAAGAGATTTTTATGAAACTTAATCACGGCGTCGGATCCGTCCATGATTTTTTTATAGAATGGTCGTTTTATTTCAGAGTCATTCTTTATAAACTGACCGGAAGAATCCGGATAGAAGAACGGTCGTTATCTTTCCAGGAAATGCTTCCCCTTCCGCAAAGGAAAGCATCGAGAACGATAAAGATTCCTGACTTACAATTCGTTAAGCACGACTCACCGCGCCCGAGCGAATTCTTTCAATCAAACTGAGAGTTTCGGATTCCGGGTCCACACCCAATTCCTTTCGAAGGGATTTTCTAAACTCTTCGTATTTCCGAAGGGCTTCATTTTTACGATCCAATTGCAAGAGCGCTTCGAAATGGAATCTCCAAGCGCGTTCATCCAGATCATCCAAACGAATCCAACTCGCAGAATCTTCCAAAAGTCCTTCCATCTCTTTTCTTTCCACGTCCTTCTCGCAAAGAAAACGAAAGATTTCGATCAAACTTTTACGTATGTATTCTCTTCGAATCTCCGATTCCGGAAAGTAAAGATCGAAGTCGAAAAAATCTCCTCGGTAGAAGGCTCTTGCAAAACGAAATTCTTGAATCGCCAACTCCGTGTCGCCTTTTCGAAGCGCTTTGGCCCCGCCTTCGTAGTGTTTCTCGAACATCTGAAAATCTGTCTGAACAAGATCTTGTCTAAAAAAAAGACGATCCTCCGAAAAAACAAGGGCCTCCGGATTTCCGATGATTCTCCGCAAACGAAAACAAAGTGCGTGAAGACTGTTGAGCGCGTTCTTATCGGTCATTCCTGGCCACAAAAGTTCTAAAAGTTCTTCTCTATGAATGCCTTTTTCAAAACGAATCAGAAGAATTTTCACGAGTTTGAGCATCTTCTTCTTACTGGAAATTTCGGTCTGAGGAATTCGAACTCCGCCCTTCTCCAATTCTAAACTTCCTAGAGCGCGGATAAAAATCTGATCTCCTTCCCCTTGCGAAGAACCGATCTTCGCATAAGTGGTGTTAATGTTTTCTGCTTTTGTCTTTGAATGAGTCGTCCTCTTATCCGGATTCAACTCAAATTCTTCCGGAGAAACCAAGGCTTGTTTTAATTCTTCTCGAATCTCTCTTCCCGATTTGTTTAGGGTTAAAAAAGAATCCACTGAAAACATAAGAATCAAAAAACTAAAATGAGAAGTGTATGGAATCGGAAGCAAGTCCATTGCGACCAAGATATCCAACAAAACGTTCGTGCAGAAGATGATCAAACCGATCAAAAGAAACAGATTCCGAAATAGATTTCGAAGAAACTGAGTGATGACCTTGAACAAGGTCCAGATGATCATAAGAATTCCGGAAAGATAAAAATACTGAACTAAAAGCGGTTGATCCGTTTCATAGATTACGATTCCCAGAGCCGGAAACTTTCGTTCGTGAGCAAGTCCGATATGATAGGAATTCGGATCCACAAGAATCACACCCGATAAAAGTACATTGAGAAGAATGTAGAGATATACAAAGTCTTTACTAAAAATTCTTCGATAACTATTTACAAAAAGAACCAAACTCATTCCAAAGATCGGAATACACGCGTTTTCAAAACGTTCCCAGATCAGAGCGTCTTGTGCGCTGACCGCATTGATCGTTCTCGTGAAAAATAAGAGATAAAATCCATACGCAACTTGGAGAAATGCGAAATGAAGGAGGTAGATTTGTTTTCTATTCTTATAAAAGAGGAATAAATTATGGAGGGTTCTATAGGCTAGTATAGTCGCAACTAAGTAGCACGAGATTTGATAGAGCGTTATATTCATTGATTTTCAAATACCTTTTTTATCTTACAACCGTTCAGTTAAATTGTGAATAAATGCTCATGATTTTTTAATCAACCAAAATTCTTTCGCCTGTATTAGAATGCAGAGAATTCTGATTTTGAAATTAGTTTTTTAGAGAAACTTACGTTTTTTTAAGAGAGCTAATAACAAAATGAACGTTGTTCTCTCTGTAGATAAAGGTAGGACTTCCTGCATTCGAGCAAGCATTGGATTTAGAGGGAACCATTCTTAGGATCCCTCTTCGATAAAGTTCACGAAGATCCCGATTTATCGATCGGGATCTTTTACGGACAGATGATCAAAGAACTTGGATCACTTGCCGCAGCTCCTACAAATCGCATCCCGCCTAACATATACGGATCGGACGTATTCTCCGTTGCAAGAGTAAAGAATTGTATCACATTACTTTTCGCGTTGATCGCACACGCGGTGTTGTTCGTCGGATGTCGAAGTTTCGGAAAATTGATCTGCGGCGGAAGCGGAACTTCTTTTAAGATACTGTTGATCAGAGGAACTACGAGGGAAGTTACCAACGGTTCGATCACGCTAAAGATTCCGTCGGGATCCAATCCGAAAGGATTGTATGTCTGACCTTCCAATACTTCCACTGTGTAATCCAAGTTCGATGTGGAAAGAACCACTTGAAGCGCATTCAAGTTTTGTAAATTAGGATCGTTGTTCGGATTGGAGAATGTGATAAACTTAAAATCTGCGTCCGCGGAAAGACTGATACGAACGGCGCCTAACGTGTAAGAATAACCGTTAGGCCGAGTATCGTTCCCACAATCGGTCAACTCAGCCCCGGTGAGTCCCGTACAACTCGCAGGTTTCTTGGCTACGATCTTGAGCTGCATTTCCGTAAAATACAGACGCAGTTTTGGAATTCCCGGCCCCGTCATCGGTTTGAATTTTACGCTCGGAGCTAGAACGGGTTCCATGATCATCTCGATATCGTCGTAAGGTTTTGCCGCAGGAGCCAAGGCATTCGATCCGTTCAGACCTTGTAACTTTTCACGGCCCGGCGCCAAGATCGTTATGATCGGAGAAGCCTTGAGCAAGGTCGTGGTCAACTGAAAGAGCGGATTGCCTCCGGAATAACTGTTGATCGTATCGATAAATGCCTTGTTCATATTGATGTCCAAGCCCCTTCTTTGCCAGAGATGAAAGGCCGCTTGCGAAATCGTATCCGAATGGAGGGAAAGTAAAAACCCCGGGTTTGCATTGCTCTGCGTAAATTGATACGTCGAAGGAAAGGGAGTTGCCGAGTTTCGAGTAAGAATCATTCCTGATTTCGCCGCTTGTGTCCTAAGTCCCCTTCCCTGCGGATCCACGTAGTTGCTGGAAAACGAAAGATCCAGATTACTCACGAGTCCCTTGTTGGTTCCGTCGTGTTTGATCACACTTTCCTCTCTCAGCTTCATCTTTACCGTGAGAGGAAAATTCTTCAGAGGCGCCGGCAAATAACTCGGAAGTTGAATCGTAACTCCGTCGTCCCTCAGAGCTCCCACAACCGAATTCAACACGTTAGGCGCAATCCTTTGAACGATATCTTTTAACATATACTGAGTGATGATTCCTTTTACGTAAGGAACCGTTCCTCCGGCCAAGTTCTGTACGGTTCCCCTTCCGATCAGAGGAACGAGGATATTGTCCACACCTCCTTCGTTGGAAGCGATGTATTCCATAGGAGCCGTATACATAAAATCCTTTGTATCCTCCGCGCCGGAATAGATTCCCATAGGAAGAAAGGTCGGGTTGGACCAAGGCAAAACAAAGAAGTTATTAGTTACTGAATCGATGTCCGCGTTGGTTGGAAAATTCGGAAAGATAGAATTGGTTACCGCAAATGGAGATCTCACCGCCATAGAAACCGTCCCGGTCGAATCGACGGTGATTGAGTTTCTTGCCCTTGCCATTCTTAAAGAAGGAGTTGTCAGATAAATATTCGGAAGAACATTGTTTCCTCCGTTCAAGTTTGGGTCCACGTTCGGATCCCAGTTCAAACGAGCCGTCGTCTTAAAATACATGAGCGTGCCCGGTGAAATAAAAATCGTATACCAGTCCTCATATCGAGAAACGATAAAAAGATCCACTTCCACATAACGTGAACTCAAATCCAACCCAAGACCGGGAGCCGTGTTTGCAGTTCCAGGATTTACTTTAAGATCCGCGGCGATGTTTCCCAATTGAGTTCCGGAGGAATTCTTCACAAAGGATGGAAGTCGCATGTCCGTCACGTAAACATCCATCGTCATACTCGCGGCCCCTAAAGAATCTTCCAAGGGTGCATTGTATCTGCTAAACGGCGCCGCCGCTTTCGGCCATTTATCAAAGGCCCATTCTCCTTGGTCTTCAGCGCCCTTAGGTCCTACGATCGAAGTCGGATACGTTGGATAAGTGGAAGAAGGAACCCAACAATATCCTCTTCCTTCCGCGCCGGGTTTCGCACCTAACACAGAAATAAATTCTTGATTCTTAAAATCATCGATCTTGTTGGTTCCGCCGGATCCGGCTTGTCCTGGACGAATACAAGCTTCTCCGATATTCCATTGACCGTTGTCATAAAATTTCTTTTTGGAATGATCCGGAAGTCCGATTAAAAATTCTTGAAATGTTCGAGGAGTTCCATTGATGTCCTGCACCTTAAACGCGCCCGTCGTAAATTTTTGAATCACCTTTCCAAGAAAGGGAAGCATCTGCGCCTCATCCATGACCCCGTTGGAAATGTTAGCGAGAAGATTGTTCGGATTTGTCAAGTTTCCGAAATTGAAACTAAAATACTTTTTGTAACTCGGCCCAAACTTGGTCTGGATCTCATAATAATATGTGTTTCCTCCGATCGAAGGAGGAAGTGAAGAACTCGAAAGATTCAGACTGATCGGATTCATGGAACACGTCGAACCCGGCGCCGCGCTCGGACAAATCTTGATGGAAGAACCGCTTCCGCTCTTTTTTAGAAATACGGAATCGATATGATTCTCTCCACTCACCGGATTTTGAAACGTTGAATTGATCGTAACGTCGGCGGAAGTGTCCAAGGAGATATCATCGGTTCCGTTGAGGGCGCGGGTCATCGGACCTTGAACGATCGAATTGTTGAGTGAATAATTCAATGTCGTTTTAAATTCTTGAGAATAAGCAATGAGAGGTTTGTTCGAAACGGTCAATGCGTCCGGATTGATCGAAAGGGTATATTTCTCACCGGGTTTCAATTCTCTATAAGGATTGAGGATCAATCTTTGTTCGCTTGCCCAGTAAAATTCCACTCCGATTCCAGGGCCCGCCAAAGGTCCGGTCGTTCCTTGCAACGTTATGCTCGCTTCGGTAAGAGCTCGGTTCATCGGTTTTGAAAATTGAATCTCCAAGTCCTTGTATCGATTTACGTTTTCGTAAGAGTTGATAAAAAGATGAGCCTGTGGTCCGGTTTGTCCGAAGTTCGCCGGAAGCGTCGCGACGTTATTGTCCACATTGTTGTATGCGGGGATCACGGATGCGTTTGGGCTTTGTCCTCCCGACGTACCACCCAAATCGAAAAGCGCCAAAAGATCAAAACCCGAATCTTTATTTTTGTCCGAGCAATTGACCCAAAGGATACTCAAAAAGATTAAGATTCCGATGAATTTATTTTTCTGAATTAGCATCTGAAACTCCGTCCGTCTCGTTCTATTTCTCTTAAAAACAAGAGTAAGAATACGGACCGGATCGATTTCATACTTATGGAGTACTTATATTTTGGTTTTTTTTCGAATGTTCGAATAAAAAAGATTATTTATAACGTTTGTTTTTTTAAGAAAAAAGTAGGAACTCCTCCACTCCTCTTACAAGAACAACAAAACAATCCATTCAGAATCCGAATTCAGGGCCAGAAACCCATTCCCCCAAAAAAAAGCCGGCCCCTTTCGGAGACCGGCTTTACGCAGTTAAACTTTTAGAGATTTAGATTGAGGTAAATACAATCACTTAGCGAGTAAAGATACTGGTCAAATTATCCCAGTATGTTGTGGAATCTTCATTCTTATTAAAACGATCCCAAAATACAGTTCCGTCCGGAAAGGGCTTTCGACCTTTCTCCGTAATGTCTGCAAAAAGATTCATCAAGATCCCGGCGTTATAGAGAAGAGAACGATTTCCAGAACGATTCTGCACCATATCCGAAATCGTGAGTCTTTCCAAATCGTCAAAAATATCACGAATCGTATACGGCGTGTTCATATCCGCTTCCAAGTAGCTGAAAAATTCTCCCGTGAGTGAAAGGCCCATCAGAACTCCGTTGATACTTCTTCCATAGGGCGCCGAGACTTGAACGAGCGCGGAAGTATCGGAAGTCAAAAGAGAGGTTACTAGAAAATCCCTATTACCGGAAGTGTTTTGAAAGATAGAACCCAAAAGATTGAGAAGATATACGATCTCTTCTTGGCTCGGAGTCACTTCCAAAACAAGATCCATTGAAAAGTCCATCATAGGAATCAATGAATAAACTGAGTCCCGAGAAAGATAATCCCTCAGTCTTACTGCCACAACTCCCATATCGTCCCAAAGAGGATCATATACGTTAGTCGGTCTTGTATCAGGATAGACGGCCAAGTCGCTTCCTAATCTTTCAAGATATGTCTGAAGATTGAACTGAACTTGCGTGGGGTTTTCCGAAGAAACTTTAATTTCACCGCAAAGAGAAGCAAGACCCGCAAAAAACAAATCGGCTCCAGTCTGTCTGCTCGGTCTTCCCATCTCAGCGAGCATCTGAACTAGATTGGTTAAGAGTTTTGTCTTGGAGACAAGATTCAAAAGACCGTCTTGAAAACCCCTTTCCTTTTCGATCAGCACTGAGAGCGGACTTCGAATCGGCTCCTCCGTAATCGGATCACTCTGACGAAAAAGATATTCGTCGGGTCCGGCGAGTCGATTTCGAAATTTTCCGTTCGGTAACGCGGTCTTTACGATCGTAATCGTAGTTCCGCCGGAATTTGTTTCTAAATCGACGGTCTTTGTAAGAAGCGGACGAGTCAGGGCGGCGCTCAGTCCGGTCAGGAGTTGAAATGGATTTTTATTGTTAAGCGAATCGCTCTGATCGGTGAGGACTTTTGCGAGAGAGACGATCAAAGGAAGAAGTTTATTTCTCTGATCCCAATAGGTATTTACTTGAGACGGCGTAACGGAATCGGGAGTAAGAAAGGATAGTCTTTCCATAACGGGAAAATTGAAAGCAAATACGGGAGGCAAAACCCCGTATTGAGAACTCGGAGGGTAGAAGATATTATAAACATTAGAATCTCCTAAACTATTGAAAGTAATCGGATTACTCCCGCTCGTTCCGTAATCCCACGCTTCCAAAAAGAACATACTATCTCCGGGAAGACTTGAAAAATTCTCCTCAAGAACTGGAATTCCAGCGACTCTAAAATTCGGTTGTGTCGAAGAAGCACATCCAGGTTTCCAGAGAGAACCGAGTTGATTCCACTTTCCATTGATCTTAGAAGCACAACTCCCTCCGTCTTGAAACTGAGGTTTTGCGCCCATCAATCCTTTGAGTCCGTTTGCGATCACGGTAACAAAGGCTGCCATCTTATACGGAACCCCCGGACCCAAGGAAGCACGGAGAGGAATCACGGCGACCATTCTCTTTTCTGAAAGGAGCCACTGAAAATTCTTATAGATCACTTCTTCGTCAGTTTCCAGAGCTCGTTCTGAACTAGACTTCTCAATTTCCCAAATGGGAATACTCCAACCCTTGGATCCGCTCGCATTGGCGCCGGAAGCCACGGAAGTAAATTGATTGTTCAGATAACTCGCGTTAGACTCTCTTCCTCCCGGACCGACCCAACGACAAAGACTACCGTTTGTACAAGTGCCGGAACCCGTGTCCGAAACCTTAATTCTAAACTCGGAACTGGACCAAGAAGATTTATAAATCAGATCGTTGCCTAACGAATCCATATAAAGATTTCCGTCGAGGCTGTAGATATTTCCGTTCGTATCCTTTCTATTTTTGTTATAGTATGGACCACCTCCGGATAGGACCACGTTCGCGATCAACTTCATCATAAACGGAATGGTCTTTGTAAATACCGGATCGTTAGCGGATGGAACGGTGGAAGGATCGGGAGCTTCGAGAAGAGCTAACGTAGGAGTGTTGATTCCCATCGTAAAAGGTACGGGAGAACTTGCGTCCCCATTTCGAAAGACCGCTTGATCGTTCGAGCTTTGATTTAAGAATGCTTTGACACCGAGGTTGCCCGTCATCGCGGAACCCAGAGCGTAGATACTGTCTCCAACGGTGAGAACACCTCCCGTCATCGGACCGCCGTTGCCGGCGCTCGGCTCCAAACTCATGATCGTAGTATCCGCAGGATTCTCCCATCGAAAACCGTAAGTATCCGCAAGCGTTAGGAGAAACATCAAATGCTCCAGAGCCGAGATCTTATATTCAAAACCTCCGTATGCGCGATCTCTGCCGAGATAATCCATACGAATCAATTCTTTCAGAGAAAAATCGACGCCCTCTATCGAAGTCAGAAAACCGAGATTGAAAAGATTCTTACTCAATTCTTTTCCTAAAAGAACGTTAGGATCTTTTGTATAAACTCCTCCCGTGGTCAACATGGGTCGCAGATAACGAAAAACTTCGGTAAGGACGATCGCGAAATCGGAAGGATAATCCGGATCTCGATAATCGTTTATCCCCGGAGAATCGTGAACCGCTCCTCCGATCGTATAATATTTTTCTAAATTTACGATCAGATCTTTTAGAGCCGTATCGGAAGATTTGAAATCGCTAAACCCAGCTCTTTGCTGAAACGTATTTCCGATTTCGGCGATCAGATTGATCATCTGATTTTTGAGAACCTTGTCCGCGCTCAAGGTAGGATCGATCATTCCTTTGAGAATCGATTCCACTCCGTTTCTCGCGTTTGCATTTTGAACCAAGGCTTTGTGAAGAATCGTTTCCAAATCCTGAAACAATTCGATCATATCCGGATCGGCGAGCGCCGAAGCGAGTTCCTTGTATTTGGTTTCTGTATCACCCGTGTTAAACGTGTTATAGAGATAGATCAGAGCCTTCTGACTGATCGGAGAAAGATTGCGGACGACTTGACCGGGATATCTGCGAATTCTTTCCAACCAAGGAATGATTCCTTCGAAGGCGCCGGAAGGAGCGTCTTTCAGACGATGAATGAGAGTATTTGCTTTGAGAAGGGATTCTCTGACGCGAGCTTCCGGCTTCAAAAGCATGTCCGAAGAAACTCTTAAAAAACCGGTGATATCCTGACGAGCGGGTTTTCTCATAGAACTGTCCAGCCTAACGTTGAACTGTTCCGGCTGGAGACTCTGAAACCCGGCTTTTAGAGAAGGATATTCGTTAAGAAGATTGAAAAGTTTCAATCCCCCGTCGTCGGCTATGTTGTCATAAAAGGAAAGCGCATCAAATTTCTTATCCTCTGATTTGCAGGAAAGAAGTCCACAAACGATCCAAAGGACTGCCGTGTATTTCCAAGACAAGAGTTTCATTTTCAAATCTCCATTTCAAATCGCATGGGAAAGAATACGGAGATCGGATACAGTTCTCTTATTTCAGGCTTATATTCCGAAAGAATTGAAAAAAAAATGGAAAAGGGAAATCAGTTCTACTCGGATTCTTTTAAATATAACGACCGATATTTTTATACATTCGAGTTAGAATCCGGAGAGTTTTTCACAAAAATCTGAATGTATAAAAAGAGATTCCATTTTTCTGATATAAAAGCCCCTATCTTTTATTTCTAAAAAAACAAAGATCGATGGAAAGAATGGAATCGAACTCGGGAGAAAAAATTTTAGAATTTTGAAATCGAAATTCTTTG
This sequence comes from Leptospira tipperaryensis, assembly GCF_001729245.1. Classification (NCBI taxonomy): domain Bacteria; kingdom Pseudomonadati; phylum Spirochaetota; class Leptospiria; order Leptospirales; family Leptospiraceae; genus Leptospira; species Leptospira tipperaryensis. The sequence goes on along the minus strand of NZ_CP015217.1, from coordinate 1,751,020 downwards.
TAAAAAGTTTAGAAAAAACGAGAGTAAATACTCGCGTATGAGAGACATAGGACCGATTTCATTCTTAAAATTGAAAAAAAGAATCATTCTGAATTTGATTTTTCATAGTTCCGAACATAAAATGTGAGATTTTCTTGACATTTTTTTGACTATGACTACTGTGAGCGCGACTGGAATTTTTAGCTGCCTTTTCCCGGGTCAGTTGAGAACTTTTGAACTATGTAAGCAACCAGGAAAGGTCATCTCTCTCTCGAACCCCGCTGATTGATTGGTCTCACCTAGTATCCTATTCAGATTTAAAAGCCAGTAATTTTTTGTAAGGACCCTTTCTCATGAACATTTACATAGGCAACCTCGCCTATCAGGCAACCGAAGACGATCTCCGAAAAGCTTTTGAATCTTTTGGAGAAGTAACCTCTGTACGCATCATCACTGATAAACTTTCCGGCAAATCCCGGGGACTGGCTTTCGTGGAAATGGCGAACAAAGACGAAGGAAATGCGGCGATTGACGGCTTAAACGGAACTCAGATCCGTGGAAGAGAAATCAAAGTCAACGAAGCCCTTCCTAAGAAACCTTTTCCAGAAAAATCTCGATCTAGATATTGATCTTTTTCAAGGGGGAGAAGCTCTCGCGTTTCTCCCTTGACAGAAGTCACTCAACCCTTTAGCTTTCGCTATTGTGTCCGAGTTTGGCTTCCCCTTCCTGCAGTCTGTTCATTTTCTCCCCAAAACTGTTCATTCTATATTTTATTGGATGGGAATCTTCGGAACCTCTCTCGGTTGTCTGATGTTTTTGGGACAGATAGTTCTACTTCATAAAAATCGACTCAATTATTTATTGGGAATTCTTTTCCTAGGAATGTCCATTTTGCAAGGAAGTTCGATCTCGATTCTTTCCACGCAAGATGTTTCTTTTTCTTGGCTGATTCTTCTCCATATCCCCGCGCTCTACTCCGTGGGTCCGATCTTATACGGGATTTACAAAGTGAGTACGGGAGAATCCTTTCCGTCTTCTAAGATCAAAGGTGCGCTTCACAGCATTCTTCCCAGTTTGGGAATTCTCATCTACTTCGGAATTTTCTTTTTCTATCAAGACATTCACTCGATTCTCTTTAGAGCTTTTGTAGAGAGAATCTTTCCCAGCCCTCTCGATTGGATTTTACTTCCCGCCGTTTTTGGAATCGGATTTTATGTTTCTCTCGTTTTGAAAAGTTCCAAGGATCTCTGGAGATGGGAGATTTGGAAATCGGAACCCACCGCGAGGATTCTCAGCTTCCTCGTTGTAACCTCCCTTTTGCATCTTATACTCGGAGCATGCTTCTTTATAACAAAGATTCCAGACTTTCTGATTTTGACGACCGGAGGAATGGGATTCGCTCTTTGCGCGGCGTATCTGATCGGTCATAGAAATCCCGGTTTTTTTCAGAAACTCCAAGAAGTCACACAAGCAACGAGAGAAAAGTATGCACGTTCTCTTCTTGTTGGAATCGATCGCGATGTCTTAAGAGAAAACTTACTTCAGTTGATGGAGAGGGATCGTTTGTATCGGGAAGAAGACCTCGGACTCGGCGATCTCGCCGACGAACTCGCGCTTTCCACACATCAGGTTTCCGAATTCTTAAATCAAGAATTGGGTAAAAATTTTTCAGTCTTCGTGAACGACTTCCGAGTCTCCGAAGCTTGTAACCTTCTCAAAACGGAACCTGCACAGAGTATTTTGGATATCGCCTATTCCGTAGGATTTCGAACCAAGTCCTCGTTCAATCGAGCGTTTCAAAAACATACCGGAGTCACGCCGAGTGAGTTCCGTTCGAAGTCCCTGCAAGAAAACCAAAGCTGAATTTTAAAAATCGAAGACATTTGAATCTTAGAATTCGGAGAGAAGAAAAAATCTTTTGTAATCTGCCTAAATTCTTCCTTCAAAGAAATTGTATCGCAAGGGCAATTTGTCGGAACAACGACAATCCTCCGTGAAACTCGCGCGCCCCGCCCTGAACTTGGGTGGAGGGGAGCGGAGGCGGGAAAACCCCGGGCCAACTCTCCTCTATCACAGAATCCTAATTTTCGCAAGTAGAATTCTGTCCTCGGTTCTTCGTAGGAACTCCTATAAAAAGCAAACTTCACAGCATTCTCTTTCAAAACTCCAAAAATGGACCGACTTACAAAGGGGCAATTTATCGATTCTGACTTTGTCCACCGACCGAATCGATAGAATGGGACGACTGATTTAGGAAACGGGAGTAAGATCAATCCAACTTTCAAACGAAAAAGAGGTCCAGATGAACACTCTGACAATTGCGAAAAATGAAATTCTTCCAAAAAGAAAACCAAAAAAATGGGAAACCCTCGAACTACGCGAAAAGAATATTAAGATTATGCGTTGGATCCGATTTCGAGATCGAAATCTAAGAAAAAAATTTTCGATTCTCAAACACCAGGATTTTTTGGGAGCATCGATCACTTTCGGCTCGGCTGCGATGATGATTTTCACCGCGGGACTTTACGTCGCGAACGTAATTCCGGCTTGGACGGCTATAGTCGCAAATGCGATCTTTGCTTCACTCTTACACGAAATCGAACACGATACGATCCACAACCTCTACTTCAAAGACAACGAAAGAATGCAGAACCTTCTTTTTTGGACCGTATGGATCTTTCGTGGAAATACGATCAGCCCCTGGTATCGAAGAATGATTCATACCTTACATCACAAGGTTTCCGGAAACAAAGACGATATCGAAGAAAGACTGATCGGCAACGGCATGAAGGCCGGTTGGTTCCGTTTTTTTGCGATGATCGACGGAAACATTTCAGCGATTCTTAATTTTAGAAAGCTCGTCAGGGACGCACCCAAGTTTAAAAGAAAGGAAATCGTAAGAGAAAGTTGGCCTTGGCTCGTCGTCTACTACACTCTCTGGTACAACTTTCTCGGACTCAATCTTCTCCATTTTGGAAATCAATTCTTAGGTTCTCCGTTTTCTCTTCCCTTTCCTGAACTTTTAGAATCGGCTCGTTCCTTTCTCAACGTCGCGGCGGTCGTTTATATGATTCCCAATTGGATCCGTCAATCGAGCATTCAAATCGTTTCCTCCAATATGCACTACTACGGAGACGTAAAGAATATCAATCAACAGACTCAAGTCTTGAACGTTTGGTTCTTGGCCCCTCTTCATCTTTTTTGTTTTAATTTCGGAAGCACTCACGGAATCCATCACTTCGTCGTAAACCAACCCTTCTATCTCCGGCAGATGGTGGCTCCTTTTGTTCATCCAGCGATGAAACGTTACGGAATTCGTTTTAACGATTTTGAAAGTATGCTCCGCGCCAATCGTTACTATCCGACCGAATCTCAAGTCGCCTAACACAACCGGGCTTTCCCGTTTTTATCCAAAAGCGGGAAAGTCAGTTTTACAAATTCAAAACAGTTTCTTCTCTTTTTCGATTTTCTTTCGTTCTAAAAAAATCTATTTTGTTTTCCAGGAGAAAGCTTTCTCGTCTTTTGGTTGAAGAGTCCGCACCATGTCCTCCGAATCCAAAACAAAAACGTTCCTCGAATTTCAATTCGCGATGCTTCTCATCAGCGGAAACATTCTCTTTGCAAAGTTGATCGACGAAAGCGTCTGGATGATTACGTTCAGCCGAACGGTCTTTGCAAGCGCAGGCCTCTATCTCTTTTTGAAATGGAGGGGCAAACCCGTCTTCTTTACCTCCAAGACTGAGAATCTGGCCTCTCTCGGAAGTGGAATTCTTTTGGCGGTTCACTGGATCACTTTTTTTGCTTCCGCGAGACTCGCCTCGCCCGCGATCGCGGTTCTCACATTGTTTACACATCCGGTCATCACAGTCTTTTTAGAGCCGATCTACTTTGCGACTCGTCCCAGAAAGACGGATCTTCTCCTGGCGCTTCTGGTTCTTTTGGGAGTGGGAATTCTCATCCCCGAATTGAAACCCGGGAACGATTTGTTTTTAGGAATTCTCTCCGGACTTCTTTCCGCGTTTACGTTTTCGTATCGAAATCTGATCACAAAAAAATTTCTTTCCCATCACGGAAGCGCGCAGGTGATGTTTTTACAATCCCTTACCGCTGGGTTCTTTCTCGCTCCCGTTTGTTACTGGGATCCGATTCCAACGAGCTTTCATTCTTTAGGTCTTATGGTTTTGCTCGGATTTTTTTTCACGGCCTTCGCTCATACGCTCTACGTGAAATCCATGTTTCAATTAAAACTAAAGACCGCCGGGATTCTTTCGAGTATTCAACCCGTGTATTCCATTCTTCTCGCCTGGATCATCTTAGGCGACATTCCGGGTTATCGAGAAATCACGGGAGGTGTTTTGATTTTAATCGCGGGAACCTTAGAAACGATTCGTTTTAAAAAGGACGGTCCTTAGATGAACTTGGATCTGGCTCTTATCGATTCCAGCGCGCCCTTTTTTGTAAAGGCGCCCGGCAGATCGCAGAACTGGTCCAAGGCTCCGATCGGACTTTTGGAAAAAAATCAAGAGTTCAGAAAAAAAACTCACAAAAGAATACGGGAGAATTTTGATTCTTACGTAAAAAGAGTGAGTAAGATGGGATACAACGCGGTTTCCATCGACGAACTTTCCTTTCTTACGGATCTTTCCTTTTATCCGGACAACCTTCGTTCCAAAATTCAATCCTATCAAAAATCATATCGCAAACTTTTTAAGACGGCGAAGAAGAATGGGATGAAGGTCTTTCTTACGAGTGACTTTCTTTTTTCCAATTCTTATATTGAAAAAGAAACGAAAGGAGAATTTGATCGAGTTGTTTCTTTTTTTCGTCTGGTTCTTGAAAACCTTTTTTCCGAATTTGAAAACATAGACGGAATCATTTTAAGGATCGGAGAATCGGACGGAGTCGACGTCAAAGGCGACTTCAGAAGCAAACTTTTTTTAAAAACTCCGGAAGACGCCAATCGACTTCTGAAAGAAATTCTACCCGTATTCAAAAAACATTCTAAAACTCTAATATTTAGAACTTGGACGATTGGCGCGTATCCGATCGGAGATCTGATCTGGAATCCGAAAACCTACGAAAAGGTTTTTCAAAACATTCCAACGGAAAATTTGATCATTTCTATGAAATATGGAGAAGGAGATTTTTTTCGATATCTGAAACTCAATCCTCTTTTCTTTCAGGACGAAAGACCCAAACTCGTGGAATTCCAAGCAAGAAGGGAATACGAGGGTTTTGGAGAATTTCCTTCCTTTGTCGGCTGGCAATACGCGTCCTACAAAGAAGAACTAAAAAAAGCAAAAAACCTTGTGGGATTCAGCGTTTGGTGTCAAACCGGGGGTTGGTCCTCTTTTCAGAATATTACGTTTTTAAAGAATACTTCCTATTGGAACGAACTCAATACGTTCGTATGTCTCGGTCTTTTCAAAAAAGATTGGAGTGTAAAAAAGAGTCTTCGTAAGTTTTACGGAAAGAAAAATCTCACAGAGTTGATTCGATTCTTACGGCTTTCCGATCGTGTCATCTTGAATCTTCTCTATGATCCCGAATTTGCGGATCAACAACTCTATATTCACAGAGTCAGGATTCCACCCCTGCTCCATATCACCTGGGATCGGGTTACGATCAGCGATCATTTTAGAATTCTCTATGATTCTTTTTGCAAAGACAAAGAGCTTTCTGTAAAAAAGGGATACGAATCGATTGAAAGTTTAAAGGAAATGGGAAGGATCGCAAAACGAATTTCTCTCTCGTATGATTTTCGTTTTCAATACGATACGTTTCAGCTCTTTGCTTTTTGTCGGGAACTTCTCTATCTTCCCGATCCGGAAAGACAGAACTACCTTTTAGAGGAGACGATTCATCTTGCAAAGATCTACGCGGAAAATTATCCGAACGCGTATAAATTTAGAATTCTTTCCCGCAGAAAAATTCCTGGATTTATGTCTAAACTTTTACTGAAATTATTTATTCGAAGACAGAAAGACACGAGAATCCTAGATCGAATTCTTTTTTCTCCTTCAATGAGACATTTCTATTTATTCTTATATCAAAAGATACGTTCAAAACTTCCTTCGTTTATCAATCAGCAAGCGATGCCCGTCTCGGAACTCTTGAAATAGAAATCGGTTTGACAGATTTCGGGTTACTTAATAATATTTTGACTATGAACTCCGGTAGAAACGCTTCCATTCAGTATTCGAAAATTATGATTCTCTTTAGAGCTTTTGAGACTCGTTTTGTCTCTTTAAAAAATTCTAAGTTAACTACGCTTCTTAGTGCATTGGTATTTTTGATTCTTTTCACTCAGTGTTCCTCGGGAGATAAGAAGCCCCCACCGAACGAATCCGCAAGCGGCGCCGGCAGATCCGCTTACGCCGAAGACGAAGCACAGAACAATCAAGAAGAAGAAACAAATTCTTCGGCTTCCAATCGTTCCGCCAACGTGGACCCGGATGCAAAACCGACGAAAGGTTGTATCGAGGGAAATTGCAGCTCCGGAACAGGAACTTATGTCTACGATAACGGGGATGAATACAGAGGTTCCTTTCAGAACGATCTCAGAAACGGTTCCGGAAGAATCAAATACGCCAACGGAGACAGATTTGACGGAAGTTTTAAAGACGATCAGAAAGAAGGAAAAGGCACTTATATCTTTAGAAACGGGGCTCTTTTAGAAGGCACTTTCCAAGCGGGTTCCATGATGGGACCGGGAAAGGTTCGATTCCCGGACACAAGCGTTTATGAAGGCGACTTTCAAGACGAAAGAAACTCCGCGGAAGGAACGATGAGTTCTTCCTTTGACGGATCCAAACAAAACTGCAGAATCCAAAATAAGATCGTCCTCTGCGGCGGCGGACGCGGAGCAGAATCCCCTTACGGAAAAAATTGATTTCCTATTTTATGAAAAACGGGCTGTAAAGTCCGTTTGAAGACCGATTTTCCCACTTCGTTTAACAAAATTTTAATCCTCGTTCGAGGAAGATGTCCCGGATCCCATCCTTTTTTGATAGAGTTGAATCCTGTTTTCGTCCATTCCGACGAGTGTATGAGTAATTCTTAATTCTTTTCCCAAGGCTTCGGCGCCGGTTCTGAGTTCAACGACCCGATACCAGGTTTCTTTCGGAGGAATGTAGAACGCGTGGTTGATACAAAGACATTTGAACTTAAAACCCAGAGAACTTTCAGCGGGTTCCATCGAGTGTGGGGCCGCAAAAAAGTAAAAGTCTCGATCGCTCGTATTCCGTACCACCAAGACAAATTTCTTTTTCGAACCCGGCCTGAGAAAGAGATTGTTCCCGTCGATCGGTGAAGAAACCGGAGCCTCTGAAAGACTTTTCACCGTGCCCGTAGCCCAAAGATCCACGGGCCTTTGAGAAGCTCCTTCGAAGAGCTCCATCTCGAATGGAAATTCTTTTTTCTCCCAGAGAACCGAAACTTGGATCTGACGATTCGGGTCACTTTCTGCCGGCACCAATTTTTCAGAATCGGAATTAGAAGATTCTTTTTTACATTCTAAGATGAGAAGGAGAGAAAAAAAGATCCCGATGAAAATTTGAAACGACTTCACTCCAGAGCCATCTCCAAGGTTTTGAAGTCGAGTTTACGACTCGGACTCGTGTTCTGAACGTAGATATTTCCGTTGATCTTTTTGATCGTGATAAAATCCTGAAAGATGATTTCCTTTTTATCCGGATCGGTTTCCGCCATATTGCAGTCTCTTCCACAACCGTTGCAGTCCATATCTCCGTATTTTTCCTCAAAAGAAGATGAGTATTTTCGCATATACCCAAAGACCCTCAACTTCAAAGAATCCGCAGATGATTCCTTGACTTCGTAGTTACCGATCGCGTAAAACTTACTCGTCTTGTTTACATAACCCATGTCGTCGCTTTTCTGATCCTGTGTATTTCCTTCCATAAAAAAGGAACCGTCGGAACGCATCCTCAAAGACCAGTTGGATTCGATTCTTACTCCGTTGGTTTCTTCCGTGGCGGCTGCGGGTTCCGCTTCAGCGACGGTTTCCGTACTTTGAATTTCTTCCGGAAGAGTAGAAACATCGGTTCCTCTGAGTCCGTGATTTAGAATCGTATCCAAATCCGGAGGAGTAAATTGAAGATGATTCTGCTCGGCGATACTCTGAGATCTTGAAATCGGATTGATAAGAATCCAGTTTTTATCCTTTCCGAATCGGATCTCGCTGAGCACCAATCCTTTGTACATCTTTCCTGCGTAGATATCATCCACTGTCAGACGAAGAGAAGAACCTTCGAAGGTTTTTTCCAGAGAGATTTCTTGAGGACCGAGGATATCCTGAACTTGAATCTTTTGAACGTAACCGTTGTCCCCCGTGAGAGTTGCAGTCTTCAATCTTCCGTTGGAATAACAGTGTTGATCCGATCTTTGATAACCGTTCCAGATCTTGATCGTATTGATTTTCTGAGGTTCGTTGAATTTAAAATCGAGAGTTACCCCCTTTCCCTTTTTATCCGAGGCCCAGGCATACTCGTAACGAGAATCAAAAAGATTCATCACGTCATAGGATAAAACGGGGTTTGCGGTTTCGGAGGCTTTCGCCGAACCTTCCACGATCTTAGGAAGTTTCAGGGAGAATGGTTTGTCTCTTTCGTCATAAAAACGAATCTCTCCGATACAGAGATCCTTGTTCTTTCGAAAGTTGATCGTCACCGATCTGGAGAAGACGGGTTTTTCAAAGGAGACGATCGCCTTGGTTCCGCTTAACGTTGCGGATGCGCTGAGCTCGTCAAAGTTGATGTAAGCCGTCACAGCGTCGCTGAATTCTCCCTTACAAGAATCGACTTCCACTTTTTTCAATTGAAAGCCTTCGTCGGGATAAAAATGCATCTTTACAAATTCTGCGCCCGCTTCCGGCTTCCAGGAACCGCCGCCTAACGCAGCGAACGCGAGTTTGTCGCTTAACGAAGTCGAAGTCGCCATCGAAACGCTCAGTTCTTTTTTACAACTCCAAAGACTGAATACCAAAAGAAGGATTTGGATAAGAATACCGGTTTTACGATTCATCTAAGAATTCTCCAGGAAAGAATTTTCACGAGTTTAGGGATCTTCTTGCGCCTGTCAAACGCAAAGGAATCCAGAGTCAAAAACGATTCTCCCCTTTTCCCTCTTGAAAGAAACCCTTGACGTTAGATGTGGTTTCCCTTGAATGGCTAGATTGATATTGAGATTCATTCTCGATATCAATCTATAAAGAGGAAATCATGAAATCCAAATTACTCTTCCTTTTGAGCCTTCTCTGGATTCTCAGTTGTGGGGAAAAATCATCCGATCCGAGTTCTCTGGCATTCTTAGGCCTCGCCCTGGGCCCGGCCAACGCGTCGGCAAGTTCCGGAGACTTAGAAATCGTTTCCCCAAAGGACGGAGATATCGTTTCCGTTTATCAATTGGAGACTTCCGTTTCCACAAAGGAAAGCGGAACTTTAGAAGTTCTTAGAAACGGAGAGAAAATCGTTTCTATCAACGCTGAATCCGTAAATTCGGATGGGAAGAACAGGATCAACGTCCCCGCTTTCAAACCCACAAACGGAGAAAATACGATTCAGTTTCGCTGGAAACGTCCAAACGGGGAGATCCTACAAAAAGAAATTCGTGTTTACTTTGGGACAAAACTCACTGCGGGTGCGGCCCATTCCGGATTCTTAAAAAACGGAAACGTATATACGGTCGGAAGAAATAACTTTGGGCAGTTAGGAACCGGAACATCGACCGGAGACGGGATCAACGATAGTATCACAAAGTTAAATTCGATCACAGATATTTCGAGCATTCACTTTGCTCAGAACAGTTCGATGGCGATTCAAAAAAACGGAAAGGTCTTCACCTGGGGAACCAACGCAAACGGTCAGTTAGGAATCGGAAGCAACAATACCGATCCCGCGACTCCTTCTGCGGCGGGAACCAGATTGCCGCCCTCGGAAGTTCCCGGTATCAACGACGCGGTCATGGGCGCCTACGGTTTTGATCACGCACTCGTTTTGAAATCGGATGGCACCGTAGTTTCCTTCGGTTTAAACAACGTGGGCCAGTTAGGAAACGGAGCCACAGGGATGAGCGCGACCACCATCTCTTCGAACCCGGTTCCGGTCGTCGGCTTGACCAATGTAATTCAAGTGATCGCCGGTTCTCAACATTCTGCGGCGCTTACAGCAAACGGGGACGTTTATGTCTGGGGTAGAAATCAATTCGGAAATCTTGGAAACGGAGTGATCGATACCGCGACCGCGATTCAATCCACCCCTATCAAAGTCGCAAGTCTCAGTAAAATCAAACAGATCGCAAACGGAAGAGATCATATTCTCGCGGTTCGATCGGATGGAAAGGTGTTTGCTTGGGGTTTGAACGCAAGCGGACAAGTGGGAATCGGAGGAAGCGGATCTCCCGGACCCACCGCAACTCCAACAGAAGTTTTGAATATTCAAAATGCAGTATCCGTTTGGGCGGGAGGAACCCAGAGTTTCGCGGTGTTAAACGACGGAACCGTAAAGGGCTGGGGAGCCAACGGGACCACCGCCAATCTTGGAATCGGAGAAACTACTACGTCCAAGGTTTACGCGCCCGGTAGCGCCGTTATCGGAATCAAAGGTCTTGTTCATTTTGGATGCGGAGCCACTCATAACTTTGCTCTTTTAGGGGACGGCTCCGTTTATGGTTGGGGTTGGAATTTCAAAGGTTCTCTGGGAAGACCCGATCTTCAGACAAACTGGGGCGCGGCGACTCCTGTCTCCATCAACCTTCCCTAATATTTCATTTTTAGAATGTATTTTAAGAACGTAATTCGAACACTTTCATTCGTTCTCTCTAAAGCTCACGTTTTAGGGAGAATCCGGTTTCCCCTTGGAGTTTTACTTTTTTTTCTTTTCTGGGGTTGCCAAACTCAGAAGGAAGAAAATTGCTCCTATGACCCATCTTGTATGGAACTCACCGCCGCATGGTTCGTTCTGAACAATCTTCCTTCTACCAATCCTTGGGATTACGAGGCGGGAGAAGAATACCAAGGAGGAACCGGAATGACGAGCTTTCAATCGGGAAGTTCCGCCTTTCGTCAGTTTGCTCCCGATTCTTCTCTGAACGTGATCTCGGAATTTACGGTCGGACAAGCCGTCTTTGAAGTTCCTTGGACCCCCGGCTTTTCGGCTTCTCTACCGGATCGAGACGGATTAGGTCCCTTCTTTCATTCCAATTCCTGCGTTAGTTGTCACTTCGCAAACGGAAGAGCCTTAGAAGAGGACGGTGAACCTCTTACGTTCAGCCTTGTACGCCTGAGCTCGGCTTCGGATTCTCATTCTCCCGATCCTCAGTATGGGGGTCAGTTTCAACCAAACTCGGTTTCGGGAGTTTCCAAGGAAGGCACCGTGATTCTTACCTACCAAGAAATCGAAGGAAAATTTGAAGACGGTTCCGCCTACGCCCTTCGTTCTCCTATATTCAATTTTTCGAATTTAGCATACGGTCCTCTCGCAAACGATATTAAAACTTCCCTGCGGGTTCCTCAACAAGTGATCGGTCTCGGACTTTTAGAAGCGATCCCCGAAAAGACGATTCTTTCGTTTGCCGATCCAGATGATCTCGACGGGGACGGGATTTCGGGAAGACCGAATTATATTCCGAATCTCGACGGTTCTAGTACGAGCTTAGGGAGATTTGGATGGAAAGCGAATAATCCGAGTCTGATCCGCCAAAATTCCGCAGCATTCTTAGGCGATTTGGGAATCACATCCCCCCTTTTTCCCAATGAAAATTGTATGACCGGCCAGACTCAATGCCAATCGGCCGCTAACGGAGGATCTCCGGAAGTCCCTCAGTCCAAGATCGAAGCGATCACGACTTATATGAAGTTAGTCGCCGTTCCCGCGAGAAGAAAGGCTTCGAACACAAGCGTCCTTTCCGGGAAAGAAATCTTTTTCAAAGCCGGTTGCAAGAATTGTCATATTCCAAAAATGTTAACTGGTCCGGATGCCGGTTTTTCCGGAATTTCGAACCAGACCATCCGTCCTTATACGGATCTTTTGTTACACGACATGGGAGAAGGTCTCGCCGATCAAAGACCGGACGAAGAAGCGAGCGGAAGAGAATGGAGGACTCCTCCCCTCTGGGGAATCGGACTTTTTGAAGAAGTCAACGGTCACACTCGTTATCTGCACGACGGTAGAGCGAGAGATTTGACCGAAGCGATTCTCTGGCACGGAGGAGAAGCTGAAAAAAGTAAAAACTACGTTCTAAAATTAGATATCAGAGAAAGAACCCATCTTCTAAACTTTTTAAAATCCTTGTAAGAAGCGCGGAAAAAAACCAAGCCTAAATTTTCCGCGCCCGCTTGAAAAGCCTCTAAGGAGTAACGTACTGATAGAGCGTTTCAAAAAGAATCTGAGATCCCAGTTTTAAATTTTCAATGCTGATATTTTCGTCTTTTCCGTGAAGAGTTTCCGTATCCTTCGAAGTCAGGATCGCAGGATTGAGTCCGTAACAACGAATCCCGATTCTTCTAAATCGCGCGTTATCCGTCTTTCCCGAAGACATAAACGGAGCGGCGACACTTCCTGGAACCTTAGAAACGGAAACACTCGCCAGAATCTGAAAGAGTTCGTCTTCGAGAGGAGAATCATCCGGTCCGATCTCGTCCTCGATTTCGACTTCCACTCCGTACGGTTTGGCGAGTTCTCTAATTTTTTCGAAGTATTCTTTCGTATCAAAACCCGGAAGCACTCGAATATCCAATTTTCCTAATGTTTCTCCGGAAAGAACGTTGTAACCGCTCCCTTCCAAGGATTGAATTCCAGTGATCGCTTTCGTGTTGCTCGTCATCGCGGAAAGGTGTTTGCTTTTTTTGAGAGTTCCGGTGAGAAGCGGTTTGACCAATGGATTGGACGCATTCTTTAAAAAGAAGGAAGTAGGAAAGGAAGCAACCTTTCCCAACTGATAGAAATAAGCCCTGGTCTCTTCCGTGATTCTTACTCCTACGTCGTAACTTAAAACTTCTTCGTAAAACCGAATCAGATTCAACGTGGCGTAGTCGGAAGTCGGCGCGCTTCCGTGACCGCTCTGACCTTTTGCTCTTAGTCTTAACCAGAGGTTTCCCTTTTCAGCGTATTGGATGTTAAAGATCGTTGAACCCGGAATTCCCACGTCCTTGGTTGCGACCCCGCCTTCGTTTAACATTGTATCATAATTTTCGAATATATCTCTGTGCTCTTTCGCCATATAACGCGCACCCCAGAGACTCCCGCTTTCTTCGTCTGCGAGGGATAAAAACATTATTTTTCGTTTGAGTTCTATATTAGAACGTTTTAATTCTAGGAACGCGACGAGTTGCATCACGGCGAGGCCTTTCATATCCAAAGCCCCTCTTCCGTAAATTTTTCCGTCTACGATCTGAGCGGAATAAGGAGGAACTGTCCATTCCGATGCGTCCGCTTCCACTACGTCGCTATGATTTCCTAAGATGATTCCTTTGAGTGAACTTTTCTTATTGGGTTCGAGAACCGCGACTAAGTTTGCGTGTTCGGGATGTTCTTTCGAAGCATAGATCTTAGAAGGAATTCCTTCCTTTTGTAAAAGGGCTTGGAGATAACGAACGACTTCGATTTCGTTTTTTCGTTCCGTTCGAATCCGAATCAAATCCTGAAGAATCTGAACCGCCTCGTTCGTTCGTTCTTCCCAGTTGACGGAAACCGCGTTGGGTTTGAGAGGAATCGTCCGGATCGGAGAAGAATAAAAACAACCGATCAAAGTAAGACACAGGATCCACGAAGATGTGCGAACGAAAATCATAATGTACCTTCCATCTTTTATCAAAGAGACAATCAAATCTTCGTTCGAATTTTCATCGATCCAAAATTGAACTCGAAAAATTTCAGATAGATAAAGCGCACGAGAGATCAGGGGTGGAATTCGAAAGTATAGATCCAAAAATTCATTTTTCGGCGTAGATCGCAGTTTCCCGTTGACAGAAAGAGAATTCTGAATATAACGTTTGGATTCTGAATTCTCCAGGATTCATCTCTAAATTCTCCTAAGAGGTTTTATGGCATTTCGAAGAACGATCGGAGCAAGCGCTTCCGAAGATAGATTGGAAAAATTGATTCAAGATCGATTGCAACCCGGAGCCGACAAAACCTTAGTCGATCAGAGGATCTGGGATCTTTTCGGCGAAGAATGGTGTGTCATGTTCACGGATCTTTCCGGTTTTTCGAGAGGAGTGGAAAAATTTGGAATCATTCACTTTTTGCAAACCATCCACGAATCCGAAAGAATTCTGATTCCGATCATCGAAGACCACGACGGAATCCTTTTGAAATCGGAAGGAGATAGTTTTCTCGTGATCTTTCGAAACGTTGGAAAGGGAATCGAATCCGCGATCAAGATGCAACAGATTCTTGTAAACTACAACCAAGACAAGATCCCGGAAGAAAAGATCCTTCTCTGCGTCGGACTCGGCTTTGGAAAGGTTTTAAAGATCGGAGATACGGACGTTTTCGGTTCCGAAGTCAACACCGCGAGCAAACTCGGAGAGGATACGGCCGAAGCCGGAGAGATTTTAGTCACACAATCCGTCTTCGAACAAGTCCGGGAGAAACACCTTCGTTTTGAAGAATTACCCGAAGCTCCTGCTGGAACCCCGAAAGCCTACCGACTCGTCTATTAAATCTATATTCTAATTTTAGAATATAGATACTATCTCCCTTGAACATAGGGTGAAAGGCCCTATGTCATTCGACTCTGGAATCGAAACCAAAGTTGGATTCCTCCTTGACTCCTTTTTAGAAAAGCGTATCGTCTTGAAGCGCTCCCATCGGTCGATTTTCTTTTTCATCAGATAGTTGATCGATCCGATCTTTTGGACGACCGTCATAAATATAAAATTGGATAAGGACTCGAGAATGAGAAAATTTTTCTCTCTTTGTTGTATCGTCTTTGCGATCTTTCTTTGTGGAAATTGTAAAACGAAGTCGGATTCTCAGCTTACCGCGCTCGTTGAATACGCGACCGTGCTCGGAGAAACCAAATGTGAATGTGAAAAAATCGAAAGAGCCAAAGGCGCCGAATCGGAAGAAGTTTCCATCTGTTTGAGAAAACTCGAAGACGCTCAGAAAAAATACGGAATCAATATCCGGTTGTTTCCCAATCTCGCGGAGAAAGGGGAAAAACTCATCCAAGGGACATACTCAAAAAATTGTCCGATCTAAAATAGATTGAGAAAATCAACTCTTCCAGACATTGAATATTTTTTAAATATTCCCCTCACACTTTTATCTCAAGCATCATGAGACGGCATAGGGCAAAACCCTATGCCATTTTTCTTTCCATTTACAAATCGATCGAATTCTTCAATACAATTCTAAGTCTTTCACACAATCTAAGATCAAATTTCAACGGCTCCAACTGTTGTTTTAGATGGTGGTAAGACAGATGAGCATATCAATCCATACGGAAGGCCCTTTTCCAGATCTCACTGGAACCTACACGGTTCCAATTCTTTCGTCTCCGAACGCAGAACCGGTAGATCTCTTTATCTTAATCGAACAGGAAGGGGAGAAAATTTTTGTCACTGCGAGACTGGATTCCCAGTCGCCCGTCGATTCCATTCCGAGACTCCTAAAGGGGAGAATCACGGATCGAAATCGCCATCACGTGATTGTAGAATTTGAAAATGGAGACTGGGAGCGTTACGTTTTTACGGAGGGAAGGTTTTCCGGACACGAGTTTCTTTTTTAATCGCCAAGGAAGACACTGTCCCCTCCAGCAAACACGCGTTCGAACATTTTGCAAGAGTCTATTTTTAAATTCTGACCCATTCTGATTTCGTTTTTTCGTTGCAGACCAAATAGGATCGAAGAGATTTCATTCGCTTATGGTCCACTACGAACACAACCCCGCCCTTAAATCTTCTAAATCGTCTTCATCCGATAAACCTCCGATTCTTTTTGTCCACGGAGCTTGGCACGGTGCCTGGTGTTGGAAGGAAAACTTTGTTCCTTATTTTCAAAAAGCGGGATACGAAGTCTATACTCTGGATCTCCGAGGTCACGGGAAAAGTCCGAGTATCGGTTCCTTTCGTTGGACCTCTATCGCCAACTACGTGCAAGACGTTCAAAAAGTTTTAGACCAATTACCGGAATCTACGGTTTTAGTCGGACATTCTATGGGTGGTTTGGTCGTTCAAAAGACATTAGAAACCGCTGATATTCCAAAGGCGGTGTTGTTGGCGAGTGTTCCTCCGCACGGGGTGTTTAGGATCACACTGGAATTATTACTCAAACATCCGATTCGTTTTTTAAGAGTTCTCGGAACTCTTTCTTTGTTTCCTCTCGTGGAAGATCCGAAACTAAGCCAAGAACTTTTCTTTTCTAAATTGATAAGCGACACAAAGGCTTTTCAATACGCTTCCCGTCTGCAAGACGAATCCTTTTTTGCTTTCCTTGGAATGCTGATTCTCTCTCTTCCCAATACTAAAAAAGTGAAAACGCCGCTCCTAGTGATCGGTGGAGAGAAGGATCGATTTTTTCCACCTTGGGAAGTAAAACGTACTGCAAAGGTTTACGGCGTAGAACCCGAAATTTTTTCCAACATGGGTCACAATCTTATGTTGGACGAAGGTTGGGAGAACGTCGCTGAAAAGATCGATTCCTATCTATCACCGGTGAGAAACGTTTCCAAAACAAAAACATCCGCCAAAAAAACAAAACCGATTCCTAAGAAGCAAACAAAACCTAAGAAAAAGAAAAAATAGAAACGTTCATTTCGTTTAATAAAGCTTCTCTAAAAATTCGGGGGATTTTTCCGAACGTTTAGTCAATTTATTATTGATTTTTTATAAAATAGGACTTCCATCTCTTTACGCTTGAAAGGTTTAGAGCGAAAGTGCGACCTTTTGGCTAAGGATGCGAAATCATGGGATCGAAGTTTTTTCCCGCCTTTTGTTTTTCTCTTTTCCTTTTCGAATTTCCCCTTTTATCACAGAGCTTGATCGTCGATTCTCAATTTCGAAAATCCAATCTAATAGGAATCGTAGAACGATACGAAGACAATCGGACGATTCTCACTCGAGAAGATTTGGAACAAAAAAATGTCTCCTTTGAAAAAGTAAACAAAGTGAACTTAGGTTATTCCTCTTCCGCTCACTGGCTTAGGTTTAAGATCGAAAATAAAGAAAAGATCGGTAAACTCTATCTCTACGAACTATCCTATCCTCTCATCGATTCTATGGAATTGTATGTAAAGAATTTGGATACCGGTGAAATCCAAAAATCGATAGCCGGAGATAGAATTCCGTTCGATAGCAGAGAAATCAAACATCAGAATTTTATCTTTCCGATCCGTCTCGCGGCTCAGACTGACTACCAAATTATGGTAAGAATCCTTACTGAAAGTTCGGTGCAGTTTCCGATGACCTTCTGGTCCTCCAATGAATTTTACAATCATATCGTGGATGAACAAAAAACTTTCGGACTCTATTACGGAATTATGATAGCCATGATGGCGTACAATCTCTTTCTCTTCGTAGGTACAAGAGATCGATCTTATCTTTTTTACGTTTTGTTTTTGACCGGTTACGTTCTATTTCAGGCCTGTTTGAACGGTCTTGCCTTTCAATATCTCTGGCCCGATTCGATCTGGTGGGCAAATTCTTCTCTTCCCTTCTTTATGTTTTTCGGCGGAGGTTGGGGAGCTCAGTTTTCGAGGGAATTTTTAAGAATGAAGTTTTATCATTCGACCTTGGATCGGATCCTGCTCGCATACTTCGTCTTTGGAATGATTGCGTCCGTTTTGAGTTTGGGGCTAAACTTTTCGATAGGAATTAAATTAGCGATTGCTTATGTATTTTTTATGGTGGTTCTTCTCATTTCTTCGGGAATCGTTTCCATTTTAAAAGGATACAGAGCAGCGCGTTTTTATCTTTCCGCTTGGATATTTCTTCTCTTAGGAATTGTCACCTATATCCTTAAAACTCTCACCCTATTCCCTTCGAACTTCGTAACGGAATATTCGATTCAATTCGGCTCTTCGTTCGAAGTTCTTCTATTGTCTCTGGCACTCGCGGATCGAATCAACATTCTCAAAAAAGAAAAGGAAGAAGCTCAGAAAAAATTGATCGATAGTCAGAAGGAAGCTCTGGAAAAGCAGACGGTTATGACTCAATCTTTTGAAAGATTTGTTCCGAAACAGTTCTTAAATCATCTCGGCAAAGACGATATCATCGATATTCGATTGGGAGATCAAGCTCGCAAGGAGATGACCATTTTCTTTTCCGATATAAGACATTTTACAAATCTATCGGAGAAGATGGATCCAAAGGACAATTTTAATTTTCTAAATTCTTATCTCAAAAGAATGAATCCTCTCGTAATTAAGAACTGCGGTTTTGTGGATAAGTTTATCGGAGACGCGATCATGGCCCTCTTTCCGGAATCCGGAGAGGACGCCCTCAAGGCCGCGATCGAAATGCAATCCGAAGTACGACTCTACAATCATCACCGTCTGAAAACCGGATACGAACCGATTAAGATCGGAATCGGAATTCATACGGGCCATCTGATGCTCGGAACCATCGGCACGGAAGAAAGAATGGAAGGCACGGTGATCTCGGACACGGTCAATCTCGCTTCGAGAATCGAAGGACTCACAAAAAAATTCGACTCTTCCATTCTGATCAGCGAAAAAACATTGCAGAAGATTTCCGACCCGACCCATTACAAGATGCGTTTGATCGGAAGAGCCAAGGTCAAAGGAAAAGAAGACGAAGTAGTAATCTTCGACGTCTACGAAGGACTTTCTCAGTTTCAAATCGATCTTCGCAACGAAACCAAATATGATTTTGAAAAAGGAGTTACAAATTTCCTATTGAAAGCATTCGATCGAGCTCAGGATTCTTTCGCTAAAGTATTACGAGTCGATCCTACCGATTACGCAGCGGAGACCTATCTCAAGGCGTTGCGTAAAACCTCCGCGCTCAGAAAAGGATAAATACGTTATGCGCTCTTTGTAGTTTCCGTGTTTCTATCTGCAGCCCGTTGCGAAGAAAGAATCGCGTTTGCAAATTCGGCAAAAGCCTTTTGAAACGTTTCCTTGGTTTCAGAATCTACGAGTTCTTCTTGATCGTTCATCTTTTTACGGGCCAGAGTGATCGGAAAAGAAGCGGACTCTACGACGGGCACATTCATCGCGCTGAGAGTCTGTAATAAAGAAGCGTGAGCCTTATCGCCCCCCATGTAAGAAGGAGAAGCGCTCAGAGCCATCACCGGCTTGTCCACGTATTCGCCCGAACCGACCACCCAATCCAACGAGTTTTTTAGAACCCCTGGAATTCCGTGCGCGTATTCGGGAGTGCAGATCAAAACTCCGTCAACGTTTTTAAGAGCTTCTCGATATCTTACCACCACTTCCGGAGAATGTTCTCCGTCGATGTCCGGTGAAAAATGAGGAAGCTCGCCTAATTCCTCGTAGGTGATGATCTCCATTTCAGACGGAGCCACCTTTGTGATGGCTCGAAGTAAGGCGGAATTTGTGGATTGAAAACGGAGGCTTCCCGAGATCGCAAGAACTTTCATAGTGTAGAAATTAGATCGGAAAAATCAAAGATCGGGCTAAAATTAATTCCTAAGACTGCATTTCCTGCCTGTCAGAATTGCATTTAAAAAGGCGGAAAACCAATTTGCGCCTCATGAGATCGGCTGAGTTTCGGCTTGATCGATCCAAATCGCGTGTTCCGTATCCAGATATTCCTTTGCACTCTGAATCCTACCGTCCTCGATCGTAAAAAGAAAATGATAGTGATTGTTGTAGAGTTTTCCGTTCGAATGTTTCCCTTTAGATTCCGCGGTGAGAGAAACACGATTGTCCTCGGCGGTAAAATCATGAAGAATAAAATGAAAATCGGAGAACGTTCTGTGTAAAAGTTTGAAACCGAGTTGAACGGTTCTTTTGTCGTTTTTTCCGGAAACCTTGGTTTTACCGATGATCCACCAGACGAGCTCGTCGCTTAACAATTCTACGGCTTGCGAAAAATTTTTCTCATTCATAAATTGGAAATAGTTCCGGACGATCTGCTTATTTTCTTCAAGACTCATTCTTACCTTCTACTAAATTCTAATTTTTTAATATACCCTTAGGGAAAAAAAATTCGAAAGACGGTTCCCTGATTGATGGCGCTTTCTACTTCTATCCTTCCGCCCATCGCTTCCACCTGATTTTTTGTGATAAACAGCCCGATTCCCTTCGAGTCCCGATTGTTATGAAAGGTTTTATACATCCCAAAAAGTTTATCCCCGTTTTTATTCAGATCGATCCCGATCCCGTTGTCCTCGATACTCAAGACAAGGCGACTTCTTTGATATTCCGCTGTGAGAGTGATTTCAAGGTTTCTCTGAGGATTTCTGTATTTGACCGCGTTTGTTAAAAAATTAAGAAGAATACTTTCCATATAGGAAGCGTTACATCTTACTTGAACCGCTTCCGAAACTAGATTGCGAATCTGGACGTTGTATTTTTGGATATCGCCGCTGATCGTCTGAGACGCCTTTTCGATATAATCCCTCAGAGAAATTTCAGTATTTCGAATATTCTTATTTGTTTGTATGGATACGACCTCGTTCAAGTTCAAGACTGTATCCATCAGACTATCAGAAGCCTTTTTAATATACGCGATCATTTCTTCTTTTTCCGCGGCGGTCGTCGCCTCTTCCAGAATTTTGAGAAGCATCGTAATGTTTCCGGCGTGTGAGCGGAGGTTATGAGAAACAATATGAGCAAAGTTTAATAGTCTTTCGTTTTGATCGTTGACGATATTCAGAGTTCCCTGAAGCGCAAATTCTCGTTCCTTTTGTTCCTGAATATTTTGAAACGTACCCGAAACACGAATACACTTTCCGTTGAGATACTCCGGTTTCCCGACAGAACGGGTCCAAACAAAATTTCCCTTTGCGGTAACGATCTCCACTTCGTAATCAAACGGTTTTCCCGAAGCGATCGACTCGGCGAGAATTTCGGCGGATCTTTTTCTTTCCAGTTCGCTTTTAAAAAAACGAGCTCCTTCCTGTCCGTTCGGTATGTAATCTTCCGGTAATTCGAAAATGGCCTTCGCGACCTTACTCCAAACTCTCGTGTTGGTTTCGAGATCCAATTCCCAGGAACCGATCTGTGCGGCTTCGTTTGTTCGAGTAAGAATTTCTTCCAATCGACTTCTTTCCAATTCTTTGCGTTTGAGCGCGCTGATGTCTTCCGTGTACATCAGAATACCGCCGATCTCATTCTGAGATCGATACCAGGGACGCACTTCCCAGATGATCCACTGAGAACTCCCGTCTCTTCGAACAAAAAGTTCTTCATCCCTTCTTTGAACCTTACCGTCCAAACATTCCTTGTGAATCTGCTTCCACTCTTCTCCTATTTCCGGAAAAATTTCGTAATGAGAACGTCCGAGGATCGGAGTTCCTATCAAACCGTAATCCGCAAACCACTGTTGCGAGGCAGCCATATAACGCATGTTAGTATCGAACATTGCGATGGCAGAAGGAGCCTTTTCTATAAAAACCTTTGTGAGTTCGTAACTTTCCTTGAGAGCGGTTTCCGAATCCTTATGTTCCGTGATATCCCAGTTCGTTCCGACCATACGAAACGCTTTCCCGGAAGCGGCTCTCTGAACGATTGCGATCGCTTTGATGTGTCGAATGGCTCCGTCGGGCCAGATCACTCGAAACTCCATATCAAAATCTTTGAATCCTTCGACCGCGTTTTTGTGTTCGATCCTACAACGTTCCAAGTCTTCGGGATGAAGCCCCGCCTCCCAAGCCTTATACGCTCCCGAAAAAGTATCAACCTTTACTCCGTACAATTCATACATGGCGTCGTCCCACGTTAGACGATCTTCGATCAGATCCAAATCCCAGATTCCGACCTTGGCGGCCTTTGTCGCAAGTGCGAGTCGATCCACCGTGAGTTTTAACTCCGACTCAATCCTTTTTGATTCTGTGACGTTAAAATAGGTCCCAAGCATTAGAACCGGCTTTCCTTTTGGATCGACTTCCACGAGTTTACAAGTGCACCGAAACCAGACGATACTTCCGTTTCGATGTCGAAAACGAATGTCGGCTTCGTAGAGTTGACGCGTATTGGTCTTGATATAACCTTCAAACTCGTTTCGAATGTTATCCAAGTCCTCGGGTAAAATGTGAGATTGCCAGGTTCGAATCGAATCTTCTAATTCGTGAGCCTCGTATCCGAGCATCGATTTCCAAGCCGGAGAAAGGTAGCTGGTATTTTTTTCAAAATCCTTTTCCCAATAGCCCGCGTGGGCTTGTTCCAGAATCGTTTGGAGAATGTGAATCATCGCTTCATCGAATGTTAGAATTTCGGAATACTTGAGTATTATCAGTCGATAATCTTCAAAGGAACGCCGTATATTTTCGATTCAAAGAAAAGGAAGGTCAAGCGCAAAAGTCCGAAGAATCCGTTTTCCGAGTATTTAAACGGATTCTATCGAGGATAAAATGAGACCGCAAAAGAACCGAAATCCTCATTTGACAACAAATCGATACGTTATTTCCGGACCTCTCCAAATACGTTCGAAATCGAATACAAGGTTGATCCTCATTCTTAAATAGAGAATAAAATTAGAAGGCCGATAAAGACAACTCCGCATCAAAAAAGAAAATGGAATCGTTTAAGAAGTCAAGAACCTCGGAAAAGATTGACGGTTTTTATAGAGCCTAAGTGAGAATGATAGTTTTCCGATTTGTTTGTATCCTCCGATAACGAAATGATATGTGTTTTAGATCGCAAAACCATTGACCGCTTCTCTTTTTTTGCCGTCTTTAAACGGCATTCCATTTAAGACTTGTTATATGATTTTTATAATCAGAAATCCTAATCTAAGAAAATAAAACCGATCCAAATTCAAATTCCTCTTTGCAAGAGAAACCGATTCTTCCTTAAAAAATCCGTTTTCCAAAGTAGAACCGAAGGTTCTTATATAGTGAACTAGAAATGAATATTAAATTCCTAAATTCACAAAGGACTAGAGGTCATCCTTTATAACAAAATCGCCTTTCTTCTTTTTTAAATTTTAAGAATATAAAAAATACAAATCGATTCACAAACCATTTTCTCAAACAAGACACGAAGATATTATTTAATTTATATAATATACTTACCAGGCTTCCTTTTCTTAAAAAAAAGTTCAGAACTTGTTCCGATTTTTAAAAAATGATTTTCATTTTGTGCAAAGATTCTAAGCATGAAAAGTCGTCAAAGACGAGCATCGATGCCGCGATTATAAACTTAATAAATGTATAATATACTGTCTAAATAAACAATATCTTATACATTTAATCCCAAGAGCGACGTCGATGGTTCTTGTCAAAAAATTAAGAATCTTAATTCTCAAGAACAAGTTCGAACTGAATTTTAAAACTTAGGAGACATCGGCATGGCTGATACGACCGTACAACATTCCCTTGGCGATAACGCCGCACGCAAATTAGCGAACACTACCAAAACCGCACCCCAGTACGGAGCTATCACACCGCGATGGTTAGTGCGTTTTTTAGATTGGAAACCTCTCGAATCCGGAACTCTCAGAGTAAACCGAGTCAAAGACAATACGAGCGTGGATGTTCTCTGCGGGCAAAAGGACGAACAACCTCTACCGGAAACATTCGTAAACTACGAAGAACAACCGAGAGAATACACTCTTAGCGCGATCTCCACAGTACTCGACGTTCACACAAGGATTTCCGATTTATTCAGCACACCTCACGACCAGATCAAGGAACAACTTCGCTTAACAATTGAGAGCGTTAAGGAACGTCAGGAAAGCGAACTCATCAACAACGAAGAATACGGACTTTTGAAACACGCTTCAAAAAACCAAAGGATCTCCACGCGCAAGGGTCCTCCTACTCCGGACGATCTCGACGAACTCATCACAAAAGTCTGGAAAGAACCTTCTTTCTTTTTAGCACATCCTCTTGCGATCGCGGCCTTTGGAAGAGAATGTACACGCAGAGGAGTTCCTCCGGCTACGGTTTCTCTTTTCGGAGCTCAGTTCCTGACTTGGAGAGGACTTCCTATCATTCCTTGTGATAAACTTTTGGTAAACGGAGAAAGCAAACCGAAATCGACGGAAGGAAAAACAAACATCCTTCTTATCAGAGTCGGTGAAAAAAAACAAGGTGTGATCGGACTCTTTCAACCGGGACTACCTGGAGAACAAACTCCGGGACTATCGGTTCGATTTATGGGAATCAACCGTTCCGCGATCGGATCCTATTTGATTTCTCTCTATTGTTCCGCCGCCATCCTTACGGATGATGCGATCGCAGTTCTGGAGAATGTCGACGTAGGCAACTATCATGAGTACAAGTGATCCGTTCTCTACAAACCTAAGCGACTTTTCCGATTTTGGAAAGAAAGACTTACAAGGTCTAATCGACCCGAGCGTCATAGCGTCGTTAGCTGGAGAACTTTTCGGCCCCCTACCGACAAACGGAGGGGTCGACGAATTGATTCTTTCCAATTCGGTTTCTTCTTCCAAGCCTACGACTCAAAGCGCGGCTCCCATTGAAACCGGAAAGATTTTGCAGAGCGGATACGGCTTGGACGTCCACCAATCGGATTACAAAAGAATTCCGGAAGAATTTCTTCCGGGTGCAAGTCTGCCCTCCTTTCCGGGAAGTTTGACTTCTACAAACGTGGGAGTTCCGGCGCCGACGTTCTCCACTTCGTTTTCTTTTTTGGAGGACATTCGTTCCTTTGTTCCGCAGGCTCAAGGGATTCAGATCAACGATCCGTTTCGTTTTCAACCGAGCGTAACTCCAAATATCGATATTTCCTCTTTGAAAAAAGATTTTCCGATTCTCAAAGAAAAAATAAACGGAAGAGATCTCGTATGGCTCGACAACGCGGCTACGACTCACAAACCGCAGAGCGTCATCGATCGTATCTCCGCATTCTACGAACACGAGAATTCAAACATCCACAGAGGAGCACACACGTTAGCCGCAAGAGCGACTGACGCGTATGAAGCAGCAAGAGAAAAGACCGCAGGATTTTTGAACGCTTCGTCCACTAAGGAAATCGTATTCGTGAGAGGAGCGACCGAGGCGATCAACCTAGTGGCTCAGACTTGGGGTGCAAAGAACATCGGCA
Source organism: Leptospira tipperaryensis (assembly GCF_001729245.1). Taxonomy (NCBI): domain Bacteria; kingdom Pseudomonadati; phylum Spirochaetota; class Leptospiria; order Leptospirales; family Leptospiraceae; genus Leptospira; species Leptospira tipperaryensis. The sequence goes on along the minus strand of NZ_CP015217.1, from coordinate 1,725,862 downwards.
AAGACGACGAGATCATCATCACCTGGCTCGAACACCACGCAAACATCGTTCCTTGGCAGATGCTCTGCGCACAAAAGGGCGCGAGGCTCAAGGTAGTTCCCGTAGACGATCTTGGACAAGTGATTTTGACCGAGTATGAAAGACTCTTGAGCCCAAGAACAAAACTCGTATCGCTCACGCAGGTTTCCAACGCGTTAGGCACAGTTACACCGGCAGCGCAGATGGTGGCACAAGCCCATCATTTCGGAGCCAAGGTTCTTGTGGACGGCGCACAAGCCGTTTCTCACATGCCGATCGACGTTCAAGCTCTCGACTGCGACTTCTATGTATTTTCGGGACACAAGGTCTTTGCTCCCACTGGGATCGGGGTTCTATTCGGCAAATCGGAAGTTCTGGAGTCCATGCCTCCTTGGCAAGGAGGAGGAAACATGATCGAGGACGTAACGTTTGAAAAGACCGTCTATCAATCGGCTCCATTTCGTTTCGAAGCGGGCACCGGAAACATCGCGGACGCAGTAGGTCTTGGGGCGGCGATCGATTATCTCAATCAGATCGGAATGCAAAACGTCGCGGACTACGAACATTCTCTCTTGGAATACGGAACTTCTCAACTGCAAAGAGTTCCTGGTCTACGTCTGATCGGAACCGCAAAGGAAAAAGCGGGAGTTCTTTCTTTCGTCTTGGACGGATTTAAAACCGAAGACGTGGGACGTTTCTTAAATCAAGAAGGAATCGCAGTGAGATCGGGACATCACTGCGCTCAGCCGATCTTGCGTCGTTTCGGATTGGAAAGTACGGTAAGGCCTTCTTTAGCGCTTTATAATACCTGCGAAGATATCGACGCGCTCATAAACGCGCTCTTTGATTTGCGGGGAGGAAGAACGGCGGGACCGCTTTAAAAAAAGCTCATATAAGAATCGTTCCGATCGAGAGGTTGGAACGATTCTTACTTTACAAAATTCTAAATTGTAAAATCGATCACGTCGTCCAATTCTTTCGAAGTTCGGACCCTTACCTCGTTTTTTTGATTCACGATAGAATACGGAGCTACGCTCTGTGTCAACCAAGCGTTACCCCCTATGATACTGTTTCTTCCGATCACGGTATCACCTCCTAGAATCGTAGCTCCGGCGTAGATGATCACGTTTTGTTCGATCGTCGGATGTCTTTTGAGAAGAGCCATATCCTTACTTACGGATAACGCGCCTAAGGTGACACCCTGATAAATTTTTACGTTATCGTGGATGATAGAAGTTCCTCCGATTACGATTCCCGTTCCGTGATCCATAAAAAAAGACCTTCCGATCGAAGCTCCGGGATGAATATCGATCCCGGTCTTTTCGTGAGCGTATTCGCTTAACATTCTGGGAAAAATAGGAACGCCGATTTTATGAAGAACGTGCGCGACCCGATGGACCGCAATCGCATAGAAGCCCGAATAAGCGAGAATCACTTCCTTTACGCTTTCGGCCGCGGGATCTCCTTCGTAGGCGGCGGTCGCGTCGTGCCAGATCATTTCGTAAAGAGCCGGAAGTTCGTCCTTAAATTTTTCGAGAACTCCGTCAATCGTTAGATGTCCCAAGAAACTCGACTCCTGACTGGAAAGATAAGGATAGAGTTTACTTTTAGTCTGAAGAAAAAAAACGGAAAGGTTGTCCTCTACGTGAGCGATGTCTCGAAATACAAGATCCGAAAAATAACCGGCAAAGATGATATTAAAAAGTTCGCTGATAAAGTTTCGAGCGACCTTACGCCCGCCGTAACGATGCGGATCCTCGTTTTGTTTTTCATAGATCGATTCTACGAATTTCTTATAACGAGTCTCTTCCGGAGAAATTCCAAAATGAGAAGGACTGAATTGTTTTTCGGTCATTGGAATTAATACCCTTTTGATAAACTCTGGTTAACAGCGAATCATCCCGAGAGTCCTTTTGTGAAATCTCATTTTTTAGGAATGGAGAAGATATTCTACATTCTCAGAAGATATTTTACAGTTTTTGAATATTTTTCTTTTATAAAACGTATCTTCCGAAAATCGAAAATGTGATTCGAACAAAAGACTTATCTTTTTTTCTTCGCGAGTTTGGACTTCGGCTTTGTATCTAAAAAAAGAAGCCTTACGTCCTTGGATTTGAGTTCCCTCCCATCCTGGGATTTGATTTCGATCTTACGAATCGGTTTCTGATAGAGTTCGTCCACGAGCACTTGATTGGAACCTTTCGAGTCATAGAGATATTTTTCCCCCCATTGTCTGAGAGAAACAAGAATCGGGAACAGATCCTTTCCTCTCTGTGTAAGAACGTATTCTTGATACGCGCTTCCGTCCGACGCGGGAACAATTTCCAGAATCCCATGCGAAACTAATTTCTGAAGACGAGAAGTAAGAATATTCTTAGCGAGTCCCAGACTCTTTTCAAATTCTCCGAATCTTCTTTTACCCAAGAAGGCGTCTCTTAATATCAAAAGGGACCACCATTCTCCGATCATAGAAAGGGACCTTGCAATCGGGCAATCGTCTTCCTCCAAATTTTTGCGCTTCACAATCACGCCCCCTTCTCTTCGAATATAATATAGATCTGAGAGATTCTACTTACTTGGCAAGATAAATTGGAGCTCCCGCCGGCAAACCGCTCGAGCCTCCGTCGACAACGATCTCCGCTCCTTGCACATAAGAAGAATCATCCGATGCGAGAAACAAAACTACTTTTGCGATTTCATCCGCGTCTCCGATTCTCTGAAGAGGAATCGAAGCGCTGATCTTATTCAATCTTTCATTCGCAGCTTCCGTCGTTCCCCAGATCGAAGTTCGTGTCGCACCCGGAACCACTATATTAATACGAATTCCTCTCGGGCTCAATTCGGAAGCGAGAACTCTTGTCATGGAATGAACACCCGCCTTACTCGCCGCATACGCTGCAGTTCCGGGCGCTCCGATCGTACTAATAATCGAACCGTTGAGAATCAGCGAGGATCCTTTTTTAAGCAAGGGAAGCGCCGCTTGAATCGTCATAAAAACTCCGGTGACGTTGACTCGGAGAACTTCGTCAAAAATTTCCTCCGTTGTGTTTGCGGCTGGGGTTGGTTTCATAATCCCTGCGTTTGCGAAAACGACGTCTAACGTTCCGAATTCTTCTTGAATTCCTTTAAAAAGCAATTCTCGTTCCGCTTTGTTTAAAACGTCGGCTCTATAAGCTCTGGCCTTATTTCCCAAAATTTTCACCGCGGAATCCAACGTATTTTGATCCCGTCCGGTGATGATCACGTTCGCTCCTTCCGCCACAAATAACTTCGCCGTGGCTAAACCGATCCCGCCGTTTCCACCCGTAATCAAAACGATCTTATCCTTAAATCTCATATACAAATCCTCACAAATTTTAGTTTAATTATGCAACTACATGAGTTGGACTCATTTTGGTTTAATTATGCAACCACTTTTTATTCTTTTTTCCGGCTAAAGAAGGCAAAAAAAAGGGCAAGGAAGACCACTTTCACTAAAAATGAAAGTAGTCATTGCACTCGCCCAATCAGATCGGATTCAAATGGAATTGAGAATTTTATTCTTTGGTGATTTCGCTAACGCTGACTCCTACCTTTTCAGCAAGTTTGGTTCCGTATTCGGGATCACAACGGTAGAAATGTTTTACGTTAGCGACCACCAGACCTTTTGGAAGACCTTTCATCGTAGAAGCGATCGTAGAAGTCAATCGATCCCTCTCATCCGATTTTAACATTCGGTACAAATCTCCCGCCTGCGTATAATCGTCGTTATCTGCATGAGCGTCGTATCGATCCGCGTCTCCTGAAATTCTCAGAGGCGGTTCCGCAAAGGAAGAATCTTGAGAAGGCCCTTCGAATCCATTCGGTTCGTAGTTATCAAAGTTCCCGTCGGATTGAAACTTTACGCTTCCGTCTCTGTGATAAACGTTCACCGGATTCTTTGGACGATTGACCGGAAGTTGTTGATACTGAACTCCCAGACGATATCTCTGAGCATCTGGATAAGCGAAGAGTCTCCCTTGGAGCATCTTATCCGGAGAAGCTCCGATTCCCGGAGGCATATTTGCCGGAGAGAAAGCAGCCTGTTCCACTTCTTCAAAATAGTTTTTAGGATTTGCATTCAATTCCAACACTCCGACTTCGATCAAAGGATAGTCCTTATGAGACCAGACTTTGGTAAGATCGAAAGGATTGAATTTGGTTTTTTCGGCTTCTTCTTCCGGCATGATCTGAACGCAGAATCTCCACTTCGGAAATTCTTTTCTTTCGATCGCCTCAAAAAGATCTCTGGTAGCATAATCCGGATCGGTTCCGGCTAACGCGGCCCCTTTTTCTCCGCTGAGATTTTTGATTCCCTGCAAAGATTTAAAGTGAAACTTTACCCAGAAACGTTCTCCCTTTGTATTCCAAAGACCAAACGTATGACTTCCGTAGCCGTTCATAAAACGATAACCGTCCGGGATTCCACGATCTCCAAAAAGGATCGTCATCTGGTGTAAGGCTTCGGGCGCTTTCGCCCAATAATCCCACATACGAAACGGATTCTTATAGCCAGTTACCGGATCTCTTTTTTGAGAATGTATAAAGTCCGGAAACTTCAAAGGATCCCTTTCAAAGAAAACGGGAGTGTTGTTTCCCACAAGATCCCAGATTCCTTCTTCCGTATAAAACTTGATCGCAAATCCTCTCGGATCCCTTTCCGTATCAGCTGAACCTTTTTCACCGGCGACGGTTGAAAATCTTAGGAAAAGAGGAGTTTGTTTTCCAACCTTGGAAAATACGGACGCTCTCGAATACTTGGAAAGATCTTGAGTGATCGTAAGAGTTCCATACGCGCCCGCCCCTTTTGCGTGAACGACTCTTTCCGGAATTCTTTCACGATTGAAATGAGCCAACTTCTCGATAAGGTGTGTGTCTTGAATCAGGACGGGTCCTCTCGGACCTGCCGTGAGAGAGTGTTGGTTTTGCGGAACCGGATGTCCTCCGGACGTTGTGAGAGTTTTTTTATTCATTGTCTGCCTCCTTTGAGCGAGTTTTGAGTAAAGTATCGAATCCAAGAATTGATAAACGAAATGAAACGACCCGATCGATTGGGTTTCCTTTCAGAGAGGAGTTCGCCGACTCGTTTTCGGCCGAACATTTCAGCGAATTGTAATGCGTTTTGACCTTTGGAATTTTTGTAATTTTTATCGGCCCCGGCTTTTAGTAGAATTTCCACGACGTTATCAAATCCTTTGAAGGCGGCTCCCATAAGAATCGAACTTCCAGAATCATCCGTGGAGTTGACGTCCGCTCCTTTCGAAATGAGAAAACGAACCGTCTCCTCTTGACCGTTGTAAGCGGCTAACATGAGTAAGGTGTAACCCTTTTGATTCTTCCGTTCAAGGTCGCCGAACGTTTGAAGAAGAGGAGAAAGTCCTGGAAGATCTCCTCTTCTGGAAAGGTCAAAACAAAGATCTTCCGAAACCATACTCTTTCGAAATTCTTCCCAAGACATTGTTTGCGTTTGAAGAGAATCCAAAAAATTCTCCGAAATAGAATTTGTTTCCATTGAGCGCCTCCCTTCGATTGAATAAAATCTGCTTCCAAAAGCCAAATTCTCTAAAAATTTTAATATTTGAGATATAATCTATATTTAGACTTAGTATAATATTGTTAAAAATTAGCACAAGTCTTTTTTTAGAATTAGTCTAAATTGATGACAAAAAAAAGGAAATCCGAGAGGTTGATCTTATGAAGGATTCTTACGAGAGAAGCAAAAAAATTCTGGAGGACGCGGGGATCAACGTGACCGTTCAGAGGTTGCAGATGGCGAATCTTCTGCTTTCCGAACCTCAACATCTGACCGCGGATCAAGTGTTTCAATTGATAAACGAACACTTTCCGAACGCTTCTCGCGCAACCATATTCAATAATCTTAAACTCTTTGCCGAGAAAGGGATCGTAAATCTTCTCGAACTAAAGTCCGGAATCACTCTCTACGATTCGAACGTGAGAAATCACCATCACGCGCTGGATGAGGAAACCGGGGAAATTTTTGATATCGAGCTGGATTCCAAACTTCAGGAAAAGATTCTTTCGGAACTCAAAAAAGACTTCGAAGAGAAAACCGGGAGTTCTTTAGAAAATTGTAATCTTTTAATTACTCTCAAAGGCAAAAGAAAATAGGCCGATCCTTTCAAAATTCCTTTTGTAGGAAGCAATCGAAGTTTCGACGATAACGATTCTTTTTGCAATGCTCATCGTAACCGGAACAAGCCCCCTTTTCCCGATCCGGGAAAATTCTTATAAGCCAGTTTAAAATTCCCAAAATCGGGTAAATCCGCCAAATATCGCGGGAAAATCCGAGTGAACTGGATTCTTTTCTTATTTATGTCTTCAAAAATCTAATGAGAATTTCTAAATCCACCGATCCTTAGAAAGTAGAGGAGAAAGAAAATGCTTAGAGGAATGTATACAGGCGCGAACGGGATGATCATCCAGCAGACTAGAATGGATGTAATTTCAAATAACCTTGCTAACGTCGATAAGACGGCTTTTAAAAGAGATACTACCGTCTTTAAAACATTTCCTGAACTTTTACTCCATCGTTTCGACGAAGACGGGGTCGGCAAGGTTCCTATGGGTTCCTTCGATACGGCGCCGGTTGTCGGCAAACTTGGATTAGGTGGAGAAGTAAACGAGGTCTATACTCGTTTTGAACAAGGAGCCGTTAAGAAGACGGAAAATCCTTTCGACATCATGCTCCAGGATAAACCTGGAAACGAACATCCTGCATTCTTTAGCGTAATGACCAATCGAGGAGAAAGACTTTCTCGAAGCGGAGCCTTTGTCATGGACACAAACGGCTACCTAGTAACACCGCAAGGTTTTCCCTTGATGGGAGAAAACGGACCGATCCGAGTCGCAAGAGGAAACTTTTTGATCAAAGAAAACGGAGAGGTCTGGATCAACGGTGAGATCGGAAACGATCCAATCAACGGGACTTCTTTAGAAAAAAATCGTTTCGAAACCCCCGTCCTTCTCGATAAACTTAAAATTAGAACGGTTGAAAATCCTCGTCATCTAGACAAAGAAGGCGATTCCTTTTATGCGGATACCCCGGAGTCCGGAGAACCAGTTCCTTTCGAACTCAAAGACGAACCTTCGATTCTTCAAGGTTATCTTGAAGCGTCTAACGTAAGCGTAGTTACCGAAATGGTGGAAATGATCGAAGTCAACCGCTCTTATGAAGCCAATCAAAAAACGGTTCAAACTCAAGACAGCTTACTTGGTAAGTTGATCAATGAAGTTCTGAGATAAAGATCCCTTCCTTCCGATCCCAACTGCTGGACCTAACGGCCCTCGGGGATCGGAACCAAAGGATACTCTACCCACCCCTCTTCCCTCATCAACTTCCCCAGCAAGCATCTCTCCATTCTCACAAATCACATCCAACCCAAACACATGAGCGTTCTTGAGAAAGGAAAACTCATTCAAGTAACGAGTAGAGTTTTCAGGACGAATGTAACAGTAAGAAGAAAAAGCAGATTTGAGTAACCGATGATTTCCCTCTGCCACTTGTGAATGAACTCCATTTTTACTCCATCTGTTTCTCGCCCAACGGTAGCGAGAATCTTTAGAATGAGCTGAGTGATTTACACTTCTGTGATTTTTGTAAATGCCCCAAAGCCAAGGATAACCTTCATCAGTCATTAAGGGAGTTCGTAAAGGAAGATGATCCTTGATGATCGGACCTAAAGTGTTTGCTTTTTGATTTGGGACTGAGTGAAAGAAGACTGGACCATTCTTAATCCCAATCGTATGAACTAAGGTTCCAACCTGCTTTCCGCCAAGTTTGTCGGAGAGGTAAATTGAAGATGTAGAACCCGAGTGGCGATAGCGTTTACGTCCCTTGTTAGCCCTCTGACTTGCTGAATACAAAACTACTGTATCAGCGCAGACGTATGGACGATTTTCCATGATTTCAGTAATATCAGTATCTTCATTAGGTGGTAAGTAGAAGTCTTTGAACTCTCGATCAAGGGCGTCAAAGGTAAGTTGTTTGTATTTAGGAAGTTGTTGAGACGCGAAGACTTGAAATCTTCTCTTCAGCATTGCCGCGCCTTTGTATGAAATTCTTAGTCTCTTACTGATCTCATTTGATGTGACCACCTTAGGATGCTGAATCATACTCTCGTAGAAAACGTAACTAAACATCCACAATGGAAGTTTCATGTGATGAAGGGGGGTGTAACTCAGACGTGACGTTAGATACCTACATCCTTCACAGCGGATCAATTCAGGCTGAGTTGAGATCTCTTTCGTTAGTAAAGTGTCGGGGCAATTCGGACAATATTTCGGGTAGAAGTCATTCAGGATCTTCTTAGTTAGGTTCGTAAAGAAGTCGATGTTGATTCCTGGGTTCTTACGTTTCTCTTTCAGTTGTGCTGACGTTAGTGGTTGAGGGCGTGATGGCTGAATGGGGGTGGAAATTTTTGCGGTACTAAAATTCAGATCCTGAGCGATCCTCATTTTAGCATTCTTACTTGGTGGCTTGGGTTCGGAAACTAAGGTAAGTTTGTGATCACGGTTGTCTTTCCACTGATGAGATAAGTGAAAATCAGACCAAGTTCTTCCGTTCCTGTCGGATTGTTTGGGAGGATCAAAATTTGGGATTTGCAGAGCTAAATTCATAACTTTCTTAAACTCGAAGCAGAACTCGGAACCAGATTTAAAAACAAGGAGTTTTTAATAAAAATAATTTACATTTAAAGAATATTCTTGGATCATAATATTCAATTATTCTACTATTTTCAAATATCCGGGCCAAATATTAACTTCTACATTAACTCTGCTTGAACAATTTGAACCTAACTCGAAAAACAGAGTAAAGAGATTATTATGCTTTTAAAAATTGACGCCAATTTGATTCATACATTAAGAAATGATCATCAGTAAAAAATTTCTAATTTACATCCAAAATTATTTCATTATTAAATCTAGCTATACCCCCGAAAACAGGCGCCAAGAAACCATAATATGGCACTGGATTAAAAAGGCCTAAAATAACAACACCCCATGTGTAAGCCGTCCATTTTTTATTTAAACTTTTCGTCGCCTTATGTGCTAATTTAAACAAAATCTTTCCTTTGCCTAAATCCAATGGAGGACAGTAATATATCCGTTCACCATCTTCAGGTTGGTCGTATCTTTCAGAAATACAACTTTTAGTAAAATCATTTGAATCAAAATTTTGTATTTGAGTCCGTCCTTTTTTAAAATAGAATGTAGTCTTAGCTGCATAGTTATAAATCAAAGGCTTCATTGTCCAATATGAGAGAGTAATGTTTCCGGAATAGGTGCCTGATGTAAGTTCTATCTCTATAATTGGATCTTTCATTTTTAGATCCAGGTCAATGTCTGGCTGATGACTTTCATGTTCCGAACTTTGATTTGCCATCTCTCTTTTCAAATTAATATTTGCATAAACAGATTGATCGTTAAAGTCCGAAAGAGAAAAGATTATTTGATTTTTACTTTCATTAGAGAATTCTAACTCTGATTGCTTAGTTGGTCCAGAAGCGGAAGGACTACATTGGAAAATTAAAAGTAACATTATAGGAATAAATGGTAATTTCATATTAGCCAATGTTTTTTCTCCAAATATTTTCAATAGTTAAATTTTCAAATCACAGCATTGGACCTGAATCTCCGCGACATCTCATAGTTGCATTTATCAAAGTACCGACATCTATCATGATGAGGAACGCGCCAAGGAGTTCATATCCTAAAATCCCAGCATAGGCTCCGATAATAGTCATTCCGTTACCGATTTTATCTCTTGCATCCTTTCCAACTTCTCGGGCTTTAACACATGCATCACGCGGTCCTAACATCTTTTCAAACGTTGAACATAATGGATTATAAGTTGTATTTGAGCACCCTAATGATTTCGCAAATATTGCGGAAACTTTAGATGAATTAATATTTTCTTTTATCCAATTCTTAGCTTTTCCAGAACCAACCAATTGACCAAGTTTCTTATTTTCAAAATGACGGAAGAATGAATTTGAGCCAAACATCCCCCCGCTCAACCCTTTAGAAATCCCACTAGTGCTAAGTTTTTTATCTATGTTTTTCGAGCCAAAATCTTTGCCTAACATATGACCAATTATTCGATTAAACATATGAATCCAGGCATTGTTTCCAGTCGGATCATTATATTGCAATGGATTCCCATCCACAAACATAAATAGATTACTACCAACCAAAGACTCCGTGTCCACTACTGAATCCGATTGCAAGAATCGACCCACAGTCGGATCATAATATCTCGATTTATAGAACAGTAAGCCTGTTTCTTTATCTTCTTCTTGCCCTGCATATTTGTAACGGAAAGCATCTGGACCATAAGAATCAGTTCTTAAAATTTCACCATAAGGTTTGTAAGAGACAAAGCTTGTTCCAGTCGCCGAGCCACCTGAAATAGGTTTTCCTGCTCCATTTGTTGCCATTGTTATAGAACCCAAATGGTTCGGGTGAAAGAAAATCATTCCGGGAACCGGGCTTCCACCTGGGTTAGAACCTCCACCTACGCCGGGATTGGAGACAGATGGAGTGTCAACTGGAATCGTCGAAGGTAAAGCTATCCAAGGAGGATCTCCATTCTTATTGCCAGTTCCGGGAAGAAGTCCACAAGAAAAGAAATTAAAACTCATAAAGACGCTTAGTATTAAGACAGGCGTCACTCCCGCTTGTGTCGGTTTTAGATTTTTAAACGTAGGTGTTCCGTAGAGAACCATTCCAACAAAGCTAATCACACAAATTCCGAATAAGGCCATTACGCCGAGACGGAATCTATTTCCAATTTTGCCATCTCGAATATCGAAAATCCAGCTCAAGGCGGTCGGCATATTTTTTTCGTTTAAAAATCGATTTTTATAATACTGAAAACAATCAATAGCGATACCTTTGCAAATAGATTCTTTTGGGCTCATAACAGCAGAAGCTATCTCAGTTTCTTTCGAAGAGAAATGTGCGTCTGTCAAAAGATTTACATTCTGGAGACCAATCTGAGAAACAATTTCATCTTCCAAGCCTTTGATATAAACTGTATGAATTGGTGTAAAACCGGGACGGAAACTAATTTCATACAAACCATCAATACTAACGACACTTGATGCATCGGATTGTTTACTTTTTCGAATTCTTGAACCCTTGTAATCATAGTCAAAGGTCATCACTTCCCCATCTTTTGTTAGAATCCTTTGAAGTTTTCCCATAGGGTTATATTCCAAAGTATCTCCGTCTCGATTGGTCATCAAACCGGAACTATCATAGGAATAGAGTTGAGTTCCCTGTGGAGAGGTTATCCGAGTAACTGCATGCACGTTGCTCCCATTATAAGAGTAAATATTCCCACCTTTCTTAATTAAATTCCCAGCATCAGAGTATTGATAGTCCTCGCTTCCATATTTCCCAGCTGAGTTGGTAACTCGATTGAATTGATCATATTGGAAAATCTGAGTTCTACTTGGATTTCTTAAATCCTCGATTTTGGTAATATTTTGCGCCAAATCGTATTCATACTTTAAACTTTCATAAACATCCGTATCGAATGCACTAATGATTTCAGTTGGTCTTCTAAAGATAGGATCGAAGTAAATACTAGTTTGAACTCCATTTCCGACACCCCGTAAAACTTTATACTTCCCATTTTCTACCAAGGGGCCAGTGTAATTTACTACCGAATGACCAGCGCTACTCCCATCAGCTGTATCCATCGTAACTGAAGTTAAGTAACCTCCAACCGTATATTGGTTATGAATCACAGTTCCGTCGGGATATGTAATAGCAGTAGGTCGATTTCCAAAATCGTAATCTTTTAAGAAAATCAAAGAAAGGTCCTCTTGGTTTAAGGTTTTCTTAATCTTATTCTGATTTCCTCTTGCATCATATTGAAATTCCACTTTACCGATCATGTCAATGACAGAAGTCAGCCTACCTTTTCCGTTTATAGAGGCTGGCTCATCATATGTAAGCTGGACATTCTGCGTCGCTCCACTGGAGTGAGTCCCGGTTATTCTGATCAGTCTATCGATATTATCATATTGATAGACTGTACTATATCCATTTGCATTGGTCTGTTGTAACACCTTACCTGTAGGAGAATTGACAAACGTTGTCGTACCAGTATCGGGCGTAGTCTGACTAAACTTATTTCCCATAAGATCATATGAAAAAATTATATTCTTACCTTCCGGATCTGTTATTTTATTTGCGATTCCTTGGGAATTATAGGAATATCCGATTGATTTGCCATTCTTTGTCTTCAAGACAAGCTGTCCCAACTGGTTCTTGGTCTCCAAAAGAGTTTCAACCAGAGTTCCGCTAACGCTCGTAAGCGTCGTTACATTGAATGCCGAATAGCTAATATCACTTATTTTACCAGAAGTATCAGAAACTTTGATTACTTTATTTTCAATATCATAGGTGTAATTTGTCGTTATAAAAGGAACCGTGCCTGGGTAAGGCTCATTTTTACTGATTATTGTTCCATTTGAGTTGTATGCAGTATCCTGAGTAAAGACGATCGCATCTGCTACGAGTCTTTCAGTCTTTACAGTTCTACCAAATGCATCATTAGTTTCCTGAGTATACGTATCTCCGGTTTTCGGATCATAAATTGTCTTTTTAACTTTCTCTCCGGACGGACTCCCTGTTTGAATATAATCGACGACTTCGGACCAATTGGTTTCTCCAGGATATTTTGTTCCAATCTCTCGACCATAGAAATCATAAAGTTTTTGAGAAGTATTCCCATTTTCATCCGTTAAAGTAAGTTCCTTTCCAAAGACGTAATCATAAGTTTTATTTGTCTGATGACCAAGCGAATTCACAACTTTCGTAACATAGCTATTCGTTACTAAATCATATTCCAGCGTTGAAAGATTTCCATTCGGATCTCGTATTGAAGTTGGATTTCCAAAAGAATCATAAGCGAGAAATGATTGAATAGAATACTGAGTTGTTCCTGCTTTAACCAGAGTCTTCTTATCCGATAGCAAATGATTCGAATAAGAAAATTCTAATTGAGAACTTAAAACCCCACCCTGAGACTTGCTCTGTTGAATTACTTCCGATAAGACCCAATCCGATAACGATGAGTTATAAATCGCATCCTCACGCAGAGTTAAAGAAGGATCAGAATCAATTTGAGTTACTTTTGAGAGGATATTGTTATATAGATCATAAGTATAATTCGTTTGAGAACTCGAAAGGAGAATACCGTTTTGATACTGCGTTGAAACATCCTGAGTTTTTCGTACATTTACCGTTCCAAAGGAGCTAGTCAAAGAAGTAAAAGTTGAAACGGTAGATGACATCAAACGATTGTTCAAATATTCATCTTTCCCGGTCTCAATGCCAACAAAATTTGGATTAGTGCCTTGATAGAAGCAGACATTTTTCTTACCCGATAAAGTTTCCGCAGAAGTCACTTTCGCGAATCCCATCATGCTTCGATTGTCCTGATCCTTTACATAAATCCGTGAATCTTCATATACATACAATTCAGATTCTCCTAATCCATTTGCAACTTGTGTATATACATTTGTAGCAACCGAATATGGACTTAAATTTGGTTTTAGAAACGCTCCTACTGAATTAATATTTACCGCATTTGTAACACTTGGGTTTGAGACATCAAAAGTATTTGCGTAGCTAATTTGGATTCCCTTTTCTTGTGTTCCCAGAACATCCGTAAGCAGACCGTGAGAAATTTTATTGGAATATACTGGTTCGATAAAATCGATATTCATCGCGTTACTGTGGGCAAAAGTATTTCTTTCAAACGTAGGAAGATTATTCCATAGCGTCGGAACAACCAAATCTCGGATTGTGGCACGAAACCCAATAAAATCTATCCGACCATCTTGATTTGTATCGACTGCCATTGAGAAGGAAGGAGAAGAAAAGCTGGAGTCTCCTCCATTTGAATAAAACAAACTATTATTTTTACTCCGAGAATAAGAAATATAGATTTTTCCATTCGAGAATCGAATGAAATCTGCTTTCCCATCTCCATCGGCATCTGCGAAAGTTTTTGTATTCACAAAATTGCTGTACATTGCATCCCTGTCCGCTGCAAGCAAAGCAGGATTTGGAGGAACCGGCACCGTTTCGCTGTAATCAAAAACTACATCCGTATTACTATCATCTGTGCCATTCTTAACGTGAAATCCGGTCCCATTAAAAAAGAACGTATAAAACGAAATAGAATCTATATTTCCATCCCAGTTTATATCAAATTGAGCAACCTGAGATCCGTCATTGGAGACCTGAAAAGATGAGTCAAAGGAACCTGTATTTGGATTGAAGAGATCAATTTGAAAGCCATTATTGATCAGAGAAATTCTATCTAACACCCCATCCCAATTTATATCACGCATTGAATAACGTTTACCGTTCGCGCCGCTACTGGATGCTTCAATATACGGTGTTGCATAACTCACAGGAAAACTCAAAGGGGATTGAAGAGTATGTCCGTCAGATAAATACACATAAAGAGTATCGATAGAATATGTAATTAGATCTAAATAACCATCTCCATTTGAATCTGCAAGGAAACGATCTCCTTCATTGCCAGGTATTCCAATGTGCACGGAGCTATTTGCCCGGACTGAAAAAACTCCACTACTGAAACTGAGGTATGAGATATTTAGATTTTTACTTCCATCCGGATTATCCGACAGCCTTACGAAATCTGCGATTCCATTTCCATCCATATCTACAAATTGACGAAATGAAGAACCGATTCCTGGAATACTCAAAGTAATTGGATTTGTGCTTAAAGATCCGCCAACCGCTAAATAAATTAAGAAATTATTAGATGCGTCGGTCTGTATTAGATCGCTTTTCCCATCTGCATTCAAATCTACTAAGCCTTGAAAAGCATTTGGATTTGTTGGCAAATTTACTACAATGTCGGAAAGAGCGAATTCCCCATCGGAAAGTGAAAGTCTCAATGACGCTTTCGTATTGTCATTTTCTAATACAACAAAGTCAGTTGCAAGATCGCCATCTATATCTCCTTGCAAAACTTTAGATTTCTCATTCAAATTGAATTTTTTAGTAGCAACAGGTGTTACTAAACCTGGATTAGAACTATCATATCTAACCAGCCGATTTTCTTTTATTATTCCAGAAATCCATACAGGCTCAGGAGGTTTACCGGGATCAAACGTTGCAAGGAAGGTTTGAGAACCTACAATACCGTTCGTACACATATCGCCGATCGAATTTACATATCCTGCACAAGCTAAACCTGCAAATCCGCCAGAAACAGCCATACAAGTTGGATTCGCGGAACAGGCACAAACTAAAGCTGCAAAATCACAATCCGGCTTTAAAGAAGTATTTTCAAAACGATAGCTCATATCAATGGCAGATGGCGATGATTTTGAAGTAGAAGTTGAACTAGAGTTTAGTAAATTATTATAATTGAATGTTAAAGGCGCGTAGTTTTTGCGATCTAATCCAACGAGTCTATCTTTTTTATCAAAAGAATTGGAATTATAATTTAAGGTGTATTTTTCTGCTTCGGCGATACTTCCATCGTCTTGCCTTTGATTTACTGTAATTGTTTTAAGACGTTTCGTAAGTTTAGCTTGAATATTTAAAAAATTAGATTCGACGGCATCACTTCGATCTTCATCTTCAAATAAAATAACTGTATTTCCTTGATTGTATGAAATTCTTTCTGGAATCGGCGTTCCATTCACAGAACTATAAGGCTGGTATTTAATAATGTATCCATTTCCCTGCAAATCTTGAACACGATTCAATGACCAAATTCTGGATTTTCCACTTAGATTTCGAATTGTCGCATTAGAGTTTGGATTTTCTGTAGAAGTATCTTCACCAAAAAAGTAGGTAACTCCATTTCGATCTTGAGCCGTCCAAGTATCGGCGAATTTCTTAAACTGAAAAAAGGATTCTAATTTAGAATGAAATATGCCTGGAGAGGTTTGGACCAAATCGCCAGCAAAGCTAATATAAGAATCGCTTCCGTCGTTGTGAATCCCTTTTGATGGATTTAATGAGATCGTCATGATCCCGGATAGATCCCATCCTCCTCCAACCAATCCTTCATTCTGCAACGAATTATACTCAAGTGAAATAGACGGGGTTAGGTTCTTTGTACCTTTAGGAAAAGGAATCGAAATGGAAAGGTTCGCATTACCGAACGAATCAACTTCAACCTCAGGAAGTGGCTGAGGAATTTCGGTTTCGGGTGACGGACCCGAAGAGGAAAACATTAGTAATAATGGAAAAGATGCGATACTTGAAAAGGCAATTAAAAGGAGGAGAGAACATCTAACGATGAATTTACGGTTAATAGTTTGGAGATTGAATTTCATATTCTTGGTTCGTTCCCATAAGAGTTCCAGATGGATAACAGAAAGCCTCTTCGCGATAAGGTAAGTCAATGAATTTTTTGCAACATTTTAGTGTCGTTTATTCCTTAAAAAATATTTTTTTGTCTTTAAAAACCCTTATTCAATGTCTGCAACTCAAATTCTCTTGACTATAAAATCTCAGGTGCATTTTTGTTTTTAGTGATCAGTTTTCTGCGAATTGACCCCTTTCTTTGTAAATTGAAACCGAAATTATTATTCTGAGCCATACCTATTTTTTTCGAAAATCCTATCATGCTTAAATTCTGGAATCTTGCTAAATATTTCCCTTTTGTATTCTTATCGGTGCTGATTTTCAGCTCATTTGCTGTCTTCCCAGCCGAAATCGTGATGAAAGATGGCTCTGCCTTCATCGGGAAGATTCAGGAGGAATCAGACATTCGAATAAAGTTCCAATGGAAAGAAAAGACCTACGAAATCCCAAGGAAAGATATCGCCTTCATTGATTTATCGAAAAACGGTGCGGACACTTCCTATCACTACACATCTTTTCAACTTAAAGATGGAAGTATGATCAAAGGAATCGTAGCAGAAGATTCTGAAAAAGAGATCATGATTAAAACCGATCTTGGTTTCATTCATTTAGATAAAAATAAGATTAGTTCTTCGGATGCGCCTGAAATTGCTAATCCGAATCTGAATCCAAAATATCTAAATGCCGGAGAAAAGAATTGGAATCATAAATTTGGATTTTCACTTTCAGGTCTCGCCAATGGTGCTCCACTCGGAGCGTCTAACCCTTCTACATTTGGAACTGGTATTTATTTAGAACCTGCATTCTTTGAAATCTTTAGATTTCGCCCCGGACTCAGATTAGAATATCAAGAATCAAACTCTGGTTCATCACATTACTCATTCTTAAATCAATTTTTCTATTTCAATCGATCGTTTCGAATCGGAGAAAGCCTACTTTGGGATTTTTATACCAACGTAGGAATTGGCTCTTCTACCGTTCAGTATTCTGGAAACAGCCAAAGATTTTCTGGAACCAATCCTGCGACTTATTTAGAGTTTGGTTGGCAAGGATTACAATATAGATCCATTGTTTTTCGAACTGGTATTCGTTCGACGTGTATTTTCGAATCCAATGGTCAAGTATGTAATGTAGGCGTTGAGTTGGGTGCTTTGTTGATATTATGATTTGCTTTATCTTTTATTTAAATAGGGGAGAAAAGAAAAGATGAATTTCAGACCAACGATATTCAAGAATGTGCTTTTAATTCTTATTTTAACAGGAACCTTTCTTACCTGTAAGCATGATAAGAAAGAAATGGATGACCTAACATTATTCTCCCTAGTTCAACTGTTTTCTGGTATAACAACTCCCGGACCAAAAGCGGAATGGACTCGACTACTTGGACAAAACTCAGGACTTCTAAAAGCAAATTCAATTTCATCGGATCAAAATAACAATGTCTATGTAACGGGGCAAGCTTCAGGAAATTTAGATGGCCAGCCTCTTACTGGAATTTACGATCTTTTTGTAACAAAATATAATTCATCCGGCTCCAAGCAATGGACGCGCTTAATGGGTGTTGCAGGTGATCAAACAAATGCTTCTGCAATTGCATCTGATTCTTCTGGAAGTGTTTACTCCGTTGGAACCACAAATGGAGCTTTAGACGGAGAGGTTTTCGACGGTTCCCCTGATTTCGCTGATAGAGACTTATTTATAGTAAAATTTGACTCTAATGGGAACAAACTTTGGACAAGATTGCTTGGCATAGCAGCTGGTGGAAAAGCGGGTGCTACAAGTGCTGTAACTGACTCCACTGGTAATATTTTTGTTACCGGAACTTCTACGAGTGGACTTGATGGCCAAACCTTTGGAGGTGGAGGAAATGGTTATTTTATAGTAAAGTATAATTCTACTGGAACAAAACAATGGACTAAATTATATGCAGGTCCATCTCCTTCGGCAATTGCATATGATAGCACTAATGGAAGGATTTATTTAACCTTCTCTACACCTGGAACGCCGTTGAATGGAGTTTCAGCAACAGATTTTTTGCTCATTCAATTTGATAATAACGGAAACAAACTTTGGACTAAGCAGACTGGAGTTCCTGGAAAAGACACAGTATCCAATGCATTAACTTTAGACAATTTCGGAAACATTTATATTACCGGATCTACAAATGGGAATATCGATGATCAAGTAGAATCAGCACAAAATGCAACGGATCTTCTTATAGTTAAATTTGATATAAATGGAAATCGCATTTGGACTCGACAATTAGGATTTACAATCATTGGTTTTGATCTTTCTGGCAAAACTGCAGAAGGGAAAGGAATAGTTTTCGATAAGAATCAAAACATTTATGTTACGGGTTATACGACTGGAAATTTAGATAAACAAACTCACTCTGACGCAAGGAACGCCAAGCACAATATATTCACTACGAAATTCGACTTAAATGGCAATAAAATTTGGACTTCTATTACAGGCCTTAAAGGTTTTAATTGCGAAGCTTCTTCAATTACGGGTGATCAATTAGGGCATTCATACCTAACGGGCTTTACTGAAAGTTCATTGAATGGTGAAACTTTTTTAGGAAAACCTGGTTTTGATTATAATCTATTTATAATAAAATATTAATATACTGTATTTACCATCTAACATTTGGAACCATTGAATGAAATATATTTTCTCCATTTTCATCTTCCTAACTTTTATTAACTGCGGTCAATCGCCGTTGATCGACGGCTCAAATCTTGATACACACAAACTCGACGGCTTCCCTCTCGTGATTCCAGGAGCAACAAGTGCAACTTTTATCTTTAAATGTAAAGCTGAGTCTACTGCCGCAGTTGCATATGGGAAATCCAGCATCGAAGGAGTGATACCGAGCATTACGAATTCGAAAGATCATATCGTAGTAATCAATAACCTTGAAACACAAACAAACTACTTTTACTCGGCCTTTTGTGGAGATTTACAATCACCCCCAAATCCATTACTTCTTACTTTCCAAACACTCGTAAGTGATCAACCACAGAAAACGAGAGGAATTTGGATCGTAGGAGGACTTGGAGCTGGAATTTCTCCTATCGCACAGGTAGATTTGTATGACCCTGTAACGAACCAATGGCTACCAGCAATTACGAGTATCCCAACTCCAAGAGCCTACTCCAATATTGTTTCTCATCAGAATAAGATCTACGTTATGGGTGGCTTGGTAAAATCAGGAGTAACTTTCACGGCGGTTAATACAGTAAGCGAATACGATCCATTCAATAACGTATGGAAGACTCTTTCCCCAATGCCTGACACTCATCAAGGAGGAATCGCTTTCTCATCTGGAAACGATATTTATATTATATCGGGAACAACTTCAGCAGATATGACGACAGGAACGCTCGCAAACACGGTTTACAAGTTTACACCCTCTTTAGGAGCAAATGGAACTTGGCTAAAGTATGTTTCCAACAGTGCAATTTTTCAAAGAGTAGATATGCCGGGCTGTGCGATCCACGATACCTTATTTTATTCGGGTGGAAGACGGAGTTCCGACGGTCTTCCTTTTAACACATCCGATGCATATATTCCAAGTGGGAATACAACGACTTCTCTTACCGAAGCCACTATCAGCCAGGCAAAGTATGGGGCCGCGATGGCTTGTTATCGTCCGAATCCTAAAGATACCTACCCTGCTGATCCAGCCGCGATCTTAATCGCCGGAGGATCAACGACAGCCGACGTGTTTCAGCCCCCTACTTCGGTTACGTCTTCTAATACGTTTGATTACAGTTTAGCGACGACTTCCAATTATACTGCCGGTGGAATTTTACCAACTGCTCTTTATTATCCAGCAATGGAAGTTTCCTACGAACTCAGGAGAGCGTTTCTTTTTGGTGGAGCCAATCTCACAAACGTTCCGCAGGACAAAGTTTACTCAATGGATTTAGGAAATCCTACAACGACTCCGTGGAGAACAGAGACAATTACCTTACCTGTAGCTCGATACGGTCACAAAGCGGTAATTTTGAGTAGATGAAGATGAAAAACATTTTATGCTTAATCTTACTTTCACTTGTATTTTCTGTCTCTATCTATCCACAAAGCATAGATGAGAATTCTTCTTATCAACAAATCAAAGACTTAATTGATTCGAATCGCGCGACCGAGGCACAATCCTTGCTTGATGAATGGATTAAGATCAATCCAAACGATGTCACACTTCAACTTTATCAAACAGAAGTTTGGATTAAAATCGCTGATCAAAAATACAAGGAGCGTAAATTCAAAACAGCGTTCTCTATTTATGAAAAGGCTTTCTCCAATTGGCCGAATAACCCTTCACTGAGAGCCAGATATATGGAATTAAAAGACAAGAAACTCGTAGATCATGTTCCGTCCTCATCAATTTTTAAAACTCGATATTCGGGTATTGGATCTACAGCGAGTGAAGTTGGAACTCATTCATTCCCCTTTCAAGAAATGAATGAGTCTTTAAAAGGCATTAAAGAAGAGATCAGACTTTTACGGGAAAAATCGAATGAGTTTTACCTTACTTTAGCATTAATTTCTATTTCCATTTTACTTCAGTGCTTTGTTTTATTGAAACCGAAAAGAAAACATTAGTGATGAAACTGCTACGGAAAATCAATTAAACCAACTATCGAGGGATTTATGACAAATATATCATCCGAACAAGTTTTTACTCCTAGGGCCTCAAAAGTTAATTCGAAAATGTATATTTTTCGAGACGAAATAGAGAAGGCTTTTGAGAGTGCTTTTAAATCTTCAAAGCATATCATAGTACATGGTGAAAGCGGAAGCGGAAAGTCGTGGCTGTATAAAAATTATTTTCGCAATAATAATATTTTTTATGAACCCGCAAATCTAGCTAACGCGGCTCGTTTCGATAGTATTTCGAAAGAATTAGAAAACAATCTAAACCGTTTAGAAAAAGCTAAAGAAATAGAATATACGGAAACAAAAGAGGCGGAAATGGGTTTGGGTGTTTTAAGCTGGTTAAGTGCAAAATTAAAGCTTAACCATATTAAGAAATACTCCCTAACCACTAAAGAACCGTATGAGGCAATTTTACAGTATATAAATCAGAAATCAAACAAGAGTAAAGGAGTTCTAGTTCTTGACAATTTTGAAGCAATATTAGGTTCCCCAAAATTAATGCAGGAACTATCCAATATTATTATACTACTCGATGATGAACGATATTCGCAATACAAAGTTAAGATTTTATTGGTTGGAACACCTTCAAATATAAGGGAGTATTTTAAAGATCTATCCTCAAAAGAAACAATTACCAATCGCTTGGTTGAAATTCCTGAATTACCTAGATTTTCAGATACCGAATCAAAAACATTAGTAAAAAGGGGTTTTATAGAACTTCTAAAATATCAATCCGACTTTTTTGACCCTACTTCTCAGCACATTCATTTTGTTACAGACGGAATTCCTGATAAACTTCATGACTATTGCTTAATTTTAGCAAATAACACTCCTGAGCTAAGTATTTCACAATCGGCTTTGGACAAAACTGATTCCGACTGGTTAAGACAACATTTGTCAGATGCCTATCAAACTATTGTTTCTTTAATGAATGCACGAACTACTGAAATGGGACGCCGAAATCAAGTATTATATGCGTTGGGAAAAATCAAATCCTCTGAATTCAATTATCAATCAGTGGAAACTATAGTGCGCGAAGAATTCCCTCTAAATACATCTCGCACTCAATTGGCAATAGGTCAAATTCTTTCGGAATTGTCTTCAATTGAGGGAGGAATTTTAAAGAGATCTCAAAAAAAGGATGCTTATCTTTTTAGAGATCCTGTATACAAAATGGCGATACGATCAATACTTAAGAAGCAGAGCGATGAAACAGTTGAAAGAATTTTTATAGAAGACATCAGTAGATAGGATTTAGCATATTTTAAAATTCAAGAATATAGACTCTGTGATATTTTAATATTTACAAATATTTCATTTGAGATTTAAATACTTCCCTCCGTAAAATACAGCTTTGCAGTAGCTTGAAGTTAAAATTCTGTCCCTCAATTTCTTTATTCAAACCTAGACCGTTCCAATCTCACTAAATTCCTCTCAACACACTCCTCCAAAGGATTTACACTCAATCTTCAGAGCCTCGCCCTATTAAATCTAAAGCACAAATCCCAATCCGAAAATTCACGCTCAGGAACGATGTGATCTGTTCGCAACATTCTAAGATAATTCCGACGAGCAGCATGGACCCAAGTCTTCGGCAAAGATTCTTCAAATTCCTTTTTTAAGTACCGAGCATAACAATTGATCCGATTATATTACAGATAAATTTTTCGCAATTCGATTACATTTACCAGACGGTATTCTTCTGGATGAAATTCAAATCAAGGTTTTGCGCTATCAATCAATGCTTTAATCGCAATTATATCTGCATCAACAAGATCAAACCACTCTCCTTTTACTCTCTTATGTGCAAATTCTTTATGAATTTTTTTCTCTAAAGACTGGTAATCTCTTAATTTTTCCGAATATACCATTTTAAGCTCGCTTGATGTAGAAGTCTGAAGATTTCGAAACCTTGCTTCAACATCTTGAGTAATTCCAATTTTATAGTGCTTAGCATCGGCAATAATATATAAATATCCTTCTGGTCCAAGTTTAGGATTTTTAAAACTTAGCTCAGCATTCTTTTTACGAATTTGTTGTATTACTTTATAACGATTTTTACCACTTAGCTCCAAAAAAGTTTCAAACACTATCCAGCAATACTCTTTTGGTAAACCATAATCAGCGATAATAGCATCAAAATTCCACGGACCATCTCCATTGAGTATTCCTTCGACTTTTCCTATATCTTCCTTTCTGAAAAACATATCGAATTTTTCTATTAAAGAATTCTCAATATTAAATTCTCCACTTTTTAAGTTGATGGAAACCAGATGAATAAACGTACTAATTAAAAACCAATCCTGAACAATGTTTATGCCGGTTTCTGCATAATATTCAAATACGAAAACTTGATCAGCCAATGGCATTCTAACATAAAAAACATTTGAGTAATAATCGCCTCCTGCATCTGCGATACTTACCAAAAGATCGAAAATCTCCGAAGATCGTAACTCTATTAATTTATCTTCATCCATACTATAACTACAGCTTTAATTTAACAGTCATTCTATTGGAGGCACAGCCTTATTCGCGTCTTCTTCATAATCTTTAAATATCACTTGGTTCCAGTCGAGCTTAGCTTGATCGAGAAGTTCAAATTCTTCGGTCTTCAGACCACATGAATTACAAACAATTCGAAATAACCAGTAGTTTTCCTTTCTTATAAAGCGTTTCTTTGTCTTGATTCCAAACCAATGTTTACAATTAGGACAAGCTTGAATTTTAATATTCGAAGTTAAGAATTTCATATTCTATAATTAGTTGCTTAAGTTTTATGAATCGAAATTTAAGCTAAGATATCGCTACACTTCAAGTAAATTTTTATCTATAACTCTCTTGCTAAACTGAAGAATTAACTTCAATTACTTCCATTCTCTTCTGATTTTTCTCAAAACAACGATCCCAAAGGTTCGTTTCAAATCTGTGTAGTTTCGCGCGGTTATTCCTGAAACACAAATCCCAACCTGAAAACTCCCTCTCAGGCGAATGAAAGTTAGTTCGTAACGCTCTAAGATAATTCCTACGGGCTGCAGAAACCCAGTTTTTAGGTTTAGCTCGCCCATCCGAAAAATCCAAATCTCGGGCATAACAGTTTAACCTGTTTGTTTCCAAATGAACCATCCTCAATTGAATAGGGCTAATCGAATCATAAAGTTCTGTCTTTCGAGCAAATTGATTTAGGACTTTAACAATAAACTCAACCCTCGATTGACCGGTTAAACTTCTCGCGACTTTATTTACTAAGTTCGCTGAATAAATCGCCCTAAATTTCCAATGAGGATCTTTCCTAATCTTAATATACTTAAACTGGCTAATGAATGTAAGGAGACTCTTACAAGAGTTCTCTGCCGCCTTCCCCCAAGAAACCCAGAGATTTACTTTCCGTCTTTCTCTCAAAAAGTATTCATGCTTAATGTTAAGATTCTGAGATAAGGTTTGAGCTAACCACCGAGGAAATTGCCTACTTTCTTCTTCTTGTTTGCTCAACTTGATATCCGTATTTCTCTCCCTTGAATTTGAGAATGTCAGCCGCCATGTGAACAATTTCTTCTTCCGTAAAGTATCGTTTCAGCTTCGCCAAAGGAGAAATCACAAGACAAATATTTTTAAACTCATGCTCACCACCTTTACGCAAAGGTAAAATGTGTTCATTGAGAGCATCCACAGGGTAAACGTCCCTTCCAGTTAAAAAACATTTCCCTTTTTGAGCTTTTAGAATCTTGTAAAAATCTTCCGCTCGAAATCTGTATTTCATGGTTCGATTCTTTTTCTTCATTTGAGTCTCCCCACTGATCCATCATCAGCATTCTTGTCCTTGAAATTTGTATACAGAAGGAAAGGAAATTCCTTAGCTTTCTTCTTAAGACCAAAATCTATAGTCCGATTATACGAGGCTTGATTGATCCTTCGTTTCTCAATCAATCTTAACTTGAGCCATTTTCTGAGAATCAGCATGGCAGAAACTTTGTGAATATTAAGTAAGGTGCAAACTTCAGAGACGGAATAATGGGAACCATTCTCCTTTCCTTCAGAAATTAGGTTCCAGATCTTAGAAGCGGTTTTCTGATGCTTTAACTCTTTACGCCTTTGAACCGGGGTTCTATTTTGATCAGTCCAAAAAGTATTGTGAGCTTTCATTTCTTTTAAGAGAAGCGAATTAACGTCTATTAAAGAAGCCGGAGAATTGAGCAAAGAAAAGCCTGATTGAAAAGTAAACTTATCTCTTGAACTCTCAGTTTCCGAAAAATACTCGAGACCCTTGATTAAAGAACTTAACCAATTTTCAGAACTCAAGACGTTCTTTTTCAGCTCAAATCCCTTCCTTCCGATCCCAACTGCTGGACCTAACGGCCCTCGGGGATCGGAACCAAAGGATACTCTACCCACCCCTCTTCCCTCATCAACTTCACTAGCTAGCATCTCTCCATTCTCACAAATCACATCCAACCCAAACACATGAGCATTCTTGAGAAAGGAAAACTCATTCAAGTAACGAGTAGAGTTTTCAGGACGAATGTAACAGTAAGAAGAAAAAGCAGATTTGAGTAACCGATGATTTCCCTCTGCCACTTGTGAATGAACTCCATTCTTACTCCAACGATTTCTTGCCCAACGGTAGCGAGCATCTTTAGAATGAGCTGAGTGATTTACACTTCGGTGATTTTTGTAAATTCCCCAAAGCCAAGGATAGCCTTCATCAGTCATTAAGGGAGTTCGTAAAGGAAGATAATCCTTGATGATCGGTCCTAAAGTGTTTGCTTTTTGATTTGGGACTGAGTGAAAGAAGACTGGACCATTCTTAATCCCAATTGTATGAACTAATGTTCCAACTTGTCTTCCTCCAAGTTTGTCGGAGAGATAAATAGAAGATGTAGAACCAGAGTGGCGATAGCGTTTACGTCCCTGGTTAGCCCTCTGACTTGCTGAATACAAAACTACTGTATCAGCACAGACGTATGGACGGTTTTCCATGATTTCAGTAATATCAGTATCTTCATTAGGTGGAAGTGAGAAATCTTTAAACTCTCTGTCGAGTGCATCAAAGGTAAGTTGTTTGTATTTAGGAAGTTGCTGTGAGGCGAAGACTTGAAATCTTTTCTTCAACATTGCCGCGCCCTTGTAGGATAGCCTCAGTCTTTTACTAATCTCAGTTGAGGTGACTACCTTCGGATGCTGAATCATGCTTTCGTAGAAAACGTAAGAGAACATCCACAATGGAAGTTTCATGTGATGAAGGGGGGTGTAACTCAGACGTGACGTTAGATACCTACATCCTTCACATCGGATCAATTCAGGCTGAGTTGAGATTTCTTTCGTCAGTAAAGTGTCGGGGCAATTCGGACAATATTTTGGGTAGAAGTCATTCAGGATCTTCTTTGTTAAGTTCGTAAAGAAGTCGATGTTGATTGCTGGGTTCTTACGTTTCTCTTTCAATTGTGCTGACGTTAGTGGTTGCGGGCGTGATGGCTGAATGGGGGTGGAAATTTTTGCGGTACTAAAATTCAGATCCTGAGCGATCCTCATTTTAGTAGGTTTCTTACTCTGTGTTTCGGGGACTTGGGTAAGAAATTGAGTCTGTCGGTTGGGATTGGTTCTGAGAAACAGATAAAGAATTACTTCTCACGAGTCTCTTTAAATTGAGCATGTGATCATGCCTTAAGCAAATACTCAGACATTGGAGGAAGTTCATACTCCGTCCAAACCCAACCCCTATCAAGGATACGATAGGCACCTTTTCTCCGTTTAGTATTCTTTGAAGAGCACCTTTGAGATCCTTAGACTTGGTAACCCGATAAAGTTCGTTATGAGGTCAGGATTTTGCAAATCTCTGTAACTTGATCGCAAAACCTCTTGCACTCTGACTAAAGAAAGATCCTGCGCGTATAATTTTTCGAGACGTCGGTTTTTGCAGCGCCCACTCCTCCATCTTCTTTTTTACAAAGGCAACGGATTCGTAAGGAAAATAAGGAATGAACCGTATATAATTCTTCCCAAGCGACAATTTTAAATTCCATTCTATCTTTAGAATATGCAATACGAATTTTTAACTAAATCCTAACTTGATTCTTTATATTTTCCGCTAGGTCGGATTAAACTTGTTCCTTCCGAATGCGTATGCAGATTGTATATTATGAAACCGTTGATGTTAGTGTTAGACGATTGGGAAGGAAAGATCGCAGAGTCCTCCGCTTGGAATAAGATCTCAGAATCCGTTCATATCAAATATATAACGAAACCGTTAGAAGAGATGTCTGAGGAAGAACTGAAAGATGTTATTTTTCTTATGGCAATTCGTGAACGTACACCTCTTACCGCAAAAAATTTCGATTTATTACCCAATCTGAAATTGGTTCTCCAAACAGGGGGACATGCGTATCATATCGATCAAGAGGCAGCTTCGGAAAGAGGAATCAAGATTGCGCTTGGTAGAAGAGCAAAAGCTCCCATCTTATCCGTACCGGAATTGACGGTCGCGATAATGTTAAGCTTAGTCCATCTGATACCGCAGGCTCAGGTAGAAATGAAAAGCGGCGGATGGCCAAAACTTCTTGGAAGAACCTTGAGCAATAGACGATTGGGAATATTAGGTTTAGGGCGACACGGTTCTAAAGTTGCTGAGATTGCAAAGTCCGCGTTTCAAATGGATGTAGTTTCTTGGGAACGACCGACCAATTCGCCTTCTACAAATCAGAATTTTCCAAGACTCCCCTTGGAAGAGCTTTTAAAAACAAGCGATATCATAAGCGTACATCTTCGTCTCTCTCCGGAATCCACCGGATTACTGAGTGCGGAGACATTTCAATTGTTTAAAGAAGGTTCGATCTTAATCAATACTTCCCGTGGAGCCATCTTAGATGAAACGGCCCTTGTTCATTGTCTTCAAAACGGTCCGATAGCGGCCGCCGGTCTTGACGTCTTTGAGAAGGAACCACTGGATAAAAATTCACCTCTTAGAAGACTGGATAACGTTCTTTTAACTCCTCATATCGGCTGGACGGTGGAGGAAGTATTTGAAGAATTTGCTCAGATTGCTGCGACACAGGTCGCTCAGTATCTGGATGGGAACCTGCCCTCCTCGGAGCTTATCAGTAGTTAAATCCTAATCTAATACATTTCCTGAACTCGACTTGGTTTAATGCAGGTTTTAGAATATTCTATATATAGAATCTATTTTTTAGAATACAACCCAGCTCAGATATAATTACCGAAGCCAAGATCCCAATTTCAAAGAAACGTTAATGCCACCGCAGATCCAAATGAAAATCTACACCCTGAGTCCTGAGGAATTACATGAGGAAAGATCCGAAATTCCGGATAAGTTAGGAAAGACAAAATAAAAAGGGATTCAAAATCGAAGAAAGGAAAAGATCCCTCGGAGAGTTGGACGGTATACATCAGTCCATGACCAGAGAGAAACTTAAATTCTCACCTAAATTATATTAGGTGAGAATTCTTTCCAATATGTATTAGCTATGTTCTTAGATCAATTGGGACCGGAAGGCCATAGAAAATGATCGAACGCGTAAAATCGAACTCTCTGACGATTGTTTTTATCGGTGCAAGCGCAGTTGTTTCCACCCACAAGAGTACAACCCTGACAGTATCTTCTATTTGTCTCCGGAGGTGGCGTGGTCACGATCCATTTTTTTCCGTTCGGATCCGTGTAAAAAGAGAATCCTCCGGAATGTCCGGGTTGATACGTCATCGTATACGTCGTCAGTGAATTTTCGGGCGCAAGCTTGAGTTGATTTCCTTTCCAGACTCGAATCGTATTCGGATTCGCCGAAAACAAAATACAAGCCTTATACCATCCTCCATTTTTATAATATACATCGCAGTCTTGCACCCCATCCTTACCGGCGCTGTTGATATTATTTCCGGTTGTAATATCGCTGTAACTCGCGCAACTTCCGTCTGTCGCATTACACTGTCTTTCGTAATACTGATCGTAAGAATAATAACGAGTCTTTGCGCTAAAGGTCGAACTGTTCGGGGAAGGAATCTGCTGTCCCACGAAACCTACGGAGTGATCAAAAAATCCGAGATTCTGAACCGTTCCGGCTCCGTTGAATCGATAGAGTTGCGATCTCATATTGATCCCGTTGCTCGTAAACCCGACGTAAGCCCATCCATTGTAATAAAAAATTCCGCTCGGATGATCGTAAGAAGAACCGGCGTTGAACTTTTTGATCAGTCTTCCGTATTTATCGTGAACAAAAAGGTAGGCCGTATTGTTTCCATTCGTATCCATACAGGAAGAATAAAAGAAATTTCCGTCATACTTTATTCCTTGAGAATGACATCCGTTCTGACTGGAACCGATAGTCGCCGTTCCAACGTCCTGTAAAAAATAATCCACATTTTCAACGGGATAATCGGCGCCGCTGATCAGGTTTTGTATATTCAAACCTTGCGCGGAAAGAAACGACGTAGTTAGGAACAATAAAACAACCAGGATAGGTTGCACTGCTGCGTTCATTTTGAACGATTTCATTTGATACTTCCTCCAAAATCCAATTCTATTTCTTTATATTTTATACGATTCATCCCAGTTGAATACATTCAATTTTCATAAAGTATCCAACCGGAATCAAATAGAACCTTTTTTAAACGGACATTCGACACAAAAAAAGCATCTTTTCATCCACCCAAAGATACTCTGTTCTTCCCTTCTAAAAAAGGTCGGCGAATCTTACTTTCAAACTGCTTTTCTTTCAATCCATTTTTGGATTTCTAAGAACTCGACTCACCTCCTACTTATAATATAGAACCTGATTCTTTATTAGGAATTCGGTTGATGATCCGAGACGATCCTCTCCTTCCGCGTGAGCGATCGATGCGGAGTCAAGAAATTGCCCTTTTGTTTAGAATTTAGTTTTTCGCTTCACGCAATTTCTTGACTGAAGCGGAGAGCGCGACCGCAACGAAGTGCGGGCACGCCCAAAGTCGCAGTGTTCCGGATAAACTGGATAGTATCGAAGGATAGGCTTGTGATTCCGATTGGACTCGAACTCGACGAACCCGGCTCGAGGATCAGCGAAAACGTCGAATCTGAAAATTTTAAGAAGAAGACGGTTTCGTTTCCGCTCGATCGCTCTGAGTAAAATTTCCGGCTTTATGGAATCGGGAATTGGCGCTCAAACAGACAAGGACGAACTAAAATACTCGGAAAGAAAATGCGGGTTCGCAACAACGAATTCCCTTCGGCAAGAATAGTGACCGCGAAACATTATCTTTTTTTGTCACAAGTTCGATCTCGCGTTTTTCAGCCTTATCGCCGCAAGCAGACTCCTTTTCTTCCTGTCTTTATCATTGAAATATTAAGAATTTAGAATTTTATAAAAGTGAAATATTTTTTCAAACATAGATCGATTTCTCCTTTGCAAGTATTCGAAGTATCGTCCCAATTTTCTAGTTTTACTGATCGAAAGGATCCAAAGCTTTTGAAGAAGAATCGGTAACCCGACTTGATCTGCGCGGAAATTGATTTTTTCCTCGGCAACTTTCATAAAAGCTCTAAAACGTCTTGTTGATCATCCAGAATTTCTTATTTAAAATAAAGGAAACGCAGAATAGAGAGCTAATTTTTGTCAACAAATTTGAATCAAAAGAAATGTACGACATTAAAATGGGAACAAAATGTTTCCTTACTTGCGAATTCGATTTATCCACTTTGCTATCATCGAGATTTCTAAAATATATAAATCGATATTCTTATTTTTTTATTTAGGAACATGCAAAGCTTTGCCGGCGTGGCGGTTACTTATCCAAGAATTGAACGCAAGGAGCGAACCTTCTTTTTTGCTTTAGAGCTTAGCGCTCAGAGAAATAAGATAGTAAATTTTTTAACCATGACTCACAGAACTCGAAACGCCATCGCCATAAGTGTAATCAGCTTATTTTGTATTTCTTTTATATTAGGAGGAAGTTATCTCATCTATAGACAGAAAACGGGAATCACTTCGACCGCAAGCGTTACCGCGTGCAAAAAGATTCGTCGCGCAGAAATTTGTAACGGCTTCTGGAGCTACGATAACAAAATCCAATTCGGTGAAGTTGAAAATGCAAACTCGGATGACCTCGGAGCCAAGATTCAAGTCCTCGTCACTCAAGACAGAGCGGTAAAACCTTCTCTCACACTTCCGATCGCGCTCTATCTCATCGCATTTGGACTTGCGCTTATGGGTTTACGTTGGTGGCAAACGGAAGCTTATAGAGAGTAAGCAATT
This sequence comes from Leptospira tipperaryensis, assembly GCF_001729245.1. NCBI lineage: Bacteria > Pseudomonadati > Spirochaetota > Leptospiria > Leptospirales > Leptospiraceae > Leptospira > Leptospira tipperaryensis. The sequence continues at coordinate 1,694,534 of NZ_CP015217.1, read as the reverse complement.
ATCTTCAGCAATAAAAATTGAATATTACTAAAAACACATCAGTAAAACATACTTTTATAATATTGCACAGGGGCCGATTTAAAAAAGTTCGGCTATCTTTTCTTGAATGCCCTGTTTTTCAGTTTGAGTTTTTGCCAAAGAATACGCTTTTTGAAAATGAATTTTTGCTTTTTGAGGATCTTCATTTTTAATAAGTTCGCCTAAAAGCAAAAAATAAAAGTGATTTTTTTCAAACTTTATCTTTTCGGCCTCAGCCATGGCGGCCGCAGAACCTTTACACTTATAGACGGCGAATATTCGATTCAACGCAACGCTGGGAGAATAATTGATTTTAAGAAGTTGATCGTAACAACTTAGAATCTCCTTCCACTTTTCAGCGCTGTCCTCCTTGATACAATGCCAGTATGCGATCCTTGCTTCCAGATGATAGGAACCGAGTTCGTTTCCGGAAGCTGAAAGATCTAAGAATTGAATTCCTTGATGAATCAAAGCCTTATCCCAAAGATTCTCGTCTTGTTTTTCGTATAAAACAAAAGAATTTTCGCTCGTTTGTCTTGCGCTAAATCGAGAGGCGTGAAAACACATCAGAGCCAAAAGAGCGTTTGTTTTCGGTCGATTGGTTTTTTCATATTCTGAAAGCATAACTCCCAGACGCATCGCCTCCAAACAAAGATCCTTTCTCAAGATTTGATTTTGAGTTTTAGAATAGTAGCCTTCGCTGAACAGCAAATAGACGACGTGAAGAACAGTATCAAGCCGTTTTTCAATTTCGTCCTCCGATGGAAACTCCATCTTGATTCTTTCGCTTCTTAATTTTTCTTTGGCCCGAAACAAACGTTTGTTGATCGCCTCTTTATTGGATAAAAAAGCTTCCGCGATCTCATCGATTCCGAAACCACATAGAATTCTCAAGGCCAATCCGATCTGAGCCTCGCTCGCGATCGCGGGATCGCAGATCGCAAAGAGCATTTGAAGTTGTTTGTCCTTTATGTTCTCCGGAGAAAAGTTCAACTCTTCCGTATCCTGATTCTTCTCTTGTTTCGAAGTCAGCTCGGGAATGATTTTGTCTTTTAAAATTTTATTTCTTCTAAAATGATAGAGTGTCTTTTGTTTTGCGACAACATAGAGCCACGCCGTTGGATTTTCGGGAACTCCCTTGATCCCCCAAGTTTCCGCCGCGAGCAGAAATGTTTCACTCACGATATCTTCTGCAATTTCTATGTGTTGCAATCCGTAAAGACCGCTTATAACGGCCACCATTTTAGAAAACTCGTGTTGAAAAAGATATTTGAGTGATTCGTGTTCTGTTTCTTCCATCGTAAAGATACCAGCCCGCTCTTTGGAAAAGCAGGCGAAGTTCGTTATCTCAAGTTATCCGATGACCTGTCTAATTTCAACGCTCCCGCCTGCGTCCAAAGCAGGACAACCGTGCGCCAATGTTGTGGCTTCTTCTAAACTCTCCGCGCGAACGATGATAAAACTTCCCAGTCGCTCTCTGATTTCGACAAAGGGTCCATCGGTGATCACTCCTCCTGATTTTAAAACCTTGCCTTCGGTCGCGAGTCTTGGGCCGTTGCTTGCAAGTTTTCCTTGTGCGACGATCCCGCCGACCCAGTCTTGCCATTTTTTTCCGAGCGCCTGCATCTCGTTTGGCGAAATGTCGCTATAGTCGTAACTCGGTTGTCTAAATAGAAGTAAGAACTCGTTCATATTGTTTCTCCACTTTATGTTTTTTGAATGCTTCGTTTGTGAATGTTCGTTTTCTTTGAAAAAGGACCGTTCGTATTTTGTTTGTTCTTTTTACACAAAAATTTCGAGGCCCTTTTCCAAACCGGTTTTGAATCGGAATGTCACAGTAGACCGGAGCCACTGCGAAAGTCAAATCGATCCGGACGTGTTTACATCCAACCGGTCTTCCATTGACGGTAAGAAATTTGAACCACACAAAGAATGATAAGCGGAGTGAGGACATCTCCGAGACCGTTTCCCACAAACAGATGAGAGGATGAGGCACCGATCAAGTTAAACGTATATCCCGCATAGGCCCATTCTTTCAGCGTTTGAAATCGGTTTTGAAGAATCGCGATTCCACCCAAAATTTTTGCGACTCCCAAAATTTTCATCACGTAGAGCGGATAGCCCAGTTTTGTAATTCCCTCCACGGGTTCCTTGACTCCCAAAAGATACGCGATCCCAGCCGCGATCATTGTTACCGTAAAAAAAAGCGTAAGGGTCCAATAGATCCACTTTGCAGTTTGAAGCCACTTTTCTTTTTTCTCTGACTCCGTTTCTTGTACCTTTCCTCTTTCTTCAATCAAACTTGCCATATCAGATTCTCCTTTAAATCGAAATTGAATCCTCGGATTCTATTTCAATGAGGATCGAGATTTTGAAAATTGGACATCGTCCCGTTCTTTTTTTTGGAGAAACCGGCTCTATTTTTCCTTTGTAAAAGGCCCTAAAGCGCGGTTCTTCCCTATTTTGGAAAGCCCACCCAGACCGGAATTCGCAAAATAGCCATCTCGGACGACTCGAAGAAATCGAAGTCAAAAACGAAACCAAATAGGAAATAAATTTCTTCCAAACCTGGTTCTCTTTTTATTCTCTGCCTCTTGTCTTTTCGTTTAACAAAGATTTATCGCTCGAAGACGCCCCTCTCTTTTTGATTCCTAAAAATAGGTCGTTGGTTCCTCAGGTCTTCCGATTCCGTTTTTTTCCCGCACCTTTCCTTCCGAGTCCGTGTTAATCAAGTATAAATACTTATAAATGATTCTTATCTATTTTTATTTCATAAGAATCATTTATAAAAACAAAGCAAAAGCCGTGAAAATCGAAAACACATTATTCAATTTGAATATGAGGATTGAAAACGAACGACCTCGTAAGGAAAGAATGCAAATTCTTACCCGAGTCTTTCTTTTGGTTTCGGCTTTGATTCTTTTTATCCATTGTGTAAAACGCCCTCAGAAACCGGGGGTGATCGAACTCTTTCCCTTAGAACGCAACATCGAACAACTGAATACTCCGGTAAAAGTTTTGGTTCAGGTTTCGGGTTTGAATGCGGGAACTCTCACGGTCAATAACGACATAGGAGAATCCCTTACATTCACTCAAAATACTACGCAAGCATTCCCTACGTTAGTCCGCATCGGATCTTCTTATTCGGTCACAAGCATTGGACCGTCCACAACTCCCGCTCAGACTTGCCGAATTCAAAATCCAAACGGTCCGATCATACGTCCTCAAACTACAATCTTTATCACCTGCGGAACTTCTTTCTATGATGTTTCGGTAAGAGTCATCGGATTGGATCCAGCGACCGCAAGCGCCTCCCCTTTGATCTTACAAAACATGACCGATCAAATTTCTTTTACCAACGATACGACTCAAACTTTTGGAAGCCAAGTCGGAGATACAGCGGCTTACTCCATTGGTTTTATTTCAGTTCCTCCCAAACATACCTGCGTTTTTGTTCCCGCACTTTCCGGAAACGGAAATTTAGCAGGAGGCCCGGTCACGATTCTCATCGACTGTATCAGTCCTTTACAATATTCTCCGACTTCTAAGATCTTATTCCCCAGCGGAAAGATTACGATCCAGTTTTCCTTTCACGGGATCGACCCTGGAAGCTGTGGTTACAATACCGCCGCCGCAATATTAGGAAAAACGAATGTGGCTAACACAACTTCTCCTCGTCCTTCCATCACATATCCTTCGGCTCCAAACGACGATACGGTAGTTATCATTCCAAGCGGTCCCGATTTTTGGGGTCCTTTAGGAGACGCGTTTATACAACTGGGAGGATGTACGGGAGGTGGCGGACTTCCGATCCAAGGAGGGAACGATCTCGTCTTGGAATTTACAAACCAGTCTGCGATCAACAATCGTATGGTGGATATCGGAAGCGGAAACGATATCAGCGGCTGCGGAACCGGCGGTCCTCCTTCCGCCTATTGTAGTAGTATAGAGTTTGGAGTTACGGAATGTGATCTTGTGGGCGCTCCCTGTTCGGTGTTAGTCGCCGCGGGAACCTACGTTCCAACGCGAAGAATTTCTCTTTCCAGTCAGACTTCTTTGCTCGGCGGTTTCCCTTCCGGCTTTGGAGGTTTAAATTCCGATCCGGTCAACAATCCAACCATCATCCAAGATCCGGGGATCGGAGGTCCTGCCTTCTGCGACGCTAGCTTTTGCAGCGTCATAGACATCGCAACAAACTCATTGACCTCAGCGTCCAACAATCTGATTGTAAGCGGATTTTCCATCCGAGCAAACCCGAATAACGTTTCCAGCGTCGGAGTTACGATTCAAAATAGTCGATTCAATGCGGGACAGGTTCGAATTTTAAACAATATCATCTTTGGAAACGAAACTTCACCCGCAATCGCCGCCGGAACCAAAGTCGGTTTAGCAATTCAAAACTCGGATAACGTAATCGTTTCCGGAAATTGGATCCGAGCAGGATCGGGAACCGGATTCTCCTCCGGAGTGAACATCGATCTATCGGGAACTCCACAACCGATCATACTCAAACAAAACTTGATCGACGGAGTACAGAGTGCGGGCGGCTTTGCTACGGGTTTTATCATTTCCGGATCCAGTGCGATCATCGTGGATAACAAGATCAACGCCCATCAATATCTCAATCCGAGTTTGGTTCCCTCTCTTACGATGGGCTTTTTGATCGACGATGCTTCCGGCGTTCCGGGTTTTCTCTCCATCTTTAACAATCATATCTACGTTGGAAATTCTCCCGCTATTGCGATGGCGGACGCAACTGGAATCTCGCTCGGCTTCGCAGCTCCGGGCAAGGTTTATACGATCGCAAACAATCAAATCTTTGCGAGATCTTCAGTCACCAATCGAGTCGGAATTCTCTACGCGGATGCGTATCCTTCCGCGGCTTCCTTTATTCGAGGAAATAATTTTTTTCTTGATGTTCCCGTTTTGGATGTTTTCGGAGGCGGGGTGGAATATAAATTCTGCGGAGCGGTTCTATCTCAGGATTGTATCCTTTCTTTTCCGATCGGTCCGATTTCGGGTCTGGGGGCCGGAAATTATACCAACAACTATGATAAGAATCCGCAATTCAAAACGGCGACTTCCATCGCGCAGGTTTGGAATTTCAACGTTCCCACGGGGCTTCCGACTTCTTTAAATTCTCCCTGTAGCTCTTTGTATGGTGGAATCGATTTGAGAATCGCTCCTCTTATCCCTGCGTTTTTTTTTCCATTGTTTGCCACCGACTTTGCGCAAAATACAAGGACAAATGCAGCGAGTCCGTTTGCACCCTTAGGCTCCGATTCGATTTCGATCGGCGTCTTTGAATCGGACGGAAATTGTTTTTGAACTGAATTCTAAAATGAAAAAATCACTATGAGAAGATTTATACTTTATCGAGTGAAGATATAGACCGCGCCGGCTTTTGTTTTTGTATTGTCTCCATTGGGAGCCAAAGGAGACGGAACGTTAGTTCCTCCTTTTTCATCCGGAACTCCTAACGCAATCGTATCCCCGTAGATGGCAAGACTTCCGTATTCTCCCGGCGGTCCGCCCATAACGTTGGAAACGTGATCGCAACCGCCTTTCCAAATAGATCGTTTAATTCTGCGTTAGGCGCCGTTAGGATCGCCTCTTCCAACCAACCGGAAACCGTTTTCTGAAACACATAGGCATTTCCATTTTGTCCGGTTGCTCCTACGATCATTCTATCGTTTGAAATTCCGACGGATATGCCAAAGAGCGCATTTGCGATCGGGGTGGACGCTTTTAGAAACGCGTCTCTTGCCCAATTTGTACCGGTTCTTTTAAATACGTGCACGGTGCCCGAGTTACTCGCGCTCGTATCGTCTTGGCTCACACCGACGATTAAAGTATCACCGGTCACTGCAATCTCCGATCCAAATGGATCGTTGTTGGCTGCGTTGTTTGATTTCAAATACGCTTCCTGCGCCAAAAGAACCAGCATAAGTTGACCGATCTCGACTCCGAGATTAAAACCAAACAGCGGTTCTATCAGTCGGGCCCCTTCCAATCCGGTCGCGAGTAGAAATCCCGCAAAACCGAAAACTACTACCCTATCATATTCGAAAAGCCGTGACAAAGTTTCTAAAAAACTTCGCTCTATTGTTTATGAAGCCATTCCAACAGTTCCTTCAAACTTCCGGTCGCGAGAGCGATGCTCGTATCCGCGGCTCCATAGTAGAGATGAATCGTATCTCCGTCGGGTAGCAGCGTGGTTCCACATGGAAAAACTACGTTATCCACATCGCCTATCAGTTCATAGGATTCTTCCGGTCCGAAGATCCATTCTTGTCCTCGTTTCAAGCAGAGTTCGGGTGAATTCAGATCGAACAAGGCCAGTCCGATTCTATAAAGAACTCCGGACGCATTCTGTCTGACTCCGTGATAGATCATCAACCAACCTTCTTTCGTTTCAATCGGCGGCGGTGAAAGTCCTATCTTATTTGCGTCCCACCATCCGCCTAACTTCGCTTCCATCATAAGAGTATGTTCTCCCCAATGTCTTAGATCGGAAGAATAGGATATCCAGATATGAGATCCGCGTTGACCCGCAGGCCTATGAATCAAGGCCCAGTAATCCCCGATTTTATGCGGCAATAAGGTTGCGTCCTTGTCTTGAGGATGCATGATCATTCCGTAACGTTCATATTCCAGAAAATTTTCAGTAAAGGCGAGAGCAACACCTGGTCCTTCTTTGGAGTATGCGGTATAAACAACGGCATACTTTTTCATCTCGGGAACATACGTTATGCGTGGATCTTCGATTCCCCAAAGCTCTTCCGGAAAATTGTCGGGATCGGCGGGCATCGTAGGTTCTGGATCGATCGTCCATCCGTCGATTCCATTCTTAGATCTCGCTGCGCAAAAATGCGATTTCCCCGTTCTATCTTCCACACGACAGAGTAAAAGTGTAGTTCCGTCTTTTAACAAAGTTGCTCCGGGATTAAATACGCTATGAACCGGATAAGGCCAATCCGCCGCGGTTAGGATTGGATTTGTTTTGTGTCTTCGGAATAATTCAGGGTATTGTAATTTCATTTTCTTCCTATTTCTTCGTTCTCTAATTCACTCTCCGCCAAACGGAGTTCAAACAAACTGTGAAGAAAGGAGAGCGTTGATTCGGCTCCTTGATTTTCATTCACTCTGTCCGGATGAATTCCATCTCTACATCCTCCGGTGGTCGGATCGTAGACGGATGAGTTCAAATCGTTTCTTCCCAAAAACCATTCAAAAGCGCGTCTCGCCTCCTTACGCCATTTTAGATCTCGAGTACATCGATAGGCCTCTAAACACGCCGATACGGTCGCCTGTGCCTCCACCGGTTGTTGATCAAACCGCGCTCGGTTTCCTCCCTTTTTATAAAATCCATTGGATCCTATCGGTACGAAGTAACCTCCGTCTGCGCGCTGTAAGTCGGAAAGCCAGTTGAGCGAATCGATTCCGACTTGAGCCATCTCGGAATTTTGCATCGATCTTCCGGATAGTAACATCGCGTGCGAAAGCGCGGCGTTACAGTAACTCAAACTCTCTTCAAACCAATGCCAGCCTTCCGTATCATTCTTTTTGTAGAGAGTTAACAATCTTCCGGCAAGTTCCTCCTTTACTTGATTTGCCATTCTATCACCCGCAAATCTTTGCAAGTATTCGTGAATTCCTATCAGAGCGAATGCCCAAGCCCTAGGACTTGAAGTGGCGAGTATCGCCGGTAGGGCCTGTTCGAATAATCTTCCCGCGATCGTCGGAAGTTGAGGAGCGATCGCCCTTCCAAGTACGGTTCCCAAAGCCCACAAGGCTCGACCGTGACTATCATCGGAACCGTTTGTTTCCAACCAGTTTCTTTGATAGTCCATAAAGTTTCTAAATCTTCCCGTCTTTGCGTTGTATGCATACCAGACAAAGGCCAAATAACGAAAGGTAAGTTCGAAGACCTCTCCGTTTCCGAGTTCTTGGATGAACGTACTCACCATCAGAGCTCTCGCGTTATCATCGGTCGTGTATCCTTCCGCGTAATTCGGAATGGTGAAGAAGGCGTGTTGAAACATACCGGTATCGTCGGTCATACGTTTTAGATGATCGAGTTTTACGGGAGGTAAATCGCTAGAACGTCGATCCAAAGGTTTGATCATCCGTCCGGACGGAGTATAGTGTCTACGTTCCGTCCTGGCACGTTCAAAACTTTGCATATACTTTTTCGCTACCTTTGACCAGATCATCGATCTTCCGTAGATGTATGCTTTCTTTCTCATCGCGTGTCGTGTGGTATCGTCGTCCAAAAGACCGATCACCTGTTCCGCGATCGCGTCCGGATCTCGAAAAGGAACGATCACTCCCCTTTCATTGGCAAGAACTTCCTGAGCATACCAATACGGAGTGGAAACAACCGCCTTCCCCGCTCCGATCGTATAAGCCAAGGTTCCGGAAGTGATCTGCGCGGGATCCAAATAAGGAGTGATGTAGATGTCGGTCGCGCCGATGAACTCATTGAGTTCTTCCAGACTTACGAATCGATTGTAGAAGATTACGTTTCCCTCCACTTTTTTCTCGTGGGCCAGCCATTGAAGAGACAAACGATAAGTTTCTCCATCGTTTCGGATAACGTGCGGATGAGTTGCGCCTAACACGATATAAACTACGTTCGGATACTTTTCCAAAATAGCAGGTAAAGCCGATATTACGTTTTCGATCCCTTTGTTTGGAGAAAGAAGCCCGAAAGTTAAGAGAACCGTTTTACCTTCGACTCCGAAAAGATCCTTGTGAAAACTAGGATCCACGAAGGGGACGTCGGGAATTCCATGCGGGATCAGGTCGATCTTACTCGGCATAACACCGTAAACCTTTTCTAAAAATTTCGCTCCACGTTCGCTCATCACGACCAATCGATCCGACAAGGCCGCGACTTGTTTTAAAACTCTTCTTTGGTCCGGTCCGGGTTCGGACAAGATCGTATGAAGAGTGGTTACGATCGGCATTCGCAGTTCGTTCAAAAGCGCGAGAATGTGACTTCCCGAGCGTCCGCCGAATATTCCGTATTCAAACTGAAGGCAGACCAAATCCACGTTATTTACGTTTAAAAAATCTGCGGCTCTATGATAAGAATCTATATCTTTCTCGGTGAGTTCAAAACGAACGCGAGAAGGATATGTATAACCGGCCTCGACGTCGTTTACCGGAATTGCGATGTACGTTTTTTCAGGGAATGCAGTGGCGATCGATTCGCAGAGATCGGTCGTAAACGTCGCGATTCCGCACTGCCTCGGAAGATAATTGCCGATAAAGGCGATACGATTCAAATTCGAAACTTCAAAACTGTGCTCCATACGCGCGTCTCCTTTTGACAACGAATGTTCTGATTCGAAAACAAAGGATCTTGAACGGAGATGAGAAATTCGAATTCTTAAAGACTAAATAATTCTTCCGTTTATTATTTTATGAAATTTTAATATACGATTACTTCTCGATTTCAAGACCAATCCAAAAACAAAAGCTCGATCTTAAGATAGGATTTGGCTGAAGCAAGCGCTGGATGCTAGGACATCTGTGATTCAAAGCGGGCTTGGAATCACTCAGGAAAAAATATCAGAGATGACTTCCGATGAAAACGCAAATCGGAAAAAAAGCGTTTTGCAAATGGTTGCGTCTAAATTTTGCCGCAGAAAATCGACGTTGTCGATCACAATAAATGAATCTTAGAATTAAACGTAAAAACGGAGATCAACTCTGCTTCTTTGTGTCCTCATTCCAAAAACGTAGGCACTTATAATCAAGAATCAATTTATTTCCGGAAACTCGATCGTTACTTGAGTTCCATCGGAAGTATCGAATTCAATTTGACCGTTGAGTTGACTGACCATAAGATTTACCAGTTTTAAGCCGAGCGTCTTTGCGGTCATCACATCCGATTCTTTGTGAAACCCAACTCCGTCGTCCTTCACGATCAAAATCATCTTAGAATTTTCTTTTTTCAATTCGACCGATACGTTTCCTTTCTTTTGATCCGGAAACGCGTATTTGATGGCGTTGGATACGAGTTCGATAAGAATCATTCCGATCGTCGCGGCATCCTTCGCCGTCATCGTGAATTCTTCGATGTTTTTATGGATGATAACGGAATCGGATAATTGAAGCATAGACTCGATCACACGATTGCAGTATTCTTTGATTTGAACAAAATTAAAAGAATCGGTTTCGTATAACAAGGAATAAAGGTCCTAGATTGACTGCACTCGAAGAGATAATTCTTCCAGAGCAGCCTTGGTCTCTTTAGAATCGGCGGAATGCACTCTCAGATGGATCAGACTCGTGATCATCTGAAAACTGTTTTTCGTCCGATGCTGGAGCTCTTTCAGCATCGCTTCCTTCTCTTCAATATTGTTTGTAAGAACTCTTTCATATCGATTTCGATCGGTTATATCTCGAATATTACACTGAATCACTTTTTCTTCGTCGACCAAATAGACGTTACAGACAAACTCAACGTGGATCAAATCGCCTTGAATCGTTTCCAAAGGTAGATCGGTATAACGGACGTATCCTGTTTCTTGGAGTTCTTTGAAGAGTTGTTTTGAATACTCGATACGTTTGAATGCGTTGATATCCCAGATATTCTTTTCTAAAAATTGCTCTTTGGAATAACCGAGCATATCGATTAAGAAAGGATTTACGTCTACGATTCGTCCGGAGCTCGCGTCTAAAATTAGAATTCCGTCCTTGGCCGTCTCAAACAGACGACGATAGCGCTTTTCCAGAAGCTCCAATTCCTTCCTCTTGGATTCAACGGCTCCCCTTTGGACCCTTACATCCTGATAAGAATCGTGTAATCGAAACGCCATTTTGATCGATGCGTCTAAGATCGTTACATCCGAATTTTTAACCACATATCCGTAGGAAGTGATCTTCTCCGTCTTTTTAATGATCTCAGGTTCCATGTGACTGGAAAGAAATAACAGAGGAATGTCATGGTCTTTTAAAATTTCTTTAGCAACCGCAGTGCCGTCAACACCGTGGCCGAGATCGATATCCATGAGTACGATATCAATGATATTCTTTTTATCGTTTAGAGATTCGATGGCCTTGGGGCCATTCATGACATTGATCACGTTGTAACCGTGATTCTTCAGCTGTATTGATTCGGTCATTCCGATGATAGGCTCGTCTTCTACAAGTAGGATCGTTTTTTGCTCGTCTGCATTCATAAGCTTGTATTCTTTCCTTACGACGCCCATCCTAATTTTATTGAAAGCCAACACTTATAACGGAAACAATTGAAACGAAAGCGCGAAGGTATCTAAAGATTCGAGAAGATGAAACATCCTTTATGTATACTATTACAACGGGTCTTTATGCACAATTGCAATGATTATTTACGTAAACTCTTTTAAAGCGACTTTTTTTAACAAGAATCAAGTACAAAGATCCTTTTACAGCGTTTTAGTATATTCTAATCTATTGAATTTCTATCGTTTGGATCCGAATTGAAACTTTATACAAGGTTTCTCGTTTAATCGTAGCCATTTGATTCTCATTATCATGTGAATCAGGAAAGAATAGAGATCAACACTCGGGAAACAAGAACGGTTTTCTTTGTAAGTCGAAAACATAAGTAGGAGGCAAATCAAGCGGACTCCTTAAGTAACTTCACATTTAGCCGTATTTTTTAAAACGAAGCGAATAGAACTTGAAAATACCCGATTCTTACCTTTAAATAGAGGATATCCCAAAGCGCCCATGGCTACAAAAAGGATAAGGAAACAACATGCCTCATTGTATTCTCTGGATTGATCAGTCGGTAGCGAAAAAGTTTGTCTTGAGTAAGGACACGGTGGACGCACAGATCATTCACCACAAAGGAAAACCGGAACACCACGATCATCATCCCGATCGTTTCAATCTGATTCAGAACGAGGATCTCAAACATTTTTTCGAGGACGTGGCTGCGAGTCTTTCCCCTGAAGAGGATCTGTTGATTTCCGGTCCGGGACTGGCAAAGACTCATTTTCTAACCTATTTGGAAAAACACCATCCTCCGATCGCCAAGATGGTTCTCGCTGAAATTGTTTTGGATCAAAGTACCGATCCCGAAATCATTGAGGCGGCCAAAAAATACTACGAAAAGCGCCATATCCGACTCTAACCTCGCGATCATCCCCGGATCAAAAGATCGTTTTCAATTTTCTTATAAACTTTTCTCTCGTTTGTGACTTTGAGAACGATCGGTTTCAATACTTCCATCCACCATGTGAATTCTACGGTCCGCAAACGCCGCGTAATCCGGGTCGTGAGTTACGTAAAGAATCGTAGTCCCATTCTCCGCATTGGTTTGTTTTAGAAATTCCATCGCCTTATCGCCGTTAGCCGTGTCCAGGTTTCCGGTCGGTTCGTCGGCAAAGATAAATGTGGGATTCATGATAAGAGCCCTCGCGATTGCGGCTCTTTGTTGTTCCCCACCCGACATCTGAGAAGGATACTTATCCTTGCAGTGTTCCAAATCGAATTGATTTAACAGATTTCTTGCATATTCTTTTTTGATCCCTTCCACGCCGGTCTTTCTCGCCGGCATAAGAATATTCTCCATCGCAGTGAGTTCGGGAAGAAGGTAATGAAATTGAAAAACAAAACCGATGTGTTGATTTCGAAAACTGTGAGCCTCTTTGCTCTGCAGTTCAAAAAGATCTTTTCCGTCTAAAAAAACCCTTCCGGAACTCGGGCGATCCAGACCGCTCAGCATATACAAAAGTGTCGATTTGCCGGAACCGGATCTTCCCGTCAGAGAAACAAATTCTCCTTTTTTTAATTGAAACGTAACGCCTCGAACTACCTGGGTCGGCGGTTCTCCAAAAGATTTGATCAGAGACTCGCAGGCCAACGCATAAGATTCTTCTTGATTCATCGTTTCTTTCTTCCGATCGTCTCGAAGTTTATTTTGGTTCATGTGCTACCTCGAATGATTTCAACCGGGGACAACTTGGAAGCGGAACGAGCCGGAATGTAAGCCGCGATTCCGCTCGTTACTACGGAAAGGAGAAAGGCATTTATATAGATCCAATAGTTCCAGGAAATTTTCATCACGTTGATCATCGGACCTTTCGTATTCGCGCCGCCCAAAGGATAACCGTCCAGGGAATAACAGGCCAGAGCGCCGAGGATCAATCCGAAAACGGCGCCGATCAAACCCAAAAGAAGTCCTTGTATGATAAACAATCGAATCGTATCCCCTTCGTCAAAGCCTACCGATCGAAGGATTGCGATCTCTTTCTTTTTATGATTCACAACCATGTTCAATACGTTATAGATTCCGAAGGCTACGACCAGAATAATCGTAAACGTGGTAGTATCTCGAACTATATTCTGAGTTTTGAATACGGATAGAATGCTCTCATACGCTTGATCCCAGCTCTGAACCTTGTCCCTCGTAAAAAAGGACCATTCCGTCGCGACGTCGGCCGCCTTAGAAACGTCCTTCAATCGAACCGCGATTTCGGAAACGATTCCGTTTGCCTGTGTGATTCTTTGGACCGTCCGAAGAGAGGCGTAGACGGAAACCTCGTCGATCATTCGGTTCCCTACTCTTACGATCCCGCCGACTTTTACGTTCGATATCGTTCCGTTAGGCGAAACGACTTGTACGATATCTCCGGCTTCCGCCCCGAGACGTTCTAAGAGTCCGGCACCGGCAAAGATGATGTCTCCGCCTCGATCAAGGTCTCTAAGATTTCCTTTTTCCACATACTTTCCGATCGTCGTCACCCGCATCTGCCGCACCGGGTCGATCCCTTGCAACTTTCCCGGTAGGGTTTGTTTTCCGAATTTGAAAATCAACTGGCGATTGAGTTGTGGAGCGTAAGCTTCCACTCTTTCGTCTTGATCCAATTTCAAAAACCAACCCTTAACGTTTGTCAGTTGAGTGGAATCCGTTTTACCGGAAGGAGGTTTGATCCAACGGACGTAGTCTCCGTTAAAGAAAACACCTTTGAAACTTTCTTCTTTCAAAACTTCGTCTCGAGGAGAAATACGAATCTGTGCGTCGTTGTTGACGAGTTGATCCGTTATGTATTCTTGAAATCCGAGCATCATCCCGGAAAAAACCACGTAACCGGCGGTTCCCAGAAGAATCCCCAAAAACGTTAGGAACGTTTGTTGTGGTCTACTGATCAGTTGTCTGATTGCTAAAAAGAACATATTCTTAAACTACCGTTGTCCGTCCAAATAGACGGTGTCCGTTTCTAAAACTACGTTATCCAGGACTTCACACCATTCTCCGTCGACGGCTCCGACCTTTGCGTCCAAATTAAGAATCTTACCGTTTCGTCTAACGCGTATCTTTCCCTTTTCAACGGCTTTGACCGGAATTAAAAGTGCGTTTTCTTTTCTTGCAACTTCCACGGCGACGTCGGCAGTCATTTCGGGAAGCGTCCCCTCGGGCATAGAGTCAACGTCTACTCTTACATAAAATTGACCGTCGGAAGGATAGACCTTGTTGACCTTACCTAAAACCTTATTTCCTCGAATGGTTTCAAAACTCAACTCGGCTCTTTGACCCGGACGAATTCTTAAAACCGAATCCTGATCCAAAGACAAAAGAATATAAGTCTTCTTTAAATCCATCATCGTAAGTACAGGAGCGCCCGGCATTACAACCTCTCCCTCTTGAAAAGGAAGAGAAGTAATCGTTCCTGAAAATGGAGCGCGGAAATTACTTCCGGAATCGGAGATCAAAAGTTCCTGTCCCTCTCGAACCACCTCGCCTTCTTTTACAAAGATCTTTCGAATCGAAGAAGTCACTCCAAGTTTGAGATGATAGACTCGATCCGATTTGACTGTCCCAAGAGAATATACGAGTTCTACGATGGATCCGACTTTTGGCGAAATTTCGGTTCTTTTTTCTCGAATCACAAGATAAGAGCCAAATAGAAGAATAGCGATCAGAGCTCCGATGGAAGCGAACCTTCCCAAACGGGAGGTCCAAATAAATTTTATAAAAACCAATGCTTTGTTCATTTCAAAGAGTCACACACCTTTTCAAAATAAAAGAAAAACCAAACGTTGTATTCCACAAAGGATAAACGGGATACGAAAACAATCCGTTATTTCAAAATAGAATGCTGACATTTGTCATGGAACCGGTAACAAACGTGTTCTTATATTTTACGCGGTTTTACGTCTTTAGCTGGAGAATATTACGAATTGCTGAAATCTTTGATTTTTGAATTCTATCCAAAGTAACCCCAAGGAAAAAGGAATGCTCTATTTAGTTTTCAAATACGCCCTGACCTCGTTATTGATCGTAACCATTTCCGAAGTCGCAAAGAAAAACGATAAGCTGGCCGCGTTTATCGGGTCCCTTCCGTTGATTACGATCTTAACTCTGATTTGGCTAAGAGTGGAACAAGCCGATTCCTCTAAGATCGAAAATCACGCCTACTATACGTTTTGGTATGTAATCCCGAGCCTTCCGATGTTTTTTTTCTTTCCCCGAATCCACCAATCCATCGGATTCTGGCCCGCGCTCGGAACTTCCGTAGTCTCGACGCTTCTTCTTTACTTTGGCTTTGCTTTACTTCTGAAAAGATTCGGGATCGACCTACTCTAAACCCTGGATTCCAATTTCAGTTTTATAGAAAGTTAAGAATTCGAAAAAAAATTACAAAAGGAAAACAACGTGGATTCCAAAAAATCGGACAGAATGTAAAAGTTATTTGGTATCGGAACGCTCTGACTCAAATTCGAAACCGTTCTAATCCGAATTTGAAACAAAAATTCCAAAGAATACAAGCCCACTCACAGAAGGGATCTCATCAAAAATAAATCCTCATTTGTCATAGACGAGGGAAAAAATTTACTGTAAAGAATTCAGGTTTTATCCGTCTATTGTCCTTGAGTGCTAAATACATTGAAAAAATTTAAAATGATCCTTCTTTTCATCCTATTCAATCTTGTCGCAATCGCCTACGGAACTGTATTATATTTTTTGTATATAGCAGATCGTTTTCCGATCGCCTTCCTTCTTTTTGTTTCTCTTTCGTTGAGCCAGCTCATTCCTTACTGTTAATTTTTTTCTTCTCCGGCTTCCGACTTCTTCCCCTTTTCATCGAACAAACATTTTATTTTCAGAATTCTTAACTCGAAGAGGAACTGAAATCAGGGAATCCTGCGACTCTTTTGGAAGGTTATAATCCAGGTATTCACAGATTATAACTGAGGGCGTATTTATATGTTTTTTCCAGTATTCTCTTGTAAGAAACGAAAAGCAGATGGCTCCAAAGCTGTCCTTTCGTTTGAAATTACCGGAGTCATCCAATGAAAGAAAAAGTCTGCGATGGTCCATTCTTATCTTTTCCATCGATGCTTTGTGCTGTGTGGATTCTTACTTCCGCTTTCTGGGGTTGTCTTCACGATGAATCTACAACACACGCGCTTGTCTTATTGGGAACCCCTATCTCGGAGTCCAATCCTGTAGGAGCTCCACCGATTCTTCCTAGTCTGAGTTATACGAACTCCTCCCTTGTCTTTGTGAAGAATGTTTCTATCACAGCCATACAACCTACATCCACGGGCAATCCCACTACATTCTCCATTAGTCCCGCGCTTCCAACAGGATTGAGTTGGAATGCGAGCACCGGAGAAATTACCGGCACGCCGTCTTCCGCACAAGGTTCTACTTCTTATACCATCACCGCGGTGAACGAAAACGGATCAAACACGACGACGATCGACATCACGATCCAAGCTCTGAATTCTTTTTGGGCGGGTTATCTCAAAGCTCCGAACGCGGAAAGTATTGCCGGAAGCGGGGACAATTTTGGAAAGGTGGCGATCTCGGGTGATACGATGGTCGTCACCGCGAGTACAGAAGACAGCAATCAAACTACGGTCACGAACTTTCCGGGGCCCATTTTGACTTCGGCAACGGACAATGACGGAACTATCAATTCCGGGGCCGCTTATGTTTTTCGTCGGGTAGGAACTTCCTGGGTTTTAGAGGCATATCTCAAATCCCCGAATGCGGAAACCGGGGATAGTTTCGGTACGAGCGTAGCTATTTCCGGAGATACGATCGTGATTGGGGCGATCGGAGAACAAAGCCCTCTGAATACGGTAATCAATGCGCCTAACGCAGGCCTCACACCGGCAGGCGATACGGACGGCGCGGGCAACGCTGGAGCCGCGTATATTTTTCGTAGAACGGGAACCACCTGGGCTTGGGAAGCCTATCTAAAAGCGCCTAACGCGGCTTCCACGAATCAGTTTGGAAATTCAGTTGCGATCTCCGGAAATACAGTAGTCGTTAGCGCCGTATTTGAAGACTGCGATCAAACCTTTATAACGAATGCACCTTCGACTTTCGTGAGTAATACGAATGCGGTGGATGCAGGAGCCGTCTATGTCTACGCGCGGACGGGAACGACTTGGGCGTTTCAATCCTATCTCAAAGCTCCGAATGCGGAAACAAACGATAATTTCGGCTCAAGCGTATCTATATCAGAAGATTCTAATACGATTGCGGTTGGAGCCAGATCAGAAAAGAGTAATCAAACAACGGTTTCCAATGCCCCGGATCCAAACCTTACCCCTGGTGGAGACAATGACGCATTGGCCGTAGGAGGCGGCGCCGTCTATGTATTTCGCAAGAGTGGTTCCAATTGGGCTTGGGAAGCCTACTTAAAGCCCCCTAATATCGAAGTCAATGATCAATTTGGAATGAGCATCTCCATCTCCGGAGATCGAATCGTAGTAGGAGCGAATGGAGAAGACAGCAATCAACCGACGATCCTCAGTTCTCTCGGGCCGAGTTTGACTCCGGCTGGTGACAACGATGGAGCATCGGGCGCCGGTGCGGCTTACGTCTTTGTTCGTTCCGGATCTACTTGGTCATGGGAGGCCTACCTTAAAAGTCCGAACGCGGAGGCTTCGGACGTTTTTGGAACGAGCGTCGCGATCCTCGGAGATATCATTGTAGTCGGCGCAACTGGAGAAGACAGCGCACTTCCATCGATCATAAATTCACCTTCCGCCTTTCCTACGTCCGCGACCGACAACGACGCTTCCCTAAACTCAGGAGCGGCCTACGTCTTTCATAGAAACGGTTCCGGTTGGAATCTTCAGTCCTATCTCAAAGCGCCTAACGCGGAAACTGTGAGCGGTGTTGGTGATACTTTTGGAACGTCCGTCGCCCTCTCGAACGAATGCATCGTGGTCGGCGCAAATGGAGAAGACAGTTCCCTAGTATCGAATCTTTTTGCTCCGAGCACGCCGCCAAGCGCAACGACCGATGACGACGCCGCGGTCAACTCGGGAGCGGCCTATACTTTCGATCGATAAAAGTTTACGAAGCGTTTTTCGGAACGTTCTTTTTATACTGGGTTTGTTTTGAAATCGGTTCTATCTTCGGTGTTCTTCCAGATCCTTTTTTAGGATCTCAGTCAAAGACAAATGTAAGAATCCGATGTTCTTTCGAAAACCATTTAGTCCTTAGTGTTTAGGAAGCGATCCTGTAATGCCTTTAAAAAGAAAAATACAAACGTTCTGAAGATCCTGACCGACTTTTCGTACGCAAGGCATTGCACACAATCAAACAAATTAACAAAGGATAACGACGGACCCGAAACGTGGACCGTCTATTCTTATAAATGCACCAGACTAAACACGCAGAATTTTGATTCGGAGAAACCGGAGCGAATCTCCCGTAAAATCCGATCCTGATTCTACACTTTAGCCTATTATGATATAGGAAAAGGCAATGCAAGATTGTGATGAAGAAGTCCGTAATTCCACCGAAGACTGTGCGCCGATAAAATCGGAAGATTCCTTTCTCGCGGAATCGGAAAAAAAATTTCTTACTGATCATAAAAAGGCCGCGAAAGAATTGAATTTTTTCGAAGCGGTAAACAAATCCGCAAACGGTTTTGCGGTCTTGGGATTAGACGGGACTTGGATTCATCTCAACCCCGCATTGACAAAGATCGTGGGATATTCCAAAGAAGAACTTCTCGGTATGAACTTTCAATCGATCACCCACCCCGACGATCTGGAATGGAATCTCCGACTCATCTCCGAGTTGTTAAACGGAAAACGGGATTCTTTCAAAATCGAAAAAAGATACAAACACAAAAACGGATACTACGTTTGGATACAAATGGAAGTTTCTCTGATTTCTCAAAACAAAGGAACATCCGGTTATCTCATTTCTCAGATCCAAGAAATCACCGAAAGAAAGGCCGCTGAAACCGCGTTAAAGGAAAGCGAGGCGCGGTTTCGTCAATTGGCCGAAACGATCGACGAAGTTTTTTGGATGAAGGAAGCCAAAACAAATCAGCTTCTTTATGTAAGCCCCGCGTATGAAAGAATCTGGGGACTCACTCTTTCCAGTTTGTATGAGAATCCGGATTCTTGGTTGCAGTCGATTCATCCGGACGATCTTCACCTTGTGATGTGTGCGATCGACAGACAAAAAGAACAAGTCGATTTCAACGAAAGATTTCGAATTCAACACTCCGACGGTTCAGAACGTTGGATTCGAATCCAGTCGTTTCAAATTTTTGATTCCCTTGGAAAACTCGATCGTATCGTGGGAGTCGCGAGAGACGTCACCAAACAACACGAACTCGAAAAACAACTCGCTCATTCTCAGAGAATGGAATCGATCGGTTCGCTCGCGGGCGGAGTCGCTCACGATTTTAACAATATTCTTACCGTGATCATGGGTTTTGCTTCTCTCTTGGATCAAAATCCGAACGACCCGCAAAAAGTAAAACAATCGGTTCAAATCATACAAAGAGCTTCCGAAAGAGGAGCTTCCCTGATCAAACAACTCCTAACGTTGGCGAGAAAAACCGAATCTTACTTTAAATCCGTATCCTTCAACGATCTCATACGCGAAGCCGTGAAAATAGCGAGAGCCACGTTCCCAAAATCGATCCTTATCACCACTTATCTGGAGAAAAACCCGATTTATATCCACGCGGATTACACCCAGATCCATCAGATTTTTGTAAACCTCATCATCAACGCAAAGGACGCGATGATCGAAGGCGGAGAACTCTCCATATCCCTCAAAGAAGTTTCGGGAGAATCCATCGTGTTCCCCGAAAAAGAAAAAAGAAATTCACGTTATGCACTACTTGAAATCGAGGATACTGGAATCGGAATGGACGAAGAGACAAAAAGAAAAATTTTCGATCCTTTTTTTACGACCAAAGAAGTCGGCAAAGGAACCGGTTTGGGTTTAGCTTTGGTTTATGGAATCGTAGAAAATCACAAGGGCTTGATCCAAGTCGAAAGTGTATTTGGAAAAGGAACGATCTTTCGCGTATATCTTCCGATCGAAGAGCGAGCAGCGACCGGAAATTTTTCCTCCCAGGATGTTCCTGAAATCCCAAAACAAAAAAACGATCAGACGATCCTTCTCGTCGAGGACGAACCGATGATCCGAGAACCTCTTACAAATTATCTTTCAAGAATCGGATATAAAGTTCTCGCGGCCAAAGACGGTGAAGAGGCTTTGTCGGTCTTTTTTCAAAACCGGGATCGGATTCAGATTGTCCTCTGCGATCTCAATCTTCCAAAAATCAACGGTCTGGAAGTATTAAAAAAGATCCGCGCCGCAGATTCTTCACTGTTTCTGGTTCTTGCGAGCGGATATATCGATCCTCAGTGTAAGAGCGAAATGGATCTACTGGGCCTCAATTCGGTGATTCAAAAGCCTTACGACTTTAAGACAATTTTAAAAATTCTTCAAGAATTTCAATTTAAGAATTAATAAGAATATTCTGAAATTCTAAACTAGTTTTTTCTTGTGTTCTTTCCAGACTCGATTTCGAATTCTACTGAGAGAAACAGGGGTGATTCCCAAATAGGAAGCGATGTAGTGTTGCGGAACTCGACTGATGATATCGGGTTGTTGGCGTATGAGATTTAGATATCGTTCTTCAGGACTTTCCCGAATCCGAGATAAAAACAAGGCCATATAAGTATCAAAACGTTCGAGAGTATATTCCAAGACAAAATCTTTGAGCTTTTCGTTTTCCTGATAGATCAGGGCCGCGTTCTCCGCGCTTACCATGTAGAATTCGGTGGTCTCAACGCTTTCCAAAACAAAACCGCTTGTTTCGTTGGTCCCACGATAACTGTGAAGAGAAGTGATGGGACGATTCTCAAAAAAGAAAGCTACCGTAATATCTCTTCCGTCGTCGTCGAACCAAATCCGAAGACATCCCTTCTTTACGATAAAGATCGTCTTCACAAATTCTCCCTTATGAATCAGGACGGTTCTCGGAGGAACGGTTCTCTCCTCGAGCATGTGTTTGTATCGAGGCCAGTTCTCATCCAAACTCGGAATTTTCTTTTTTAGATTTTCAATAAAAGGAATGTCGGATATCATTTTCAAAAATCGCTTCGATCGCTGTATCGTATCGAAACATCCAAAAAAGCAATCCTTATTCCGATTGGAACTTAGGGTTTCGTTTAACAATTCTTGAGCCATTGGAATCGAAAACGATTTCTTTGCGGTCCGCTGCTTCGTCGGTATTCGAAGGCGAAATAGAAAACGTATCAACATTAGGACATTGTCGAACGATTCTTGTAGCGAATTGCAGGTTCGCAAAAAACGGAGATTCTCGTGAAAAGAAGTAGGATCCAAATTCTTTTCCTGGCACGAAGTCCGCGATCACACTGCGATTCTTAAGAAGTCTTTCCGATCTTCACCTTTCGTAAAAACTCGAATTCTTAGCGAACATTGTTCTTTTTTTTTGCAACCTGCTCTGACAATCTGGCTCTTACCAAATATATGAAATCAGCAAATTCCTCCAAAAACGAGAAATATTCCCATAAAAAATACAAGGCTCCGGATGCGGAACCGGGTTTGCATCCGGGAAGCTCGCATCTGGTTCGAAGAATTTTGGATTGGTTCGGCAGATTCTATGGAAGTCTGTTTTACAAGGCCGAAGTCCACGGACTTCACAACGTTCCCAAAGAAGGAACCGTTCTTGTTCTCGCCAAACACCAGAGAAACGATGATATCCCCTTAGGTCTTGCAAAAGCTCTCTACAAAGTCCGCTGGAGCATCTGGGCAGTCATGAAAGATTCTATGGCAGCGCCTATCTTCTTTGATTTCTTTTTAAAATGCGGAGGAATTCCGTTAAACCGACTTGAGCCCCGTAAGAGTAAGAAGGATCTTTTGTTTGCGCGAAAAGTATTATACAATGGTAATATGCTCGTCATCTTTCCGGAACAGACGACGGTTCCTTACAAGATGGGAAGAGGAAGACCCGGAGCTTTTCGTTTTATCGTCGGCAAACCAGAAGCCCCCCTTCCGGTTCTTTGTCTCGGATTGGACTACGAACCGAGAGGTTTTTTAAGAAGAACCAAACTCACGATTCGAATCGGAGAATTAAAACACCTTCATCCGAATCAGGATCCGGAAGAATTCCTACACGAACGTATGCACGATATTGCAAATCTTACAAATTTAACCTATCCGTTTACTTATAAAAAAGGCGCGGGAGACAGTTACGAAGAATCAGAATCCAAAGCAGTAGGTTCCGCAGTATGAGAATTCCACTCGCAAAGGGAAACAAACGAGCCCTCCTCGTTGAAGGAGGAGGAATGAAAGGCGCCTTTGCCGGAGGTGCATTACATTCTTTGCATACGATTCTTTCACCCAAATACTTTGATCTTGTGGTCGCAGTTTCTTCCGGCGCCTGTTCGGCGGCGTATTACGTTACGATGCCGAAACCGGAACCCGAAAAGAGTTTGAAAACACTTGCGATTTGGTATTTCGAATTAGCCGGCCGAAAACTCATCTCTCCGTTTCATCCTTTTCAAGGAAAAACTTTCTTGGATCAGGAATATCTCGTAGACGATCTCTTTGGACAAAAATACCCGCTTCCCGCGGAAAACTTTGAAAAGTTCGGCCTTCCCGAATTCAGAATCGCGGTGAGTAATCTTCACACGAGAAGTATAGAGTATGTGAGAGCGACTACTACTAACATATTCGATCTTTTGAAAGCCGCGACTTCGCTTCCGATCGCAACCAGGGGAAGACACAGAGTGGACGGAACGCTCTACTCCGACGCTGCGGTTCTCAACCCTCTTCCGTTGGAGGATCTGATCGAAGCGGGATATAAGGATATTACGATTGTCTTAAATTCTCCCGTTGAAAAAATTTCTCCGCCCTTCGGGTTTTTTACAAGTTTTCTTTCCTTTCCTAAAGATTGGAAGATGGCTCGTCTGATGAGTCGTTGGCATCATCATCACTTCAATATCGCTCGTGAAGTCGCGCAAAAACCTCCGAAGGGTGTGCAGATCCACATGATCTCTCCGGAAAATCAATTGCCTGTGACCTTAGTCACCACAAACGGATCCAAACTCAAGGAAACCGTCGACTTAGGAATGAAGAAGGGAGAAGAAATTGGAAACTTTCTTCTGAAGAAATTTAGTAAAAAACATGTTTCCGCAAAACAGCTTTCGACTGTTAAAAAACTCGTCAAACCGAATCGTTTGGAATCTTCGAAAAAGAAATCGAGTAAAAAGAAAAAATCGGTCCGCTGAAATGTCCTCCTCCGCGACCGTTTCAAAACGGTCGCAAGTCCTTCCATTTTCCTCCTCTTTAATTTTCTCCTTTCTATTAAAAGGAAAAACGTTTTGTTCTCATCTACGATCTCTCGAAATTTCTAAATCCGAATATAAGAACTAAAGACTTCGAACGATTCGAGTTGCTTTCCAAAGTTCCTACCAAAAGGATCTCAACAAAAAACACTTAAAATCGGACTTCAAGTCCGTATGAGATAAAATTTCGACACCAATCATTTGTTTTGTTAGCAGAAGCCGTTTTTTTAGCCACTTCGACAGACCGATTCAAAATTGACAAATTAATTCTACTTTACAATAAATGTCTATATTGTAAAGTTTGACAAATGAGCGCAAAACCGAACGAAACAATAGACAGAAAAACTGACATACTCAATTCTGCGCTTATAGTTTTTTTTAAATACGGGTTTCGTAAAACCTCTATGGACGAGGTAGCAAGGGCCGCCGACGTATCCAGACAAGGGCTCTATCTCCACTTTGCTACAAAAGAAGACCTCTTTCGCGCGGTGGTTCAAAACACGCTTCAAAACTCATTGGATGCGGCCAAGAAAATGTTAAGCGACAAAGAACTTTCTATAGAAGAAAGGATCGTTTCTGCCTTTGACGCGTGGATGGGTCAGTATGTGGGAATGCTCGCTTCGGGGGCATCCGATCTTGTGGAAGCAAGCAAAAACCTACTCGGTTCTACCATCCATGAATACGAAGAGCAGTTTTTAAAAGCGATCGGAAAGACTATTCAAGAATCGGAATTAAAAAACTATTATTCCGGCGCGGGCCTCAAGATAAAAGATTTAGTCGAAACTCTCAACCAAACGTCCGTAGGGCTAAAACATTCTTCTAATTCTCGTTCCGCTTTCAAAGAGGGAATGAATACCGCAGTTAAAATTTTATGCACACCACTCGGGAGTCGTCATGAAAAAAAATAAGAAAGTAATCAAGGTTTTAAAAGCGATCCGATGGATTTCCATCGTTACTCTTTTCTCCGCTTGTATCTTTAGCGTTTATACTTGTATGAGTTTAACGGCTTCAAGCGAAAGAGAGGCAAGAATCAAAGCCTCACCCAATTGGAAGGACGGTCAATTTGTAAATCCTCAACCGTTGATAAACGACGTCTCCGAAAGTATACTTTCTCTTTTCCGTAAAAGCGAATTTTCAAGTCCGATCGAAGAGTTAAATGTTCACAGACCGGAACCTTCCCTCTACGACGTCGAGCCTGCAAGCGGAATGAGAGTCACCTGGTTCGGACATTCTTCTACGTTAGTCGAAATTGACGGTTACAAAATTCTCACGGATCCGATCTGGTCCGATCGTTCTTCTCCTGTCACCTGGGCCGGACCAAAACGTTGGTATGCTCCTCCTCTCTCTTTCGAAGATCTTCCCAAAATCGACGTCGTCGTTATTTCGCACGATCACTACGACCACCTGGACTACAAAACCACACTGGCCCTAAACGAAAAAGGCGTGGTCTTTATAGTTCCCCTCGGAGTAGGAAAACATCTATCGCATTGGGGAATTCTTGAATCAAAAATTGTAGAACTCGATTGGTGGGAATCCTTCTCCATCAGAGAACTTAAGATCGTAGCGACTCCTGCAAGACACGCTTCCGGAAGAATTCTTTTGGACAAAGACGAACACCTCTGGGCCGGATATGCTCTGATCGGCGCCAAACATAGATTATACTATTCGGGAGACACAGGTCTTTTCCCCGCGATGAAAGATATCGGCGAAAAATACGGACCCTTTGATCTTACGATGATCGAAACCGGACAATACAACCAAGCCTGGCCGGATTGGCATATCGGACCGGAACAGGCGGTGATCGCTCACAAGATGGTGAGAGGAAAAAGTTTCTTACCGGTTCATTGGGCCCTCTTCGAACTCGCGGCTCATGGTTGGACCGAACCCATCGAAAGAGTGTTGGTCAAGGCAAAGGAAATGGGCGTAAATGTATTCACTCCAAAACCCGGACAAAGTTTCGAACCGGAGGCGAGTGAGAATTTTTCCCGTTGGTGGCCGGACCTTCCGTGGAAAACCGCCGCGGAAGATCCGATTCGCTCGACACAAATGAATTAGAAGAATAGAATATTCAAAGGATTGAACATGAAAATCAAAGCGATTATCACGGGTGCGACCGGAATGGTGGGAGAAGGAGTTTTACACGAATGCCTCGAAGACAAAAACGTGGAATCGGTTCTTGTAATTCATAGAAAGCCTGGAGGTTTTACACATCCGAAACTAAAAGAGATCGTACTAAACGACTTTTTTGATCTTTCCTCGATTGAACCTCAACTCAAAGGATACAACGCCTGCTTTTTTTGTCTGGGCATCAGTTCCATCGGACTCAACGAAGAACAGTATCACAAGATTTCTCACGATCTGACTCTACACTTTGCAAAGACCCTGCAAAAACAAAGCCCCGAGGCGACTTTTTGTTACGTATCGGGCGCGGGAACCGACAGTTCCGAAAAGGGAAAGGTAATGTGGGCAAGGGTAAAAGGAAAAACGGAAAACGATCTTTTACAAATCGGATTCAAAGCCGCATTTAACTTTAGACCCGGATACATGCATCCCACTCCGGGCTTGAAAAACACACTTCCTTATTATAAGTATTTTACGTGGGCCTATCCGGCCCTCCGTCGTTTCTTTCCAAAACAAGTGACAACGCTCGCAGAATTAGGGAAGGCGATGTTAGCCGTTGCTCAAAAAGGATACGGGAAAAATACCATCGAAGTTCCGGACATTGTCGTATTAGCAAAACGAGGATAAATCTCCAAAAGCAAAAGACCGATTTTCAAAATCGTGTTTTTGTTCTTGATCCAATTTTCTTATATTCAAAATTACGTTGACAACGCCATCTGTAACTAAAACAGTGACAAAATGACTCCGAGCTGGTTGTAAAATTCATTTTTAATAAAATGGAGAAACAAATAGAATCGGATAAGGAAGAATCCTTGCCATCCAAACCGAAGCCTTTTTTTCTCATTCTCATCTTAGGTACCCTCACCGCTCTGAGTCCTTTTTCCATCGACATGTATCTTCCCGCATTTTCGGAGATTGCAAAAGATTTAGATACGCCTGCTGCGGAAGTGGCTCTTTCTCTTTCGAGTTATTTTATAGGCTTGGCCTTCGGACAACTTCTCTACGGACCTCTCTTGGATCGTTTTGGCAGAAAAAAACCTCTCTACGTCGGACTTTTCGTTTATATTCTCGCTTCGTTCGGATGTATGTTTTCTCGTTCTATCGATGAACTCGTCATTTTTCGTTTGATCCAAGCGATTGGAGGCTGTGTGGCTAACGTTGCCTCCGTCGCGATGGTCCGAGATTTTTTTAGGGTGAAAGAAAGTTCAAAAGTATTTTCCTTGCTCATTTTGGTTTTGGGCGTTTCTCCTCTTCTCGCACCTACAGTCGGAGGTTATATCAGCACAAATTTCGGATGGCATGCAATTTTTATAATACTCTCCGCGATCGCATTCTTAATGCTTTTGGTAAGCGTGTTTTATCTTCCGGAAAGTCATAAAGCCGATCCTTCCGTTTCGTTAAAACCGATTCATATTTTTCATCAATACGGGATCGTTTTTAGAAATCCACAATTCTATTCTTACACGTTAGCCGGCGCGGTCGCCTTCTCGGGACTTTTTGTATATATCTCGGGTTCGCCGATCATATTTATGGAAATTTTTAAAGTAGAACCGCAGAAGTTCAGTTATATATTTGCGCTTCTTTCGGTAGGATTTATCGGAGCAAGTCAGTGTAACATTTTTTTAGTCAAAAAATTTAAGAATGAACAGATTTTGAAAACCGCTTTGCTCGGTCAGGTTGCAGTCACACTTCTTTTTTTGATCGGAACCTGGAACGGTTGGTTTGGCTTGATCGGAACCACCCTATTCTTCTTTAGTCTTTTGGCTCTTGTGGGACTACTCAATCCGAACGCAGCCGCACTCGCACTCGCACCGTTTTCAAAAAATGCGGGGACCGCGTCCGCTCTGATGGGTTCTCTTCAGATGGGAATCGGCGCCTTTGCCTCGAGTTGTGTCGGCCTTTTTAGCGCTCACACGAGTCTTCCTCTTTCGATCATACTTTTTGCTTCCGCAAGTTTTGCGTTCCTTATTTTGATGATAGGAAAACGGAGAATTCCGGAAGAACTTCCGGTCCACGAAGAGATCACTCCTGCGATTTCGGTTTAATGATTTCCTAAACTTAGGATTCAATCAAAACCTAAAGTCTTGATTGAATCCATTTTGTAAATCACTTTAGAGAGTTAGAATATACTCAACTAAGTCGTCCACTTCGGATGCGCTTCTCGCACACCATGGATGTGGAGCCGCCGGCATACCGATGGGTTGTTTGGTTCCCATCTCTTCCGGACCGTATTCTCTCCTCATCTTTTGATAATCCCAGTAATACCAATCCGGATCGTTCGGAAGCGTCACGAAATACTTGTGTCTTTCGATAAAACGATTTCGTTTATTTCCAACGTCAGTATTCGGAGATTTGATTACGCGAAACACGTCGCCTTTCCGGTTATAGGCGGGATACGGTTGTGGAAAGTCCGGACCGCCGAGCGCGGGCTGCACCGAAGTATGGAGCGTATAATAAGAATTATACAAGCCGGAACCTTCCGTACAACGATCCGGATGAACCAAGTCTTCCAGATTTCGGACGTGTCCGTCGCTTAACAATCCCCTGTGTTGCACCCAATACATGTCTCTCAAGAAGTTAGCACGAATCGACTGTTGTTCCTTTTGATAAACGGTCGGAGCGAAAAATCTTCCCACTTCGTTGAGCTTGAACATCTTTTCGTTGGAATTGAGTCCGATCTTATCGCTATGACAGGAACCACAATCCCTCTGATAAACCGTCTTACCTCTGTTAATCGATTCCGCAACTCCCGGAAAAGATTCCCAACCTGCTTGAACAAAACTCCCTTCTCCCAGATTGATTCCGGTTTGAGAAATCAGTTTTCCTTTGGATTTGAGCCAACGATATATACCGACTTGTCTCAGAGGTTTATCATATTGGTCAAGTTTGGTCATGTAAGCTGTCAAAGCTTGAAGTTCTTTCGCTTTCATCGAACCGGTAGCTCCATCGGGTTCTTCCGAATGAATATAAGATCCTTCAAAACCGACGTAGGATTCGGTATGAGACAAAGAACGTCTAACGCCCATGTAGTTGGTCACGTTTGGAATCGCGATCGGAGAAAACTGATAGTCGTTATCGGTTTCACTCCCTTCTCCTTTAACGCGGACTAACGTGTGTTCGCCGGCGCCCTGAGGCATGTGATAGATCAGAGCTGTCTTATCGATGTCTTTTGCAGAAGAGTCAAAACTCGGACCGGGTTCAGATTCCTTGATTCCTTTCATATCTCCTAGCAAAGACCAGCGCATCGACCAATTCGGATTCGGAAGTCCTGGAATCACCTTTGTCACCACACTTCCGGGAGACGCCTCAAAGCTGATTCTATAACCGTGACAAGAAGCGCAGTTAAAACCGATCCATTCTCCTTTGCCTGTATAAGGGTGAGAAGCTTCCTTATAACGATAACCGACCCAACCGCTACTTCTTGTGTTTCCTTTTGTCAACTGATCTCCTCCGAGATATCCGGGAATCGGAGTCGGTTGCGGATAGGGATCGAAATATACGTTATCGATCGCCGCACTTGGAACCTCGTTTGAGATCGCGTGATAAGCGCCGAACAACAACGCCGGATCGGCAACGTAACCCGTGATCGGATCCGTGGTTTGATAACCGAAGATCTTATTCCAATCTAAGTTTCGAATGGCGTGCGCCAAACCGATGTTAAAGTCGTAGGACCAGAATATTTTTTCTCCAAGTGAGAATAGATTGTTAAAACCGGGATTGTTGACGGTTACCGCAAGAGGTTTCGTAGCCTTGGCTTCGCTTAACAACGAAACGACGTCGCATTTGTGTTTAAAGTCTTCGTCTGTGATTCTTTTTGTCTGAGCGTCGATCACGTTATGCGCGTCCGTCGGCTTGAGCAGAGAAAGATTGTAGCCGGTTCGTTTTTGAACCTGAACGATCAGAGGTCCTCCGCTTACGTGTTCCGGAACCTTAAAGTTGATTTCCGAATCGGACCAACTGAGAATGTATTTTCCCCACTGATCGTGAGTGTCCTTGGTTTCAAAGTTCACCTGTTTGATGAGATCAAGTTTTTGCTCAAACATTCTAAGATCCGTTTCAAGAACTCTAGTGTTTCCGATCATAATCTTTGTGTAATCTATATCGGGACCGGATCCGAATCCGCTTCCTCTCAGAGTGATCGTTTGTCCCGGGCTCAATACGGGAGGAGGAACCGGTATCGGACTATCCGGAAGATTTTGCCAAGCAAGTCCTCCGTTGATGGATAAGGATTCCAATTGTGGATCCGGAAAAAAAGCTGCGGACGCAGACCTGACCCCTTCTCTTACGGCATCGAACTTACATACGTCTTCTTGATCCGGAAACTTCGTAAAGATTCCTGCGGGACAACCCGCGATCAGGATCAGAGTCGCAACCAGTGGAATATTAAAATACTTTTTCCCAAGGGGAAACTTTCGCATTTTCATCGAGACACCTCTTCTCTTCATTCTTCTTTTTAAAGATTTAAAAAGAATAACCGATATTCAAAAAAAGGTCGTCTGAGAGATAGAATCCGGACGTTTGAATTTCGTGAATCGAACGTTTCTAAAAATTAAATAAGTAGAATATAACTGGAATGTAATTCAATAAGTCTTGTTTAGAATTTTCAAAGAATGAAAAATCGCGGATTCTTTTTATAACAATCGCCTAGTATCACTTGACAACATACAAAAAAGAGATCCCTTTTTCCCATGTCGGAAACGGATTGGATACGGGCCGTGATCTATTTTGGAAGTGCGCTCTCAGCGCTTCTTACTTTTCAAAAACTGATTCCGCAAGAAATCAGAAGAGAGAATCGTTTGACAGCGCTTCTCTTTGCTTCCTTGGGAATCATTCTTTTCACGGTTGGAAACGTGCTTGGGAAAGTGGATCAGACGTTTCCCCATTCTATCTTTCTATTGCTCACGTCCTTTTCTATGATCGGACCTGTAACCTTGCTCTATACGCACGCACTTCTCTATCCAAATCAGGATCTACAGAGGGATATCAGAATCCATTTCGTATTTCCAATTATCTTTATCATTTTGGAAATCTTATTCTTTGCGAGAATCCCGGAAGAGATTGTATCGGATCTCAGAAATTTTCGAGAAATTCGATACAAACACTTTCTCGCGATTTCATTTCTGGTGACTACGTTTTTGACTACGGGATACTTTATTGCAAGATTTCGAATGTTAGCCGGGCTTTCTTCCGTGCCGGAAATCAAAACTCAGATTCGTTTTATCTTTATCTTGGCTTCGATCACGATGATCGCTATGTATTCCTTAGTCTTCGGTTTTATGGGAGGAAGCGACGAACTTTTCGGCCTCGGCGGAGTTCTTGTCGCTTTGATCGTAATTCTTTTATTTCTTGCTCCCGCCCGTTATCCTGACTTTTTTGTACCTTTGACCAAGGAAGTCAGAAAACGAAAATACGAAAAATCGTTGTTAGTCGGAGTCGATCTGTCTTTACTGGAACTCAGAATCGAAGAATTGATGCGGGATAAAAAACTCTACAGAGATCCGGAACTAACGTTAACCACTCTTTCCGAGGACTTAGCGATCAAACCGTATCAGCTTACGGAGTTTCTAAACGAACATCTAAACACCGGATTCTACAATTACGTAAATCGATACAGAATCGAAGAAGCCGTAAATCTGTTAAGAGAAAATCCGGAACAAGACGTTCTTTCCATCTGTTATTTTGTGGGATTTAATTCGAAGTCTTCCTTCAATGATTCCTTTCGAAAGATAACGGGAAAAACGCCGAGTCAGACTAGAAAAAAAGAGATCGTATGAAATTCTGATTCCGGGAAGAATCTACAACCCGGAATCGGAACCTTTTTTTATTTCTTATTTGAGCTTTTCCGAAATCAGAGAATCCAAAGACAAAACTCCACCGCCTCCGATCAAAAGCGCCAGTGCCATCGCGGTCGCAAGGATATGATATTCAAAACCTTCTCCGGCTTGTGTGTTGAACCAGTTCATAAAAAATCCGTTGGCTCTTACAAAGACGGCGGCGCCGATCATAGTAAGAGCGATTCCGAACGCTGAAAGTTTTGTAGCAAAGCCGAGGATCAATCCGAGCGCTCCAAAGGATTCCGCCAAGATGACGAGTAACGCAATCACGGATGGAATTCCTTGCGATTGAAAAAAACCCATCGTCGCTCCGAATCCAAATCCTCCGAACCATCCAAATAATTTCTGAAGTCCGTGAGGAAGTATCACAACTCCGAGGGCAATTCGAACGAATGTCAAGATCCAACTCGATTCCGTTTGAAAGAATTTTTCGATCATTTCAATCTCCTTTAAGATAAGGAAACTATAGAAAATAAAAACGAAAATGTAAATGGACGGATTCCGTATTTTATGGTGTTTTTCGTTTGGAATCTCGATAACTTTCCGGAGAGGTTCCGGTTTGCGCTTTGAAATAACGACTAAAATATGCGTTATCTGCAAAACCCAATTCCCATGCGATTTGTGTAATATTCAAATTTGAATGTAGGAGCATACGTTTGATCTCAAGAACGATACGTTCGTGAATCACCGACTTCGCCGACTTACCCAATTCTTCGTGACAGATCCGATTGAGAGTGTTCGGCGCGATTCCTATCTTTCGAGAATAATAAGAAGTATTTCTTTCTTTTAAAAAATTCTCCTCCAAAAATTTCTGAAACAATACGATCGTGGAATCGGCCGGGATCTCGTTCGCTTGTCCAAAATCGTATTCTTTTTTGGCCTGAAGAAGAATCACTTGAGACAAGATCAAAAGCATTTTCTTTTCGGATCGTAAGTTCTTTTCATCGACGAGTCTTTCAAAATCGGATCTCAGTCGTATAGAATCCTCGATCAGAATTTTCGGAGAAGTTTGAGCAAATTGAAAAAACGGATATTCTCGTAACAGGGAAGCATTCTCACCTTGATCCGTAAAAAACTCGGAAGAAACCTTGAGAGCAAATCCTCTTACAGGTTTTGTAAATTTCCAAGAATGCACTTGCGCCGGTTTTAAAAAGAAAAGAGTGTTCTTTTCGATCGTATATTCTTGAAAGTCGATCGTATGAGTTCCTGCGCCTTCCAAAAAAAAGAAAAGTGCGAAGTAAGTATGTCTGTGAGAGCTATCGTATTCTTGAAAGCTGGGCGGCAATTCTTCCAAACGACCCGCGTAAAAAAAAGGATCTGTTTTATCTTCGACTACGTCCGAAAGATGAAGAATCGGAGGAATGTGATCTACCTTTGACATTCTGCTTCCAGTGAACACAATCCTTATAAAATTGCAATTCGGAAGAATCTAGAAATTTCGTTTTTCTATCTTTAAAAAGGCCACGCTGAAAATCCTTATTTTGTTTCTCAGTGAAATCGTAGAAGAAGCTCCTCGAATGGTCCTCTCTTTCAAAAATGAAACCGACTTGATTCTTTGCTTTGAATTCTTATCAATCCATTTCCGTTTAGCAATTTGCAATAAAAGACATTTTGATCCCTCGAATGAGTGGCAACTTCCTATCTTTTGCTGAATTCCAACAAATTTCTTTCCATCGGTTCCCGGAAAGGACCGTTAAAAAAAAGAAAATGGTTTCCCGATTCGGATTCGTTCTTTAAGACATTCTTATGTTTCCTCAAAAGAATCAATCGAAGAGAGTCCTTTGTCTTTTGATTTTCTTTTGTCTCTTCTTTGTATCCTGCGAAAAAATTTTCATCATCGAAAGACCTCCAAAAGTTTCCGAGGGAGTCTTGGATCTTCGATCCGTTTGGAATTTTACGAACAAAGGGAATTTAAGTTTGGATGGAAATTGGGAATTCTTTTGGAAGCAACTCTACTCGGAGATCCGAGATTCCACTCTAAAAGAGAAACGTCTACAACCACTCGAATTCGTAAACGTTCCCGATTCTTGGACCAACTATAACAAGGATGGAAAGTATTATCCCGGCTTCGGTTATGCGACATACCGAATGCGCATTCTTTTAAACGAACCCCAGAGCGACATGTCGATCAAGATGCTCGAAGCCGCCACCGCTTACAATCTTTATGTGAACGGAGTCAAGGTTCTCTCGAGTGGAACCGTTGGAGTTTCTTCGGAGACGAGCAGCCCCTTATATCGACCGGCGGTCAGCCAATCCTTTGTCTTAGGAAAAGAGAACGAAGTCGTCATCGAAGTTTCCAACTTTGCACATTCAAAAGGCGGAGTCTGGGCAAAGGTTTTGATCGGCAAACACGCAGAGTTGAACACGCTTCGTGAAAGAACGATTTGGCTAGACCTTTTTATCACCGGAGGATTATTCATCGGGGTTTTGTATCATTTCAGTCTTTTCTCTCTCTTACGCAGAGAACTTTCTCATTTCTATTTTACTCTCATTGGACTCGTAGCGATTTTAAGAATCGTATTAACGGGAGAACGTCTTTTATTCACTCTTTTTCCAAACTTTGATTTTAATCTGAGCTATCGACTCGAATTGCTTTCCGTGTATATCGGAGGTTTTATCTTAGCTCTTTTTTTACGTTCGATGTTTCCGAACGAGTTTCATAAAAAAGCGGCTTATACATTTGTCGCGGTTTTTTCCTTTTTATCGGCGATCATTCTCGTGACGGATCTCGCATTCTATTCAAAGACCCTCCCCGTCTTTAGCTTCTTTGTATTTATCGAATGTATTTATATGGTGTATGTATTGATTTGCGCCATTCGCAACAAACGTGTCGGCGCTTGGATCGGATTTTTAATCTGTATTCTTCTTTTTTTGATTATCATCAACGATCTTCTTTATGCGAACATGATCATCAATACTTCCTACTTTATTTCCTACGGTATATCGATCTTTTTTATCGCACAGGCCTTTATCATTTCAAAACAATTCGCGATTTCTTATTATCTTTCTCAAAAACTCAGCGTTGATCTACAAACTTCCAACGATCGATTGATTTCTTTGGATAGACTCAAAGACGAATTTCTCGCGACAACTTCTCATGAACTCAGAACTCCGCTTCAAGGAATCATCGGCATCGCGGATTCTTTAAAAAGAGGAGCGGGAGGAGATCTTTCCGTATTTGTGGAACGACAATTGGGAATGATCGTCTCGAGCGGAGAAAGACTTTCCAGTTTAGTAAACGACATCCAGGACTTTTCCAAACTCAAACACAGCGATCTCAATCTCAGAAAAATTCCAGTAGACATCAAACAAGCCGCCGACTTCACATTGGACTTAAACCGCGTCAACGCGGATCCGTCTAAGATAGTTTTGTTAAACGAAATCGAAGCCGATTTTCCTCCCCTCATGGCCGACGAGAATCGACTCCAACAAATTCTACAAAACCTAATCGGAAACGCGATCAAGTTTACGGAAACGGGAAAAATCGTAGTAAGCGCCAAAAGAATCGACGAGGATACCGCCGAAATCAGCGTGACCGATACCGGAATCGGAATTCAAGAAGATCAACAAAAAAGAATATTCGAATTCTTTGAAAGAGTTCAATCCGGCGACGCGGGAAACGCGGGAGGAACTGGCTTAGGACTTACGATCAGTCGCGCACTCGTCGCCTTACACGGCGGAGAATTAGACGTTGAATCTAAGTTAGGCGAAGGTTCGAGGTTCTATTTTACGATTCCGATTTGCAAAGACATACCCGATTCTCAAAAGAAAAAAAAGAATAAGAATTCAAATTCTTTTTCTCAACTGGAAACTGTCGCATCCGATGAAGGAGAATGGAAGAATCAGGAAACGAACCACAAGATTCGAATTCTTGTCGTAGACGACGAACCCGTCAACTTAGAAGTCATTCAGAATTATCTTTCGCTCCGCAACATCGAATGTCTCGTCGTTCAGAGCGGAAACGACGCCTTGGAATTGCTCAAAACAGATACGAACTTTCAAGCGATGATCCTGGACGTGATGATGCCTCGTCTTTCCGGTTTGGAAGTCGCAAGAGAAATCCGTAAACGCCTGAGCCCTATCGACCTACCGATCCTCATGGTTTCGGCAAAGAACCGGGACAGCGATCTCATCGCAGCATTGAACGCCGGAGCAAACGATTATTTAGTAAAGCCCTTTGACTTTGAACAGTTGATGAACCGAGTCAACAATCTACTCGAATCGGTCCAAGGTCATAAGGAAAGACTCGAAAGGGAAAATGATAAACGAGAAGCGATTCAACAAGTCAGACAAAAAATCAACATCGATCTTCACGATCATCTCGGGGCGAAACTGATCGATCTAAAATTTCTTTCCGAAGAACTTCTCAGCGGAACGATAGAACCGAATCGAAATCTTTTCGAAAAAATTCACGGAACGGTAAATCAATCCATCGGAATGCTACGCGAACAAATGTTAAAGATAGAAGATCTCAATCTCGTCTCCGAAAATTTTATCACTGGCGTGAATCTTGTCCTTCTCAGACGTTATTCGGACGCTGGAAGAGAAATCGATTTTCAGTGCGAAGACGAACTCTTGGAGATCTTCGAATCCCACAAAGACGAAGCGAGTCTCATGGAATTTTTTGGAATCATCAACGAAGTGACGAACAACGATCTAAAGTATGGAAAGGGAATTTCGATTTGGAATTTCTCACTCAAAGATAAGGAAATTCGAATGGATATGAGATCGGAGTCCGGTTATAAACTGACGAACAACCGATC
This sequence comes from Leptospira tipperaryensis, assembly GCF_001729245.1. Taxonomy (NCBI): domain Bacteria; kingdom Pseudomonadati; phylum Spirochaetota; class Leptospiria; order Leptospirales; family Leptospiraceae; genus Leptospira; species Leptospira tipperaryensis. The sequence continues at coordinate 1,658,197 of NZ_CP015217.1, read as the reverse complement.
CGGAAGAGGAACCGAAAATTTGATCGAGAGGATCGTAAAGCTCGACGGTAAAATGGAAATGGCGCTTTTACAAAACGTATACTCGATCGCTCTTCAAATCAAGGCCGATCGTTTTTTAACGATTTGATACCGCATAAGAATTAAGGATGAACATGACAACAAAGAATATAAAGATCGGAATTGTTGAAAACGACGAAAACTATAAAAACCAAATTTTAAAGGTTTTAGAATCCGTCCCGGACGTCGAAGAAATTCTTCACTGGGAGTCCGCGGAATCCTTTTGGAAGGACGCAAAAGGTCGCACGTTAGACATCATCTTCTTAGACATTCTTCTTCCCGGAATGACTGGAGTCGATCTCGCTGCAAAACTTTCTGAAAGAGATCCCGCGATCAGCAAGATCATGCTGAGTAATATGAACTCGGACGAACTCATCTACAACTCACTTCGATACGGCGCGATCGGTTATATTCTTAAATCCGAATTAAAGGACATCTTAGAAGTCATAGATACCGTGTTGCGCGGCGGGGCGATCATCACTCCAACGATCGCGTTTCGGGTTTTAAACAGTTTTAAACTAAAAAAAGTAGCTGACGGAGTCAAACTGACCAAAAAAGAAAAAGAGATTTTGGATCACATGGTTACCGGAAAAACGATCAACCGAGTGGCCGAATTCTTAGGCGTGAGCAAATATACGATCCAACATCACGTAAAGAATATATACAAAAAATTGAATGTTCACAACAGAGCCGAATTGGTTAAAAAAGCGACCGATTTCGGCTTGCTTCCCATGAGCGGTTCCAACCTCGGAGAAAAACAGGATTAAGATTTCAGAATGGAATCTATGTTTGTATGTTCCATTCCGAATGCATCCGATACAGCCTTGTATGTGATTTTACCCAAGACTACGTTTAGCCCTTTTCTGATTTCCTCCGAAGAAATCGCCGCCTGCTTCCAACCTAAATTCGCAATTTCTAATACATAAGGCAGGGTCGCGCTCGTCAACGCAAGAGTCGAAGTTTTGGGAACCGCTCCCGGCATATTCGCGACCGAATAGTGAACGATTCCGTCAACGATATAGATCGGATCCTCGTGCGTGGTCGGCACTGAAGTTTCAAAACAACCTCCTTGATCAATTGCGACGTCGATCAACACGGATCCCTTCTTCATCGTTTTTAGATGATCCCTTGTCACGAGTCTCGGCGCTTTTGCGCCGGGATACAAAACGGATCCGATGACGACGTCGGCGATTCTTAATAACTCTCGAATCTTGGAAGGACTGGAAGAGAGAGTGATACAGTTGCTCGGCATAATCTCCGAGAGATATCGAAGTCGATCCGCGCTTGTATCCAAAATATAAACCCGAGCTCCGAGTCCGGCCGCGATCTTTGCCGCGTTCGTTCCTACGATCCCTCCTCCGATGACGACCACGACTCCAGGTTCAACGCCGGGAACTCCTCCCAAAAGAACTCCGCTACCTCCGTGGATCATCTCCAAATACTTGGCTCCTTCCTGTGCGGCCATCCTTCCCGCGATCTCGCTCATCGGGATCAAGAGCGGTAGGGAACCGTCTTTTTCTTGGATCGTTTCATAAGCAACGCACACGGAGTTTGTTTTCATAAGTGCAAGGGTCAGTTCCTTGGAAGCGGCGAGGTGCAGATACGTAAATAGGATTTGATTCTCCCTTAAAAGAGAATATTCGGAAGGTTGCGGTTCTTTTACGTGAAGAATCATATCAGATTTTTTGAATATATCAGCTCGATCAGTAAGAATCTCCGCTCCGTGTTCCACATACTCTGAATCCGGAAATCCGCTGTTTATACCTGCGTTTTGCTCCACATAAACAGTATGTCCGTTGTGTTTTAGAATCTCCACACCCGCCGGAGTCATACTGACTCGATTTTCGGCGATTTTGATTTCTTTTAGGATTCCGATTTTCATGTTTCTCTCGCTCTGATCTCTTTGTGTTGGATAGAATCGGCTCAGATTCTATTGTTTGATACAATTCCGCAATTGATTTTATTCAAAGTTTTTCTTTCCGGAACAAAAATGATTCCCCTTTTGTATAAGAAAATGGATGAAAGAATTTGCTTTAGGTCACTTCACGAATCGTGAATATTTCATCCAAAGATATTAAAACGACACGTTTCCTTTCTTTGAAATACTTAGGATTCATCCGTTTGGTAACGTCATTTTGATTCTTACGAATCCCAGCTCTAAAACTAACGTTTCTGATTCTATAAAAATCAGAATGCCTCATTTGTAAGCATAGCATAACGTTCTTCTCTAATTTCAAAAATAAAAGAATCCGATACAAAAATGAAATTCTTAAAATGATTCTTGCAAACTTTATTCGTCTGAAAAACAAAAGACGCAGATGCCTAAGACAAATTTCGATATACTTTGGATCATTCTTTCCTCCGGACTTGTTTTCTTTATGCAAGCGGGCTTTCTTTGTCTTGAGTCCGGTCTCACGAGAACAAAAAACTCGATCAACGTAGCGATCAAAAATATAACGGACTTCGGCATTGCAACTTTAATCTTCTACTCCGTCGGCTTCGGCCTTATGTTCGGAACTTCCTCCTTCGGCTTGATCGGTTCCGATTCTTTCTTTCCTGAATTTTCAACGGCTCATCCTGAGATCGCGGTCTTCTTTTTGTTTCAACTGATGTTTTGTGGCACCGCCGCTACGATCGTATCGGGAGCTGTCGCGGAACGTATGAAGTTCGGCGCGTATATCGTGGTCACGATCGTGATCTCGGCCATCATCTATCCGATCTTCGGTCACTGGGTTTGGGGAAAGGATCTTTTAAACTGGGAAACGGCGACGGGTTGGCTTGCTAAATTAGGTTTTGTTGACTTTGCCGGATCGACGGTGGTTCACAGCGTCGGCGGTTGGGTCGGACTCGCGGCGATGCTACTCTTAGGCAATCGTTCGGGAAGATACGCGGAAGACGGATCTGTCCGTTATATCACGGGTCACAACCTTCCTCTTGCGATGCTCGGAACTCTGATTCTCTGGCTTGGATGGATCGGATTTAACGGAGGAAGCACGTTAGCCTTCACCGCGTCCGTTCCCAAGATCATCGTCAATACGATGTTCGCCGCAGCGAGCGGCATGGCCGCCTCTCTTATCTACGGCTGGATCCGACTTCAATACGCGGAAGCCACTCTTCCCTTAAACGGCGCGTTAGCCGGTCTTGTCGCGATCACCGCTTCTTGTCACGCGGTTAACTCCATCGATTCGGTCTTGATCGGCTTTGTCGCGGGAATCATCATGTATGAAACGAGATCCCTTCTGGACAGACTACAGATAGACGACGCCGTCGGTGCGATTCCAGTGCATCTCGCGGCGGGAGTCTGGGGAACGATCGCAGTCGGTCTCTTTGGTAATTTGGAAATTTTAGGAACGGGCCTTACTCGGTGGGAACAGATCCAAGCACAAGGAATCGGAATTCTTACTTGTTGCACCCTCGCTTTCGGTTTAAGTTATCTCATCCTCGGTTTGATCAATCGGTTTTTTAAGTTTCGAGTTTCGGAATTAAACGAGCAGAAAGGTTTAAACTATACGGAACACAGGGCCACGACCGAACTCATCGATCTTTTTCTCGAGATGGAATACCAAAAAAGAACCGGCGACCTCAGCAAAGATCTTTCGATCGAACCTTTTACGGAAGTCGGCCAGATTGCGGAACGATACAATTCAGTTCTCGGAAGAATTCGGATGAACATCAAAGAAAAGGAAATTCTCACAAAACAATTGGAAGAGAATCTCAATCTGATCCAAAACGATCTTTCCACCGCAAAAAAAATTCAATCCGGAATTCTTTCTCAAAAAGATAGAACGATCGGAGAACTCGAAATCATAGTACGTTATCTGCCACTGAGTGAAGTCGGAGGGGACTTTTTTGATATCATGGAACTGCGCCCCGGTCTGACTCGATTTTTTCTTGCCGACGCGACCGGGCACGGAATACAAGCCGCCCTCATCACTATGGCGATCAAGGCCATCTACGAATCTCTAAAACGCGGAATTTACAGCGTGACCGAAATATTATATCATTTAAACAACGAATTCTTAAACACATTCAAAAACTTGAATCAATTCTTTACTTGTATCGTATTGGATATCGATACGAATTCTGGAAACATTCGTTACGCGTCGGCGGGCCATATTCCACAGTATCTCATCTTTGAGGACAAAATTCTAAAGTTAGAAAAAACGGGAAGGATCGTAGGAGCCATTTCCAAAACGGAATACACTTCGAACGAAATCAAAATCAAACCGACTTCCAAACTTGTACTTTTTACGGACGGACTGGTGGAACAGTGGAACGACGAAAAGGAGGAATTCGGAGAAGACAGGGTCGAAAAGATCATTCACTCGATGAACTCAAAACCTCTTCGAGAAGGGATCGACTCGTTGTTAAACGAACAAGAAAAATTCTTATCCGGAGTCGCCAAACAAGACGATATCTCGATCATCGGAATCAACTGGAAACAAAACGGAGTTTGAAATCAAAGTTCGTTTTGATCGAGCAAACTTCTTTAAAAAAAATTCGATAAATTTCGAACAACAGAGTATGTTTATTCGGAATCTCCGCTCTTGGAAGACTCGAATGCTTTAATTCCAAAAATCCTGCTGAACGTCGTTCCCTTCACGGTTGTCGTTCTACTATAAATAAACTTAAAGAAAGAGGTTTTCTCGTATCCCGTCTGCGCCTCGTATTCGTGATTCCAGATCAAACCGCCGATGGCCGGAAAGCCGAAAATTCCTCGGTTTTTAAATCCTCGCTCCGCCTTAGTTTCGGAAAAGTAAAAGAGCCCGCCCAACACTTTTGTGGATTCCTCTTTGTAAACTTCGGAACGATTGTTATAGTAGATCAGACCAAAAAGACCGCCTAACGTCAAAGAGCCGTCCTTATCCTTCGAATGATAGGAAAGAATCGGAGGAAGCAAAAGAGAATAGCTGTCTGAAGTTTCACCGTATCGATAGATCGGAAGAAAATTCTGAATTTTCTCCTGAGGAGAATTGAGATAATGAATCCAAAGAAAATTCCAGTCCGTCATTTGCGGAGTAGATTCGTATCCGGCCAAAACTCCGCCTAACACAGACCAACGAGTTCTATCCTTTTCAAACTGGGAATGAAACGCCCCCAAGAACAAAGACAATTCCTTTCTTTGCTCTGAAAGAGAGGATTCTATATCGACAAGATATAAAAAGTTATAACGATTGCTTGTCGAATTCCTTCCCTGGTAGTAACCCATTAAGAAAAAGGAATATTCCTTTTCTTCGCTAAAGGATGTGTAAACGAGCGGAAACAAAAGAAACGTTTTCTCTCCTCCGTTTCGTTCGCTCGAATAATAGAGAGAAGGAAATAGATATAAACTTCTCGTGCCGACCTCGTCGTCCCGTTTGTAATTTAAAAGAATCCCGAAAAGATTTGTGTGAGAGCGGATCTGCCCTTGTCTTTCGTTAAAACTTCTATAACTAACGATCGGAACGATCCAGCGGTAATAATCGTAGTCCTTGTGATCCGAACTCTTATAAAAGAAAAGAGGAAACAGATAAGAACTCGTCTCGTGTTCGCCGTCCATTCCATTTTTCTCATATCCGAACAAGGAAAAAGCCGCCTTGAAAGATGTAAATTCAGAACTCTTGTGAAGATACTTCGTATTTTTATAATTGGCCAAAAACAACCAATCAAATCCCCAGACATCTTTTTTGACCTTGTCTTCTCGAATGCGTTCTTCAAAAGTATAGAGCAACGGTATCGGAAGAATCGGGAAAAATCGATTTGTATATAGATTCGCTTCCTTTCCTTCTTGGACATACTTTGTCTGAAAGAATAAGGGAGTAAAAGTTGCATAATCCACATAACCCTTACGAGTGACCTCTTCCTTTTGAAACCAAAAAGGAAGAAGCATGGATCGTTTGAGCCCCGTCTTTTGATCCGTCTTCGTTCCGGCTAAGATCAGAATATTTGTTTCGGAAGAAGTCGGAGTTTCTTCATTGGAATAAAGAATCGGAATCAAAGTAGAAGAATACGTTTGAACTCCGTTCTCTTGTTTTGTTTTTCTAAAAAAGAACAAAGACGCATTCCAAGACTGACTCCTCCGCTGAAGTTCTACTTCTGAAGAATAACCTCCGAGAAGTCCTAAGAGCATTCTAAATTCGAAACTCTGTTTTTTCAGAAGCGGAAAGTTCTTTTGTTCCAGGTCCGCCAAAAACAACCAAGTCCAACCGTTTGTTTCGGTTCTAGTTTCGGCTTCCGTCACACTTTCATAGGTGTAAAAAAGAGGAATCGGAAAGATCGTATAAAATGTGTTATCCGAATACGTATCCAGTTTCGAAGTCCCTTGTTTTAAACTTTTATGAAAATAAAAAAGAGAAAACACGGAAGAATCGATTTGCCCAAAAGGATTTCTCTCTTTCTCATAATAAATTAACGGAGGGAGAATAAGCCTTTCGTCCTGAGTGACCGCATTCTTTTTATAACTAAAGATCCACGCAAAAGTCGCGTCATAAGAATCGGGAGTACGCTTCGCGGAATAAAAGAAAGGAACCGTATCCGATTTAAACTTCCAAGTCTCCCCTTCGGTGATCGTCTTTCCAAAGTAAAACGGAAAGACATAAAACGAAGATACGTCTTCTTTCTCGTTCTGTTTAAATTTCGAAGCGCCGGTTAAAAGAAGAAAATTCCAAGAGGAAGCTTCCGCCGAAGTAGAACTGTAATGACCGAAAACAAACCGGTATTTTTCCTCATTCTTCCGTCCCCACAGGACAAGAGGAATCGGAAGCACAAAATTCAACTCGGAAACATAAGGTTTATCTAATACGACACTCTCTTTCGAACTGCTATAATAAAAAGGACTGAGCAAAGAAGAGCTCTTTTGTTTTAAGGTAACGTTTTCTCTGGAAGAATATAAGAAAATAGGAGTATAGAGATTTTTCTCTTTCAAGACTGGGCTTCCGTCGCTTATACGATCTTCATAGTCTCTATAATAGAATGGAAAAAACAGACTGTAACCGGAGCCGTTGCTATTCGCGTTCATATGATTGTAATCTTCGGAAGCCTGATAGAACGGAAAAAGAATTCCATGAAAGGAAGAATGTTCGTAGGTTCCCGTCTTTTCTTTGGTGCGATAAAAGAATATACTCTTTGTTTCCAAGGAAGAAGCGGACTCCTTATGAGCAAAAAAAGGAAAAAAACGATAAGCGACTTCCTCTTTGGATTTTGAATAACGTATCAGCGGCCAGAAAACTGAATATTCTCTTCGATCCTTTTCCTGCTCCATGACAAAAAGAAAAATCCCAAGAGATCTTACAAAGTCGGTTCCTTTTTTTTGCTCGGCGTAGAGCGGAAATACGACACGATACGACTCGTCTCCGATCGTTCCCCAGAAAGTCGGCAAGGGAAGCGGAAAGGCGAAAATTTTATCCTCGTTGTTCTTTCCCCAGGTAAACCAACCGAGAGGAAGAATCCGAAAGTGTTTTTTATCGTCGCCGGATTGATAACTCGCGATTCCGAATAACGCTTCCCAACCAAAATAATTTCTGGAATTCTCTCTTGCTAACTTTTTGTAAGATACAAAGTTCGATCCTTCCTGAGGCGGACCTTGTTTTTTTTCCTCTCCAACAACCGCGATCCTGACGTCTTTTTTGCCGCCAAAATTTTTCTGACTCTTCACTTGCGGAGAAACCGGAATCGGTTCCTCTTTTTTCTCGTCGTCAAAAAAGGTCAGGGGATTGGAAACTTCCTTCCGTAAAGATATGCTAAAAAGATTATATACAAAAGCGTAATCCAGATCCACATAGAATTCTTTACCGGATTGGCTCGACTTCAAGGAAGTTTCGAACTTACCTCCGGTTTGGGAAATCGAGATCCCGCCGAAGTAGAGCTCTAAGTTTTTATTCTTCTCATAGTATTTGAGATAAGCAGGAAGAAAAATATCTCCTCTGGAATCCGCATTCTTCCATTGCCAATAAAGAGGAGCTACAAAACTGGAACTCGTCTTCTCTTCTCTGTTTTCGGATGAATAATAGAGCAAGGCCCAATCTCGATCCACACCGGGAGAACGAAGTCGATAATGAAGCGGACTAAAAGAAACGTAATTCCGATCGTCGCCTCCGAATCGATAGTAAAAAGGCAACCAGAGATTATATTCATTTTTTTGATAGTAGTGCAGAGGAAGGATCGTCCTCGTAGTTGTATCGCCCGACGCATTCTTCCAGCGATAATACAAACCCGCCAAACCTAAGAAAGATTCTCCGGTCCTCTCTTCGGAAGAATAGTAAAACGGATAAAACCGTTTAAAGGAAGAATCGTTTGAGCTATACTCGTGATAGCCGAGAATAAACAATTCGTCTTCCTTGGCGGAATTGTATTTATAATAAAAGGGTGCGATGGTTTGTTTTTCGGTTTCGGATCCCGTCTGAAAGAAAAAAAGTAAGGGCATCGCGAGATAAGAATTCTTTTTATGAAAGTAGAACGGAAAGAAGAAGGAGGACAAGTATTCTCCCTTTGCGTCCTTACTCCAATACGCATTTAGGACGAGGGTTTCCGATTCTTGCTTTCGAATATGCCGATAAAACGGAAGAGGCAAAAGTGCGAACTGGGTAAAGTCATCTCCGTCGTAGTTTTGATGATACAACGGAAGGACGGTTAGATACGAATCTTTTTTGTAAAAGAAAATCGGAGCGCTGATCCACTCAACGATCCCCTTCCCTCTCTCGCGTTTGAAATAGGTATTAAAATAGTAGTCGTGATGGACGTCTTCCGAGCGATGCTGATAAAAAAGAGGGCCAGCTCGATTTACGGCCTGATCTCGATCCTTCCAAGAAAAATATACCGGAAACACATGAGTGTATTCATTTTTCTTAAAATAGAAAATCGGGAAAAAAGTCAAAGCGGCCAGTTGATCCTTTTCATATTCGACATAGGTATTGAGAACGTAAGTGCTCGAAGTATTTGAAGTTTTATTTCGATAATACAAAGGCCCCGCAAACGAAGAATCGTCCTTGGAGTTTTCCCAGGAAAAGAAAACCGGAAATAGATGTTTAAATTCGTTCTTCTTATAAAACCAAAACGGAAAGATCGTAACCGCGGACAATCCATCCTTGTCTTTTTTCCAATACGTGTTGATTACGTAATCCTCGGAATAATCCTTTGTGTCCTTGTGATAGATAAGAGGAAAGATATATCGCGAGAATTCTTCTCCGTCGTAGTTGTGATGATACAGCGGAAAGACCGTGAGATAAGAATTCTTTTTGTAAAAGAAAATCGGAGCGCTGATGATCTCGCTCACTCCCTTATCTTTTTCCCATTTCACGTAGGTATTTAGGACGTAGTTGATCTTCTGGGTCGGAGATTCAGAATGATAATACAAAGGACCGGCGTATCCGGATTTTTCTTTGGAATCCTTCCAGGAAAAATATACAGGAAATAAATTTAAGTACGAATTCTCTTTGTAAAAGACAAAGGGAAAAAAAGTAAAAAAGGAATTGGGTTGCCCCTTTGTTCCCGACCAATAGAGCAAAGGCAGAACTCGAAAATAACTCCAGTCCTTTTCTTGTCCCCATTGAAACAAAAGAAAGTTTCTGATTTTATAATCTTCTCCATTCTCTTGTAAATACAAAGCCAAAGGAAGAAATAAGAATTTTGTAGTTTCCGAAGTCATCGAAACCGATTTCGACTTATACCAGCCGATCGGACTAAAAGAATATTCGGAATAAGAATCACTCGTCTTTTCCTCGTCCTGAAACCAAACCGGAGAATAAATCGTGAACGTCTTGGATTCTTTATTGGATCTGGATTGATGATAAAAAGGAAAAAAGGTAAACGAATAGTCCTCTCTTGTTTTTTCCGCCGAGTAATGAAGTAGAGGAAAGAATCGGAAAAATCTTTTTTCCAAGTCGTGGCCCCAGTGAAACAAGGCGAGCGTAGTTTTAGATTCTTCCGGAGATTCTTTGTTAAATAAGAGCAAAGGGAGAATCATCGTCGAAGTCGATTTTACTCCGCCGATCAATTCATTCTCCTTTGCGATCAAGGGAAAAAATCCGGGAAACATGAAGAAACTTTTTTCAAAGCCGGGCCCGGACGAACTCGAGTTGTAACCCAACCAGTAAAAGTTAGTCGACTCCCGATATCCTGCTCCGCCCCCGGAAGGAGCCACGGTTCGACGATAAAAAACGGGAGAAAGAAAAGTATTGTCTTGGATTCCTTCCAGATTCAGACTTCGATAGCTGTAGATCGGAAAGAGATAACTTTTAGATGCGTTACCCGACTTCGCTTCAAGAGAATTATAAATTGGGAATATTCTAAATTGCTTAAATTTTGGATAATCCGTCTTTCGGATAAACCAGAGGACGTGAAACGAACTGTGCCCTTCCCAGCGTTCCCAGTCCACAAATCCGGCTCTCAAGGGATATTTTTCTTCCTTTTCGCTTCCGAAAATTTCCTTTTTTTCACGAACGAGCTCGTCAAAAGGATCTTCCGTCTGGGACCAAAGAAGCGCGGGAAAAAAGATTAGAATTAAAAGAAATAAATAATTTCGCATCGTATTGGAGTCTTACTTATATCTTAGAGATCGATCTCGACGGTCTTTCGTTTGCCTTTTTCTCCGGAAAGAATTTGAATCTTTTTCTTTGGAACATTCCATTCTTTGGAAAGGGCTTCGATCACGGCTTGGTTCGCCTTTCCTTCCTGAGCCGGTTCACGGACTGCAATCGTTATAGAACCATCCTCCTCTTTTCTGAGAAAGACTTTTTTAGAGTTCGGTTTTACGTGAATCGTAAACTTCATTCCAACTTGTTAGGTGATCCGGTGTTTTTTTCGGAACCTTCCCACTAAGAGGTATATCCCTTCCACGCGGAAAACGAGACTGGAAACAAAAAAAAGTATCATCGCGGGAAGAATTACTATACAAAGATTGATCCTCGAAGCCTGGGCGTAACTCACCCCTCCCTCTTCCAAATAGTTTAGAATCGGAGAATATAAGAATAGATTGTGAAAGATCAAGTAAGTTCCCAAAAGAAAAAACGGGATAATCATCTTGGAAATTTTTTTCAAGAGAGCGAGCCAGGGAAATTCGACCCTGTGTTTTTTCAAAAGTGTTCCCAACAATAAAAACGTAATGGACGCCGAAATCGCGGAAGCGAGTGCGATCGCTGAATGTTTTAAAAACCAGACAAGGGAAAGATTCAATACGATATTGATCGTAAAAGAAGCGGACTGAATCTTCAGAGGAGTTTTTGTGTCTTGAAAAGCGTAATAAGAGGAAATCAAAATCTTATTGATGCTAAAAAAAGGAATCGCGATCGAATAAAAGATCAAAGGTAAAACGGCAGTATGAGTCGCGAGATGATCCCATTTCCCTCCGAAATAAATCGAATCCAAAATAGGTCCGGATAAAATAGACATCCCGATCGCAGCGGGAACCGTAAGAAAGATCGCAAACTCAAGAGCCGCCGACAACTCCGTTCCCACCTCGGACCACTTTTCATTCTTCAAGGATTGAAGAAGCGCGGGAAGAATCGTGGTAGCAAGTGCAACTCCGATGATTCCGGTCGGAAGTTGAACGAGTCTTTGCGCGTAATCCAAACTCACAACCGCACCTAAACCCGGATTGTGATTTTGAACCCAGTTCGCGAGAAAGATATCCACGAGAAGACTCAACTGATAAAAACCTCCGCCAAGAGCAGCCGGCAACATCAGTCGAAAGATCTTTTGGATCGCGGGATGTTTCCAGTTCCAGTTGATCTTTGGCATATCGCCTTTTTTCCAGACAAACCAAGCCTGCACGAGAAACTGCAAGAGTCCTCCGGTAACGATCGCCGAACAAAGAACGATCACTCGGTCGTGAAGATCGGAGACAAACGGAAACAAACCGATAAAGACAAAAAGATAACTTAAATTTAATATGATCGGAGAAAGAGAAGGAACAAAAAAACGATTTTTAGAATTCGAAATCGCCATAAAGATCGCGGAAAGGCTGGCGGTAACGATCAGAAAAAAGAGGATATAGGTAAGCTCTATTACTAAATTAGAATATTCCTTGGTACCCCCCACGAGAAACGGAAGGAATAACGGAGAAAAGAAAAACATCACACCCACAAGAAGTGAAAGTACAAAAAACAAAAAGGAAAGGACCGCGCCGCTCATGACCTTGGCTTCTTCTTCGCTGATCTTTCCCGACTCCGCGTAGAGAGGCATAAAGGATTGAGAAAGTGTTCCTTCGGCCAAAAGATTGCGGAACATGTTGGGAAGACGATACGCCACTGAAAACGCGGAAGCAACCATGCCGGTTCCAAAGGAAACCGCCATAAAGTGATCTCTTACGAGACCCAGGATTCTGGATAAGAACGTATAAAATGAAAGTGCGATACTTCGCGAAGCGGCGTTGGACAACTCTTATGTTCCTAGAAGTTTTTCTAGGTATCGAACTCCGCCCATGGCATTTAGGTCAAACTGAATCTGGCACGCCGGACATTGGTATCTTCCCGGCTTGGAAACTCGAATTCTACTGCTACAAGCGCCGCAGTAGATGATTCGTTTTGGAAAACTCTTCTCGGTCTGAATCGCTTTTTCCAGAGCCGCCTTCGCGGAGTAAGACAAGGATTCGGAAGAAGATACGGATTCTTGTTTCTTAGAAGGGATAGGAGAAGAAGACGAATGGGTTCCCTCTTCTTGTAAGAAGGCTTCGAGTCTCTGAGACTGACTCGAAAGACCGTGCTCTGAAGAACCGGTTTCTAGATTTGAAACCGGATTCGAAACTACATCGGGAGATTCCGAAGAAGCGACATCAAATTCAGGAACGGTCTGGATTTCGGGAATATAAACGGAGTGAGAACCGCCGGAACTGGTACGAGGAGTTCCCGTTCCCGAAGAATAAAACTGAATGGCTTCGTTTCTTTTGATCTGGGAAATCGGAAACGATTCTTTTTTAGAACTTCTCTGATCCTGAATTTTGATAAGAGAAAGATATTCTTCCGCGCGGGAAGGATCCTCAAAAAAGGCGATGGTTTTTCCAAACCCGAGAAAGCTGAGTAACGTCTTACACTCTTCGTTGAACGCGCAATAGGCGGAGGAAGCCCCTCTGTTTTTTAGAAAGTTTTCAAAACGAGCGAGTACGCTGATTCCTTCCGCTTCTACGTATTCGAGTTCTTCGCAGGAAAATAAAAATTTCCGGATTCCTTCTTCCCATTTTGTTTTGAGATAAGAATAAAAATCCTCCGCGCTCGAAGCGTCGAGTCTCCCCTTCAACTTGAGTTTGAGAATATTCCCGGAAAGTCTGGATCGGATTTCCACGTTCTTTTTTTTATCCTAAGTAGATCGCGTCCAAAACTTCTTCTTTGGATGCGATGATCGTCGGACTTACCGTTGACGGCTCCGAATGAGAAACCGATGCGACTGCAACGGGAGAAGATTCGATCGGTTGTGTGACAACGGAAGCGACCTGCGGAACTGAAATCGAAGACGCGGTTAAAACGGGAGCGACGGAAACCGGGGTTGAAATCGGCTCCTCCACTTTGGCGGAGGCGTTGCCAAGACTTCCCGGAATCGGAAGAGAATCAAGAGGACTCGATTTTCTCGCAAGAACGGGAACGTTCATTTCGGAAGAATGAGAGACCTTTTCCACGAGAGGTCTCGAGCTCAAATCAGGAACCGATTGTCTCGTGGAATTGCCCAAGGTCAAAAGGAGATAAACAAATTCTAAAAATAAGGCAGCACCCAAAGCGATGAGAGAATAATTACGAACCAACCACTCCAGAAGTTCGGTTTGTTTGGCGACAAAGGTCCTGAAGTTTCCGCGATCATAGGTCATATGAATCGCAGCGACACGATCGAGTTTGATCGGATGATAGACGGCCGCGGAAAGAAGAATTTCGGGTTCGTTGATTTCAGGAAAGTAACCCGCGAGTTTGGAAAAAAAACCGCTCTTGGCCACGACTTCTTTTTTTTCACCCATCAAAACCGGAATACCGATCTGCCATTTACGAAGACGAAAGGCCCTTGTATAAAGTGCGTCTTGATAGAGTGTCACCGGTTTTCTCTTCTTCAAATCTTCCTGAAGAAATTCCGGATTGGAATGAGCGAGGACGATTCCCGCGTCGTTCATTAAAAAGATTTCTTTGATCGTATAACCGTCCGTGTCTTTTTCGGACAACTTCGTCATCCTGTTAAAAACGAAGTTCATATCGTCGTAGTTACGGTCCAAGCCGGAATTTTCAGCGGCCTTTGCAAGAGTGCCTAACGTGTCTCTCGCTCTGTTATCGGAGGCGATTTTTAAGAGTTCGAAAGAAGCCAGGGAAGATTCTAAAAACGACCAGGCCACGGCTCCGAGCGCGACCGCTTCGCAGACGATCAGCAATAAAAGAAAATAGAATATACTTTTGAAAATCTTCACTCTTCTGACCTCTCTTTCATCAATCGGAAGAAAAGAGGCTTTCTCTTGAGGATAAAATGGGAGAACGCGAGGTTTTCAGTGGGAAACTGCGTTTTCTGAAGAAAGAAGAAAAGAATTTAGATTTTTTCGAACCAAGGAAAGAAACTCGTTTCGTTTGGTCGTTCCCGCGTCGAGGCCTAACATTTCGATGCTCGTCATGTCCGTCCAGTTTCTACCGCAGGGATGGATACAACGAAAGGCGCGAAAATCGTTGCTCAAGTTAAAAGCGACTCCGTAGCTCGTAAAAAAGGACTTAAAGTTCACGCCGATCGAACAAATTTTCTTCGTAGGATCGGATTGAAGATAAAGGCCTGGAGAATCCGGATCGGAGACGAGGCTTAAGTTCCAGGTCTTCAGAGCCGCGTCTTGTAAAGCGCCCAAAAAATTCTCCAGAAAGGAGCGAATAGAAAGATTTCGTTTTTTCAAATCCACGTGAGAATAGATCACGAGTTGGCCGGGTTCGTGAGCGGTAAAATCCCCGCCCCTCTGAATAAAATGGACCGCGATCCCTTGGGATTCCAGAAAATCTTTCCCTAAGAGGAGATTCTCAAGATTATAATTGATTCCGCCGGTGATCGTGGGACCGTGTTCTAAATACAGAACGCATTCTTTCCGAAATCGGCGAAATTTTTCCTGCAAATCCACATAACGAAGGTATGGAAATTCTCCTTTCAGTTCGATCATTCTCACAAGATTCTTTATATGGAAAAACTTTTAGAAGTCATCTCTTTTATCCTACAAAAATCCCCAAATGGAAGGGATCGTTTGTCTCTTTCCAAGCTGATCTACTACGCGGACGGGGTTTACTTTCAAAAAAACGCAAAACTGATCACAAATCAGACTTATATCCATCTGGAAGATTCTCCCTGCGCTTTGGATTTTCAATCGGCGTTGCTTCATCTGAGAAAAAACGGTCTAATTGATATCAAGCCCAGACTTACGGAAAAAGGAATCTCAGGATTTCAAATCGTTTGGACGGGAGAACCCGGAGAGGAAGCGGTCGATCTCAATCGACAGGAGAAAAGGATCATTCGCAAGATTTTGGAAAATTTTAAGAATGCGGTCTACGATGAGAATCGGGTATATCCGAATCTCTACGAAAACTACATTATTTCCCCACTTTTTGCGGAAATTCCATTCAGCATGGATACCTTGAATACCAAAATTCACTTTTTTAAGCGGAAAACGCTTTTAAATATCTCCGGTAAAATTTTTAAGGTACTATTTAGTGAATAACGGAAACCCTAAGATGCAGATAACCATAATGAAAGGTAAAATCCACCGGGCTACGGTAACGGACGCGGACCTGAACTATGAAGGCAGTCTGACCGTAGATATGGATCTTGTGGACGCGGCGGGAATGCGGGTCTATGAGAAGGTTTCTGTTGTGAACGTAAACAACGGAGCCCGTTTCGAGACGTATATCATCGAAGGAAAACGCGGATCGGGGGAAATTTGCCTCAACGGGGCGGCCGCCAGACTCGGAATGAAGGGTGACAAGGTCATCATTATCACCTACGCGCAAGTGGAAGAGAAAGAACTTCCCTCTAATTACTCCCCAAAAGTAGTTCACGTTGACGAAAATAACCGGAAACGGTAATTTTTGCAAAAAACAACTTTCCTAACCTAATTTCCGGCTCGTAGAGACCGATATAAATTAGTAAGAATTCCATCGGACCAGAATAACTATGAAATCTTTTTTGAGAATCTCTGTTTGCCTGCTACTTCTTTTCCTCGGTCAGTCATCCTATAGCCAAAATGCAGAAAAACCCGATCCGAACAAAAAGGACGGAGGAACAGACTATTATCCCCTCTCCTACTACGACGAACGTCTCGCCGTGAAGAACATATCCTTCTTCCGCAGACATTCCGACAACGGGAAGGGAGAATTTCTGGATGTTATGGTGGAACTGGAGAACCGCGACTTTGAACCCGCTAAGTTTTCGGCTTATATCATAGCCGTGAATGAAAGTTCTTCCGTGAGTACGGAAAAAAGAGAACTCGTTCCTTTTCCAAAATGGAGAGGTTACGATTCTGAAAACAATACCTTTGTGATCAATTTCCAAAATCTAATGCCTCAGAAACTCGAACCGAAAGCGGTTTGGGGAGAAGAAAGATTCAACAAGGAAAAAAAGGAATACGACGCTAAGATTTCCAGAGGGGAATCCGTGAAAATGGGAATTCCCGGTTTAACGGAAATTGTTACGTATCTTACCAATCATCCTGAGAATGCTTTAGAGTTTACCATCTTCGGAGAACAAGGTCCGAAAAAAGACCAGGTCTTGCTCAGCAATTTTGTGGATCAGACGGAAGATGAGAAAAAGAAACAATCTCACGAATCTCTAAACAAACACACTTACACGATCTACAACGCAAAATACAAAGCGACTTTGATGTCTCATCACTACACCGAGTATCGTCCTGGATACGTGACTTACAATAAGGTTGTGATTTTGATCTTCAATCCTTTGAAAGAGAAAAACAAATTAGTCTACAGAAGATTTATGGATGTAGGCGGAATCAAACTCCTCAACTAATAATTTTCTTTTCCCCGGGCGGAAGTCTCCGCCCGCTCTTCGCTTACCCGACTTCCATTCTCCAATCGGATTGAATCTCCATCTTCGATTTCTTTTAAGCTCCTAACCAAAAATAGAAAAGAAGAATGAAAACGGACTTCAAGTCCGTTTGAAAGAGAATACAGAAAAGATCTCTATTTATACTGGATGAGAAAGAAGTCTTGGGTTCCCGTCGGAGTAAGACCGTCTAAATTTCCGTTGGTAAAGCCCGTCGCATAAAGATTCCCAAAGACGTCGGAAACAATTCCGTTACCGTTGGTATTGGAACCGCCGCCTGCTCCATCCAACCTCGACCACTGCTTATTTCCGGAGCCGTCGTATTTCACTACAAAAAGATCCTGAGCTCCGATGGAAGGATTCCCATCTAGACCGCCGCTCGAAGCTCCCGTTGTATAGACGTTTCCAAAAGAATCCGAAGTGATCCCAAAGCCGGTCTCAGTCGCCCCAAGCGCTCCCAAAAGA
This sequence comes from Leptospira tipperaryensis, assembly GCF_001729245.1. NCBI lineage: Bacteria > Pseudomonadati > Spirochaetota > Leptospiria > Leptospirales > Leptospiraceae > Leptospira > Leptospira tipperaryensis. Next base: position 1,640,713 of record NZ_CP015217.1, on the reverse strand, counting down.
CGGGTCCATTGTTTGTTCCCGGAAAGATCATACTTTACGATAAAGAGATCTTGATTGCCTGTTCGAGTCTGAGCGTCCAAATTTGTGCCAGTTCCTCCCGTAGCGTAAACCCCGCTTCCGGTTGGATCTGTGGCGATCCCAAAAGCCGCCGTCAAAGAGGAACCGCTGAGACTTCCCAAAAGCCTAGTCCATTGTTTGTTCCCGGCTGTATCGTATTTTACTACAAAAAGATCCTGGGTTCCCGTCAACGTCTGGCCGTCGAGATTGCCAAATGTGGAACCGGTAGAATAAACGTTTCCGGATGCGTCCGTTGTAACTCCAAAGGCGCTCGTATTGGCTCCAACGGCTCCGAGGAGTCTGGTCCATTGTTTGTTCCCGGCGCTATCAAATTTTACGATAAAGAGATCCTGATTGCCCGTAAGAACCTGACCGTCCAAGTTGTTGTTCGTCTGGCCCGTTGCAAAAACATTTCCTTGTCTATCGATCGTGATTCCATTCGAAGCGGCCGTAGTACCGGGCGCGCCTAAAAGACGAGTCCACTGTTTGTTCCCGGCGTTGTCATACTTTACGATAAAGAGATCTTGAATTCCAGTAAGAACCTGACCGTCCAAGTTTCCGTTTGTTTTTCCGGTAGAATAAACGTTTCCCAAAGAATCCGAAACGATCCCCGAAGCCGTTGTGTTGGAACCGATAACTCCCAAGGTCCTTGTCCATTGTTTACGGCCCGTGTTATCGTAACTCGCCACAAAAATATCAAAGAGTCCGATCAAAGTATCGACCGTCTAAATTTCCATTCGTAGAACCAGTAAGATACACGTTCCCGGAATCGTCCGTAGAAACACCGAGCGAATTTGTAGTAGCTCCCGCCACTCCCAGAAGTGTGGACCATTGTCTCAGCCCGCTGTTATTGATTGCCGAATTTTTTGAAACGGGAAGGCTCATTCCACAAAACGAAGTGGAATCTTGGGCGAGAATTTTGAGGGCCGCCGTCTTAAAAAACAAACTCCCGCTCGGATCGCATAAGTTGCTGGATTGAACGGCGCAGTTCGCAAGAAAGAAAAATAAAAATAGAATATTCCGAAAAACGAATGTATCAATCCTAAAAACTACCATTCTTCACCTTCTCTTACAAATTTGTAAATCGAAGGATCAATCGATTTACAAAATAAAATCGGCGGATTCTTCTTTCGCGTTTACCGCGACAAAAGGAGAGTCCGATTCTTCCCTTAGCAAAAAGTATTCTCTTCGAAACCTTTCTTCTCTTATCACTGCCGTATTTTAAAACAGTCAGCCTGAATCATAAGAGTCAACTTCTATGGATTGAAAGACAGTCGGCGGGAATCAACTTCCTACAAAACGGCAGGAACCGCATCGACTCCAGGAAGCGTCGCTGACAAAAAGTCGTCCCTCTCTAATGCAAACAAACTTCGAAAAGTGAAAATAAAACAGCTAACAAAGATTTGGTGAATCCGTCGGCTCGGACGAAAAAACGCTTTTACGTTTCTAAAAGTTTTTTCTTAGAAAGTTAAAGGGTGAAACGGAGGTTTGTATTTGTTTTCAGTGAGAAAGGTTGAAAAGAAATTCTTAGATTCTATATTCTTTTCAAAAAAATTTGAATCCTGCGCTTGAGAGTTTTATTTCTTTTCTAAAAAAGACAATAAGGAGTATCGATCTCAAATCTCTTTGAAATCGCTTGGATCGGAAATGGATTGTTTTAGAGAGACTTTCTAGAACGTTTTGTCTGTTTCTTATAACGTTCGATGCTCTCTGGGACATACCGAGTAGACCAATCCGCCCCGCTCATATTCTTTTCAATCCAACCCGTGCCGTGATCCCAGCGACCGTCGGATAAAAAATCAAAGAAGTAGGAGGAGTTCATGTACCGGTAGGAGTCCATGATGTCGAGAATGTCCCTTTTTAGAGGGAGACCCTGGCCGTTTTCGCTTTCTGAAAAGAAGCTATTGTCCATTGGTTCAATTGTAAGAACAGGCATTTTCAATGTCCATTCTTTTATTATGTTCGCATTGATTGCCCTGGAGCCTCGTCCCAAAGCGTCAATTGCCCCTCTTCAGGGTTTTCCTGGACGAGAATATCCTGAGGAACCAACTCCCCCGTTTTCTTCCCGTGTAGGACCTCCTGACGCCGTTTTTTCACCTTTCTGGCTTCTTCTAGGATTCCTTCCAATTTCTCCTCTAAAAAATAACGCAATTGTTGCTCGATTTCGTTTTCTGTTTCGCGGATCAACACCATTCTATCCTCCAACGTTCCTCTGATACAATGGAAAGAATAAATCCGACCCCGGACAATGTTTTCCGGAAAGACTGGATTTATTTCGGATTGGTCAAAAAATTGCAAAGAGAAAGGCCTATCGATGCTCAACATAACGGAACTTACAGACACTCTTCTCAACGGAAAAGACATAGATATCGAATACAAATTCGTATCGGAAGAGGACCACCAACAACTCTATAATTTATTGCTTAATATTCTCGGAAAGATCGATCGGCTTTTTCTAACGGAAGTGATTTCTACGATTCTAAAAGAAATTTTGATGAACGCAAATAAGGCGAACGCAAAAAGAATCTTCTTTCTCAAAAAGAATCTGGATATCCACAACGCGGACCAATACGCAAAAGGAATGAGAACCTTCCAACAGGAAATCACTCATCACTGGGACGATCAAAGAGAAAGTTTAGTCAACAGTAATTTCGAGATTCATCTCCGAGCAAAGATGATCAACAATAGTCTTGCGATCCTCGTAGAAAACGACGCCGCCCTTCTTCCGCAAGAAACCGAAAGAATTAAAAAAAGAATCGAGTCCGCGAGAAAATACAACGATCTCTCGGACGCATTCATGGACATCTCCGATTCTCAAGAAAGCGCTGGACTCGGTTTGGTTCTGATCCAACTGCTCTTAAAAAATTCAGGGATCGGTTCCGATAAATTCAAAGTGGATACGGATGGAAAACTTACGAGAGCTACTCTTGTAGTTCCGCAACAGATCGTCCCGATCGATATCACGACCAAACTCAAAGAAAGAATCCTGGCCGAAATCGAAGGCCTTCCTCCTCTTCCGAATACTCTCACAAGAATCATCTCTCTTTGTAACAATCCGGATTCCGATCTTTCGATAATAGCAAACGAGATCGAAAAAAATCCGGCTTTGAGCGTGGACCTTTTAAAACTATCCAACTCCGCCGGGTTTGCGAGTAGAAACAAGGTCAACACCATCGTCCAAGCCGTGAAAGTGGTAGGCCTCAAAAACGTTCGAAACCTTCTCTACGTTTCCGGAGTTCGAAAGATCATGGATGGACGTTATGCGAAACTGCAAGAAGTATGGAATCATTCCAATATGTGCAGTTTTTTTATACGCCATATCGCAGGCAGAGGTGGAATGACAAGGGTCGCCGATATCGCCGCCGCCGGAGCTCTCCTTCACGATCTTGGAAAATTTATTCTTCTTTCCCTGGATCAAAAACTTTTTATTAAATTATCCAATTATCAAAAAGACAGGGACTTCGGAAGTTCTACGATCTTAGAAGAGATCTCGATCGGAATTTCGCATCCGACCCTTGGCGGACTCCTCGCAAGAAAATGGGACTTCCCTCCCGATCTCGTTCAGATGATAGAATTTCATCACAGACCGTTTATGGCAATAGGAAGCGTATATCACGACTTAGTCGAACTCGTCTATCTCGCAAACATGATGGTGGATTGTATCGATAAGAAGGCGTCTTTTTTCACGATAGACGAAACCATACTTCAAAAATACGATCTTACTGATAAAAAGATCTTTGAAGAAACCTGTGAAAAACTCCGAAAGCTCTACAACATCGCGAGAATGGAGAATTAAAAACGTTTGAAATCGGATCCCTTACTTTCCGTCGAGGAAGTCAGTTATAAACCCACCGGAAAGACGATTCTTGAAAATGTAAGTTTTCAGATTTTTGAAAACGAACACTGCGTGCTTCTGGGAAGAAACGGAGCCGGCAAAAGCACTCTTGTCAATCTTATCTATGGAATGATCTGGGCAACTTCCGGGACCATTCGACTCTTTCAAGAAACCTACGGAGAAACCGTTATTCAAGAATTGAGAAAGAGGATCGGAATCTTGGACGCCTCTCAGCAAGAGAACGCTCTTCAAAGAAAACTCACAGTCCTGGACGTCGTCTTAACCGGACTCTTTCATACGATCGGATACTACAGAGATCCCAGCGCGGAAGAAGAGAAAAAAGCATTGGGAATTTTGGAATACGCGGACTTACTCTCCAAGAAGGATCAATTCTACGTTACGCTCTCATCGGGGGAAAAGAAAAAGATTTTATTTTTAAGAAGTCTCGTAAGCGAGCCGGATCTTTTGATTCTGGACGAACCCTGCTCTTCCTTGGATCTAACCGCCAGAGAGGATTTTTTAGGATTTTTAAAACGTTATCATTCTCAGAGAAAATTCACTTCCCTGTATATCACTCATCGACCGGAAGAAATTCCGGAATTCTATTCCAAAGCCGTTTTATTAAAGGAAGGAAAAGTTTTGACCTTCGGTCCTATCGAAGACTGTTTCAGAGAGTCTCATCTCCAAGAACTCTACGATCTTTCATTACAGGTAAAAAAGATCGACGGGACCTGGTCCGTCATCCCAAAACGAAACGAATAAGCGCTTTCCTATGGAAGATTCCATTTTTAGAATATACCGCGCGGCTCCAAACACAAAACTTGGAATTCTTCGTAAAACAAAGGAGGGAACTCAAACGTGTCTCCAATCTTAGAAACAAAACATATCGGGGTTTCCATAAGAGTCTCTTGGAAAACCGTCTACGCTTACCTTTCCGATCCAAAAAACTTTCCGCAGTGGGCCTCCGGACTTTGCAAGTCCATCACACAAGGAAACGATGAAGAATGGATCATCGAAGCTCCGCAGGGCACACTCAAGGCGGTCTTTACGCCACCGAATGAATTCGGAATCATCGATCACACCGTGATCTTTCCAACGGGAGAACGGATCCACAATCCGATGCGAATTCTCCCCAACGCGGAAGGAAGCGAGGTAGTATTCTCTCTTTTCAAAACGCCGGAGATGAGTTCTGAAAAATTCGAGGAAGACGCAAACTGGGTAAAAAAGGATTTGAACGAACTTAAAAATTTGATGGAAAAGAAATTCGGCTAATAAGAACAACCGGACTCATCGTTTCAGGAGAATTTTATAAAAACGGAATATTCCTCTAAAAACAAAAAAGGCGCCTCAGCGCCTTTTCAAAAACCACAAAGATCAAATTTTTTCCGGATTAGAAGTTACCAAGAAGAGTTTGGTATCTCGCATTTTCTCTTTCCAACATCTGAGCTTGTTTGATGTATTTTTGAGACTGAGCGTTGCTCGCAAGAAACTTACCACCTGTGGATCTTCCGGCGAGTTCTCTCAACTCTTCGGCTCTCTGCGTTTTTTGATGAGCGACGGCTCTTAGATAATTCCCTACTGCGGTTTTTTGTTCTTTAGTCACCGCGCTTTCTACGATAGCCTTTTCCAAAAGCTGATCTTCCACGTCTTCCGATACGGCGAAAACGGAGCTTGCAGCCAGAAAACCCAAAAGGGACATTACAGAAATTAATTTGTTAGTGTTCATGATTTGAAACCTCAAGTTTTGTATTTGTTTTTGCTTTAGAGTCCATCTTCAAAAATCGAATCGTTTTTAGGATGGCCTCTCAAGAACCAAAGTGTCTTTGTTTCTCTACTACCACTACGACTTATCCTTATAAAAAAATAAATATTTTTTTATAATCTTGTATTTTTTATTTTAAAATTCCGATGTAATTCTTTATTTTTAGAATATTCTATTTTTTGCAACTAATCAAAACTCAACAAAACAAAGCCAAAACATCAAAATACAAGCAATATTCAAGTTATATCATACATCCAAAAGAGGAAGGAGCGCTAAACTCTTAAAAAATAAACGAGAAGTAGAATTCGATAAAACTTCTTATATAAACATTATACATCTCATCGAAGAAAACTCAAATAAAATCATAAGAGTTAGAAAGTCTGTGCGTTTTATAAGTAGGAAACCCGATTGTTTCAGCAGATGGAAAAGCTGTAAGCTCTTATGTAGAAATACGACGCGGGTTGAAAGAAGGAGTTTCGCGTAAAAAATAAACAAGTCGAACATAACATGCTTACTTTGAGTCGAACTGCATTCTTCTTTTACGAAAACGTTCTCAGAAAGGAGCAAAATTCTAACAGAGCGCTAATCCCTTGGGATTATTTGTGGAAAACCTCGTATTAAAATCTCAAAGAAGTATCCGGTTCCAAAAGGATTTTAAGTCTCCTAACGGAAAGAAGGGATTTGTGAAACGAAATGGTTTTCTGAAAACAAAAGGTTCAGGGAGAAGGATCCGCGCGATCCGGAAGTTCATAGCTTACATATTCGCAGTCGGGAAACCGATTGCATTGAAAAAATTCCTTCTTCTTGGAAGTTTTCTTTTTTTGAAGAATCCCTTCTTTACAAAGAGGACAGATTCCCCAGCCGGTTTCCTTTTTCTTTTCTCGAATATCGACCCAGCCTTTACGAACGGCCCCGGAAGTCTTTTTACTATTTTCAATCTGAGTTTGAAGGGTGGACCAAAGTCGGTTTAATATTTCGAAGGAATCGGATTCGTTTTGTTCGATCTTATCCAGATCTGATTCGAGTTCGGCGGTAAATTTTTCCCGGAAAAGATCTCCAAAACTCGACTGAAGAAAAAAATTTACCTTATCTCCCAAGGGAAGAGGAAAGAAGAATTTTTTGTCCTGATCGATATACTTTCGTTTTAACAAGGTCTCCGCAACCGTTGCGTACGTAGAAGGCCGTCCGATTCCTTCCTTTTCGAGTTTTGCAACCAAAGAACCTTCCGAATAACGAGACGGAGGCTCGGTTTGTTTTGTTTCCGCCTCGACCTTAAAAACGGAAACGGATTCTCCTTTTTCCCAAACCGGAATCGGCTTATCTTCGGTTTCACTCAGAATCTTAAATCCTGGAAAAAGAGTTTTTTTTGTTTCCAATCGAAAGGTTTCACCCGAGGAAAGAATAGAATATTCAATTTTTATAAAGTCTTCCGGTGGAAGAAGGGAGCCGATGGTCCTTTTCCAAATGAGTTCGTAAAGGGAAGATTCTTCCTTGCTTAGAATTCTCTTTGCATCTTGAGGTGTCAGAGTAGCGTTCGTAATCCGAATCGCCTCGTGTGCATCCTGAATCTTGCGGCTCGATTTTCTTACCTTGATCGCGGTTTCCTGAAAGTCCTTTCCTAAATTGGAAAGAATCCAATCCTGCGCTTGAGAGACAAAGTCCGGACTCAGACGTGTAGAATCCGTTCTCATATAAGTGATCAGCCCTTCCCTTTTACCGTTTCCGAGATCGATCCCCTCGTATAATTTCTGAGCGATGCTCATCGTCTTTTTAGAGGAAAATTGAAATCTACGAAAAGCTTCCTGTTGTAAGCTCGCGGTCTGAAACGGAGGCGGAGGAAAGTTTTTGCCGTACGATTCCTTTTTATCCGCGATGATCAGATTTTTTTCTTTTTGAATCCGAGAAAGAATTAACTCCGCTTTTTCTTTGGAAAGAATTTTATCTCCTACTCTTTGAAAGATCCCTTCTTGTCCTTTTTTATCTTGAGAATAAATTAAAATATTATAATATACTTCCGGTTTAAAGCCGCGAATCTCCTCTTCCCGATCACAGATCCATTTTAATGCGACGGATTGAACCCGCCCGGCGGAAAGTCCGGGACCGATTTCTTTCCAAAGAACGGGACTGATAAAATATCCGATCAAACGATCTCCAATTCTTCTCGTTTTTTGAGCGTTTACGAGAGATTCTTGAACTTGAGTCGGATGTTCGATCGCCGAGAGAATGGAATTCTTTGTAATTTCAGAAAATCGAATACGATAGACGTTTGATTTTTTTTTAAGACGATCCCGGATATAAGCGCTGATAAACTCGCCTTCTCGATCGGGGTCCGTTGCTAAATAAATTTTATCCGATTCTTTAGCGGCTTTGACGATCTCCGAAACGACTTTTTTCTTTCCCGGAAGAATCGAGTATTCCGGTTCGAAACGATTTTTGAGATCGACTCCGAGAGTTGTCTTAGGAAGATCCGCGACGTGTCCGAGAGTCGCGAGAATTTTATATTCTTTTCCCAAATAGCCGGAGATGGTTTTTGCTTTGGATGGAGATTCGACGATGAGGAGGAAGGACACGAAGTTTTAGATTCTAACTTGGCCCGAGGTTTTCAATCAAATATCCGTCTTTGTATGTCGGGTTTTTACGCTTCGTCACAAGGAACGGTTTTTTTCGAGGAGTCCAAAGAGTTCTCAAAACAAAAGCTCGGATCTTAAAAACGGCAATCGTAACAAGCTCGATCCAACGAATCGGCTTTGGAAATCCCATCGCGTCTCGAAGAGGAGGTTCCATTAGGCTAAAAAGGCCGTGAAAAAGAATCGTCTGAATTCCCGGAATTTTTGGAATCCTTCCGGCGAGGATATGAAGCGTCGCTTTGCCAAGGCGTTCACTTTCCGGAATCCGTTTAAAATTCTCTTTTTCAAACTTCCGATTCCAGACTTCAAAAGCATCATAGTCTTCGGGAAGGTCTTGGATGTTCATGAGTTTTCCTACGTTCTTCCATAGATGGAAGTTGGCGAGTTTCTCTTTCTGAGATCCCTTTCTCCAGCCGAAACGAAGATTCCAACGAACGGGTTCGTAGATAAATGTGCTGAGGGTATAAAGAAAATCCTGATTGGAAATCGAATACTTTTTATGTATCTGGTTGAGTCTTCGGATCGCGGCTCTTCCGTTTTCGGACTCGGTTCCGTTTTCTAAAAATTCTCCCAAGAGAATCGCAGTGTCATCGTATCTTTTTTGTCCGAAGTTTTCGAATTGTTTTGTCCCGTCTAAAATTTTTGCGATAGAAGGAATCGCAAACGTTTTAAAGAATGCTAATGCTAAAGAGATTTCTATATCCCTTGGGAAATCGTAACTCCCGGAGAGAAAGGAGATTCTATGACAATCTTTCTCGGGATCTAACTTTTGAATCTGATCGTATATCGCATATCGGTTCCACATACCCGCAATTTGCAGAATACCGATTGTGTTGCAAGAAATTTTCTTCTTGATTCATTTGTCATCAAACCTTTGAAGAGATTGGTGAACGGTTGTTTATAGACAAATTCATTTTCCATTTAAATAATTTCTTTTTAATCCGAAATGTGAGAGGAATCTATGAGCATCGAAAGAAGCAAAAACATCTCTCAAGGGAGAAAACTTCACTCAAAAATCATATTCTAAAAATGGAATTTTTTATAAAAAAACCCCGAAGCCTTAGAGACTCCGGGGTTTGTAAGTGGAGAAAATTTAGATCAAAAAATTCTTATGCGTTTGCTGGAACTGGAAACAAACCTTCGATCGAAAGATATCTTTCTCCCGTATCGTAAGAGAAAGTCAGAACCTTAGAACCTTCCGGAATTTCAGGAAGTTTTTTTGCCACAGCTGCAAAAGAAGCTCCTGAAGAAACTCCGATAAAGATTCCTTCTTCTTTTGCAGCTCTTTGCGCGTATTGGAATGCTTCGTCTTTGCTTACTTGAATCACTCCGTCCAAAAGATCAGTGTGAAGGTTTTTTGGAATGAATCCAGCTCCAATCCCTTGAATCGGGTGTGGTCCAGGTTTTCCTCCGGAAATTACCGGAGAAGCTTCCGGTTCTACCGCGAATACTTTCAATTTTGGAAACTTTTGTTTTAAGACTTGAGCGACGCCGGTGATATGTCCTCCGGTTCCAACTCCTGTGATTACGTAGTCTAGTCCGTCCGGAAAGTCCGTTAAAATTTCTTGTGCTGTGGTTTCGACGTGAACTTTGATATTGGCTTCGTTTTCAAACTGCTGTGGCATCCAAGCTTTTGGATTTTCGGCAACGATTTGTTTTGCCTTTTCGATCGCGCCCGGCATTCCTTTTTCTCTTGGAGTGAGTTCAAACTCTGCTCCGTAAGCCGCCATAATTCTTCTTCTTTCAATGCTCATAGATTCCGGCATTACTAAAAGGAGTTTGTATCCCTTAACGGCCGCAACGAGAGCCAATCCAATCCCTGTGTTTCCGGATGTAGGTTCTACGATGATACTATCTTTCGTGAGCTTTCCGGATTTCTCCGCGTCTTCGATCATAGAAAGTGCAATACGATCTTTGATGGATCCGCCCGGGTTTGATCTTTCTAATTTTACATAGATTTCGCTCTTTGTGTTAAACAAGCGGTTGATTTTTACGTGTGGAGTGTTTCCGATCGTTTCTAAAATACTCTTAGCTTTCATTTCTGTTTTCCTGCCTCTTCCAAGGGTTCTTTGAGTTTAGATGTTGTTATATTAGACATTTATTTCAATATAACAAATAGATTCAAGAAAAAAAATCCTTTGCAGAGGATTCTTTTTACAAAAGAGCGGAATTTTCGACATCCTCGGTTTGGAAGAAAAGTGTGAGTTCCTACTTATCTCGGGAAAAATCTTAGATTTCCTGAAGAACCACGCTCTGGAGAAAAGACTCAGCCGTCGGACCAAATTCTATCCCGAGAGTTTTGAAAACCGCGTAGATCGTCGAGACGTGAACGTTTGAATCTCCCGGCGTCGCCGCGTAACCTCTGATTTCTTTTTCCAAAATCTCCAAGGAACCAAGAGGAATGACCGCGTGAGAAAAGATTCTTCCATAAAGTCCGCGATCCCTTCCCGAGGAAAAGATCGAATTTGTGGAAATGAGATTCGTAGTCGAAAGATAAGGATCGTTCTGCAGCCGTTTTAAGACGGTCTCTTTTTTCAGAGTTTTTTTAAGACGAAAACGAAAACGAACCAAATGCATATACGGAGAATTGATCGTAACCGAAGACGATGTCACCGGAATTTTAATTCCGATTTGAGAATAGAGTTCGTTTAACAACCTACTATGATGTGTTCCCCATTCCGCTTCCGGTTTAACCAAAAGAGGTCCGGTAACGTGGGGATCGTCTTTTGCCATATCCGCGTCACGGCGAATTACGAGAAAGTCGGCTTCTTCCAGGATCGATTCCAATTCTTTAGGAGATTCTTCCGTTAATAAGCGAAGTGATCCCGCGAGAGTATGTGTGTTGCAGGTCGCGACGTGAATCATCTTGGGAAGAATTTTATCCAGAGAAGTCCTCGTGTCCGGATACATAAACTGAGGACCGAATTTGTGTTCGCTTCCCTGGGCTATAAACATTTTAATATTAGAATATTCTGATGTATTGTATTCTGAGATCCTCGAATCGGCCACTCCGGAAGGAGAACAGTCGCAAAGAACAACGGCGTCTAAGAGCGCGTTTTCTTTTTTGATAAATTCAGGGAAGAATTTTGCGACGTCGTTATCCGTCGTTTCTACGACGATCGCTCCTTTTTCAACGAGAGAAAGAATCGCCGGAATTTCGGATTCCTTTAGACGAAAGGGCTCGATATAAACCTGGAACTGTTTTAGTTTTTCCTGGAGAATCAAAAGAAGAGACGCAAGAGGCCAGCCGATGACCCCGGTTCCGCGGATATAAACCCCGGGAAGACGATTTGAATTCATAGAAAATTCCTTTCTCTCAGAGAAGGTTTTGTCGGAGGTACGACGAAAATTGTGAAGGGGAATTCTTCTTGATAAAAGTTGGTCTTTGTGTTAGAGGAAAGTCTCACGCTTTTCTCCCACCTGCCCACCTCCTCCACCCAATCAGGGTGGGGCGCGCGGCTTTCACGGAGGTTCGTCGTAGTTACGACAGATTTTCCGTGGACGACGACCTCTTCACTCTTAAACATTTCTCATCCTTTTTTTTCTTATTCTCTCTTTTTTTAACTCCGAGAATAAAACGGATCTTGAAGATAGTTCTCTTTGTATTTGATATAATTTCCTGTCGTTCTTGTGATGATCTCTCTTTCTTTTTCAGTAATATCACGCACGATCTTTCCGGGAGAACCCATCACCAAAACTCCTGGAGGAATTTTTTTCCCCGGTGTTACCAGCGATCCCGCGCCGATGAAAGCAAATTCTCCAACTTCAACGTCGTCCATCAACGTTGCGCACATTCCCACGAAAGAATTGTCTTTCAATTTGCATCCGTGAATCGTCGCCCTATGTCCGATCGAAACGTTGTTTCCGATTTCGACCGGATAAACATCCCTTGCTACGTGAATCACCGTGAGATCTTGAATGTTTACATTCTCTCCGATTCGAATGTAATTCACGTCTCCTCTCACCAAGGTCTGAAACCAAATCGAAGAATTTTTTCCTATCACTACGTCTCCGACTACCTGAGAACCCGGAGCCAAAAAAACAGATTCGTGGATCTGCGGTTTTTTTCCCATGTATTCTAGAACCTGATAGTTTGACTTCATTTCGCGCTTCCCTCTCTTTTCCTTCCTTTCCAGGACTTTCCTCGGGAGTCTTCAAAACAAGTCTAAAAAAAAGATTTTCTTTTGACCCCATTCTTCGAGAGAAAAGAATGCACGCATGAGCCGCAGTTCTTCCAATCAGGAAAAAGAAAGAAGAGAAAAAATAAAGTCCCTCTTAAAACAAGCGGGGATCGGCCTTATCGTCGGAGCAGTCATCGCCTTCCTCATCCGATTCTTTCTTATCTTTCCTTTTGTTTTGGAGAATCGAGACATGCTCCCAGGCCATTCTCCCGGAACTCGAATTTATTTTTCCCGTTTTGTAGACCGTTCCAATCTCTATCTCGGAGATCTCGTTCTTGTAAGACATCCTACACAAGAAGGAAAAGTTGTTTTCTCCCGTATCGCAGGAAAACCCGGAGAAACGGTTCAAATGAAGAATAAGGTCTTCTTTAGAAACAACAATCCGGAAGAAAATCTTGGATCCGGCGCCGGTTACACCCTTCAATTTGAAGACAAGCGCGGACCTTTCCCCGCGAGTTTTTCAGGAAGGGACAATTCGGAACCTCTCATTCTCAAGGACAGAGATTACTTTATCCTCTGTGATAACCGAGATTCTTGCTCCGATTCCAGAGATTTTGGCCCAATCCCTATCGAGAACATATTAGGAAAAGCCCTTTAATCCTTAGACAAATGTGGGAACTCCCCGCTTTTCTCCGAGTTTTTCTCTTCTAAAAGTTTTCTTACAAACCAAGTCTAAAATTTTTTAAACGTCCCCGGATGAAAAAACCCATCCAATTTCGGCCCTTTCCTTTCGGGCTTTCGTCCCGGTTTCGATTTTTCTAAAGAATCTTTTGAGAAAAGAAATCCATCCGTTAAGACGGGCCTACGAGCAAAGGAAATTTTTTTCACATTCCTTCCTAAAAAAACGTCAAAAATAGAATTCGAACAGACGTTAAAGTCCGTATTCAGGCTTTTTTTGAAAAGATTTTTTCTTGACTGAGCAAATACGAAATTTCTCTTCAATTTAAAAAACTATAAATTCTAATATAGAATTCTTGAATATATAGATAATTTATGTTTTAAGATTTGACTTTGGAAATTTCTTGTATTTTCTTTTTTTGTAATTCTCTAAGAAACAATCCTTTCTTGAGACTTGTATCTTTTTTTTTGGTTTCTTTTTATATGCAGAAATTCAAAACCAAGCAAAAATACATTCCATTTTACAATTTTTGAAAATCATGAAACTCTCCGAGCTTACCTTTCAGTTGATGGTGGAATCCACGCCAAACGCGATCATCCTCGTAAATAAAGAGGGAAAAGTTGTTTTTATCAACGCTCAAACTGAAAAACTTTTCGGATATCTCAGAACGGAACTCGTCGGACGAATCGTCGAAGAACTGATTCCAGTTCGATATCGAGACCGCCATCCCGATTTCAGAAATTCTTTCTTTGATTCTCCTCAGGTCAGACCCATGGGAGCCGGAAGGGATCTTTTCGGATTGAGAAAGGACGGGATCGAATTCCCGATCGAGATCGGACTCAATCCGGTCGTAACCGCAGACGGGACTTTGGTTCTTGCTTCGATCATCGATATCACACAACGTAAAAAAGCCGAAGAACGATTTCGTCTCGTGGTTGAATCCGCTCCCAACGCGATGATTCTCGTGAGCCACGAAGGCACGATTTCCCTCGTCAACAATCAGACCGAAAAACTCTTTGGATACGATCGAGAAGAATTGATCGGACAAAAACTCGAAATTCTTCTCCCCGATCGATTCCGAGGAGAACACCCCGATCACAGAGATCGTTTTTTTGCGGAGCCTTCGGTTCGTTCCATGGGCGCCGGCAGAGATCTTTTTGCTTTGAGAAAAAATGGAACCGAAATTCAGGTCGAAATCGGTCTCAACCCGATCGATACCGACGAAGGTCCGATGGTCCTTGCGTCAATCATCGATATCACACAACGTAAGATCCAAGAGACGACACTCATCCGTAAAAACGAACTCGAAGCCAAGAATAAGGAATTGGAACAGTTCGCTTATCTCGCCTCTCACGATTTGCAGGAACCACTTCGCACCGTCTCGAATTATATTCAAATTCTCCAGGAAGACTATGCAAATACGTTAGACTCCACGGCGCACAAGCATCTCAAGACGATCAACTTCGCGACCAAAAGAATGAGCGCCCTCGTCAAAGCGCTTCTCATGTATTCCAGAATCGGAAGGGATAGAAAACTGATCCGCGTGGATTGTAATACTTTGTTTGAAGAAGTCAGAGCCGATCTGGAAAGTTTGATTCTTCAATCCGGAGCGAAAATTACAAAGGACGAACTCCCTTCTCTGCAAGTCTACGAAGTGGAATTCAGACAACTCCTCCAGAATCTCATCGCAAACGCGATCAAGTTTAGAAAGGAAAGAACGGCTCCCGAAATTCAGATTCGAGTAAGTCAACAAGGCGATCTCTGGCAATTTTCGATTCAAGACAATGGAATTGGAATAGACTCCAAATACTTTGATCGTATCTTTTTTATTTTTCAGAGACTTCATCACGACTCCGAATACGAAGGTTACGGAATCGGTCTTGCAAACTGCAAAAAGATTGTAGAGTTGCACGGTGGAAAGATCTGGATAGAATCGACTCAAAATCTCGGAAGCACTTTTTATTTTACGATTCCGAATCTAAGAATATGAACAAGAAAGTAAATTGTATCCTTCTCGTCGACGATAACCAATCCGACAATTTCGTTCACGAACGTGTCATTCGGAAAGGGAACTTTGCGGATCAGGTGATTTCGAAACAATCGGGAGAAAACGCCTTAAAATATCTCAGAGGAAGGGTTGCCAGTCCGGAGGACCCTCGTCCCGATCTGATCTTTCTGGATATCAATATGCCCGGAATGAACGGCTGGGAGTTTCTCGAGGAATACGACGCGCTTCCCAAAGAACTCCAGGGAAAGATCGTAATCGTAATGCTCACGACTTCGGACAATCCGGACGATCGGGCAAAGGCGAAAGAATTCGGAATTCTCTCCGACTTTAAGACAAAGCCCCTCACGGAGGCGATGCTGAACGATATTTTCGAGGTTTATTTTTAAAAATCCTCTCCTTTTCTCCGGAAAAAACAGATTTTCAAGAGAATGTTCCAGGAAAATACTGTAATCAAATCTTAAAAATTCTCCCCATTCGGCGTCCGTCGGAAACGGGAGATCTTGAATAAATCTAAACAACAAAGGGAAGAAAATGACTAGAATAGCCATCAACGGATTTGGAAGAATCGGAAGACTCGTTTTCCGAGCAGGAATCAAAGACCCCAATCTGGAATTTGTCGCAATCAATGATTTAGTTACTCCTGATAACCTGGCCTACCTACTCAAATACGATTCCACTCACGGAAGATTTCAAGGAACCGTAGAACATACCGAAAAAGAACTCATCGTAGACGGAAAAAAAGTTCTCTGCGTTTCGGAAAGAGATCCTGAAAAACTTCCGTGGAAAGATTTGAAAGTAGACTACGTAATCGAGTCCACTGGACTTTTCACTGACAGAGTCGGCGCGGAAAAACATATCAAAGCCGGAGCCAAAAAAGTCGTGATCTCCGCTCCGGCAAAAGACAAGGACATCCCTACTTTCGTAATGGGTGTAAACAACGAAAAATACAACCCAGCAACCGATCACGTTGTGTCTAACGCGTCCTGCACGACCAACTGTCTGGCTCCGATCGTAAAAGTAGTTCTCGATAATTTTGGAATCGAAGAAGGTTTGATGACCACGATTCACGCGACTACCGCAACTCAACCCACCGTTGATGGACCTTCTAAAAAGGATTTCCGCGGAGGAAGAGGAGCCATGCAAAATATCATTCCCGCTTCTACGGGCGCCGCGAAAGCGGTCGGACTTTGTATTCCGGAAGTAAACGGAAAACTCACAGGAATGTCTTTCCGAATTCCAACGCCAGACGTTTCAGTAGTAGACTTAACCGTAAGAACTACAAAAGAAACTTCTCTAAAAGAAATTTCAGCGAAAATGAAAGCGGAATCCGAGGGGGCAATGAAAGGAATTCTGGGTTACACCGAAGACATGGTCGTATCCAACGACTTCGTGAGCTCTACCCTTTCTTCCATCTTTGATATGGACGCGTGTATCGAATTGAATTCTAGATTTTTCAAATTGGTTTCTTGGTATGACAATGAGATGGGATACTCGAACCGAGTTCTCGATCTCATCCGTTATATGGCGAAAAAAGGTTAATTCATGGAATTGCCTAGACTCGAAAACGTCGACCTCGCCGGAAAACGAGTTTTCCTAAGAGTGGACTTTAACGTTCCGATTGAGAACGGAAAAGTCACCGACAAAACAAGAATCGAAAAAACGCTTCCGACCATCGAGCTCCTCCTGAAAAAAGGAGCCCGTGTCATTATAGCGAGTCATTTAGGAAGACCTAAAGGACAAGTGAATCCTGAATTCTCCATGGCTCCCGTCGTGGAAGCTTTCAAAGGACTCGTAAAAGCAAACGTCCTTTTTTCCAAGAACGTGATCGGAGACGACGTAGTTAAGTTATCGAAAGAATTAAAAGACGGAGAAATCCTCGTAATCGAAAACGTTCGTTTTCACAAGGAAGAAGAAGAGAACGATCCGGGTTTTTCTAAAAAGCTCGCGGCGCTCGCGGACGTCTATGTAAACGACGCCTTCGGAGCGGCTCACAGAGCTCACGCTTCTACGGAAGGAATCGCACATCTTCTTCCCGCCTACGCGGGACTTTTGATGCACAAAGAAATCGTAGAACTTTCGGCGCTTCTTTCCAGACCGGCTCGTCCTTTTGTGGCGATCATCGGTGGATCGAAGGTTTCTTCTAAGATTAAGGTTCTTACCAATCTTTTTGATAAGGTAAACCACCTTCTTATCGGCGGAGGAATGGCTTATACATTCTTAAAATCCAGAGCGGTTCCTGTGGGAAATTCTCTTGTGGAAAAAGAATTTGAAGTGCAAGCGTTTCAGTTGATCGAAAAAGCCGGAGTG
This sequence comes from Leptospira tipperaryensis, assembly GCF_001729245.1. Taxonomy (NCBI): domain Bacteria; kingdom Pseudomonadati; phylum Spirochaetota; class Leptospiria; order Leptospirales; family Leptospiraceae; genus Leptospira; species Leptospira tipperaryensis. The sequence goes on along the minus strand of NZ_CP015217.1, from coordinate 1,623,317 downwards.
GCCGGAGTCGATCTTCAACTTCCGGTCGATCATATCATCGCAGATTCATTCAGCGACAAAGCAAAAACAAAGTCGGTGGATAAGATGGGAATTTTAGACGGTTGGATGGGAATGGATATCGGTTCCAAAACCGTCTCAAACTACGAAAAGATCATCAAGAACGCGGGCACCATTTTCTGGAACGGCCCGATGGGAGTTTTTGAAATGGATAAATTTGCGGGCGGCACGATGGCTCTCGCCAAGGCGATCGCAAAATCCAAAGCAAAGACCGTCGTAGGCGGAGGAGATTCCATCGCGGCGATCAACAAGGCCGGAGTCGCGGATAAGATCACTCATATCTCGACGGGCGGCGGAGCTTCTTTAGAATTTATGGAAGGAAGAAAACTTCCAGGCGTAGAAGCCTTAAAGAAAAAAGAATCCGAATAAACTCGAATTCAAAAACAAGCGCGGATCCCGATCTTCTGTGAGAAACGGATCCGTTTGCGACCGATCCTCTGCCTCTTTTCAACAAATCAAATTTTAGAATATTATAGAATCCTAAACCCGAATTCTATCTTTCAATAACTCAGTAGAGGGCCCCGTCCATATCGTAAAAACATCGAAGGACATCGGGAAATTGAAATCCAAATCGATAGGTAAGAATCCGATTTCCCGATTTGAATGTTTCTTCCGAAGGCTCCAATTTGTTTCGACGCAAATCCTTCGCGTCGAAACATTCTACGGTTCGTCTTCCGAAAAAGAAAAAGCTCCGCTCTTCCTGAACGCTCATCTCGAAAGTAAGTTTAAAATTTTCGGAAACCCATTCCTTGGCGGGCCAAAGATCGTATTCTATCACTCCCCAGAAATCGGAATTTCCAAAAGAAAGATATCCAAAACCAGTTTCATTCTGTCCGGGTCGCATCGTATAAAGGATTTCTAATTCTTGAATTCCAACGGGGAGTTCGAGCTGAAACTCAGCGATATGAGGAATATCAAAAGGCTTCCATTGCCCATATTCCTTTTTTTGTTCTCTCATAGCTTGGGAAAGTATTTTCAGGGATTTTTTTTCTTTAGACGCGACCGAGATTCTTTTTTGATTGTGAAGAATTTCCAACGTTGCGGACGCAGGTAAAACAAAAGAAAAAAGATAATCTCCCTTTTGTAAAGAATTGATCTTATACGTTGCCTTTATCGAACATTTGTCTTCACAGAAAATAGATAATTTCTCCTCCTCCAAACGAACGTTTTTTGATTTGGAAAACAAGATACTTCCCGGTGCGGCCGTAACGGATTCCGGAGCCCGACTGTTGGATGGAAGCGAAAAAAACGGGAGAATACAACAGAATAAAAAAAATCGTTTTATCCATTTAGAATACAGAGTGAGATTCAAATCAAACCTTCCTTTTCAAATTCATCACTGATACTTTTGATCTGCGATACGAAGAATGAATTTTATTCGCTTCTTTATCAAGCAGGTATTTTTGCGAATCCGATCCGGAATTCCTCCACAGCGAATTAGGATGTAGGAAACATTCCAACTTAAAAAGTCCTTGAAGCCAACAGGCTTTCCCACAAACTCTTCCCATCTTTCACGAAATCATAATCAATGAGGAAACCATGCGCAAGACAGTGATCGCCGGAAATTGGAAAATGAATCTTTCCGAAAAGGAAGCCATCTCTTTGGCACAATCGATTAAGGAAAAAATTCCAAGCGTCGCAAAGGATAGAATCCCGATGGTATTCCCTTCCCCCCTTCACTTAGCGAGCGTCGCAAGAATTTTGGAAGGAACCGGAGTCGTCGTAGGAGCACAGAACTGCTACCCATCCGGACTCGCTGCGTTTACGGGGGAAACTTCTCCGGAACAACTTCGAGAAATCGGAGTTAAGGTCGTAATGATCGGACATTCCGAAAGAAGACAGTTCTTGGGAGAATCCAGTTCTTTCTGTAACGAAAAAATCCACTACCTTCTAAAGAACGGATATACCGCCCTCTATTGTGTCGGGGAAACCTTAGCGGAAAGAGAATCGGGAAAGACCTTCGAAGTCATCGCTTCCCAAGTGAAAGAAGGCCTAAAAGGAATCGAAAGTAATTCTTTCTCGAACCTGATTCTTGCCTACGAACCCGTTTGGGCGATCGGAACCGGAAAAGTGGCGACCCCGGCCCAGGCTCAGGAAGTTCATGCTTTTATCCGCAAGGAAGTCGCGGGTCTTTTTGTGGGAGCTTCCGGCGTTGCAGAATCCCTTTCGATTCTTTACGGCGGTTCGGTAAAACCGGACAATGTTACCGCACTCTTAAAGGAAAAAGATATCGACGGAGGACTCGTGGGAGGAGCCAGTCAGAAGATCGATTCCTATCAAGGACTCTTCTAAAACCCGCTGAAACTGGTCGGAGAAGCTACCAGAGGAGAGTATTTTAATTGTCACTCCTCTGCGGATTCATAATCTGGCAAAGGATTCAATTTTTTTTCAGGAACTGATATGTTAAACGGAGTCATTCTTACATTATTCGTTGTTGTTTCTCTCTTTCTGGTTTTACTCGTTATGATTCAAACCGGCAAGGGTGGAGGACTTTTAGGCGGGGGCTCCAGCCAATCCGTTTTCGGTTCTTCCACTGCGGACGTTCTTACCAAAGCGACCAGAGTGACCGCGATTCTCTTTATCATTCTTTCTCTTTTTCTTTCCTTTCTCTTTGCAAAAAAGGAAGATAAACTGATGCCGGAAACAGCACCGACTCTGACCGCACCTCCAGAGGAGACCAAAAGTGAAAACAATACACCTACTACGACTCCGGCTCCCAACGCGGCTCCTGCGGCGCCGGCAACCACTCCTTAATTTCAGACGAAATCAAATCAGAGAAGAATCTTTTACGAAAGTTCTTTCTTCTCTGATCCAAATTCTTTCCTCTCGATTCTTTCTTTTCCTTCTTTCATTCTTTGTAGCGTTCTCTCTGTTTTCAGAAGGAAGAGAAACTGACGATCACAAAGCGACTTCTTCGAGCACCGCTTCCATTCTCAATCGAAGAATTTTAAGAATTTACGAAGACCTCGGAGTCGCAAGAGAACTTATCAAATTAGAAAGAATCGATTCCGTTCCTAGCGGAACTTATATTTCTTTTTTAGGAAACTTTCCCAATCGAAAGGGAATCAAGGTCACGAAACATTCCATTTCCGAAGGAAGAAGCGGGATCGAAAGAGCGGAGAGTAAATCGATCCTTTTGGAATTTACGGGAACCACTCTTTCTCGAGTCATAACGGAAGTAAAAGCTGAGAATGCGGACGGTTCCGATGTGACCGTCATCCGCTTGATCGACGAAACTCCTCTGGATCAGAACGTGGACGATATTCTCGTGGAGTCCAATCGGAACGGAAAAGAAATGCGTTATCCGATTCAGTTTCTTCCGGATGAAGGAAGCAACCGAGAAAGATCCGCGTTTAAGCAAGAATTTTACTTAAAACTTTTAGAGGATTTTCTTGTGCAAGTCCTGAGACTTCATGAAATGCAGAACCAGGAATCCGCAAAAAATAAAAAAAAGTTACTGCAAACTTTTAAAGATTCTCTACAATATTGAATCTTCATGTCCTCGTTGCAGGAAAATCTCTTAGAAAGAGCCGGTGAACTACAGTCCATTTTGGATGGGATTACCGAGCCATTGGTATTGATCGATCCGGGTTTTCGTATTCGGAGGGTCAACCGATCCACGCTCGAATTTTCCGGTCAACCGTCGTTTTCCTCCATTATAGGGAAAAAATGCTACGAGGTCCTCTACAATCGAACCGCGGTTTGTCCTTATTGTCCGATGAAGGAAATGAAAACCGGAGAAGAAAACTTCAATCAATATTTTGAATATCCGAAATCCGACGTCAATCGGGAGATTTTCCATTCCGCAAGAGGACAAAAAGAAACCTTATATCTGGATTTTTATCCGATCGAAAAAGACGGACTCATCGGTTCCGTTTTGGAGAAAGTAAGCAATATTACAAGAATCAAAGAAAAGGAAGAAGAGAATCTAAGAATTCGAAATCTTGCTTCTTTGGGAATTTTTATCTCCGGAGTCGCGCACGAACTCAACAACCCTCTTACGGGAATGAGTTTAACTTTGCAGAGTCTTTTGAACAATCTTACTTCCATTGATCCGGACTTTTTTAAAAAACGTTTGGATATGATGAAAGAGGATCTAACGCGCGCCGCGATGATCGTCTCCGATATCATCAGCTTTGCAAAACCGGACAAACTCGTAACCACGTCCGCGGACATTTCCGAGACGATCCAAAAAGCAAAGGAAAACGTGGTTTGGGTTTATCCCGTGTTATCAAAAAATATTACCTGGGAAATTCTCTGCGAACCCGGAACTATATTTCAGTTCAATCCGGTAAAGATGGAACGCCTTTTTATCAATCTCTTTAAGAATTCTCTCCAAGCCTTTGACTATGGAGAAGGAAAGATCCGCGTGGAAGTAAGAAAGACCAGAAACATGGTCCACATCATCGTGGAAGACAATGCCGGTGGAATTCCGGACAATCTCATCGACAAAATCTTTTCTCCGTTCTTCACGAAGAATAAGACTGGAATCGGAACCGGGCTCGGACTTTCGATCTGTCATTCGATCGTAAGAGAACACGGAGGAGAATTGTCGGTCAGATCGTTCGAAAGGAAAACTCGTTTCAGAGTTTCCCTACCCTTTACTCAGAACAACGGGTATTCTTCCTGATGTACAACATTCTCATCGTAGAAGACATTCATTCGATTCGAGAGGCGATCAAGGATTTGCTGAACGGAATGTATCGGGTTTTTGACGCGGAGAATTACGACGAAGCGATTCAGATTCTTAAAAAAGAAGAGATCCATCTTGTGATCACCGATATTCGAATGCCGGGAAAAACCGGACTCGATCTCATCAAAACGATACAGCACGAATTTCCTCAGGTTCTTTATACGTTGATGACCGCATACAATATCAACGACTACATCAACTTCGCATACAAACACGGAATCTGGAACATCATTCCGAAATATTCTTTTTTGGATATCAAGTTGATCTCGGTGATGGTTCGTAAACTTCTCACCAAAGACATCTTCGGAGTTGAAAAATACTTCGGTCCGGATTTTATCATTCAAGAATCCGAAGCGGAAGATCGAGAATTTTCAGTCCCTCAACCGGAAAGTATCGTTTACAAAAGGATCTATTCGGACGAACAGAGAAACTTTCTCTGCAATCGTATCGCGAAGTTTCTCGTGGAAAAAGGAGCTCCGAATGCGATCAATCAAATCTTAGAAGAGCTTACGTCTAACGCGATGATTCGGGCGCCGAGAGATTCCAAAGGAAATTATAAATATCAATACGAGCTCCCCTCTCGAGATCTTGTGATTCCATTGGAAAACATTCAGCTCGCAGAATCCGACTTCTTTGAAATCGGATACGGGATCGCCGACAATACATTCATCATCGTGATCCGGGATCATTTCGGTTCCTTGGATAAAAAAGAAATCTTAAAAAGACTCGATCGTCATATCACGGTCGACGAGGCCACCGGATTTCCGCCCGGTCTCGCGGATTCTCACGGAAGAGGTCTTTATATCTGTCGCGAAATTTCAGATCAGTTAATTTTTAACATCGAGAAAGATAAAAGAACCGAAATCATCGCGCTTCTGGATAAACAAGGAAACAAAAGTTATAAATCTTTGTCCATCTACGAAGTCTGAAGTTAAGAATTTTCCGATCTTATCGGAAAACAGACTTGAAGTCCGTTGCAAGCCTTTTTTAAAAAAGAATATCTTGTCAGAACAAGTTAGAATGTCTACGGCCCGAAATCAAAGTCTACGCGACGTTATCTCAAAACGGACTTAAAGTCCGTTGCAAGCTTTTTTAAAAAAGAATATCTTGTCAGAACAAGTTAGAATGTCTACGGCCCGAAATCAAAGTCTACGCGACGTTATCTCAAAACGGACTTGAAGTCCGTTGCAAGCCATTTTTTAAAAAAGAACACTTTGTCGGAATAAGTTAGAAGATTCACTATATAAGAATATTATAAATTTCTATAAAGGAACAATTCCTTCCCAGTTTCCAAAACGACCGAACCTGTTTTGCCGGAAGGAAAAAATCTACCCGGAAAATCGGAAATTTTGATCTTTTCTTTTTTTAAGATTTTTCCTTTTTCATCCAAAAAAAGAATCTCGGAATTCAACTCAGCCGCAAACCAATCCCCGTTATGGAAGACGGTTTGATAGACTCCGGTGCCGGAAGTTCGCTTCGCCTCCAAACCCTTTTTACCAGATCGGTCGTAGAAGGAAATTTTATCCGGAGCGGAAACCAACACTTCACCCGTATTAGAAATTGCTAAATAAACCTTATGCGGATAAATCGAATCCAATTCATAAGAAGAATCCTCGTTTCCCTTTTCATCCAGAACGAGAATCTGATCCTTGTTAGTTTTTAAAAGATGAATCGCCGTCTTCTTTCCATCGGGAGAAAGAGAAAGACTCTTAGCAAAGACCGGAGTTTTTTCGGAACCCAATTCTTTTTTAAAAAGAATTCCACCCTTAGAGTCCAAAACAAACAACTCGCCGCCCGAAAAAAGAACTCCGCAAATTTTAGAATCGGGAGCAAAAGAATAGTCCGTCAAAAAACGACCGTCGATTTTTTTCACGCCGGTTTCATTTCCGTTGATATCGGAAAGTATCACCTGATTATGATCTCCCGCAACGAGCAAAACAAGATTTCCGGAAGGAGAAATTCTCGGATAACTTCTGTATTCTTTTGTCCAGAGAATCTCTCCGGATGGGGAATAGAAATTCACTTCAGCCCCGATCTTTTTATATTCCAGATATCCTTTCGCGTTAAGGGGATATTCGATTCTTCTTGTGTCGTCTAACGCGATTCCGTTTGAACTCTGGACGGTATAATAAGAATTCTCGTGTTTATAACCGTTTAGATTTTCTTCGGGGTTCCACTGAAAACGGGGATCGGGGGCCATACCGGCGTGAGCCGATTTAGAAAACGCCCATACCTTCTGGATTCCCACAGCGGCTTGATACGGATTTCCAAATAAATAAAAAAACACTATCGTAAAGAATATGCTAAATCCCGCAATCGGTAGAAGTTTCATCCTTTCCTCTTCAATAAGTCGTATAATAAATACATTCCAGTATGAGCCGCGTATTCGCGAAAGGAGGCCCTTGGAAACGGAAAGTAGTGTTCGTGGATTTCGGTGGTTCCGCCTTTTTGAGCGATCCCAAAATAGACCAACCCTACTTTCTTTTGTGCGGTTCCGCCGCCCGGCCCCGCGATCCCCGTTACGCTGATCGTATAATCCGTTTTCAAAGACGAAAGTGCTCCTTCCGCCATCTCTTTCGCAGTTTCTCGGCTGACGGCTCCAAAGACGTCTAATGTTTCTTGTTTTACTCCAAGAAGTCCCGCCTTGATGCTATTATCGTAAGAAACAACTCCGCCAAAAAAATAAGCGGAGGATCCAGCACGATCCGTAAAGGTCTTAGCCATCAAACCGCCAGTGCAACTCTCCGCCGTTCCAACTGTGACTTTTTGTTCGATGAGAATCTTAGGTAATTCTTCAAAGATATCCGGAGTTGATTTTGCTCCATAAACCTGATCGAGCTTCTCTAAAAGAGAATCCACGAGCTTTCGATCTCCCGATTGAAAACTCACGCGAATATAACCGCGTTTAGCGGCAACACCCCATACGACGGATCCGTTTGTAATCGATTCTTCTTTGGATATAAATTCTTTTTGAAAGAGAGATTCACTCATCCACCAGATAAAGCGAAAACCGGAATGAAGTTCCTTTGCGGAGAATGTCTTCGAAATCCAAGGAGATAACTCTTCTCTAAACATCTCGGTCATTTCTCCCGGAACACCGGGCATACAACTCAAGGTCGCATTCTCGCCTAACTTTAAAATAAATCCGGGAGCGATTCCTACCTTGTTGTTTAAGATGATGGAAGTTTCAGGAACCGAGATCTGACGAATCGAAGTCTGCATCGCTTCTTCAAAATTCTTTCCTCTGAGACGATAGAAGGCTTCGATTCTCTGTCTCGCGACGGGACTTTCTATCGAAGTAACGCCGGCGAGCTTACAAGAAATTTCTAATGTATAGTCGTCTTCCGTGGGGCCAAGTCCTCCGGTCATCACCATCAGTACCGGTCTTTCTTTTGTGGATTCTTTTGCGAGGTTTCCGATTTCTTCTTCTAAGACATTTGGATCGTCGGGAAGAACAACAAACTTAGAAACCGAAAAGCCGATCCCAAAGAGTTCGTTTGCGATCCAAGAGGAATTCGTATCTTGACTTCTTCCGGATGTGAGTTCCGAGCCAGTAGAAAGAACTATAATCTTCGGTTCTGACATTAGGATTCCTTATCCATCCTTTCCGGGGCTGAAACTCCGATCAGAGAAAGACCTTGAAAGAGAATATCTCTGGATGCAAGACAGATTCTCGCGAGCCCAAGGCGAACCTCGGGAGTTGCGTCCTTCAGACGATTGTTCCTTCCTAAATAAAAAATTGTAAACGCTTTCGCAAAACTCTGGAGATAATTGGTCACACGATGGGGTTCCATCGCATTCGCAGAATCTAATATTTCTTCCGGATATCTTGCAATCCAGAAAAGAAGTCGTTTTCTCTCCTCGGACATTTCGAGTTTGGAAGCTTCTTCCGCGGAGGTTTCGTTTCCGACTTCTCGAAAAATCGAACAGATTCTCGCGTGGGCGTATTGAAGATAGAAAACCGGATTCTTATCCGATTCGTCCTTGGCAAGATCCAAGTCAAAATCGAGAGGTGCGTCGAGAGAACGCATTACAAAAAAATAACGTCCCACGTCTTTGCCGTGTTTCCCCAAAAAGCCGATGAGATCGCTCATGGTTTGAAAGGAACCCGCACGTTTGCTCATCTTCACTTTTTGTCCTGATTCGAGAAGATTGACTTGTTGTGCGATGATCACTTTGAAATTTTCTTTTGGATAGTTTAAGGATTGAATTGCACCGGAAAGTCTCGCGATATAACCGTGGTGATCGGGTCCCCAGATATCGATGATACGATCGTATCCTCTCTCGATCTTATTCTTATGATACGCGATGTCAGCGAGCAAGTAAGTCGGTCGGCCGTCGTCTCTGACCACGACACGATCCTTATCGTCTCCGTATTCCGTGGAACGAAAAACTTTCTTCCCGTCTTCTTCAAAAATTTTTCCGGATTTTTCCAAATCTTTCATCACGGTCAGAACTTTGTCGGCGTCGTGAAGTGTTTTTTCGCTGAAGTAGTTGTCAAACTCGACTCCAAACGCGTCCAAATCCTTTCTCTGCCAGACGAGATTGTCTTCTACGGTCCAGACGGAACAAAGTTCCGCGAGTTCCCTGTATTTTTTTTCCTTTAGGAGAGATTCAATTTGAGGGGATTTTGTCGCGTCCTTCAAGAGAGAACTTGCAATATCCTTAATGTATTCTCCCCGATAACCTTCGGACGGAAGAATATTTTTTTCGAGGATCGTTTCGATCGGAGTCGTGTCTTCGGCTTCTTGGATCGATGAAGATTCCCCTTTGAGTTCTCGAATTCGAACGAGAGTAGAAACGCCGAGTAAGAAAACTTGATTTCCAAAGTCGTTGATATAGAATTCCTTATCTACCTTATGACCGATTGCTTTTAAAAGAGACGCCATCGCGTCCCCCATAGCGGCCGCTCTCGCCGAAACGATGTTCAACGGTCCGGTCGGATTGGCGGATACGAATTCTAAGTTGATCTTAAGGGGGTTCGATACTTTCGGATAATAATTTCCGGAAAGAATGGAAGATTCGATAAACTTTAAAAGAAAGGAGGGAAGAATTCTAAAATTGACGAATCCCGGAGGAGTAAAATCGACAGTCTCAAAGAGGTCAGTTCTTTTTTGTAACGCGGCGACAAGGTCTTGCGAAACCTGAACCGGATTCTTTTTTAGTAATTTAGAATTTTCTAATGCGAACGAGGTGGAATAGTCTCCGAACTTCTCGTCTCTGGAATATTCAATTTTTATTTTTAAGGAACTCTGGTCCAAATCCGGAAAGGCAGAAGTGATTTCCTTCACCCCTTCCTCCAGAACTTTTAATACGATTTGTTTGAGCGTTTCAGTTTCTTTCATTTTAAGAGCGATCCATTGAGGGCGACAAGCCGGTTACACGTTGTTTGAATTTGAGAAGGAACCCGTCGGAAGTACGACAATTTTTCCGTGAAAATCCGCCCCGCCCAAACTCGGGTGGAGGGGTGGGTGGTGGAAAAAATCGGGAAATTCCTCTTTACCACAAAAATCAAATTTTGCAAGTAGAAGTTTTCCCTTGTCGGAACTCCGACAAAAACCACCCTTTTGAATCATAACCTTTCCAAACATTCTTTCGACTTTAAGCGGAATATAAAATGCGTTTCGATACGGTTATTTCCTTTCATAGAATACGTTTTTCTTTTTAGAATTTTCCCAACTGATTTCCAGTTCCTGAAATACCATTTTTTTAATGTCAAGCATGGAAACAAGTATTGATCGTCTTCCCCTTTCTTCTCTTTCGACCTGCACGGGAATTTGAACAGGCGTCTTTTGATCCCAGCGGATGTCCAAAATCACAAGGAATAAGAGGATCGAAAAATAGAAAAACAATAGAACGGTCTTAATTAAATTTTCCAAGATTCTCTCCCAGAGCTTCGTAGAGTGTGGAAGTCGATTTGAGTTTCCTTCGAAGGATCGGCTCGAGCATCCGATTGCAAATTCTGTCGAGGTCCAGGATTGTATCAACAGAGATTTTTCTTTCCTTCAAGTCTCGAAAACGTAACATTAAAAAAGTTTGAATCCACTGAACAAGACCGAGATCATTTTCATTGGAATGAAGACAATTTCCACAAACGACTTCCAAGGGAGAAGTCTGCAACGTTACGGAAGTCATCTCTTTTAACGGGGTTCCACAGGAATGACAGAGAAGTTCCTTTGAAAGAAATCCTCCTGAGACAAGAAGACGAAGTTTTACAAAGGGAAGAATCAGGATCGAAGGACCGTTCTCCTCCAGTTCTTCCAGAGCCCCGGAAAGAAGTCTAAATTCTCCGGGATGTTCCGCGCCGTCCGGAGTAAAAGAAGAAGCGAGTTCGACGAGATAGGAAACGAGAACCATCCCAAGATAACCGGCTTTCGCGCGGTCAAAACGATTGAGGAGAGCGATCTCTTTCACGTTATGTATCTCTTGCTGATTTCTCGCGTTGTAATAGTCCACGCTCGTGAGAGAACCCGGTTCCACCGAAGCGATCGGTCTCGTTTTACTTTTTCGAATTCCTCGAACTCGAAAGTTTTCTACGATCCCCTCTTCCGGTAACAAACGAATGACCGCGTCTCCTCCCGGAATCTCTCTGGACTCCAAGACGATCCCGCGCATCTTTCTTAAAGATCCTGGAGAATTTCCAGACATTCGTCTTCCTTTGCCTTCATAATTTTTTCTTCTTCCTCGCCGCGTTCGTGATCGTAACCGAGGAGATGTAAAAAGCCATGAACTAACAGTCGATAGAATTCGTCCTTCTCGGAATGTTCGATTTCGAGAGCTTGTTTTTTAAGAGTATCGATCGAGATCACAATTTCGCCTAACGCGATCGGAGGTAAGGTAGAATGCGGTTTCCCTGCTCTTTGTTGGAGAATTGCACTCAAAGGAGAAGCATCAAATTCCAAGGGAAAGGAAAGAACGTCCGTGGTTTTGTCCTTTCCTCTTCTAAGAAGATTGATCTCTTTCATATCGGAATCTCTTATGAGCAAAAGACTCAGTTCGCAGGAAGAATTTCCGAGTTCTTTTCGAAATAGGATCTTACAGTTCCGAAGGACTTCTTCTTCATTCCACCAAGGGATTCTTCCGTAGTCGTTCGAAATGGAAATGAAGTCGGTGGTCAGTTTCCTTTCCCCGAAACCGTGGTTTTTGAATTCTTATGACCGTTGGAAGACGAGCTCAGCGGATTCTTTTTTTCAAGAGCCTTGGTCGCTTCCATACTTGGATACTTAGGTCTGGAATGAAGACTGGATAATAACACTTCTTTGAAGGAAGCTTTGATCACCTCGAGATCTCCGAGGGTCAATCCGCATTCGTCCAATTGGTTTTCCGCGAGTTTGATGCTGATGATCTTTGTGATCAGATTGTCCAAGGACTCCGTAGTGATTTCTTCCAGAGAACGCGAAGCCGCCTCCAAGGAATCCGCGATCATCACGATGGCGGTTTCCTTTCTCTGGGGCTTCGGACCGGGATATTGAAAGTCTTCCTTCTTAAGCTTTTTCTTCTGAGTGGGAGAAAGTTCCGAAAGAGCTTTGTGATAAAAGAAAGCCATCGTAGAAGTTCCGTGGTGTTCCGGAATAAAGTCGATTACTTCCCTTGGAAGTCTCGCCTTCTTCGCCATTTCAATCCCGTCTAACACGTGATCGATGACGATCTTAGCTGCGAGCGCCGGATTGTTCTTATCGATGTTTTCTTTTTTGGGAATCAAATGCTGATTCTCCACAAAAAATCCGGCGTTTGGAATCTTGCCGATATCGTGAAAGTAAACTCCCACTCTCGTAAGAAGCCAGTCGAGCCCTAGATTCTGACAAGCTCGTTCGGAAAGAGCCGCGACCAAAAAAGTATGAGTATAAGTCGAAGGAGCTTTTGTAAGAAGGTCTTGCAACAACGGATGCCCCGTATCGGCCAATTCCAGCAATTTAAAACGGGTCGGTACGTTAAAAAGATATTCGTAGATCGGAAGTAAAAACTGCGCCGCGGTCGAACAAGCAAACCCGTTGATCAGACAGAGGACATACAACTTAAAGATATTGGATTCTATCAAATCTTTGAGCCAAGAACCGCTCGGGATCGCAACCCAATAATTTCTGGAATCAAAAAGATAACCGCTCGAAGCGATGATGATCTGAACTCCTGCGATGTATAAACCGGCCTTGATAAAATCGATTCGTTTTTTGAGATTTCTTCCATAACTCGCGGAAACGATGCAGGAAACAAATCCGAGCATAAACGAAGTCGGATTGTAATGCGAAGCCATAAAAACAAAGAAGGAAAGATAGAATCCGATCGCGATCGAAAGTTGTTCGTCGTAGATAAAACTTATGATCAGACAAACCATTCCCACTGGAACAAAGAGAGCGAAATAAAAGATCGTATCGTATTTGGTCTCGAAGTTAAAGAAAATTCTGGAAGCGATCGTACAACTCAAAACCAAAAACCAAATCAAAGAAAACACGATCACGTTACTCGAAACGTCGTTGAGTCGTTTCGGATTGTATTTTTTAAGGAAAATATAGATGATAACGACAAAAACAGTTTGAATCAGAAGAATGGAAATGATCGAAGCGATGTTCGCTCTTGTCGCGTATGTGTTTACAATTTGCAGTTTTTTGAATATTTCCGGAGTGATAATCTCCCCGGATTTTACGATCACGTCCCCCGCGAGGATCCTGGAATTGACCGGTTCCGCACGATCGGACGCAAATTTTTTAAGAGAAAGCGTCTCTTCTTCGTTATACGAACAAGAAGGACTGGAATAGATATAACTCAGGGAAATTTTCTGAACGACCGGAAGGACAGCCGGATCCATACGAGAAAGTTTTTCCTGAGCCATACGAGTCAGAATGTTTACCGTATCCGGGTCCCTATATAAAAACGACCTCGGAATGATATAAGCCCCTTCCAAGTTCGAGATCTGTTCTTTGATTCCCTGGTTACGAACCCTTGCGCCGGAAGATTTCAGAGTCGCGTAATCCGGAGGCAGATCCCTCAATATGCAAAAAGAAGAAAATACTAAATTAGAATACTGTTGAACGAGATCTTTGAGTTTCCCTTTTCCGGGAGTTTTGTAAAGAAGTTCGATTTCTTCCTTGGAACGATTCTTCCATCTGGGAACTACGTTCAAAAGTTCGGGATAGGCTTTTCCTTCTACACTCGGCTTGAAGGAACGAAAATTCTCCATATCCTCTTGGATGGCTTTGTTGATAAAATCTTGGAGGACGACGTAGTCACGATCGAAAACAAAAGGAGCTGACTGATACGCCGTGAGTTTTTTAGCCTTGGTCTTGTCTTCGTCTTCATAGACGATATCTTTTGCGGAGACGATTTTTTCAGGAGCGGTTTTTCCTTCCGAATAAAGACCGTCCGGAGAAAGATCCATTTTGTCCTGACCAAAGAACGGAATCGCGAGCATCCAGGTCACCATAAACAAGGTGATAACAACCAAAACGACCTGAAGCCTTCGAACAAAAAGAATCGGCCGGACCCGGGTTAAGGTGTCCGTAATCCAAGCCATCGCGGACTCAATTTGTTCTCCCGGACTGGGCATACGATTACAACTCCTCGAACTTGCGAACGATTACTTCCACGAGCGGGTGTCTGGTAATATCTTCTTTCCCGAAAAACACCATTCCAATTTGATCCGTGTTTTTGAATAAAGTCACTACTTTTTCGAGTCCCGAACGACCGTGATCCAAGTCGATTTGAGTCGAATCTCCGGAAATACACATGCGGGAATTTCGGCCCAAACGGGTCATAATCATCTTGAGCTGTGCGAGCGTACAGTTCTGAGCCTCGTCCAAAATGATAAACGCATTAGAAAGAGTTCTTCCACGCATAAAAGCGACGGGAGCGATTTCGATCTTTGTAAGAGAAATGTACTCTTGAGTTTTTTCGGCGCCGATACATTCGTTCAAGGCGTCATAAACCGGACGAAGATAAGGGTCCACTTTCTGATTGAGATCTCCGGGTAAAAATCCGAGATTCTCCCCCGCTTCGACCGCGGGTCTTGTAAGAATGATTTTATCGATCGTTCCGGCTTGTAAAAATCTACAGGCGGTTGCCACGGACAAAAACGTTTTCCCGGTTCCCGCAGGACCGAGTGCGAACGTGATCAGATTGTCTTGAAAGGATCGGAAATAATTTTCCTGATTTCGAGTTCTCGGGAAGATATGTTTTCCACGATAGGTGGTGAGAATTTTTTCCGATGGTTTCCAAGGCATGGTCCGATCCGTCTCGGTCTCCCATACCTTTTTTTTGCGGAGTTCCTTACCTGCGTCTTTTAGAATATAAGCAAAGTCGAATGAATCTGTAAAGTCCCGGTCAGGACGTTCGCGGTAGTTCGCTTCGAGTTTTCTAAAAAAGTCGAGTGCGAAGTCCACCTTTGCAGACTCACCTTCGATCTGAAAACCGTTCCCTCTGGGGAGGATATCCATCTCGAGTTGTTTTTCAAGAATCTTGACCCCTTCGTCGTTGATCCCGCAGATCTTCCGATAGAGGTCTTGGTTTTCGAAGTTGAACTGTTCTTTGCGCAAGGAAATAAGTTTATACCTTAACCAGTTTGATCTTCAATTCCTGGAGTTGTTTTTCTTCCACAGGAGAAGGGCATTCGCTCATCAAACAAAGTCCTTTTTGGGTTTTCGGGAATGCGATCACGTCCCGGATCGATTTTCCGCCGGTGAGAAGCATTAGAATCCGATCGACTCCGAACGCCAAACCGCCGTGAGGTGGAGCTCCGTATTCGAGGGCTTCGAGTAAAAATCCGAATTTTTCCTTAGCCTCTTCCTCTTCGATTCCGAGAACTCGGAACACCTGATTTTGAACGTCTCGAGAATGGATCCGGATCGAACCGCCTCCGATTTCGACGCCGTTCATCACAAGGTCGTAAGCCTTTGCGGTCGCGTTGCCCGCATTCTTCTGAAGCGATTCCATAGATTCAAAATAAGGAATACTTTCGTCCGAGGGAGAAGTAAACGGGTGATGCAGAGCGTCCCAACGTTTGTGGTCCTTGTTCCATTCGAACATAGGAAAATCCACGATCCAGGTGATATTGGTATCCCCTTCTTTGGGAGTTTCAAATCTTTCGGAAAGTTTCAAACGAAGAGCGCCTAACGAATGATTGACGATATCGGATTCGTCCGCGCCAAAAAAAAGCATGTCCCCTTCTTTCGAAGCGCAGGCTTTGGAAATCGCTTCCAATTCTTCCTTTTTAAAACGTTTTGTGATCGTAGATTCCAAACCTTCCGCGCCGTGTTTCATGTAGGCGAGGCCCTTGGCTTTGTAGTCTCGGTTCAACCACGCGGTGTAGTCTTCGATTTCTTTTCTGGAGATCGTAGAACCGCCCGGAACACAAACGACCTTTACGGTTCCTCCACCTTTTACGGCTCCGGAGAATACGTTGAAGTCGCAGTCCTTTACGATCTCAGAAACGTTTACGAGCTTCATACCAAAACGAAGATCGGGCTTATCGGATCCGTATTCTTCCATCGCGGTTTTGTAGGTCATTCTTGGGAAAGGAGTCGAAAGCTGAATATTAAAAACTTCTTTATAAACGTTCGAGATCAGACCTTCCATCTCCGCGAGAATTTCTTCCTGACTCACGAATGAGAATTCCATATCGAGCTGAGTGAACTCGGGTTGTCTATCGGCGCGCAAGTCTTCGTCTCGAAAACATTTCACGATCTGAAAGTAACGTTCCATTCCGCCGACCATCAGGATCTGTTTGAAGATCTGAGGAGACTGAGGAAGCGCGTAGAACTGATTCGGATTGAGACGAGAAGGAACAAGAAAGTCTCTCGCGCCTTCCGGAGTGGATTTGTTTAGGATCGGAGTTTCGATTTCGACAAACTTGCGTTTGTTGAGATAATTACGAATTGCGAATACGAACTCGTGACGTTTGAGCATTCGATTCTTCAATTCTTCCCTTCGGAAATCCAGATATCTGTATTTGAGTCTGAGTTCTTCGGAGATATCGTCAAACTCATCCAAGGAAAATGGAGGAGTTTTGGCTGCATTCAAAATCGATAATTTATCCAAAACGACTTCGATCGTTCCGGTAGGCATCCTTGGATTGATGGATTCTGCGTCTCTTTTTTTGAGAGTTCCTTCCACCGCGATCACGTATTCGGAACGAACCTTTTCCGCAAGTGTGAAGGCGTCTCCTAAGAGTTCTTTGCGAGCTACAACTTGAATGATCCCGGTTCTGTCCCGAAGATCGATGAAGATCACGCCGCCCTGATCGCGGAATCGAAACGACCAACCGTAGAGAACGATTTTTTTACCTTCCAGAGACTCGTTCAATTCTCCCGCCCAAGAGCGTTTGTTATAATTTTCCTGAATCCAGTGTTCCAATGATTTCTATTTCCTGTTGTATTGATCGAATGAGATAAGAACTAATCTATATTATCAAATCTGCTAAGCTCGGGCCGGAAGGCAAGATGAAAAGAACCGATAGGCCCCGAACGATTCTTTGCGATGATGATCTCGGCCTTTCCTCGCATCTCGGGAGTGATCTCGTCGTCGGCCTTTACCTTCTCTTCTCGGTAGATAAAGGAGACGATGTCGGCATCCTGCTCGATCGCGCCCGACTCCCGTAAGTCGGAAAGTTGCGGTTTTTGATCCTTGGATCTCTGCTCCACCGCCCGAGACATCTGAGAAAGCGCGATGATCGGACATCTCGCTTCTTTCGCCATCTGTTTGAGGGAACGAGAAATCGAGGAGACCTCTTGTTGACGACCTCCGTCCTTACTTTTCGGATCGCTCATGAGCTGGAGATAATCCACGACGATCAGACCGATCTTTTCGGTGGTCAGAAGTTTCCGCACTCGACCTTTAAAGTCGTCGATGGTCAAACCGCCCGAGTCGTCAATATAGATCGGCGCCGAAGTGACACGAACGATCGATTCCAAAAGTTTGGGAGCGTCAGCCCGGGTGAGTTCGGATTTTTTGAGCTTCATGGATTCCACTTGAGAATCCGCGCAGACCATTTTGAGAAGGAGTTCGATCCGGCTCATCTCCAAAGAAAAGATGACCACGGGTTGGTTGTAAACGAGAGCCACGTTAGACGCGATGTTCAGGGCGAACGTCGTTTTACCGTTACCGGGACGAGCAGCGAGAATCATAAGCTCGTGTTCCTTTAAGCCGGAGGTCGCCTCGTCTAACTTCGTAAAGTTGGTTCGAAGACCGGTGATCTGCCCCCGATTCTTCATGATTTCCATAATGTAATCGGAAAGGGCAACCTTGTCCGAGGACACGGGCAACAGACCCTTAGCGTCTATACTTCTGGAAATTTCGGTGAGATTTTTTTCTACCGTGTTGAAGACGGATTCGTTGTCCCCGGGTTCTTTTCGAATGAGTTCGAGAGAATCCTGGAGAATCTTCGCATACATTCTCCGCTCCGAGAATCGTTTGATCCGAGTCGCGTAGTATGGAAGCGGTTGTGTAACGACCGTATCCCGATAGAGGGAATAGATATAATTGAATTCTTTTTCTTCGTCTTTGAGAAGTGAATTTTCTTTGAGAAAGTTGAGGACCGAAACCGGATCGATCGTGATTCGTTTATCAACGAGATCCGTAATCGCCCGGTAGACTCGTCTGTGGAGATCCACATAAAAGTCTTCCGGAGCAACGGGAACATCAATGAGGTTGTCCGCTCCTTTGAGAAGAAGGAATCCTAAGAAGGCTCTTTCGGATTCCGGTTCGTATAAAGAGTCGGACTGCATCGTCCCTTTTAAAGAAGGATTACTCTTCTTCTTTTTTTACGTGAAGCGTAATGACAGGCTGGATTCCTTCTGCAAGGCGAATTTTGATCTTGTAAGATCCCAGACTGCGGATAGGCTCCGCGATCTCGATTTTTCTCTTATCGAGTTCGATTCCATCTTTTTTTAGAATGGAAGCTACGTCCATAGGAGTTACCGCTCCGAAGAGTTTATCCCCGCCGCCGGTTTTTACGAGAATCTCGTATTCTTTTCCGACTAAGTTAGAGGAAAAACCTTCCATCGCTTTTTTGCGTTTTTCACGTTTGAGCTCGCCCAGTTTCTTTTGGTGAAGAGCCGCTTTTGTGTTTCCTTCGTTCGCGCGAACCGCGAGTTTTTTCGGGAAAAGGAAATTTCTTGCGTAACCGTCCGCAACTTCTTTCAGGTCGCCTGCGTCCCCGAGATTGATAACGTCTTTTTGTAAGATCACTCTCATGTTGGTACCTCAGTTAACCTTGTAAGGAAGAAGACCGATGCTTCTTGCTTTGCGGATTTCACGCGCGAGAACTCTTTGGTAACGAGCGCTGGTTCCTGTGATTCTTCTTGGAATGATTTTACCACGGTTCGTGATAAATCTTTCTAAGAGTTCAATATTCTTATAATTGATTTGTTTTGCAAGTTCCGGGTCCGCAGTAAAACGGCAAACCTTCTTCTTGTATTTATTCTGTTTTCTCTGTGGCTTTCCTTCCATTTCACTGGAAGTTTCGCTACTGTGTTCCGATCTTTCAGATCGTTCTTCTTTTACTTCATTCTCACTCATAAGTGTTCCTCATTAAAACGGTATGTCGTCGTCACCATCCGGTGCAGGGCTGTAGTATTCCGGAGAGGATGGATAAGAATTTCCTCCGGAAGAAGAGGATGATTCCCTTGGAGAGGAAGAAGAATCGTCTCTCGAACCGAGTAGTTGGAAATTCTCCACTACGATCCGGATACGAGACGCTTTCTTTCCTTCGGGAGTTTCCCAAGTGTCCTGCTTCAGTCGTCCTTCAATCGCTATCTGTTTGCCTTTTTTGCAATACTGTTGAATGATATCGGCCGGTTTTCCCCAGACTTCACAATCGAAGAAATGAGACTCTTCTCTCTTCTCACCGTTAGACACATAGGTCCGGCCGTTGGCCAGTGAGAAGTTTACAAGAGAAGTCCCGTTGATCGATTTGAACTCAGGGTCCCGCGTTAGGCGGCCGACCAGAGTCACTCTATTGATATCATTAGCCATTGAGACGGACAACCATGGAACGAAGAATGTTCTGGTTGATTAGAAAATCCTTTTCCACTTTTGCGATCGCTTCTGGAGAAGCGCTACACTTGTAGTGATGGAAGATGCCCTGCTCTTCGTGTTTGATCGGATGCCAGAGTTTTCTTTGGCCCCAATCTTCGTCGGAAGTGATGCTAACGGAATGCTTACCTAAGGTTTCTTGAACCTCAGTTTTTGCAACTTCCCGAGAGCTCACACGTGTGATGGTGGTGAGTTCGTAGTTTCTCAATTGTTTCCCCTATGGTTAAAGCCCGCCTGCGGAACGCGACGAGCAGAAGAACCGATAATTTATCCTATTTTTTGCGTTTAGAGCCCGGGGTCAAGGGAGAATTGGGTCGAAGGTCGAGAAATGCTCTTTCTTCTTCCACGCGGAGTTCCGTCCCGAGTTCACCGGAGAGGACCGCGATCTCTTGTAGGAACTCCCTCGCCTCTTTTCCGATTACGGGACGAATTTTATGATCTTCTTTTTGGAATTTCCCGAATATCGGGACGAGTTCGACCATTTCCAAAACATTCTTTCGGATATGAAGAATCGCGATCAGATTGTGGTTTAGGTAAGAGTTCCTACTTCCAAAAATGAGATTGCCCAGAGAATAGAGAATCACCCCTCCTCTGTAGAGCTCGATTCCTTGTGGAATATGAGGATGATGACCGATCACGACCTTCACCCCCGAATCGATGAGCGCGTGGGCGATCTTTCTCTGATCGACGGTGGGAAAAGGAGAATATTCCACTCCCCAGTGAAGCGAAACCATCCTAACGGGAGGGGCGGAATTCGACCGTCCCCTTCTTTCAAAAAAGGAGGCTTGGAGAGAAGGAAGTAAAAAGGGAGCGACCCCGGCCTTAACGGCGGTTGCGTAGTGCGCGGACTCGGCGATCGAAGTGACGGAATGGATTCTAAGATCGGTTCCTTTTAGGCTCAGACTCAAGGGTCCGAAAACTTCGGGCATTTTTTTTCCGGCGCCGACGTTTAGAATATTAATTTTCTTTAATATAGATAAGGTTTCAACCATACCCTTTGGCCCGTGATCGAAGGAATGATTGTTTCCCAAGAAGACGAGATCCACACCCAAAAACTTGAGGGACTCCATATCTTTTTCATGGGCCGTAAAGATGTAAGCCTTTTTGGATTCTTCAGTTTTGGAAGCAACCACCGGAGTTTCCAGATTGACCATTCTGAAATCGGCTTCTCCGAAAAGAGTCTTTAGACCTTCCACGGGTGCGATCTCTCCGTGTTTCTGAATCGTATCTCGAATTCCCCAATTGAACATAACGTCTCCACCCGCGAGGACCTTGAGAAGTTCCGGATCTCGGTTGTGTTCCGGATGCAAAACGGAATCTAACTTGTCTTGGAGAATTGCGAGCGCGGAAGGAGATTCCGAAGTTTCCTCTTTAGAGATGGAATCCATCGTTTCCGGAAGAAGACAGGAAAACAAAATGAATGAGATGCTAAAAATAAAAAATTTCCGAATCTGAAGAATGAAAAAAGACACTGAAGGTAAATTATTCCTTTTGCCCGAGTTTGGAAAGATCTTTTTTGAGAATCGCGACGAAGTAAAAAATCAGAGAGGGACCACAAACTTCCAATCCATCGGATGAAGCGGCGAGAATCAAACGTTCCTTCGTAGGAAAGAATTTTTCCGAGCCGACTGAACGTTTGCTAAAGTAAGCGAAAGAACATCTTCCTCAATCCACATTTTTAAGAATTCAATGGATCCTGTTCGAAAACGGGTTCCAACTTAAATACAATCCGCGATTTCTACGGAGAATTCTATTCTAACTGAAAAATTATTTTTTCGAGTTATCGTGAAACTTTTCCTTCCGCTTCAACATCTCGATCAACTGATCCATCTTCTTTATCCTGGTTTCTTCTTTTTTTGTATGATGAAGGCGAAACAAAATCGCATATCGATTCGCCGAATTTAGGCTCTCGAAGAATTCCTTCGCATCCGGATTCTGTTTTAAAAGTTTTGCAAAATCTTTTGGAATCTCCGCCTTACTCTGGGACTCATAGGCCGCATCCCAACGACCGTCCTTCTTTGCGGCCTCGATTGCTTTGAGTCCGGCCGGTTTCATCTTTCCGTCTTTTATCAGAGCTTTCGTTTTTTCTTGATTGATCTTGGACCAAATACTTTTCGGGCCTCGAACGCTAAACTTCTGTAACCAGAAAGAATCGTCGAATTTTTGCTTTTGACTATCGATCCAACCGTAACAAAGCGCGACGTCCAGAGCCTCCGCATAAGTCAAAGAAACGATTTTAGATTCTTTCTTTGCAAACTTGATCCAAATCGGAGCAGCTTCGGAATGATTTTTCTTTAACCAGCGTTCCCATTCTTTCGGATCCTTAAAAAATAAAACGGGTAGATTCTTAAATAATTCTTCCATAAATGATTAAGCGACAATGAGCTCGAGGTGATCCTTTCCACTTTCAACGGCTCGAAACGGAATCTTAGAATCAAAGGTTGCAAATTTGAGTTTATGATGAACGCTCAAAGCCAAAAGATAAACGTCCGTTAGTTGTTTCGAACTTACGAACCCGAATTTCAAAAACAAAGAAGGAGAATTGATGGAGATATTATCGGGAACAAACTTATGGCCTTTTACCTTTAAGAGAGAATGAAGAATTTCAGAAACAACTTCGACTCCGCCCGGACTCCCGGGATAAGACGTGTTGCTCAGAATTCTTACAAGCGCGTTCTGAGTAATGGGACAAGTAGCCCAACCCCTTCTCGACTTCTGATCAAACCAACTCCAAGCCGTCTCGTGAAAGGTATGATTTGCATCGCTGAGCGCGATCAAAACGTTCACGTCCAAAAGATAAGCCATCTCTAACCTTCCTCCTCTTTGAGTCGGTTGATCAATTCGTTTGTGACCTTAATCCCCTTTTGTTTTGGAAGCACCGGCCATCCGTATCGATTGGATTCAAATTTTTCCGCAGCCTTGATTCTGGCGTATTCTTCTTCCATTTTCAAGTTGTGCTCTAACGCAGTAATGATTAAGACCCTCATCGAAACGCCTCGTTCCGCGGCCTTGATTTTGGCCTGTTTGTAGAGAGTGTCCGGGATTTCCAAGGTAGTTTTCACATATTTATGGTGCCATAAATATGGTTTTCCACAAGCAAAATTTTACCAAAGTATTCCGAAAAATTTATTTTGAAATTAAAATCAAATAGTCGAGACGGGTGATGAGGAATGCGACGGACGTCGCGATTGGTGAGAGAAACTTTAAGGAGGAAATAGATACATTAGAGAAATATAAAATAACCGATCAAAGTCAAAAGCAAACCGAAAAGCCCTACCGGCAATCCGGCCTTGATCATATCTCTGATTTCAAAACCTCCCACCGCGTAGGCAATTGCGTTCGGAGGAGTGCTCACAGGCAGGGACATCGCAAGAGAAGCGGACAACGCGATTCCTAGACAAACTTCCAAAAGATAGACTTGCGATCCGGGAAGGATGATGACGGAAAGCGGAAACGCAAATGGAACAAGAAGATTGGTGGCCGCCGTGTTCGACATAAAGGTGCTTAAAAGAAGAGCCAAAATACAAAGAAGAAATAACACGCTAACCGCATATTCCGGTTTCGTAATGGGTTTTAGGATATCCGAAAACCAAAGACTCATCCCGCTCTGTTGCAAACCAACTCCTATCGCAATCCCACCGGCGATCAACAAAAGAACGGACCATTCCAGAGAATTGATATCTTTCTCGTTCAAAATTCCAAACGCAGGAAAAAGAATGAGAGGCAAAAGCGCGATCACTCCCGCCGGAATCCCGTGTAGATTTTCAGTAAACCAAAGTAGGACAGTTCCCAAAAAGATGAATGCCGCAACTTGAAACGAATACGAACCGGTTCCACCCTCTACCTCCGGAAACTCAACGACTAACTCCAGAGACCCGTCTTCCGGAAACAATTTCAAAAGTAAAAACCAAGTAGAAATAATCAGAATGACGACTAACGGCAATGCGAACAGGATCCACGTGCCAAAGGAAACAGAAATCCCTTGCTGTTTTAAAAGGCTCATGGCGATGATATTCGGCGGAGAACCGATCGGAGTTCCCACTCCGCCTATGTTTGCGGCAAATGGGATTCCCAAAAGAAGGGCTTTACGAAACGGTTCCTTTTCTGGGAGAATTTGAAACAGAGGATAAGATAACGCAATCATTAGAGAAGTCGTCGCGGTATTACTCATCCACATGGAAATAAAACCGGTAGTGAACATAAAACCCAGAAGAACCTGATGGCTCTTTGTTCCGAACTTACGAATCACTCGATTTGCAAGAAAACGATCCAATCCGGTTTTTACACTGGCTTTTGCTAATACGAAACCGCCTAAAAACAAAAGGATCGAAGAATCTGCGATCGAAGAAAGAAAGACGGAAGCCGCCGGATTCTTACCTTGTGCAACTTTAAGTAGAGGAAGGCCTAACGGATTTGCAAAGAATAGGATTTCTAAAAATATGATTAGGATGGAAGTCGCGTAACCGGGAATCGGCTCCGTTACCCAAAAGACGGCTGCGAGAGTAAAAATACTGATCATCACGGAAACGGAAAACGGAATTCCGAGCCAGAGTTGAACGAAAAATAAACCGCCCAAACAAAGTAACATGATAAGAATTGTAAGCGGTTTTTGTTTCATAATGGTTTCCTGATGAATACGGTCTTTACGTTCGTAAAAGAAAAACTCAAATCCACTTCCAACCAAACTTTCTAAAAAAACGAAACGCAGAAATTGCAAAAAGTCGAATATGCAAAAAACCTTTTTTAGAAGAATTTCCACCCTTGTGATAGATCCTAACTTCCGGAAAATAATCTTTGCGGTTTAAACGCATGGATAAATCGAAATCCTCGAAATACAAAAAGAACGATTCGTCAAAACCTCGAATTTTCTGAAGGGATTCCGTTCTTGCAAAGATAAAACAACCGCTGACCAGAGGAACGGATTTTTGGGTCAATTGCCAGTCCTTTTCTCTCAGATCATAAGAGTCCAATCGTTTATGAAAGATTCGTTTTAGAAAGCGGGGCGCAAACGATCTCAGAAATAAAACAAAAACCGAAGGATACGATTTTACAAGAAATTGCAGATCGTTGAAATCGGCTTCCTTCCCAAAACTTTCCCAATTTAGAACGCTCGGAACCACCGCGTCGCACGTCGGATTTTCCTTTAGATAACGAACACAAAGCTCGATCGTCTCCGGAATCATTTTGATATCTGGGTTCAATACAAGATGAAATTTTTTTTTCGATTCTAAGATAGATCGATTGTTTGCGGCGCCGTAACCAAGATTCTCCGGAAAATGAAAATATCTAAAATCAATTTTCGTCTTTTTTAAATCCTTTCTCGCTTGAAGTTCCTCTAAAATTTTGTCGGCGCCTTCGCTGCGTTCGGGAGAATTGTCTATGAGATCCACAACGAATTCCAATCTTTCGGTCCCATTTTGGCTTTGATATAGAACGGACTGCAAAAGAGAATCTAACGATTCTTTTAGCACTTCCAAGTTCGGCTTATAAATGACGAGGGAAACGGTAAGTCCGGAAATCAAAATACGATCCTTAAACAGATTCTATTTTTTTAATACTAGTTTTTTAAAGAATGAAGATTCCTTGCCGGTGATTCCGTCAAAGATTCCCCAAAAAATATGGCGATACGTTTGTAAGATGGAGGCGGATAAAAAAGGGAGAATCCAAAAACGAAGACCCGTTTTAAAAAGCACCTCCAATTTAAACCGAAATGGAATATGCGACATCTTACAAATGAGAAAACCGTTTCGAAATAAAAAATACCAACGAAAGGGAGAATGGATCGAAATAGAAAATAAACATAGGATTCTTCTGGACTGATTCCCGATCGAATGTTTCATTCGTGCTTCACACACTACGCAGTGAACATAACCTTTGTGAGCCGCTCGAAAGCACCATTCGTAATCCAGGTAATCGATAAAAAAGTCTTCGTTAATAAGTCCTACGTCTTCCAAAACCGCAATCGAATAAAAGCTCCCCGACGTAATGAGAAACGAATTTTCTAAAAGGCCGTTTCCATTCTCAATTCCATAAATATTACGATTTTTGATTGTATCAAAAATGTTCGGTCCATAGGATCCGATTTTTTTTCCACGGATCCTTCGATTTTCATCCCTACTTACGATTTGTAGAAACGTTTCGATCGCTTCGATTTGTAGAAGGCTATCCTGATCAAATAGCCAAACGTGCGAATAAGAATTCTTCTTTGCGTATTCAATTCCTCTGTTGAGAGCGTATCCGAGCCCAAGATTGTTTTCGTTTTCAATCAGAAGATTCGGCTTTTGAATTTGTGAGCGAATCTTCTCGATATTTTTCGATTGATTGTCTACGACGAGAACGGGAACATTCTTTGCGTTTAAGTTTTGAATATTCTCAAGAGTGGATAGAAGTTCCGGATTAAAAGTTACGATGATTGCAATCGGAGAAAACGATTTTTGCATATTATTTTTTGCGGAAAGGAGCCAATGGACCTCGGCTCATCCAGCGAAGAAGTTTACTCGACTTAACGATTCGATTCTTACGAAAACGAATTCGTTTAACGATGAGCCCGGGAAGATATCGTAAAAAAGCAAAAGGAACGAGTAGAATCTTAGGGCTCGTAAACAAGGAATGAAAGAAAATACTGATCGAGAAAAAAAGAAAATGATGAAACATAAATCGGAACACAAACCATAAGGGCATATTCTTCCAATAAACGATCAAAGCGTTTCGTAAACCGTAATACAAAGAAAAAGAACTTCTTTCCTTTGTGGAACCAAATCCGTGATGAAAGACTTTTATATTCGGCGCAAAAAGAACTCTTTCACCGAGAAGCCTCGCTCTAAAACTTAGGTCAACGTCTTCCATGTAACAAAAAAAATCGGAATCAAATCCTCCGAGTTTTTTCCAGAGATCCGTTTTGATCGCCATCGCTCCGCCGCACGCGGAAAAGATTTCTTCTTCCGTTAAATATTCTTTCGAAAGTTTTTGTTTGTAACCCCTTCTCCAAGCGGCGCCCGAAACGTGATAGACGTCCCCCGCTCCGTCGACAATCTCACCTTGATTTTCTTTTAACATCAAAAAGGAAAAAATAGAATATTCTTTCCCTCTCGATTCCAAAGTGGTTTCGCACTGTTTGAAAAAATCGGAGTTCAATCTCGCGTCCGGGTTGATGAGAAGAATCCAATCCGATTGCGGAGCAATCTTACTCGCTTCGTTATTTCCGCCGGCAAATCCGAGATTTCGATCGTGTATATGAACGATCCTCTGTGTTTTCTTTGAGATATCGGAAAGAATCGAGGCCGTATTATCCTGAGAATGATTATCCCAAATTACCCAATTCCAATTTGGCGGGAGATCCATAGACCCGTCCAGAGCCTGAATGAATTTTTCGGAATTATATGTGATTGTTAGAATATTATAATATATCATAGAAACAAAACGTTAGAACAGCAAGAATTTAAGGTCTGAGTTCTGACATTCAAAACGTTCTCTTTGCTCGAAATCATTTTCTTAAGAGATCAATAAGTTTCTTTTTAGTAAAACTTTTCGTTGAGGATTTTGATGAGGTATTGTCCGTAGCCGTTCTTCTTCAAGGGTTCGATCAATTCTTCCAGTTGAGACGCGCTTATAAATCCTTTTCGAAACGCAATTTCTTCCGGACAGGCCACTTTAAGCCCCTGACGTTTTTCAATCGTCTCGATAAAAACGGAAGCCTCTAAAAGCGATTCGTGAGTTCCCGTATCAAGCCACGCGTATCCGCGCCCCATCACTTGAACGTTCAACTCCCCTCTTTCCAGGTAGACACGATTTACGTCTGTGATTTCCAATTCTCCCCTCGGTGAAGGTTTAATCGCTTTTGCGATCTCGACGACTTGTTCGTCATAAAAATACAAACCCGTTACCGCATAACTCGACTTAGGTTTTACAGGTTTTTCCTCGATAGAAATCGCTCGCCGATTGGAATCAAATTCTACGACCCCGTAGCGTTCGGGATCGTGAACAGGATAAGCAAAAACGGTCGAACCGGATTCTTTCTCGGAAGCATCGCTTAAAAGTTCGGAGAGCTCGTGACCGAAATAGATATTATCTCCTAAAATCAAAACGGACGGATGACCGTTGACAAATTTTTCTCCGATGAGATACGCTTGCGCGAGCCCGCCCGGATCCGGTTGCACTTCGTATTCGATTTCAAGTCCCCAACGTTTCCCATCTCCAAGAAGTTCCTGATACATCGGAGTTGCTTGCGGCGTCGAGATGATTAAGATTTCTCTAATACCCGCCAACATCAAAGTGGTAAGAGGATAGTATATCATCGGTTTATCATAAACCGGAAGAAGCTGTTTTGAAATTACGTGAGTAACCGGGTAGAGTCTTGTGCCGGATCCGCCCGCGAGAATGATCCCTTTTCTAGATTTCATTTAACGTGTCTCGTATTGATTTTGATAATATTCTTTATACTCGCCGGAAAGAATTTCTTTCCACCAGGATTCGTTAGCCAAATACCATTCGATCGTCTCTCGAAGCGCCGATTCAAAACTGGACTTCGGCTTCCACCCGAGTTCTTTTTCAATTTTCGAAGGATCGATCGCGTATCGAAAATCGTGCCCCGGTCTGTCCTTGACATACTGGATCAATTGAGAATGAGGAGCCCCCGAAGGATGCAACTCGTCCATGATCGAACAAATGGAATGAACGATATCGATATTTTTTTTCTCGTTTCGAGTTCCGATATTGTAAGTTTCACCCGGAACCCCTTGAAAGAGCGCAGCGCTGAGTGCGGTGCAGTGATCCTTAACATATAACCAATCTCGAATATTCTTCCCATCCCCGTAAACGGGCAGAGGTTTTGCGTGAAGACAATTTAAGATCATAAGCGGAATTAATTTTTCCGGAAAATGATAAGGCCCGTAATTATTGGAACAATTGGTGGTAACGACCGGCATGTGGTATGTATGAAAGTAGGATCGAACGATATGATCCGAACCCGCTTTCGAAGCCGAATAAGGAGAATTCGGCGCATAAGGAGTTTCTTCCGTAAAGAATCCAGTTTCGCCTAACGTCCCGAAAACTTCATCCGTAGAAACGTGAAGAAACTTCTTTCCTTTATACTCATCTTTCCACTGCAAACGTGCCGCGTCCAAGAGGTAGAATGTTCCAAGGACATTCGTTTTGATAAACTCTTCAGGCCCTAAGATCGAACGATCCACGTGACTTTCCGCGGCGAAATGAGCCACGTAATCAAAGGAATGTTTTTGAAAGATGGAGAAGACATCGTCTTTCACCGCAATATCCGCTTTGATAAAGGTAAACCGCGGGTCGTTTTTCCAACGGTCCAAACTTTTCAAATTTCCAGCATATGTAAGTTTATCCAAAACAAAAACGTGATATTCCTTCGTATCTTCCAAAATCTGATGAACGAAGTTGGAGCCGATAAAGCCGGCCCCTCCGGTGACTAAAATGTTTTTCATGCTTTATTTCCAGAACTCGCCGCGATCTCTTTGAGACAAAGTTCTAAGTCTTCTCTCCAATGAGGAATCGGGCCGAATATATTTCTTGTTTCTTCCAAATCTAAAATCGAATAACGCGGCCTAGGCGCCGGGGTAGGATAACTTTCCGTAGGGATCGGGAAAATCGGTTTTGCTTTATTTATAAGAGAATGGGAATGAGCTAAGTCTCTAACGGAAACGGCAAAATCAAACCAGCTCGCAATTCCGGAATTTGAAAAATGCATCGTCTGCGGAAAGGTTTGTCCCTTAAGAGTTTCCTGAATTAAGAATATTATAAAGTCCGCAAGTCTCCCCGCCCAGGTCGGCCTACCCAGTTGATCTTCGATCACTTTTAATTCGGCTCGATTTGGATCTCCCAGAAGTCGTAAAATGGTTTTTGGAAAATTACCGCCGTGCGCGGAGTAAACCCAACTCGTACGAATGATATTCGCTTGGGAAGAATTTTGAAACGTCTTACGGACCCAAGTTTCGCCTTCCGCCTTTGAAGTTCCGTAGACGCCCTTCGGGGAAAGCGGAGAGTTGGTCTTCCAAAATCGAATTGTACCTCCTATTGTTTCCGAGGACGCATCAAAAACGAAATCGGTGGAAACATGGATCAGATGAATTTTTCTTTTAAGACATTCTTCTGCAATTTTTTTAACCGCTAAAGAATTGATTTGAAACGCGGCTTCTTTTTCCGTCTCGGCTTTGTCCACCGCGGTGTAAGCCCCGCAATGAACGAGAAACTTTGGATTCTGAGAAAGAATCGAATCGATAACATCCAGATTCGAAAGATCCCATTCTTCTCTACCGAATCCTTTCGAAGAAAAACCGCTGGATTCGAATCTTTTCGACAATTCCCAGCCCAACTGACCGTTTTTACCTGAGTAAAATATCATATTCTAATATACGAATGGAGTTTGAAAATCGGAAAGGAACGGAGTTTCATGATCTCTTTTGGAAATGATAAAATCGAAATCAGGCAACCAAGTCTTCCAAGGAATTCCGATAGCAGGATCTTCCCATCGGATTCCGATCTCTTTCTGGGGATTGTATTCTTGCGTTACTTTGTAGAGAAAGTCGGTATTATCTTCTAAAGTTATGAATCCGTGCGCAAAACCAGGAGGAACCCAGAAAATATTCTTATTCTCCTCTGATAGATCCGCGGAAATCCATTGACCAAACGTAGGCGATCCCTTGCGAATATCAATGATCACGTCTATTACTCTGCCTCGAACGACACGCACAAGTTTCCCTTGTTCATAAGGAGGAATCTGAAAGTGCATCCCTCGCAGAACTCCGCGCGATGATCGGGAGTGATTATCTTGATGAAAATCAACGGGAATGTTTTCGTTCACGAAGGTCGATGTCTTGAAGGATTCAAAGAAAAAACCTCGTTCGTCTCCATAAACTTTCGGTTCGATAAGGACAGGGCCTTCTATAGGAAATCTTTTAAATTGCATATACCTTTACTGGATCGAAAGCTAAAAAATTCTAAAATCCAGCATAAGAATACCAAAGAATTTTAGATTTCGCACTTCGCGATCAAAATTTATTTATCAATAAGGAAAGAAAGGGAGGCTGAAAAAATAAAAACCTCATGTGCTTAAAAAGCATTTAGGACTTCCACCTGCGTTTCCAAAACCATTCACAAAAACCGTGAAGCAATCCTTTCGGGAGACGATCCGCTCCTACTAAGTCCAAATGAGGAGAATAAAAAGGATCCGTTTCCAGACGATCTCCCCATTTCTTAAGAAGAATCTTTCGATCCGTTTTTACTTTAGAATTTCCCGGATGAAATTCCGAAAAACAATCAAGCTCTGATTCGTTTAAGAATTCTGAAAAAGGATTACTTACGAGTCTCAGCCCTTTTTCTCTGAGACGAATCGAAAGATCCACGTCCCAATAAGAATCACTCAATGCCTCATCTATCCCTTGCAGCATTTCCCAGTTATTACGAGAGATCAGAAGAATATTTTTTGAAAGGGCTGAAACGTTTTTTTCGATCCATTCTCCGGACCAAATTTTTGCCTTCTTTGCTGAAAGTCCGTTTCCGGAAATTCCAATAAAACCCTCTTTTCCAAAGATCAAAGAAGAATAAAGAAGCTCTCTCTTAGGATTTGTGACAACCGGTGAAACAGCGCCGATCCCATTCGATTCTCCGTGCTGCAATAACTCATAGAGCCAGTCTTCTTTTAGAGGACTTAGGATTGGATTCCAGAGAAAAATAAAATCTCCTTTTGTATCGGAGACAAGACGATTGATTTCTTTGGAGTTCAGATTTCGACTCGAAGATTTTCGCAAATGAATCTTTATATTCTCCGGAAAAGTCCATTTCGAAACTTGAGCTTCTTCCATCTCATCCACTCCGATCGCAATTTCAAAAGTTACGTTCGAAGTCGTTTTGGTAAGTTTTAAAATTCTTGAATATAGGCTATCGAGTTCTAAGTCGGATTTCAGAACGACTATAAGCATCGAACGTTTTGTCTTGGGTTTACGCAGCGCGTGATATGTAAACGGATAGTGACCGGGATCGATGCGTTCTACGATTTCGTTTTTTTCCGCATAGTATTCGGCAATCGCTTTCTGTGAACTTCTTTCGCAGACTTCGGCCTTCTTTCTCGAGAAACTTTCCCCATGCAAACGCCAAATATATAAGAAAAATGGAAGCCTTCGAATTCGATCCGTATGGCGAGAAGCCCGAAGCGCAAACTCATGATCCTGGCTTCCGTCGTATCCTTCTCGTATCCCGCCCATTTTTTCTATTAGATTTTTTGCAACTACTACAAAGTGACAGATATAATTATGCGAAATCAATTTCTCCGGAGAAAAATCCGGTTTAGCGGACACGGAAAAAACTCCTAAGTTTTTAGACTGAAAAATTTCGTCGGAATATAAAAACTCAGGACGATTCGTCTTCTCTTGAAGAGCATCGACAATGGTCCATAACGCATCCTTTGACAACCGATCGTCGTGATCCAGAAACGCGATGTATTCTCCGGAAGCATATCCTAACGCGCGTCTCGTCGCAATGCTGATCCCTCCGTTTTTTTCAGAACGATAATAGCGAATTTTGGAATTTCTCTTTGCTTCCTCTTTCAAATAGATCCCAGGTTTTTCATCGGGAGACGCATCATCGAGCAAGATCAATTCCCAATTTTCGTAAGTCTGGCATTTCACCGATTGAAGCATCGCCTTCAAGTGTTTTAGCTGTGTATTGTAAACCGGAACCAAAATGCTGATCAAAGGTCGATAGTGAAGCGAGTCGGTATCGACATTCTTCGTTGTATATCTAAAAAAGAAATACTGGTATTGTCTGAATAAATAACGGAGCTTCTGAAGAAAAAGAGAGACTCTGGGAAAAAGAAAATTGATTTTTTGCATTGTAAAATGAATAGAGAAAGAATCTAAAAAATTCTTTAGATCATCTTGAACTCAAGATGAAAAAGGTAAATTAAAACTTAATGCCGACGGACAAAGCCAAGTATTTGAGAATTTTAGGAATCACAAGAGGAACAAAATCCCTCCAATTGATGGAAGTAATAAGATCTTGTTTTGGTTGAACCCACTTGTCTTGATGAAAAACCGAATGAAACCTTTCCTCTTCGAAAGACCTCCACAATAAAAACGGAGAATGGATACTCGCAAAAGCGGAATCCATCCCAAGGTAAAGTTGAATAGTCCGAGACTGAATATCCGATTTATCAAGGGCGTATTTAAATTTATCTTTTCTAAAAATTGCAAGGCCGGAATGGGGATTGATAGCTTGTCGAAATTTTTTACCAAAAAATGTTTTCTGATTATAAGTCCAACCGGGAACACATTTCAAATCGATGCAAAAAAGTTTTCCCCGCTGATCCCTTTCCAAGCGATTTGGATGTAAGATCTCATTGATTTCAGAATTTTCATCAAACGAAACGATTCTATCAAAGGCCTCTTTTTCTAAGAGAATATCATCTTCGATATTGATGAAGTAATCATATTCTTCAATGAACTCACCCATCTTCAACAAACTGGCATACATAATGTCCGTCGGTTTATCAATCGTATTCTCAAAATCAAAATCCAAGTCCACCAAAGACTTCCCCTGATACCCGCAGATTTTTATATCGACCGAGTCGCCTAAAGTTTTTAAGGAACGAATCGTTGTTTGTAAATGTAGTTTTCTCTCTTCCGTTTTTTTAAGAAGTTTCGGAGAAAGTTTTTCCGTATCAACCGTCGATCTTCCTTTAAAAAAAGGATTTTTGCCGTAAAAGTGATTTATAAAAACGAGTATTTTCAATTTAATCGGTCACCTATTAAGAAATTGAAAAATCTTTCGATTTAGAGTTCTCAGAAAAGAAAGATTACGAAAGAGGTTTAGAATCTGGGGCAAATAAAAGTAGGAAAAGATTGTATAATCCTTCTTCATTTTATGATATTGTGCTAAAAGATTCAAGGTGGCAGGCGACAAATAATCGTTTCTCATACGAGCCCTTTCGTCCTCCAGAAGTTTTTCATTCTTCGGATTCGAACCAAAACCGAAAGTATTAAATTGACTAATCGGCCTTTCGGAAATGTATCGCCAAGAAGAAGCGCCAACTCCGATCGCCTTTAGAAAAAAATCCACATCTGCGGCGATTTTATAAGATGTATCATACATTCCAAATTTCTTAAATAAGGATCTGCGAATAAAGGTTACGCAGTGCCAAAGCACTCCGTAAGATAGAAAGTATAGATCCAAGTCTTCGGGACTCTTTCCGTAAACGACCTTTCCAATTCCGGAATCAATTAGCATATCCCCGTAGAGAAAATCTTCTTTGTGATCTTTTGAGAACACATCTTTTAGAACATTCGAGTCGACAAGAAAATCGCCTGAATTGAGAAATAGACAATATTCTCCCCTCGCAGCTGAGATTCCTTTATTTTGGCCGTCGTAAATCCCTTTATCCTTCTCGCTTACCCAATGAGAAATTTTATCCTTATATTTCTTAATAACGTCGACACTTCCGTCCTTGGAACCTGCGTCTATGATAACATGCTCATACTGATCGAAGTTTTGATTTCGAACGGAAAGGATTGTCTTTTCGAGACCCTCTCGATCATTGTAATTGATTGTGATGATGGATACTTTTGGTGTTTTCATAGCTTTCAAAAGAAGAATTTCAGACGGTAATTACTCATTATTAAACCGTAATATAGAAAGAATATCTTTAGAGATAACAGCGCGCACAAATCAAGGAGATCCTATAAAGATCTTATCAACCCTTTATTGAAACGGAACAAGTTTAATATCTACATCCTTACACTCCGGAATATTAGGCGCGTCTTGTAAGGAGGCTGGAGGAAAGAGTAAAAGAATACACGGCTTCCCCTTTAAAGCCTTCGAGTCGAAGGGTAAAATTTTCCTTTCGACAGATCCATCTTTTGAAACCGTTCTTAAATAATTCAAAAGACCGTTTTTAAATTTGGATTCGGCTTCCGACTTTGTCACGATGAGCATCCGATGCCGTGCATCTTCATAGTAATTTAAGAATCTCAAAAAAGAGTCAACGGGTTCAAAGTCGAATGCCTGGTTTACATAAAAAATAATAAAACGATCCGATTTATCAGCGAGAAAGACATTCAAAAAAGAAGTAAACTCTTGCGTTCTCTTCATATTGATTCGTGAATCTCTTTGCAGATTTGTTATACTGCTCAACGGAGTAAACGAACATAGAAAGAAAATTAAAATTAGGTTCGCAACAAAATTCTTTTCGGGAAGAGTTACCTTTGCAAGGTCTAAAATTTTCGAAACAATCAAATAAACCGTAAAAGCTATCACACATTGATATCCCAAAAGTCCAGGAAAATCATATCTAGAATTTGTCGGCCAACTCCCGTTGTAAAAAAGGATATTGATAAGTAAGAGCCCGAAAAAGAAGAATGGAATCAATTCCGGAAAAGAAACAGAGTACTTTCTAAATTTTATCGAATAAAAAACAATCAGTATGATCAAAATACCAATCAAAATCATACAACCGATGACTAACTCATTGTTTAAATAATTGAGAAAAACAGACAGCCTATCCGAGGCTTTTGTACTATTTCCGTAAATATCGACTTGAACCTTTCTAAAGAATAAATACAGAGAAAGCAAAATACTTCCTCCATAAACAATCGGGACCGTCAAAACAACCTTTGAACTCCAAGTCTTCAACGTCTTTCTTTCCAAAAATAAAATCAAGAGAGGAATACAAATGAAAATTAGGAAATTCTCCTTAGCACCTTCCGCAATCATTACACCGACTGCAATCGAAACATAAGTCCACAAAGAATTAGAAGATTGATTCCGAAAATTTGAAATTCCGATTAGAATCAAACTTATACCGAGTACCGCATAAGTTTCACTCGTCGCCATTCGGGAAAAGATATCGGACCAATAGCGTAAAGAAAAAACTGAAAGCAAAAATAGAAAGGAGAGAGAAAAAGAAAAATATTTTGTTAAAAGTTTTAAGATAGAAAAACTAAATAAAGCGGCGATGCCTAATCGAAAAGAATACCATAAAAGTGGGTTATCTTTCCAGAGTAAAGTTTCAAAGACGCGAAGAAAATAATAGGACGAACGATACCTCTGGCTGTTGCCGAAGTTTCCCACTTCCGTTTGATTCAGGAGTATATAGAAGTATTGCAGCCAGCTTGATTGTGAATCCTTTGATTTTAGAAAATAAAAAATTTCGTGATCGTCAATCAACCACCATTTAGCTTTCAGATTCGGTCCGAACAAATAGATCGAGAGGCTAAGTGCGACAAAAGCGGAAGCGCCAAGAACCGTCTTTCGATTCCATTTAAACTGATTCTCAGCTAAGTAAAGCAGCAAGAAAGATCCAAGAAATACAAACTGGTAAGGACTCCAGAGAAATTCTTTCATTAATAGATTCACTTTTTACAAACCGACCAAGTGGCAAAGGAAAAATATTCTCCGAGGATCGTCTTACCGAGTATCCAATCCAAGTTTGAAAGACCTCGAGCAATCTTTACGGAGCCCCTATCTAAGAATGGAAATGCATCCGGATTATAATAAAGTACATATCCTAATAATCCAGGGTAGAACTGATCCAAAATTTGAAATCCTGATTGTTTCAAAAGTCGATTGTATTCCTTTAACTCAAATCCTCTTTCCGAGCTTTCTTCAAACAATGCGTTCTTTTTATAAATCCTTTCCCTCACCCACTTAAATAGAAAATTATTATGCGTTGGTTCTAAATTGATAAAAAGCCCGCCCTTTTTTAGGCTCGCATAAATTTTCGTAAGCGCAACATCGACGCTATCCGGAACGTGGTGAAGGCCTCCAAGAAGAACTACGATATCATATTTTTCTTTCTCGTTAAACTTTAAGATATCTTGGTGAAATACCCGAGTCATGGCACCATTTTCTTTTTTACAAGCGATAACCATTTCATCCGAATAATCAAAGCCTTCAAACTGAATCAAAGGAAATTTTCCTTTTAGAAAAGTAGATCCCTCGCCGAGTCCGCACATTGCCTCGAGTCCGGATAATTTCTTATCTTTATCGATTTTATTCGAAAGAGAGGTAAGCAAACGATCCCACCAAACCTTCTTGTAAGCCAAATGGTTTGCGCCGGACCGAGCCTTATTATAATTATCTTTAATTTTATTAAAATGTTCTCGTTGAATCTCGGATTTATCTAAACTCGATTTCATAAATTCGAATCCTTAATGATATAATTGGGGCGGTTTTTTGTTTGAAGAAACATTTTACCAATGTATTCCCCTAAAATTCCGAGGACAATCAATTGAACTCCACCCATAAACAAAACACTTACCAAAACGGAAGTCCAGCCCGAAACCGCTTTATCAGAAGTGAAGAATATTATAATTGCATAAAGTGCATAAATACCCGAAAATAAGGAAAAAACCACACCCGCGATCGTCGCCAGATGTAATGGTTTTACGCTAAAGGAGGTGATTCCGTCTAACGCAAATAAAAACATACGTTTTAGACTGTATTTACTTTTTCCCCATACTCTTTTTTCAGGTTGATATTCAAGAAAACTTTTTTGAAAACCAATTCCAGTAACCATTCCTCGAATAAAAAGATTTCTTTCTTCAAACGTCTTTAAGACATTCACGACTTTTTTATCGAGAAGTCGAAAGTCTGCCGCACCTTGATCGATGTTTAACCCAGAAAGACCGTTCAATAAAGAATAAAATATTCTTGCCGTTACCTTTTTAAAAAGGCCTACGTTCTCATTGTCTAAGCGTTTTGTATAAACGATATCATTCCCTTCTTCCCATTTTTGAATTAGGGCCGGAATTAATTCCGGGGGGTGTTGCAGATCTGCGTCCAAAGAAATTACACAATCGGCGTCGGAATGATCAAGACCAGCCTTCAGAGCGATCTGGTGACCGAAGTTTTTGGAAAATGATAGGAATCGAATCTTTGAATTTTGTATCGATAGTTTTCTTATTTCTCTCAAAGTTCCGTCCGAACTTCCATCATCCACAAAGATTATTTTATAATCGTATCTCTCCGGAATTACCGCCTTTAAACGATCATGAAGTGCAACTACATTGCCTTCTTCATTGAAGGAAGGAATTACGATATCGATGATCTTTTTTTTCTTTTTAATCAATTTCTTATTCAATTTGGCAACTTCTTCCTTAGATTTTTTCTTCAGCCGAACTTGTTTTATTTTTCAGGAGAAGATGGTCCTCAAAAGTTTTCGTTTTATATAATTTTCGAAAAGACGGAAAACGACTTTCCACATTGCGGATACTCTTCCGTAATCTTCGAAAGTCCAATTTAAGATCCTTTCTGATCAATAGATGAAAATCGGGTGCTAAAGAACATACAAGGTAATCTGTTAAGGTCTCCAGTTTCGCCAACGTTTTTTCGTTAAAGAAGGCAATATGTTGCCCGGCCTCAAATGCATAATACCACCAATTCATATCGGGAGTTTCTGCTCCGTAAAGAAGGGTTGAAAATATCAGCAATTTGGGTTTTTGAAAATGAAGTATCTCTATGATATTTTCTTTCGGCTTGTCAAAATGTTCGAATAACTCGAAAGCAAGAACAACGTCGTAATTTTCAGTTGGTTCAAAACCAAAGCCTTCTGAAAAATCATTCTTTGCATATTTATCGTACCAAAAACAATTAAACCCTACGTCCCGCATTAGGCGAACAAGAATCCCATGACCCCCTCCGTAATCGAGAACCTTGCCTTGATAGGGCGCTGGTTTGTGAAACAAAGACTTCCAAAAACTTTTTTCGTTCCACTGGGTTTGCACTTCGGTGAGAAGAAGTGTTAGTTTTTTTACGTTCTCATTGTTTCGTAAAAAAATACCAGTATCCAAAATCGAGATCGCTTTATTATACGCTTCTTCCAACCAAAAAGGAAACTCGGATTGAAGAAGTTCACAATCGCGACATTTGTAATATACGACTTTATACTGATTTAATACTTTTGTCTGAAATTCTTTCTTCGCAACTGAGCCGCAAAGTCGACATTCAATTTCATCCTTAGTTGGCTCCAAGTAGATAACTCCTTAGTCGAATTACAATACGAAGCGGATTCAATAAATTGAAAATACGATCTTTCATCTTTTTATCAGGATTTATAAACGTTTTTTTTGAAAAAGCATCACTTTCCAAATCTCGAACCACGAATTTCGGATGACTTAGCGGAAAGGAAACCGATTCAGTCTTCATATTTGCATAAGGACTTGGATGGATTGTATGGGCAGCGCCTTCTCCAAAGCCGATATTTTTTATAAGATTTATTACCGGCATTATATTCAATCGACCGTTTTTTAAGTTATGATAAACCCATTGAAAATCCCAGGTCTCAAAATTTTCATAAGCAACAGCATCAAAATTCTTTTTCCAAAATTGAAACTCTATCGGATCGGGAAAAAGATCCCTTAACCATCCGTCTTTAAAGAATTCGACGTAATCCTTCATATAAACGTCATAACCTTGCCAAGCCCTTCTCCACGAAGCCCATCCCCAAATATGAGTGTATAAAGAATAATAGTAACTATCCTGATTTCTTCGATAACCAAACCCAAAGTTATCTCCGCTGATCATTCCGATACGGGAGTCATCTTTATAATATTCTAATAATTGCTCGCAGTAAATGTAAAAGGTCGGGTCTGGAACTATATCATCTTCTAAAACGATCCCCATTTCTTCATTCTCAAAAAACCAGGTGATCGCCGAACTCACTGATATTTTTAGCTGTAGATGTTCTTCGCGAAAGAGCGTATGGATTTCACAGTCCC
This sequence comes from Leptospira tipperaryensis, assembly GCF_001729245.1. Lineage (NCBI taxonomy): Bacteria > Pseudomonadati > Spirochaetota > Leptospiria > Leptospirales > Leptospiraceae > Leptospira > Leptospira tipperaryensis. Next base: position 1,583,816 of record NZ_CP015217.1, on the reverse strand, counting down.
AATCTACTTTTTTTAAAATACTTCGGACATCAGCACATCTCTGTATTTCACCTTCTTTGTCGGCCCGAGGCGCATTTACGGCTAAGTAAAATTTGTTTGGCTTATATTGTCTTATCGTTTCAAAAACGATCGAGGTAAAATCCGGTCGATTGAATGCTATTAAAAGAACAGGGGCTTTCATCCTTAAATCGATTTATCCTTTGAGAATACTCTGATAAAATTCGAACGTTTCTTTGGCAGACTTATCCCAAGAAAACTTACTAATTTGTCTATTTCCATTTTGAATCTTTTCTTTTCTTTTTTCGGGATTGATAATTCCTTCTCTTACAGAATCGTAAATTGACTCTTTCGAATCCGGATCAAAATAAAAGGCTGCGTCACCCGCAACCTCTTGAAAACTAGAAGTATTGCTGCAAACGACGGGCGCTCCGCAACTAAAGGCCTCTAAGAGAGGAATTCCGAATCCTTCGTAACGCGAAGGAAAAACAAAGAGCAACGCATTTTTATAATACTCCGATAGTTCTTCGTCGCTTTCAAAATGAAACTGTTCGACTCTACCCGTAAGGCCTAATTCTTTAATCAGAGCGATTTCTTCTTTTTGAAAATTTCCGCCTCCGACGCAATAGAGTTGAAGTTTAGGAAATTCTTCAAATAGGGTTCGAATACTCTCAAGAAAATAAGAAAAATTCTTATAATAAGAACGATTTCCAGTGAAGAGTAAATAATCCTTTTTAGGAAGATTTGAATTCTTATTCGCCTTCAGATCGGAAGCGAAAGACGAGCCGAGATAAACTACCTTAATTTTAACTGCCGGCAAATTGTAAAATTGGATGAGGTCTGATTTTGTACTTTCGGAAATTGCGATGATGCCGGTTGCATTCTCAATCAAAATTTTTTTATTCCTAATCACTTCCTCCGCATCGGGGAAATAACTTGGAAATTTTTCGTGAATCAAATCGTAGACCGTTAATACAAAGGGCTTTCGAATCTTTCTAAGAGTATTTAAAAAATACGAAGAATAATAAGTTGGATGAAATAGATCAAAGTCTGAACGTTCAATCTTACGGAGAATTTCTTTGTTCATCCGTGATTTCGGATCAGGGAGCAAACCTAAGACCTGCATCAATCGAAAGATTCTATACTTCCCTCGAAACTGAATCCATGGGATCCAATCTTGAAACGTATAAGGCTTTTCTAAAGGGAAAATCGTTCGATCTATTAGATATTCATTAGAAGAATATAAAATAGAATGATCGATCTCCACGTTATGATTTTTTCTAAGTCGGATTATACTTTCGTAAAAATAACGAGAAATACCTCCGAAATTTTGCATCGAAAAAATTTGATGATCATAGAGAACTCTCATTGATTCTCAAAATGATCTTCTAAGCTGATTTATCTGGCGAAAGAAGGATATAAAATTAATGGACCCCAATTGAATAAAAAATATCTCCCTTGTCCTCTTGAGGAAAACGTTAAACAACACGCTCGCCAAAAACTGAGAGATAACGGTAGCTATCGCTGCGCCTTTCACTCCGTAAATCGGAATCAAAATAAAATTTAGAACTACATTTGATAAACAACCCACGATACTTTTATAAAGTTCAACTTTTTGTAAATTTTCAGTAAGATAATAACGACTACTCGCCACTCCCACGAAAACAAATGTACCGGCCCAAATATGGATCGCTAAAATAACTCCCGCTTCGAAAAATCGAGTTCCAAATAGAAGACGAATAATCGGATCCGATAAAAAACTCATCGGAATTGCTATCAAAAGCGCAATTAAGAGCATAGCAGAATGAAGAAGTTTTAATCTGCTCAAATAGAGTTCTTGATTGAATTCCTTCGCTTTCAAAATCGAAGGAAAAAGAGAAGACGCGATCGCCATCGGAATAAAATACCAAACTTCGCTGATCTTTACTGCGGCCGTATAGACCCCAACCGCTTCGTCGCCTAACATCTGACCGATCATAATTTGATCGATTCTCATATATATGATAATCGCAAGACCTGAGAGTAAAAGCATCCAACTGTCTCGTAAAAGATCGACTGCCCTCTTCCAATTTGCATGTCGGATGGAAAGCCTACCTTCATGAAATTTATAGATCAGATAATAACCGAAAAGATTGAGGATCGATTCGACAAGTCCGACCCATACAAATGCAAAGACCGTAAACCCTCTTAAGATGAGAAAAATTCTTATTCCGGAAAATATTACAAAGAGACCATTTTCGAGCCAAACGAAATACTTTGATAGAACCTGTGCTTCATACCAATATTTCACAACTCCGATCGCTCGGAAGCTCAAAGTGAATCCGATCAAACAGACCATCCAGAAGACGTCATCTTCTCCAGGTCTAAGCGCGAATATGAGGCCCAGACTAATAATATATGCGATGAGACCCGCAACAAATTGCAAAAAGAAGGAGGTTGAAAGGATTTCTTCCTTATACGTCTTATCTTTGATCAACTCTCGAACCGCTATCCCATCCAGGCCGAGATTGGTAAAACTTCCAACTAACGCGATATAGGCGATTACGTAATTAAGCTTGCCGTAACTATCCGGACCGAGATAGCGAGCGATCCAGACTCCCAGAAACATCCCCATTCCCATTCGAAAAAGCTTATCAAAGAAAAGCCAACCGCTGTTATGGAGAATTCTTTTTAGATTTGGATAGCGGAGGTAGATTTTATTTAAGATGGAAGGCAATGTTTTATAAATGAAAGAACGTTTACTCGCATCAGCACAGCGGATGTAATCTTTCTAATGAAAGCAGATTGAAAAAAAAGATTTTTCTTACATCAGAATATGTTTTCAATTTCATTCTCTAAATGGCTAAAGATTGCTTAGAGAATCGAAAACACAGCGATAAAGAGAATGGTCAACAAGATCGGACCGCCAAGGACCGGCTGAAAAAGACCGAAGATTCCGATAAACAATAAAGAAGCCAAAATAGAAAGCTGAAATGGTTTCAAGGAGATCATGGACTGGGAATATTTGGATAAAAGAAAACCGAATAATGTCCCGAGCAACAAGGTAAAAGGAATCCCTCCATCTTTGTATAAACTAAACAGCACGGATCCGAACGCGTTGTATTCTTTCGGCTGACCATCCGAGGTATAACCCAACAGACGATTCTTATGCAAGTAACCCCCAATCAAATCACTCTGCACTTGAAACTGAAATGGAATTCGAAACAAGCCTAATAGAAACGAAAAACCTCTCTCTATACCGCCGAGCGAAGATCTACCGTATGTCCTTTCGTGTAAAAGCGAATCCTTATCTTTTAGTTCGTGATCGAACATGGAAAAAGACTCAGTATGATAGTCTATTATGAATACATTGATAAATTCTTTTAAATCAATTTTTTTCCCAGAACTTCTCAATGTCCCTATGGAAAAAATCAAAATAAAAACCAACCCAACTCCAATTACACGAGGAAGAGTGAAGGATTTTAGAATGTTTTGCCGATCCCTTAGAAACTTAATCAATAGGATCAAGAAAAGCATAATAAGAATATAATAAAACCCAAATCTACCCAGCATCATGAGGGTATCCATTGCAACAAGCGCCGAACCAAGTATCAAAACTCTCTTCTTCTCCAATCGAAGATAAAAGCCGACTCCTAAAAACAATGTCGCAAGTATCAGTGGATTGATCGCCAAGGAGTAGTAGTATAAATATTTGTTTTTCCCAAATAAAATAGAATCGCCATAAACCCCAAATGCGTGAGCTCTAAAGAGAGAGGGTGGCATAGCGTCCGGCGAGAGATTGAGATAAAGGGATTTCAAAAGGAAAAACAAAACGATCGGAAAAACGAAAATCAGAATAAATACAAAATAATAAAATTCCTTTTGGTCGTCTAAGATTCCGAAAACAGAAAAGGATTTCTCATCAACATTCTGTTTTTTTTCTTTGAAAGTAAAATAGACTCTATACAAGCCCGCTCCAATCGTCAGCGAGGATAAAAGCATTATATAAAGATAATACGTAAAATCCGAAGGAACAAACAATCCCGTCAAAGAAAGCGAGGAAATAAACATCCAAAAAAACCAATAGGATTGAATCAATATTAAAATCCAACTGGTCTTCTTTAGTAAGAAGTATGAAAGGGTTATATTTAAAATTCCGAATGCGATAATTATTAGCGACATAGATTCCAAACCGTATTTCTAATCCATTTGTTTATTTTTCTAAAATTCATCGAGAGCCAAAGCCCGTTACAATCGTCTTGATCGTCTTAAAAGTAATAAGCATATCCAACCAGAATGAAAAATTCTTAATATAATAAAAATCATATTCTAGCTTTACGTTCATCCCTTCGACTTCCGCGGCGTATCCTTGTTCCACTTGCGCCCAACCGGTGATACCGGGACGTACAATGTGTCGATAGCTAAAGAACGGGACTTCTTTTTCATACCACTGAGAAAGTTCGTAAGATTCCGGTCTTGGCCCAATAAAACTCATAGAACCAAAGAACACATTGAACAGCTGCGGCAACTCATCAATTCTATACTTTCGAATTAGCTTTCCGAATCTTGTGATTCTTGGATCGGAGGGACCTTCCGTAAATTTCTGACCTCTTATATCGGAATACATACTTCTGAACTTATACATGGTAAAAATTTTACCTCTGTAACCCATTCTTTTCTGACGAAAGATCGCAGGTCCCGAACTTTCAATCTTAATGATCAACGCGGTGATCGCCAAAAAAGGAAAGATCAGCGGAATTAAAATCAAACACGCAAACAGATCGATTGTTCTTTTCAGAAATCCATAAAACTGTGAAGGCAGAAGAGAACCGAAATCGTTCTCCGAAAGATGATGAATTTTCACTCTTCCCGTCAGCGCTTCTTTGATCTGTTTTGTATGGTAAACCGGAATTCCGGAAAGTGTACATTTTGCTAAGAATTTTTCGTATTCAGGAGTCAGCTCGTCTGAAGTAAGATCTGCGACCACTGCGTCGTATTCTTGATTCTTTAACGACGGCTCATCCAAAGGATAGAACTCCGCGCCGTGAGTATTTTCCATCGTCTTTGCCGAACCCAAAGGTATGAACGCAATCTTGAGAATTCGATAACGATGTCCGATAAAATATCCGGAAAAACACCAGGCCAAAGTAATCATATAGGCTGAGGTGAGAACCTGACTGCTATACGACTTGCGATTGAAGAAAAAATAAGCGATAATCAACGCGTATGCAAAAGTAACGATCGGAAGAATATACGCAGAGGACTGAGCAACCGGAAATTTGAAAATTTTCCGGAGAGAAATCACCGAAAAAGAAAATGAAAATATGCTAGCGACGAGCGTATTAAAATTGTTTTCATAAAAGAGAATTTCTTTATTCCAGCCTACGACAAATCCCAATGTGATATAAATTCCCAAAATTAAAAGCAACCATCCGATAAAAATCTGAAAGGATAGACTGAGAAAGAATTGCTCGTAAATTTTAGAATGTCGGCGCTCATAATTCATAGATATTATTTTAATAAAGTGTAATATTTTAATGGATCAATTTCTTGTATCAATGAATTGATCCAATTGATGGACTGCAGCTTCCACGGAAAACGTTTCGTCCATTAATTTTTTTGCGTTTGAACCCATTCTTACTCTGGACGCTTTGTCCAAGAGTTTGATTGCATTCTCTTTAAAAAGCAAATCGTCTCCAGAAATGCTAACAAAACCTGCGTTAGCTTCTTCAACCACTTCCTTTAGATCGTTTCCTGGATTCGCACAGCCTAAAATAGGCATCGATTGAACCATATAACCCAACACCTTTCCCGGAAAATTATGAGTTTGATGATTCCGATTTAAACAGAAAAGACCGACATCAAACTCGGCCAATAGATTTTTAAATTCATTCTGAGAGACCGGTTCTAATAGCGTAAGATTTGGAAGCGATTCTTTTATCACGGTTTCTTTGACAAGATCCACCTCGTCTCCGGCGCCGATCAATACAAAATGGGCAACCGGAAATTCTCTCAAATTTTTTGCCAATCTTAGAATGTTACCCATATCCTGCGCATGTCCGATGTTTCCTCCGTAAAAAAAAACGACTTTCTCTTTCAAGCCGAGTTGCTCTCGATAGGGGGTTGTCTCTAATTTTATCGGTGCATTCTCGACCCAATTGAATAGGACCCGAAGGTTTTTGTATATAGGATATTGCTTTTCAAACCATTCTTTGTTTTTATACGACTGAATGCCTATCGTATCGGCTGCGTTGTAATTGATCCTCTCAAAATATTGAAAGAATTTTGTGATGAGCGAACTTTCCCTTAAGATTCCGTTGTCTATCGCCCACTGAGGAAAGAGATCTCTTAAGATCAAAAAACTTTGCGCTCGCCAAAGTTTTTTCAATTTTTTGACAAGCGTTCCCCAAAAAATACTCGGTGAATAATAGAGAATCAGATCGTTTTCGTTTTCAAGGAATTCATTACGCAAATATTTCCAAGCGCGATAAGATAATAAAATTTCATTGACCGCTCTTTTGATTTTATGAACGTTTTTAATCTGTCCTGATCGAAATTTATAGATTCGAATCCCATCAAGAACCGTAACTTCAAACGAACGAGACAAGTTCGGCCCTGGCGTAACAACCATAACTTCGTAACCCTTCCGGCGAAATCCTACTGCAAGTTCATGCATCATCTTCGCGGCGACTTTTGTGCTTTCCGGAAGATAGTCGTCAACGATGATACAAATCCTCATAGGAATCGATTAGCTTTTATGCCAGACGGTTCGATTGATATAATCGGTATAGCTCTGAACAATACTCACAATCTTCTTTGAAACTTCACCAGCGGTATAATCTTCTACGACTCTCTTTTTACCGGTTCCCGATTTATTCTGATTCGTTACAATCCGGATCGAATCCAGGATTCTTTCCTTCTTAAGACCGCTCATAATGAGAGTTCCTACATCCATGCCCTCGGGACGCTCGTGAGCGTTTCGAATCGTAATCGCGGGAAGTTCCAGTAAAGAAGCCTCTTCCGTAATGGTTCCGCTATCGGAAAGAATACAAAACGCCGACATTTGCAAACGTATATAGTCCAAAAATCCGAAGGGTTTTAAGAAAGTTATCAAAGGATTCATCTTCAATTCCTTAAAACCTTCCAATCTTTTTCGAGTTCTAGGATGAGTAGAGACGATGACCGGGAGTTTATATTCTTCACAAATCGCATTCAAAGATTCTAATAGATTTTGCAAATTTTCAGCCGTGTCCACGTTCTCTTCTCTGTGGGAGCTTACGATAAAATATTTCTGATCTTCTAATTTCAGTTCCTTAAGAATCATGGATCGATCGATTTTTTCTCGATAATACTGTAAAACCTCGTCCATGTGAGATCCGGTTTTTATAATCGTTTCGGGTCGAATCCCTTCTGCCAACAGATAACGTCTGGCGTGTTCCGTTAAAACGAGATTGATATCGCTCAGGTGATCCACCACCTTTCGATTCAATTCTTCAGGAACCCTTTGATCGAAACAACGATTCCCCGCTTCCATATGAAAGACCGGAATCTTTCTTCTCTTCGCCGAGATAATAGAAAGGCAAGTGTTCGTGTCTCCATATAAAAGAAGAGCGTCCGGTTTTTCGATTTCAAAAATCTCGTCCGCTTTGATTAAAACCTGAGCGATCGTCGTAGTCGCGGTCTCGCCGGCGACGTTTAAAAAATAATCCGGTTTGCGAATCTCCAAGTCCTCAAAAAATACTTGGTTTAATTCGTAATCGTAATTCTGTCCCGAATGAACCAGAATGTGCTGAAAACTTCGGTCCAGCTCGGCGATCACCCTACTCATCTTGATCAGTTCGGGCCGGGTGCCTACGATTGTCATCACTTTAAGCATTGAGTGTCTCTTGGATATAATCCAGTTTGAGCAAAAGTTCTTTTACTTGAGATACATTCAACCTGTCTGTATTATGCGAAGTATAATCCCCAAACTCGGAAACATTTACTTCACCTTCGATAAAGTATTTATTATAATTCAAATCTCTGTTATCAGCTGGAATACGAAAATACCTTCCCATATCCTCCGCCTTTGCAATCTCTTCTCTTGAAACCAAGGATTCATAGAGTTTTTCTCCATGACGAGTACCGATAATTTTAATCTCATTTTGCTTTTTGAATAATTCCTTTAGCGCCGTTGCTAAATCAAGAATCGTGGAGGCCGGTGCCTTTTGAACAAAAATGTCTCCTTGTCTTGCATTCTCAAACGCATGCAAAACCAGATCCAAAGAATCCTCCAAGGACATGAGAAATCTTGTCATATTCGGATCCGTGATTGTAAGTTGTTCGTTCAATTTTAATTGTTCCACAAAAAGCGGAATTACAGACCCTCTGGAAGCCATTACATTTCCGTATCGAGTCGCGCATAAAACGGTTCCTCCTTCTGGTATAAACCTCGACTTAGCAACAAGCAATTTCTCGGCCATCGCCTTTGAGATTCCCATTGCATTGATCGGGTAGACGGCTTTATCCGTACTCAAAACCACAGCTCGTTTTACCTTATTAGCAATCGCAGCCTTGATCACATTCTCCGTACCCAATACGTTGGTTTTAATCGCCTCCATCGGATAAAACTCACAGGAAGGAACCTGTTTTAGAGCGGCTGCGTGAAAGATGTAATCCACGCCTACCATCGCCTCGGATACGCTGTCATAATCTCGCACATCGCCTATAAAGAATTTAACCTTATCGTTCGCGAGGGAAATTCGCATATCCTCTTGTTTCTTTTCGTCGCGACTAAAAACACGAATCTCACGAACCTCTGTGTTGAGAAATCGTTTGAGCACGGTATTTCCAAACGACCCAGTGCCGCCGGTAATCATTAAAACTTTATTATGAAACATGAGTTGAATCCAAATATTTTTCTTTATATTCTTTCATATCTTGTACTAAACGCTCCCATCCCTTTGGAGAAAAACCCGTTTCTTTTCGAAATTTTTGCGAGTTCAGAGATCGGTCTATTGTTAGTTCTTCACTTTCAATAATTTGAATATCTTTATTGTAAGTCTTGCGAATTAGTTCCAACAATTTGTATTTAGAAATGGGTTCGGAAGAAATGTGATAGACCCCGAATAAATTCGGATTTGGAATTACGTAGGTTCCTATTATTTCCGCAAGTTCGGACGCCGGAAAACCGGAAAAGATCGCCTTAGAAAAACCTTTTACCTGTTCCTCTTGCGATAGAAACCAATTTACTAATGAATATGCGGAATTTAATTCATGCCCGATGATCGAGGTTCTAAGCGTAAAAACGTTTTTTTCATCCATGACCTCTCCTATCTCTTTTGATTTTCCATAAAGGTCTTCTGCATTTGGTATATCCGTCTCCAAATACATTCCCTGTTTTCCATTAAAAACACAGTCGGTGCTTATCAGAACAAGTCTAGCATCGATCAGTTTACATAAATTCGATAATCTATGAGGTAGTAAAGAATTGATCGGTAATACCGTAAGCGGATAATTTGCGATCTTTTGTTGTTTGATAATTCCGATACAATTGATGACGACGTCCGGTTTGATCTCATAAAAAATTCGCGTTAAATCATCTTGATTCGTCACGTCAAAATTTGTGATTAAATTTTTTCTTTCTTTCTCTTGAAAGAATCTTATATGTTCCGGACTTCTCACGGTTCCCCAAACTTCAAAATTGAATTGATTGGAGAATATTTTATAGATGGCGCTACCCAACATGCCCGAAGCACCGAGAACCAATATTTTATGCGATGGATTCACTTGATTTATCTCTATACTTTGCTATTTTGATAAACGTCTTTTTTACCAAGTCCGTCACGCTTCATTAATCTCAGGAAATTTCTTAGCATATTGTCGACACTGGAATAAAGACGTCTTAACTTTTGTTCCGGTCGCCCATTGAAACTCGTTACATTAAAGTATTCTTTTCCGATCGGAGAAATCTCCGAAAAATAATAATTAGAGACACAGATTCGATTTTCGTTTACCTTAATCGGACTTACTGAATGCCAAGACCACGGATTGGTTTCCATCATTACCAAACGATTAAATTTACTTTCGACGGTGACACTTCGTTTGACGCGCGGATCCCACAGCTCTAAATTTCCACCTTTCTCCAAAGACCAGTTTGGATTTACGTAGTAAAGAAGGTTGAGAGTTCTATACATCGTCCTCGTCATCTCATGGGAATTATCTATGTGAGGATTTAAAAAGTTCCCTTTTACCATAAGACTTAAACCGCCCGCGTAGAGCGATGGGTCCGGTCTTTGTGCGATAATTCCCGTTATCTCTTCCACAAGTTGAATCACTCTTTTATCTTGAATCGCAAAAGTGATATCTTTTAAAATTGGATCAAATTGATCAAAATTTTTCGAAGTATATTTCTTTTCCCGAAAACTATCCATCAGTCTCATTTCATGTTTTTTAGGAAAAACTGTCTGAATTCGATTGGCAATCTCTTCCGGAAGTAGATTTTCCAAAAAACAATATCGGACTCCGACTTCGTGAATCGATTCTTGAAAGTCTCTTTTTAATTCTTCTTTCTTTGATGAAAGTTTGGATAGAATTAGAGAAACTAATTTCTCTCTATTCATTTCTTCTGTCATTACTTAGTAACCGTCGCTTTTTGCAAAAATTCGAAAGTTTCATTGGCTGCCTTTTTCCAAGAGAAACTTTTCGCAAGTTGAAAGGCTTTTTCCGAAACTTCCTTTCGAGTTTCTTTAGAATTGATCATTGATTTTATAGTTTCTTCTATAGAATCTACGTTTAGAGGATCGAAGTATTTTCCCGCGTCTTGTAAAATCTCAGGCATAGCCGAAAGATTGGAACATGCAATCGGAAGTCCGGCAGCCATCGCTTCTGTCACAATCTGTCCAAAGGTTTCGCAGGAAGATGCAAATGCAAAAAGATCCGCCTCTATATACTTCTTCTCGATTTCGGAATAAGGAATCAAACTGTGATATCGGATAAAAAGACGTTCTGCATCTTCCTGATCCAGAACGTCTTTGAGTTTTTTTACCGCAAGAGGATCATCCGGACTTCCAACCAGATCCAGCGTCACCGGAAATCCTTGTTTTTTCAAATTTGACACGGCGCGAACTACGTTCCACTGATGTTTATATTCTCCGATAAAAGAAACGTAAAGAATACGATAGGGTTTCTCATTCGAATATTCGCCGATATCTTTCTGAATCTTTACTGCATGAAAGAATTTTTGATTGATTCCATGGTTGACTATGGCGACACGATCAAGTGATATTTTAACTTTCTTTAAAACTATCTTCTTGGCATAATTCGTCAGAAAAATGACTCCTTTAGCTTTACGAAAGGTAAAAGATTGAGAAAAGAAAAGTAAAATCAACCGCAATGCGCTTATCGAAAATCCGTATCGCCTGATTTCCGACCATTCGAAAGGAAGCAAGTTTTGGCTCATCGTTACAAATGGTCGAAATGAACCGGAATAAGAACCACCGGGAACAAACAAAATATCGGACTTCGATTCTTTCATTCTTTTGCTTAATAAAAAACGACTCCAAAAGAATCGATGAAAAAGAGAGCGATCTAATAAGGGTTCGTAAATTTTTACCAACCAAGAACGAGCTTCGATTTTATCTAAGGTCGGACTCCCGCCCCAGATAAAAACTTTATCAAAGCCGTATTCTTTCGGCTCACCGGCTCCTAACATCTCCACTAAATGTGTAACGCCCCCGCCGCCTCGTATATTTGAAGCGTCAATTCCTAAAATCATTCGAACCTTAGAATCGGATAAATTCCCCGGCTAAGGTATATCTCTCGCCGTTGATTCCTAGTTTAAATTCAGCGACGGACGGAGTATTCACTTCGTCGATTCCGCCCAGATCAAATTGGATATAATTTCTTTCCTTCAAAGCAACAATCGCGTTCCAAAGAAGAAATTGATTCGCCTTTAATTTTCGTCCCTCTTCCCCATTCCATCCTACCAAATACATACCGGTTTGATTTGAAACTGTAACGCAAATGCACGCGACTCGCTCTTCCTTGTGTTTTGCAATGAGAATCAACGGTTTTTCTCGATCTGAAAAACATTCTCGAAGTCGTTTTAATAAAGGAATGGATATACCGTTAAATTTTTTCTCTGACATAAGCTCGGAATATTTTTCCAACATCCACCGAAAACTTTCATCATCCTCGGATACTTCAATGGTAAGATCGTTTTTTTCAGAAACGTTTAACATATTCCGCCATTTGCTATCCAAGTTTTTTCTAAGTTCATCGATACTTTGAGTTAGATCGACGTAAGAAGAAGACCATGGTAATTGATTTCGTTTTTTAAATCCTTTTTGATAAAGCGTCAATAGATTGCGCCCTTCTAAATCCATCTCCGGATTAAAAAACAAAACGGAACCCTTCCAAATCGAAGCGAATTTAGTAAGATAATCCAAGACCAAAGACTTTTCTTCCAAGTTCACATCTCGAAAATAGAGAGGGCCTCTGTTGATTCGTATCACCCTAAAAAAATAAAAATATGTTTTGGATAAGATTTGAACTAAGGCAACTTTCTTCCCTTCTATCATCAGAAGAATTCTTTTCGGTTTCCAGCCTTCGATTTGATACTTAGCGTCCCCATAGGACCAGGACTGTAACAAATTTGTCCTTACGATCGATTCCAATTCGTTATCCCATTGGGTTTGATTGAGAGTGGATTCTATAATTTTTAAAAAAGATTTCTTTGAATCTTTAAACGCAATCTTTGAGATTTCTGATTCGGATACAGAAGAATGCAGTGGAAGAAAAAAAGAAGTTTTTCTCAGTCGAATAGCTGTGGAGTGTTCCTTCTCAGCCGTTAAAACTTCAGGCGGCAAATCCGGCCACGTAGAAACGGGAAGCTCGTCTTGAGCCAATTTCGCAAAGAGAGAATTTGCAGATTCTATATTATCAAAAGAATATTCGGATAAATACGGAGTCCAATCCGAATCGCGATCTGAAATAATTTTATATTTTTCTAATAGAACTTGATCCCAAATTTTTTGAATCTCAGACTTTTTCCGCGCGACCTGATTCATTTCTGGAACGATATCGTTTAACAAACGCTTTGAAAGATTGGACATTGTCCGTTGCGTGCGCACAGCGATCGAAACATCTTCTAAAAATTCAGGATTAAATTTTCTAACATTACGAAGTCCAAATTTTTGAAGCGACCTCTTTAAAATCCATTTTGTAGCAACCATTTTTTCTGTCTTAATATCGGAACCAAGCGCATCGCAATGTTCAAGGATAGAATTTCCATCTTTAGTCCCCCACTCAATTTTAGAAGGACCGGAATTTCGAATCACAAGGACAGCCCCGTCCGGAATCGGTAGATGTTTATGAGGACTATAAAGAATAAAATCACCCTTTTCTCCGATTCCTTTTATCGGCTTGAGAACATGAGCGGCATCTTCCACAAGAATTGCATTTTTCCCGCTGCAGAATTCAAAGGCTCGATTAGCGTTACTCGCCTTTCCGAAGTAGTGAACCAAGACAAAGACATCGATAGGATTCGCTTTTTGTAATTCTTTACAGGCAGAATAATTCGGCTCTCTATCCTCCTGAATCGGATAGAATACCAGTCTTACATCTAAGTAACGAAGCAAGGACAAAGAGGTATTACAGAAATAATCAGGAATCCAGAAATAAATTTCCTTTTTGTTTAAACGGATTCTTTGCCAAATAGCGATCGCCGCCAAAGACCAAGCCGATTTTGAAAACCAAATCGAAGTATCGGACGTTCTTAACCAAGGTTTCGATAAATACTCTTCATCAATTTTTTTAAAAGACAAAGAAACCAGTAAACTTTTTAAACTTGGTAAGGGAGCAAGTAAAAATTTCAATATCTTCCCCAGGATTCATAGATCTGATTTTTTTTTCTATATAAAAGATCCGCTCCGCCCTCAAGTAAGGCCCCCGTCAAAAAATGAGAATCCAATGGCGAAATTGCATCCCTTCGAATCGACCAAGGGGGGGAATTTCTATTATCACCCCGTAGTCCCGTATATACAAATTCGTAATGGCTTTTGGCAATCCTAAGAGCTTCAGGACTAAAACTCGCTAAATCACCGAAAGTATATGCAAAATGATGAATCTTTACTTTTAATTTCTCTTCAAGAATTCTTTTTGATACGGCAATCTCATCATTCAATCGAATTGGATCGAGAATTTTTGACAATCTGGCGTGTGTCCTTGTATGACTTCCAATAAAATGGCCGTCGTATAACAAACTTTTAAGATCACCCCAGTTCATCGGAATCCAAGAATCCGGCACTTGTTCGGGAGAGAAGTTCGGATAAACATTCTGAGAGATAAAAATTTTCCTCTCCTTTTCATTTTGAACATCTACAAAATCAGCTATGATAAAAAAGAGGGCTTGAATTCCTAAAGGTTTTAAAACTTCTTCCGCAACTCTTCTATTTGATAAGTAACCGTCGTCAAAGGTCAGCAGAATATTACGGCCGACGATTTCCCTTTTGCCCTTAATCATAAGAGAAAAAATTTCAGGTGAAACAAAATTCCAGTCTTTCGAAATTCTTACCAATTGAGAACGAAATAAGGACTGCTCTTGTATGGGAATATCATGATAAAGTAAAACTCTAAGTTCAGAATTCTTCTTAAATCTCAACGCTTTTCCCAACGCGTTGTATGTCTTCCAAGGAAGATAAGTGGATGCTAAGATATTATGTAGAATGGACATCTAACTCAAGAAGAACGGCGAATCGCTTCAAAACTTTTTTGACGTGCAAAAAGTGAATTCAGTCCGAGAATTTTGGAAAAGTAATAATCTAAAACGCCTAAGAAATTATTTTTTCTTCCGCCAAAAGTCAGTCGCAGATCCGGATGAAAAAAGCATTCTGAATAACCTTCTTTTACGTTTCCTTCACCGTAGAGGCTGATCAAATCTTCCTTTTGAACTTTGTTTGCTTTGTTCAAAAGAAAACTTCCTTCCAACCTACCCTCAAGATGATATTTTTTACCAAGGAGAAAATAAATCATTCGATTAAACGGAGTTATATTCAATGAATAATTAACAAACACACCGTTCTTTTTCAAAACTCGATATGCTTCGCTACAAGCCTTTTTAAAATCAGGAATGTGCTGAAATGTCTGAACCGTCCACACTCCGTCAAAAACCTCATTGGAAAAAGGAAGGGAAGTTGCGTCGGCGTGAACTAAATAAACCGATTCTCCAACGGCATTTCCTAAAAGCTTTTGGGCGTGGGTTAAATTTTCGCGTAGAAAATCCACGATTATAATTTTTACATCGGGTCGATCCTTTGAAATATTTCTCCAGTGCCAACCCCAACAGCCGCCGATATCCAAGATGAGCCCAGTAGTTCCGATATTTTTTAGAAATCTTTTAATTTCTCGATCCATTACAGGTATAGAATGATTCTTTGCGATCGCTTCGAAATAATCCGAATAGTCTTTGGATGCGACTTCGCTCCTAAGCTTTAACTCCACATCCTGAGATGAGGTCGGAATTTCGGCGGAGAAAATTCCATCCTTGGAAAGTTTCAAAGAATTTAATATTGTTTTCATTTTATTTGATAAAGATAGATTAAGAATTGCTTAACTTATTTTTGAATTTCGCGGCAAACAAAGATATAGAAACGATAGGAGACTGAAAGAAAGATTGTATCAAAAGAGATAAAGCACGTAGAAAGATTCCTTCGCGTAAATAAACAAAACCCTTATCGAATTTCAAGCGAATCTTAAATTTTCTCCAAAGTTTCAATTTGTCCTTCTCGAATTCTTGAATATGAAACACATGTTCCTGAATTAGATTTTCAAGATGATTTAAATGTCTTTCCAAAGATCCGGATTGATTGGATCCGTGAATAGTATACTCGCCAAGAACCTCGGGAATAAAAAAGAATCTTGCATTTTCCTTCGCCAATCGAAGCCAGAGATCGTAATCCTCTACCGTAACAAATTCTTGTCTTTCGCTAAACAAAAGTTTTTTTTCCTCTAAGAATTTCCGACGAACCGTCGTCGCCGAAGTAGAAAGGCGGTTTCCGTAAAACAACATCTTACGATAAAAGTCCGTTTCAAAAGGACCGTAGTTTAAGACCCCCTTTTCTTCCGAATCGATTCGAACTATATGTTCATCGTTGCAGATTACGTCGACCTCATTGTTTTGTCTTTGAATTTCATGGACTATTTTTTCCAATTTTGTTAGAAACCATAAATCGTCAGAATCTAAAAAAGAAATCCAATCGCCGTTGGATTCTTTGATTCCTACATTTCGAGAAGCGGCGATGATTCCGTTATTATTTATTTTTTTTAAATAAATTCGAGAATCACGAAAGGAGTCGACTACTTCGTCCGTATTATCCGTGGAATGATTATCGACTATGATCGCTTCCCAATGCAAATAGGTTTGATTGATCACGGAGGCGAGAGATTTTTTTAAAAAATGCGCGTGATTGTAAGTAGGAATCACTACCGTTATCAAAGGTTTCATCGGGAATTATTTTAGTTTTTGAAATTCAGTTTACAGAAATTTAATAATTGATCGATCTCTGACGTGCCAAAGTTGGAATATTCAAATCCGCTTGAAAGCAGTTTTGTTACGTCATATCTAAAGTCGGAAGAATATTCCTCGTCCTTAGGCTGAACCCTCTCTAATTCGGGTGAAAAACCTAAAACCAATCTACATCTTTCTTGAATAAGTTTTGCCATTTCCCAAACGGAGATTGAAAGCCCGCCTCCAACGTTAAAAGTGTTCTCGGTTTTTTCAAGAGAAAATGTGATCAAATGTTCTATCGCGCGACACACTTCGTGAATCGGAATAAAATCTCGCTTTTGAATTCCAGTAGATTTCAAAACCATCCGTTTAGTAGTTACTGCTTGTCTACAAAGATCATTTACCAGCAGCATCCAGCAATCAACTTTGGGATCGACCGGCGCTCCGTACGCGTTCGATAACCTGATATTGATGCCCGAAATTTTTCCATCCAATGTGCGTTTGTTAACTTCGGTCTCTCCGGCAAAATTACTCGTCGCGTAAGGATGAATATTCGTGACTAAAGAGGATTCTGATATGATTCCTTCAAACGAATTGCTATAGACGTGCGCCGTGGATAAAAACAAAAAGCGAGATACTCCATTCTTTATAGCTGCATCAAGAAGACGACCGGTTATATGCCCATTAAATTCCAGCGCTCTTCGTGGATCCTTTGTACAATCCGAGGCATTCATCCCGGCACAATGAATTATAATTTCAGTATTTTGGCAGGCTGAATCCAGAGACGACTGCGAATCCCAAACCATAGAGACAACTTTCCCGCTTCGAATATAAGTCGGTAAAAAAATATCTTTTGTAGTTCCGAGACGGATTTCATTTTTATCCGATTCGGCTAAATACTTTGCGATCCTTCCGCCTAAAAATCCGGAGGAACCAGTGATCAAAATCTTTTTTCTATTCATGAATTCCATTGAAAAGGAATCGAAGAATCCTGATCCGGTAGTCTTTCGGATTCAGTTGGATCATGAGGAATATCCGTAAAATTTACAATCAAAGCTTTTTCTTCGGAAATGCAAGTAAAACCATACCATAGCATTGGCGGAATTTTTACTCTTTGATATTGATCAGGTCTTCCTAAAATTAGCTCCTGAATTTTTCCCTTTGTTTTGGATTCGTTTCTGGTATCATACAAAACTAATTTTATCTTTCCCTTAGGAACGGTAAAATTCTGAGTTTGCCGTTTATGAATTTTCCAGGCTTTGATAGATCCTGGATTAACTTCCGAAAAATAACATTCTCCAAAGCTTATATATTCCGGATCGTCGGAACGAATCATATGTAGCACAGATCCTTTCGGATCAAATATCTCTTTTAGAGGAGTTATGATTACTCCTTCCAGCGTCTCTTCGCTCATCTTATTTGGCCCAAATATATTTCTTCTTAGAAGCCAATTCACAGTATCGATTGATTTGAGAAACGGTGAAATCATAGATTCCCGTTTTTCTATCAATCCAGTTTCGATACCAATCTACTGTGAAATCTACGGTTTCAGAAAAACCAAGCACCGCCTGCCATTTTAAATGAAATAAAACCTTATCGCAGGAAAGCTTCAGAAGATTAGCTTCCTTTCCGCCTCCTTCAAATCCTTTTGGCACCGACCATCCTACTCCAGGCCATCTTTCAACCATTGCGTCCAATAATTCCGAAACCGTTTGGTTTACGTTTGCATCGGGTCCAAAGTTAAACGCTTCCCCGTTCAATCCTTCCTGTCCCAAATATAACTTTGCACCTAATAATAGGTAACCGCTAAGCGGTTCTAATACGTGCTGCCAAGGTCGAGTTGCTAAAGGACTTCTGATTGATACGGATTCTCCGGAGTTCCATGCACGAATACAATCCGGAACAATTCGATCCGCCGCCCAGTCTCCGCCGCCGATCACGTTGCCTGCTCTTGTTATGGCCACTCTCGTTTTGCAATTTTTTAAAAAAGAATGATAGAATGAATAGGCGACCAAATCGGCGCAACTTTTTGAACCGCTATAAGGATCGTGACCGCCGAGTGCGTCCGTCTCTCTGTAACCCCAACACCATTCGTCGTTACGATACGCTTTATCGCTCGTTATCAGAACGGCAACCTCGATCCATTCTCTCGTTCTTACCAAATCGAGAAGATTGACCATCCCCATCACATTGGTTTCAAACGTAGAAACCGGATCTTGATACGACTTCCTGACCAAAGCTTGTGCGGCCATATGAAAGATTATCTGTGGACGAAAATCGTCAATTGCTTGGGCTAAGCACTTTTGATCCCGGATATCTCCTCGATAATCTTTAGTCTTATCGCTAAGGCCCAATAATTGAAAGTGATTCGGTGAAGTCGGTATATCGAGAGAAAATCCCGCGACTTCCGCTCCCAAAGATTGAAGCCAAACTGCAAGCCACGAACCTTTAAACCCAGTGTGACCAGTAATCAGGACTTTTTTGTTCTGATAAATATTCTGAAACATAGTTAGCTAAATTTCCAAGGCGCCTTATTCTGAATCCATAATTCTTCTAAGGTTTGCTTATCTCGAAGAGTATCCATACACTGCCAATATCCGGGATGATGATAAGCCATCAATTCGCCGGCTCTCGCAAGGGCTTCTAAGGGGGCTCTTTCTAACATCGTAGACTCATCCGGAATATAATTTAGAATCTCAGGTTCAAAAATAAAAAAACCTCCATTGATCCAACCCTCTTCAGCTTGAGGTTTTTCCTGAAATTGGGTGACTTGATTTCCGACGATAGACAATTCACCGAATCTTACGGGTGGCCTAACTGCGGTTACGGTAGCTAACTTTCCATGAGACTTATGGAAAGTTACGAGTTTTTGAATGTCCACGTTGGAAACTCCATCGCCATAAGTGACCATAAACCTTTCCTTTGAAAGCTGATCTCGAAGACGAAGCAATCTTCCTCCGGTCATCGTAAGCGCTCCGGTATCGATGAGTTGAACTTTCCAATCTTCCGCAGTCGGATTGGAATATTCAACGGAGCCTGACTTAAGACTTACCGTAAGGTCACTCATTCTAGCGTGATAATTTAAAAAGTAATCTTTGATCACTTCTCCCTTATACCCGAGAGCTAAAACAAAATCACCAAACCCGTAGTGTTCGTAGATTTTCATTATATGCCAAAGGATCGGTTTCCCGGCAATCTCTACCATAGGTTTCGGTTTTACGGTAGTTTCCTCGCTCAAACGAGTCCCCAAGCCTCCGCAAAGTATTACAGTTTTCATTAAATTTCCTTAAAGAATTGTACAAAGTTTTTCATATTCAGAATTCATTTTAGACGAAGTAAACTCTTGGATAAATCTATCATAACCTGCGAGACCCATTTCCTTACTCAGTTTAGGGTTCATTAATAGAGAATCGATAGCTTTCCCTAATGTATGCGCATCACCCGCAGGAACAACAATCCCTGTCTTGCCGTTTACGACGACTTCTTTCATCCCACCAAAGTCGGTGCAGATTACCGGTTTTTTCATTCTCATACTTTCTATAATCGCCATTCCGAAACTTTCAAAATGTGCTGATGGAACGACCAATAAGTCGATTTGTTTTAAAAATTGATTCACGTCGTCGTGAAATCCCAGGAAGGTAACTGGATTTTTATAACCGAATGAAATATTTTTTAGATATTGAATGTAATTCGGATCGCCGGGACCTAAGAGAGCGAGCTCACTTTTTGCGGTAACAAATTGAAACGCTTCTACTAAAGTATGCGGAGCTTTCGGAGGAGCTAGAGATCCAATAAAACCGACGACCTTTTTTGCTTTCGGAATCCATTTCAACTCCTGTATTGTGTGCTTTGCTTCGTCTTTTTTGTAATCGATCGGAATTCCATTATACACTCTTTTCAAGGAACGAGAAAAAACTTCCTCTTCCAATTCTTTTTTTAGAGAATCCGAAACCGCGACGATCTCCGTTGCGGAGAACTCCATCGTTCTTCTTTGAATAAAACGCGAGAAGGAATATAAGAATTTAATGAATCGATTTTGTTTAGCTGGAAAATTATGAAGGATCAAAATTCTATTTCTAATTCTTAGAATTTTTGAGGTTATCATCAGTAGTCGACTGAGACGACCCCCCGGCCAGCCTCCACTATGACAATAAATAACATCCGGTTTAATTTTCCTAAGCCTTACAACAAATTGAAGAATAAAGAAAGGTGCGGAAATAAACGAAAGAAAATTATAAATTACTTTCCTAAGAATTTTCACGATTAAATTCGAAGAATAAGCCTCTAAAGCGTTATTAACATATTCTTCCGGGAGAGGAAAAAAAAGAGTTTCTACGGAAACGCTCTTTTCCTCGCGAAAAAAATCGAAAGTCTCACCAACGGCCCAGTGTTCTTTATTAAGTAGAATAGTTACTTTATTGTCTTTACTTGCCTCTAAAGCCTGACAGCTCCAGACTCGATACATACCTTTTGTAGATTTAATGTATTCATCGGAAAAAAATAAAATATTCATGAAGAAGGAGAAGAAAGAATGATTTAGTTACAAAGATAGACGTTAATGGAACGAGAATTTTTATTCTTCATCGATAGCCCGAACAAAAGATTAATTAACCAGATTTTAACTCTCGTTCTAATACCGAGAAGCGGTTTGGTATCGACCGAATCAAACAACTTGATCTTTTGAAAACCATTCGTCAGAGCGATTTTTCGAAACAACCAATCAGGAACCTCCGTGATATGACCGACCGAATTCTCGTAACCACTTTCTCCGAAATAAATGGAATGACCTTCGGTGATATAAAAGACGCGGTCCAACATCGAATCTCCGTTCGGAGTTGTAATGATCATTAATCCGTTCGGCTTCAACAACTTACGAATATTTCGAATAAAATTCCAAGGATTCTCCAGATGCTCCAGTATTTCAATCGCAACGATCAAATCGTATTTCGTATCCGGAATTTTTTTGCTGAACGAATCGTTTAAATCGAGAGAAAACTTCCTGTTAGCCTTAATCAAAGCCTGCTTTTCAAAGTCATTGATATCTACACTCCAAGATGGAAAAGAATCCATCAATCTTTGAGCAAATGATCCTGTTCCGGTTGCGATATCAAGCACCTTCAGCTTTTTAGAATCTCCAAGATTTTTACGAATGATATCAAAGCAAAGTTCATGGACGCGGTAATCCGCCTTAATAGGCAAACCTTTGTATTCCCTACCCCATACAAAATTCTCTTTTTTTCTAAACATTTTAGTTTAATTCCTTTATAACAAATCTGAAAAAAAAACACCTTTAAGGGTGAACCGAATTGATTGTTTTCTTGGAAGCATCCACGAGTATTTTTTTTAAAGTCGAAATTGAATTCGGAACCTTTCTTGCATAACGATTGCAAAAAAGACTTCGTACAGACTGAACTTCCTCACTCTGCCACCAAACTTCGATTGAGTCCCATTGTGAAGTGATAAATTCTGCGGTAGACGCATGCGAAGAATGAAAGATTCCCACTTCCTTTAGCCTTTCATAATATGGAATCGCTTCCTCGACCAAGTGACTCAAATCATTTCTCCAAAAACAAAGAGTTGGAATATTCAGACTCAATGTTTCTAATATTCCGGTGGAATCGTAAGAATGAACGACTAACCTGGATTTAGCAATTAGATCCTGTAATTTCAAATGATTTGGATCAATTTGAACTGTCGGAAACTTTTCTTTCCATCGCTCCTTATCAAACCATTCAAAATGTTTTGATGAGTTGTGAAGTCTAACAATCACCATATTGCGAATGTCGTCAGGTAGACTTTCATAAAAATCAAGTTGTTCTTCGAAATATTGAGTAAAGTCCTGCCATACGTCCTCGGGACCTAAACGAAGAGGTGGAGGAAGTTCAATTAGCAAAAGCCCACCACTTGGATCATAAATCCCGTTCTCTTCGTTGCACTTAGTGATTACAAAAGCAGGAAGTTGCTTTTGTTCGTCATAAGACCAACCCCAACTTACAAAACCATCAGTGCTAATGAGTTCGGGTAACTTTTCGAGTCCATACAAGGTTCCATAATTATTACCGTGCTGTCCTACAAAGTAAGGTACTCCTTCGTTTACACGTTCCGCGGACCAGACTTTAAAAAGTTCGTCCGTATCAAAGTTATTTGAAGTAAAGATAAAACGAGGCTTGCTCGGCCAATTGACTTTTTTCGACTTTTGCAAAAGTTCAGAAAACCCTTCTACATAACAAAGAGGCAAACATCTACCGATCATGTTTCGCGCAAACGATTCGAAACTTTGTTCCCCTGAAACCGCGATTTGGAATTCTTTTCTTAGATTTGGATCGATTTCCCATTCCGATAATTTTTGACTCTTCCAGATTTGTGGAATCTGCTTTAAGCCTACTTGTAATTTCAACTCATAGATAAATGGCAAATACGAATTGATGATAAAGGCGTCCTTCTCTCTCGAAAACAAAGGAACCACCTGGTCAATGAAATAATGAAGAATCCTCTTCCAAGCAGACTGTTTGCTAGGAAGCGGGATCACTTTATTTAAAAAAGCCGGCTCATTCTTTTTTACGATCTCTTTCAGACCAAAATACTTTAAGATTTCTACATTGAGAATATGATTCCAAAAATTCTCATTCGCATTCAAAATAAAGAGAATCGAATCATTCGGAGCCAAATCAAATTCTTTATAATCTAAGGAAATAGTTCCTGAAATCTCATAACGATCCAAAACTTGTTCTATCGTTCTGTAGCGATTGTAAAGAATTCGAAGATATCTCAGGATCCAATGACCCAAAATTAAATTCCAATACCGCGTCGAATTCGAAACCCCGTGAAGACGATTTAAAAAAACGGTAAGTTCTTCTAAAAAAACTTCATTTAAATTCCTTAAATATCCTAGATCCTGCTTTTTTACATTAGGATCGACCCCGTAAGGAATTGCGATTTCAGCGTTCAATGCTGACCAGACGTGTCGTCTATCGTACCGGAGACACCATTCGCCTAAAAATAAAACCGATTCCTCCTGATTCCAGGAACGTTCATCAGCTGTGGTGATCAGAAAGCGTTTCAATTGTAAACGTGAAAGACGATTAATAAGATTTGTTTTAAAATTTAAAACTATGTAGGAATTTTTCGAGTTGAAAGTTCTATAATTTTTCCGGCTAAATTATCGGCCCCTTTTCCATCGATCAGGGCTCGCCCAATTTCATATTTGTTCATTCGGACTACTTTCGATTCTAAAACGGAAATTCGCTTCGCCACTTTTTCCAAAAGGTTCGAGTCATCCCAGTTTAAAATTTCATCGACACTTCCCCTTTCAAAGAAGGATTTAATATTATTTACTTGATCATAATCGATACAAATGGCGATAAACGGAATTCCCAAGAAAGCCAATTCATTCATCGTCTGACCAGCCGCCGTAATGACCAAGTCGGACGAACATAATAAATCAATCATAGATTTAGCGTCTAACTTCCTGAGTATTTTAAAGTTTGAAATCTGGTATTTCTTATTCAACTCGTCAGCGTATTCATCGGTTCCCGCCAAAGCTATAAATTCAATCAAAGGATAACGTTCGACAAACTTCGAAAATTTGGGAATTAAATGTCGATAATCGCTACCACCGCTCGTAAGTATTACTTTTTGAATTTGATCTCTTACAGAATAATCGTTACGACGATTCTTAAATTCTGGTCTTAAAATCGTATAAAGATTTCCTGAAATGATATCCGCCTTCTGATTTGAATATTCGATTTCGGCGCCGTGCACGTTTGGATTTACGATGAGATCAAAAGGATAGTAGATTCTGTTAAAATCGTCGATGACCGCAGTGAATGCGAAATTTCGAGATATACGTTCAAGAGCTTCATCATTAGATATGTAGGAATCGACGATCGCAATATCTCCCGAAGGTATTTGCTGATTCATATCCATCCAATTTACGAAAGTAGATTTTTCATATTTGAAGTCTTGCCATTCTTTAACATAAATGCAGATATCTGTAGCTACTCCACTTGATTCCAATGCGGTCCTTAACGCTTCACATCGAATCAGGTGCCCGTACCCGATTCCATTTCCGGTTTCTGTAAAAAATATTGCCTTCATATTCTTTTACTACTTTATTTTCTCGAAACGTTAAAACAGGATTTCAACTAAATTCGTCGATTCTCGCCAAATCCTTGGCTACGGATTCAATAAGTTCGTCGCTTGGATTTATACAGTTCACTTTCGAAACTCCAATAATCAGCTTACGAAGATCAATATCATATTTTTTTAATATACGTTTGAATCGAGGCAGATGTCCGGAATGAAACTTAGATATTCCAATTACAATATCCATAGAACTTAGTCCTTGAGGAAACAACATCAAAGGTTCGATGATATTTTCAGACATTTCTAAGAGCAGAAACGGATCTAAATTAGAATCATAACCGTATTCTTGAAAAATAAAAGCCATCGCCTCGGTCTGGGCATTCCCTGCGCTTCTCCCCATCCCTCTCAGAGTCGCGTCGACAAATTGAGCGCCTCCTTTCAAAGCCGCCAGAGAATTTGCGTTCGCCATTCCAAGGTTATTGTGACCGTGAAAGCCGGCGGGCAAATCCGAATTATCCTTAATTACGCTTACGTACTCCCTAATTTGCTCCGGCATCATGCAACCCGCGGAATCCACTAGACAAATCAAGTCAGCGCCCCAACCGTTCATATTTTTTATAATATTACCTAATTCTAATGAATTGACCGCATAAGATTTCATCATATTTATGCTGACGTGCAAACCCAGCTCTTGAGCATAATCGATAAAACTTCTTGTTGCCTCTAAATCCGTTACGTCCTTCCCGATTCGGATAAAATCGAGCCCGGCCTCTTTTGCTCTTTTAATATCTTCCTTTTTGCCAATACCGGGAATAAAAAAAGCACCCACAAAAGAATTCTTTGTCACAGACTTGGCAGTGCTGATATAATCTTCATCAGCTTCGAAAGCGATTCCGTTGGAAGGATTGGACGCGCCCAATCCAAGTCCGTGACCCACTTCGATCAACCGGATTCCTGCCTTATCCAGATTGGAACAAATATTACGAGTATCTCTTGCCGAGAACTGGAAATTTATCGCATAACCACCGTCACGAATCGTACAATCCAAAAGAATCGGCGACTGATGTGTTTTTAAAAATTCTTTCATAACTTTAATAATTTTTTGGAAGTCTTAAATAGAATCTGATCGATTTGTTCGAAATCCAGGTTAAACTTTTTAAAAAAGATATTATGATCTTCGATGGCGGTTTCCAAGGTAACAAATGGAAAATCGGAACCGAACATAAAACGATCCGCTCCGAACTTTCGGATCCCGTACGCCAGATCCATTTCTACGCTGCTATTTTTCCAAAACGTCACGGAAAACGAAGTCTCTAAATAAGCATTCGGATACATCTCAGCAATCAAGAGCGCTTCTATCAACTTTCCCCCACCCGCATGAACGAGCAATACCGGACAGGATACCGCGTCCAAAATATGAACCGCCAGGGGAAGACTATAGTATTTGTATATCTTCTTACTTCCAAACGCGGAGCAAACATTGATATAAAGACCGAGCCTTTCCGCTTCGATACAAATACTTCTAATTTTATCAAAGTCAGATTCCTTAATTTCTTGCAGATAAGAATGAAAAGTTATCGACTTAAATCCTTCCTTAGCCGCGAGATTCAAAGAATCCATCCAATCCTTGTCTCTAAAATCAACAAGGTAAGAATAGGAAAAAAGTTTATCGTTCTTATTCTCGCGAAAAACATTTAGATGAGAACTACTCTTTAAGAATTGAATATCAAAAAAACAAATCACACCGTGCGCAATCTGATTTCTTCCGAAACTTTCGGATAGATGGGAATGAACATTCGATAAACTATTCGGAGCTATATTGAATAAGTCGGCTTCACTCGGTTTTAAAACGGGGTGAATAAACATATCTATAATCATAATGGATTCTTCCTTAATTGCAAAACAAACTCTCTTTGAGGAATGGAGCTATAATCTTGCAACAAATTAACGTGAGGAGTCAAGGTTAAGGCAAATTTCAACATTTCAACGGGATCATAATAATAAACAAAATCGTCGGGAGGATATTTAAAATCAAGAACAGAGCTCAACATATCCACAACGAGCACGCCCTTGGAATAATGAAAAGCCTGAGTTATCATACTTTTTGCAAAATCCATATTCTGAATTTCGGAAAAACGAAAATTCAACACGCCAAACATAGCGACTATATCAAAATACTCGGTTTGAATTTTTTCCGGTTGAGAAAGAATATTCACGATTTCGAATTTACTCTTTGGAAAACGTTTCACGCATTCCCCTATCAAATCCGGATTGATATCGACGCCCGAGTATTCGCAACGTTTGTTCGGGAAATTCTCCAAAAGAAATTGATGAAAATCGGCGAATCCACAACCGATATCCAATACTTTCTTATCGGAGATATCAATTCCTCTGACAGCATTCCTAAATCGAGTTTCTTGATTGGTTTTATTATCCCAGCCAAGAGTTTTCGGATCCTGACCGAATTTTTGATATCGATTCGAATATCTTTCGATCAATTTTTTATCTATATTTTTTAATTCGTTAAGATTTATCATAAAATTCTCAACCTAAAGAAAGAATCATTATTCATATTGAATTTTTATCGTATTAAAAATCAATTCGCGAGTTTTTTCAAGAGAATCTACGTTCTCTGCCGAAATGATCGCAAAACCGTGTCGATCGGCGCCGGATTGCATCGGTTGCAAAACATCCCCTTGCTTGATCGAAAGCTGAATATGCAAAAGTCCAGGCACTTCATTTGCCTTATCCAAGCCTCCGATTGTTTTGACTTTGCCGGGAGCAAAAATAAAGAATGTCAGCATCGCTGCCTTTTTATTAAAGCTAAGATTGACTGAATACTTTTCATTCATCGCATTTGCGATGATAAGCTCCGAAATATTTACGTTACTGACTTCGGGGATAATTTTTGCGGAAGTTAAAACGCCGCCTCCGCGAGTCGCAGTTTCTAAAAGAAAACAACGCCCTTTATCATCCAAGACGTATTCGGAATGAGTCGCTCCCTTTTTAATTTGTAGAGCTTCGATGACCGCAGAATTAGTTTTAAGAACGTGTTCAATAGACTCAGCGGAAATCGCAGCCGGATAAAGAACTTCCGTAATGATCGGTTTATCGCCGGGGGTAACCTTCTTGGAAGCGATAGCGAGATTGTGGTGTTCCCCATTTTGATCCATACAACCGTCTACGGTTAAATGAGTACCTTCAATAAACGCTTCCACAAGAACCTCTCTGGAATGAGCATTCAATAAAGAATCAAGGTAGGCCGCTTTCAAATCGTTATTTTTCTCAACCTTATGAACTCCGAAACTTCCTCTATTATCAGTCGGTTTCACAATGACCGGAAGGCCGATTAACTCAGCCGCCGCTTCAACCTCTTCTAAAGTTCGACAAGCGACAAATCTTGGTTGAAGAATATGATGTTCTCTGCATCTTTCTCTCATCCATCTTTTATTGGTAGTAAACTGGGCCGCCGCAATTCCGTCCGTCGGAAATCCCAAAGTCTCGTTTACATAGGTGGCTGCATAGTGGGAATAATCACACTCGTCCGCGACAACACCTTCTACTTTGTGTTTTTTTGCGATTGTGAGAGCTTTACTTAAGTCTCTCGGATCCAGACTTTCGGTTACATCCGCATACTGTAAACCGATCGCTTCTGGATTTGAATCGGTTGCAACAACGTAGTAACCTTTGCTCTTAGCCGTTTGAATGAGAGGAAGTTGTTCCCAAGTGGCTCCGATGATCATTAATTTTTTCAAGTTAGTTTCTCCCATTTAAATGTGTTCCAGCATTTTCCATTGAATGAGTGATCCACCTTCAATGTCTTGTTTGGATCTAGTATTTTTTAAAAGTTCAATATAATCAATGGATACACCGCTCTGTGCGGAACGGTAAAAGATCATATTTTCATCGGAGATCGTTTCGCCCGCTTTAATCGGCTTTTTAGAAATCGCTTTCAGCTCAACTTTCCTACGACTTTCTAATTCTTCCGGTAATAGATGGAGACGGGCTCCCGAGCCCAAACCGAGTTGAACTTCTCGTATCTGCTCCGTCATATCCTTAAATTCTTTAAACGTAAGTGCAAAAGGATGATCCGGCCCCTTTTGATTTCTATCAGTAGTTACGTGCTTTTCTATAATACAAGCGCCTAAACTAACAGCCGCAACTCCAAAATGAGTTCCCATAGAGTGATCTGAGTAGCCCGTCAATTCATTCGTCATCGCAGCGAGAGTCTGAATGAACATTAAGTTGGACTCTTCGGCTTTGACCGGATATTTTGAATTACAGTGAAGAAGAATCAGAGAATCATTCCCCACCGATTTACAAAGGTTTACGGCTCTGACAATATCTCCGTATCCGCAATAGCCGACGGAAAGAATCAAGGGCTTCATAGTTTTCGCCGCGCGTTCCACTACTTTCAGATTTGCCTGAACCTGCGGAGACGCTAATTTATACGCGGGAACGTTGACTTTTTCCAATAACCCGATCGCAGACTCATACGTTGGAGAAGACAAAAAATCAATACCTTCCTGCGCGCAACGTTTTGCAAGAGCCTCATACCAGGATTCTTCCAACTCAATTTGTCGAAACCATTCTCGAAAATCCGTTGTTTCCAGAGCTTCAATATAGAGTTCCGAAAACTGAATCGATTGAAACTTCGCGGCATCCGCTCCGCTTTCTTTCACCATAGAAATCATATCCAACGCGAGGTTTAAATCCTGGTTATGATTTGTGCCGATTTCCGCGATGACATAGGTGGGATGGCCTTTTCCAACAGTACGACTACCGATTTTAATTTCTTTTTTCAAAGGACTTCCTCTATCACAATATTTTTAGTATATTCAGATTATTCAAAGTAACTAAGAGTGAAATTTATTTTTCCAGCGAATGATCCGGTATGCTTCCGCCAACTTCAGTCCGGATTGCATTCCCCTATATTTAGCCAAAGTTTCCAAGCCGACAAAAGAACGCGGATAGGGAAATTCCTTAATTTCAGTATAATAACATTCTAATGCTTCCCATTTTTTCCTTAGACATTCCTCGGATATTTCTTCAAATAAGTTGGGAACAAAAGGATCCGTTAAATTCCATTCGGTCGTAGACAAAACCTCGAACGAAACTATATTTACGTCGCAATCAGGCCACACCGGACGAGCAGCCATAGCAAGAGATCTATAAACGATTCGATGATCGTTATTCACATCGGTCTCAGAATGGGTCAAGACCGTTTCCGGTCTAAAAATTCTTATCTCATTTTCAATAATCTTATTAATATCAATGATTGGAACCTGATCCAATCTTCCGCAAGGAAGGTCGTAAAATTTGTAATTTTTCACTCCAAGAACTTGAAGGCTTTTTTTTGCAGAGGACGTGCGAATCTCAATTTGTTTGAGCGCCTCTGCCGAAGAGATCTTATCAAGATCGAAACGGCAAGTGCTGCCTTCTCCGATAAAAATGATTCTAAATTCAAAATTATCCCTGTGTTTATAAATAAAGGCGCCGCAACCTAAAACGTCGTCATCAGGATGAGCTGCAATTACCAAGATTCTTTTCATAAGTTTCGATCAATCTCCCCGCAAAAGAGTTTGAATTTCCTCTTCCACAGTCGGCAGAGTAAGATTGTAAGTCTTTTCAAATTTTGAGACATCCATCCTCATGTCGCGGGGACGATAGGCGCGAAGATTCAAATCAAAAATAGAACCTTTTTTAATCTTAGAATTCGACTTTCCTAATATTTCCACGACCTTATAAGCAAAATCAGCCTTGCTCACTCCGTTGCTCGCCCCCAAATTATAGATGCCCCGCTTCGGAGAAGATAGAACAGTTTGGATTTTTTGCGTAAGCGTGGTCAGAGACAGAGGACTAAAGAAAATATCTTCAAAAACCGTAATATCTTTATTCGTTTCGACGGATTCGATAATCCAGTCGCTAAAACTTCGTCTTTTTGAATTCTTACTGTGTCCGAAAAAGTTCGTCCTAAGTACAACACTATTCACAGTGTTCGCGACTAATTCGCCAGTATATTTAGAAAATGCGTAGTAGTTCGTAAGTTTGACATTATCTTCGAGATGAGGACCGACCCCGTCGTAAACTTGATCGGTTGATACATGAATCAAATAAGAGGAATTCTCGTTTGCCTTTATCCAAGAAGTAATATTTTCCAGAATCTTAACATTCAGCAAATAAGCCAGATTTGGTTTTTTCTCGCATTCGTCCACATTGGTCGCGGCTGCTAAATTGATAATAAAGTCGGGCTTATGCCGATCCAAAATTCCCCAGACCACTTCTTTTTCTACTAGATCACCGACCGTTTCCGTTTCTCCGTTTCTACTATGACGAATAACATCATAATCTAAACCTTTCAGAAACGGAACGAGCGACGATCCGAGCAGTCCCTCGGAACCGGCGATTAAAACCTTTTTATGAGACATTTCTAACTTTATTTCTTGGTTTGATTAGTGAATCGGTCTTTAACAGTGGGAAACGAACACGAAAGAATATTATCGAATTCTAAACTTATATTTGAATTCCGCTATGGACCAATCTTCCTCTGTATCGATATCCTGCGCGTCCATTTCGCTTAAAAGAATCGCGGAGCTTTGGTCGGTCCAGAGTTTTCCTTTTTCCAAAAATCTATTTATATTGAAAAAATAAAATTGCCCGGCATCGTGAAACGCGGGTTCAAGTTCTTGCGAACGTTTTGTTAAATTTTCCGGATGAAACATGGAAATCAGACCACTGGTATCAAACCGCAAAGCTCTTTGAATAGGAGATCCATATCGGATAACTGAAAAAACCGTATCTAAGTCTTTTTTTATCAATAATTCCCACGCATCTTCCAGATGTTTTCGAGTCAATAAAGGTGACGTCGGATAAATACAGCAAGCGTAATCAAAATCAATTCCGCTCTTACTATATTCCTGAATCACTTCCAATAGTACCGCGTCTGTGCCGGCAGTATCATTCGAATTTTTTTCGCTTCGAAAAAAGGGAATCTTCGCCAGATATTTCTTAGAAATGTCCGCGATCTCTTGATCATCGGTGGAAACCATAACTTCGTCGAAGAGTTTAGATTCCAAAGCCAATTCGATCGGATAGGCTATAATCGGTTTTCCACAAAAGTTTTTTATATTCTTTCTAGGAATTCTTTTGGATCCGCCCCTTGCGGTGATGATACAAAGCTTCTTCATACTTTTTGTCGGTTAAACTTAAGTCGAATATTTAAACCAATACAAAGTCTTTGATTAGGGCTTTTAGCTCTTCCACACTTAACCACTCCGTATTTTCGCCGCTATTGTAGCGAAAGCCAGGTTTGCAGTAGTCACCTTTAAACACCTTCTTAAATTCGTCAATCGACCAAGTTGGTTTAAAAGAAGGAAGTATTACGAAATACTTATCAAATTCGATTGTACTGAGCGCATCCGTTTCGGTGATCATCTCTTCGTGAATTTTTTCACCCGGACGAATCCCGATAATTTCGGTCTTACACTCTGGCGCAACGGCCGCAGCGACATCTAGGATTCTATAGCTCGGAATTTTAGGAACGTAGATTTCTCCTCCCCACATATTCTCCAATGCAAATAGAACCAGGTCCACTCCGTCTTTTAGAGTGATATTGAAGCGAGTCATTCTTTCATCCGTGATAGGAAGAACTCCATCCTTTTTTCTGCTTAAGAAGAACGGAATTACAGAACCCCTGCTCCCCATAACGTTTCCGTAACGCACAACCGAAAACTTAATATCGTGAGAACCTTTGAAATTATTCGCTGCGACAAATAATTTATCAGAAGCAAGTTTTGTCGCCCCGTAAAGATTCACCGGAGCCGCAGCCTTATCGGTGGAAAGTGCTACTACCTTCTTGACTCCGCGATCTATGCAGGCTTCGATCAGATTTTGTCCGCCGATAATGTTCGTTTTAATCGCTTCAAAAGGATTGTATTCCGCAGCCGGTACTTGTTTTAAAGCGGCTGCATGAATTACCGTATCAATGCCTTCCAGAGCTCGGGAAATTCGATCTCGATCCCGAACGTCTCCGATAAAATAACGAATCTGCGGATATTTACTCTCCGGAAATTCTTGCGACATCTCGTATTGTTTCAGTTCGTCTCTTGAGTAAATAACGAGCCTATTCACCTCGGGGTATTGAGTAAGAATTCTTTTTGTAAATTCTTTACCAAAAGAGCCAGTACCGCCTGTGATCAGGATAGATTTGCTTTTTTCCATTTATATATCCAAAACTTGAATTTTAATTTATAATATTCTAATATTTTATCTACTAAGCGGCTTGCTCAGTTTAATTACTCGGACTTTTGCAGAATATTTCTAACAACACTTGTAAATTTAGAATTTCCAGGATCGAAATCCATCACCTTCGAAAAGCGCGTTGACTCAAGTTCCCTTTTCCATTGGGTCGAAGTCAAATCGTCCAGATCTCCGAGCTTTTTCAAAAAAAAATCCTCATTCCATTCATTGGCCCAATAAGGGCCGGATTCGGAAAATTTACTGGGCCATCCAAAGCGATAGGAATCGTTCCTTAAAGATTTACATCGAAGCGGAAACGCCGCGGCCTTCTTCCCTCTCGCTAAAGCCTCATAACCCAAAGTGGAATCAATAAAGACGATCAGTTCAGCCGAATCAATTAGCTCATAACTTGAAATGGATGAACTGTGCGTTGTCATCGACCATTCCAAACCATCGAAAAATCCATTATAAAAATTAGATTCGTCAATATCCTTTTTCTTTGATCGTCCGCATACTTGAATCGATTTGTTTCTACTCTGGCAGAATTTTTTCAGAGCAGGTAAAAGAAGAAATTCCGCTTCGTAAAATTGCTCCCAAGAATATGTAGATCCATCCGGCTCGACAAAAAAAAGCTCATCTTTTTTTGAAGGCGGACTAATGTATTGAGAAATAAATAGAATACTTCTTTGATTTATTAAATTTGAGTAGGATCCTACGGGATTCAGATTGTTTTTAAAGGAACCAATAGGAACCGATTTTCCTTTTATATACTCGTTGTATTTGGCTCCGATATCCTCGCCAAAGGTAAGCATATAATCGACGTTATAACTTTCTTTAGGAGATAGATAGCCGAAGATATCGCCGATCTCACCGCGAAACCCATTTTGCACAAACATCGTCGCGACTTCCGGATGTGCCGCTTTTAATTCGTAGAAGTTTGGATCGTTGTCTATAAAGGTAAGAATCAGCTTTGGACAAACAAAGGATATATAAGTTTTAAAATAATTTTGTATATTAAATCCTTTCGAAAGAGAGAGAAGGAAAATGGGAATATTGAGAATTTCTCCTCGAGTATAAAGAATCACCGGGTTATAGGAATCGATATATTTTTTAAAAAACTCATACCCGGACGCATCATAAAACAAAAGATCGCTTTTTCTTGGAAATCCCCATTCTTTCTTGGAAAAAAGAAAAAACGTTAAAAGATTTATAATTCTATTTTTTATTTTTATAAACAATATTATAATTACCTACTATTCTTCCTTTCTAAAAAGTCTTCCGCAGATGTCCAATCTGATTCGGTGTCGATATCGAAGGATTCCTCTTCCGAGTTCGCTACCAATGGTAGAATTTCATTGGTATAAAACGTATGTTTTTCTTTTAGGATTTTTGTTGGAGTCAGATAAAAGCTTCCATTTACGTAATACGCGGATGGTAAATCCTGGGATCTTAAATGTAAACCTCCGTCTTCACAAAATGGTTTCAAAATTCCGTTTTCCAATTTAAAACACCACATCGGATGTGGATCGGCCTTCTCTACTCCTAAAACGGTTGAACGCATTCCATGTTCTCGAAAAATAGATATTCCTTTTTCAACCGATTCTTTGCTTCGAAATGGAGAAGTTGGTTGTAATAATATAACGCCGTCCACTTTGCCTTTTTCGGTTTCATACCAATCAAGCGCATGTAAAACTACGTCGATTGAAAGCGAAGTATCGGTTGCCAGTTGAGAAGGCCTAAGCCAAGGAACTAACGCACCATTTTGTTTTGCAACCTCTGCGATTTTAGAATCGTCAGTTGAAACTAAGGTATCGCAGATTTCTGGCACCACTTTGGCTACGTCAATACTCCAAACAATTAATGGTTTGTTCCCTAAAATCCTAACATTCTTTCCGGGTAAGCGCTTTGAACCTCCCCGCGCGGGAATGATAGCAAGAAGTTTCAAAATTGTAGAAACCGTTTCAATAGATTTAAACCGACTTCCCCGCTCTTTTCAGGATGAAACTGGCAACCAATGACGTTATTGTATCCAATCACGGCGGAAATGGAATTACCTCCGTATAAACAATCAGCGATTCGATGATCGGGGTTGATCGGATTTGCCATAAAAGAATGAACAAAATATACCGAATCACCTAAAATCGTATTTTCTAATATAGTATTCTTCCAATTCGATTTCGAAGAGGATGGTATCAATTCGCTCCAACCGA
Organism: Leptospira tipperaryensis; assembly: GCF_001729245.1. Taxonomy (NCBI): domain Bacteria; kingdom Pseudomonadati; phylum Spirochaetota; class Leptospiria; order Leptospirales; family Leptospiraceae; genus Leptospira; species Leptospira tipperaryensis. The sequence goes on along the minus strand of NZ_CP015217.1, from coordinate 1,548,821 downwards.
TATGAGGAATCTTTTGATTACTACCGTCCATTGTTAAGGAAGGAATGGGGACAACTCTACCAGGAATTAATCCGAGTCCTGCCGTAATACCAAATTCTTCACTTTCATCCATCAACATTTGCATCCCGAGGCAGATCGCTAAAAGAGGGGTTCCTTTTTTTGCAATAGTTTGGATTACTTCAACTAAAGAGCCTTTTGCCAACGCTTCCATCGCATTTGCAAACGCGCCAACACCCGGAAGTACAACGTGTGGTGCGTTGAGTATCGCTTCCGGATCGGAAGAAATTTCAACTTCAGCACCGCAGTATTCAAAACCTCGCCTAACACTAAGTAAGTTACCGACTCCGTAATCAATGATCAATACTTTAGCGGACGACATATTTTCTCACCTCGATACCCGCTGATTCGGCTTCTTTGCGAATTTCATCAAAAGTAGATCGGTTATAATGTAGAATATCCGCCATTGCGACTGCGTCCGCTTCTCCGACTCGGACAACGTCTACCAAATCTTCCGGTTTTCCCATACCGCCGCTCGCAATTACCGGCACCGATACTACTCTTGTGACGGAGTGGACCAAATCGGTATCAAAACCTTTTCTTGTTCCCTCCCGATCGATAGACGTTAAAAGAATTTCGCCGGCTCCGAGATCCACAGCTTTTTGAACCCAGTCGATGACGTCTAAACCCGTTCGCTCTCTTCCATTATCCGTATAAGCTTCCCATTTTTTTTCGCCGACTTGCTTTGCTTGTACGGATAAAACCATACATTGGCTTCCAAACCTTCTTGAAATTTCAGAAATCAAGTTTGGGTTGGATACGGCAGCTGTATTGATCGCGACCTTATCTGCCCCGCTTCTCAACAATCGTGTCGCATCCTCTACGGATCGAATTCCGCCGCCGACCGTAAGCGGAACAAATATGTCTTTTGCAGAATCCTCGACGATTTCGCTTAAGTTATTTCTTCCATAAAGACTAGCGACACAATCGATATAAATCAATTCATCTGCGCCTTGGTGATAGTATTTATGTGCGTATTCGGCAGGGGAACCGATGACGCGCAAACCTTCGAGGTGAACACCTTTGATTAAGTTGGTGCCTTTGATATCTAATCTTGCAATGAGTCGAATCTTTCGCATATTAAGAAGATGTTAACTTTCCCAAACCTTATATTTTAAGGCCCATTCGCCCGATTTCTTTTCCCAGAGATGATCGGATCTCCAGCTATCCACTACTGCGGTAAACTCTTCATCGGTAATTGAACAGTATTCTAAAAATTCCTTATAGTGTTTCTGCGGAAATTCTCCATCATAACGTTTTACAAGAGCCGCGCCTTCCTCTCGTGTAATTTTATGATCTCTAATTTCATGAGCGGTATCCGAAGTGGTTCTTCCAATTCCAAATTTGATATAACCAAGATAATAATGAAATCCGTCGATTCTATCGTCCAGACTTGCATATTTAGAATAAGTACCCTCCGATCTCTCCGAGTTTGGAGTAAAACCGGTATTTTCTTGGCAATAGTAGAAATTTTCCTGAGGATCCCAAAATTTATAATAACCTAAAAAGTGAATCTCGGTCTTATTCTTAAGAATATCCTCATATGCCGGCGCCATAAATGGTTTTAAATCCTGTTCGCTAACTCCGTGATCGGTCCAAAATTCCGGAGGTAAGCCCGAAAAATAATGCTTATCGTGATCTTGAATATCTCGATTCGGTCGAAAGGCGTTTTTCATATCACCTCCGTATTCCACCTCGCCGTTCTCTCCATACATTATCAGAGAAACGCTGTGTTTGATTGCCATATGCATCGGAAAATTAGTCTGACCGTATATGAAAGGCTGAAAAGGATCTCCTAAAAACTTGAAAGCTAAGTTGGTGAGTTTTCTCGTAACTTTACCGTTAGGCGTTCCAAGAATATTATCAAACCCGGATCCGATAAAACTGTCCAAGTTCTTTCTTCCGATCTCTGTCGCCTTAAGAGGCGCCCAAGTAACGGTTAACGGATTCATTCCGTATTTATACTTTAATTGATGCGCTACAAAACCGCCGTCCTTACCCCCGCTGCAGGGAACGATTACGTCGTATTCGCCGTTTGTCTTCTTATGTTTTTTACAAAGTTCAACGAGTTCCTCTTCTCTCTGTTTCCAATCGATCTTTGTTCTCTTAAATTCCGCAAAGTTACAAGCGGAGCAGACTCCATTTTCATCCAAGGTGATTCTCGGCCTTTGATTGGAAACGGTACATTTTTTACAAAATATTACTTTCTCCGGGAGGTTATATAACTTAATTAGATTTCTTTTTTCCATCGATATTATTCCTTACAAATCAACTGTTTCTATTGAATTTATTTTTTCAAGATCATCAGGACGACCAACGTCCATCCATGGTTCATGCATCGGATAAACAATGGTCCGATGCGCCTCGAGGCTAAGTCGTGCAAATAAAGTCGGCATATCACAATGTGTGCGATTTTCTAAAGATAAAAGAGCACTTGGATTCAGAGTATAAATTCCTGCGTTTACATGACTTCTATACACGGGTTTTTCCTCAAAGCCGACGATATCCACTCCCTTAGTCCTCACGACTCCGAAAGGATGTTGCCACTCGTGTAAACGGACCGCCATCGTGGCCGTCGCACCGTGTCTGATATGAAAATCAAGAAGCTCGCCATAGTGGATATCAGTCATCACGTCCCCATTCGTCACGATGAACGGTTCAAGAGGAGGATTCTTAATTAAACTTAGGGCGCCCGCTGTTCCGAGCGCTTCCTCTTCTTTGATATATTCAATTTCTACTTCAAATCGGCTTCCATCCCCAAAATACTCTTCGATCATATGCCCTAGATAGTGAATGGCGATTAAGAACTTATGAAAGCCTTCCGCTTTGGCCCTTTGAATGATGTGTTCGAGCATTGGTTTTCCGGCAACTGGCAGAAGCGGTTTAGGACAATTTTCAGTATGAGGTAGTAATCGAGTTCCTTTACCTCCGGCCATAATCACAAAAGTGTTAGGTCTTTGAGAAGGAGCTAAAATTTCATCCCAAAGATAAAGTCCTACTACCTTTCTTCTCTCGTCAACGATCGGGAGTTGATGAATTTTATTTGCCTGCATGAGCTGGATCACCATGTCTCTACTCATCTGAGGAGTGACCACTAACGATTCTCGAAATACGATAGAATCTATAGGAGAATTTAAATCCAAACCTCGGAGCAACCCTCTTCGAATATCTCCGTCAGTAATCGTACCGATAAGAAGACCGTCTTCCGAAATGATCAGCGCGATTTGTAAGGCCGAATCGTCAAGGTTACGAATTACGTCTTGAATCGTGGATTTAAAGGGTAGTAAAGCCGAATGCCATGCTGTTGTCATTGTTAACTTATGCGTTCAGATCGAAAAATTTCTTTTGAAGAATCCGGTCTAATTCGAAACTTTCGATAACTTCGAGAATTTTCGCAGTAGCGTTCCCTTCACCGTAAGGATTGCTAACATACATTAGAGATTCTTGAAATGTTTTTGAATAAAGGGTATCAATCGCGTTAAGGATCGACTTCTCACTTGCTTCACAATCTATAACGCTTTTCGCTTTTAGACGACCGCGTTGTCTGCCACCGATATTGACTGTTCCTTTCTTAAAAGTCGGGATTTCAAGAAGGCCGCTCGAAGAATTTCCGATCACCGCGTCGGCAAACTGTATGCAAGAAAAATAACGCCTTTGGCCTAAAGAAGTAAAGGCGACGCTATTTCTATGAGAACTTACGAATTCGTGGATGGATTCAATAATTTCGCGACTCCCCGTATCCGCGTTCGGAAGTGTAAAAATAATAGAAGTGTCCGATAGACGATCTAACGCTTTTAGTAATTCTTCAAATTGAAACTTAGGGGAAGAAGAATCCAAAGTTTCAGGATGAAACGTAACCAATAGATTCTTAGGACCAAACTTGAAATTAAGAGAAGTTTCCAGCTCAGAACGAGTCATCAGACTTAAATTCCGAATTCCATCTACTCCAAGTCCGCCGACGTTGAAAACGCGATCCGGACTTTCACCCAATTGAATCACTCTCTTTCTATATTCTTCCGCGGCCACAAAATGCAAATGTGACATTTTCGTAATACTATGACGAATCGACTCATCAAAGGCGCCCTCCGTCGTTTCTCCTCCGTGGATATGAGCGATAGGAATTTTGGAAACCATCGCCGAAGAAGCCGCAGCAAAAATTTCAAAACGGTCTCCCAGAAGAACAACAAGATCGGGCTTTAGATCCGCCCAGACGTCCGCAAATCCTATAAGGCCTAAGCCGATAGACTTCGAAATCGAAGAAGAAGTATCCGCGCTCAAAAGCATTTCCACTTTTCTATCGATTGAAAAACCATCCGATTCGATTTCTTGATACGTGGATCCGAATTCGGGGGAAAGATGCATTCCCGTAACGATCAACTGCAATTCTATATTTTTAGAATCTAAAATCTTTTTTATCAAAAGACGCAGTAAGCCGTATTCGGCGCGTGTTCCGGTAACAACGGAAACTTTTCTTTTCATAGTTCGATCAAGTCGTCTTCGGCAAAATCTCGTTTCGCTTTTAAACCGATAATTTCATTGAGTCGCATCGGAGAAATTCCCGTCCCCGGTCTTTTGGCGGAAAGGTTTTTGGACGTAAACTCTTCACCCTCTTTGATCCTAGAGTTTGCAACGATCGATTTACGAGCGATCTGGATATTTTTCGATTCGCTAGGAGTCGGACGTTTGATTCCATCACCTAATGAGCGTTCGATGTTCCTGATCGCATCGACCATAGCTTTTAACTCATTCGGTTCAAGACTCGCTTTGTGATCGGGTCCGGGCAAAGATTTATTCAGAGTAAAATGTTTTTCGATTACGCCCGCTCCCAGTGCCACCGCGGCGATTGAAACTTCAATGCCGGAAGTGTGATCGGAATAACCCACTGAAACCTTAAAACTTTGTCTTATTGTTTCCATCGCGAGCAGATTTACGTCAGAAAAAGGAGTTGGATATTCGGTGTTGCAGTGAAGAACGGTTAACTCCTGTCGTTTTAAGCCGGCTTTTTCCAAAACAAAAATTGCAGATTCTATTTCACCTAAAGTTGCCATACCCGTCGAAAGTATAATCGGTTTTCCTAAACTTCCGATCTTTTGAAGATAAGGAAGATTTGTAATTTCTCCGGAAGGAATCTTATATCTTCTTAAATTCAATTCATTTAAAAATGCGAGGCTATGTAGGTCGAAAGCGGTAGATAAGAATTCGATATTTCTATTTTTACAATGTTCGATCAAAGAAAAATGACCATCTTTCGATAATTCAAGCTTCTTCAGCATCTCCAGCTGAGACTCGGAAGAATCTGTTGTGTTATTTTGATAATTGGCTTTTTCGGCCGACTTCGTCGCCAACTTATCCGCTTCGAACGTCTGGAACTTTACAATATCCACTCCGGCGTCCGCGGCGACGTCGATCAGTTGATGCGCCATTTCCATACTTCCATTATGGTTAACGCCTGCTTCCGCTATAATCAAAGTTTTCATAGATCTTATATTACGGTTTTATAAATAGTTTTATCGGGAATATCACGAAGGACTTTGCTCGCCATCCCGACAAAACAATTCGAACCGATTCGAATCGTTTCGCGAACAACCGAACCGCTCCCAATAAAGGAAAAATCTCCTACGGTCACTTCCCCATTCAAAATGGCTCCCGTAGAAATATGAGAATGATTGCCGATTTTTACGTCGTGTTCCAATAGAACTTTAGAATTGATGATGCAGTTTTCTCCGACTTGCACGTTCGAATTTACGATCGCATGATGCATGATGATAGAGCCCTCACCAATCTTAGAATGTTTGGAAACGTGAGCGATCGGAGAAGTTATAATCGGAATTTCAAAATTCGAACGTTTCAAAAGGTCGAATGTCTTTTTTCTTGGTTCGGAATTGCGAATTTGACCGACGGTGACAAAGGCATTCTTACAATCCTTTCTGAATCTTTCTAAATCGACGTCCGAGCCGATCACCTCGTAACCCAAAACCTTTTGACCTATTTCTTCCGGAGAGGCGATCAAACCGAAAATAGAAAATCTATCTTCTGATTCTATAACGTCGATACAGGATCGGGTATGACCTCCCGCGCCGATCAAAATGATTTTCTCTTTCATTTATTTTTGGAAACGAGAAGCCCGGATCCGCTTGGAATATTGATTAATCTTTTTTCTAAAGAGATCGCGACGGAAAGGTCCATACGCGGGCAATCGGAAAACGGCTTAAGCTTATGCATCAAACTCCAGCAAGGACGAGTCATTACTCCGCTATCGTTTGTGACTGTTAAAATCTCGTCTCTTTTCTGAGAAACCTTGTTCGAGAGAACCAAAGTCTGAAGCCAGTAGTTACTACGAGATTCTTTCGGCTCCTCAAAAATAAAAACGTCTTCGATGGAAGAAAAAGAATCTTTGTATTTCTGAAAGAGTTCGCGTTTTGATTTTAAGAATTCCGGCATCTGCTCCAGTTGAGCGCAACCGAGAGCTGCGTTGATGTTTGGCATTCTATAATTATAACCGATTTCATCGTGAACGTATTCCCAACGATGAGGAATTTTCGCCGTTGTTGTTATGTGTTTTGCCCTCTTTGCAATCTCCGAGTTCTCGGTAAGAATCGCTCCGCCACCGCCTGTGGTGATCGTCTTATTCCCGTTAAAGCTAAGAGTGCCGAGCAAACCGAATGTTCCCGTGTGTCGTTCGTGATAAGAACTTCCTAAAGACTCGGCCGCGTCTTCGACGAGCTGAAGATGGAAGTCCTTGGCAAGGCTAAGAATTCCGTCCAAATCAGAAGGATGTCCAAATGTATGCATCGGCACGATTGCACGAATGATTCTTCCCGTCGTTTTATTGATACATTGATTGTTTCTAATTTCAGTGATCGAAGTAAGATATTCTCGAATCGTATTCGGATCGATACCGAGGGTCGATTCTTCGCTATCTACAAAATGAGGAATGGCGTCGCAATAAGAGACTGCGTTTGCGGTAGCAATGAATGTCAAAGAAGGAATCAACACTTCATCGCCAGGATTTACTCCCGCTAATTTCAAAGCTATGTGAAGAGCGGCTGTTCCATTTACTACGGCGATCGCGTGTTTTGCACCCGTAAACTGAGCGAGTTCTAACTCAAATCGATCAACAAACTTTCCCACGGAAGAAACAAAACTAGTATCGATACATTCTTTCACGTATTTCCATTCATTCCCGGAAAAAGTGGGCTCGTGGAGCGCAACCGGAGAATCACCTACCACCTTTCGAATCGATTCCACGATCCGAGTCGGTAATGTATCAAAATTTTGTTTCATTAAATATTATAAATATCTGTTTTATACTGAGATAAATTTTTCTGGTCCTGAAACCATTCTACGGTTTCACTCAAACCTCTGTGAAAACCGTCCAATCCGCCATAGCGAGGTTCCCATCCTAAAAGTTTTTTCGCTTTTTCATTGGAAGCCCAGAGTCTTTCAACTTCGCTTTTTTCGGGGCGCAAACGCTGATCGTCCGATTCGATCTCGACCTCCGTTTTCATCACATTTGCGATTGCCTTTACGGTATCGCCGATCGAAATTTCAAAATTACTTCCGATATTGATTACTTCTCCGATTGAAGAATCCGAGTTTAGAGCCGAAATAAAGCCCGAAACAGTATCTTTTACAAAGTTAAAATCTCGAGTGGGATGAATGGCGCCTAACTTTATCTTTCTTTTTCCATTTGCAATTTGAGTGATAATAGTAGGAATTACCGCCCTCGCCGATTGTCTCGGACCGTATGTATTGAAAGGCCTTACAACGGAAACGGGAGTTCCAAAAGAAGAATAAAAGGACATCGCGATCTGATCAGCTCCGATCTTACTCGCGGAATAAGGAGATTGTCCTTGAAGCGGATGCTCTTCCGTAATCGGAACAAACTTTGCGGTTCCATAAACTTCGCTCGTAGAAGTGTGAATCACTTTCGAAACATTGAGATCCTTTGCCGCTTGAACAACGTTGAGGGTTCCCTTAACGTTTGTATCGATATAAGTGTCCGGAGAATGATAAGAATACGGAATAGCAATCAAAGCTGCGAGATGCAAAACGGCATCACAACCCTTCATTGCGGAGCGTACTCCGTTCGGGTCCCGAATATCGCCGGAAAAAACTTCGAACTTTCCTTTCACATCCGAATGACAAGAATCCAACCAACCCCAAGAGTTAAAAGAATTATAAAGAACGAATGCTTTTACGTCGAAGCCTTGCCGTACAAGAGCTTCCGTGAGATGAGATCCGATAAATCCATCCGCACCAGTGATAAGAATTTTTTTCATAGATTGTTTTATCTTTTAAAGAGAAGTTTAAAAATTGAGAATCCCATTCGGAGAGGACGAAAGAATGACTCGATTAGAATCACTCTGAAATAAACGAAAGGAGTAAGAAAATTCAATAATAATCTATTTTCAATCTCAGCCGAATAAGGAACCGATTCGGGATTCGTTTTAGAAACTACTTTAACAAATCCTTCATCCAATTTTAGAATTCCTTCATCCAGATTCAAACGATGAATCAACTCGTTACAAGAAGGATTGATTTTTTGAATCACATCTTGATATAAGGGTTTATATTTTCCACCATTCGGGAAAAAACCGAATAACAAAATCTTCTTAACCGCACTTCCGCGGTTTTTCCGACGAGAGTGCCAGGTCTTATTGATAAAAAAGGCATAATCACTATCGCTTAAAGTCAAGGGAACTGTGAATAAATTTGCCACGCTCGGACGAGCCCAGGAAATAAAATTTGCCCATCGAGGCAACACGTGTGATCCGTTCAAAAACGAAGTTGATCCTTCCGAACTTCTTTGATTATTGAGCGCAAATGCAAGATTCATCTGCCCCCAGGCGTCCTGATGTAAACCGAGACCGTTATCCCCAGGTTCCGAATATCTTGCGCTGATTTCCCAAATTTTATAATCATCACCGAGAATCCCGGACAACACGCTCTTAACAGATTCGTGAGTTAGAATCTCCTCCAACAATATATCAAGGCGTGGATCGACTCCGATCAAAGAAAGCAAAACCGGAGCATTCGAAGAGTGATCGATTTTTGCCGATGAATCCTCAAATAGACGATCAATGATTCTTTCTAATTCTTGATGTTGACTTTCGGTCAAAATCAAAGAATCACCGGAAGAATATCCATTCTTTTTGATTTTTTTTACAACTTGATTATCGCGCACAATATTAACTACTCACGATTAAATATAAATTTTTCCGCAATTTTCTCAGAGCGAATTTTCAAAAAAGCTTTAAGATAAATCATTCCCAAACTTAGCCCTATCATACATAGAATTTTATTTCTCTTTTGAAAACGGAATATCCTTTTTATTGGCAGCCCTTATTTGAGAGATATTCGATTTCAATTCAGTTCTAAAAAAATATTGAACTTTTATTACTCAAGAGAACGCAGATAGGAAACCCAATCGCGACTCCAATTTTCACTAGTAAGAGCATACTTTCTGCAAAAGGAATCTACTACGAACTTACGATCTTTATTTTCCATCCAAGCCGTCGGATCCTTAAGCAATAAAGTCGCCTCCTCGAGTAATGAAGAAATGGAACGATGTATAATTCCGTAATTTTCTAAAAGTTCAAAGTCGGATTTTGTCCACTCTTCTTCTTCACAATAAAGTCGATCCCAATATACTAAAGTAGGAATTTCGCAAGAAAGACATTCTAAAAAGCCGGTTCCCGGTTGGTCCCATAAAACGATTGAACAATCTTGAAGTAGTTCTCGTGTGAGACCTTTATCAAAAGAATTCGAAACAGTAATACAGTTCGATCCTTCGTTTTCTATCGTCTGATAGGTTTTTTGTAATAACGCGACGGTCGTAGCATTATAAGGTTTAATAAATGCCTTTAGATTTTTTTCCCGAATTCCGCGAGCCATAGAAATCATAAATTTGGAAAAATCTTGTATAACATCGCGACGAATACTAGAAGCACCTTGCGGAGCACCCACAAATCGTTTCATCATTTGCGGCATCCAAAGGAGATCGTATTTTCTACGATCGTCTATCTTACGACCTTTCCAATAAAGTTTTCTCTCTGATAACCAGGGTGAAGGCATTGGAATACTTTCAATTTTTTCCAACTGAGCACCACTATGCATTTTGGTCCAACCCCACGTAAGAAAAATATCCGTCGATGGAAGTTCAATATCTAAAGCGGGCCTATTGTCCCTATAATATCCGTAATGACCGCCGTGTTGAGCCTTAATGATTTTGAATCCGTTTCCCTTTGCGCTTGCGATTAGATAAGTAGAAAAGGTATCCCCATCTCCGGAAGAAAAAAGAAATTTTCGATCTGATCTCAAAAAACTTTTCGAAGCGAACTTATAGTTTTGAATTACACCTTCTAAGAATTGCAAAGGAAAATAGGAGATAATAAATTCTCTAAATAGCTTATACGCAATTTTTATTTGCTTATCAGAAAGACCCAATTCTAGAAAAAAAGCGTTTAAGCCAGGAAGTTCTTGAAAAGAGCTTTCGAAAACCTTTGTTCTTAGAAATTCATCCTTCAAAAGAACAGGAAATTCCCACCGTGAATCGATTAGGCGAAAGTATAACAAATACATACCTCGCAATCGAAGGGCGGTTTCAGAATTCGCAAATGTAAGAATCGGGAATTTAGAAAAGAAAATAAATTTTCTGAGAACCTTTTCAATTCTTCCGAAGAGTTTGTTAGAAAAATTTGCAATCCTTCCTAGAGAAAATAAATGATTCGTAGCAGAGGTAAATGCCGGAAGATTTAGAATGGATTTTTCAACGGGCTTCTCGCTTTGAATCGAGTCTGGCCAGATCGGAGATAAGAAAGAGATTATGAATTCATTAAATTCCGGATCTAATACTTTTTTTTCGAATTCTTCGGGACTCTGGACATTGGATTTTTCTTTCAGAACAGGAGAATAAAAGCTAAAATTTTCATTCTCGGATGCAAACGATTGAATCCGCATCACTTGATTCCAATAAAAATGTGTAAGAGGAACCATTGCCCTCCGAATCAACACCTCAAGTGCATTTCGCGGAACATTATCACCGATTTCGGTAGGTATCTTTTTTATAATTTCCTGAGTATAAAAATGTGTAGCTTCCGAATACTGGACGGAAAATTTTTCTATCAACTCTTTTCCGATCTCCACTCCCGCTTTTGTTTCCGTAGAATGTAGCCCATACTCGCCTTCAGCAACTGCTTCCGCCCGAATTTTCAAAGTGTTTTCTTGCTTAACTCTAACTTCATTCATCACGATTCAAAAACGAGGGAAAACCTATATTATAAATTTTTGAATTGTCCAAGCCCCTGGCTCACCGCCGAGAACCTTCGTGACAGAAGTAATTTCTTGATCACTGATCTCAGCCGTCCGCAGGACTCCTCGCCCGAGACCTTTGATGGTTTCTGAATCCCATCTAGATCGCGGCAAATCCGATTCGATTTCGGAAAGATTGATATTTTTTTCTAATAACCTCTGCTCCATTATCTCTATATTCTTATAGAACTGATCTGCGGAAGAATTCAAACATTCTTTACACTCAGACTCTGTCGCGTAAGAACTAACAATTGCAGAGAAGTAACGAATGATATATCGAGGCCAACTTTCGTCATAGAAATATTGTTTGAACGGGAGTTTTGCGAAAAAGGGGTAATCTTTCGCGTAGTACATTTTCAAAAATTGATTAGGATTGGGAGCGACCAAGTAGACACTCTTAAGCTTACTATAAGTCTTTGTAAATTTTTCAAGATTTTCACTTGCGGATTTGTTGGAGTCACTAAGATGACTCAGGTAAATTGCGTTACTCGCACTATCATCCGATGCATAGTTTAATTTCCAAGGTCCTAATTCTATCAAAAACTTATCTTTCTTCTTATCTAAAAAAGTTTTGCTCTTTCTCAATAATTTACCAAAAAAACCGGTTAGATACTTCTTTAAGAACTTCTTAAGTTTGAAGGAAAGCCCTATCGAGTGTGAGTGATACGTATAATACGGAATTTCTTTGTCCTTAAACTTATTGATAAAATCTTCACAATAGGGAGCATATACGGAATAGTCTTTATAAAAGTTCGGGTTATTTCGCGAAGAAAACCAAATAGCAAGACTGTATCTGATTTTATTGGTAGAAAGATTTGTTGTGGCCGAGTGAAGAAGATCGCCGGATATTAAAACGACTGTACCTGCTTTTCCAGTAACTCGAACTGGTTTTTGGAAAGATTCCGGGACAAATTCATCGTAAAAATTAAACTGCCCAATATTATTTTTATCCGCAGTGGAGCGAAAGTAAGGAGCGACTAACGCATTCAATTCTAAATACCTTTTATGAGAATTTGGCAAAAGACGAATTGGGGCATTTTTTTCGTCCACGTCCACCAAATATACGAATGAATTCACCATAAAGTTCCCTGTCTTTATAGCTCGAATCGGTTCATCGGAAAAACCGGATGTATCAGCGTGAAAATTTCCCGGTTCCGCAACAGTGCCCGGATATACGCAAGCAATCGCTGAATTGTGTAAACTTAGCTTTTCGCAACCTAATAGCTGTCTATTTACCGATGTCAAATTTTCGTTCTCCAATGCATCCACAAAGTTTTGTGAATATTTTGGAGCAATGACAGTCGATCGTTTAGCGAAAAAAGGGTTCTTCTTAAAACTTGATATATCCGCGCTACCAAAAACATAATTTCTTGGCGTACCGCTCAATCCAGTCTTAACCTTAGTAGAAACATTAGATTCAGTTGCATCCTGTCGGAATGCAGGGAAATAGGTATCACATTCTTCTTTTAGTTTTTCAATCTGCTCCTGTGAGAAGATGCGCCCCGGAGATAGAACTAGATATCCATTCGTTTCAAAAAATTTAATTTCGTCTCTTGATAAAAATGAGTCCTTCATTTCAAACTTCCATTAAACAATTTTATTTTCTAAAGTACCGATATCTTCAACTTCGACCCTGATAACGTTGCCGCGCTCTACCTTAAGCTTTGGTCCTGGTGTTCCTGTTGAGATTATATCAAATGGGTAGAGAGTCATAAAATCGGAAATATAAGAAATTAAATCCGGTATTTTATGAAGCATCTGGTTTGTATTACCCTGTTGAACCAAATTACCGTTGCAGTAGGTTTTGATATCAAAGTCACGAAGAGAATTATCTAATAAAATATACGGCCCCGTAGGCAGTAAGCCATCGGACGACTTACGTATTGCAGCATTCGACTCCGGAGGAGTGGTATCACGAGCCGAAAAATCATTGCAAATCGTGTATCCCAAGATCCCATTCTCTGCGTCTTGTAAACTTGCGTTCTTTAATACCTTTCCTATAACAACAGCCAGCTCTCCTTCCGGAATTAACGAACCGATTCTCTTAGAAAGGACCAGAGATTCTCGATGAGGTAGCAATGCGTTATTCGCCATAAGGAAAAAGGAAATGTGTTTTTCTTCAGGCTCATCGATGGAAGGATAATTCTTTCCAATTCCGATTAATTTTCCCGGCTCGAAGGGAATCTTAAATCTTACGTCTTTTGCTGAGATATATCTTCCCGTTCCTCTAAAACCGTTTTCAAAATTTCCATCAAGACATTCAAATTTCTCCGAATCATTCGCATCCGGAGAAATAAATACGGATTCTCCATTTAGATCAACTCTGCCTATCAACAATACCAAATCAATATCCTCTTTTTTTTATAATCGATCTAACAATTTCGAAAATTTGAAAATGAAACTTTGAAACATCTTCAGCAAAATTCCGATACATTCCAGTTTTATAATATCGATATAAATTACGAAATATTTTTTCCGTTTCTATATAGAGAGCTCCGTAGAGCAAATTTTTAACAAACTCAGAATCTGGCCCTGATTCATACACAGATTCAAAAAAGCTCAATTTATCTTCTAAATCTTCCCCGCGTCTTTCCTTTTTACCAAAGAAAGTTGTTCGAGTAAAGGTTAAACCTAAACAAACAAATGGATTTCCTATCCTCAAGTAATCCAAGTCAATGACAGAGAGACCTGATTCGAAACCGACTATAACGTTTCTGGGATGTAAGTCTACATGTGCCAAATGATGATTCTTATCTTGATTCCATTGAATCAAATTTTCCGCTTCAACGAGAACGTTTCGGAAATTTTCGGAAACAACGTGCCACGACTCTCCTACCTCTTCTTTCAACTTCTTTTGAATAAATTCAAAATTATCTATGGTCTTCTCTAGAGGATAAGGAGCCGATAAGTGCAACCCCACGTTTGGAATTTCGATTTCTAATTTCCGAATCGGGAAAGTATGAAGTTTTTTCGAAAAGGAGATTAACTTCCTCAGATCGGCATCGCCCTCAATCGAATATTCCCTACCTTCAATAAAACGAAATAAGCGAATTGAACCGCCATAAAGTCGAGATACGTAATTTCCTTCAATGGAAGCCACCGTCTCTTCGACGGGAAGACCGTTTTCTTTTAAAACCTTAGTACATCGACCGATCGTTTCCAGTTTTAGACTTGCATTCTCGATTCCGTAAAAATCGTTCAATGCTTCGTTGAATTTTAGTATATATTTATCTTTTTCTGTTTCAACGAGAAAGAGTTGATTGTTTACATGAAACGAAAATTGAAGAGGGGTGAGGGAAAGAATATTTCCTAAATGCGAATATTCTTTTTTAAGCAGCGTAAGGATATCGGTAATATCTAATATCATTCGCGGGATCTTAGGTTGATACGCTCATTCCACCGTCAACGTAAATCGAGGTTCCGGTAAGGTAGCCGGAATGTTCAGAACATAAAAACCTAACCAAACTACCCACTTCTTCAGGATCTCCGATTTTTCCCTTAGGAATTTTACTTAGGCTTAGTTTTTCGGACTCTTCGTAGCTTATGCCTAAGTCGGCCGCTCTTTGAGAGATTCGTTGTTTAGTCCGAGAAGTCAAAATAGATCCCGGTTGAACCATATGAACATTCACATTATGTTTTGCTAAATCTCTAGATACACTTTTATGCAATCCTAAAAAGCCTGAGCGTATAAAATTAGAAAGATCTAAGTTTTCAATCGGTTCCTTAGCTGCAATTGATCCGATAGTCACAATTCTACCCCATTGATTCTTAATCATATTTTTACTAAATTCACGAATAGCCCTGATCACTGGCATTGCAAAAGTATCAAAGCCTTTATGCCAATCTTCATCGGATAAAGTTAACAGTTTGCCGGCCTTTGGTCCGCCGTTACTATTGATTAAAATTCCTATGTCACCCCAATTCGACTCTACGAAATGACTGATCTCTTGGACCGAATTCGGTTCACCAATATCTGCGGCAAAGGAAATGATTTTTTCTTGCGATACTTCACTTAACTGAGCGACCGCTAAATCCAGTTTTTCCCGGCTTCTAGAAACTATGCAGACTTTATTTCCGGCCTCCAGGAGCGACTTGGCACAAGCAAAACCAATCCCTTCACTCGCCCCAATAACGACGGCCACTTTATTCAATTGATTAAGCCCCTCGTAGCCAACCACTCTGCGTATAAAAAATCCTCTTGTGTATCTATATTAACCGACCTCTGCCAAGACATTACCCACGCGCGGCAATCTTTACCTTTGAAAGATTCCCCTTCTAAGATAGAATTTTTAGTCAGATAGATTGCTCCATTACGAATATACATAGGTTTTAATTCTTGTCTCCTTTGATTCTCGTAGGCTTCGCAGAATGGAGGATCAATCAAACGATCTCCTTCCAAATATTTCATACGAGCAGGATGGTAAGAACCTACATCGACAACGCTGATTACACTATCCGCTTTCGTAGATTCCAACAGAGAAATGGCTCCGTCAATGTCATCACTCATCCGAAAGGGCGCCGTAGGTTGAAGCATTAGAATTGCGTCGTATTCCTTCCCCTGAGACTCCATCATTTTTTTTGCATGTAGCACAGCATACATTGGACTGATTACGTCGTTTGCCAAATCATTTGGTCTTACAAAAGGGACCAGCGCTCCTGAGTCTTTAGCAAAATCGGCAATCTCATTACTGTCTGTTGAAACCAAAAAGTCCGTAAGTTTTTTAGCGTTCTTCGCAGCGTCTATAGAGTATCGAATCAATGGAAGTCCATTGAGTAATTTTAAATTCTTCCCAGGGACGCCCTTCGATCCCCCTCTAGCAACGATCACTCCTAATACTTTCACGCTTACCGCCTTTTAATCCGCAGAATGTTTATGAGCTACAAGAAAGTAACTTGCAGCTTTTCTGATAATTTTCTTAGAAATTGATATTCCGCTCTACTTTTATAGTATAACGTCTTCCCAATTATATACCGGTTTACCGTCGCGAAAGGAAGCAAATCTACCTCGGTAGTAATCTCGATTGAGCAATTCTTCAGGAGTCAATGTCCGTAATTGAACACCAAAACTAATTTCCCAGTCAGGATATTCCTTCTTAATTCTTTCGATTTTTTCAGACTTTGGTAATTTTGAAAATGCCACCAATTCGGATAACTCTTTTGGGTTTACCGAAACAGGGCCGTCTTTTGTTTCAGCCGGGCCGAGCACAGTAAAATGTCTTTCAATACAATCGGCGCCTAACGCAAGAGCGATCTTGGAAGCGATCAAGCTCGTATCGGCAATTTTAGTATGATCCGAAAAACCCACGCGACTTGTGAAGTGCCTTAAGTAATTCATTCTGTTTAAATTTAAGTCTTTAATCGGAGTGGGATATATAGTTACGCAGTGAAGAAAAGTGAAATCAACTCCGCTTAAGGTTTCAGCAGCATATTCGATCTCCGGATCTTTTGTCGCACCAGTTGAGATAAATATTTTTTTCCAAACTTTTTTTACATCTCGTAACAACGGATAAGAAGCACAGTCATAACTTGCAATTTTTACTGCATGGAATCCCATTTCCTTTACTTCAGTGACACTATCCCGAGTAAAGACCGTGGTCATCGGAGAAATGCCTGCCTTTAGACATTCTTCGACAAACCATTTTTCAGTCTCCAAATTCAGATCCAATTTTTTCAATCGGTCATATTCCGGTTCGTAAGGACGTTTAATTACTTTTGTGACCCCCTCTTCCACAAGACCAGAGTCAAATCTCTCGCGATGCGTAAGTTCATTAGAGCGGATTGCTTGAATTTTGCAATAGTTGGCTCCGGTATTTGCCGCTTCGTGAATCATTCGTTTTAAAATTTCTCTGTCACCGTTGTGATTTTGACAGCACTCAGCTATGATATCTACATTTGACATTTTTTACCTTCGGATTTAATTTAGGACGTTTGATCTCAACTTAGGAACAACTGATGCTTTAATCAGGATATATATTCTATAAATCTATTAACAACGAACTCACGGGTTTTCAAAAGAGCCTCTTTTGAATTTCCGCCAACGTGCGATGTAATTATAAGATTGTGGTGATTTTTTGAATATTCTATTAGAGGATGGTTTTCAGGCGATCTTCCATTCCAAGAAGAATCGTTATCGAGTACGTCTAACGCAGCGCCAGCAAGCTTACCGGACTTCAAATGGTTCAGTAAAGAAGCCTCGTCTACGAGTTCTCCTCTTGAAGTATTTACAAAAAAAGAACCGTCTTTCATATAGCCGAACTCTCTATCGCCGATCATTCTTGAATTTTCGGGTTTATAACTTGCCATCAAACTGATAACGTCCGATTTCTTGAATAAATTTTCCTTTTCAGATCTTTCATCTTCAGGAATTTCAGAAATTTTTACCGGATCAATATCGTATATTAAACATTTCATTCGAAATGATTGCGAATACTCTCTTACGATCTTACCTAATCGTCCATATCCAATGATACCAATTGTCTTTCCATTGAGCTCTTTTGTTTTAAGCTCAGAGCGGTTCCATAGATTTAAGTTTACGTTAGAAATATCTTTTCTAAATTCTTTAAACAAAGATAGAATAAGTAACCACGCATGCTCGGCGGTGCTCGTTATCGAACTCAAGAATTCGACCTCGCCTTTTAGGCTGATAACTTTGATCTCTAATTCTTCACAGGTTTCTAAATCCACGTGATTTAAGCCGGTCGTTGGAGTTACAATCACGCGCAAATTTTTTAACTTTTCTAAATCTTCTTTTCTTAATTCGACACCCAAGCCGATAAAAATAGCATCTGGGTTCACCTCTTGAATATAAGTTTTCTTATCCGGTTCTTCTTTCTTATCTAAAAAAACTCTTCCGAACTTTCTAAGTTTATCGATGCTCGAATCCGGAAAGTTCCAGCTTTCAAGGACCAAGATTGTCATTTTAGAATCGAAATTCATTGGAAAGATTGTTTTGAATCAGATCAAAAGAATACGAATTAAAAGAATTCTTGAACTTCAAATGTCTCCGGCTTCTACCTTTCTCCGTTCCATACTGAGCGTTAAATAGGTGGCTCCCTTAGAGCTTACGATATCTTCACTATAAAACAAACGCCATGCGTCGTATATAATTGGATTCTCATTCATTCTTCGAATCATGTCAAAGACCTGTATCTTCTCAAATGACTTATGATTATTGAGAAAAAGAATACAATCCATTCCATTAAATCCTTCCGGGATGTTCGCTACTCCAAAGCCTTGCTCTTGTATGTCGGCCGTCTTTGCAACCGGATCGAAAACTAGAACCTCTCCAACAAGATTCTTTAATGATTTTGCTATTGCAAGCGCTGAAGAATCGCGGATATCACCCGTTTCTGGCTCTCCTTTAAAAGCGAGACCACAAATGAGTAATTTACTTTCTCTTTGTTTTTTTCCGGTTTTATCCAACGCATTTAAAACCTGGTTCACGAGATACTCGTGCATACTTTCGTTAATTTTTCGAGAGTTAACGAATACGGAAGGATCAAATTTTAATTGGTCAGAAAGAGAGGCGAATATAAAAGAATCCTTTGTCAAACAAGGTCCGCCGACTCCCGGGCTCGGATAAGGAATTCGATCCCGAGGATATCCTTCATTTGCCGCGCTGATTAGTCTTTCTACATCTAAATTATAACCACCGGCGATCTGAGCGATTTGATTTGTATAAGCAAAGATATAATCTCGGTATGTGTTGTTAATCAACTTGACCATCTCGGCGGCTTCAAGAGATTCCACTCTGATAATCGTATTCGTGAGGTCGCGAAAAATTGCCGCGGTCGCCTCCACTGAATCGCTATCAAAACCTCCGATTATCTGCGGAAGACTCCTGAGTTCCTTCAACGCGCGCCCCTCTGCTGTTCTTTCCGGTGCGAAGGCTAAATGGAAATCAACGCCACATTTTAAATCGCTGATCTGTTCAATTTTTTTGAGTACAATATTGCGACTGACGCCCACGGGAATTGTGGATCGAAGAATCACCAAGCTACCCCTGCGAATACTCTTTCCTACCTTTTCACAAGCGTCGTATATATAACTTAAGTCCGGTTGTTTCGTCTCTTTATTTATAGGAGTTCCAACGGTAATGATAAAAACGTCTCCGTTCGAAGGGATCTGATTGTTCACAAAAAGATTCTTATTCAACACCTCGCGAATCAATTCTTCTAAACCAACTTCGTGAATATAAGAATTTCCTTCTTTCAGAGACTGAATACGAGATTCGTCAATTTCAACGCCAGTGACATTAAAGCCTGCGTCTGCTAGGGTCGCTGCCAGCGTCAAACCGACATAGCCAAGTCCAATTACTACTAAATGACGATGGGTGGCTACGCGTTGTTCCCAAAGCTGATGATATTCAATTACTCGAACAGGAACTCTTTGGGGATCAACCAAGACTATTTTGCTGAGAAACTTCTTACTCTTTCTATTTCTTTTTAATAATTCATTAGGAAGTCTCTGAATGATTTGATTGATTGAAAGATCCGTTTCAAAGTAGATCGGATCCTTCTCCATCATGTCGAGAGCGTTCAAATCAAGTCTGCGGTGCTTAACGATAGCCTTACGAATATCGCCGTCGGAAATGGTGCCTATCAATTTTTTATTTTCGTCGACAACCAAAGCGATCCCAACGGGAAGATTTTCGGCTGCTGCCTCGTTAAATATATTATAGACATCCATCAAAGAAGTCTGCGTATCGCATATGAGTTTATTAATATTCAATCAATCCTCCAAAAGGTATTCCGCCGCGCGAGTATGCCCGTTCATTTCCATAGAAAGTATATTTTGATGAAAGGGTTTCCATAGTCTACTTTCAGAATATGCCTCTAAACTTAACTTTTGAGCGTCGTCGACATTGGCGGCAAAAAGCCCGATCTTCATCTTCGAGATCACGTTTCCGTTGTGAATAATTTCTGGATTCTCGTCAAAACACGTCGCTATAATCGGAATTCCAAATTGAACACAATCGGTCAAAAGGCCGATACCGGGCCTTCCTAAAACTAATCTTAGTTGAGAAAAAGCTTCGGAAGTAAATTCAAAGAGTCGAACATGACGCTTATCCAAATTCTTACCAAAGAGATCAAAGAGAGCGCTATCAAGACAAATAGGAATTTTATAATCCACTAAATTTTCGATCAAAGCAAGAATCTGAGTTCTTTCGGCGACCCCGGCTCCCATCGTAATTAAAATCGAGTTACGATTATCAAAATCACGATTCCGTCCGTCCAATTCTTCGCAGAAAAAAGGAAGTTTAACCGGAACGGTCATTTCATCAAGATTTTCCATATAGAAATATTGATTACAGATCATCCTCGGTTTTTTCAGCTTTAAGAGTTCTGTTTCTTCTTTAACGAGGTCTTGAATTTCGGCGTTTTCATTTCTTCTGTAAACATCAGACCATAAAAAAGAGCCCATAAGAATCGCATCCCTTATCTTCAAGACGCACACATAATTATCCGAAACGATTTTCTGATCATTTAGCAGATTTTTAGGTAAACGATTAAGCCAATCAAAAGCATTCTTATAGCTCTCATTTGGCGTCCCTATACATTCAAAAGGGCTTGTGACGACCTGCAATTCAAAACGTTTTACTAAATTATGCCTCAGTAAATAATCTTTTTGTAATTCTCCGGTTACGACTGTAAGATTCAACCCTGGAGATAGAGTAACCATTTTTTCGATTACGGAACCGACCCTTTTAATATGCCCAAATCCGTTATTACAAACAAAAAAAAGAAAATCCTTCATTGAGATTAGATTAAAAAAACAATAAACATAAAACTTCTATAATATATTAAAACCTGGAGATGTTTCTAGACAAAAATTTCCCGGTAAGAACCGACGCGGTTAACTTTTCCATTTTTCAGTTCGATTATCTTGTCGCAATTTTGAATCGTACTCAGCCTATGAGCGATCATAATAATAGTGAGATCCTTACTCAAGGCTTGAATCGAATCGATGACGGCTTTTTCTGTTTCCGAATCCAAAGCGCTCGTGGCTTCGTCAAAAAAAATCACGGAAGCTTCTTTATACAAAGCTCGCGCAATTCCTAAACGTTGCCTTTGCCCGCCGGACAATCTCACACCTTTTTCTCCGGCATTCGCGAGATACCCCTTGGGAAGCGACTCTATATAATCCGAAATTTGAGCATTACTGGCTGCTAATTTCACCTTCTCCATATCGATCTGATTTTCAGTGATACCAAAGGCAATATTCTCTGCAATCGTAGTATCGGATATATAAATCGACTGAGGAACATTTGCTATCGAAGCCTGCCATGACCGTAGATTCTCCGAATCGATTTTAACTCCATCTACGTAGATAGCTCCTTGATTTGGAGCCAGTAGCCCCATCAATACATCGATCAACGTACTTTTACCGCTTCCGGTTTCACCTATAATCCCTACCCTTTCCCCTTTTTTAATTTCAAGATTGACTTGGCTTAAATTTATCGAAGCAGAAGTAGTGTATTGAAAACTCAAATCGGCAATTCGAATACTCTCATGAAACGGGATAGGTGAGGGTCTTGGTAAATAAGAATAAGCAGGTAACGGTTGATCTAACAAAGATAAAACATCGGCGATGATAGGCATCGAAGATCTAAGACTAGTCCAACTTTGAAATCCTTGTTGAACCACGGGCATCAGCCTCTGAACTCCGAGAACGATAGATCCCAGCAGGGGGAGGGAGGATTCGATTCCATTAGAGTTTAAGCTAGCGTAATATGATAAAAAGGCTACAGCCGTGAGTGCCAGGGTTTCAAAAACGTAACGAGGACTTGCTCCCGTATAAGTAGTAAGAGCCGATGCAATTCTTAATTTTTGATCCGATTCACGAAACAGCTCCGTGTAGAATTTTTGATTTCCATCCAAGAGAATTTCTCTAACACCTCCAATTCCTTCTTGAAGGTGTTTTAGAACTCGCGAATGTTCATCCGCTTCTATATGTCCGTTCGCTAAGAGTTTTTTTCTCGTAAAAAAAGCAAGCAACGAATACATTCCGCCAAAGGAAAGAAGCCCAAGACCTACGACCAATGGATCCAATTGAACTAAAAAAAGAAAGATAATAGCAGTCATGAGAATGGTCGTGATGATATGAATCACCGGAAGAATCACGGTCCCAATCATTCTTTTAGCCTTAATTAGAATTCCTGAAACTACTTCGCTACTGTTCCTGGAGATATGAACTTGATAAGGCTGATATAAAGTACGATTATAAATATTGATGCTAAAGTCATTCCCCGTCTCGAATGAAAATTTCGTACTATACCAGAGTAGATACAAACGAATCGATCCGGATAGAACCACCGCGATAATAAAGAGCAAAGTAAACGGTAAAACCAAAGTTTTCGGTTCGGTATAACCGAAATGAATAAAATAATCATGCAACCAAGTTTGCTGGAACACAATTTCCGGTTTTGTGATTACGGAAATAAATGGCAATATGGATCCGATAGCAAAAATCTCGCTCAGAGAAGATAGAAAGATTAGAAAAATCAAAAAGATGAATTGTTTCTTTCTTCGGTTCGAAAGATGATTCCAGAGTTTTATTAATAAATCGTTTAACATATAATACTGCTTATTTTTTTAGCGTTTCAATAAAATCCGCAACCGCCAACTCGATCCCCTTTCTCAATTCCACTTGATGTCTCCAACCCATTTTGTGGAGTTTAGAAACGTCGAGGAGTTTCCGAGGAGTGCCGTCCGGTTTTGTTAAATCAAAAGTTAGAAGTCCTTGAAAACCGACGACTTCTTTCACGGTTTCGGCTAACTCGCGAATACTGACTTCGATTCCGCTCCCTACATTGACGTGTTCTCCGCCTTTCGAATCCCCGACGACGTCGTAATTCTTCATTAGAAAAACGCAGGCGCGAGCCATATCATCCGAATATAAAAATTCTCTCAGAGGTTTGCCAGTCCCCCAGACGACAACTTCGGAAAGATTCTGAACCTTCGCCTCATAAAACCTTCGAATGAGAGCCGGTAGGACATGGGAATTTTCCGGATGATAGTTGTCTCCTGGCCCGTATAAATTCGTAGGCATTACGGAAATAAAATTCGTACCGTATTGACGATTGTAACTCTGACACATTACAATTCCTGCAATCTTTGCGACGGCATACGGTTCATTGGTAGGTTCGAGTTTTCCGTCTAAAAGTTGGCCTTCATCCATCGGTTGTTGCGCAAACTTCGGATAGATACAAGAAGAACCTAAAAAGACTAACTTCTTTACTTTGAATCTATAACACGCATCTATGATATTGTTTTGAATCTGAAGATTGGAAAATATAAATTCGGCGGGATAAGTATTGTTTGCATGAATCCCTCCCACCTTTGCGGCTGCGAGAAAAACGTAATCTGGTTTTTCCTTCTTAAAAAATTCAAGAACATCAGTTTGTTCGGTTAAATCCAATTCCGAGTGGGACTTACCGATGACGTTCTCATAACCTTCATCGCGAAGAACACGTTCTATCGCGGAACCTACAAGACCCTTATGACCGGCGATATAAATCTTTGCCGTCTTTTCCATCACTGTTCCTCGACTTCCTTCTTCAGCTCTTCGATCTCTTTCTGAATCTGTTCGTATTCTTGCATCTTCACTTTGAGATAACGAACCGTGATCCTCGCCTTTTCCTCGATTCCCATCGGAGTTAGAAAATAGGCATAAGCCAACTTGTTCTTGCTATTCTTAAAGTTCCGAGCCTTGACCCAGCCCTTATCCATGAGAGCCTTTAGGCAATAGTTCACCTTTCCGAGGCTGATGCCTAAGATTTCAGAAATTTCTCTTTGATTTACTTCCGGGTTTTCCTCTAAGATTCTTAGAAGTTTGTGTCTGAGTGCGTCATCCATAGGAATTACCAAAAAAGAGGGAAAATTCAACAAAACGGGGAATTGGCGGGATCTTTTAGACACAGCTTCGCCGGGTCAATCCCAAGATTGGAAAATCTGGTCTCATAAAAAGGCGATATTTGCATCCTGTCAAGAAAATTTGTTCAACCCTTGAACAGACGAATCATCAGATTATAACTAGAAAAAAGACGAAATTCTAAGATGAAAATGGGAAAGGATCGGGAGGATTTCCGTTGAATCAGCGGCAAAGGTAAGAATTTCCCTTCGAAATCGAATCTTCCTTCTCGAAACCTAACTTCTGCAAGTCGATCCAAGAAAAAAGAAGGATTGGATTCTATAAAATAACAAAGATCTTATACGAAGTAAAATTCTCATAAACTTAAGAATGAAAAAAGAGGATCGTTAAGAACCTCGAAGCCGAGAAGACAAAGTTAAAATATCAAAATATTCCATTCTTCGTTCCTAGATTCAATGAAAAGTCTTTCTGATTTCCTTTCTATCCTGAGAAGAATATAAAGTTTTCTCTTCATTCATTCTTTCTAAAGAATAAGAAGTATCTGAATCAAACGAAGGAAGATCATTTTCAACGACGATTCAGTTTTTTCTTGCATTAAGAATTCTTAGAGCAAATTATAACCAATTTCTGCCCCATAGATTTCAGGAGATTCTAACATTATGGCCGACTCTGCTATTGTCCGCAAACTGGACCTCAGGCTTATCGAAGATGGTATCTTAGATAGCGCTTTCGTAGACGATTACTCGCTTGTTCACCAAAAACTCAACGAAGAGTTTCATAAGACCGGAAGGTCCGCTCAACCGGAAGCTAACTTTGAGCTCGGTGAAAAGATTCTCAGGGATTGGTTGCATGGACTTGCCCGCCAAGGCGCCTCTCAAGACAAGCTTACGAGCTACCTTCGAAGCGGACTTGCTCATCTTTCATACGATTTTATCGAATCTTCAAACGAAGGT
Source organism: Leptospira tipperaryensis (assembly GCF_001729245.1). Taxonomy (NCBI): domain Bacteria; kingdom Pseudomonadati; phylum Spirochaetota; class Leptospiria; order Leptospirales; family Leptospiraceae; genus Leptospira; species Leptospira tipperaryensis. The sequence continues at coordinate 1,523,625 of NZ_CP015217.1, read as the reverse complement.
TTGGAAACCGGCGACATCGACGATCTGATCGGACGCGCGCTCGTTTCCTTTAAGAATCGCGATTTTGAAAAGTCATTCTTCCGCGCCAACGTGGAAGACAAGACTGTCGTTAAAAAGGCTGTAGCAAAGAAAGCGGATACCAAAAAAGCTGCGAAGAAAAAAGTAGCCAAGAAGAAGGCCGCTAAAAAGAAAACAGCGGCGAAGAAGAAAAAGACCGCAAAGAAAAAAGCTTCTCCTAAAAAGAAAGCAGCTAAGAAAAAAGTGGTTCGTAAGACTGTGGCTAAGAAAAAAGCCGCTAAAAAGAAAACGGCGAAGAAAAAAACTAAGAAGAGATAATCTTTCTTTTTCACTTTCCTTCCCTTCTTCTTCAAGAGCTTGGAGTTCGGCTTTCGCCCGACTCCGGGCTTTTCTTTCTTTCTCCTCTTTCTCAAATTTCAATCCGACCATCCCACGCTTCGAGCTTTGTTAGAGTTCCCACGCTTCGAGCTTTGTTAGAGTTCCCACGCTTCGAGCTTTGTTAGAGTTCCCACGCTTCGAGCTTTGTTAGAGTTCCCACGCTTCGAGCTTTGTTAGAGTTCCCACGCTTTGAGTTTTGTTAGAGTTCCCACACTTTGAGTTTTGTTAGAGTTCCCACACTTCGAGCTTTGTTAGAGTTCCCACACTTCGAGCTTTGTTAGAGTTCCCACACTTCGAGCTTTGTTAGAGTTCCCACACTTCGAGCTTTGTTAGAATTCCCACACTTTGAGTTTTGTTAGAGTTCCCACACTTCGAGCTTTGTTAGAGTTCCCGCGCCCCCGAAAACCCAGATTGGCACTATTTCAAAAAGAGTGCTATTTTTTGAAAATTTTCTTGGAACTTTTTTGCCAAATTAGCACTCTAAGATTCAGATTGCCAAGGAGAGGAATTTAAAATGATTCACGAATTCAGAATGATAGAAGATCTACACAAACTCCAAAACCAGCTTTCAAGCCTCTGGGACCCGTTTGTGGCAGCAGGCGGAAGCGCTTATCCTTCTTTAAACGTCCACAAGGGCAGCGACTCGGTTACAATCACCGCGCTCATTCCCGGACTTGCCCACGATACGTTGGATATCACAGTGAGTGGTAACCAACTCCGCTTGAGCGGAGAGGCCCCCTCCCATGCTCCGAAAGCAAATTTAGGCGCAAAGCGCGTGGAAAGATTTCAAGGAAAATTTCAGAGAACTCTGGAACTCCCCACGGAAGTCGATCCCGAAAAAACAACGGCAGAATTTAAGAATGGAATTTTGGTCCTAACTCTGCCTATCAGAGAGAGTGTAAAACCTCGGAAGATTCAAATTCAAATAAATTAAATCAAAGTTAAAGGAGAAACCAAGATGACTAACGCAGTTCTCAATAAGGAAACAAACGTAACACAAGAACACTCAGCTTCTCAAGAAGTGAAAAAGGAAAAAGCCCGAATCTTGACTCCGAGAGTAGACGTTTATTCGGACGAAGAAAACATCTATCTCCTCGCGGACCTTCCCGGAGTCGAAGAAAAGGACGTTCAGGTTCAGATCGAAAAAGATCAACTGACCATTTCCGGAAAAACGGTAGAGAAAAATATTCCCGGGGAACTTCGTTACTCGGAATATAGAACCGGAGAATACAAAAGGTCCTTCACTCTTACGGAATCCGTCGAAGAGGAAAAGATCTCAGCGGTTTATAAAAATGGAGTTTTGAGCCTGACTCTTCCAAAGAGAAAACCTCAGGTTAAAAAAATCGAAGTTCGCTCCGAGTGACATTTCTTCCACCGGGTCGGGATCCTTCCTTTAGGATCCGCCGGTGGAATCTCGGTTAAAATAGAATTTCGAAAGCCGCCCCTTTTCAGGGGCTTTGTTATACTACCTGAAGTCTAATCCCTTTTACACCCCGGAGACGGGGTTTCTTTTTTGAACTAAAATTCTAAATTACTCGTATGATTTTTCATTTTTAGAATATTCAATAAATTGAATTTTATTTAAAAATCTAAACTTAAAAATTTTAATTTATAAAAACGAACTTCAACTTCCTTTTGACAAAATTCCAAGCTACGCTTCCCTTAATTTTCAAAGTTTCTGCGAGCCGAAAACAAACGAGTCGGAGACAAATTTAGTATTTGGCTCCATTCTAAAAAGGGACAAGGAAACCTTCTCTTTCTTCAAACCTATGAGCGAAAGAAATTCGCGAGAAAAGAATCTAATTTCAGATTGTCAATCCACGCGAACTCGAGCGAACATCTTCTCATGAAAACTTTTTTCCTCCTCGTCTGCTCCAATCTTTTTATGACATTCGCCTGGTACGGACATTTGAAATTCTTTCACGGTTGGAGCCTACCTCTCACCATTCTCCTGAGCTGGGGAATCGCGCTCTTTGAATACATTCTTATGGTTCCGGCAAATCGAATCGGTTACGGAGAAGAAGGATACAGCGCCTTTCAACTCAAGATTTTACAGGAAGTAATCACGATTTCGATCTTTATAGTCTTTGCATCTTTGGTTCTAAAAGAAAAAATAAAGTGGAATCACGCCGTGAGTTTTTTGTTTATCTTAGGAGCGGTCGCGTTTGCATTTTATGACAAGTCCCCTTCTCAGTAAAAAGCAAAAATAGAAATTCTTTTCAAACACATCTTCCGGAGAATTCTCTTATGAACATTCAACTCAAACCGATCGCCTTTACAAAGAACTCGAGAAAAAACCCGATCGACGACCACTGGGACACGATCGAATCGGAGGTAACCCTTTCCGAAGAGATCCCCGAGTCTGCGTTAGACGGAATCGAATCTTTTTCCCATCTCGAATTGATCTATTTATTTCATCTCCAAGAAGAATCCAAAATTGTTCTTGGCGCGGAACATCCAAGGGAGAATCCACTTTGGCCGAAAGTTGGAATTTTTTCTCAGAGAAAGAAAGCGCGACCCAATCGTTTAGGCGCGACGATCGTAAAACTCATCGGTAAAAAAGGAAGAACCCTTTTGATCCAAGGGTTTGATGGTATCGACGGGACTCCGATCTTGGATATAAAACCCGTCTTTCAAGAATTTCTTCCAAAGGAAAAGATCGTTCAACCCTCTTGGGTGGGAGAACTGATGAAGGATTATTGGTAAGAGTTTTTAAGATTTTCCGAAGGAAGATCTCTCAAGAAGGAGGTCCTACTTCGATTTACGAACAAAACAAAGTCTTCCGGAAGTTCTAAAAAAAGAAGGAGGTCCTACTTTCTTCGGTAAAACAAAACTTCGAACCTCCGCTCGGGCTCAACTCCTCAGGCAAACAAAATCTCAAGAAAAACATGGTGTTCCGCTTCAATCCCGCCCTTTAAGAAGGAATAAAATTAAATTCTTAAAACAGAATATTCTTAAAATTGAATCTATTGTTTCTAAAAATTCGAAACACAACAGACCTCGTTTCCATCTCAGGGTTCAAAGAAAACGACGAATCTCTTTAGCGATCAATTTTCCGTCCATTCCTCCCGGAAAAGTCGCGAGAATTTGACTCTTTTCATCGACGATATACAAAAAAATGGTGTGATCCACCGTGTAACCGCCTTCGATCGAGGGATTACTCACCTTTTTCGAAACGGCTCCAAAGGCGGACTGAAGAACGTCTAACGTATTTTTTTCACCGGTCAAAGCTACCAGACGTTCGCTCGGAAACTGTTTTACATATTTTGCAAGTAATTCCGGAGAATCTCGCTCCGGATCCACGCTGATAAAGATAGGGGTCAGATCTTTTGCATCGTTCCCTAATTCCTTCACCGCGGTCGACATATCCAAGAGCGCCCTCGGACACATATCAGGACAATGCGAGAAGCCGAAGTAAACGAGTTTCAGTTTTCCCGGAATGTCGCTCAGAAGAACTTCCTGATTCTTCGTGTCTATCAAAGAAGTCTTTGACCATTCTTCCACAAAAACGGGAGCGTCCTTGGATGCGTTCTTCCATTCTTTCCAACCAAAAAAGCCGATTCCGATTCCAAGGACCAGTACGAGGATAAAAAGAATTTTCTCTTTCAAAACATTCTCCCGAAAACGTTAGACGTCATACCGCGACGATCCAGCCCATCGCTCCGTTCTCTGCCATCTTTGTCTGGTGAGGATGAAACATATATCTTCCTCTTTTAGGAAGCGTAAACTCGATGATGACCCTTTCCGTTTGCCCGAGAGTAACCACGTCCGTATGGTCGTCCGGAGTCAATCTTGTACCGGTTCTAAAAACGTCAAAGGTCTGAGCGTGTAAGTGAAAGGAAGCAACGGGCTCGTATTCACACATATTAGCGATGTATAATCTTACTTTTTGTCCCACGGGAACCTTGATCGGATAACGATCGTAAAAACCGGCCATTCCGTTCCAGGAAAAAATATCGTTCTTACCTTTGTCGCCAAGATCCCAACCCGAGAGAATCAGCATAAACTCGTGAGCAGGCGGACGTCCTCCGGGAGGATCCACGATCAGACCTCCGTACAGACCTTTAGCCATGTGACTCGACAAAGGCGGAACATGACAGTGATACGGATGAAATCCGATCGGTCCCGCAGTTAGTTTATAAGTTTTTTCCCCACCGGTTACGATCGGTTCCCAACCGTCTTCATTTGGATCGTGACTTCCGTGAAAGTGAATCGAGTGAGGATGTTCGGAATCGTTTCGAAGAGTGATCTCCATCTTTTGTCCAAGCCTTGCGCGAACGACTGGACCGGGAACGATTCCATTGAAAGTCCAAGCTTTGACGACGGTGTTGTGAGCTACGGTAAGAGGCATCTCCACGATGCTCAGGTGTTGTTTGAGAATCGGAACGTTAGTCGCTTCTTGATTCTTCAACTCCATCCGAGAAAGAAAGGCGGGATCGATCTGAAAGGGAGGATGTACCATACTCCCGTAAGAATTGTTTCCCGGATTTCCAGGAATCGTGGCCTCTTTGTTGACACCGACGATTCCGGGGCGAACCTTACAAAGAAGTCCTCCGTTTCCGTCCGCATCCCCGATCGTGCTGATCCCGGCGCCCGCGGCTAAACCCGCTCCGCCGAGTCCGATCCATTTGAGAAACTGCTTCCGATTCAAGGTCTTTTAGAATTTGGCGACCGATGTGATCAGGATGATCAGCGCCAAAAACCCCACTCCCCCATAGACGAGGGAATTTTTTAACCAAGACGGAACCTTAGATCCTCCCGCGATCAGATACGCGCCTGCTCCCACGATGGGAACAAGAAGAATCGCACCCGTCCAGATGGATCCGATTTTAGAATCCACGTCTTCTCTTTTAACAAGATCCGCCAGAGCCAAGGGCGCGAGCAGAGTATAAAGAATGAACGGAAAGTAGTATCCGTAAAAGTTGAAAAGCAATGCGAAAAATCCAGGGCCGCCTATAACAGTTTGTTCCATATTTTTTCTCCTATGATAATTTCTGAATATTCTAAACTTCTTAACTGATGGTTTTAGTTCCCACACCGTTCATCAAAGAGATTCCGGTATAGAGAAGTAAAAGGAAGAATGCGATGAGTCCTCCCCAAACCAAGGTCCTCTTAAACCAGGTAGGATATCTACTTCCTCCACCTAAGAGATAGATCGCAGGACTTAGGATCGGAACCAAAGTGATGGCGACGATCCAGGAAAGTTTCTTGTTGTCGTCCAGATCGGAACGATCTTTCAGATCAAACAAGGACATAGAAGTCCAGCAGATGTAAATCGCAAACGGAAGTAAAAAACCCAACCAGTGATAGAAGAATGGAAAGAGACTCGCCGGTTTTACGAGAGTGATCGCGCCCGTAGTCGGAGCCGGTTTTCTCGGAACCGATTTCAAAATTTCTTCCGCTTCCTTTGGAAGTTGAATTTTGTTCACGTCCAGATTGAAGTCTTCAAAGGCGGTTAACGCAGGTTTTACGGGAGCAGAACTTCCACCGGGCATATTGAGCTGAGGTCCGGGAATCGGTTGTTCTTTATAATTTCCGGAAGGAAATCTTCCGCCGGAAGCCTGAACCATCAAACCCAGAGCCCCGAGCATCATAGAAAGATCCCCGCCCATCGGAAGACGAATAAACGAATTACATCCGTTCCATTTTTCCAAGAACGCGGGAAGTTCGGTTCTGTATTCGTTACCCGAAAAACAGTTTCCGGTGCTCATCGGTCCGACGAGTGCCAAGTCGGCTCTTCCGGAATTGTAGACGATATTATCCGTCACAACGTTGTTATGCGAAATCCAGAATTTTTCATCCAGGTTTGGAAGAATCACGATTCCGTTGTTTTGGTGATCTACTACAACGTTCTTGCGAATGATATTTGAAAGCCCGCCGGCGATCAAGATTCCGTTTCCAAAAGAAGGATATTCCAGAGCTGCGATAGGAGCCTTCGGGTTATTGTTGTTATAAACAAGATTTCCGATGATCGTCGTTTCTCTTTCCGGAGGAAGAAGCTCGCGGTCCAGAGTGTTCGGCGCGAGACCGACTATGTTATTCTTCCAAACGGAACTGATAAGATAGAGCTCGCCTCCGGAATTGGTTCCGGAATAACCGAGGGCGTTGTGTTCCGAAACTACGTCGTAGAGAATCGCCTTACAAGGGTAACACTGACCGATGTAGATTCCGGAATCGGGAGAACCGGATGCATACGTATGTTCAATCACGCCGTTCATAGAATCGAAAGCGTAAACTCCGTAGTCTCCGTTATTGTGCGCGGTGAGATAAGAACCGCGAAAACCTTTTACGCCGGTCCAGTAAAAACCGTTCAAGGACGCGTTTCTCGCAGTCATGTTTTCGATCACGACACCGTCTGCGGCGACGACCATAATTCCGTTTCCTCTCTGAAACTGACCGTCGATGATCACTTTGTTTCGATCGGTTCCTCGAATCGTGATCGAAGGAGTTGTAACGGTGACTTCTTCAAAATAAACTCCGTCGCTGATCAAGACGAGATCGCCCGGGGCGGCGGCGTCCACCGCGTTTTGAATCGTAGGATATTGCGAAGGAACTTTACGAGTGGTTCCCGAAAACTTCTCAACGTTCTTCCAGGACTTTCCGGCTTTTGCTGCTGGATTGTAAGGAACGTTTCCGACTACGATGTCGCCGACCATTCCGCTCTTGCCGTCGGGAGTTGCGTGAAAAGAACAGAAGTAAGGAAACACGCCTTCCTTCGGAAACGTAACTTTCGTTTTTGTTCCTCGGGGCATGACGATATTGCCGAACGTTTTTTCCGTGGACCAATTCTTATCCACTGCGATTGCGTTGTGCGGGTTGTTTCCTGAGTTCACAAACTCAACGACCCCGCCTACAGGAATTCTCTGCATAGGAGGAGAAAAAGAGTTATCGATCATCAGAACGTGCGCGAAACCCTCTATCTCATCCTTTTTCTCACCGGAACAAGCCGAGACGAGAATTCCAAACAGAACTCCTACAAAAAGGAGAACGAATAGAGAGAGAACTTTTTTGATTTCGAAACCTGGTTTTTTCATTTTTGATTGAACCCCCGGGTTTTCCGGAATTTTATTGTATACTTATACTGAAGTTTGATAGGAATTGGAATGCTCATTCGTAAACCCATACGGAGTGATTGCAAAGAAAAAAATAGACCATTCTCGATCTATAATTGGCCTCGAAACCTACCTTCAGAATAATGAGCATTTGCTCACATATTTATTTAAAACTCAAGACAAAAATTTGATGCGTGAGATTTTTCCAGAATTAAATTCGAACAATCGTTATCTTTATAAAAGAAGAAATGAGCTGTTCAGGGATTGAATGGACAGATGAGTTTTGCTTCTAACATCCGGGAATTGTTTCGAGTCCATTCACCCAATTCTACGCATCCCAATGCTTGGAAAAGAAACATCATTCACATTCTTCTGATCGTTTCCTCGATTTTTGGACTGATCATTTATATCCCGAGCGTCTATCTCGCGGGAAAACAAGGCCTCGGAGAAGTCGTAATCGTAGATACGCTCGCGCTTCTTCTTATCTGGTTTCTTCTTTTACTTCCGAATCGATACTACAAACCCAAATCCTATTTTCTTTTGGCTTTGGTTTCGATCATGGCCGCCCTACTTTATACAAAGATCGGACTCGCGGGTGCCGGAATTCTTTGGTTCTTTTTGATACCGGTCTTCTGTGGAATCTTTTTGAATCCAACGCTCGCATTCTGGGGTTGGGTCATTTCCACGATCTCCGTTTTCGGAGGAGCCCTTCTCGCTCACTACAAAATCTGGATCGGAAACGAAACTCCTTTTCAGATCCTCGTAGTCGGCGCTAATTTTTCGTTCTTATGCGGGATTCTTACTTTTTCCGTAATCGCGATCCTGAGAGGACTTGCGCAGAGCATACGAAAACAGAAACAACTGATTCTTCTCCAAAGAAAAACAAACACCAAACTTCAGAATGAGATCGCGATCCGAATGGAAGCGGAAACTAAATTGACGGATTCATTGAACGACAAGGAAACCCTCTTTCGAGAAATTCAACACAGGGTGAAAAACAATACGCAGCTGATTCTTTCCATGATGGCTCTCGAACAGGACAAAACAAAATCGGAACCGGCAAAGAAGGCGATCTCTTCCGCGATGAATCGAATTCATTCCATGGCGATGGTTCAAGATTATCTGTTTTATAAGGATTCGTATAAGGTCATTCACGCAAAGGATTATCTCAATTCTTTGGTTCGTCATCTTTTTCTTTCTTATAGTCCGAGCGACGGAAGAATTCAATCGAGTTGTGATATAGAAGAAATTTATCTTCCGATGGAGAAGGCGATTCCCTGCGGTCTGATCATCAACGAACTTCTTTCCAATTGTTTTAAACACGCCTTTCCGGAAAATGGAAAGGGTAAGGTTTCCGTCCTCTTTCAAAAATCAAGTACCGGTTTTTTAACCTTGGAAGTCGCGGACAACGGAATTGGAAACGTTTCGGAAGAAAAAAATTCCTCGGAAAATACTTCTCTTGGAATGAGCCTCATCGAAGCGCTCTGCCAACAACTTCGAGGAGAATTGGAAGTGGAAAAGAATAACGGCTTTCTTGTACGAGTTCGTTTTTTTCCCTAAGATATTAGAATCCGATCCTGAGCAAAAACGAAACGTTTTGTATCGAAGGAAGAATTGAAGCCTATTCCGGAAACGATTCAAAACAAAGAGTTCTTTCTTTTAGGAAAGAATGAAACTGTTTGTTAGAAGTGCATTCCGCTTCGGTAGCCACGAAATAATCGTAACCGCCTCCGGCCATTTTGATCCTACAACAACCTTGCGCGGGTGTTTTACTGGAAGCGTCGGCGTCTCGTTCCGTATTCTTCTTTTCAGAATCCTTCGCGAATAAAAGACCACACACAAAAAAAAGTATCAAAATATATTTCCATAATTTCATCGTCATCTTCCCTTTTTCTCTCTTGCTCTTTTACTTTCGGAGAGATTCGAAATTCGAGTCTTCTTTAACAGACTTTTTTAAGATAGAATTTTTAGAAATCGAATCTTCGCTTGGATTTCTTTTTTCCAAGAAAGAATGGATTTTAAAAGCCCATTTCATTTTTCAATCTTTCCTTCGCTCTTAGATGTCAGTTCATAAATTCGGGACAATTTATAAATTCAATTGCTTTTTTGAATTTAGGAATCAGATTCAAGCCTAATCTTCTATGGATAGGATCTCAAAGGCATGAATTTTTCAATATCAATTCGAACGTTTTGGAAGTTAAAAAATTTCCTTCTCTGTCTTCTTCTTTTCTTTTTACCACAATGGATTTTGGGAGAAACCATTCTTTTTAAGTCGGGGGAAAGAATTTACGCAACCGTAATCGACCAAGACTCGGACGCTGTAACCATCATTCGAGATGGAAAAAGAGAAAAATTGGGGAAGTCCAAAATTCTTAAAATTATCTTTAAAGAAATCAAAGACGAACAGGAAATCGCAAAGATCATCGAAGCCGAGAAGAAAAAACTCAACAAAGAAGGCAAAAAAAGCGAGAAGGAAGAACAACTCGATACGATCTACCTCGAACAGATGATCAAAGAGAACAGTTATAAGATCGTTCAAAAACGTTTGGCCCTGATGGAAAAATATTTAGAAGAAAGGGACGGAGACTGGGAAGGTTATATCTCTGCGAAAAGAAATCCTTGGGAACCGGTCTGGAAATCGGCGATACTCCCAGGTTGGGGTCACAGTTATATGAGACAAGGAAGCTGGAGTTCCACTTATTCCACCCTCTTCTTTGTTTCCTTGGTCGCCTATTTTGGTTTAGACGCTGCGGAAAAAGACAGGGCCAAAGCCTATGATAAAAAGATCGAAAAGATTTTCGAACAGCAGTTTACGAGTAACCTCATCCCGACATCCAGTCTTCCTGCTGGAGTTTTGGATCAGTACAACCAACTCAACACATTCAAAAATTTGAATTCTCTCAGTTCTATCCGTTCGGACGAGTCGAGCTATAAACACGCAAAACACTCCGCCGCCATCGTCGCCGTTGGAGTTTATCTAATCCAATTGACTCATGCGTATTTTTCCGGAAAAACCTGGGCTCAGAACAACGTGATCCAAACACCAACGGGTGAAACCGTTTCGGAAGGTTTTGGAATTCGTGGAAATCCAATGGTGGCAAAAGATCTTTCTAGCGGTTCCAGAAGCATCGACGTCGGAGGACAGATTCTCTATTCCGTGTTTTACTGAGGTTTTCCCGAAATTGAAAATGTGGGAACTCTCACAAAATCGGACGATGCAAAAGCGATTCAAACGTTGGCAAAACGGACCGGCTAAGAGATATTCTGTGGGAACTCCTGCGTTTGAGTAGAAATTTCTAACGGCGACCTCCCCGCGAGTGATCGAATTTTCACCGAAGATCGTCGGAGATACGACAACTCTCCGTAAACTCGCGCGCCCCACCCTGATTTTGGGTGGAGGGGCGGGTGGCGGGAAAATTCCGGAAACTTTCCTATATCACAAAATCCTAATTTTGCAAGAAAAAAGTCCCGTGTAGGAACTCCCTCATATTAGAAAAATCTAATTTTCCCAATCCTTTTCCGGTGAGAACTCACCTCCCCAAAAATCATTTCGGAACGGAATAACCTTTGGAAAACAACCATTCTTCATTGAAAATCCGAGATTGATATCTGGCTCCCGAATCGCAGAGGATCGTAACGATATTGTGACCAGGTCCGAGTTCCTTCGCTAACTTGACGGCCGCCCCCACGTTGATTCCGGAAGAACCTCCCAAAAACAAACCGTCTTTATGCAGAAGTTGATAAACGACCTTTAAACATTCTTCGTCCGTGACTCGGATCGCGTCGTCCATTGGCGCGCCTTTCATATTTTCGGTGATTCTTCCGTTACCGATTCCTTCGGTAAAAGAACTTCCTTCCGCAGTGACTTCACCCTTCTTTACAAAATTATAAATTCCGGAACCGTATGGATCCGCTACGATCGTTTTGATCTTAGAATTTTTTTCTTTTAAGAATAGGGAAACTCCCGCGTAGGTTCCGCCCGTTCCGAGCGACGTGATCCAAGCGTCTACTTTGCCGTCCGTCTGTTCCCAGATTTCCGGAGCGGTCGTCGCGTAATGAGCGTTTCGATTGGCGACGTTGTCAAACTGATTCGCCCAAACTGCGTTCCCGAGTTCTTCCGCGATTCTTCCCGAAACTTTTACGTAGTTGTTTGGATCCTTGTATGGAACTGCGGGAACCGTTCTCACTTCAGCACCTAAGGTTTTTAAAAGATCGATTTTTTCTTGGGACTGCGTATCCGGAATTACGATCAGGGTTTTGTATCCCTTGGAATTGCAGATATGCGTCAGACCGATTCCGGTGTTCCCCGCGGTTCCTTCGACGACGGTTCCGCCGGGTTTCAAAAGCCCTTTTTTTTCCGCGTCTTCCACGATAAAAAGAGCGGCTCGGTCCTTTACGGAACCTCCAGGATTTAAGAATTCGGCTTTTCCGTAGATATTACATCCGGTCTCTTCGCTAAAACTGCGAAGAAGGATGAGCGGTGTGTTTCCGACCGCACTTGAAAAATCTTTTTTAACGTTCATAGCGCCTTCCGTTTTTGTATTAGAATGCTCTAAACTTCTGAGTGGACCCTGAAACAAAAATACTCCGCAGAGACGCGGAGTATTTTCCATATTCTTCTTCTGGAATATTCTCCAAAAGGAATATTCTTTATTTTTATTAAGCGATCGTTACTTCTTTTGCAAGATAAACGTCTTGGATCGCGTTTAAAAGAGAAACTCCGTCTTTCATCGGCTTTTGAAAAGCCTTTCTTCCGGAAATCATTCCCATTCCACCCGCTCTTTTGTTGACAACTGCAGCTTTTACAGCGTCTCCGAGGTCGTTTTCTCCGGAAGCTCCTCCGGAATTGATCAGACCGATTTTTCCCATATAACAGTTTGCGACTTGATAACGAGCCATATCGATCGCGTTATCCGCAGTTAAAGTTGTGTACATTCTGTCGTCTTTTTTTCCGAACTTCAGATCTCTAAAACCGCCCGCATAAACTTCAGGAAGTTTTTGTTTTACGATATCGGCTTGGATCGTAGCGGCCAAGTGGTTTGCTTGTCCGGTAAGGTCGGTCGCTAAGTGATAGTCGATTTTGTCGGGTTTGAACGCGTCGTTTCTCAAGTAGGCCCAAAGGATCGTAACCATTCCGAGTTCGTGAGCTCTGTGAAACGCTTCGGTGATTTCTTGAATTTGGCGAGAAGATTCATCGGATCCAAAATAGATCGTAGCTCCGACCGCAACCGCTCCCATGTCGAAAGCCTGTTCCACGTTCGCAAAAAGAATCTGGTCGAACTTGTTCGGATACGAAAGAAGTTCGTTGTGGTTAATCTTAACGATAAAAGGAATCTTGTGAGCGTATTTTCTGGAAACCAGACCCAATACTCCCAAAGTGGAAGCCACCGCGTTGCAACCGCCTTCGATCGCGAGTTTTACGATGTTCTCCGGATCAAAGTATGCAGGGTTTTTAGCGAAGGACGCGCCCGCGCTGTGTTCGATTCCTTGGTCAACGGGAAGAATGGAAGTATAACCGGTTCCGGACAATCTTCCTGTATTTAAGATGGCCTGGTAGTTTCTAAGAACGGTATTGTTTCTATCACTTTTGGAAAAAATATCGTCTACGTAGTTGGCGCCTGGGAGGCTCAAAGATTCTTTTGGAATCGTCTTACAGGTATGGTTTAAAAGAGAATCCGCTTCTCCGCCCAGGGCGGCTTTGATTTTATCAATCATTCCTAAGTTCCTTGCTCGTTTTTGAATGTTGGATACAGGTTTTTTCACTCCACTTGGATTTTCCATCGATTTTCTGTCTCAATTTGGACCTGAGACACTGATAAAAACCGTTCAGACCGGGACTTGGATGATAAAATCCCAGCCGGAGCCGGATTTTTTGAGGAGAAGTTGTCCTCGATTTGCCTGGAGAATTCCGTAACAAACCGAAAGCCCCATTCCGATCCGAGCGTCGTTGGAACGGAAATTTTCAAAGGGTTCAAATCGGCTTTCTTCTTCCACGTTGATATTGAGCTTTCCCGAAATTAGAATTCTCAAATGAGCGCTTTCGGTTCCGTCTAACGTGGCTCTCATATGAATCTTTGCTTCTTTCTGATTTTCGGAATAATAATAAAGAATGTTGTAGAGTACCTCGCGGATCTGATTGGGTCTCAGTTGCACTTCCAGGTTTTCTGGAATTTCGATTTCCAGTTGAATCTCATGAGACTTTAGCATTTCGGAAATCATTCCTTCCACGGAACTTACGAGTTGTCTTACGTTTGTACTTACGGGTTGTTCCGCGTCTTGTCTGGAAAACAAAACTAAATTTCGGATGATGGAAGCGATTCGTTCCCCTTGTTCGATCACGAGTCTTGCGTAGTTTTTTGTATCGGCGTCCCCGCCCTTATGATTTCGGATGATATGACCGTAGTTGATGATTCCCATCAGAGGATTGTTGATTTCGTGAGCGAGTCCGGCCGCGAGCTTTTGGATAGAATCCAGTCTTCTTTCGGATTGAATCACTTTTTCCATCTCGGAGATTTCTTTCTCGGAAACGGTAAGAGTAGAAAGTTCCGAAAGAGTGATGATCGAGCCCGCTATGTTTGCCTCTTCGTCGCGAACCGGAGAAACTCGGAAAGCGACTTGGATCCGGGTTCCATTCTTTCGAGTGAGAAGAGAAGGAATGTATTTGAGATGACTGGGTTTGCCCGGCCCCACTCCCGTTTTAATATTCTCTCCTTCGTCGGTGGAAAGGCTCAACACTTTCTCTCCGGATTCACCCTGGACGTCGGAAAGAAGCCAACCCGTGAGCGTTTCCGCCGTACGATTCATAAAAAGAATCTTACCTTCCCGATCTAAAGAGATCACGCCTTCTCCGATGTTTTGAATGACGTCGCGGGCTTCCTTCCCTTCTTCCCTCGCCTTTCCAAATCTTTGTTGTTGTTTGAGTGCGATCTCGATCGAATTTTTAAGCGCGGTCGGTTGAAAGGGTTTGGAGATATATCCGAACATGGAAGCCCTGTCCACGGCACGATTGAAGGTTTCTTCGTCCGCAAATGCGGTCATAAAAATGACGGGAACATCCATTCTTTTCTGGATTCTTTCCGCGGCTTGAATTCCGTCCAATTCTCCTTCAATTCGGATATCCATAAGAATCAAATCCGGTTTCGTACGTTCCGCGAGTTCCAAGGCCTCATCCGCGGTTCTGGCAGTTCCAGCGATCGCATATCCCAATTTTTGGAGAGAGACTTGAAGATTGAACGCAATGAGCCATTCGTCGTCCACGATTAGGATCGAAGGGGCGGAAATGGGGTCACTGGGATTCATTTTGGAACGGGTAGCCTTTGGCGAAAAAAATGTAAGAGTATACGTGAATTGAAAACCTTTTTTCGTATCGAAGAAAAGAATTCTACTGAAACCGGTCGATTCCTTGAAAAGTTATTCCTTTTTCATTGGAAAAATTCTTGAACCTCAGACAAAAAACCTCTAGCATATAATTATCTCTCAAGAAGCCCTCGGCTGCAAGAGAGAAATCCCCCCGAGAACCACTGAAGTAATAGACGTTTTCTTTTCAGAATATCGAGGGAAAGAGGCGAAAGATATGGAGATGCTATGTACGTAAAACAGATCCTTGCAAAAAAAGATAGAAAACTCCTTTCGGTGGAGCCGGATACTTCGGTGATGGATGCGGTCAAATTTATGACTAAGTATGACATCGGATCGGTTATGATTTTGGGCGAAGGGAAACTAAAGGGCATTTTTACGGAAAGGGACGTTCTCCATCTTTCCGCAGAACTGGGATTGGATTTTTTCAAAAAATCAGTTTCAGAGGTAATGTCCACCACGCTCACTACAATGTCCCCCGAGGACGACGTAGACGAACTCCTTTCCATTATGCTCAAAAAGAGAATCCGCCACATGCCTATTTTAGAAGACGGACTTTTGATCGGAATTATTTCGATCGGAGACGCGGTGAAAGCCAAGATCGAAAAAACCGAAGAGGAAAATAAAAATCTAAAACAGTATATGTACAACGAAAACGGCTTTATCTGATCCAAATCTCTCTTTTTTTCTCTTTTTTCAGATTGCAGGAAACAAACGCCGGGTCATATTAGAAGTAGAAATATGAAACTGATTCTTTTCATTCTGATGACCTATCTGGTGTATCGTTTTCTTTCCCGGTTTTTTACAAATCCGAAAGAAAATCCATCCACCTCTCAGTGGAAAACGTTTTATACAAACGTTCCTCCTTCTTCTCAACCTCCCCGCGAAAAAGATATTTCCGGAAAGGCAAGAGTGATCGACTCGGCCTCCCTCAACGAAAAATGAAATTTCTTCCTGCGTTTTTAAGAATCTCATTCCTGATTTTAACTTTTGTCCTTTCGACTTCGTGTTTTAAACCGACTGGGGATTTTGGTTGGGCCGTCATGGACGAGGAAAAGTTCAACGTCCTCGAAAAGAAAATCATGACCGTGGGAGAATATACGATCACAAGGGAGAATCTGATTTTCCCGGACGATAAAACCATTCACTATATCTATCGATTCTCCAGATCCGTTCCGGAAACCGCGGAAACCTATGTGAGTTTAAGTCGTTTTCAGTTGGGATACAACGAACTCGACGTTCTTCGAAAAAGACCGAATCCGATTTCAAAAACGATTGAAGGATCGTTTCAAGGACTGACTCCCGGAAAGTATCTTTTGAAAGTCGCCTATGAGGGAGACGTGATCGACGAGGTGGAATTTTTGGTGAGAACTCCCAAGGGTTCTTTCAGCGAAGAAGCGTCTTCGCAAGCGGACGACGATATCGAAAAAGCGATGAAGTGATCTAAAGAGGTTCTCTTTTGATTCCGTCTTCCAAAATCTTATTGATACGATCTATGTTTTTGAGAGATAGATTGATCTCGATCGAGTTTCCGATTTTAACGATATCCTCGTAAATTTTTCTCGCCGAAAGAAAATCTTTTTCCTCTTCCAAAAGAACGGTCAACTTCTTCATAGCCAAGGTTACGGGTGTGGAATTCAGTTTGGTTTTCACAACGCCCAATCGACTCGTAGATTCCTGAAGATCCAAATCCTTGATACGATACTGCGCCATCGTAGAATCGTCCGTTTTTTCCAAGAGACTTTTTTTGATCGCGAGTGTTTCTCTTTTTAAGGCCGCGTTTTTAGAATCTTCATTCTTATAGATCTCTTTGAGTTTTTCGTAGGACTTAATACTATCGCGGAGAAACACTTTTTCTTCTTTGGGTTTTCTCTGATACGCATAGAGTTTGGAAGTTCCGTATTGTGCGAGAAATTCCTGGCGATTCAATTCGCAAATGTCCGCAAAGGGAAGGTTGGAATTTTCAGGATTCGGATGTTCTTTCAACCAAATTCCATAGTAGAGCGCGGCCCTTTCCAGATCTCCGGTTCTATTTTCAAAAAAGGATCCGAGTTCGTAAGCGAATGCAATTCTCTTTTTAGGATCGGTTTCCGCCTTGTAGTAGAGCTCGTAATAAGAAGACGCGAGAACATTCTGTTTGAGTTCCGTATAAAGAGAAGCGACGGAGATATAAACTTCGGCAAGTTTGGATTCTTCTACTTTTTCTTTGCGCGCGAGTTCGAGATACTTTTGAAAAAAATCGATCGACTTTGCTTTTTTACCCGAGGCCTTGAGTTCTTTTGCGAGATCTAAGAATGCGTCCTTAGCTTCCGGATCGAGTTTTGTAACGAGTTCCCAGAGGGCCGCGGTCGCAAAAAAATCGGTGTTTCGTTTGTAATCGAATAAGACAAAAATCCCGGTTCCGCTCACGGAAAGATTGTTCACCACTTTGAGTCTTTCCTTGTTTTCGTTTTCCGATTGTTTGATCAGATTTGCGAGATAATATACGGTGGCCGCGTCTTCCTTGGATTTTTTCTTTCGAAAGTTTTCGTAAGAACCCGACTTTGAATCGGAATATTCTTTTTCCTTTGTTTTTAAATCGTTCTCCGCGATTGCGATGCTTTCTTTGAGAGAGGGAAGATCTTTTGCGAAAAGAGTTCTTTCGGAAGTCGATCCGTCCGGATTTCGTTCCGTTGTCCTCGTTTCCCTTCCACGGATTACGTTCGATTCCACGAGATGAAAGAAATCTTTTGTTTCCCTGTTTTGTTTTTTGGCTTTTTCTAAATTCTCCAACGCCTGTCTGTGAGAAGCTGCGGTTTGTTTTTCGGCGGGATCGAAGATTTCGACTAATCTGCGTTCGTCTAAGAATTCTTCTTCGGTATGACTGAAATCCCTATAACGAATCGCGGTAAGCGCGGCTTCGATCGCCTTCGCGTTCTGTTTTTTTTCGTTGTAAACTTTCGAGAGAAGTAGATGCAATTCATATAATATAGGAGAATCCCTCATCATTCCGGAGGGGGAAAGTTTGGAAAACATGTTCAGAACCAAAAGTCGGATCGTATTTCGATTTGTGTTTTCATCGAAAATTTTTCCTAGACGTTTTTCCTCTTCGATCCTTCTCGAATCGATAAACTGACTGTAATAATTATTGAGAACTTTTTGTATTTCGGAAATTGGATCTTTTGTAGGATCGGCGACGGCCTCTCTTACGTTCTTTAGATCTTGTTCCGTGATTTTTACCGAGGGAGGATCGTAGAGATTTTTAGAATCGTATCTTCTGTCCTGCTCGTCCGAAAGAATGGAAGTCGCCCCGAAGAAAACGAGGCCGATGGTAAGTAGAATTTTTCCTAAGGGAAAGGCAGAGCGTTCTACAAAGAAACGTTGCCGATTTCGAAACTGAGTTTGCTCATCCGACATTGCTTCCTAGTTCGGCCAATTCTTCCGCTCCCAATATCTTTTCCACGTCGATGATGATGATAAATCGATCGTCCTTTTTGCCGATTCCGGTGATATAACGTCCTGAAATTCCTTTTACGGAAGGAGGCGGAGGGTTGATGGATTCCGGCGGAAAAAGAACCACGTTAGACACCTTGTCTACGATAATTCCGACAGAATGACCTCCGACCTTGACCACGATGGCTCGATCGTAAGAAAGATCCCCTTCTCTCGGCACGGTAAGTTTTACCGCGAGATCCACCATCTTTACGACCTTTCCTCGAATGTCCATGATACCGGCAAAGTAAGCCTTCGCTTTGGGAATTCGGATTAAATTATCGATCTTGATGATCTCGTCTACCAAGGAAATGGGAATCGCGTATTCCTCGTCCCCCAAACTGAATAAAATGTACTGGTGGTCGATTTCGGATGACATGATTTACCTCAATACCGGGTATATCCGACGTAGTAAAAGTAAGATCCCAGACTCATGAACAAAAGGACTTTTACGAAGAGCGGATTTCTTTTTCTCAGCATCCAGTCTAAACCGCCAAAAAGCAAACCGAAAACGGCGAGAGAAAATCCCAGGAGATAGAAATCGGTATAAGCGTAATAAATTCCGAGCGCCGAACAAGCCCCGAGAAGAAGGTCTTGAAATTCGCTCCAAAATCTTTGTTTAACTCGAACGATCCAAGGTTCTTTGTATTCTCGTTCTCTCGAAAAAATTCTTTGCCAAAATGTTTTCTCGTGATGGATTCCAAAAATATGATCGTAACGAGTCGAAGTTTCCCAAGGTCTGGGAATGTTTGTTTCGGTCTGTCCGAGTGGAGTTTTTGAAATTCCATAAAGCCCGCCGAGTGTGGAAAGAAGATCGGGATCCGGAAGACTGGAAAAAACTTCCTGAAAGGGAGCGAGCTTAGGATAGATAGGAACCATTCTCCCGCTCGAAAGATCTTTCTCTTGGAGTACGGTTCCGTCTTTTATGGTGGCGATATAGATACGTCCGCTCTCACCCGCGATTTCGAGGGTAATACGAACTTTCTTTTCGTGAAAATTTAAATCCGCCTGAAGAATGTCACCGGATGGGGTTGTGGCGGAATAAGATTTTGTGTAACCTCTCGCAGGAGGAGATTCTTTCTTCCACCACCTGCGAAAAATTGAATAATCCTGAAATGAGCCCATACCGATTGTATCGGTCGATTCGGAAATGGGCTTAACAGTCCTATGATGTCTCTAGCTTGATTCCGGGAATTCCCGGAGAAGGAAGGAGGATCTACGGATTACTTTTTCTTCTTATGTCTGTTCGCTCTTCTCTTTTTCTTTCTTTTATGAGTCGCGATCTTTCTGCGCTTTCTTTTCTTACCTGAAGGCATTCAGAACTCCTTAGATTTCCTCATGTCAGAAAACTATTCTGTGTACTTTTGTAAAGTTTTATTTTTACGGAGTTCCGCGACGAGGTTTTTGATGTCGCCTACTCCCGTTTTGGTACTGATAAAGAGAACGTCTTCCTCTTCGACCACGATCAGATCTTGAACTCCGAGAAGTGCGGTGAATTCTTTTTTAGTTTGAGTGATGTTTCCGGAAGACTTATGAAATAGAATCGCATTCCCCATGTGTCTGTTTTCGGAAGAATCTCCAGGCATCACTCTTTCCAGAGAAGTCCAGGAGCCCACGTCGTCCCAACCAAAACTCGCTTCCACCATGGAAATGCGGGAACTCTTTTCCATGATCGCGATATCGACCGGATCGGAAGGAAGAATTTTGAACGCCGCGCCCAACTCGCCCGCCTTTTTAAACGGAAATCTTTCTTCGAGAGGTCCGAGAATTTTCGGAGAATGTGCTTTAAATTCTTCTAATATAGTGGAAGTCTTCCAGAGAAAGATTCCCGGGTTCCAATAAAAATTCTTCCTTTTGATATACTTGAGCGCGGTTTTGACGTCCGGCTTTTCGTAAAAGGATTTTACCGCAAAACAACCGTCAGTCGATTTTCCGGCTTCGATATAACCGTATCCTATCTCGGGACGATTCGGTTTGATTCCGAGAAGAACCAGATGATTCTCCGCCTGTTCGAGGGCTTTGGAGATCGTCTTTGTAAATTCTTTTACAGGATTGATCCATGCGTCCGCGGACAGGACGACCTGAATCGGGTCTCCGTATTGTTCTTTGAAATAAAGAGACGCGAGTGCGATGATGGGAGCGGTGTTTTTGCCTTCGGGTTCGATGATAAAATTCTTTTCAGGAAAATTTTTCTCCTGAGCAAGGATGGATTTTTTGAGACTAGCGTTGGTTCCGATGTAAATACGATCGATCGTAGTGATCGTGAGTGCTCTTTCCAAGGTTTCCTTGAGAAGAGTTTTGTTGGAATAAACTTTCTGTAATTGTTTCGGTGTGGAAACTCGGGAACGCGGCCAAAAACGCTCTCCTTTGCCTCCGGCCATAATCAATACTACGGGTTTGTCCTGTTTCATTCTACCTCTTTGGGTCTTTTTACTGCGCCGTTCTTTTTCTTTTTAGAAGTCGGGATTTCTCCCAAGATCATTTCCGAAGGAAGAAGAATCACTTCCACGTTATCGGATAAACTTTCATAGATTACAAATTCTTTCATGTCCGGATTTTTAGTTACGAAGTCCTTCGTTTTTTCCAGACGTTTTAGGAGTGCGAATGTTTTGGCGTCCTCTTCTATCTTGAGAGCTTCGGCTTTTCCGAGCGCCGCCACGAGTTCTAGTTTTCTTTGTAAGAGAAGATTTTGATTTCGATAGATTCCGTTGATCAGGACCGCGTCCGGCACTTGTAGATCCAGAATTCTTAGACTCAGAGTTTTGATCGTCTTTTCATCGGCGAGGAGATCGACGGCCAGATTGTTTCGGGTATAATTTTCGAGATTGTTTTTGAGAAGAGCGGGATTGTTTAGATATTCGTCGATCTTCTTGCGAAGAATAGAATGTAATAATTTGCTAATATAGTTGCTTATCTTTTCGTCTCGAATCCCGGCGGTTTCCAAAAACTCGGGCGCGCGTTGAGAATCGAGGGAATATTTGACTTCGAGTTTGATCTTGATCTTTCCTTCGGAGGAAGATTCGGGGAAAAGCCCCGAAGAAAGATCCACGCTCAGATTTGCATTCGCAACCCTGGACGAAATCGGAAAACGAAGGACCTGAAATTTCCAAGGAAGAATCGCCTTCCATTCAAAGACGTATCCAGGTCCGCCCGTATATTCTAAGATTTCCTCGGAACCGTCGACGACGAGAAGCGCATCCCCCTCTTTGAGGGGGATAAGACAAAAATAGAGAAGAGTTGCAAATAGTCCCGGAATGAGAATCCAGAACAGTTTAGTCCAAAGTCGCATTATCCTTGTGCTGCGTCTTTGGTTTCCTCAGTATAAAGCTTGATGATCTTTGCGGGAATGATCGTCGAGATCGCGTGTTTATAAACAAGACTCTGTTTATTTTCCTGCTCCAAAACGATCGTAAAATTATCAAAGCTGACTACCTTACCTTTCAAGGGAACCCCGTTTAATAGATAAATGGTAAGATCCAATTTATCCTTCCGGGCAGTGTTTAAGAGTTGGTCTTGTATGTTGTTTTTAGCAGACATCTTTTTTTGTTTCCGTTACTTTATATGTTTTATTGTTTCCAGCGCCTCAGTCCGACCCATTGGTTTGAGATACGTTTCCTTTCGAAACCAGGTGATCTGTCGTTTGGCATAATTCCTATGCGATTGGCTTAAATCCGCAAGGAATGTCTCTAGATTGGAGTTTCCTTTTTTATTTTCAAGTGCAAAATTATAGCCTAGGGATTTGAGTCCCGGACAATCTGCGCCATAGAATTCTTGAATCTTCCAAGCCTCTTCGGCCATTCCTTGATCGATCATTTCTTTGGCGCGGAGGTTGATCCGATCATAAAGTTCTTTCCGATCCAAGTCGAGAAATACGCCCAAACGAATGTTCAAATTGTATTTTTGAATCGCCGAAGTTTGGAGATCGATTTTTAATGCGGACCAACGTTCTCCCATCAAATTGACCTCAAGAGCCCGACCCAATCTGTAATCATCTCCGGGAAATATTTTTTCCAAAGAATCCGGATCCAATTCTTGCAGACGATTTCTCTTTTGTTCCGGACTCATCGCGAGGACTTTGTTTCTCACGTCTTCCGAAATTTCAGGAACCGCAAACATTCCAAATAAAAATGCCTTTAGATAGAATCCGGTTCCCGCCGTAAAGACCGGAATTTTGTTTTGATTTAAGACCGAGCGTAAGGCTTCGTCGGCGAGACGATTGTAAAGACCGGCGTCGACTTTCTCGGAAGGAAAAAGGACTTCGACGAGATGGTGGCGAATTATAGATTGTTGTTCTTTTGTAGGAGCCGCGGTGCCGATCGGCATCTCGCGGTAAATTTGTCTGGAATCAAAGGAAAGAATTTCGAACCTTTCCGGATCGAGTTCCGTGATGAGAGAAGTTTTGCCCGCTCCCGTGGGAGCGGCCAGAATGAGAATCGGATGAGACAAGAAAGAAGATTACTCTTCGGCTTCTTCCGTTTCTTCCTCTTCTTCCAAAGCCTCTTCGAGAGGTTCTTCGACGAATTCCAAATCCTCGTCTTCGGCGATTGCGTCGTCGTCGATGATTTCTTCCTCTTCTACCACTCTCGGACGAACAGTTCGAGTACGGGTTACCGGACGTTTGTTTTGATCCGCCCCGCACTTAGGACAGATCTTTTCTTCTTTATTGAGATCGTAAAATTTCGTGGAACAAGTATGGCAGGTCCATTTTTTTCCAAGGGGATTGAGAGCTACGCCCTTGGACCCCGAAGCCTTTTTAGTTCCCGCGGCTTTGGATGCCGGACTCGAAAGAGCCTTTTTGATAATTTCTTCTTTCTTCTTTGTCGAAGCAGAAGCTTTTTTGGGCGCGGCTTTCTTGGCCGGTGCCTTTTTTTTAGCCGCGGCCGAGACAGTTTTTTTGGAAGTAGTCTTCTTACTGGTTGCCATCGGAATTGACCATGCTCTGCGAGAGGTATTCACGTTCAAGCAGAAATATTATTATTCTCCGTCCATCGCTCGCCTATCCTGAACCACTCGTTTTTCGAAGCTCAAGATGAATCGTCGGAACTACGACGATCCTTCGTAAAACTTCACGGCCCCGCCCTGATTTTGGGTGGAGGGGTGGGTGGTGGAACGTTCGGAAGACTTTTCTCTATCACAAAATCGTAATTTTGCAATTAAAAAGTCCCTCCCGTAGGAACTCCTAAAAACCATTTCTCGGAACGACTTTCCTTTCCTCTCGTTCTCAACTTGTGGGTAAGAATCTGCTAACTCGAACGGGGCGCAACCCTAACCGATTTTTAGAATAATTGCAAGGAAAGAATCCTTCGCTGTTTCGTTTTTTTTCAATTCCCAGAATGAAACCAAATCCCCTTTTTAGCAAAAGAACCCCTTTCTTTTAGGAGAATCCGTTGAAAACAAAGCTGAGCGTAAACATCAATAAGGTCGCCACTCTGCGAAATTCGAGAGGCGGAAATATTCCCAATCTCATCCACTTTGCGGAATTGGTTCTTCTGGCTGGCGCGGAAGGAATCACGGTCCATCCCAGGGAAGACGAAAGACATATCCGAAAAGACGACGTCTTTGAACTCAAAGAATTTATTTCGTCCTACAATCAGAAAAACAAAACATCGATCGAATACAATATCGAAGGAGAACCTTCTTCCCGTTTTATCGAATTGGTCCTCGCGGCAAAACCGGATCAGGCAACCCTAGTCCCCGTGACTCCGGGAGAAATCACATCCGATCACGGATTTGATTTTCAAAAAGACTTGGATACAATTCAAGAATATTCTAAAATTCTAAAAAAGGAAAAAATCCGCACCGCCCTCTTTGTGGAAACCGATCTGGAGAATCTTAAACTCGCCTCTCTTTCCGGAGCCGACCGCGTGGAATTTTACACCGGTCCTTTTGCGGAAGCCTTCGATCGTTCTCCGGAAGAAGGAAAAAAATCCTTTGAAACGTTGTATGTCCCCGCGGCAAAAGAAATTCTTTCCCAAAAGATGGGAATCAACGCGGGCCACGATTTAGATCAGCACAATCTTTCCGTCTTTTCAAAACTTCCCGATCTTTTGGAAGTCTCCATCGGTCATCGTTTGATGTCTTATGCTCTGGAAGTCGGAATCGAAAAGAGCGTCAAGGAATATCTTCGAGCTCTTTTGTGAGTTCTCGAAATCCTTCGAAATTCGGATCTCCTTGGATCAAGTAGAACGCTGCTTTTTTGAGATGAAGCGCGAGGTATTTTGAATTCGGATTTTTTTGTGAGATCGTTTCCAAAGTTGTTTTGAACTTTTTTAGTTGTTCGATCGCCTTGGGTTTGTTTTTTGATTTCACGGATTGACGAAATTCTTTCCAGACCTTTGTGACTTCTTGGTTCGGGTTCTGCGTTTTCTCCAGGGTTTGTTTTCGCACCACTCCGGTCACGTCCCAGACTTCCTTGTAAGGATGCGAATTCTCCAGAAATTTATAATATTCTTTTGTATAACTCACTTCGTTCGGTTTGAGATTGAGAAGAGATTCCGATTCTCCCACACATTCCGAAAAGATACCTTTTTTGAGGGATTCTTTTCCGATCTCTTTCATTTCCGCAAGAACCATCAGATCGGCAAGAGTTTCATTCTTCTTTCCTTCCTTGCAGTTTTTGATCGCTCGGAAATATCTTTTTTCCACTTCGTCGATCGTTAGAGCCTCGCCCTGCTCCAACTCCAAGTAATACGCGGCTTGAAATACCTGATCTCGATAGAGCGTATCTTCTTGATCTGCCTTTCTCGCACGAAGTGCGTATTCCAGAGCATCCTGATAATTCTTTGAAGATACAAAAAGTACGGAAAGATTGTAACAAGAAAGTGCACGATCGGGTCTCAAGGAGCGACAGCTCGATTTTAAAAGTTTGATCGCGGATTCCCTTTCTTCCGGGGTTCCATAAAATTCTAAAATGGCCTGTTCTTGTATCATTTCGAGCGCGAATCTTCCCGAGCCCGGAAAAGAAACCGTCGAACACGAGACAACGAATTGTAAAATCAAGAGAAGGAAGAGCGAACTTCCGCCCCAAAGGGATTGACACTTTGAGATTTGAATAGAGAATGAACCGAAAATTTCCTGAAATCTGAGGGACACGAGTTTGAAAAAAGGATCTGCCGCGCTTTCGTTATTACTTTCCACTCTTTTGACCATATTTATCCTGTACTGCGAGCCTACATCCGGCAAGTCCCCGGTCAAGGCAGACTTTACCCTCAAAGACTTTGATAACGTGGTGAACACCGTATCTCGGTATTACATCGATAAGAATATCGATAAAAACCGAGCCTATCGAGAGGCCGCGATCTACGCCCTCTTATCGCTTCCTCATTCCATCTATCTCTATCCGGAAAGTTATTTCAAGGAAAGAGAGAAATATGAAGAAAAGGACGAAACTTTTCCGGGGAAAACTTTCAAAATTTCCACCGATGATTCTTTCGTTCTCTTTGATCCGGACTACGCGGAAGTAGAAAAGATCAGAGATCGTAAACTCAAAGAAGACGCAAACAAAACCAAGGTCAGCGACGACGAAGTCAAAAAACTCGTGGAAAGAGAAAAGGTTCGTAAGAACGTCCTTTCCGCAAAATGGGAACAAACCGGTTTTAGCAAAAAAGACTTTGATCGAATTCTCTCCTTTATCGAAACCAATATCGACAAATACAAGGACTCTCCTCTCAAAGATCCGTTTGGAGAAGCCGAAGAAAAATCAAAAGAACCGTTTACGATGAACGACGTCCTTCTCGCCGCGGCGAACGGATATCTTTCCTCTCTCGATCCACACAGTAACGTCTTCCTTCGTTCCGCTTGGGAAGAATCCATGGCAAAAATTCAAGACGGAAGTTTTGAAGGAATCGGAGCCATTCTTTCCGGTGGAGGAAACAGAGAAGTTGTGGTGGAGAATCCTCTCGAAGGAAGACCCGCCGTCAACGCAGGAATTCGCTCCGGGGACGTGATCCTCGCTGTGGACGGAAAATCGATCAAAGGAATTCTTCTGGATAAGGTCGTAGAAAAGATCAAAGGAAAAAAAGGTTCCAAGGTCGCGCTCACGATTCAGAGAAAAGGAGTTCCCGGAACTCTGAACATCGAAGTCGTACGAGACACGATTGAAATCAAAAATTTAAGCAGCAAACTCATAGAAGGCCACGAGCATATCGGTTATATCAAACTCACCGGTTTCGTAAAATCGGAAGACGGTCCATCGGTGGATCGAGAGTTGATGGATAAATACAGAGAACTCGAAAAGGAAGCACAGACCAAAGGAACCAAACTCAAGGCTGTAATCCTGGATCTTCGAAGCAACGCCGGCGGTTATTTGGATCTCGCGATCGACATCGCCGATATGTTTATCGAAAAGGGTTTGATCGTTTCCACAAAAAGCCCGAACAGAAGTCCCGAAGACGCGTATGCAAAGAATAAGGACATCACCAATTTACCGTTAGCCGTTCTGATCAACGCGAAGTCGGCTTCCGCTTCGGAGATCGTTGCGAGCGCGATCAAACACCACGGAAGAGGATTGATCTTAGGAGAAAGAACTTTCGGTAAGGCTACCGTTCAAAAACTGATGCCTCTCGGAAACGACTATCTGATCAAACTTACTCAGGCGCGTTACTATTCTCCATCCGGAAACACGATCCAAGTAGTGGGTGTAAAACCGGATATCGACATTTCTTCCGAAGAAGACGGATCGTTCCCGTTCCGATTTAGAGAAGAAAATATGTGGAATCACCTTTCCGAACTTCCGGCCTCGACCGAAGAAAGAAGCGCGTTTGACGTGAAAAAGTTGGATTCTTGGGTTCAGAAGAATGGAAAGGCGGCGTCGTTTATCGCAGAACATAAAAACGACCCGATCAAACCGGACTATCAACTCATTCGTTCTTTGGATTATATTGAAGCGCTGATCAACACACAAAAAAAGAAATAGTATGCCCCGTATCAAAACGGACTTTTTAGTCTTAGGGAGCGGAATCACGGGCCTTTTTTCGGCCTTGAAACTCGCTCCCTTCGGCTCCGTCATCATCGTAACCAAAAAATCGGACTACGAATCCAACACAAACTACGCGCAGGGCGGAATCGCTTCCGTCTTTGCGGAAGGTGATAAACTTTCAGACCACGTTGCGGACACTCTGGAAGCGGGAGCCTGGCTCTGCGATCCGGCGGCGGTTCAAGTCCTCGTAGAAGAAGGCCCTCCTCTCGTCAAAGAACTCTTAAACTACGGGGTCCCATTCAACCTGGAAGCTTCCGGAAAGTTCGACCTTTCCCGAGAAGGTGGTCACGGTAAAAATCGAATCGTACACGCACACGATAGAACGGGCAGGGAAATCGAAAAAACCCTTCTGAAAGTAGTTAAATCAAATCCGAATATTCAAATTTTAGAATATCATACTCTCGTAGATCTCATCACTCCCCACCATTTAAAACAAAAGGGACTCGTGTGTTACGGCGCGTATGTTCTTTCCAACCAAAGCGGGGAAGTATTTCCGATCCTGGCGAAAGAAACGATTCTTGCAACCGGAGGCGCCGGGCAGGTCTACTCGCATACGACCAATCCCAAAATCGCAACCGGAGACGGGGTCGCTTCCGCTTACAGAGCCGGAGCGCTCATTAAGAATATGGAATTCTATCAGTTCCATCCAACGGCCCTCTATCACGAAGACGGAGATTCTTTTTTGATTTCGGAAGCCGTTCGAGGAAAGGGCGGAATTCTACTTTCGTTGGATAAAGAACCGTTTATGAAACGTTATCATCCGATGGCGGATCTGGCGCCAAGAGACGTAGTCGCGCGCGCGATCGACTCTGAGATGAAAAAACGAGGAGAAGAACACGTCTGGTTGGACATCACTCATCTTCCCTCTACGCAGATCCGAGAATCCTTTCCTTCGATTTATGAAAAGTGTAAGGAACTCGGAATCGATATCACCACCGATCTGATCCCAGTCGTCCCCGTGGCTCACTTTCTTTGTGGAGGAGTCGCTTCGGATTTGGAAGGAAGAACAACGATCTCCAATCTTTCCACTGCGGGAGAGACCGCTTGTACGGGAGTTCACGGAGGAAACCGCCTCGCTTCCAACAGCCTTTTAGAATGTCTCGTATTCTCCAATCGAATCGCCGAAAGAATCCGAAAACAAAAACCGGAGTTCACATCCGCTCACGATCAAATTCCTTCTTGGAACAAAGAAGGAATGGTCAACACGGAAGAATGGGTTTTAATCTCACACGACTTAAACGAAATCAAAAGTACGATGAGTAACTACGTGGGAATCGTTCGTTCCAATCTGCGACTGGAAAGAGCCAAGAGAAGAATGGACTTGATCTACGAAGAAGTAAAAGACTACTACAACCGAACCGTGATCACAAATCCTTTGATCGAACTTAGAAACTTGGTGATCGTGGCGGAACTCATCATCCGTTCTGCGCTTTCGAGAAAGGAAAGTCGAGGTTTGCACTTTTCGACGGATTATCCGGAAAATCGAAATCCGTCTCGAGTGGATACTGAAATTCGTAACGATAAGGTGCCTTTGTAATCCGAAACTGGATCGGACTTTGTGAAGTTGATTTCTTAGGTTCAAAAGGAAATTTTACCCTTTATAGTATTCTCCCAAATGTAGTAACTCACATCGGATGGAGCGACAATCAGTCGGTTCGAAAAAGCTAAAGATGGAAATGTGGGAACTCCAGCATTTTCTACCAATGGACTCCGTGTTGCAAGGTGAGTCTTTTCGGTCTTTCACAAACCCTCATTTTATCAGAATCGGACTTCAAGTCCGTTTTCAAGCGAATTTTACAACTCACATCCTTCGTCGGAAAAATCAATATTCGAATGTAAGAATATATCTCATTCTTCCTTCGAGATAAACGACGCAAAATCGAGAATATACCTCTGCCTTGCAAAAAAAAACGATTTAAGAATGAAAACAATCCGCCGCGCTTCAAACCGAGAAAACAAACTTTACGAAAAAGCCAATTTTTCGGAGCTAAAACAACTCCATCCGCGGAAATAGAACGACCCGATGCAAAACGTCAAACAAACGATAATTTAAGAATATTCTAATATTAGAATACGTGGCTGAAGTTTACGAATAACTGTTTATCTTCTCTCGAGACCGCGTAGTCGATCATGATGATCGTCGCCTGATTCCAGGCGATCCGTAAACCCATCCCCTGAGAATATTTATAATCTTGTAGACCGGCTTTGTGTTCGTCGTTCCAAACTCGACCGAAATCCCAAAAAGGAACCAAGTTGAGCGCGAAGTATTCCCCACCCACGGAGAAATCGTAGAACTTCCAACGAACTTCCACGGTTCCAAAACCCATCGCTCGTCCTACGAATCGATCCTGTTTGTAACCGCGAAGAGTTCTGAGACCGCCTAAACCGGAGACTGTGTTCTCGGTTCCCCATAAATTTCTATATTCAAAAAACGGAACGTCCCCGTCCGAAACTCCGAAACCGAAACGGGAGGCCAAAACTAACTTTTCAAACGTCTTTGGAAAGGGACTATAGAAGAATTTTGCGTGTCCGAAATATTTCTGAAAATCAAAATTAGAACCGATCGTCTTCGTCGCCTTCTCGTATGTGGCTTCTAAAAAAACTCCGGAGTTTGGATCGGGTTCGTAGTCCCTCGTATCGTAAACCAAACCGACCTTTGCGGTGTTCACATAACCGCCGTTATACCCCAAAATTTTCCCGGCTTCCGCGTCCTGGGTCAATCTTGTCTTCGCATTTGGAACTTCACCGGAAGTGCTCAGAGGGGTTCCGTCAAAAATCGGATCCACTGCCTTCACAAACTTTCCGTCGTTCGCCTGGACGATGTTATTCGAAAAACGAAAGCCCGCCACAAGTCTTACGGTTCCGTGAAAATAAGAACGTTCCGAACTAAAATTCAACTGAGGAGTTTGAATCGTATAACGGTTGTACATACGATCCGTAACGTTAAACGCCGGACCCGCGGGAACTCCCGAATACGTCCTTCCGCCGAGTTCGATCGGATCCCCAGGACCGCCCGGTCTCTGGTATAAGAACGCGGATTCTTGCGCGCTATATTGTGCGTTATTTGTCTGCGGAGCTCCGGGTTGATTTCTTTCCTGATAACTCAGAGGTTTGAGAGTAGATTCCCCCACTCCGAAATACAAGGTCGTAGGAGTGATCGTAAGAAGTGCGTCCGCACGCAATCTCCACTGCGTGTTGGCAATATAAGGCATGTCTAAACTTAACTGGTGATACTGCGCATTCTTTGTCGTATTAAAATATTGTGCAAAAAAGCGAAGTCTATACGGAGTATATTCAAAAAAAGGATCGGTCTTCTTACCGTTGTTATAACCGTAGACCCTAACTCCGTATCCGATTCCTTCGTTTGGATCCGAGTTGATGAGTGGAAGTCCGGTGGGATACCAACCTTCTTTCTTGTTGTCCAGATCCTTCTTACACATCTGTTTGACACGATCAATCCGAAAAGGAAGATCCTTTCTTTCTTCAGGCTTATCACAACCGGTAAAATTTTCCTGAGAAAAAACCTCGGAAACAAAAAAGATCATGGAAGAAAGAATCGAAATGGAAAGAAGGGTTTTCATTTTCATCATATAACACCAAGAAGATTACGAATTTCTAACCAACCCTTTTTGGTTGTCAAACCGAATATGAGGTTATACTCACATTTAAAGGTAAGACCGAAGGAAAACTTCTCCCGAGTGTCTATTTTTACTCGGGAGAAAAAAGTCTCAGAAAATTTTAAGGAAGATTCCTTACACAACGAACAAAGTATCTGCTTGTCTTAGAAAAGCTGGTCTCTTCTCCGAAGTGAGTCGCAGTAAAATTAACGGCCCGCGCCGTATCTACTGTGTCTTCTTTTGCCCAAGAACTCCAATAGTTGTCCTCTACTGTATTCGGAAATTTAATGAGAAGTGCGTTCAAACTTCCGGAAACGGTGAGAGCTTTCAACTCCAGAAAAGAAGGAACTCTCCAGTTGGAATATCCGCCCGTGCGATCCTGATTACACGAAGTAAAGGCTTCGCTCGTTCCGGTAAATCCCGGAGTTTGACCGACAAGAACCGAAGGGAGAGAGATCGTATTACAGTCGTTCAGATTGAGAGAACAGTATTGAAGTAGCGTGGCTCCGAACCTTCCGATGACGGTGGAACTGTTATTGATCCCTTCACAATCGTAAGTTCCGTTTGCGCCGACCCGCAGAACCTGTCCTTGAGAACAGATCTTCCACATGAGACCGGTCGTTGTGTTCGTAACGGTTCCGGAAGCCGGATCCGCGACGTAGGGAGTAAAAAATAGCATCCCAGCGAGAAGCACCTTCGAGTCCTCGTTGATAAAGCCCAGAGTCGTATCGTCAGGTTTTTCCTCGCAATTGGCGAAGAAAGAAAGTGCGATACTGAGTATTATAATATTCTTATATTTGTTCATGATTCCCTCAGAATATATGGTTAAAGTTCATAAATATTTGTTTGTCTTCTTTGGAAACAGCGTAGTCCAACATCAGGATCGTACTTTGGTTCCAAGCGATTCTAAATCCCAAACCTCGGGAATATTTATAATCCTTTAATCCGACATTGTGTTCGTCATCCCAGACGCGACCAAAGTCCACAAAAGGAACCAGGTTCAACGCAAAGTGCTGACCGAAAACGTTAAAATCAAAAAACTTCCAACGAAGTTCTAAGTTTCCCCATCCCATCGCCTTACCGGAAAAACGATCCTGCTTATAACCGCGAAGAGTTCTAAGACCACCGAGTCCCGTGATACCACCTTCTGTGGACCAAAGGTTTCTGTATTCGAAGAAAGGCGCATCTCCGTCCGTCATACCGAAGGCTCCACGACCCGCAATGACCAGTTTATCAAAAACTTTCGGAAAAGGACTGTAGAAAAATTTCATCTGCGTAAAATATTTGGAATATTGAAAATCGGATCCCAAGGACTTTGCAACTTTTTCATAAGTTGCTTCCAAGAAGATTCCTCGGTTTGGATCCGGTTCTAAGTCCCTCGTATCCAAAACGAGACCGAAACGCACCGAGTTTACATTTCCACCGTTCGCCCCGATAATTTTTCCAGCTTCCGAGTCTTCGGTTACCTTCGTTTTTGCGTTTGGTGCCGTGCCGGAATTACTAAAAGGAGTTCCTTCCGTAAGAGGATCCGTGCTCTTTAAAAACTGGCCGTCAAACGTCTTAATGATGTTTTGCGAAACTCTCACGCCGGCAACCATACGGACTAACCCGCCAAAAAAGTTTCTCTCACCACTCAGGTTCGCCTGCGGAGAACGGATGTCATAACGGTTGTACATTCTATCAGTCACACGAAACGCATCGTTCGCTGGAAAACCGGAATAGTTTGTTCCCTGAAAATCTACCGGATCCCCGGGGCCGCCCGGTCTCGTGAAAAAGATATTTTGTTCCCGATTGTGATAAGTAGAATTTCTTACGATTTCTCCGCCGGGTTGATTTCTTTCCTGATAAGAAAGCGGTTGCAGAGATTTCTCACCAATCCCGTAATAAAGAGTATTCGGATTTGTATCGTAGATCAAATCCCCTCGCATTCTCCATTGGGTATCAAAAACATAGGGAGCGTCAAAGCTTACGTCTTGATATTGTCTGTTTTTGGTCGTATTAAAATACTGTGCAAACATCCGAAATCGATACGGGGTATACTCGAAAAACGGATCCGATTTTTTTCCATTGTTGATCAAAAACACTCGAATCCCATAACCAACTCCCACGTTCGGATCCGAATTCAAAAGAGGAAGACCCGTTGGAAACCAGCCTTCCTTTTTTTTACAGATGTCTTCGGGTCTCAGACGTCTCATCTCCGAGATTGGAAAGGGTAAGTCCTTTCTCGGAGTTCTGGAACTATAATCAACAAAGGCGAGCTTTGAACAGTCCTCTTTCTCTTGTCCGTACACAGTCCCCGTGATTATGGGTAGAATGAGTAGGCATACTGTAATACTTACGATTTTCAGAAAATTCTTCATGGAGTTCCTGTTTATATATTTCAGATCAAAACGGAAACTGTTCAGGCGCATACTGTCAATAGGATTTTTCCAGGAATTTGGAAATACGTTAGGAAATCTCGGGTCTCAAGCAACTTTTTTATAACATTCGGTATAATATGTTCAACAGAGGAAACTGCCCTTATGACGCCTCGGAATCGGTTAGAATTTCGATTGGAACCGAAGGGAACGGGACCATTTTCGACGACACAACTTCCCATCTAATCGAAAGTATATATGAGATCCGAAATCGTACAATTCTTTGTCATTCCTTCCTTCGCGTAATATTTACAGACATAGCTCTTATTGAAATGAGGTCCAAGCTCCTTAAGAACGTATTTCTTAACTTTCAAAAATGAGAATCAAAGAATGGAAAATTTTACGGATAGATCTTATAAACGTAAGCCCTGATCCCACAAAATGAAAGAGGCAATCAGAAACACAAAGTAGCCAAAGCCTCTTTTCAGATATCGTTCATTCGTTTTTGAGGAAAGAATCTGTCCCAAGAACATTCCTCCAATTCCTAAGATACAGATTGTCAGAAGCAAGGGGTAGTCTTCCGTCTGCACCGATGGAAAACTGATTGCAAATCCGAAAAGAGAATTCCCCGCGATGATCGCAAGTGAAGTTCCTACGGCGAGTTTGATCGGAAACTTGAGGAGAAGAACGAGCGCAGGGATGATCAGAAAACCTCCGCCGGCTCCGACAAAGCCGGTAATCGCGCCGACGATCAGTCCTTTGAATCCAATTCTTAGAAAGTTCATTGGATTCAACTCAAATGGAGACGATTCTATGGAAGAGGAACTGGACGAACGAATCATAGCCCAAGAACTAAACCCCATTATAATCGCAAAGACGCTCATCACTAACAGCGATTTGGTGATGGTGACGCCAAAGCCCGCGATCAAGATGTCCGGAATCGAGGTAAGAATAAAATGTCTTGTGACATAGATGCCGACAAAACTCGGGAGCGCGAAAAGAATCCCTATTCTCACATTGATATTGCCGCTTCTTGCTTTTAGAAGAGCTCCGATAAACGCAGTAACCCCGACTACAAAGAGCGAGTTTGTCGTGGCACGCATCGCATCCTGTCCAAAAAAATAAAAAAGAATGGGAACCATGAGAATGGACCCACCGGCGCCGATGAGCCCAAACGAAGTTCCCATTAGAAACGATGCGATATAACCGAGGATGGGCATCGTGGTTTGTATTTTATTCCAGCTTCGTTTTCAAATTCATTTTTTTATCCATGAATTTAAACAGAAGCATTCCCAAGATCACGCTAAGAAAAACTATGAGCGGTCGCAGTTCAAAGCTCGCGAGAGAAGTAACGGAAACCGTCGGGCAATAACCGCCCAAGCCCCAACCGATTCCAAAAACTGTACTTCCAATGACCAGAGCCGGAGTGATTTCCTGTCGAGTTGGGACAAACCAATCCTTTGAAAACATCGGAGTTTTTCTCTTTCGTATCAATCTGTAAGTGATGAAGTGAATGCCGACCGCGCCCGCCATCGTAAAAAGAAGCGTTGGATTCCACTTTCCAAAAACATCCAGAAAGCCTACTATGTTCGCCGGTTGCAAAATGCCGGAGACCCCCAAGCCGATTGCGAATAACAAACCTACGATCAACGCGCCTACGTTATACTTCATACGATCAACCCGATTTTTCGAAGTAACATTACAGCCGTCATGCCGGCGCCCATAAAAAGAATCGTGGCTACGATCGATCGGATGGAAAATCTGCTGACTCCGCAAACCCCATGTCCGCTCGTACAACCTCCACCCAACATCGCTCCGAAACCGACTAACACGCCTGCGATCGATCCGATCCATGCATTCGTTTGAATCTGAACCGCTAAAAGATCGGGAGCCGTGACCTTCAAAGAAAGTCCGCCGAGTAACAACCCTACTAGAAAGTACCATCTCCATTCCGTATCACCTTTCACCGGAATCAGAACTCCGTACAAGATACCGCTGACTCCGGTAACTCTTCCATTCCATAAAAGCATCAAAGAAACGGCGATACCGATCACCGCTCCTCCGATCAATCCCATAATCCATTCTGTCGTCATTCCTCTGACTCCTTCGGCAGCAATCTCTCATTCCAATTCAACATACCGCCTGCCATGCTAGCTGTGAATTTATAACCTAAACGAATGCTTTCTTCCGTAGCTTGGTTGGAACGTTTTCCGCTTCTACAGACAAAAACGATCTCTTCAAAACGATCACCGGCTTCTAAGAATCTAGTGAACTCCGAACCCAACGTCACGAGTCGAGCCGTGGGAATATGTCCGAGCACTCCGTAGAATTCTCCGGGAAAACGTACATCGATAATTTTTACTTTTCCGATCTTCTCGAATACTTCCCCGTTCGACACCGTAGGAATTCCGGATATTGTCTGCGGATTCATAACTCTTACCGGTTCCAATTTGCCGCAGGCTAAATTTGCAGGGACTGCAAGGTGCATTTTTTTAGGAGTCTCGAGTTTTAGTTCTCTCATGATTTTTCTAAATTCTTCTTTCGAACGATCGCCCCCGATGCGGGGATTTGATTTTTTTTCCAGAGCGATCGTGGTGGTGGTTCGACCGTGATAGTCATGCCCCGGATAGACCCTGGTATCTTCCGGAAGAGAGAAGAGCTTCTGTGTGATACTTTCATACAACGTGGTCGCGGAACCTTCCTGAAAATCGGTTCTTCCGGTTCCACCAATGAGGAGGGAATCTCCCGTAAACACCATTCCTTCAAAGAAAAAACTCATACACGCGTTCGTATGTCCTGGAGTTGCAATTGCCTTTATGATTTTGTTTCCAAGCGTCAGTTCCTGACCGTCTTCGAGCGGTATATCCGCGCATTCGATTCCGGCTAACGCGCTTACAGCGGTTTGCGCCAGCGTGTTCTTACGAATCTCGTCGGCTCCGCTTATATGGTCCGCGTGAATATGAGTTTCTAAAATATACGTTAGGTGCACATTGAGTTCGCGGATTAGTTTTAGATCCCGATCCACGGTCTCCCACACCGGATCGATGATTGCCGCTTCCTTTGTCTCTCGATCGGCGATCAAATATGTATAGGTCGAAGACTGAGTTTCAAAAAGTTGATAAAAGAGAATCCCTTTCATACAAACCCTTTGGAGTCGTTCATTCTCTTTTGAAAATGATTCCAACGTAAGATTTCTAAACTCGATTTTTTTCTTATCTCGGTCCGTTCACAAATCGAAATGTTCATGGACCGTAGTATAGCGCGACGCAATCGAAGCGCCTTGTATAATCCTGCAATGCCTCGAAAAGTTTTATCGGGATCTTTATTTTTTTTTAAAAGGGTCTGCAGTATTATACAAGCGAAGAATACTCTATGAAGGTTATGATACGGAGAAACCGTACCGTAAATTTCTTTCCAATCGTCTACTAAGGATACCATGTCTCCAAACATCCAAATAACAGAGCGCGATAAACTTCACAAAAACGCGCTGATTATTTTCTCGATAGCTTTTACAGCCGCGGGCTTTTTATGGGGAGCCCTCTATTACGCATTAGGTTTTCCGCAATCGGCAATGATTCCGGGAGGTTATGCGATTTTGAGTTTACTCAGTCTGCTCTTTGTCTTCGGTACCGGAAAATATTTGGCCTTTCGATTTCTTCAGTTTCTTTTTATTCTAATACTTCCGGTATTTTTACAACTCAGCTTAGGCGGTTTTGAAAACTCGGGAGCCGTCATCATTTGGGCGATCCTGTGTCCGCTCGGGGCTCTTTCCTTTGGTCCGATCCGTCACGGTCTGTTATGGTTCGGGTTATTTCTTATCGTTTTGGTATTAGCGGGATTTGCAGAATTACATCCGCTCTTGCCGACGCCAACAGTAGAACCTAAACTACGAATCCTGTTTTTTGTAATCAACATTGTAGGCGCCGGAACTTTGACTTTCTTCAGCTTATACTATTTTATTTCCAAGAACAAACAAGAACACGATCGTGCGGAGACCCTGTTGCTGAATATCCTTCCCGCGCCCATTGCCGAAAGATTAAAGCGAAATCCGTCGACCATTGCGGATGGATATCCGATGGTATCGATTCTATTTGCCGATATAGAAAATTTCACGGTAATTTCTCAGAAAGTATCTCCGGAGGCATTGGTACATTTCCTGAACGACGTGTTTTCGCATTTCGACGTACTCGCCGAGAAATATCGAATGGAAAAAATAAAAACGATAGGAGACGCGTATATGGCCGTTGCGGGAATTCCGATCTGGAGTGAAAGTCACGCGGAACATGCAATGCAGATGGCGGTTGAAATGCAAAAGTTTACGAAAACTTTAAAAGATCCGACTGGCAATCCCTTGAAAATGCGGATCGGTATTCATTCGGGACCGGTAGTTGCCGGAGTCATCGGTCGAAAGAAATTTGCTTATGATCTTTGGGGTGACGCCGTAAACACGGCGAGTCGCCTGGAATCACACGGAGTGTCCGGAAGAATCCAGATTTCAGAAACAACTTTCAATCTACTGAACGATAAATCGCGGATCGAAATGCGCAGACTCGTGGATGTGAAAGGCAAAGGCCCGATGACAACGTATCTCAGTTTCGAATAAAAAGAAAAGTTAGGAAGAAAGAAACGTTTTATTCCTAACTACCAAGATTCTGCGTAGCTCGCCGGGACTTCGATAAACGATTTCAATCTTCTTGTGTTTCTGAAAATTTCAGAAGGAGGTAACCCGAACGTCGCGCGAAAGGTTCGCGTAAAATGAGCGGAGTCGAAAAATCCAGCCCGATGCGCAGCATCCGTA
Organism: Leptospira tipperaryensis; assembly: GCF_001729245.1. Lineage (NCBI taxonomy): Bacteria > Pseudomonadati > Spirochaetota > Leptospiria > Leptospirales > Leptospiraceae > Leptospira > Leptospira tipperaryensis. The sequence goes on along the minus strand of NZ_CP015217.1, from coordinate 1,485,601 downwards.
TGACTCATTCCATGTAGAAGCGAATAGACCGTCAACTTGAGTCTAAACCAAGTACGAAAAGAATGAAATGGAATGCCAACTTCCCTTTTGAATTGATGTTCCAAGTTTGAAACGGACATACCGGCGAGATCCGCCAAATCTTTTGCAGAATGATCTTCTTGCGGCATCGCCGTAATCATTTCAACAATCTTCTGAATTCGGTCGTCAATCATCCGAGATTCATTACCCGATATCGGAGGAATCTGATTTAACAATTCGATCAGAGACGCGTCCCCATCCGCCGATAAGATTTGGTCGATCTTATCAAACAGTTGTCTTTCTTCTCTTAAGGTTAGAAAGATACCTTCCTCATTCTCCCTTTCCGCGTTCGAGGTTTTTAAAGATTCGTAATTGGGACTGCTCAAATCCATAAAAAGTAATACACAAAATCCGCCCGAAAATCGAATGGAATGATCCACCATTGGAGGGATCAGCGCGGTTCGAAAACTCATCCAATCCGTATCGTTCAAAGAAACCTGGAATTCTTCATCCAAGCTGATACAAACCGTTGCGGCCGCCCTGCGGCGTAACGTTAAATCCGGAAGGTGGCCGGCAAACAGACAACGACTTCCCCAAATACAAATCATCTCGTCTCGATCAGGCATGCTCAAATCAATTTCCTTAGCGTCAGCTTGTAAAGTTTTTTCTCAACTCTGCAGTATTATACAAGCTCACTTCCAAATAGAAAAGTATAATCACGTATCTTTAAGGAGAATTACGAATGAATAGAATAGTAGCCTTTACAATGAGAAAATCAATTTTTGGCTTGCTCGTTGCATTTCTGCTCTCGTTGCCAACAATGATTTTTGCCGAAAAGGCATATCTTGAAATCACCCTCAAGGTCGATACAAACGATCGTCCCGCAGCGGCCGGAGTATATGAGAAGTTCAAGAAGCCGTTTCTTAAAACAATCGCGGGCGCCAAATCAAAAGAACTGATGATACGAGACGAGGACGTTCAGGTTCTTCACGTATTTGCAACACGAAAACAAGCGGAAGCCTATCTCACGAGCGACCTCTTCGCAAAAGACGTGGTGAGCGCTCTCAAACCCCTGCTCAAAGCAAATCCAGAAATACGGATCTATTCGACTCCGTAAGCCGTGAAAGGTCAACTTGATTTACCAATGTTATATTCAAATAGTAGAATATACTTTTAGACTCTAATACGAAAAAAATCAGTCGACCCGTAACGGAGAAACGGCGACTTCATTCAGGTCGCCGTTTCAATACACCAAAATAGAGACACAACATTGCCCCAACCCGGCCCTTCAGCTCTTGCAAGTTTTACAATTCTATGAGAGACCGCATACACTGGATCTCCGTAGTCATTTCTTCCGATCGCGTTCAATCTTCACCTAAATGAAAACTGGCGCCAAACGGCTGTTTATCGATATAACCCTTTGCATTCGGAAATCCCACAGGAAAATCAAAGCCGTTGGAAATGAACTCTGGATGTTTGGAAAAAAACGCTTCGGTTTCTTCCATCGAAAGTTCCTGTTCCGAGAAAAGATCCGCTGTAAAAAACAAAACCGTAACAAAGTATAGAATGATCGAAAAAATTTCCATAAAATGACCTTAAAATTATCAGAAAAACGAAATACCTGCACGCAAAAGCGTTCATTGAATTCTTGTTTTAACAGGTTCCCTTAGATCGAACAATTTCATTAAAAACGAAAGTCTCAAGAAGTTCCTGTCGAAAGAACGATGGAGCACGATAGATTCAAATTTTTGAATGAAATAGATAGCCTTTTTGTATTAAACGAAATATACCTCCATACGAAAAACTTTATATACTAAAAACGGAAGATCTTTCCAAAACCTCCGAGGGATTTATGAAAAAAATACCCGTCTATGCATTAAGAATCAGCAGATAAAACGACCACTATTCCGGAGGATTTTGCGATGAAAAAATTTCTGATGTTTGTAAGTGTTTGGGTACTTTGCCTGAACTCCGTACGGGGAAATATCGTTCTTGGCCAATTTGAAACCGACAAAGAATGTCAAGCCGCTATTATCGAAGAAAGAACCGGTGTTTTGACCTGGAAAACATTCTGCAAAGAAATCAAGTAAACCGGATCCTACGATAGCAGGAAATAAATGTGTTTATTTTTTGTTTGATTTTCGAGAAGACGTTTTGTGAAGATTTTATCTAAGAGAAAACTTGAAATCCCGCAAACCTTCTTTTTTGAGAAAACAAAAGAAAGGCAACCCCGATTCCGGTGGTTGCCCTTGGAAAGAATCAATTTAGAACATTCTAAAATTCTTATGATTTTGAACCCAGATTCAACTTCAAAATCAGATCGTCCTGAGAAACCATACTTCCTTCCACAACGGAAACTTCTTCTACGATTCCGTCTCCGGGAGCGAGGATATTGTTTTCCATCTTCATCGCTTCCACGATCGCAAGAATCGCTCCCTTTTTAACGGAAGAACCGGAGGAAACCAAAACTCGAATCACCTTTCCCGGCATCGGACTTTTGATAAAACCGCCGCTTCCCTCTTCGAGATGGATCTCTCGATTGGAAAGAAGAATTTTTGTATTCCATCCTCTGTAGTGAATGAAGATCTGATTTCCTCTTCGAAGAATTCTCCAGTGATTACCGGGACCTGAAAAAAGACCGTTCCCTTCGCTCTGAAAGTTTCTGGAGATCTGAAAGTCGTGAGTAACTCCGTCTAACAAGATCGATACGGAAGTGACTCCGGGAGAACTGGAACGAACTCTTACGGGAATTTCTTCTTCCCTATGTCTAAAACGAAAATTTTCTTCGATCACCAAAGACCTCCCGGTCCTACCGCTTCCCAAATTCCGGAAGACTTTTTCTTTTCGGAAAGCGCCGCGGCCGCAAATGAAAACGCGTCGGCTTGAATTTCACGATCCGGCGTAAATGCGATCGTCTGCTCTTCCAAAAAATGTGTATGAGTCAGTCCTTTCTTAAATTCTTCGTGAGAAAGAATACCGGAAAGATAGAATGTGTTAGTCACGGGTCCGAAGATCACCGTGGAGTCGATGGATTCTCGCAAACGTGTCGTCGCCTCTTCTCTCGTCTTTCCCCAAGAGATCATCTTCGCGATCATCGGATCGTAAAATACGGTGATCTCCGATCCAGTTTCCACGCCCGTGTCGACCCTGAGAAATTCTCGATCCGGAAATTCAACATATTCTAATATACCGGTGGAAGGAAGAAAGTTGTTCTCCGGATCTTCCGCGTAGATTCTTGCTTCGATCGCGTGTCCGTTTTGAGTGATCGACTTTCCTTGTGTGAGGTCGGAAAGTTTTTTTCCTTCAGCGACTCGGATCTGCCATTCCACAAGATCTTGTCCCGTGATATATTCGGTGACCGGATGTTCTACCTGAAGTCGAGTGTTCATCTCTAAAAAGTAAAACTTTCCGTCTTTACCAAGAATGAATTCCACGGTTCCGGCGCCGACGTATTGAATCGACTGAGCGGCTTTGACCGCGACCTGACAGATCTCGTCTCGCAAGGCGGTGGGAAGATTCGGAGCCGGAGATTCTTCGATCACCTTTTGGTGTCTTCTCTGAATCGAACATTCTCTTTCAAAGAGGTGCATAACGTTTCCGTGTTTATCGCCAAACACCTGTACTTCGATATGTCTCGGAGTTTCTATGTATTTTTCTATAAAGACGGTTCCGTCTCCGAACGCTTTCTGTGCTTCTCTCTGGGCGGACTCGAGTGAGGAAAGAAATTCTTCCGGTTTATAAACCCGTTTCATTCCCTTTCCACCCCCGCCCGCGGTGGCCTTGATCATCAAAGGATATCCGATTCTTTGGGCTTCCTTTTCCAGATTTTTGGGATCCTGATTTTGTCCGTTGTATCCGGGAACGACCGGAACTCCCGCGGCTTCCATCTTGATTCTAGAATTGATCTTATCTCCCATCAGTTCCATGGATTCCGGAGTCGGTCCCAAAAAAAGAATTCCCTCTTTTTCCAAAGCCTTTGCGAACTCCTGTTTTTCGGATAAGAACCCGTATCCCGGATGAACGGCTTCCGCCTTGGTCTTACGAATGGCTTCGAGTATATTCGGAATATTCAAATAAGAAGAAGAAGGAGTCGGCTCTCCCACATACACGGATTCGTCGGCGAGTTTTACGTGAGGAGAATCCTTGTCCGCGTCCGAATAGACGGCTACGGTTTTGATACCGAGTTTTTTACAAGTGCGTATAACACGAACCGCGATCTCTCCGCGATTCGCTATCAAAAGTTTAGAGATCAAGAGGCCAACACCGTTTCTTTCCCTGCTTCCGAAGAAAGAGAAGCGTCGAGAATTTTCTTTTCTTTGCTCATCGTTTCAAAAAGAAAGTCTCTGAATTCTTCCCAGGTTCCGAACTTGGTAGGATCGTAACTTCCGATCTGTTTGTAAGCTACAACAAATCCTTTTTCCATCATTTGATATCCCGTGATTCCGGATTTCAAAACGACTACTACCGGAATCTTATTCTCAAACGCGAGTTTGATCATTCCCTTTTGCATCGGTTGGATCTCTTCGGTATAAGAGTTATGACCTTCCGGATAAACGATAAACGAAGTCTTGTGTAATCCTTTCAAAAGACTTCGAACCGAAACCGCGATCGTCGTCGCCTTGGAAGATTCGAAAACCTGTGATCCCATCGCCTTCATCCACCAATACGCGATCAAAGTTTTTTTGATCACTTGATTTGCTAAAAACGGTTTGTTTACTACGAGACAATCGTAGGGGAAATCGAGTTCGTTTACGTGATTGAGAAAAACCATATATCCCTTTTGAGGAACATTGATTTCACCAAGCCTTAAAAATTTGGTTCCGGTCATCCATTGAACCGTTCTTCCCCAGGTCGCGGAACCTCGAAGGAAGGCCTGATTTTTTTTCTCTTGGTTGCGAATCAGCGCGAAGAATAAGCCTGCAATGAGACTTGGGAACGCCCAACTGAATACGAGCGGAAGCGTAATCAAATACGTTTTTAATACAATCCTGCGATAGGATTTTGGAAAGCGACCTAAGCGGCTCTCCATAAATTTCAATGGGTTCATCGAAAGCAATTTTTTGAAGGATTCCATTTTTAGAAAAGCTAGTTTTCAAAAAGAAAAAGCCCGCTTTTGAAGGCGGGCTTTCGTTTACCGAACAGGATTCGGCTTTTTAGAATCGAAGTTCCAAAATGAACGTTGGTTTCCGGGTTACTTCTTCTCACCCATCAACTGTTTCCTTTTTTCAGGATCCCATTTTAGATAAATTCTGTTTTTGACTTCGTCGTCGAAAATTCTTTCCAAAACGTCCACAGCGTCTCTGCGGTATTCTTCCGGAATTCTTCTGTCAAAAACGGGACTCATCCTGTGATCATATTCGAGAGTCGGGTTCTGTGAAAAATCATAGGTCGCGCCTTGCAACGTTACTACGTCGGAAGGACCGGCCTTTCCTTCGTCGTCGCGAATCGCTTCTGTCTTCGCGTCGCTCTTAAAGAGGAAGTAGTTGTCGTAAGGATATTTTAATTTGAAGATATTGATCGCATTCGCTCTCGCATCTCTACAGAGTTGAATCGCCGCGAGATAGTGCTCGATTCTATGCTTTCTATGGCTCGGTTGCAATTTTTGGTGTTTCTCGAGATGTTTTTCGATCTTGAGAGCGTTGTTCCGAGTTTCTTTTGCAAGGCCAAGAAACTTGTAACCGGTTTCCATATTCTTCTCAATCGCGTATTTGTTGGTTACGTAGTGAAAGTCTCTCGGGTTGTACATTCTTCTTGTGAGAGGAGATTCCCGATCCGCAGTCATATCTCTTACGATAAAAGAATTTTTACTCAACTCGATCGCGATGTCCACGAGGTTTCTGTCCTCGGGATTGTTTTGATTTTTCTTCTCGATCGCCGCTTTTAAAATTTCATCACTTCTTTCCACATAGTATTGGGAAAGCTCTTCCAGAAGCATTTCGGTTCCGAGTTGAGCTTCTAAGAATCTACGATAGGCGTTTACGTGATTGTTTTCAAAGTAGTATTGAAGCCCTTCTTGGTAGAGTCTTTTTAGTTCCTTGTATTTTTTGACTCTGTCACCGTCGGGCTCAGGAGTTGTCCCTGTTTGACTTCCGGCTGCAGGCTGCGTTCCCGCGTTCTGCTGATTCTGTCCTCCAGGAACCTCGCCCTTGTAGTTGCGTACAATCGGTTCGATCGCGCGGAGATAAGTCAGTAACTCCACCCTTTTTTTGTAGGCTTTGCTTGAGACCGCCTCTCCAAATACGGAAACAGGAAGAATGGAGATTGCTATTAGTATGAGAATCAGTCGTTTCATCGGTTAACCTTTTCCAAAGTTTCTCCGGATTCAAGGCCCGGGGCAACACAGAAATTAGTGCTTTTCTTCCTACTCTATCGGTTAGAATGGTGTCCGAATTGACAGCTTACGCTTGTTTTTTTCGGGTTTTTCAAAGATAAGAATATGACAGCCACCGCAATCGCACAAGGAAAAAAGATCTCATTCCGCGCAAAGGAAGATACGGTCTGTCCGATCTGCCACGAAGTACACCAAAAGGAAAACATGTTCCAGGGTGGAGGTCGTTTGATCGCGGGCAAACTTACGATCGAACTCAGAAGACTCTACGAAAAAAATCGAAAGTTCGGTCGTGTCAGCCCGAATGATTATGTCGTAAGCGTATGTCCTCGTTGTCTTTATTCCGCATTTTCCAAGGACTGGTCTACGTTAGACGCCGAAGAGAACGAAAAGATTCGTTCTCAATCCGATACGCGCAGATCCAATCTCGAAAAGATCTTAGGACCTCTGGATTTTTATCAGGAAAGAAATTTAGTTCTCGGCGCGGCTTCTTATCTCCTCGCCATCGAATGTTATCAAAATCGTAAGGTTACGATCGCTCCGACTCCCAAAAAGGCGGTCTGTGCGGTTCGAGGCGCCTGGTATTTCGACGACCTCAACAATGATTTTCCGGGAATGGGTTTTGAGAAGGTTCGAGACCTACTCTACCAAAAGTCCGCGAGCTGGTATACGGATACGATGGAAATCATGCAGAGCGGATCCGAACCCGTGGATCAGGCTTCTTATCTTTTAGGACCGGATACGGATAAGAACTGGGCCTTTGACGGAGTGATTTATCTTTCCGCGTATCTCACGATGAAATTCAAAGACGAGCTCGCGCAAGACCCGGCGGCAAAGCTCAATCTTTTGGTAAGAGCGAAAAGAACTCTTTCCAGACTTTATGGTTCGGGAAAGGGATCCAAATCCAAACCTTCCGTCATCATCGACATGGCAAAAGAACTCTACGACGAATACAACAAGATCATCGAAGAAATGGGAGGAGAAAAATAAACTACGCCCTCCTCGTCGAATACGACGGTCTTTGTTTTAACGGCTTTCAAATTCAAAAAGAACAGCCAAGCGTCCAAGAAAATCTGGAAAAAGCGGCCTCCATTCTTCTCAAGGAACCAATCGATATATCCGGAGCGGGAAGAACTGACACGGGGGTTCACGCTCGTGGGATGACTGTTAATTTCAAAACTCAAAAAACTGTACGGAATTTCAGCAAGTTTCTTCTGAGCATGAACGCACTCACCGATCCGGGCGTTTCCATTGTTTCCATGACGGAAGTAGATGAGAATTTCGATTCCAGATTCTCCTGCAATTCAAGAGAATACGAATATCTCATTCTCAATTCGAAGTTCCCCAGACCTACTTGGAAAAATCGAGCCTTCTGGTATCAACATAAGATTGACGTTCCACGCTTGGAAGCTGAACTGGAATTATTAAAGGGAGAACACGATTTTCGTAGTTTAGCGAAGGCGATCTCCATGAAAAATCGATCCACGGTTCGGACGATTTTAGAGGCGAGACTGGAACGAAGCGCGGAATTTGACGGTCTCTTCAAAGTAAGGATCCGGGCGAACGGCTTTCTTCACAATATGATTCGGATTCTTACGGGTACCCTTCTGGAAATCGCAAACGGCAAACGAAAAGATACAAACATTCTCCAGATTCTTTCTTCCAAAGACAGAACGATTGCCGGTATCACTCTTCCTCCTCACGGTCTTTATTTTATCAGGGCCTATTACGATTCTCATCCTGCAATCGATTCGATGTATTCTCTTCGGGACTTGTATAAATAATCATGTTATCTTGTTCTCGAACTTCGACCAAACGTTCCCTTCTACTTTTTTTGACCCTCGTTCCGGGAATTCTTTCCGCGTCTCCTAAGAAGCCGGGGGTTTTTGAACTTTTAGGCGGTTATCAACCGGACTTTATAAAAAATAAATTCTTTACCGATTTTATTCCGAGACCGGTGGCTCAATCGGGAAGTCTTCCTTCGAGTGGAATCGTTTCCAAAGAAGACGAAGAAGCGGAAGCCGAGGAAGAAGAACAGGAAAAGAACGCGGGTTCGTTCTACGATAATCGAAAACCGGAGATTGGAGTTTGGATGGGAGCTTCCAATCCTTGGCCCGGAACCGAAACTCAGAAATATTTGGATACGACCCTCGGCGGAGGTTTCTTTTTTAGAATTCCTTGGCCCTGGATTTTTTACCTGGAGATGGGAGCTTTTTACGCCAACTACCTTTCGGCTACGGAAAGAGCTTTGACTACGATCCCCGTTTATCTCGCGTTAGGTTATAAGATTCCTCTCGATCTTCCGATCTCTTTTATCATTCGAGCCGGCGGCGGAGAAGCGTTTGTCGTCGCGAGACCTTCCAATACTTCTCGCTGGGATCCGATGATGCTCATCGGTTTGGAGACAAGTTTTGTCGCCGGTAAAAAAATTCGAATTGGAATTCGGATCGATTACAATAAAATCTACGAATCTCAGTTGGACGCTCCTGCGGAGTCGAAATACTACTACGCAAGTCCTTACAGCGATTCGAGACTGACAAACCCTAACTACTACAGAGTGGTGGACGCTGAATTCTTTCAATTTGGATTGATGGTGAGTATATTCTTATGAACCGATCTTCTTTCTTATTTGTTCTGCTTCTTTCCAGTTCTCTTTTATTTTTTTGTAGGGTGGGAAATTGGAACGGAAAGGGTTCGAGCGACCCTGTAATCAGCACTCTCTTCAATCAGAGAATGCTTCTTTTAGCAAAGGGAACGTACGCTACGGATAATCCGATTGGTTTTGAATCGTATTCAAACGGAACCGGACAGATCTATCGGGACGCGACCGGAGCCGGACTGGACCCCGTTTTTGATACTTCCGGAATTCCTTTGGCGAGTGGTCTTCCTATCTTTATCGATATCGGCGAGATTCGGATGTCTTCGAAATACCAAGAAGGTCTTTTCAATTTGAGTTTGATCAAGAACGTAAAGGACACAAAAAAATTCTGGGACGAGATCGCTCCGAATCGTCAGGTGTTTTGTACGATTCCTTATACGACAAATTCGAATTCTTGTCGTTTAAACGACGGAGAACTCAAAGCGATTCAATTTTTCAACGGCGAGGGAGTGGCTTATCCTTCCAACGATCCGACTTCAGCCACCGATTGGGGAGCTTTTGGAAACGGACCCGTTCAATACTATTATACGGGGATGTATCTTCGTTCTCTTGTAACTGCATGGGCGACCGAACCCGGGCTTACTTTTTCCAACCTGACTTTATTTGATAACTATAGAGTTCCCGGAGTGAATATCGTTCCTCGTTTGAGTTATCAACCTACTGCGGATTCGACGACTCAGACTCTTTTTCCTCCTCTTGTGTTCCCTCTTCTCTACACCGTGGAAGACGGCGATCGGGATATGCTCGTGTATCCCGGATTTGATCCTTACATTCTGGAAGTGAGAATGAACCTGAAGGAAAATCTTATGGTCCATTCTTATGTTTCCGGTTTGGGGGGCGTGAGAACGTTAGTCGCGGTAAGCGATTGGAAAGGCGACGCCGATCACAACGGCCAGTCCAATATGGGTGGAGGTCTTCTTCTTCGCTCGAGAATCATTCGTCCCGAGATCGCTTCCAACTTAGTGGTGTTAGGCGGGACCGCGTCCACGACTCATTACTACGGAATCTATCGGACGAGCGAAACGAATATAGAGACGAAATTACCTCTGATATCCTCTCCCGTGCAAGGCGCTCTGACAAGAATGAAATACATTCACTCGGGAGAATATAGAATTCGTTGTTTAGGAGATCTCGCGCGAGTGGACGGTTATCCGGAAACGATCGTAAGAGAAACGACGTTCACGGTTCCCGAAAACGCTCCTCGATCTGAAGTTCAAGTTTCACTGACTTGTCCTTAAAGCAAAGCTCCGACTTTCATCAGAAAAATTTTTAGCTTTAGAATTGGCTTTGTCGTAGTTCCGACAGCTTTACCGTGAAAGACGCGCGCCCCACCCTGATTGGGTGGAGGTGGTGGGTCGGTGGGAAAAATCCGGAAACTTTCCTATATCTCAAAATCCTAATTCTTTCAAGAAAATTTTCTCCTCCACTGCATTGTCGGAACTCCGACAAATTCACTCTAAAGAACGGTCGACGCTATCTTGCTTGGGCTTCCAACGATACAACTCACTTTCCAAACAAATCAGAGACAAAATCCGAAACGAGTGCAAAACATTCAACATTGATTATATTCAAAAAATTGATTTTTATTAAGTCCCTATGGAATTTCCCCGAAATTAGAAAAGATGGGGTCCGGGCTTATAACAGAAAAAAATTTCCCGGCGAAGGGGGGGAGCGAAAGCCGCGATCGCGGCTGAAGCGAGGGGGAAGCCTTTCCCCCCGCAATGCGATCCTTAGAGAGCATTGCGTTGAGTGAATCAATGCGACCCATAGGAAAGCTTTGCGCTGAGTGAATCAATGCGACCCAGCCACCTTACTTTAGAATCTCGTCTTGTCTTCCCATGAGTTTGATTCCGAGCCTTGGTCCGATCTCTTGAACGATCCTCGAAGCCACGTAGTTTCCCCAGCGTGTCGCTCTTTCCAAACTGTATCCGTGTGTCAGTCCGAAGAGAACACCGGCCGCAAAACAATCCCCAGCTCCGGTTGTGTCGATCGGTTTTACAGGAAATCCTTCCACGTGGGAAATTGTTCCGTTCTCCGCAAAGAACGCTCCGTTTGCGGAATCGGTCATGAATACGAGTGGAGCAAGTCCCGCGATAAATTTAAGGGCTTCTTGTTTGTCTTCTTTTTGAGAAAGGGCTTTCGCCTCTTCCGCGTTGCAGAAGACGATATCAAAGTAGTCTTTTGTTAAGCGAACAAAGTCTTCTCTGGAACGATTCACGCAGAACGGATCGCTGTATGTATATGCGACCTTGACTCCGTTCTTCTTGGATTCTTCCATCGTAAGAAGCGAAGCTTCTTTTGTTCCGGGTCCGTCCCAGAGATATCCTTCTATATAAGAAATCTTTGATGTCTTTAATTTCTCCACGTCCACGTCGGACTTTTGGAGAGTGATGGAGATTCCTAAGTGAGTCAACATCGTTCTCTCTGCGTCCGGGGTCGTGAGGACGACGCAGGTTCCGGTATGTCCCTTGTCTTCGGGCGCGACTTCGAAAAAGATCCCGGCCTCTTCCATATCTTTTTTATAAAATTCTCCGTAGGTGTCTTTCGAAACCTTTCCGGTATAAGTTCCAGTCCCGCCCGAGTTTGCGATCGCGATCATCGTATTCGCAGCGCTTCCCCCGGAACGAAGTTCTCTCTTGCTCCCTTCGAGTGCGGTCAAAACGCCGGCTTGTTTTTCCGCGTCTACCAAGGTCATAATTCCCTTATCAAAGCCAAGACGTTTGATAAATACGTCTTCCGTAGGAACTAAAATATCCACGAGTGCGTTTCCGACTCCGAATACGTCGTAGTGTTTCATCGGTTTATACTTTCCTTTTCCATTCGATCAATTCCCAGCCCGTGTCTTCCTGAAAGAAAACGCCTTCTCCTCCCACAACTTCAGTTAGGAGTTTTAAGAATTCTTCCTTTCTTTCCGTGATCACGCCGCTAAAGAGAAAATGATTTGTTTTTACAGATGCAATTTTTTGAATATTCGCTTTTAATACTGCAAAGGTGATGTTTGCTATGAGCAGATCCCATTCTTCTTTTTGAATCGGATCCAAATCAAAGCCCCCCTCTTCCACCACGAGGAGTTCCGGAGAAATATCGTTGTCGTCCCGATTAAAGGTCGCGGATCTCACTCCGTTCGGATCGATGTCGACCGCGAGGATATGAGACGCTCCCGACTTTGCGGCCGCCACGCTCAAGATTCCAGAGCCGGTTCCCACGTCTAACACGCGTTTTCCGGAAAGCCCGAGATTTCCCATTCTTCCCAAAACGAGGCGCGTAGTTTCGTGATGTCCGGTTCCAAACGCAAGTCCCGGATTGATGAGTAAGGGAAGAATTCCCGGAGGAGTTGTGCTTACGGCGATGTCTTTTTCCCAAGTTGGAATCACACGATAAGACCCGATCACAAAGGGTTTATAAAATTCTTTATAAGCTTCTTCGTATTCTTTTGTCTCGATCCAACGAGATTCTAAAAAGTAGGATTCTCCGGCGGTGACTTTTAAGAAGATAAGAATTTTGGTCTCATTCTCCTTGTCCTCTTCCGCCAAATAAACTCGGAACTTGGTATCGTCCGAAATGATTTCTTCGTTGGGAGCGCGGGGAACTTCTCGATCAAAGAGGATCTCGTAATATCCTGCGACTCCTGCCTCGTCTAAGAAGTTTGTAAAATCGTCTGCGATTTCTTTCGGTATGGTTAGAATGATTTCTCTGTATCTCAACTTGTTTCTCGGGTCGTATCCAAAATTTCCGCTTCGACCGGACTGTCATCTAGGATTTCATCCTCAGTGATGAAAGTCCGAAAGTCTTTTACGATCCAAACCCAGATTCCTATAAAGAGCGCAGTGGAAAGCCATCCTCCAAAACGAGCCTGAGGAAGTACAAAAAAGTTGAAGAGCCCGTGTTGAGAGACCGCGAGAAGAAACGCTAAAAAAAGATATACGGGCCTGTCCTTCGGTTCTTTTAGATTCGATTTCACAAAGGCAAGGGCAAAACAAAGATTGATAAGAAAGTGAGCGTTGGAAGATCGAATCGTCCTTCCCACAAACATCGCAATTCTATCCTCTTCCTTTGCGTTGAAGATATAGTTTGCGTTTTCGATTCCCGCAAACCCAAGAGCTACAAATCCTCCGATCAAAACCATTTCTTTACGAAACGTGTAGGTCTTCCAATCGAAGGCGAGAAGAAGTCCCGCAAAAAGAATCAAAATTCCTTTGCAGAATTCTTCCATCATCCCCGCTTGGATGAATGCGATGTGAGCCGTCTGCGTAAGAATATGTCCTGCTCTTTTGGGAGCGGCCATCTTCACGTCCGGCCAAAAGATAGGATGTAATTTTAATACGATCTCTGTGGAAAGATAACCCAAAAAAAGCGCGAGAAGAATTAAGAAAATTCTCTGTGGAGTATTCTTTCCCGGAAAAAGAAGGATCAGAAAAAATCCCCAAGGAAGAATGGAAAGAAACCCGAGAAGTGCGACGTCTACGCTCATAGTTCCTCCATATAACGTCCGTCATACATCATTACGAGTTCCTTCTGAAGCGGGGTCGGCATCGCTTCCGGATCGATGCTTCCGTTCCAAAAAAGTTCGGTGACTCTTACATATCCTTTCGTACCCGGTGGCGGCATAAGAGGAGAAAGACTTTCTATGAGTTCCAATGTCATCTGATCTTGTTCCGGATAACCGGATGCTTCCACAAGGTCCACGTCCACGACTTCTCCATCCGGGGTTACCGTATAAGCTACGACGGAAGAATAGTTTTTAGGAGCCCTTCTCCAATATTCCATAAAGGATTCGGGACCTCTCATCTTCGCGGAAATATAATTCGAATACGTGGAAGGTAATTTTTTTCCTCGAACCTGACGGACTTCTCCTTTGACTCTTCCCTCGTCCGCGGGTTTGTCATCAGGAATCTTATCCCCTTCTTTTTGAGTCGGAGTTTCGGTTCCGGAAACGACTCCTCCGTTCAAACCTTCGACTTGGTTTGGAAGATTCGGATCGATAAAGTAGAATTCCAGATTCTCCGGAGTAAAATGAGTTCTCTGTCTTTCCTGCTCTTTTTGCTCCTTCTTTCTCTGAAGGGTTACGGGAATGATCAGAACCAGAGAAATCAAAATCATGTGAAGAAGAATACTGTATGAGAGATTGCTAATGAATACGTTTTTCGGACTTGTATCTTCCGATTCCGCCTTCGCTTTGATCGTTCGATTGAGAAGAAATCGGGAAAGAAGATGGATTCCTACGATCGCCGTAAGAACCACAAGTGCCGGAACGATACTCGATGTGATCGCGAAAAACTTCTGATCTCGAATCCCGGGTTTCAAACCCATGGACATGAGAAAACGAATTCCGTCCGCGGGTTCAAGCCAAGAGAAAAAGGCAGTCGCAAAAAACAAAAGAAAGAGAAGAAACAAAAAGAGAATCGAAAATCCTTTCCAGAGATTTCCGAGATAGATATGCCCCCATCCCGGGAAGATCAGATCTCTGTACTTCGCATACTTTTGTTTTTTAAGACCCCATTCTCCCTGAAATCCGGAGAAGCGCGCGACGCGCGCCTGTTTTTCAAACATTCTCCAAGGTCTTCGGAAAAGAAAGAAGGGTTTGCCTCGACTTAAGAGCGTATCCCCCGCGATGAGGACCGAGAAAAAATACAAAAAGCTGTCTTCTATGATTCCTAACTGACCGTATTCCAGACGATACGGATCTTGAAAGACAAGTCTGGAAGTGAGATAACCCGCGACGAGAAGAACCAAAACCTTATAGTGGAATCTTTCGATCTTTTCTTCTTCCACGACCGGCCCACGGTTCGATTTCGCCTGACGTCGCCTTTCTTTTCTAAGAGAAAACGAATGAGAAAAAAGAAGAATGATTCCTGCGAAGACATAAAATCCGATCAACCATTCCTTTAGTTCCATCACGAGAGAACGGATAAAGGCTTCTACGACCGGAAAGAGGATCGAGGAGATTTCAAGAGGATAGAGAATACTCCAACAGAAGATCTGGAAGAAGAGAGATCCAAAGGCGGAGGATCGAATTTCTTTTCCCTTTGGAAAGGCAAAGAGAACCCCCAATGGAAAAAAGATTCCTAGACCTAGAAAGGGGGAACTCCAGGACAAGAAATTGACACCGAAGATGACTAGTTTCTTTTTCAGGCAAGGTCTCCTTGGACGCTGCAAAACGGATTTCTATCAACCATTCGACCCGGGGAAGGAGCTTAGGCAAACAAGAAATCCTTCCAAAGAGAGAATTAAAATACTTTATTCCCGAATCCAGAGCAAAATCCTGGGCACATGGAAAAGAAAGAAAGTCTCGATTCCTCTTTGAAGGAAATTGTATCCGTCTGTAAACGTAGAGGGTTTGTTTATCCCGGTTCTGAAATTTACGGAGGACTCTCAAACACCTTCGATTACGGTCCTTACGGAGTCGAACTTCTCCAAAACTTAAAACAACTCTGGTGGAAGTATTTTGTTCATTTAAGAGAAGACGTAGTCGGACTGGATTCTTCCATTCTTCTGAACCCTAAGGTTTGGGAAGCATCCGGACACGTTTCCAACTTCACCGATCCGTTGATCGATTGTAAGAATTGTAAGACCCGAATCCGCGCTGACAAGTTCCTCGAAGACCAAAAGGGAGAAGGTTTTGCGACCGGCCTCACTCTGGAAAAGATGAACGAGGTGATCAAGGAAAACAATTTCGCCTGCCCGAACTGCGGACAAAGGGGAACATTCACCGAGGCGAGAGACTTCAATCTTATGTTCAAGACTTCTCACGGAGCGAGCGCGGAAGACGCACTCGACATTTATCTTCGTCCGGAAACCGCCCAAGGTATCTTTTTAAATTTTAAGAATGTGGTCTCCACTACGAGAAGAAAGATTCCTTTTGGAATCGCTCAGATCGGAAAGTCTTTCCGAAACGAAATCATGGCCCGTCAGTTCGTCTTTAGAACGAGAGAATTCGAACAGATGGAAATGGAATTCTTCTGCGAACCCGGAACTCAGAAAGAATGGTTCACACACTGGGTGGACTATTGTATGAAATGGCTCACCGAACAAGTAGGAATCAAAAAAGAAAACTTAAGAGTGAGAGAACACGAAAAAGAAGAATTGTCTTTTTACAGCGAAGGAACCTCGGATATAGAATTCAAATACAACTTCGGCTGGGGTGAGCTCTGGGGAATCGCTTCCAGAACCGACTACGATCTAAACCAACACCAGAAATTTTCAGGGGAAGACCTGAAGTATCAGGACCAGGTTCAGAATAAAAAGTTTATTCCTTTTGTCGTTGAACCCGCGTTAGGTGTGAATCGCCTTTTTCTCGCGGTAGTAACCGACGCTTATGAAGAGGAAAAACTTCCCGACGGAGAAGTCCGAACCGTCCTTCGTTTTTCTCCCAAGATCGCTCCCGTAAAAGCAGCCGTATTTCCTCTGATGAAAAAGGACGGTCTTCCCGAAAAATCCAGAGAAATCTTTGCGGATCTCGCAAAACTCGGCAACATTGAATACGACGACGGCGGGGCCATCGGAAAGAGATACAGAAGACAAGACGAGATAGGAACTCCTTTTTGTATAACAGTAGATTATGATACTCTAAAAGACAATACCGTGACCGTGAGAGAAAGAGATAGTATGTCCCAAGAAAGGGTTCCCGTCGACAAACTTGCAACCTGGTTGTTTGAGAGATTGTAAGAATTCTTTTGTAAAAAATTCGGGACTTCTCGGAAGAAAGGCGGCTTGGGCCGCGACTGCGTTTATACGAACTTCGTATATTGAAGGAGTTGGTTTTGTGTGAGAGCTCAGGCCGCGTTTATACGAACTTCGTATATTGAGGAGTTTGGTTTTGAGTGAAAACTGCGGCTGTGTTTAGACGAACTTCGTATATTGAAGGAGTTGGCTTTTGTGCGAAAACTGCGGTTGTGTTTAGACGAACTTCGCATATTGATGAGTTATGCGAAACTCGCCGCGCGGAACTGGCAGTAACAAAAACAGTTGCTTGAAATCGGACACACATGTCACTCTGGCTCAAGGAACGTCGACGTGCCACACGGATATACTTCAGAATCATCCAGCACTATTGCCGGAAGCGCAGCTGCTGTCTGGGAAGCTCTCACAAACCCTGACTTGGCCAGGGAATACTTTTGGGGAGCTCAAGTTGCAACAACCTGGGAAGAAGGTTCGCCAATTACTTTCCAAGGCGAGTTTAAGGGAACCCGCTATCTCGAGAAAGGGACAATCCTTGAGTTCACTCCGGAAAGAACCCTGCGCTACACACACTGGAGCGATCTGGAAGGCATACCGGATGTGCCCGAGAACTATCGCACCTGGACCTTTCAATTGCATGGCCAAGGAGATTCTGTCCGCCTCTCTGTGTCCGAGGAAAACATCCCCACGGAGCCCCAGAAACTTCGCTCGGGTGAGTTTTGGCGGGAGGTTCTGACTACGATCAAGAGAATCGTAGAACCAACTTGAGTCGCCAGAGGGCAATGCTTGCGGGCGCGGCGAGCTTCGCATAACTCCGGCTTCTCGCTCCGTTCGTCACTCACGGTTCCCGCTCGGACTCACTACGGGCTCCGCCACATTGCTTTGTCACTTCGGTTCGCGAGCCGGCGCTTAAGGCGCCTCGAACCTCGTGCCAACCGCGGCGCGCACAAGCGCTTGCGGCCGCAACGTCGAGAAGCCTCTTTCGTTAGACGAAATGCGGCTTGTAAATTGATGTGAAAAGAAAATATTTACAATTAAAAGATTTATGAAATACAATTATATTTTGCTTAGTTTTATCTTCGTTTATTTATTCTCGCTAAAACAAATATCGAGTGAGGAAGGAAAACAAGGGTATAAAGCAGTTTCAGACTATCCTTTTTACATAAATTTTAATGTTACTGATAATTTACGTATTACGACTCGTTTGGAAACAAAAGACACGGGAGATTATCAGATCGTTATTGGTTCAAATGACTATCTTTCATCTACATTTGCATCGCTGATTTCCATTAAGTTAAATGGTGAATATCATAAAGAGATTGAATATAAAAGTATTGTTAAAGACGGAAGAATATTTTTAGAAATTAATTTTTCCATTAAAAATGGAACAGCTTATCGAAATCAATACATTGATTGTTTTATTTCGATATTAAGTGAAAAGCGTCGCAGACTAAATACGAAGGACAATGCTCTATTTAATTCGGCAATATTAGAATTTGGGTTTAGAAAATTATAGTTTTGTTTAACTATAGATTGTTCGGAAACATTCTAAATGGAATATTGCGGAAATTAGTAGCCGCACTTCGTCTAACTTCGGCTTCTCTCTGCGTTCGCCATATTCACAAAATGAAAGTATTTCTTTTTTCATTAACTTTAGTTTTAATCTTTTCCGTAGATATCCAAGCAAGGCCAGAAATAGGATCCTGGTTGCTTGGTGGTAGTGTCTTACATATCTACGAAGATGAAACTTACTATATTGAACCAAATATTGCAGGTGGTGGCGCATGCCGCGGGCAAGTTCGAAAAGAAAAATACCGTTTTAAACTATTTAGAAATCAATGTGAAGAATATCCAATGTCAGGTAACTTTTCTAAGCCTTCTTCAGAAATCATTATGAACTGTTTCGTTCAGGAAACTTCGAAGGACCTAATGGCCTTAGCGTATTTAGTATGCCATGGTCATAAGCGTTATCCAAGTATTTCGAGAGTTGTCCCCGCAGGTTCTATTCGCAAAGCGTATGGTGTTTCTGTGAGAATTCTTAAAGGGCGAGCTAAGATTCCAGTCTCGGGCGTCCTCTTTACCCGTCCGTCTGAATCGGCATCTAAATCTCCGATGGAAAGATTTAATATGAACGACGGGACTACTTCGGTGACTGCTTTTCTTCCGGAAGGTTATGATTTAGGATGTGTTGCAGTGTCTACCGAAGAATATACCCAAAAAGGTGAAAAAGGGAAGTGGTATTATGTATCTGCATATGATGAATTCCCCTCTTACGCTTTGCACCATTACGGATGGTTTTTTAGCTCCGTAGAACTTATATGTTCAATTCCACGGGAATAACGTGATTGTGGCGCATAACTAAAAATTGTCGCGGCGCTTCGGGATCGTCCGCTCACCCTTGCTTGGGCTTCGCCAAATTCCGCTTTGTCACTCGTCTTGCTTAGCAAGGAGATGTGCCGACGCTAACTCCTCCACCAGAGGCTCAGCTACGGACAAGGTCGATAAGGTTTACATCGTTAGACGAAATAAGGCCATGGGAAGGTGTCGTTTTTGCAATCAACGCCATAGATATAAACAAAGAATTGAATCAAAGTCCTTTTTCGATAGCTTCAAATGCAAACGGGAATTTCACTTACAGGCCGTTTCAGATTATGATCTATCGACTCTAAAGAAGATTGCTCGATTTAAGAATGGTCCTCGTGATTACGACATTGATGTAAATGAGAATGTAAGTAAAGATGGAGAAGTTGAATCAATCACTTATTCATTTGCAACGCAAGCAATTGGAAATTACCGGATAAAATTATATTTGCAGGTTGCTTGTTCTTTACTATAATAAGAAATCTAAATGTAGAAAAAAATTATTTACATCTCTTTTCTGCCACACATTTTAAAAATTCTCTAATCTTAGGATCCTTAGTTAATTCGTAAGGTAATTTTCCTCTTTTATCTTTAAGGGAAAAATCGACACCGTGATCAAGAAGTGTTTGAATTAATGGTTGGTGGTGTTCTTTTAGATTCTCGAAGAAATAATAAAATGGGACACCGGTTCTTGAATAAGTTCTCTTGCTTGTGTGAGGAGAATGTCGAATGGTAATACTATATTGATTCTCGGAAGGCCATTTAATTTTAAAACCCTGAGATAGAAAAAATTGTAAAGCTCTTACATAATCAGCGTCAAAACACGGATAGAATCCATCCCTATTCTCAGAATAAACTGAACTTATTAAAAGCATATTTAGGAATTCTTCATCGGCTTTTAAATCTTCAAAATTTCCTCCAAGCGATATTAATGTCTTTATCGTAGGACGATCTGAGGCCCAAAAGAAAGCATCCTTAAAAATCTCCTCTTTATGTTTTTTGAAATTTTCAAGATGACCGCAATTTTTAAATATAATTTTAAGCATATCAATGCGACCAAGTGCAGAACTAAGTAAGACAGCGTCCTTACAATCCGATTCGTATTCATTATGATTTGAATATATTTTCTTATAATGGCCATCATTCTCATTATTCAAATCGGATACGATCGAGTTGAAATTATCAAAGTCATTTCGAATTATTGCCCTATGCAAAAAATCCATATTAGGTTCGGTAACATAAATATCATCTTGGAAAAGGTCTATCCCAACTACACCGAGTAAGAAATCGAGTAATTCAGCCGGGTTGAATTCGATTCGAACTCCTAAAAAAAAACCTACACTTGCCCCAATCCTAAAATAATCGGATGTATGAAAAGATAAGAGCATTATCTCAAATGGTCCTTTTACAGATACGAAGTTTCCTCTGGACATAGTGGTATAAGATTCGTTAGGTCTACTTGTGCAGGGATATGTCTCGGCAATCGTTAATAATAAAGTTAAGTCTTCAAATTTATTTTTATCTATGTTCGCAAACAAATTACTTGGGAGACAGATCTCTTTACCTTGGGCTAAAAATAAACCAACTCCATTTGTGCTTAATATTACTTTAGCGCCATAAGCATTATAATTTATACCGACCTTTAGGATATCGCCAAAATCATGATAACGATTTAGAAAATAATTTTTAATTCCATTGAGTGAAGAATATTCTTTGGATTTTACTGGAACGAATTTATTGAATCTTCTATCCAAGGCCACACAATTCTGTAAAAGACTAATAGTGAAGACAATGGTAATTATAGTGAATATTGAATTTACGACGTTCTGTCGAAATTGAATTTTATTTTTCATAAAAGCCTCAAGTATTGCAAATACTATACTTTTAGAATATAAATATAGTGAATACTATACAAGCATTTTTTTTTCAAAGTTGATAAATTTATAATTCATTTCTCAATAGTAACTACCCCAATTGCAAGTATTTGAATAACTTTTGAATAAAATGATAAAAACGAAAAGATATATGAGCCTTCCCCCAATCAATGGACAGATTAATAGGCAACTCTAAAATAAGCGAGATCGTGATGAGAGAAAGAAAACACTACGGTGTTGAGTTTTAAAAGGAAGCAGTCAGATTGCTCCTGACTAGCGGGAAAAGCCAGAGTCCGCTTTGTTTAGAATTGGGAATAGCCAACGTTTCGATTGGTCGCTGGAAGAAAGAATTTGATCTGGAAAGCCCTGGCAACGAAGACCTCAAAAGTGCGGTAGACAAAAGGATTCAAGCTTTAGTAAAAGAGGTCTCTCATTTGAAAGAACAAAGGGACATCAATTTGATCCCGAGAAACCTAACAAATCTGGGTCTTTGATATCACGTATCCTCCTTCCTCCTCGGGGTATCTCTATCTCTGCCAGATTAAGGATATTTGTACAAAGAAAATTGTAGGTTGGTCGATGGATTCAAATATGAAAACGGAGATGGTTCTCTTAGCGCTAAACAACGCCGTAAAGACTCAAAGGCCACCCGAGGATTTAATCTTTCATTCAGACCGAGGAAGTCACTGTGCCAGCAAGTATTTTAGAGATGCTTTAAGTTCTTTTCGAATGAAACAAAGTATGAGTCGGAAAGGAAACTGCTATGATAACGCTCCGGCTGAAAGTTTCTTTTCGACAATAAAAAGAGAATTTAGAAATCATAGAAAATTTAAAAATCTTAAAGACGCGAAAACTGCTATATTTGAATATATAGAAATTTTTTATAATAGAAAGAGAATTCATTCTGCTATAGGATATAAAACTCCAATTCAGTTTGAAGAAGAATTTACTGCCTAAAGCTATGTCCACTAATTCGGGGAAGGGCCAATTTTAGTCGCTCAAGCTTAAGCCACATTTATACGAACTTCCCATATTGACGAAACTGTTTTTTTTATTCACCCTACGACTGCGCTTAGGCGAACTTCGTATATTGGTGAGTTAGGCTTTTGTGCGAGAACTGCGGATGTGTTTAGACGAACTTCGCATATTGTCCGAAGTATTCTTTGATTTATGTTAAGATGAACCAATTTACCTCAACGAATACATGTTACAATGAATAAGAAAATGACCGATTAATTTCAAAGTTTAATGTAATCGGGGCAAGCGAGAGAGTATAGATTCGTTTTACATCACACTCCACATTCAATAAGATTAGGATCATTCTGAAGGCTCGTTGCGAAGATTCCGGAACGCCCATAGATTGACCTACCTCTTGACAACACTTATCATACTATTTTTCCAAGATCAATTACAGCTCACGAAAAATGAAAGCGATTAAGAGTTCGCGACCTAATATCCGTATACAAAACTTTGCTGAAAAAGGAAGGAGATAATTTGACTGGTGAGAAATGATACAGGTTTACCTACCAAGACCAGTGAATAAGGACTAAGAATTTTCCGCTAATTCTAAATATTGGATTCATATCCATGAAACAATGAGATATCTAATCTCAAGCCTTGTTGAACGGAAATTCTCTTACAATCCTAACCTATCCTTTCCCAAAAATTCATACGATTGCTCGCTATAGTCTACCATACCCTCGTTAGATCCGATCGCAAGTGGGAGGTAAAATCGCAGCCCTATTACATCTTCAATCAGAGTATCGCTCTATAAATTCCTAATAAGGAATTTCATACGATTGCGAAGAGGTTTTCCTATTTAGAATTAAAAAGTAATTTCAATTTCCGCGAATCGCGCTAACAATTCTGCAAAATTCAGCCGAACGTTATGAAAACAAAGCGAACTCGAATTCTATTGCAAAAAAAAATGAGATTCGACAACGAACGATAGACGATACGTCCAAATAAAGTTAGAAACACTAACAAAGAATTAGAAACCCAACAACCTTGAATATCAGAAGACAAGATTTGTTAAATTAAATTCCGCCTTCTGATCGTAAATAAATTTTAATCTGCTTCTTGCCCAGATTTTGAAAGAAACTCTTTTACTGTATTTAGTTGGGAAGATGAGACAGTCAATTCTATTGGCTCGCTCTGTGCATAGAGACGATACTGGAGCTTTTGAGAATTCAAAATTGCTTTTTCCAATTCAGAATTCAAAATCATTTTACCAGTAAGCACTCTCATAGAAGAAGTCGAACTTTTTTCTTCGATTTTTCCAGTTTTAATATTCAAATCATTTGTTTTTTCTGTCACGACTTGACTACCAACGGAAGTTTCAATTAATTCCAGCTTAGTTATTTTATCATCAATCTTTATGTACGCTTCATTGGTAAGCGCGTTGAGATTATTTGAAACGAAAAGTTTAAAATAAATCGCTGTTGGAGTATTTTTATCATTTTTTATTTCACGAGAATATTGGGTTCCCCGCGAAGAAGCTGACCGAGTAAATCCCTCAACATATGCACTATGATCCAGATCCATAGTTACGCTCACTAAATTTTTAAATGAATCCCTTTTAACTCTAATTGGATTGCAGAGCCAAAAAAAGCCCAATATACAAATTGTTATAATAATTTTTTTCACAAAATCTCCTAACTTGATTTTTCCACATTTATATCTTATTCTTATTTTTCAATTCATTCTTATATTAGGATCTATTCGCTTAATCTGAATGCCTGCATCTTACTCAATTTCGACTGGAGATTCATAACGAAAATAGCTGACGCTTCCGATAAAGTAAGCACCAAGGAAAAATTTTGTTCGCCATTCGCATTTCTCGATTTTTACTCCATAATTCCATCGCCGTTTCATCCAAATATCGTTTAAACGTCAGAATAAAATAGCCATATAGCGAAAGCAGACGATAATAAGTCTTCTTCAGAATTCCGAGCAAAGCAGGAATCTATATCAAGTTAAACTATAATTTATAAAAAAAATATTTTCGCATCTTCAACTTCTTCTTGAAAGAGAAACCAGGTAGGAATTCAATATCTTTCGAATCAAGTCTCTCTTTCAAATTGGACAAAGAGAAATTTTTATCAAATGGCTAAAACCAAAAAACATTCCGAACCGTTTCAAATCCGCAACTTACTCCCCGAACACAGAGAAAGCGCAATCGAACTCGTAAATCAATTCTTTCGCATGGTAAACTCACTCACGTTAGACGGTGTTTTTAAAATCCGTCCGAGGGCCGGAACCAAAATGGTGGATGTCTACTTAAAACTCCGCGGAACCGGGAAGGTGCTTCTTCTCGGGGGATTCTTAGGGGAAGAATTGGTTTCTCTCCTCATTGCTCGAACCGAAGACAAGCCCTATTTGGAAGAAAATAAAACTCTCTTTATCGATTTAGCCGTTACCAAACGGGGAAAACAAAAATCCGGTTTTATGAAACCTCTCGTCCTTTCCTGCGAGTCCTGGGCAAAAGAACAAGGTTTTCAAAGTGTGGAGTTGAGAGCAATCGCAGAGAATGAGAATGCCGTCTCTTTTTGGAAAAACATGGGCTACGATCCGTTCTATGTTCGTTTCAGAAAGTTAATTTAGATTTTTAGAATATTCCAGTCGATTTCATTCAGATAGAATCAATTTTTATTTTAGATCATCAAATGATATACAATTGTCATTTTAGTAAAATTATATAAATATAATATTTTAATATGCCTGCTTCATTTTTAAATATTAGAAATCAATCAACTCACAAAAAAACATAAATCTCAAATTAGAACGATTCCACTCTTAATGGAAAAGGATTCTCATAGCCATAGATTTTTTATAGATAATGAGGATAACCGATCCATATCATGAAAAAGGAATCTTACAACCTTGTGACTTTTTTCCCTATCGGCAACTTGTTTAAAAAAGCAAGGGCGGTCGATTTCCTTTCATTAGCGCAGAAGGGCTATTCGAAGTTCGTATAAACGCAGCGATTTTAAGAAAAAGATATCCGCGTTCGCAATTAGCCGAAGTTCGTATAAACGCAGCGATTTTAAGAAAAAGACTTCCGTGTTCGCAATTAGTCGAAGTTCGTATAAACGCGAGGATTTTAAGAGAAACACTTCCGCGTTCGCAGTTAGTCGAAGTTCGTATAAACGCGAGGATTTTAAGAAAACACTTCCGTGTTCGCAATTAGTCGAAGTTCGTATAAACGCGAGGATTTTAAGAAAAAAACTTCCGCGTTTGCAGCTATCCGAAGTTCGTATAAACGCAAGGACTTCACACAGAAGAACGCAAATCTCGCAAGTATCTAATCCTCCTACAAACACTCCAACAATTCAATTCCTCTCAAAACGCCAACCTTTGAAATCTTAACTCAAACGTCTTAGGTCATCTCGTGTTGCTTACTCTCGGATCACGTCCACTTCGACTTTTAACTTGTGCTTTCCTCCGCCGAATAAAATTCCTTTTAAGGGGGAAACATCGGCAAAATCTCGACCGATAGAAGTAAAAATGTATTCTTCGCTTAACATTTTTCCGTTCGTTGGATCGTAATCCACCCAACCGATTCCCGGAGAATAAATGGAGAACCAAGCGTGAGACGCGTCTGATCCCTGAAGCTTAGCCTGTCCCGGAGGAGGAAAGGTTTCAATATAACCGGAAACGTATCTACAAGGAATTCCAACACTTCGCAAAGTCGCAATCGATAGATGAGTAAAATCCTGACAGACACCCTTTCGATTTTTTAAAACTTGGGCCGGCGGAGTTTGTATCGTCGTAGCGCCCGCCTTAAACTCGAACGATTGATAGAACCTTACCGTATAATCCATAACTGCCTGTAAAAGCGGCTTTTCAAAATCCATCATCTCCATCGCAAACTTTGCAAAGAGAGGATCTCGAATTGCGAAGGCGGAATCGGCAATATATTCCAAGGCTTCCAGATCTTCTCTTAGATGTGAGGAGGCAAGCAGCGTAGGAATTTCGGAAACTCTCGGAGAATGATTTAGATTTCCGTAATCCACGGGATGTGTAGCGACACGACTCTCGGAAACGATCTCTAGAGATTGATGAGAGTCCTCCACGGAAAACGAATATACTAAATTTCCAAAGTAGTCTTTTCGATAACCGGAAACGGACGGGCCCGGATGAACTCTCAGTTTTAGATCTTTACAATCCTGATGACGATTTGTTCCGGGACACATATGCGCTAGATTGTGACAATGGGAAACTTCCTCTTGGTAGCTATATCGGGTAACGTGTTTAACTGTATAATCAGCCATCGTTGTAATCTCCAAGCTGGATCTGCTCTTCCAAGTAACGGAAATATCTCCCGCTGATCGAATCGGACAAGGACGCAATCTGATAGTTTATATCGTTTAACCATCTTACGATGCTCAAAGAAGGATTTACATATTCAAAAAGACGTTTTGCGTCTTCTTGGATAAAACGGTTTCGAACCTCGGAAACGATTCTTTCCTCCGCGGTCGCCTCTTCTTTTTCGGAATGAGGCAGATAAGAAACGTATTCTCCTAGTTTCCGTAACTGATACGCCAAGGATCTCGGATTCGTCTCGTCAAAAAGAAGAATATCCAAAACGGACTCGGCCTCGATTCGATAACGATATCGTCTTCTATAAGTGATCTTGATATCATTGATATTCAATAAGGCTTCAAACATGCTCTTATTGTAGAGAGTGGATTGATTTAAAACCGTATTCACGAGTCGAATCGTATAAGACGCCCTTTCGATTCTTTTTCCGATGTTCATAAAATACCAACCGGTTTCCCGGGACATGCTTTCGATTCCTAGACCGGACATAGAAGCGAGTCTTGTGATCAGAAGAATCAAATATTCTAAGATCTCATCGTAAGAACCGTATTTAAAGGAATCGTCAGTTTCGATCATCGAAAGAATATATCTGCTGTCTTCGGAAAGTCGATCCCTTACCGACTTGGAAGCTCTTACATACGCGTTCAAATCGGAACGAATGCTTCCGCTCTGTTGCTGGGAAAATACTTGAGAGAACATCTGTTCTCTTGCACCATTCAGAGGATCCTCCAAATTGAGTTGTAAGAATCCCGGATAGGTCGCCATAACGTGAGTGGCCGTTTGTAGAAGAAGTTGAACGTGATCTTTCTCGTAAGGCTCGTCCATGTGAATCATATTCAATATGACTTCGCGTAACAATCTCGCTTGGTTTTCCGAACGTTCCGCATAACGTCCCATCCAGAACATATTGTCGGCGACGCGGCTCGGGATACCGGCCCCGCTCCGTTTGATCTGCATTCTTTCCGTTTTCCCCGGAAGTAAGCTGACGTCTTTTTTTTCTTCAGAAGCTAAAATCCAGAGGTCTTTTGAAATCGCACCGGTTTGATTGGTAACAACAAGATCGTTTAGATTTTCGGTCACTCTTACGAGACCGCCGGACATCGTCATATAACCGTTTTCTGATAGAGTCGTAAACGCTCGAAATACAGATCTTCCTTGGATAAAATTCTCACCCGAAAGAACCGGACAAGTAGAACCGTTTACGATTTCTTGAGCTACGTATTTCTCAGGATGAGCAAAGAGTTTTTTCCAGATTTGCTCTTTTTCACTGTTAGGAAGAGAAGAAAGAAAAACACCAGGTTCCATCGGATCTCGAACCGCACGTTTGAATACAAATCGATCCGGATAATCTAACACTTCTTGTCTGGATTCGTGATTTCCCATCCAGAGAGTTCTTACGTTAGGCAAAATCAAATCTTCCGAAAGGTAATATCTGCAAAGAGAGGATAAGAACGGGTGGACCGCTCTGTTCTCCAAAAAGCCGGAGCCGATCGGGTTCGCGACTCGGACGTTTCCTTCCCGAATCACATTCAAAATTCCTGGTACACCTAAAAGGGAGTCCCCCTTGAGTTCCAACGGATCCATATATAAGTCCACGACTCTTCGAAAGATCACGTCTACTTGTTGAAGACCTTCGACGGTTTTGATAAAGACAAAATTATTTCTTACTGTTAAGTCTTCCGCTTGAGCGAGGGTAAAGCCGAGGTAACCCGCGAGATAAGCGTGTTCAAAATAAGTTTCATTCCCGGCGCCCGGAGTTAATAAGACGATGACGGGTTCTCTTTCTTGAACCTTGGATAAGGATTGCAAGGCCTTTCTCAAAGAACGAAAGTAGAGCGCGACTCTGTGAACTTGAGAGTCTCTATAGATCGAAGGAAAAATTCTGGAAAGAACGATTCGATTCTCCAGAGAATAACCGGACCCGCTCGGAGCTTGAATACGATCTCCGATTACGACAAAACTTCCGTTCTCTTGTCTCGCTAAATCGGAAGCCATAAAACAAAGTTCGTTAGAAGTCGAATGACCGAATCCGTTACACTGTCTTAAAAAATCCGGAGAACTAAAAAGAATCTCGGGTGGAATTTTTTTATCATAGAGCAGCTTACGAGGACCATAGACATCCTTAAAAAGAGCATCCAAAAGTTCGGTTCTTTGGATGAGCCCCCTTTCGACTCCTTCCCATTCTTTACTTTCCATAAGAACGGGAAAAAGATCCAAGGACCAGAGTCTTTCAACGGCCCCCGGCTCTTCGTAGACGTTATACGTCACACCGTTTTCTTGAAGTATTCGAAGCGAATCTCTCTTTCTTCGAACCATTTCTTCTTGAGATAAGGATTCTAAAGAGTTGATTAAAAATTCGTATTTAGACCTGAGCTTGCCTTCTCCGTCATACAATTCGTCATAAATAGACGGATTCGGGTTATATCCTTCTCGAAGGTTCAATCTCGCGTTGGCTGGGTTGACCATAAAATTCTGAACCATTTTTCAAAGTCCGTACATTTTGGCGATTCTTTACGAAGTCTTTTTTTTCCAACCCGGACCCGGCGCCAAACGCAAATCCAAGGTATAGGGAGAATGTGGATGAGCAAGATTTTTCGGACGACTTGTCGCACCGGCCGTATGTCCTTGATCCAAAAAGCGACTGATTCTTCTGCTCTCAGCCTCGAAAGAATTTACCGGAAACGTATCGTAAGACCTACCACCCGGATGGGAAATAAAATATTTACAACCTCCGATGGACCGTTCGCTCCAAGTGTCCCAGAGATCAAAGACTAAAGGATTGGTGATCGGAAGATTCGGGTGTAGAGTAAAAACGGGAGCCCAGGCTTTAAAACGAACTCCGGCGACCGCTTCTCCGTTTTTTCCCGTAGCTCGAAGAGGAACCTCGTAGCCGTTGCAGGAAAGAATATAACGTTCCGGAATCCAGCCTTCCACTTTTACCTGAATTCTTTCCAAGGCGGCGTCAACGGCTCTGGAAGTTCCGAAAGAATTAGCCTCTTCTCCTAAAACATCCCAGGGTTCCAAGGCCATCCTTACTTCGATCTTGATCGTATCTTTTTGAATATGACCATATTCAGGAAATCTAAATTCAAAAAACGGAATAAAGTCGTCTTCGTAAAAAGGATAACCGTGTTCCTTTAGATCCTTGAGAACATCCTTAAAATCCTCCCAAACATAAAAAGGTAGAAGATATTTGTCGTGAAGTTCGGTTCCTCTTCGAATCGGCGGATGTTTGTAAGGTTTTTCCCAAAAGCGGCACAACAATGATAGAACAAACATCTGTTGGACTACGCTCATCTTGTAGTGAGGCGGCATTTCAAACGCACGAAATTCCACAAGACCCAAACGGCCCGTCGATCCGGTTGGAGAATAAAGTTTATCGATGGAAATCTCCGAACGATGTGTGTTGCCCGTGATATCCACGAGAAGATTTCTAAAAAGACGATCGATAAGCCACGGAGGAACGCTCTCTAAGTTGTCGACTTGTCTACAAGCAACCTCGAACTCATAAAGAATTTCTTCTCTTCCTTCGTCCATCCTTGGAGACTGAGAAGTAGTTCCGATAAACAAACCGGAAAACAAATAAGAAAGAGACGGATGGTGTTGCCAATAGGTCGCAAGACTTCTCAAGAGATCCGGTCTTTTTAGAAACGGACTTTCTTCCGGAGTCAAAGCTCCTACTGTGATATGATTTCCTCCTCCGGTTCCGGAGGCTCTTCCATCCACTTGAAATTTTTCAGTGCTGAGTTTTGTTTCGAGGGCTCTTTCATAAAGAATTTTAGTTTTGTTTTCGAGTTCTGCAAACGAAGTCGAAGGATGTAGATTCACTTCGATCACACCCGGATCCGGAGTGATTCTAAAAAATCCGATTCTTTCGTCTCTCGCGGGTTCGTAACCTTCGAGACGCACTTGAAAACCGGAAGCAAGAGTCGCTTGTTCTACGCTGGCGATAAGATCCACCCAAACATCCGAAGATGGAACCGGAGGTAAGAATACGTGAAGAACTCCGTCCCTCACTTCCACGACGAGCGTGGACTGAATCGGCAATTCCTTTTCGCTAAACATCTTTGGCGGCGTATCCACCCTCTTTCGAATCTTATCCTCCAAAACTTTCCGAGAAGGAAGATTCGGTTTTTTTTCAATCGAAGTAAATTCCGGAATCTCTCGAAAACGATCACTGATGGAAGAAAACGGGATTCGAAGACCCGCCGGGGAATCTCCAGGAATTAAAAAAAGTTTTTCTCTTCTAAAATTCCAAACGGAACTTTCCCATTCATTTTTTAAATAATTATAATATACTGGAATAGCAAAGGCCACTTCTTTTTTAAAACCCTTATCCAAGACCTTCAACAACCTCTGTCTTTCGAGAGTATCGAATGCGGTCGCGAGTTTTTTTTCGAGTTCAAACGGAAGATTGGCCTCTTTCCAAAGATAATAAAGATTATCCTCATACATCGGAATCATATAAGAAAGATCGATTCCGAGTGTTCTACAAATCGCGCACGCGAGAGTTTCCGAGGCTTTGTGAGCGTCGATCTCTTCCTTTTTCTTTTTTGGAGAATCCGGAGTGTCGATCAAAAGAGAATCCTCGTTCCAGAGCGCGACTTCGTCTTTTCTCCAAAAACAATTCATACTCCAGCGAGGAAGAGGTTCTCCAGGATACCATTTACCCTGAGAAAATTGCAAAAGAGAACCGGAAGTAAAATCCTTCTTGAGACGATACATGAGTTCTTTGGAGAGTTTAAATTTTTCTTCTCCTAAGGCTTCGTGATTCCATTCAGCTCCTTCTCGATCCTTATCGGAAATAAACGTAGGTTCACCGCCGATCGAAATTTCTAATCCAAGATCTCGAATCTTATGATCGAGGGCCTTTCCTCTTCTCAGAATATCGGTCCATTTGGATTCCGCATAAGGAAGAGTGACACGAGGACTTTCTAAAATTCTCTCGACTTCCATTCTAAAACCGAACGTAGTCTCTGCGGGGTCCGCATAACCAAAAATAGGCGCCGCGCTCATAGGCTCCGGTGTGGCGGCTAACGGAATGTGCCCTTCTCCTGTAAGAAGTCCGGAAGTAGGATCCATTCCCACCCAACCCGCGCCGGGAAGAAAAACTTCGGCCCAAGCATGTAAATCGGTAAAATCTTTTTCCGGTCCCTTAGGACCTTCCAAAGGAGTTTGATCCGCTTTCAACTGAATGAGATAACCGGAAACAAAACGAGCCGCTAAACCGAAATGTCTCAAAATCTGAACGAGTAAAAAAGAAGAATCCCTGCAAGAACCCGTTCTTTTTTGAAGAGAATCCTCGCAGGTCTGAACCCCCGGCTCCAAACGAATGATATAACCGATGTCAGACGAAATTCTTCGATTTAGTTCCACGATAAAGTCGATGATTCTTTTTTTCTCGGTGATCCCGTCCGCTCTTAATGCCTTGAGATATGATTGCAAGAGTGTTCCGTTTTCGGAAGGAGTCAAATACGGAGCCAATTCTAACTTTAGAATTTCCTCATATTCAAAAGGATAATCCTCGGCATAAGCTTCCACAAAGAAGTCGAAGGGATTGATCACCTTCATATCGACTACGAGGTCGACGAGCACGCTCAGTTTGTCCGTCTTTTCCGGAAACACAAGCCTCGCCTGAAAATTTCCAAAAGGATCCTGTTGCCAATTTAAAAATTGTTTCTCAGGTTCCACTTTTAAGGAATAGGAAACGATATTTGTTTTACAATGCGGCGCCGGACGAAGACGAATCACATGAGGAGAAAGCGTAATCTTTCTATCATATTGATAGATCGTTTCGTGCGTAAGAGCGACTCGAATGGACATAGAATGTTTTCCGCCTAAATTTCGATTCCAAAAAAACTATCGATTACAATCGAAAATAACGTTCGTCGATACGATCGTGAATCCCGTTGATCTGAAGCTGAAGACGATCCAGATATTCGTGCATTCCGGAACTGAAAATTTCATCGACGGAAGTATAACTGAGTTCGGATAACAAAACTCCGACCCTCTTCTCGGCTTCGCAAGAATACTCGTCCATATCGGTTCCGCTTAGAAGTTTTAAACTTTCAAAAATTTTTCTGAGGGAAAAACGAACCGCCCTCGGAAACTGTCTATCAAGAATCAAAAATTCAGCGATGTTTTTAGGAGTGATCTTTTGATAGATCCGATTGAACATCTCGTGAGCGCTCGTGGATTTTAAAAGAGAAAGCCACTGAAGAAGATCCAAATTCGAACCCACGTCGTGCGAAGGAAGAAGAATAAAATACTTCATATCCAAGATACGCGCGGTTTTATCGGCCCTTTCCAAAAATCTTCCGAGCTGAGCAAAATACCAGACCTCGTCTTGAGAGATCGTAGCTTCTTGACACCCGTAAAACAAAAGACATTGATTTCGGATTGTCTTAAAGAACTCGCCTAACGCGGAAAGATCCGTATCGGAAAAATGTTTTTTCGATTTAAAGTTGAGATAGAATTCGTTGATCACTTCCCACATCGGAGTGGAAATATTTTCACGGATCGTTCTCGCGTTTTCCCTCGCGCGCACCAGACAATTGATAATCGAATTCGGATTATCAGTATCGAAGGTCATAAAATGAATCACGTTTTCTTTCGAGGCGGCGTCCGCGAACTTTTTTTGAAAGAGCTCGTTGTCACCCGTTGTAAACACGAGAGGCATCCACTGTCTGTTTACGTCTTCGTTTAGATCCAGGGACAATTGGAAATTTACGTCAATGAAGCGGGAATAATTCTCCGCCCTCTCCATATATCGGTTCATCCAATATACGGACTCAGCTACTCTGCTCAGCATAGCAACCTCTCTCGTTCTGATTTATGTGTATCGTTTTAGCCTTCGCCCATCACCCAGGTATCTTTGGATCCGCCGCCTTGAGAGGAGTTGACCACAAGAGATCCCTTTCTAAGGGCAACACGAGTCAAACCGCCCGGCATCACATAGATGTCTTCTCCGTAGAGAATAAACGGCCTAAGATCCACGTGTCTTCCTTCCAATTTGTCCTCAATCAGAGTGGGAACTCTGGAAAGACTGAGGACCGGTTGCGCGATATAATTTCTCGGATTCTGATCGATGAGTCCGCGGAATTCTTCCTGTTCCTTTTTGCTGGAACGAGGACCGATCAACATCCCGTAACCCCCGGCTCCGTTCGCCGCCTTTACTACGAGATTTTCTATATTCTCTTTTACGTATGTTCTATCTTTTTCGTTCGAACAAAGATAGGTAGGAACGTTAGGAATGATCGCTTCTTCACCCAGATAGTATTTGATCATCGCGGGAACAAAAGTATATAAAACCTTATCGTCCGCAACGCCGGCTCCGGGAGCATTTGCGATCGCTACGTTTCCTTTTTTATACGCCTCAAAAATTCCGGGAACTCCTAAGAGAGAATCCTTGTTAAAGACGAGAGGGTCTAAGAAAGAATCGTCGATCCTTCTGTAGATCACGTCAACGATCTTGAGTCCGCGAGTGGTCCTCATGTAAACTTTTTCGTCTTTGACTACAAGATCGCTTCCTTCCACAAGAGGAACTCCCATCTTTTGCGCTAAGAAAGAATGTTCGTAATAGGCGGAGTTATAGATCCCGGGAGTTAAAACCGCGATCGAAGGATTGGATTTACCGCTCATGTATTCGAGCATCCCACGAAGACGAATCGGGTAATCATAAGTAGGACGTACGGAAAGACTTGCGAAAAGTTCCGGAAAAGTTTTTTTCATCACTTCACGATTTTCTAATACATAAGAAACTCCGGAAGGACATCTGAGATTGTCTTCGAGAACGTGAACGGTACCATCTCCGTTGCGGACCAAGTCGGTTCCCGAAATATGAATCCAAGTTCCTTGAGGAGGATTGATTCCTTTGCATTCTTTAAGATAACCGGGAGAAGAATAGACGTATTCCGCAGGAACGATCCCGTCCTTGATGATCTTTTCATCGTGGTAGATATCGTTGATAAAAAGGTTGAGAGCTCTTGTTCTTTGTTTCAGACCCTCTTCCAACTTTCTCCACTCGTGTGCGGTGATGATTCGAGGAATGATATCGAAAGGCATAATCCTTTCCTCTTCCTCCTCGTCCCCATAAACATTAAAAGTGATTCCGAGGGAAAGAAGAGCCTTTTCGGCGCTCGTCTTTCTTCGGACCAATTCCCGATCATCCATGGTTTCGATTCTCGATTTTAGAAAATGATAACTCTGGCGAATCCCGCCTTCCGGGGAAAACATTTCATCATAGAAAGATTCTGTCTGGTAATTGGTCAGAAGCATGGTCGTACCCTCAATTAGAATTTCCTAAATTAAGCCCATTATGCAAGCAGTTTTTAAAATTGTTGTTTAAAATTTAATACATAAATTTGTAAGAGCTTATATTTTAAGCAAAATTTAGATTTTGTATTCTTTTTTCCTTAAGATTCGACACGTTTTGATCTCAAATCCACGAAGAAGGGAGAGAAGTTTCTATCTCCAAGAGCCGTCCCAACGCTGTAGAAGTTTATAATCTGCCATTCTCAGATTCAAAACTCCTCACTGGATCTTAGAAAAAGCAGATTTCTTTGTGAGAGGTAATTCACTGGCGGCAAAACTCTATTTTGTGAATTTGCGGGGAGTGGAAGGAAAATTAAGAATTCTTAATATTTCAAAAATTCTTTCGGGAATTTTTAAGCTGAAAAAGAATTCCGGTGGCATTGCAAAAGTATCATTCTTCCTTTCTATCGCTCGACTCTCAAATACATCGTGTCTATTCGTCGCTTACTTCGGAAGCCAATCCAAGTCGACTCTTCAAAAGTAATCGATAACAATCGTCTCCAGTTAGCGTAGAAGGTTTTGGACAACAAGGAAGTGAAAATCGGGACTGTTATAAAAGAAGAAGAAAAAATAATCTTTTTAACAAAGAAAGATCAGCTCTTGACAAAGCGGGTCTTTAAAATCTATATTAGAATATTCTAAAATGCGTGACTAAAATCTAAAAACATTTGTGTGTCTTCTTTTGACTTTGCAAAATCGAGTAAGATCACAGTGGCTTGATTCCAAATAATTCTCAGACCACCTCCGTAAGAATGTTTATAACCGACCAGGTTCAGATGTTTTTCGGAATTCCAAACCCTTCCCACGTCGAAAAAAGGAACCAAGCTCATCGTAAAGAGTTGTTCTCCGATCCGAAAGGTGACAAATCTCCATCGAAGCTCCGCGCTTCCAAAACCGACCATCGGCGCGACAAATCGATCCTGTCTGTATCCCCGCATCGTCTGAAGACCTCCGATCCCGGTCATTGGACCGTCCAAACTCCACATATATCGGACTTCAGAAAATGGAGCTCCCGAGGATGTGTAGCCTAACGCTCCTCTCGTTGCGAAAACCAATTCTTCGAATACACTTGGAAATAATTTATAGAAATACTTTGTTTGAAAGAAAAGTTTGTTATAGTTAAAATCGGAACCCGTTCTTTTGGACACGTTAGCCACGTTCATCTCGATTAAGATTCCTCGATCCGGATCGGGTTCAAAGTCTCTCGTATCGTATGCGATTCCCGCTCTCATATAAATAATCTCTCCGCCGTTATATCCCTTGATCTTGCCGGCGTGATAGTCTTCGGTAAGTTTAGATTCTCCATTGGGAACGGATGTCTCCCAAATACTTCCCGCGAGATAAGGATCCTTTGACGGATTCCATTGTCCGTCGGAATGGCGAATGATATTCTTTGAAATCTCATTGGCTACGACCCATTTGAACGCTTTCCAAAACGTAAAGTCGATACTATTAAACAAAGTCGTCGAATTGAATAAATACTGATTGTACCCCTGATCGCTCACAGTCGGAGTGATCTCGGAACCGGCTCTGGACGGACGTATGTAGCTTTGAGAATTTTCATAGTCGTCGAAGTTTGCGTTGTTTACCAGAGGCATCCCAGGTTGATTTCTCGGACGATAAGAAAGTGAATGTAGAGAGGATTCCCCAATTCCAAAGTATTGAGAATTGGGATTGTAATCCAACCCAAGGCTACTTTTCCAACGAAACGCAGTGTTGAAGATATAAGGA
Organism: Leptospira tipperaryensis; assembly: GCF_001729245.1. Lineage (NCBI taxonomy): Bacteria > Pseudomonadati > Spirochaetota > Leptospiria > Leptospirales > Leptospiraceae > Leptospira > Leptospira tipperaryensis. The sequence continues at coordinate 1,449,318 of NZ_CP015217.1, read as the reverse complement.
GAATCAAATTGAATAAAATGATTCTTCACTCCTTGGTTTGTCTGAAAGAGTTGAACGGTAAGTTTACTTCGATAGGGTTCGTATTCGAAATACGGATCCTCCTTCTTCCCGTTGAAAAAGAAACTTGCCCTAATTCCTCCCCCTTGTCCGCGAACCGGATCGGAACTAAAAAGTGGAAGCGCGGTTACATACAACCCTTCCTTCTTTTCCGCTAGTTGTCCCGGATCGAGTCTCTTACCTTCATCCAGGGGAATTCTTACGCTCGGTGTGTTCTGAAGTCCTTGCGCTGCAAGAGAAAAAGTATTTCCTAAAAGCGCTAAAAGACTCGTGAAAACAAAAATTCTATATTTTTGAGGCATGAGCGAACGGGATTCCCTTTCACCAAATGGCGGAAAGATCCTCGTTTGTATAGGCTTATTCCCGCTTTGTTCTTAGATTCCGGGTTCCATTTTTCTTTCCTTCTTCTGTTTCAAAAACCTCGGTTTCGATTTTTGAGGAAGGATTTCAGGCCGGACCCGACTCCGGCAGAACTTTTTTAGAAGCGCTCGAACGATACATCAAAAGCGGGTTTAGAAAGTTTTGATTTCGCTTAACAACGCAATGGAAAAAAATATCTTCTTTTTTTATAACTCCCTTTTTATTACGTTTTCGATCTTTTATTTTCAAATCGGCGTTTCTCCCATACGAAATGCATCCTTAGCCCATTCTTAAATAGATCGTATCTTCACTTTGTATTTTCTCATTTTATCGAGTTATAATGCAATCACGGAGCTTCGTTATAAATGTGCTACTATATTCAGTCTCAAGAGTCGTTGCAGACCAATGGGGAGCTTTTTTATGAAACAAATTTTATCCTTATCCTTCATTTTCGTTTTATCTTTTTCCGGTTTGTTGAATTGCTTGGATCGGGGTTCGAACAGCCTCCCTCCTATTTTCTCTTATCTTGATTTCAAAGGAGGATCTCCCACAGTTCCCTTCGGAGTTTCTCAAATCAGTCCGGGCTCCAGCGTAAACGGCGTTCCCCTGAATACTTCGATTCAAGTCGGCTTCAATCATAATCTGGATTCTTCCTCGATCAACTCGTCCGCCTTTCGTTTACTCCAAGGAGCCACTCCGATTCCGGGAAGTTTCAACACTACAAACGCGGGAGTTGTCCTTACCCCCGCTTCGGCGCTCGCTTCTAACACAAGTTATACGGTGATTCTTTCTAAAAATCTCAAAGCCGCGGATGGGTCTTCTCTTGCGGAAGATTTTTTATGGAGTTTTACGACCGCATCGAGTGCGGACACGTTAGCTCCGATCGTTTCTCTCACAACTCCTTTGAGTTCGGCAATTTCGGTTCCGGTAAACTCGTCCGTCAGCGTTGCGTTTAGCGAGACGATGAACTGCGCCTCCTTAAACTCCGCATCGTTTCAATTAAACAATGGCGCCGCCGTTCCCGGTACGGTTACCTGCACAGGCTCCACAGCTACGTTTACGCCCTCTTCCAGTCTTTTGTTTAACACGGGTTATACGGCTACAATTTCGGTCGGCGCCCAAGATCTCGCAGGCAATCCGATCACTTCCGCTTTTAGTTGGAATTTTACGACGGGATCGGCTCCGGATTCTACACCTCCGACTGTTTCTTTCGCGAGTCCCTCGAACGCCTCCGTCGGTTTTGCGGTCAACGGTTCTCTCGCGGTTGCGTTTAGTGAAACTCTCAATTGTACAACTTTGACGACGGCGAGCTTTGTCCTAAGCGACGGATCGGCGGTTGCTGGTACGGTTTCTTGTCTTGGAACGACCGCCTCTTTTAATCCAACTGCAAATTTATCGTATAACACAAGTTATACGGCAACGATCACGACCGCGGCAAAGGACCTTGCGGGAAACTCTCTCGCAGCGCCTTTCTCTTGGAGCTTTACAACCGGATCGGCTCCGGATATAACTCCGCCGACTGTTTCTTTAGTGTCACCTTCCAATTCTTTATCGGGAGTCGGTGTGAACACGAGTGTGAGCGCGGTTTTTAGCGAATTTGTTGATTGTACAACTCTTACGACCGCAAGCTTTGTTCTCAACGGAGGTTCTGCCGTGGCGGGTTCCGTAAGTTGTCTCGGGACTTCCGCAACTTTTACTCCGAGCGCGACTTTATCGTATAACACTTCTTATACGGCGACGATTACTACTGCCGCAAAGGATCTCGCCGGAAATTCGATCGTTTCCAATTATAACTGGAGTTTTACGACGGGATCGGCTCCGGATTCTACACCTCCGACCGTTTCCGTTACAAATCCACTGAATTCTTCTACAGGATTTAGCGTGAACGGAGTGATCAGCGTCGCATTCAGCGAAACCTTAAACTGCGGTTCGGTTACGAGCGCGAGTTTTACTCTGAACAACGGATCCGCCGCGGCCGGGACCGTAGGCTGTTCTTCCACCACCGCGACCTTCACTCCGACTTCGGCTCTATCGTTTAACACGTCTTATACGGCTACGATCACAACCGCGGTAAAAGACCTCGCGGGAAATTCTATCGTGTCTTCTTTTGTCTGGTCCTTTACTACCGGTTCCGCGCCGGACGTTACGGCTCCGACCGTGTCCATAGTCAATCCGATCAATTCTTCCACGGGAGTTGCGACGAGCACGACTATCACGGCCGCGTTTAGCGAAGGAATGGATTGTACAACTCTTACGACGGCTACCTTTACTCTGAGTAACGGAGCCGGCGTCCCGGGAACCGTCTCTTGTTCCGGAACCAATGCGGTGTTTACTCCAAGTGCAAGCCTTCTTCCGGGGAGTTCCTACACTGCGACGATTCTTATCGGAGCCAAAGATTTAGCGAACAATTCGATCGCATCCAATTATAGTTGGAGTTTTACTACGGGAGCTCTTCCGGACACAACGAATCCCGGAGTTGTAATTCAGAATTTTGTAAATAAGAGTCTTGTTGAAACCGGTTTTGTGATCGGAACCGCTTCGGACGCGGGCGGAGTCTCTCTCGTAGAAGTCTCCATCGACGGCGGGGCTTATACCACCGCCTCCGGTACTACGACTTGGAATTTCAAACTTCCTTCGGGCGCTGCGACTTGGTCGATCGGTTCCCAACATACAATTACCGCTCGAAGCAAGGATACGTCCGGAAATTTTTCTTCCGTCGCTTCCGCACAAGTAAGAAAAGGAACCAACAAGGACGTGAACGGTGACGGATACGTAGATCTTGTAAGTGGAGAATACGGACAAGGTCTCGTTTACATCTTTCATTCTTCCGGAACCGGAGGGATTACTACTACGAATGCAAATTTAGCAAATCGTTATATTGTAGGAACGGTAGCCGAAGAATTTGGAAGGAGCGTGGCCTTAGAAGATCTCAACGGAGACGGATACGCGGACGTGATCGTAGGAGCTCCCGGAGCCAGCGCTTCCGCGGGAAGAGTCTATGCGTTTTATTCTTCGGGAAGCGCGGGAGTGAGTATTTCCTTTGTCGCCTTTGCTTCGGTAAGAATCGACGGAGGCGCGGCCGGAGAGCGATTCGGAAGCGCTATAGAAGCGGGAGACGTGGATGGAAACGGGTACGCGGATCTCATCGTAGGAGCTCCCAACGCTACGACTTCTCGGGGAAAGGTCTATATCTTTCATTCTACCGGAGCCGCCGGCATCACGGATTCAAGCGTAGCCACCGCGAGTTGTACTCTAACAGGCTCTGCGTCCAATGATCTTTTTGGAAATTCTTTGGCGTCGGGAAATATCAACGGAGACATCTACGCGGACATCGCGATTGGTTCTTACGGTTACAACGGCCAAAGAGGAAGAGTTTCGATCTTCCACGGAAGTGGAACCGGACTCGGGGCCGTATCGAGCACTCTTACAAATGGATCCGGAACCGTAGGGGATCAATTCGGATTCTCCATCGCCGTAGCGGACGTGAGTGGAGACGGTTATGCCGATCTTATCGGAGGCGCTCCGTTTCTAAACGGAGGAAGAGGACACGTCGTCGTCTATACTTCTTCTTCTACGAGCGCTGGAATTTCTACCAGCGCCGGTTTAGGCGGTGCGATTTTTATCATCCAAGGAACCACGATAGACAATCACTTCGGCTTTTCTTTGGCAGCGAGAGATTTGGACAATGACGGAAAAGCTGACGTAATCGCAAACTCAACTCCAAACGCTCCAGCCCAAGGACTTGTTTCGATCTTCATGACCCCTCTTCTCGGATTTACCAACGCAGGAACGGCCACGCTTACGATGACCGGACCTTTGGGGGATCTCTACGGCTGGGGACTTGCAACGGGAGACGTGAACGGAGACGGTTTTCCGGATCTACTGGTCGGTTCTCCGGGGTACAACTCCTTTCAGGGAAGAGCGTATATCTTTCATTCCTCCGGAACCGGATTGAGCACGAATGCACCCGCGTCCGCTTCCGGAATCATCGACGGCTCCGGGTTGACCGGTGGCGCCGGTTCCAACATGTTTGGGTCGAGCGTTTATTAAGAATTTTGAATATGTTAGAACACGCAAAAGGGCATTTGCGTGTTCTAAGCTTTTTTGATTTCGAGCAATGGAAAAAATATAATTAGAAGAATCTCATTTTAAACCTTCCTCATTGGAATCAAAACCGAAGAAAACCTGAAATCCAATTTAGAAGATTCTTCAATTTCGCTCAGAGAAAATTTCCAAACGTAAGCCGTTACCTTAAAAAAGTATAAAAAATTCTATAGAATCTAAAGACGCTTTATTGTTATTCTCAGACTTATTTTTTAGAGCTTGTCCCAGAACTGGAAAGAAATTTTGTAATAGTTCCTACAAAAGCCTTACGTTTTGCGATCCTTCGATTTTCGAGAGATTGTTCCGTGGATCGAAGCGAAGGAGTTCCCACAGTCTACCGTTTTAGGACAGGCTCTTATTTGAGTTGTCCTCGAATTGAAAATTCTTCTTCAAAATAACGTTAGTCGCGTTCTTTGTCTTAACAAAACGAAATTGGCCATTCAAATATTTCGTCCCTCATTTTGATCCTTAGAACCTAATCATTTTTTCTCAAAACAATTCATTTTACCCGAGAGCCATCACGCACCTTACTCTCCGCTTTCGATATTTTCAAATTATAAACTGAATAACATTTCTTTCTTCTCGCGACCCGATTGTTCGGAGATTCTTTTTAAACGCAACTAAACCGATGGGAGTAATATCATCATTTCATAATAAACCGTTCCTATTATTGATTTTGAAAAGTTTTTGAGGGGGAGATGCATAGGCTTTCGAAACTTATTCATGTTATAACTCAAAGGGACGATGAATCCTATTTTATGATATTCTCAACCGATGAAATGCCGGGAATACCAGATACGGAAAACCGGTTTTGTTGGAGAAGTTGGTATGAAAACATTGATGAAAACAATTCTTTCCTTTCTGGTCGTATTCGTAAGTGTAAGTTGCGCATACGGAAATAAGAATAATTTACCTTTTCTCGCTTATTTCGATCTGACCAATAAATCGGATCTTTTTTCAGTTTCACAAATCACACCGGGATCCGGTGTAACTGGAATTTCTTTGAATACGTCTGTCCAAATTACTTTTAGCGCTCCCTTAGATTCTTTATCTGTAACAGCTTCCACATTCTTTCTAAAACAAGGAGGAACTATCATTCCGGGAAGTTTTACGATGAATGAAACTTCTGTTGTATTCACTCCGAATTCTCCCTTGTCCGCTTCCACAACCTACACCGTTACAATTGCGAAAGAAATTAAATCTACGAGCGGAATTGCTCTCAAGGAAGATCTGATTTGGAGCTTCACGACTGCGGCCATATTGGATACAGTGGCTCCGGCGGTTTCTTTGACGACTCCGAGCAATGGTAATCCAGCCGTTCCCAATAACACTTCGGTAAGTGTTGCATTCAGTGAAAACGTAAATTGCACTACTATCGACAATACTACATTCCAGTTGGATAATGGAGCGGCAATCCCAGGAACCGTAACTTGCGGTGGAACCGCAGCCACATTCACACCGGCTGCGACTCTTGCGCCCAATACTGCTTATACAGCAAGAATTACAACGGGTGCTAAAGATTTAGCGGGAAACGCGATTCCAGCATTGTATGCCTGGAATTTTACCACGAGTTCTGCGCCGGACGTTACACCGCCTACGGTTTCTTTTATCAACCCCGTAAACGGTTCTATCGGATTTTCAGTCAATGGATCTTTGAGTATTGCTTTCAGTGAAGCCGTCGATTGTGCTACGATCACTCCCGCGAGCGTATCTCTAAGCGATGGAACTGCAATTGCAGGAACCGTCGGATGCTCTGGATCTGCTGCTACATTCACACCGATTGTCCCACTCGCTTATGCAACGACTTACACTGCGACCATTTCAACGGCAGTCAAAGACCTTGCAGGAAATTCTCTTGCAGCAGCTTTTATTTGGAGTTTTACAACGGGAGCGGGTCCAGACGTAACTGCACCAAGCATATCCTTAGTCAGTCCTGCAAATACTCTTACCGGAGTTGGAATCAATACGAGCGTAAGCGCGGTTTTCAGCGAAGCAATGAACTGCGCAACGATTACTACTGCAAGTTTTACGTTAACTGGAGGAGCAGCCGTTCCAGGAACGGTAACTTGCGCTGGAACCTCTGCTACGTTCACTCCGACCGCAGTCTTAGGATACAATACTACCTATACTGCAAACGTCACCACGACGGCAAAAGATCTCGCGGGCAATTCTGTCCCTGCTTTGTATTCTTGGAGTTTTACAACAGGCGCGGCTCCGGATACAACGGCTCCAACGGTTTCTTTTGTAAGTCCGGCAAATACCTTTGTCGGATTTTCAATCAACGGATCTCTGAGTATTTCATTTAGCGAGGCCTTGAATTGTGCGACGGTCACGACGGCTAACGTTACTTTAAGTGATGGAAGCGGGATCGCAGGAACCGTTGGTTGTTCGGGCACATCCGCAACATTTACCCCGGCCGCCGCCTTGGCCTATGGGACCACTTATACTGCGACCATTTCAACGGCGGTCAAAGACCTTGCAGGAAATTCTCTTGCGGCTCCATACTCTTGGAGTTTTACAACGAACGCGGCCCCGGATACAACGGCTCCGACAGTTTCCTTGGTAACTCCTGCGAACACCCTTACCGGAGTTGGAATCAATACGAGCGTAAGCGCGGTTTTTAGCGAAGCAATGAACTGCGCAACGATTACGACAGCAAGTTTTACGTTAACCGGAGGTGCTGCTGTTCCCGGAACGGTAACCTGCGCTGGAACCTCTGCTACGTTCACTCCGACCGCAGCCTTAGGATACAACACTCTCTATACAGCAAACATTACTGTTGCAGCAAAAGATCTCGCTGGGAATTCAATCACCGCTTTGTATTCCTGGAATTTTACAACAGGTGCAGCCCCGGACTCGACTCCGCCGACCGTCTCTTTTGTAAGTCCGACCGTCGCGACAACCAACGTCTTGGTAAATAGCATTCTTAGTATTGCATTCAGTGAATCGTTGAATTGCGCGACGATCACTACTGCAAGCGTTACCTTAAACGACGGAGCGCCTGTCGCGGGAACCGTTGGGTGTTCGGGAACGACGGCGACGTTTACCCCGACCGCAACTTTAGCGTTTGGAACAACATACACAGCAACAATTTCCGTTGCGGTTAAAGATCTTGCCGGAAATTCTCTTACGGCTCCATTCACTTGGAGTTTCACAACGGGAGCAGCGCCGGATACAACCGCACCTTCCATTTCTATTGCAGCGCCGGCAAACGGAACTACCGGAGTCGCGACAAACACGGTCGTTTCCGTTGCGTTCAGTGAGGCTATCGATTGCCCATCCTTAACAACGGCGACGTTTACTCTCAATGACGGAGGCCCGGTGGCGGGAACTGTAAATTGCACGGGAACAACGGCTTCGTTTACTCCAAGCGCATTCCTTGCATTCGGAACCTGGCATACTGCAACGATCACGGTCGGCGCCAAAGATCTTGCAGGAAATCCAATCGGAGCGCCCTATAGTTGGACTTTCCAAACAGGGGCAGCATTGGATGTAACTCCACCGGGTGTCGTGATTCAAAACGTAAAAAATAAAAGCATTTTGGAAAGCGGGTTTATCAATGGAACCGTCACCGATGCAGGAACCATTGCAACTGTGGAAGTTTCTCTGGATGGAGGTGCCTACGCACTGGCCACAGGAACAAATAACTGGAAATTCGCTATCCCGACGGGCGCTCTCACTTGGAAACCAAATTCCCAACATACGGTTCAGGTTAGGGCCACGGACTCGGCGAACAATACAACGGTATCACCTACGGTCACCTTTAGAAAAGGAACGAACAAAGACATCAACGGAGATGGTTATGTGGATTTAGTTGCTCCCGAATATGGTCAAGGATTGGCGTATATTTTTCATTCTTCTGGGGCTGCAGGAATTACGATTACCAACGCGCAATTTGCGAGTAGAATCATCATCGGAACAGCAGCGTCTCAATTTGGTAAGACCGCCACGATGGGAGATTTTAATGGGGACGGATTTGCCGACGTTGCAATCGGCTCTCCTCAATTTCAGAGCGCGGGAACCAACAATGGCCGAGTTTATATATTCTATTCTTCTGGAACTGCGGGGGTAGTCACATCTTTTGCGGCTTTTGCTAACAACACTCTTACCGGGACGAACGCGACAGCCGATCGTTTTGGAGACGCTTTGGCAACAGGCGATATCAATGGAGACGGGTTTACGGACTTAATTGTCGGAGCCCCGAGTTATAACGGATCCATGGGAAGAGCTTACGTCTTCCATTCTGCGGGAGCCACAGGAATTGCGACTGCGACCGTTACTGCAGGCGGAGGCGGAGCTTCTTCTTTCAAAACAGGAAGCGCTGCGAATGAAAAATTTGGATTCTCCCTTGCGACAGGAAATATCAACGGGGGCAACGAGGATGACCTCGTCGTCGGGGCCCCTGGTTATATTTTCAATGCAGGTTATGCCGGCGGGGGACTCAACTGGGGAAGAATTTATACGTATTACGGCGGCGCAGCAGGTTTAACAGCGACCGTGCACACCATCACGAACAATACCGGAAACGCGCCTGTAGCAGTAGGAGTTCCCGGAGGCGCGGCGCAACTCGGATACACAGTCGCGGCGAGTGATGTAAACGGAGATGGTTTTGCCGACGTGACAGGTGGAGCTCCTTTCTTTATCCAAGTAGGAAATCCAAACGTCAACCAGCAGGGTCGAGTGGTTGTCTTCTTTTCTGCCGGGGGCGGTGGAATCGGAACACCATTGACCGTAGGTGCGGCACACCGCGCATTTCTGGGTGGGAATGCAATCAATGGACAGTTCTTAGGAGGCTCGCTCTCAGTAAAAGACTTGGATTTGGACGGAAGATCCGATGTCATCATGGCTTCGTCGAATGCAGGGCCGAATACCGTTCACGTATTTATGATGCCAGCGGCCGCGGCTGCGACTCGGGATACAACGTTAGCTGATATCAATATGGTTGCAGGTTCGGCCTACGGAATCAATTCCACAATCAACGGTCCAGGAATCCCCTTTGGAACAAGCGACGTGAACGGAGACGGTCTTCCGGATCTACTCGTAGGCGGCGCCATCGATCAAGTGCGTATCTATCATTCCGTTGGGGGAGCTACCCCCTTTACAAACAATCCTTTGGCTCCATCGACAGTGATTTTTGGATCCGGCTTACTCGGGGGAATCGGAGGAGCTGCATCCAATTCAAATGAATTAGGATTCGGTTTCTATTGAGGTTCGGAAAATGGTTTCACTCCGGGAATATTTCTCGGAGCGAAACGACTACTTTCGTTCAAGCGATATAACTATAAAGAAACATCCAAAAAATCTTAACTGCTTCCAGTTACTCAAGCATCCAATTCTAACTTAGAACTGGGAAGAGACCCCAAAAGTGAAAAACCCATTCCAATAAAACCTATCCCGAACAAAACTCCGGCGATCGCAAACAACCAAGTACCTCCACTCAATAAAAAACCGACCGAACCAAGAAGAACCGAAAGCATCCAAAAACTCGGAATCCATTTTGCAAGAATATTCCATTTCCATGAATCGATTCCGATCAGAATCAAACCAAAAGAAAGGATTCCCGCTCCGTAAGGATAGACGTTCCAACCAGAGGCGGATTCATCCGGTCCAATCAAAAGTCCGATCCCGATCATACAAAACACAAACCCGATCCACGCGAGTCGTTTTAAGCCTTCGTAATATCGAAAGTAGAAACCCAGGACCGCAAAGAGAATACAAATATCAGTAGCGGAATAGAGGATCTCTAAATAGAAACCGGATAAAAATTCTCCGGCAAACGAAGCGAAACAACGCAGAATTCCGGCCATGACTGCGGAATACGCGCCCAGTCTTACTAAAAATTCTTTTCTCATAGATTTTTACCATTGATTCCAAATTTTGAATATTCTAAAGGAGTGTAGACCTTGGACGCAAAATAAAGAGCGGCAACGTTAAACGCCACGGCGAAAATCCCAACCAATTCGAAATTTTGATACGGAGAATGAACGTCCTTGACGGTAAGAACCGCGCCTCCGATCGAAGCTCCGATTCCGGAAGCGAGGTTTTGTATCGCGGAAACGATCGTCATAAATCGCCCTCTTTCTTTCTGATCCGCGCTGGAAGTGATGAGCGCCATCGCCGGAATCAAACGTGCGGAAACCAGAGCGAAAAAACCGCTCGTACAAATGATTATCAGCACGATCGAACCCGATTTCAAATTTGTGAAAAAAAGAATCGGAATACAAGCGAGCGGAACTAAGATGTAAAACATTCTCTTTTTTCCGTAACGATCGGAAAGCGATCCGATCAGACGTGCAGAAAAAAAAGTAATCGATCCTCCGATCAAATAGATGAGAGAAAGGTGATCCTTGGAAACGCCCACGTTTCTTTCCAGATAAGGGGCAAAAAACGGAATCACAGTAAATCCGCCGAGAATCACAGAACCAATGAAAAGATACGATGGCAGATAACGTTTCGAACGAACGATCTCTTTTAAAACGCGAAGATTGGATTCTCCTTTCTCTCGTTGTATGGAGATCTTGGGGAGAATCAAAAACATCGCGAGAAGAATCAAAAGACTGATACAAACGATTGAAAGAAAAATCGCATTCCATCCAAAGAGACTGGAAATTTTCAAACTCACGGGAACTCCGATCACCGCTGATGCCGAAAACGCAGCCATGATCACTCCGGTCGCCCTTCCCCTTCTTTCTTCCGGTATCAAATCTCCCACAAAGGAAAAAAGAACTGAGCTGATAATTCCTCCAAAGGCTCCCGCGAGAATTCTTCCCGCAAATAAGATCCAATAGGAATTTGCAATTCCACAAAGAAGAGTTCCCAGTATAAAACCGGAATACAAAAAGAGGGCCGAAGTCCTTCGATGGAATCGATCGATAAACAAAGAACTCAAAATTCCGGCAAAAAATGCGCTGTATGTATAGGAGGAAATCAAAATCGAAAATTCTTTCGGACTGATTTGGAACTGGTTTTCAAAGTTCCTTCCCAAAGGCATCATGATCATAAAATCAAGGATATGCGTAAATTGAATCAAAGATAAAAGAAAAACAAAACAACCTTCGGAAGATAAAAACATTTTTAGTTTTCTAAAATAAAATTGCGACTTAGGTCCGGAGCCCGCTCCTTCTTGTTTTGGTAAATCGCCGAATCGAAACATTTTCCCCGCCGTCGCGGGAACAAGTTCTATCTCATCTTTCATATTCTTGACTCCTTTATTCATCCGAGTCTAAGAATACTTCTTTAAACGGTCCAGGTCGTTGAATCGTATAAAAAGGAAGATGGCTTTGGATAAAAAGCAAGAAATTGACTTTTTTTAAAATATCCAAAATCACTTGTAAGTTTGATTCGATTGGTTTTCTATCGTCATCGTCTATGTTAGAATTTTATTCTTCTTTTGCGGAAGCCTTGATTCAATTCGGAGGCGGACTCGGTTTGCTCATGGGACTCGGCCGTTACCCCGCGCTCAGAGAAAAAAACCTTCAGACATTTTTTGTTTCCGCACTTTTTACTTCGATTGGAATCACCCAGTGTATTCTCTCCGGTTTTTTTAGCGGCTGGATTTTTCAATTTCCGATCGGAATCCTCCTTCTTCCGATCTCTCTCGCAGTTTACGGTCCTATCGAACACTATTACACAAACTCTCTCTTAAAGGAAAAATTTATTTTCGGATGGAAAGAAGGATTACATCTGCTTCCTTTGATTCTAATTCTTCTTTTTGAAATTTCTTTCTTTCTAAAAACGAACGAAGAACAAAGAAGAATCGTTTCCGATCTCTGGTATCGGAACGTATTGGATCCGATCAATTTTCTCGTGTATTTTTCGGCGTTTTGTCTTACCGGTTATAATCTTTATCTTTTTTGGATCTACTTTCGAAATTCAAAAACGGCTCCTATTTTACCGGCGTTTCGTCTCGGAATTTTTTTGATTCCGTTTCGTTTGATCGCGACCCTCCTTCTCATCTACGGACACTATTCTTTAAATTTTACTCTCTTAAAAACCGGAGCTGTTCTGATTAGCATTCTTCTGATTCAGTTGTATCTTTTTTCAGTTGGGAATCCGGAATCTCTGGCCTTGTTTATCCAAGAAGTAAGAAAGAATCGTTACGAACGTTCTCTTTTGATCGGCGTGGATATGGACTTTATTCAAAAAAAATTGAATGAATTTATGGAAGAACATCAACTCTACAAACAGGAAGACCTAACTCTAAAGGAACTCGCCGATTCCGTTTCTCTTACGAGCCATCAGCTTTCCGAATTTTTAAACGAGAAGATAAAGATGAATTTTCCGAGTTTTATCAATCAATATAGAATCGCAGAGGCACGAAAAATTCTTCTCAAAGAACCGAAACGTACGATTCTTTCGATCGCATACGAAGTCGGTTTCAATTCCAAGTCTTCTTTCAACCAAGCCTTTCTTCGTTTTACGGGAAAAACTCCGAAGGAATATCGAAAAAAAAGATCGGGTTGATAAATCCCTCCGTCATTTTTCGTATTCATTTATAGATCCGGCCGAATCGACTTCAAAAGAAAGATAAAATACTAGTTAGAAAATTTTTCTCTTTCGAAAGCGAGGTCTTCTATGAAACAAAACAATTCTCTTTCTTATCAAATCGATCCCAATCAAACGCTTGTTTTAATCTCAGCTTTCGGAATTCTTCTTTCCTCCGAACCCCTTCTCTTTTTGGTTCTGGGATTATTTCTGGTTCCGGATTGGAAATGGATTTTTTCTTTTTTGGAAACTCCGAATTCCTATCTTCGCGATTTGCAAAAATCGGAACGAGACAGCAAAACGATTTCGATCGGACAAGAAACGTTCGTATTCAAAAATGCGGCGATAGAAGAGAAAAAATATTCTCTTTTGGAAGGTTTGGATTTGGAAGAAGAAAAACAAAAGTTGGAACGGTTGATGAATCAAGAACACGTTTTCTTGGACGAAGAACTTCGTCTTCCGACCTTGGCTTCGGAAATGAAACTTTCCGTACACTGTCTTTCCGCTTTGTTAAACGAATTCATCGGCAAAAGTTTTAACGAGTATGTAAACGAATTTCGAATTGTAGAAGCCAAAAAGATGCTCCTGGAAGAAGAGGATCGTTCCGTTCTTTCCATCGGGCTTGCGGTGGGATTCAATTCCTATTCCGCATTCTTGAGATCTTTTATGAAATCGGAATTGCAAACGCCTAAAAAATTTAGATGCGGATCAAAACTTCCAAAGTAGGATTTACAAGAGTTTCCCAACTCGACCCAAACATGGAAAATGATTTATTAAAAAGATTCGAAAAGGAATCCGATTTTCATGTTCGGCTTGAAATCGCGGAATCCATACTCTTGACCGTAAGCGATTCCAATCGAAAAAAACTTTTGAAATCTCTTGTACGGGATTGTGATTGTGTGCTTATGGGACTTGGAACCGCGGACGGAGAGGATTACGACGGCGAGACGAATACTATCCGCAAATGATCCAAGAGGAAACGGGACTCGTGCCGGCCGACGCTTGTTACCTTTATGGAAAGAAATTATCCGCGTTTGAAAGATTGTTAAAATCGAAATGATCTTTCAAAAACGGATCCGGTCCGTTCCCACCTCGGAACGGACAAACAATTCAAAAAATCAGGATAAAATTTTTGTTCCAGGGATTTCCAAAACGAATTTCGGGCCGAAAACCTTTGCGGGGGTCATAAAACCGAATTGTGTATTGCCCTTTTCCACCTTAGCAATGGCGGCTAACGCAGATTCCATAGTAAATTCGTAACCTTCCGCGCAACGCATCCGAATCGAAACCTTTTTGGAACTCGCCTCCGTCCAAGCCTCGCCCCAAAGAAGAACCGAACCGCTCTTTCTCTTTTCGTCGCCGGGCCCGCTCACAGTAAGCTCCACTAGTTTTTGCATTCCTTTGAGAATGAGAGAACTTTTGAGAAGCGCCGTAGTCGGCTGGAGCCATTTCAAAAGTTTCGCCTGAGAAGCGGGCAAAGAAGAATAAACCGTAATATTGGGAATTCCCGTAGAAATAAAAGCGGTAAAGACGTCTCCCCAAGGAATCGCAAAAAACTCGGCGTAACTCCCGCTAATCTCTACGATCTTTTTCAAACTTAGTTGCGGAATGTTTTCGATCTTTCCGTTTCTTCTCACCTTACTTCCATACGGAAGTTGCGCGAGTGCGCTTTTCAGAGTCCCGCGGGAGATATCCGTAAAACCGGAAAATCCAAGTTCTAAAAAATGAGCCTTAGGAAGTTTTTCCTTGAGCATCACAGCAAGACAATCGGTGGGAACGATATCAAAGCCGACTCCGGGAAGAAGCATTACCTTTTTTGCAATTGCTTTCGAAGAAAGGGCGTAGAGTTTTTCATAGACGGGAATTTCTCCCGTGATATCCAAATAGTGGACACCGGAGGCGATACAAGCATTCGCCATAGGAACCGCGGTCTCAACAAACGGACCCGCGCAGTGTAAAACGGCAAAACAATCGGAGATCTGTGTTCCAACTTCCGCTTCGTTATCCAGAGAAAAGATTCGATACGAAAGTCCGAGTTCTTCCGCGAGCGGACGAATCTTGAGTTCGGATCTGCCCGCAAGAATGGGTTTCAATCCCCTTTCCGCAGCTTTTCTTGCGATCAACTCGCCCGTATAACCGTTTGCTCCGTAAAGAAGCCAGTTCTTTTTCTTAGCCGCCATAAAGACCAGATATTGCGTTTGCCGATGAATCCGTCAAGTTTTGAGAGAAATTTCTAATTGCGATCAGACGGAATATTACTAAGAGAATTGACGATCAAAACTTTTTGTGGATCCTTTGGGCAAGAATCGGATTCTTACTTCCGTCCATTTTAGTTAAAATGAACATTCTTTTAGAACCCATTTCGGAAAGACACGCGGACTCGATTGCGATCCACGCGAACTCTCAAAATGTATTCTCCGGTTTGAGAGGAGCCTTTCCCTTTCCATATCTTCTACAAGACGCACTCGATTATATTCATTCCTGTCTTCGCGATTCCAGATCCAGAACCTTTGCCATCGTCTTTGACGAAAAAGCAATCGGCGTCATCAATCTGTTATTTAAGGAGGACGTCTATCGTTTCAACGCCGAGATCGGCTATTGGATCGGCGAAGAATACTGGAACCGAGGAATCATCACTCAGGCGATCCAATATATTATAAATATAGCATATACAGAGCACGGACTTCACCGAGTCTACGCGGAAGTTTTTTCCAATCGACCCGCGTCCGCAAGAGCTCTCGAAAAAAACGGCTTTGTTTTAGAAGGAACGGAGAAGGATGCGATTTTTAAGAATGGGGTCTTTCTGGACCAATGGATCTACGCCCGTCTTCGTTCTAAAAAGTAAACGAAAACCTTGCACCGCAAAATTTTCTACACAAGCAAACACCCCGAAGTTTTTAAAAGAATCCGAATCTTTCCAACTGATAAAAACGGTCAGCGACCCAAAAAACAATTCGGTGCCTCTGTTTCTCAAGTTCGGTAGAATAAAGATCAAAGGATCCGACGCGAAAAGCTCCGTTATGCGGAACCTCGAAAAAAGGCTTCTTTAATTATAACAAGCGTAATCCTAAAAAATTGTCGATTGAACAGTGTTCTGTTTTTTGAATTGACTCATCCGGAATTCGAGGAATAAACTCAAACTAGAACTAATTTGGGCGGCTTTATGGAAATCAATCTAGTCACGATCGCAATTCCATTCTTCTTTTTACTCATTTTTATAGAAATGGGATTTTCTGCGTATCACAAACGAAAACTCTATCGATTGAACGATTCGATCAACGATCTCTCGGCGGGAACAACGAGCGAAGTAGTCGGTGTTTTTATGAAGACGGTGACCTTGACCGCCTACATCTACATCTATCAAAACTTTAGAATTTTCAATCTTCCGTCCTGGCCTGGAGAAGCGATGTCCATCGTTCCCGCCGGCGCCATAGGTTTGAGTTCCACCACCTGGGCTTGGATCCTCGTAGTTGGGGTTTGGATTCTTTGCGGAATCGGTTACGATCTCGCGTATTACTGGAACCACAGACTCAGTCACGAGATCAACTTTCTTTGGGCCGGACACGTTGTGCACCATCAAAGCGAAGAATACAACCTAACTGTCGCGCTGAGACAAGCGAGCTTTCACGGAATTTTTACTTGGGTTTTTTATTTACCTCTCGCGCTCATCGGTTTTTCTCCGATCGTCCTGATCCTCAACGGACAAATCAGTCTTATCTATCAATTCTGGATTCATACAAAAGCGATCGATAAACTTCCTCGTTGGTTTGAAGCAATCTTCAACACCCCTTCTCATCACAGGGTTCACCACGGAATCAATCCGAAATACATCGATAAGAACCACGCTGGAATTCTGATCGTATTTGATAAAATGTTCGGAACCTTCGAACCCGAAATCGAAGAGCCGGTCTACGGAACCGTAAAACCTCTTCAGAGTTTCAATCCGATCTGGGCAAACATTCAATATTGGGCAGAAATGATCGAACTCGCTCGGAAATCTCCGCGTTGGTCCGATAAGATCAAAGCATTTTTCGCGGCTCCGGGTTGGAGACCGAAAGAACTCGGAGGACAATATCCGATTCCGGAGGTTTCACCAAAAACATTCCGAAAATATGATATAGAAATTCCAAAGGGACTCAGCATCTATTCTCTTGTTTGGTTTGTTCTTTCCGTTGCACTTGCGTTTGGAATGCTCGTAAAGGTCAAAAATCTTCCTTGGTTTAACATCGGAGTGATCAGCGGACTTACGTTGATTTCTCTTCTTGCGTTAGGCGGAATCTTGGAAAGAAAACGTTGGGCCTTGTTTATCGAGCCGATTCGTCTCGCGATTCTTGTGGCGGGAGCCTACTTACTTTCCGGAGTTTTCAACATTACCGTAGGAACTCTTGCCCTCAGTGTGATCTCCGCAATTTGGTTTTTGAGTTATCGTTCTTCCTTTGTGGAAGGAAAGGAAATCGATCCGGTTCAGGACATCCTAAGGAGGACCGCTTAATCGTTATTAGGCGTGTCCGTTCTATGATGGAACCAGACGTTCGGTTCCAAATATTCTCCTAAGTCTGCGTCTCGATCTATCCGGATCGGGACGAGACCGCCCGGAATCACAAACTCACCCGATTTCGGAAACTTCAACTTTGTCCATTCTTCCCATTCTTTGATCGTTCCCTTGATATACATAGATTTCTCTTCGATACGGATTTGTTTTCCACCGGCCTTTTCGTGGACTCGAATCCAAGGATCCTCCGAAAAACCGTCGTCCCTTTTTCTTTCCAAGTATTCGCTCATGGATAAGAATGGAAATTTTTCTTTTTGATTCGGCCTTACGCAGGCAAACAAATGAAGAATATTCTGGGAAGCCGCATTCTTCTTAAGCTCTGAAAGGATAGAATGAGACAATCCGCCACCCCTGAATTCCGGAAGAATTTCTATGGACCAGGCGCTCGCAGAATTACAAAACCTTTTCTCTTGAAAATCACGAACGCTCCGGAGGATCGCGTCGCCCCAACCTTTCGGAAGCGTAGAATTCTTTTCATCCCAAAAAAAAGGGAGAATCTTTCCTGTTCCGGCAATTTTACGATCCTTTGTAAGTGCGACACAATGAAGGGAAGAAAATTTATTCACAATCAAAGTATAATATTCTTTTCCTATCGGATCTTGATTTAAGAATAAGGGCCAAACGTCGAGATCCAATTCTTCTTTCGAAAAACCTTCGGTGAAGGCTTGAGCAAACGTGATAAATTGAAATTCCATTCTTAAATTCCAAAAAGAAACGAAAGCGAGAATTGAAAACAAAAAAGCCTCCGATTTTTTCGGAGGCTTTTTTAAAAACGCTCAGCTCAAAGTGAGAAGATATTAAGGAACCGTTGCAAAGGTTACGGTAATCGCATCCACATAGGCTTGTGTGAGAGTATCCCAACTGGAAGTGGCCGGGCTCGTAGTGGCGGCTGACTTTCCAACGGTTCCAACTCGATCATACAACGTGTCCACTCGAGTAGAAGGGACGTAATCGGAAGGAATCGCAGCGGCAGCCACACCTTCCGCAACAAATCCGTTAAAATTAAACAGACCATAAGTCGGCGTAAACGGAATCACCGAATTTACGGTCGGCGTACATGTGATTGCTTGTCCGGAAGTAATTCCCGCTTGTTCCAAACCGCCCTTTGCGGTGACGTTTAGATTTCCGTCCAACTTCTGACTATAAGCAAGCTTGTAGTATTCTCTTCCGGCTCCGGGACAAAGACCTTGGTTGTGAGCGTAACCGAGCGCGGTAGTTCCCGCGTTGATCGGAACCAAGTCCGTATTTCCAAAAAAACTCACGACCGATTTGAAACAAAAGATCGTACGATTGTCCATTTCTTCCAAGATCACTCGGCCTGTATCCACGTCTTGTCCGAGCGCGTCCGACCCAAGAGATCCTTTCCAAGAATACGTCTGAATCAAACCTTGATTCGCAAATCCGGTAACTACCGGTTGTACGACGTAACTTTCGATGATCGCAGTAGCTCCACTCCAACGAACCGGATCCAAACGACTCAACTGATAGAGAAGAACCGCGCCGTCACCCGTTGCGTCTCGAGGATTGTCATCAAAGAAGAATTGAAGCGCAGGTTGGTTGTCCCCGGTCGAACGAAGCTCGAAAAAATTCGTATAAGAAACGGCGCCTCCCAAAGTACTAGGTTTGTAAGAGATCGCTCCCGAATTTAGCTTTAAGCGCAACGTAAACGATTGTCCGTTCATCGTCTGATTCGGAAGTGTGAGATTTACGGTAGTTCCCAAAGGAAAATTTTTACGGATCGCGAAAATCAGATCATCCATAAAAAGAGAATTCCCTCTGGCCCAAGTCGCGGACTGACGCACAAATCCCCAGGTGTCCGCGTTTGCCTTGAGCGGTTGTAATAATTCCAGACGAATCGGAAACGGTTTTGGAGAATCCTCTCTTACGATAAAAGGAACTCGATCGGAACGAAACGTAAGTCCGGTTCCAAGAAAAAGAACCGCGGCAAAAGAAAAGTAGATCCAAGATTTTTTCATGGTCGGTCTCCTATTGAGCGATTCCCTTAGGAACGATGATAAAAAAACCGGTTTTACTTTGTTCTACGTAAGGTTGAGTTGCTATCCAAAGAAGCGCTCCGATTTGGAGATCGTCATTCTTTTCTTCTTTTTTACAAGCTCCGAAAAAGAGAGAACCCAGCACCACCGCGGAAAGAATTCCCGCAGAAAGAAACGTTCGAAATTTCTTCATAAACATCCTCCCTCACAAACTGAGGTCTTTATTAAAGTAACAATCCATGTCTTGGTATTTTTCAAATGGAAAGAATTTGTATCCTTTTAAAAGTATCCAAAGAAAGACAATCGTCAACCATTTCTCACGGGAACGTCTTTCTAAGTCCGTATCTTTTTTTTGTCCCTTTGAAAAACCATTTTATGCAATCCAAAGAATCCTTAATTCTATTTTTAAGAAACCCCGTGCTGGGACGTGTGAAAACAAGACTCGCCAAAACTCTGGGAGAACAAACCGCTCTCAACGTCTACGAACAACTTTTAGAAATTACAAAAAAACAAATTCAGAATTTAGACATCCCTGTTCGACTCTACTTTGATTCCATTCCGGATTCTATTTTTTCGGATTGGGGAACACAAACGAGCGTCCATCTTCAAACGGGACAAGACCTCGGGGAAAGGATGCAAAACGCATTTTTAGAAACCTTCCAATGCGGAGCGAAAAAAGCGGTGATCATCGGAAGCGATTGTCCCGATCTCGAAACAAAACATATTCGAGAAGCGTTTTCGGCCTTGGATCCAAGAGACGCGGCGATCGGTCCCGCAAAAGACGGCGGTTATTATTTGCTCGCCTTAAAATCAGTTTATCCCGAAATTTTTAGAGAGATTCCTTGGAGCAGCGAACGTGTCTTTGCAATGACATTAGAAAAATTGCAATTAGCAAGAAAGGACGTCTGGATTCTTCCGATACTAAACGACATCGACGAGGCCAAAGATTTAGATCCGTATCTTCAAACCGGAAAACTGAAAGTCTGAAATTTTTAAAACTCATTCCTTAAGGAGCCGAGATATTTTAATAAAGGGTTTTCTTTTGGAATTGATTCTTCAGAATACGTCCATGCGATTTTTCTGGAACCTGCCGGTATTTTTCTGGATTCTATTTTTTCTCCTCTCCTGGATCGTTCCGACTTCGATCTCCGCAAAAAATTCGGAAGGAGAGACGGGAGCGTTTCTCAAACTCAAGAACGTAAAATTTCGTCTCGAAGACAGAATCTACTTTAACGTAAAAAACTTAACGGTCGAAGCGATCTCGAATCAAAAAGATTCTCCAGTAAACTTCAACGACCCTTCTTCTTTTTATCTCAATCTTTTTCAGGGAGAAACAGAATTTGAAATTTCAGTTTTAGAATTTTTATTCAACGAAAACATAAAAACGTTTCCGAACTTTCCATTACGAAATTTGAAACTATCCACGATCGAAATCGATGGTAAAAAAAAGATCAGAATTTTAGGAGAATATAAACTCGTCTTTTGGGTGGACGTGGAAATGATCTGCGATTTGGAATTGGTCCCCGACAGTTCGATGCTCGTTTTAAAATCGGAATCGATGAGCGCCGCGGGAATACCGGGAGCCGGAGATCTTCTTTCCTACGTCGGAGTCGGACTAAAAAAACTTCTTCCCATACCGAACGGTCGCGGATTGGAAATCGTAGAAAAGAGTTTTCACATTCAATCTTTTTTACTCTTACCTCCGCCTCGCATTCAAGGAACGATCAGTAAAATCACACTTCTTGACGATCGAATTCTCGTTCAGTTTGATTCTAAAAAAATTCCTCCACTTCCCAGACTTGTGTTTCTTCCGGGTGTTCCCAATCAGATCGCGATGTCGGGAGGGGAAATTCGAGTCGGTTCCGTTTTTTTAAAGAATACGAATCTTCTTTTGATCGATCAAGATCCTTCTGATCCGCTCGACTTTCACATGAAAAATCTTCTCTTTCAACTTTCTCTGGGAAATCTTAATCTCAACGCCAAGGGAGAACTCAAAGTGTTTCTTCCCGATTACGAAGATTTAAAAAAATAGAATTTAGATCAAAAGCGAGTTATAGAAAGACGGTTACCCGCCGGGTCTTTTCCATTTTATTCCGTTGACTTCCCCGACCGCTCGAGAAAGCTGTAGGAAGCCCCAGTCCATTCCTACAGAATCGCTTCTGGATCTACACAAACTATAAACAACAGGTAACGTGTTGTGAAAAAACTTATTTCCATTCTTTTCCTTTTTTCCCTGTTCCTTCCAACTCTGCTTTTTTCTCAAAATTCCGCAGAGCCAAACCCGTCCACACAAGAAGGCGCAACTCCAACTCCTTCGGAAGAAACTCCTTCCGACTCGGAACAGATCAGTTCTACCGTGAAAAAATTGATCGGCTTTATTCGTTATAAGAAGAATGAAAAAGCGATCGCGATCATTCACGTAAAACAGTTCAGCAATCAACTCCTGAAATCTTCCGGTAAGATTGCGGATGCGGATCGTAAAGAATTTGAAGACGCGATTTCCGAATTTATCGTTCACCGCAGTTTTCCCATCGCGCATAAATATTTTGATAAGATCGATATCAACTACGAAAAACCGGTGATCAAGGGAGATAACGCGACTCTTGCTTCTTCCATCATCTGGAACGGTTCGGAAAGAATCACCTTCTCTTGGATCTTAAACAAGATCGAAGGAACCTGGTATGTTACGGACTTCTTAAGCGAAGGCAAATACGCTTCCGAAACAAATAGAACTAAATCCGTAGATCCTTCCATCAAAAAGAACGGAATCAAACAAACCATCGCTCTGATCAAAAGAGAAGCAAAGAACTAAAACAAATATGAGAAAGCTTCTTTCCAGACTTACCGATTCCATCCTCCTCAATCCGATCCGTTCTTGCAGCGTCTTGGCCGTTCTTCTTCTCCTTTCTCTTTGGCAGGCTTCGAAACTCACCGTAAACAGCAACAACCTCGATCTTCTTCCAAAAAACAATCCTTCCGTAATCAAAACACAGAAGGTCATCGAGATGATCGGTGGAAACGGATTCTACATTCTTAGCATCAAGTTTAAAGACGAGAAAGGAATGACTGATCATCTGACCAAGGCCTTCGCCGCAAAGAAAAAGGGTCAGAACGAGGTTTGGGAAAAGGAACTGAAAGAAGCCGATAAAGTTAAACAAAAAAACGCGGCTTATTACAAGGAAAGAGAACTCGCGATCAAAAGCGCTTCCGATCTGTTAAACGAAAATCTTCTGAAAGAAAAGGAATTTGTTCAGTATATTTCCTATCGATACAACGTTTCCTTTTTGCAGAATCGTCTTCCTCTCTTTTTAAAAACTGAAGATCTTTTAGAGGTCCGCAAACGCGTCAAAAGAAAAATCGACGAAGAAGTGGAAAGAGCCAATCCGTTTTTTATCAAACTCACGGACGAAGAATACAATCCCGATTTTAACGACATTCTTTCCAAATATCAGAAACTTGCAAAAAGAGATATATTCGACGAATATAATATTTCTCCGGACAAGGGAATGCTTATCTTTTTAATCAAACCCGCGGGATCTTTTACAAACATAGAATTTAACATCGCCCTTGACAAAAAGATCAAAGAAGTCGTAGCCAACGCAGGCCTGGACAAAAAAGGAATTCTCGTCGGTTATACGGGAACCTATCGTCTTCACTTGGACGACTACGAAACCCTCATGGCCGCTCTCAAGCCGATCGCCGTAACCTCCCTCATCGGAATCGCGGTCCTTCTTCTTTTCTTTTTTAGAAATCCTTTGTTTATCGTCATTCTTATCGTATCCCTTCTTTCGGGAATTTTATTCTCCTTTGGATTGACTACGATCGTGATCGGACAACTCAACTCGGTTACGAGCATCATCGCTTCGATTTTGATGGGACTCGGGATCGACTACGGAATTCAATTCTTATATCGATTCCGAGAAGAATACACCCGTAAACAGGATATGCTTCGTTCCATCAAAGACACGATCTATCACACTGGAATCGCTTCTTTTATCTCGGCTTTGACGACTACTTCGGCTTTCGTAGTTCTCGCCTTCTCCGAGTTTAGAGGATTCAGCGAATTCGGAATCATCGCGACCTATGGAATTTTAATCATCGCGGTTTCGATGTATGGAGTGACGGCTCTTCAGATCACTCTTCTTTTCCGTCTTTTCCCTTCTCTGAAAAAACAATTTATTCTTTCGGTCAAAGACCAGACAACGTCTCCTCTTCTCTATCGTTTTTATAAGAAGCCGGGACTTTTGACGTTAATCGTCATTGCGATCGTTTGTGCGATTTCCTTTTTTAGCTTTAGTCCGGGGATTCACTTTAATTACAACGGACGCGATCTGATGGTCGATAATTTGGATTCCGTTAATCTCTACGACGAAATCGGAGACAGATTTGATATCAGTTCCGATCCTCAGGTGATCGTCGTGGACACTCTGGAAGAATCGGAAGCCGTCTTTGATTATATGACTCCCGTTCCGAATGAAATCGCGGGATCCGTGGATCAAGTAGTTTCTCTTTGGAACTTCGTTCCTCCGAAGGGACAACAAAGGGCGAACCTCAAAGTTTTAAAACAATTACAAGCGGATATGAAACCGGTCAAAGCCGGCTTTCTCAAACCGGAACAACGAAAGTATCTTCCGGTTGTAAAAAAATATCTGAGCGTAAAAGAATATTCTTTGTCTGACGTTCCTACTTACTTCAGTTCCCAGTTTAAGGAAGTAAAGGGTTCCAAAGAAAAAGGTCATCTCGTCTTTATCTATCCAAAGGTGGCCCTCTGGCACGGACAAAAACTTCTGAAGTTTTTCGACGCGG
Organism: Leptospira tipperaryensis; assembly: GCF_001729245.1. Taxonomy (NCBI): domain Bacteria; kingdom Pseudomonadati; phylum Spirochaetota; class Leptospiria; order Leptospirales; family Leptospiraceae; genus Leptospira; species Leptospira tipperaryensis. Next base: position 1,424,961 of record NZ_CP015217.1, on the reverse strand, counting down.
TCGGAGAGTTGCACTACCCGAAACTTTCCAGAAGAGTTTTGAATACGCTTCTTTATGACGGCAACGGAAACGTAAGCGTGGATCAAGTCAAAGACAACTGGACTCCGACGGAAGAACGTCTGATCGTAAAGGCGCTCAACTCTTATTCCGCTTCTCAATTTAAGAATCTGGGTCTTTTGGACGGAACGATCGACTTTATCTTAAAGACGAGACCGTTTAACACGTTAAAAGACGCGAGGTCGCATCAGTATGTTTCGAACACGGCTGGAAGTTTGATTCTTTTTGCGAACCTCATCAAGATCGTTCAAAGAGAAGGAGTCGCGGCTTTTCTCATCACCTTGGTCCTCGTCGTGATCGTTTTGATTCTATTCTTCAGAGGAATCATTCCGGCCCTGATCTCTTTGATTCCTCTCGTTCTTGGAATTTTTGTGACTCTGGGAATCATGGCTTTGTTCCGAATTCAATTGAACTTTATGAACGTCCTTGTCTTTCCAGTCATCGTAGGTTATGGAATTCAAAACGGGATTTATATCTACTACCGATTTAGAGAAGACCACGACGTGGTCCGCGCGATGTCCATGGTCGGTCCTGCAATCATCGCGTCCACGTTAACCACTCTTGTCGGTTGGAGTTCTCTTCTGATCGCGGATCAGAAAGGTCTTAAATCGATCGGGGTAGTCGCGAGTATTGGAATCGCTTCTTCTCTTATCATCGCTCTTACTCTCGTTCCGGCCGTTTTAGAAATGGTATATCGTTCTCGCAAAGAAGAAGAAAAAGAATCGAAACCTCTGGGCTTTAGCGAAGAAGACGAAAATGGCTCCGCTTCTTTCGTCGCAGGAAAAGAAAACGCCCCCTCTTCCTCAAAAAAGAAAGCTGCCAAGAAAAAAGCTCCCGTCTCCAAAAAGGCGACGGCTAAAAAGAAAAAAGGATAATTCGAGAATGATCAGAAACAGTATCTTCTTAATCACCCTGGTTCTTGTTACCGCCAATTGTACCGTAAAGTATATCAAGGCGGGACCGACCTGGGAAAAGGATCTTGGAACGTTCAAACGTCTTGCCATACAGGTTCCTACTGAAAGCGAGGCCGGCGAATCCGAAAAACAATTGGCCGCAAAGATCACTGAAAATTATCTTTCTCACCATAAGGAATTTATCATATATCCTTACAAGGCCGGAAGCGCGACCTGCGGAAGTTCCGATAAAAAAGTGCAAGGCATCTTTCAACTGAAAATTCTCGAAAAAGAAACTTCCGAAAAAGTAAATTTGACCGCGCTCGGAAAAGTCATACACTGCAAAAAAGGGGAAATTCTCTGGGAAGGTTTGGCTGAAAATTCTTATACAAAGAATACGGAAGAGAATCAATCCTTGATCAACACTTACACACAACTCTACGGAAAGGAAATCGCGGGAAAGGTAAATCCTTACTTCTTTTTACTCCAGACACTTTTGGAAAAATTGGACAGCCCGATTCTTACCGAAGATGAAAAAGACGAAAAGATAGAAGTGGAAGCCAGATAGTCTTATTTTGTAGAAGAAGGAGCGGAGAGAGTTTCAAGAAAGGTATTGTATTCCACACATTCCGGAATCTGATACGTAACGATGGAACCACAATCCGCTCTTTCCACACTCTTGATGCAGAGTTCCGCATCCAGTTTTAGATTGTCGCTTAATTTTTTAAGAACGATCGGTTCCGATTTATCAAAATCATAATTGAAGTCGCTGTAACACTGCGCGTTGTCCGGATAATTTAAACTCGCTTCTTTACGATGTGAACCTTCGAGAGATGTGAGATAAGGCTCCTTACAACGACTCATCTGCAAACAATACGCGTCGGCGACCTTTTTATAGACTTCCGCAGAAGCCGCTTGAGAGACGGCTCCCCCTTTTTCGCAATGAATCGCAAAAACTGCGATCAAGACGATTCCGGAAACTTTTGGTAAAAGGGCGCGCATATCGAAAGGATAAAGAAAGAACCCTCGTTGGCAAGTTTTTTCCTAACTGGGGAATCGGATTCAAGAAGAAGAATTTCCGTAAGGAAACGCCGAGCGTAAACGTCAGCTTTCGATTTCCAACCCAAAAAGATTCGCGCTGTTTTTCAAAAAGACCTTTCGTTTTACTTCATCGGACAAAGAAGAATTGAGGAGATTTGAAATCGGATGACTGAGCGCGTAAGGAATACTCGGAAAATCGGAACCGAAATGAACTCGGTCCGGAAATTTTTCTAAGATCGCAAGATACGGATCCGTTTGTTCCCCGGTCGCGAGAAAATCCACGAAGACCATCGTTGTGTCCAAACGAAGTTCCGGATAAATCGACATCAACTCCACGTATTCCCAGACCTCGCTCGCTCCCATGTGTGCGACGACCACTTTGAGTTCCGGATAACGTTGAATAAACGACCGAAAATAACGAATGTTCGTATAAGGACCGGGAAGAGGAGCGTCACCCGAATGAATGACGAGAGGAATTTTCTTTTTTTCCAAATAAGAAAACGTATCGGAAAGTTCGGATCTTGTTAAGTCCAAACGCCCCACTTCACAGTGAAGTTTAAAGCCGCGAAAACCGTAATCTTCCACTGCACGTTTTACGTATTCGAGACAACCCTCTTCCGGAAAGAACGTTCCAAAAAGAATGGCGCCTCTTGTATTCGAATGATTTTCAAACACCCAACGATTGAGACCTTCGGCCATTCTTTCTTTATGAGCGTAGTTGAGGGTCGTAAAAAAACGAACCTGATTCTTAGCTAAGGATTCGAGACGCTGTGTTTCCGATTCCCTGTAAGCAATCTCCCAATTGACTCCGTCGAACCATTTCCAAATTCGTTTCATAACGTATTCGGGAAAAAAATGCGTATGAATATCGATGATAAACGGAAGTTCGTATTTTTTCAGAAGAGGAAGATGAGACGGAGATTCCTCGTCTCGAAGCGGAGGACGATTCTCCGGATATTTCCAAGGAAAGGGAGAAGGAAGATCGGAGCGAGAATTCGACGAAAGAATATGATGACAACAGGGAAGCATACTAAGAGTTTTTTCTAACACAAACCTGAGTCAATCGATTGTCTCTTTTTTCCTTGACGGACCTTGGAAGTGAGTTTCAATAATGGAAATTTTCTGGGGGATTTATGAATCCAATTTTTCAAGCATTGAAGATAGGAACTGTATTTTTTTGGATCTTAGTAGGATCCAGTCTTTCGGGTGTGTTTCTTTTCGGTGAACCTTTAGACTTTCTGATCCGCGCGGTAGGAATCGGAACGTTCGTGGTGCATCTTTTTGAAATCGCCTACTTCTGGTTTACCTTAAAACACAAGTCTTCCAATCCGATTTTAGACGCCCTACAGATCCTGGTCTTTGGCGTTTTTCACATGATGCCTCTCCGAAACAAACAAGCCTAAAAATTTTCATCTCGGTGCAGTTCTTTTTCCAATCAAGGAAGAAGAATTGCGAAGACAATATCGATCCTCTTTTGATTTCGAGTTCCAAGATACTTTAGAATATTCAAATATACTGTTTTTCCTTATTCTTGCTTTGAACCTAAGAAAACATGTAGAACGTTTTAGAATCCGATCGGAGTTCCAACAAATCCCGCCGGACCTTTGTAATTGTTCTGATAAATTGATCCTTCCGAAAAAGGCTTTACACGGACTTAAAGTCCGCCCTATTCAAAATAGGGCTCGACCTACGTTTAAAAAAGTTTTTCGGGAGTTTTCCTCTAAACAAAATCAGGAAAGAATCCCGTTTCACAAGATTCTTTTTATCGATTAGAATCTTATCTTAAAGAAACGATCAGACCTTCCACAAGCGCTTCACTGGGCGAACTCCGAGTCCAGATAAGTTGCATATATTCGCGCACATTGGAATTCGAAATTTCATTTACAGCCTCGGTAAATTCAGAATCTCTAATATTCTCTTTACACTCGTTTAAAAACCGATAAAAGTTTCGAATCAGAGGGAGACAACGTTCTTTTTTGGAATTACAAAGTGCAACCTGGGACTTCAAATTTTTCAAAGAAGAATCCTTTACAAAACTAGAATATACTTCTCGATCGATGGAGCCAGAATTCTTCTCCATATCATAATTCAAATAGATCCCGGCAAAAATTTTCCCTCCATCGGGACAAACGGAAATCGGAACTTTTTCCGTGTTTGCGACGATCAGCTTGTAATTTTTTGAAAACTCGGAACGATTTAGAAATTTAGAATATTCACAACTCCAAGGAAAATGAACCTCTAAAATATCGGGCCGATTCAAATCGATATAAGAGGCCACTCTTCCTGCGTCCTTTTTATTCGCCGCGAGATATCGATTTCCCAAATAACCAAGATCGAATATATTAAATTCCTTATAAAAGCTCAAGGCTCCCAAATCTGCAATGGCGACGAGTGGTCTTGTAATTTCTTCTTTTTTTGCGATTTCGGAAATCTGCGCCCTTCTTTCCTCAAAAATTTTAGAACTGCAACAGAGATCATAGGACTTAAACTTATAATTCTTATAGGAAAGAAAGCCGGCCAAAAGAACCAAGGGAAGAATTAAGAATTTCTTTTTTTCAGTGATTGCGCTCGATCTGATCACAAACAAAACCGCGCCCAACACCGCGAGCCAGGTCATCGGCCTCGCAGGATCCAATCTATAGTTTCCAAAAATAAAAGGATGTAAAAAACCGGGAACCGCGAGAGCGAATGCTAAAATCACAAACAACTTTTCTTTCTCGTTTATTCTTCTAAAAAAGAGAAGAAGTAAGGAAATCGGAATCAGTAGAATTCCATTCTGTTTAAAACCGAATTTAAAAATTTCCCAATTTTTAGAAAGCGCCGGACTCAAACGAATCAGATTGAGCGCGTTCTCGCCCAGAGAAAGTTCCTGAGCCGTGGATGTATTCGGAAAGATCTTTCCGAAATAAAAAAACCGAATGAGAAAGAAAAGAATCCAGAGTCCGCCTGCGATCCATACGGGAAGTGTCTTTTTCCAAGGAACCCGATTTCGAAATGAAATAAAAAGAAAAACAACACTTATAAAGAAAAGATGAAAAACACTTTCGATTCGGACCAAGGTTCCCGCAAAAAGAAGCAAGGAAGCTCCTACAAGAGATACGTCTTTACCGTTCGCGATTTGAAAAAGAATCAAAAGATAAACGATGTAGAGAAGATGCATCCATGGATTTTCCATTCCGGATGCGTGCCAGGCGAGAAACGTAAACGAAACGGAAAGAAGAGCCGTTGTCAACAGAGTCAAACCGAAATTCTCCCATTCGGAGGTTTCACGAATCTCTTCAAAAAGTTTATAAAGAACGGCTCCGAACAGAAAGGTAGTCAACCACCACTGCAAAGTAAAAAATATCGAGTAGTGAATCGCAACGATCTTATAGACAAACGCAAAGATAAAAAATTCCAAAGGAGAAGAATAACCTTCGATCAGCTCTCCACTGGGATTGACTCCGATAAATCCGAAATCGATCCAATTCTTTGCGTGACTTAAAGTGATAATTCCGTCGTCCCGATTGATATAGAGTTCCTCGGGAAAAAAGCCGAGTACGATTTTAAAAACGAGAAGTGTAGTCAGCCCGGAAAAAATGGGGAAGAAGAATCGATTTTTATTTAGGAAATCAGAGATCTTTTTTTTCAAATCCATCGGTAAATGCCCGTCCTGAAAATAAATTCAAACACTCTTAACGGTAAAAAAATCAGGACGGGTTCTTAAAATTCTAACGAGGCAAACGATTTAGAATATCAAGATATTCTTTTGCCATGCCTAAAACCACGTCTTTGGCCGGAATCAATCCTTCTATCTGCGCCACTCCGTGCCCCGCAGACCAAATGTCCCGCCAACGTTTGTATTCCTGATCCAGATTCTGAGACTCTCCGCTGTGAGAAAGGTCGCCCGCCTTCTCCACCGATTTTTTAAGCCAGTTCGCCGGAATCCCCGAAATCTTTTCCGTATAAACGATTTCTTCCGGACCCGAGTCGATCAACATCTGTTTGTAACCTTCGGACGCCATCGCTTCCGGCGTCGCGATCAATCTCGTTCCCACATAAACCGCGTCCGCACCAAGCGCGAGTGACGCGACCATCTGTGCGCCGCTTGAAATCGCGCCCGCCGCAACGATCGGAAGTCCCGTCTCTTTTTTTAAATAGGGGTAAAGACTAAACGGTGAAATATTCCCCGCGTGTCCACCCGCACCTTGTGCCACGGCGATCAGAGCGTCTGCGCCCGCTTTTGCGACAATATTCGCGTGCTTCAAGGTAGTCACGTCACAAAACACTTTGGACCCTACGCTTTTTGCTTCGCTCACGACGGTCCGAGGACTTCCCAAACTCGTAATCAAAAGCTCCACCTTCGCGTCGAGAACGACTTCTAACTGCTTGGACCAATTCGGATTATGCGATTTGTGAAGAATCAAATTTACACCGATCGGTTTTTTTGTTTTGGAACGAATCTCTTGCAGAGCGTCTTTGAGCTCTTCGGGAGAACGATAATTGAGAGAAGGAAAACATCCGATACCACCGGCTTCGGAAACCGCAACTACCAGATCGGGATAGGAGACTAAAAACATAGGAGCTCCGATAATCGGTAAATCGATTCCGAGCATGTCCGTAATTCGAGTATTCAATTTCATTCTGGGAATTCTTCCGATAACAGTTGTTTTAAGCAAGGAGGATTTTTCTTCCCAAAATGAAACCGTTTCTAAATTCTGATCGTATGATCGTTGTTGCGTCCTCTTATAAAATTTTTGAAGAAAGAATTGAAGATTTTAAAAAAGTCAGTCAAGACATGGCGAAAGAATCTCTCGAAACCGAAGACGGTGTGCTGAGACTCGACGTTCTTCAAGCGGACGGAGATCCCGGAAAATTCTTATTTATGGAAGTGTATAAAAGCGAGGCCGCGAGAAAGGCTCATCTCGAAACTCCTCAGTTCATTTCTTGGAGAAGAGCCGTTCCGGAATGGTTGAGCCAGGGAAGCACTTCGATTCAATATCTTCCGATTCACATCGACCTTCCAAGCTGAACGTTTGTTTTATCCCGCTAAAAAGTAAGTCGAAATCATTCCCTTTCCCTTGATATCGACCTCTCCTCTTTTTTCCAATTGGAAGATAGAAGAAGCCGCCAAAAAATATTCTTCCGTTACGTGAATCTTTCCGGGAAGTCCGTGAGATTCCATCCTCGACGCGAGATTTACGGAATCACCCCAGAGATCATAGATGAACTTCTTTCTTCCGATCACGCCCGCGACGACCGGACCCGAATGAATTCCGATCCGAATGTTGAGATTTTCCCGAATGAGTTCCTCGTTCGTATTCACTTCTTGTAATATATCCAAGGCGAGATTTCCGATCCTTTGGATATGATCCTCGCAGGCGATGGGTATTCCCGCCGCTGCCATGTAGGCGTCTCCGATGGTTTTGATTTTTTCCACCCCTCTGTTTTCGGCGAGTTCATCGAGTCTGGAAAAAAAACGATCCAAAAGTCCCGCGAGTTCATCCGGAGTTTTGCGCGCGGCAAGAAGTGTAAATCCCACGATGTCCGCAAAAAGAATCGAACACTCCGAAAAGTATTCCGAGATCTGAGAATTTTCGTTTTTGAGTCTGTTTGCAATCGCGTCCGGAAGAATGTTTCGAAGGAGAAGATCCGATTTTTCCTTTTCATTCTCCAGATCGTTGGTTTGTGTTTCGATCGTCTTTGCCTGTAAGAACAACTTCCGAGTCGTTAACTCCAAAGTATAACCTGCGATTACCGCGAAAAACTCGGAAAACCATATTAGAAAACTATAAACCGTTTTTTCCTGACTTGTCAGATTTCCGTCAGTAAGAAGAGCGTATTGATAAGCCGACAAATAAAAAGAAGTTATGAGGAACGCTGGAAGAGTTCGGATTCTTAAAACCAAAAATGCGTAATAAGCGATGATGATCAAAATTGTAAGAAGAATCGCGTGTTGATCTCTGATAAACGCATAACCCACGTAGACCGCGGTAAATCCTCCGAGTGTGTTGCTGAACATCGACATAGGAACCATCGTCTTTCGAAATCTTTTGAATGTGGAAAGAATCAAAACCGATCCAAAGACCGAACTTCCGATCAAGATCCAAAGAACGATTTGATCTCGTATGAGAAGGACGTCGTAAAAAAGGAGAAAGATCGCCCCATATCCCATAACGGCTGAAACGGCTCCGATCCGAACGAAGGATGCGATATGATCCCTGAGAAAGGATCGGAATTCTTTTTCCAAGTTCGGATCTAAGAATCGAAGGATATAACTTTGAAACATCGTCGTATTCTTAACTTGGAAAGAATACGACGCAAGATCTTTTCTACCGGAGCTTTGGACTTGACAAGGATTTTGAATCTTATATTCTGTAACCAGACGCTTTACAGATATGACTAGCCGGTTTACAGTCGCGATCCACATTCTTTCCCTGCTTTCGTTAAGCGAAGGTAAAACCAGAACGTCCGAAGAACTCGCGGAGAGCGTCAACACGAACCCGGTTGTAATTCGCAAGATTCTTTCCCTGCTAAAAAGCAAGGGTATCGTTCGAAACCAGATGGGCCCGAACGGCGGTTACATTCTTGCGAAACCTTCTTCCGAGATCAGCCTGAAGGAAATCTACGAAGCGATCGACGAGAAGATCTTTCAGATGCACTCGAAAACTCCCAATAAGAAATGTATCTGCGGTCATTCTATTCAACCGATTTTGACAAAGGTCTATGAAAAAGCCGAACGTGTGTTAGAAGACGAATTGGGTTCTACAAATCTGGATTCGATTACAAAAGAGATTCTTACCTTCTCCAAGAAGTGATCTCAAAAAATTTCAAACTTCCCTTTTCACTTTGTAACTTTTTTGAATACAAATAAAAACTTTCGGGTCTAAAGAACACCCGGAGGTTTTTTCTATGATTCAATGGGTTCAATCGGATTCCAAAGATCCCTTTCCAAAAGTTTCAAAAACATCCTCTTCCGAAAGTGAAGAAGATCTGATGGACGCGTATTCGAGGGCTGTGACAAACGCGGTGGAAACCGTAAGTCCTGCGGTCGTCCATCTCAAAGTTAGCGGAAACCGCGGCGGTGGAGCCGGTTCCGGATTCTTAATATCGCCCGACGGTTTTATCGTAACCAATCAACACGTAGTAGAAAACGCGTCCGAGATCAACGCGGAATTTCCGGACGGAAGAAGTCACAAAGCGATGAAGATCGGTGAAGATCCGATGACCGATATCGCAGTACTAAAAGTAACGAGCGATCCGTTTCCGTATTTGCATTTTTCTAAACCTACCTCCGTAAAAGTCGGTCAACTCGCGATCGCAATCGGAAACCCGCTCGGTTATGAATCCACTGTGACCGCGGGCGTAGTAAGCGCCTTGGGAAGAAGTCTTCGTTCCCGTTCGGGAAGACTGATCGAGGACGTGATCCAAACCGACGCGGCTCTTAACCCAGGAAACTCAGGCGGTCCCTTGGTGAACTCAAGAGGAGAATTGATCGGAATCAATACCGCGATCATTCCTTCGGCTCAAGGAATTTGTTTTGCAGTCGGCTCGGGAACTGCCGAATACGTCATCACACGTCTGATGAAAAACGGCTTTGTAAAAAGAGGTTATCTCGGAATCGCCGGGCAAAATCAGAGCATCCCCAATCGTTTGAAAATTTTCAATAAGTTGGAACAGACTTCGGGAGTTCTCGTGATCGAGGTGGAGAATTCTTCTCCCGCGGCCGGAAGTCTATTAAGAAAAGGTGATATGATTCTTTCTTTGAACGAGCAAGTCATTCGTTCCATCGATGATATGCACAGAACCTTGGATGAATCTACGATTCAAAAAGATCTTCCGATTCGCGTTCTAAGGGAGGGTTCCTTAAGAACTTTTTCCATCCGAAGCGGGGAGATTTGATCGAGGAATCGGCAATGATTTTTTGGAAAAGGTTTTTGTAGGATCTCTGACGTTTTTTTGACGGTGGCCCCTTCCAGTCGGCGAGCGGTAGAAGCTTTTGGTTTTTTCGATAATTCTAAGAATCTGCAGGAGATCCTACAAAGTTCTTAGATGAAAGGGATCTTTTTAAGGAAAAAGCAGGAGTTCCCACGTTTTCATGAACAAAGAGGCTCTGAAAAAATCGGAGCTAAGCCCGTGAGAGAAAAGAGGAGTTCCTCAAAATAAAAACTTGTCAGGAAAAACTTAAAAATGTGGGAACTCTCACGTATTTTGGATAATAAAGAACGATTTAAAATCTCACAAAAAAATCGATGAGACGTAATTTGTGGGAACTCACACGGTTAGATTAGAATTTTATAAAATGGGATTCTTTTTTCCTTCGAGGTATTGGGCCCGCTCTAAATTCTCATTGGAGTTCCTACATTTCTTTGAACAAAAAGACTCTGAAAAAATCAGAGCTAAGCCCGTGAAAGAAAAGAGGAGTTCCTCAAAATAAAAACTCCTCTGAAAAAGTTCAAAATAGAGATTTTGTAGGAACTCCTTCTTTCCCCGAACTCTTACTTCGGAGTATCGATCGCGAGAATTTCCGATTCTTCCAAAAAATGAATTTCCATTTTCGAAGGAGCCCAGAGTCCAAGCCCGTCTCTTGCCGACAATTTCTTGCCTTCGATCTCCACGGAACCGGATATCAGAAAAAAATAAACTCCTCTATTTTCATTTTTTAGAATATAATCAATCTTGAATTCTTTTTTCCCGTGAGCGAGGGAAAACGAAACGTCCTGATTGATCCAGACCGCGCCGTTCCCCTTTTCCGGCGAAACCACGGTTTGAAATTTTCCCTGACGATCCTCCACGTTAAACTTTTTTTGTTCGTAACGAGGGGCGATTCCCATCTTATCCGGAAGAATCCAGATCTGTAAAAAATTAACTTGTTCCGTGGGAGATGCGTTGTATTCGGAATGTACGATTCCGGTTCCTGCCGACATGATCTGCACTTCACCGGCTTGAATGACGGAGCTGTTTCCCTCGCTGTCTTTGTGTTCCAAACTTCCGGAAAGAGGAATAGAAACAATTTCCATATTCTCGTGCGGGTGCGGAGGAAACCCTTTTCCGCCTATTACGATATCGTCGTTGAGAACTCTGAGTTTACCGAATTGCATCCGGTTCGGTTCATAGTAGGAACTAAAACTGAAAGTATGTCTGCTCTTCAGCCATCCAAAATCCGCCTTCCCTCTTGTTTCTTGCGCGTGGTATACTGCTTCCATAAATCTCCTAAGAATTAGACTCCGAAAGGAATCATCCGTGCGTTGAGGTTTTTAATTTTTGAAATCAAGGTAGGATTCTTTTTACTTCCTTCGATCTTCACCAATAACGGACCTTCAAATAAGAAAAAGAAGAATGGCTTTCTTACTTCGATAAGAAAGGCGTCCTAATAAAATGAAACTTCTTCAAAAGAAAAATCGAATCAAACCGGTCGCACAACCCAAAAAGAATCCGAGAATACTTCCGTTGATCCGAATCGTTTCCAGAACGTTCCGAGTTTTCCATTCTAAATTCTTTCTGAGATCTTTCGGGTCCAGACTTTGAAGTCTGGTAGTGATCTGTTTTCCGATATAACCGGAAACTCCTTCGTCGACGCGTTTTTCTACAAATTCCAAAACGGAACGAAGAGGCGCGTATTCTTGTAGGGTTTTGATCTCGCCGATTTCTTTTAAGTGTGTCTGGATGAGAGTTCCCAAAAGACGACTCGCCTGATCTTTTAGAAAACCCATCAGGGAACGAACCGCCTTTTCTCTTTGTTCCAGAGGAAGTTCGTTCCAAGAAGAGATATAAGTTTCCGTGGAGGCCGCCATCAAGTTGACGAGTTTTTCGATCGTCTTTTCGTCCTTGGATTCGATGACGAGGCCTTCTTTGACGTGATTTCCGTATTCTTTCAATTTTTTTGGGAAATCTACGACAAGACTCAAAACGACCTGAGCGACTAAATTCATTTTTCCTAATATTTCTTGCAAAAGAGATCTGAATTCATCCGTATCGGCCACTCGGATCATGGATTCTCCGATCAGAAGTTTGATCGTATCCATGATCTCTTTTTGTCGGTTTAACTCTTTTAATAAAGCGACATCCGTTCCTGAGAACTGATAATGAACTATGTATTCTACGATGTCCTCTTCCACTCTTTCAAAGAGTTGGTTTAAGACTTCCTTTGTTTTAACTTCGTTTCCAAAGGTTTCCAAAAGAACTTCGTGAACGTCGTCTCTGGTCGTCGGGTCTTCCAAAACCATTCGAATCCGAGAGCGAATCACTTCGTGGTGTAACAGATCTCCAGCCACCCAGTTTCCGATCTCACCCGCGAGAGTAAAACTATCCTCTTCGATCGCCTTGTATGTTTTCCAAACGGCGAACCAGTCACAAAGCCCTCCGATCAGACCTCCCTCTAACGCGGACAATACGATCTTTGAAAAAGGAGTTTCCGGATTTCCAAAAAAAAGAATTCCAAGAATCGCAACTGAAAAACCGATCAAAAGAGAATTGGAAAAGATCTGTCTTTTTCGAAACGGTGATTTGACGGACTGAGAAGAGGCAAAAAAAATCAATTGGATAATTTCCTGCGATTTAAAAAGGTCGCTCCGAAAAACAAAAGTGGCAAAAGCAACTGAAGAAACGTAATCAAGTAGGATCGAATATCATAAAATACGAATTCATTCTTCTTAAGCTTAGAACAAAAATAAAACTGACCTTCCAGGGTTCGGTAACTCTTTTCTCCGTTTTCCGATTTCCAAAGTGGAAAATAACCGGAGCGAATCAATACGGGAGAACAGACATTCTCACCTGGAACCGCGGGAAGCTCCCAAAGTATCCGGGAATCGTCCCAAGAAAACGGATGGATCTGAGTTCCGCTTGGATTTTTTTCTTTCTCGGAATCGAACTTTCCCTTCGGTTTATTTTTGGCTTTTTCTTCTTCTTGGATCGTAACTAGTTTTTGAAGTTCGGCTTTCAATTGAGAAAAAGGAAACGCTCCGGAAAAAGAATTTTCGTCAGCTTTGTATTCCGCAGCGGTGATCGGAACCAAGGTTATGGAAAGTTCAAAGAGAGAATGAAGGGCGGACTCGGAAAGATCCTCGGAACGAATCGAAGTCCTTCTTTCCTGTCCCGCGTCGTCCGTGACCAAAGCCCAGGGTTTTGCGGATAAAAGTTCTAACGGCGGTTTGGTGATATTCAACTTCCAGAGAATCCATTCTCCCCTTTTTGCAATCTGAATAAAAGAAACAGGAAGATTCGATGCGAACTGATTGAGCGCCTCCGATTTCAAAAGTAAATGAGTCACACCTCTTTCCTGCAAAAGACTTAAAAACAAATCGGAGAGTTTGTCGCGTTCCTGAACCGGACGCAGATTGGCGCGTTTCCCGTATGTAACCAAGGAACTTTTCGGTCCTTGAGACGGAAAGAGCTGAATGATTTCTTCGGGAGAAGAAGGAAGAGAATTTTCAAAACGATTCTGCAAAACGACGTTTCGTCTAACGGATTGTCTCACGAGCACGGAAGCCCATCTCGAATCCAAGGAACTGATTCCACCCGCAATTTCTTCCGAAGCGATCAGAGAAGAATAAGGAGTTTCTTTTAAGATCCGAGTCCATTCTTCTTTCTGGCTCCAAATCGAAGACGGAGTTTTGGAGATGTTTTCGATTCCCGTGGAAGGACCGGGAATCGTGATGATAAAACGATACATTCCTAAGACAAAAAGAATCAGTCCGGTCCAGAGTTTCCATCTTCCCGGCGGAAGATTTTTTAGAAAGAATCTCGCGGTTACAAGAGCCGCAAAAGTCAGAAAGACAAGAGAAACGTTCAGAGCGGTATACCACTTAACGTGCAACCAGGGAAAAATCAAAGAAAGAGAAGAATCTGTCGCCATCCAATAGAAGAGCAACGTTCCGAAAATGAGAAATCTAGATATCGGAGGCAATAGTTTTCGAATAAACAACAATCGAATCCCGATCACAAAAAGAATCGGGAACAAAAGATGAATCCAATACTGATCGATCAAAATCTGTTTGAGCACGTCCAAAAACTTTTCAGGTCTTGCGACGGCACTCGAAAATTCTTCTCCTAAAAGTGAAAGAAGTCCGTTGATCGGAAAAGAAACCGGAGGATTTTGTTGGAACGGAACGTAAGCGAAATAATTCCAGAGAACCGGTAACGCAACCAAGATCGGCATAAGCAAGATAAGAAGGATTTCTAAAAATTCAAACTCGTCTTTGTAAAAAAGAAAATAGATTCCAAGAGAGATCACGTAAAAAAGGGACATCTCGTAGTGTGTGTAAAACACAAGAGAACCCGTGATTAGATTCTTTGCAAAAGAAGAAATCTTTCCCGTATATCGAAACTTCTCCAAATAATAGATCGCAAGGATCGCAAAGCCGAGACCGAGCACGGAAGAAATCGAATTCTGAAAAACTCCTACAACGCCCGCGCCGACAACTCGATCTCCGGGATATAAAAAGTAAAACATCAAACCAGTCATCGCGAGAAGCGCATTGCCCGGACTGAGGTTGGTTTCCGTCAGAAAAAGAAAACCCAGTTTTAAAAAGGAATACGAGAACAAAAAAAGAGTCAGAAGAATTCCAAGATTGAATGCGAAACTAAACGGAAGAAAGAAAAGAAAAAACGTATGTAAAAAAGAAACGAGGAAAAAGAAAAACGGAGATTGAAAGTAGAATGTAGGACTTCCTCCGTAAAGAGAACGATCATATCCCGAGGACAAAAAATTCTTAAAAAGAATCTGATAGTCTTGAGCGATCAGATATTGATTCTGTAAGGAGACCGAATCGGGAACCGAGTCCGAAAATAAAAATCGAAACTGAATGGAAAGGAAGAGTAAGACTAGGAAAAATACGAGCGGCTTTCTTGCTGCGTGAGGAATTTTCCATTTCCCCTGGATGATTTGCATGGGATGATTCTTACGAAACCCGATTTCCTGACAAGCAAAACGGAACCAAGCGAACGTCTTTCATCCCGTCTCCAGGGAACACACTCAAAGAAATTATTCTTGTTTTGCGTTTTCCTGGACGTATTTTCTAAAATCAGCCTCCGACATCTTATCTGCGTAAAGAGGATAAAGAGCCGCGATCAATTCTTCCAAGGTTGGGAATTTTGCCCCGTCGAGTTTATAAGCCATATAAGACTCCTTGTGATTCTAAGATCTTGGAAAGATTCTCATTGAATCCACGTATTGTCATCATTTTTAAGATCCCATTTCTATAAATCGAAAAACCGGGGTGATTCCAAATTCGATCTTTCGATCCCGAGCAAGGTAATGTCGTCCTTTTTAAAATCGGGCAAAGGTAAAGAATTCGCTAAGTTCGACAATTTCTTACAAACGTTTTTCAAAGGTTCATCCGTTCGATTTCGAATCCAATCCTCGATCGAAAAAAACTCGTTCTCATCTCCTGAAAATAAAAAACGATCCGGCAATCCATCCGTAAAAAGAATCAATCGAAAGTCTTGGGGCAAGTCGTAAGATAATTCTGCATAATTGTGCTCGGGAAGTATTCCCGCGTAAGGTCCGACGAGTTGAAGTGATTCCAACTTTTCTCCTCCCGTCAAGATACAAGCTGGATTTCCGGAGCTCGCAAAAAGAATCCGATTTTTATCCAAATCTAAATCCAATAAAAGACGGGAAAAGAAAGGACTCACGTCTCCAACCCGAGAAGCAAATTTTTTGGAAAGTTTTGTAAGAAGTTCCCCCGGAGAAAGATTCAAATCAAAGATGGAACTGTATTCGTTTTGAATCACCATCGTGATCAGAGAAGCTTGGATTCCGTGTCCGATCGCATCCGCGATAAAGATTCTGATTTGTTGCTTTCCGATCTTTCGAATATTATAAAAATCCCCGCCCACCGTAGCGATCGGTTGATAAAAAGTAGGAAGAACTCTGATCCGGAAAAATCAAACCCATTCTTTGGATTGAATCCGGAATTTTTACTTCGAGTGTGTAGGTTCCAAAACCCTTTCCCGTTCGCGGACCTCCGTTCCAAGTCGATGGCACATATACGATTTCACCGGATCGAAATTCATTCTGCTCCAAATTTTCCGAAGGCAAATATTTCCATCCTCCCAACGAAACATACATTCCCCGCGAAGAACGAGACTTCCGTCTTTTTGAAAATCCCAAGAGGAAGCGTCCAAGATTCCGGACTTTCCCAGAGGAGCTTGGGTCCGAGAACAAAAGCAGAATGAAAAAAGAAAAATCCAAACGAAGAATAAAACTCGAACGAGTTTTCGGAAACGAAGCGCCTGAATTTTTGTAAAACGTATACCAGACTGAAAGGGGCTTTCCGAACCAAGAGGAAAGATCTTTCCAAGAATTCAAAACTGTTCAAATTCTTTTTATCCAAATCCGAAGAAATGCAAAGTTCGTTTTGGTTCTTCCCTCCACTCTTTTCGAGAGAAATGGATCCTGAAAACGGGCGCCCCGATTCTTAACTTATAAGTTTCCCTATAGATCTCAAAATCGTTCCACCGGTTCGCAAAAAGAGTTCCCACGAAGAGAAATTTCTCTCTCGGATCCCCCGTTTCAAAGGGAAATCATCCTTTTTCCCAGAAATTTTTATAAAAAATTAAATATACTTCGACAAATTCGTCCCAAATATCCAATATAACGAATTATTTGTTGACTATAACAGGAAGCCGACCTTCCCTGGTTAAAAATTTCTCAAGGAGGGATTTGAGTGAAACATACTATGACGAAGATAATTACGGGAGTTTTTTTCATCTGTACTCTTACATTTGGCCTATTCTCTCAAGATACAAAGAAAACAAAAAGCTCTGAACCCGCTCCTGTTCTGAACTTGGATCCTCCTACGGATGTAAAGTACGAAGAACAACCGAACGACGGAAAAGGGATTCCTGAAATTCAGCAAGAGCTCGCAAAGGAAGAACCTTATAAAAGTCCTTACAAGGGCAAACTTCCCGGTGAGTTTATGAAATCGATGCTTCTTTCCCCCGAACATCAAGACGCGGTTAGAAAGGTCGATCGACTCTGGCTCGGTGATATCTTTCGTGTCGGCTTCCAAGTTCGTCCTCGTTTTGATTACAGTCACAACGCGGATTTTGATAAGCGAACTCAGGACGATCGAAATTATGCGACTCAGAACTCTCAAGTCTCGTTTATCATCGATCCGAGTCCTTATGTCGCCGCTAAGGTTACGATTCAAGACGTTCGCGTTTTTGGAGGAGAACAATCCAGAAAAGACGGTCAGTTAGGTTATCTCGGACTTTCCAACTCCGCCGGCGTCGAACTCAGCTCGGCTCCCACCGCGACCAACTCTGTGAGCGTTAAGAACAACACGGACCTAAGAGAAGGTTTCATTCAGCTGAAAAACTTTGCGGAAGGATGCGAGGTTTATATCGGAAGACAGATCTTCGGTTTCGGAGATAACAGATACATCGGAGGAAGAAACGACGGTCAGACCGGCAACTCTTTCGACGGAGCTCGTGTGAAATACAATTCCAAATATTTCAACTCGGAAGCTTTTACTTCGATCATCGCGGAAGATTCGAACGCGGGAAGCGGAAACAATACCGCGAACGGAGTAAAACGAGGAACTGTAAACGATACGTATCTTTCGGGTTTATACAACACCCTTAAATTCGAAGACTTTCTCGTGGATTTCTACTACTTCAATATCGATAAAAAATGGGAACAAGGTCCGACTCCGACCACAAGTTTGGATAGAACCAGACAAAGAGACGACTTGAATACGGTCGGATTTCGCTTAACAAACCGGACAGACGGAAACCGTCTTCCAAAAGCAAAATCCTGGGACTGGACCTTAGAAGGTTCTTGGCAATACGGTTTTAACGGTCAAAGAGTAAACGCAGGCTGGGATCAACTCAAACAAACCGTGGACGGAAAATCGACTTCTGCGAGAATCTATACCGAAAACGTTCAGTATGACGCGAAGTATTTTATCGCTCAGACGGGTTATACTTTTTTTGATCGCTTCCGAGTCGGAATTCAATATTCGATCGCTTCCGGGGATCCGAATAGAACCGATAACAAGGTAGCAACCTACGACGCATCCTTTGCGACAAGATCCGGCGGTTTTCCCTACTTCGACTCCGGAAACGGGATCGTGAACGCGACGTTCTGGTCGAACACAAAAACCAAATCGATTCACTTGATGTATAACTCCGCAAACTACGGAAGATTTATCTTCGTGGCTTACGACGTACAAAAAGCATCCGAAAACGACGCATGGTATTCTTCCGGTGGAGCTCCTAACACTGGGCTTACGACGGAGAACGCATCCGGTTCTGCATTCGGCGGATACAAACTGGGAGAAAGGGGCGGCAAACGTTTGTTCTACGAGTTCGACGTGATCTATCAGTATTATCTCAAAGACTACGTTTCGATTTGGACCGGAGCTTCTTATCTGCTCGCAGGAGATTCCGTTAGAAACGCGAGAGTCAATCCATGGGCCACTAACGTAAACGATCGATACACACTGGACGGAAAGTCGTATAGCTTCTTTCTTTTTGTCCAATTTGCAATGTAATTCAAAATTAGAAGTTAGGAATAAAATGATGAAAACAAAAATATTCAAAATCGCAACTATCACGTTCTTCTGGACGATGGGAAACATGAGTCTTTCCGCAAAGGACGTGACTCTTCTAAACGTCTCCTACGATCCGACTCGAGAATTGTATGCGGAGTATAACAAACTCTTTGCAAACTACTGGAAGTCTAAAACCGGAGATGAAGTAAGGATCAATCAGTCTCACGGTGGAAGTGGGAAACAAGCGAGATCCGTAATCGACGGACTCGAAGCAGACATCGTTACACTCGCCCTCGCCTACGACATCGATATCATCGCGTCGAAAGGTTTGATCGCGAGAGATTGGTTGAAAAGTTTGCCCAACAACAGCACTCCTTATACTTCTACGATCGTATTCGTTGTAAGAAAAGGAAACCCGAAGAATATCAAAGACTGGGACGATCTTATCAAACCGAAAGTCGGGGTAATCACTCCGAATCCGAAAACGAGCGGCGGGGCGAGATGGAACTATCTCGCAGCTTGGGCATTCGCACAGAAAAAATTCAACAACGATAATTCTAAGGTTCAGGACTTTATAAAAACATTATTTAAGAATGTTCCGGTTCTGGATTCCGGCGCTCGCGGTTCGAGTAACACCTTTGCACAAAACGGAATCGGCGACGTCTTGATCGCATGGGAAAACGAATCCTTTCTCATCTTGGAAGAATTCGGAAAGGACAAGTATGAAGTTGTATTTCCTTCCCTGAGCATTCTCGCGGAACCTCCGGTTGCGATCGTAGAAAAAAACGCGGAGAAACACGGAACCTTAGAAACGGCAAAAGCTTATTTAAAGTCCCTCTACTCCGAAGCCGCTCAAGAAATTATTGCCAAACACGGATATCGTCCGAGAAGTCAGGCCGTATTGAAAAAATACGAATCCAAATTTCCAAAATTAGATCTGATCACGGTGGATGGTCATTTTGGCGGATGGCATAAAGCGCAGAAGGATCATTTTGCGGACGGAGCGTCCTTCGACCAACTCTACGTAAAATAACCCGAACAATCACAAAGAAGAGGTTTTGATTTTTTCCAAAGCTTCCTCTTTGTGATTTTTTTCTCCGCATTTACGGTGTTTTCTCCATCGAAATTCTTGAAATCGAACTGGCTGTGAAAAGCCCGAAGGGAACGCAAAATTCTTTACTTTCAAGCGATCTTTAAAATTATTGGATCCAAATATCTAATTTATTAGATATTTGTTCACTTTGTTGTAGAAAAGAATCCAGGAACGATCAATATGAACTCAAAACTAGCAAAACTCACACTCACCGCAATCTTCTTTCTCACGGATTCTTCCGTTCTTTTTTCGGAAACAAAACTCTTGAACGTTTCTTACGATCCGACTCGCGAACTCTATTCTCAAATCAATAAACTCTTCGTTGCACATTGGAAAAAACAAACCGGAGAAGACTTAATCGTCAATCAGTCTCACGGAGGTTCCGGCAAACAAGCAAGAGCCGTGATCGACGGATTGGAAGCGGACGTAGTAACTCTCGCTTTGGCCCAGGACATCGAAGCCATCGCCGAGAAATCAAAATTACTTTCCACCGATTGGGAGAATCTTCTTCCACACCAGAGTTCGCCTTATACATCCGCGATCGTTCTTTTGGTAAGAAAGGGAAATCCGAAAGGAATCAAAGACTGGGACGATCTTATCAAACCGGGAATCGGAGTCGTGACTCCCAATCCTAAAACCGGCGGAGGCGCACGGTGGAATTATCTCGCAGCCTGGGGTTTTGCAAAAGGCGAATACGGCTCCGAAGCAAAAGCAAAAGAGTTTGTTAAGAATCTCTATAAGAACGTTCTCGTTTTGGATTCAGGGGCGAGAGGATCTTTGACAACATTTGTTCAGAGAGGAATCGGAGACGTTCTGATCTCTTGGGAAAATGAAGCCCACCTCGCCTTGAAAGAAACCGCAAACCAACCGAACTCCCAAGTGGAAATTGTCTTTCCAAGCGTGAGCATTTTGGCTGAACCTTCCGTCGCAGTCGTAACCAAGAACGCCGAAAAACACGGAACTCTCAAGGTAGCCGAAAGTTATCTGAAATATTTATATACTCCCGAAGGACAGGAAGTGATCGCAAAAAATTACTATCGTCCCACCGATTCCAAGGTTTTAGCAAAGTATAAAAGTATATTCAAGAATTTGAAACTGTTTACGATCAGAGACGTAGAGGGTTCTTGGAAAAAAGCCCAAGAAAAACATTTCGCCGAAGGCGGAATATTCGATCAAATCTACTCGAAGTAGATAGAAAATAAAAAAGAGAAAGCCAGTGTCCATTTTGAATGTAAGAACCAGACCCTACGGAAAGTCGGCCTTCGGAATCAGCCTTGGCCTCACCGTAACCTACTTGAGTTTGTTGGTCATCATTCCGTTAGGCGCGCTCTTCCTCAAAAGTACCGGGATCGGATGGAGCGGTTTTTGGAAACTTCTCACAAACGAAAGAATTTTGTCCGCGCTCTACTTAAGTTTCGGCGCGGGAGCAATCGCGGCGTTCTTAAACTTATTTATAGGATTCTTATTCGCATGGGTGTTGGTCCGTTACGAGTTTCCCGGTAAGTCGATTTTAGATTCGTTAGTCGATCTACCTTTCACACTTCCCACTGCGGTCGCAGGGATCGCGTTAACCACCATCTATGCAAAAAACGGAATCATCGGAAAACTATTGGATCCCTACGGAATCAAAATCGCATATACTCCGATAGGAATCATCATCGCGCTCGTCTTTATCGGATTTCCTTTTGTGGTAAGAACGGTTCAACCGGTTCTGGAAGAATTTCCAAAAGAACTGGAAGAATCCGCATATTGCCTCGGAGCCAATCGTTGGCAAATTTTTAGAAAGATCATATTTCCGGAACTACTTCCTCCGTTGATCACGGGCGCGGCGATGGCGTTTGCACGGGGAATCGGAGAATACGGGTCCGTCGTATTTATCTCGGGAAACCTTCCCGGTAAAACCGAAATTCTTCCCTTATTGATCGTAACCAAACTCGAACAATACGAATACGAGGAAGCGACGGGAATCGCATTTATCATGCTCGTAATCTCCTTTAGCATATTATTAGGTATTAATATTTTTCAGACGATAACGGCAAGGAGAAAGGGATGAGACAAGAATCCTTATTGGCTCGTAGTATTCTGATCGGATTGGTCTTTTTATTTACCGGTTTGATCTTGTTGCTTCCGATCTATACCGTTTTTCACGAAGCCTTCTCCAAAGGAATCGGCGCCTATCTCGAAGGAATTCAAGAACCGGATACGATTTCCGCTTTCAAACTCACGTTACTCGTCGTTGCAATCGCCGTTCCGTTGAACACTGTTTTCGGAGTCATCTCCTCGTTTGCGATCACAAGATTTGACTTTCCCGGAAAGAGTTGGCTTTTGACGATCATCGATTCTCCATTTTCAGTTTCTCCCGTGATCTCCGGTCTTATCTTTATTCTTCTTTTTGGAAGACAGGGTTGGTTCGGACCTTTGCTGGAAGAGATGGATATCAAGATCGTGTTCAACACGCCTGGACTTGTCTTAGCGACGATCTTTATCACGCTTCCCTTTGTCACAAGAGAATTGATTCCCGTCCTCGAAGCTCAAGGGATCGAAGAGGAAGAAGCCGGTTTATTGCTCGGGGCTTCCACTCTCAAAGTCTTTTTTAAGATCGTAGTTCCCGGAATCAAATACGGGTTGTTATACGGAATCATTCTTTGTAACGCAAGGGCGATGGGAGAATTCGGAGCCGTATCCGTTCTTTCCGGACATATCCGAGGACAAACGAATACCTTACCTCTACAAATCGAAGTCCTTTACAACGAATACAACTCGGTGGCTGCGTTTTCAGCGGCCTCACTTCTTGTATTCTTATCCTTAATCACACTCGTTGCAAAACAGATCTTGGAAAGAAAAATCAAGATCACAAAAAAAGAAGCAATGCTCCAAGAGGAGGCATAAATATGGGAATCGAAGTTAAGAATATTGTAAAACGATTCGGAAACTTTACCGCAATCGATAACTTATCTCTGGAAGTTCCTTCCGGAGAATTGGTCGCACTTCTTGGTCCTTCCGGTTCCGGAAAAACAACGCTCTTAAGAATCATCGCGGGACTCGAAGAAGCGGATTCCGGAGAAGTGATCTTTGAAGGAAAGGAAGTCGGCAAGAAAAATGCAAAAGACAGAGGAGTCGGCTTTGTATTCCAGCACTACGCCCTCTTTCGTCACATGACCATCTTTGAAAACATAGCCTTCGGCCTCGAAGTTAGAAAGAAATCGGAAAGACCGAGTAAGGAAGCGATTCGAGAAAAGGTGATGAGTCTTTTGAAACTCGTTCAGTTGGAAAATTTCCACAACCGGTATCCCGACGAACTTTCCGGAGGACAAAGACAAAGGATCGCACTCGCAAGAGCCCTCGCGATCGAGCCTCGTTTTTTACTGTTAGACGAACCATTCGGGGCTCTTGACGCAAAGGTAAGAAAAGAACTCAGAAACTGGCTTCGACGTCTTCACGATGAAATTCATATCACGAGTGTCTTTGTAACTCACGATCAGGAAGAAGCCTTGGAAGTTTCGGATCGAGTCGTAATCTTACGATCCGGTAAGATCGAACAAGTAGGAACTCCTGACGAAGTTTACAATCATCCGAAAAATTCCTTTGTATTTCATTTTTTGGGAGACGTAAATCTTTTTCATGGAAGGGTTCAAGGAGGACAAACACAACTCGGAGAAATCAAAGTTGAGGCACCCGAACACGCTGAAATTGAAAACGCAAACGCGGTCGGTTATGTTCGTCCTTATGACGTTGAAATTTTAAGAGAGGCGATCCCTGCGCAAACGATCCCTGCTGAAATTCAATACATTCATTCGACCGGAAGAATCGTAAAGGTGGATCTCAAACGTTTGGATACGGGCGCGATCTTAGAATCACAACTAAACTCCACCGAGTTCCAAAACCTTAACTTGTTGCCGGGAGAAACGGTTCACATTCGTTTTAGAAAGGTAAAAGTTTACGTAGAGGATTATACGATTTAGAATTAGGGTTCACCGGTTTTGTTCGTATTCGTTTCGATTCTTTCGGTTTACGCGGCTTGAATTATTTTTTATGACAAGCTTACGGTCGAAAAAATACTTACAGCGGACTTTAAGTCCGGATTTGAGTAAAATAGGAATCGACTTTGATCTTAAAAGAGAAAAGCGACTACCCGAACTAAATTCTAAGAAACCTAAATTTTTCCTTTGATTTTTCTTTTTTTAGAAGAATTCAGTTTTTGGAATATACTTCCGTTTTCGATCGTAAGAGATTCTCCCGAAAAAAAGGAAACATCGCTTTGATCGTGAGAAACGATTAGAACCGGAATTCGATAGAGCTTTTGTATTTTTTCCAACTCCCCTCTCATCCGATTTTTTAGTTCTATATTGAGGGCCGCAAAGGGCTCGTCTAAAAGAAGAAGATCTGGCCGTTTTACGAGGGCTCTCGCGAGTGCCACTCTTTGTTTCTGACCACCCGAAAGATTTTTTGGATAACTTTCGGAGAGATTTTCTATTTCAAATAATTCTAATATTTCATCGATTTTTTTTGCATCGTCCGCTTTTAATCTCCAAGAAAACGTTTCCTTTAGAGGAAATTCCAAATTCTTTCGCACCGAAAGATGGGGAAAAAGAGAATACCCTTGCGGGAGATAACCGATGTTTCGTTTTTGAACCGGAAGATCGAACTTCTTTTTCGAGTCAAAAAACGTTCTATTGTTAAGCGAAATCATTCCCTCATCCGGACGGATCAAACCCGCAATCGTTTTCAAAGTCAGGGTTTTACCGGCTCCGGAAGGACCGTAGATCAGTAAAAAATCTTTTTGAAATGAAAAATCAAGATCAAGAAAGAATTTTCGATCTTGATCACGTAACGTTTTTTGAATTTTTATTTCAAGCGACACTTTGGTTTTCTCGTCTCCGGTTTCAAACTGCGGATCGCCTCTTTTTCAAAAACAGTTATCAACAATCGTTTCAAAACTACTTCCAATTCGATTCTCCTTTTGCAAAATGAAACTTTTGGAAAATTTTCTGTGCTTCCGGAGAAAATAAAAATTCTACAAAAAGTTTGGACTCTTTTGGTAAAGAAGTTTTTGATACGATTACAACCGGATAGAGGATCGGTCTGGTTTTTAGATCTGCAACGGCGATCTTTACATTTTCCTTCATAAGCATCGCGTCGGTCTTATATACAAAACCCGCTTCCACTTCTCCCCTCGCAACATAATCCAAAACCTGTCTTACGTTTTCTCCGGGAATCAATTTGCCTTCCAGAATCTTATAGATTCCTTCCTTCTCCAGAACCTCTTTCGCATATCTTCCCGCCGGAACCGTAAGGACATTTCCAAGAGCAATCCTTTGAACAAACTCTTCTTTGAGATCGGAAAGCGATTGAATCTTCGAAGATCTGTCCGCGGGCACAACGAGAATCAGTCGATTCCCAACAAAATTCTTTTTTGATTTCAGATCGAAGAGCTTTTTCTCAGATCCTTTTTCCACGGTTTCCTGATCCGCCGAAGCGAATACGTCTGCGGGAGCTCCGTTTTCTATCTGCTGGAGTAAAACACCGGAAGCCGCAAAGTTAAAAAAAACCTTTGTCGAATGTTTCTTTTCAAAGGCTTCTCCGATTTCCGTAAAGGCCTGAGTCAAACTGGAAGCCGCCGAAACTATAATTTGCTTTTTTGTTTCTCCGAAAATCGGAGATAAAAAGGAGAGAAACCAAAACAAAACGATAATCTTAATTTTTTGCATATTCTGTTTTTCTAATTTTACCAGTGAGATTTTTTGAAAAGTTTTGTAGAGACGGTAAGGATGACGACGGAAAGAATCGAAGTCAACACCACAAGATAGAACGCAACGGACTCATTCCCCGCTTGAACCGCGTCATAGATCGCAAGAGAAAGGGTTTGTGTCCTTTTCGGAATATTACCCGCGATCATAAGGGTCGCGCCGAATTCTCCCATTCCTCTTGCATACGCGAGCATCGCACCGGCAAGAATTCCTCTCCAAGAAAGAGGAAGAAGAATTTCCCAAAAGATGACAAAGTTCCCTTTTCCCAAAGTCCTCGCCGTGTCTTCCAAATCGGAATCCACGTCTTCTAAGGCAGCTCTCGCAGCTCGATAGACCAACGGGAAAGAAACTAGGATCGAAGCAATGACCGCTCCCGACCAATGAAATAAAACGCTGAAGTGGAAGAGATCGGACAAAAAAGATCCTACAAATCCGTTTCTTCCCAAAAGAACCAATAAGTAATAACCGAGAACCGTAGGCGGTAAAACAAGAGGAAGTGTAAGAATCGAATCTACCAACTCTTTTCCAAAAAATTTAGACTTGGATAGAAGATAGGCGCCTAACACTCCCAAGGTGGTCGCGATCAAAGTGGAAAGCGCGCTTACGCCCAAGGTCAATAGGACCGGATATCGAATCGTTTCCCAATCCATCGAAGTCATTGACGGATAGATAAAACCTTGAGGCCGACAAGGTCAAGAAGAGAAGGACAAAAAACGAAAGGACTTCTACTCAAATCGATACGAAGCGCCGAAGAGAATCGCCGGAACATCGGATTGTAAGGACTGAGAATAATTGAGCACTCGGATATCGTTCGGACCAAAGACGGAATGTAATACCGCCCAATCGTTTCCTTGAGACGCGACGATCCTTCTCGAAAAGAGATAATTAACCGCAAAATCAAAACTCCAATTTCCCGAAAGAAAACTAAGTCCTAATGTAGCCAACTGTTGAACCATAATTCCCGCCTGCAACGCGCTCATACCTTCCGATCGAACGACTCCCGTGTTGTAACGATATCCCGTACGAAACGCAAAAGAATCTGTTTTATATTCTAAACCTAACGCACCCGCCCATGAATCGTGATAAGCAATATTTTGTGAGACCGTATTCGTTTTTCCAAAAGCGGTCGGAAACCAAGAATCTTCCAGAGTTTGTTTGAAGGTTTGATCGTAAGAGTTGTAATTATAATAGAGAAAATCGATTCCTAAACGAAGACTGTCGTTGCCAAAAGAAAAACCGATTCCGTGTTTTTCGGGAAGATTGAATGTCGCCGAAACTCCTGTCCTTCTATAATTGTTGGCGTCTCCGATTCCAACCTGCATTCCGCCGTCTAAGGGAAGAATGTTTCTCGCCTGATATGAATACGCAGCCTTGAACCACTCGGTGAAAGCGTAGGTAAGACCGAAGATAGCTCCCATAGAATAAGCGTTTCTACTTCGATAATCAAAACCTTGTCCCGGAACTTCGAGAGTGTGAGTGATATCGTAAAATCGCTGATAGGCGATCTGTCTTGAATAGATGGCTTCGATTCCGAGCCCGACGGAAAGATTCCCGAATTTATAAGCCAACGCGTTAGTCATCTTAACCACGTAAAAGGTTGTAAGAAGATCCTCTTTAATTTTCTTACTGTCTCCGATCGGCCCCGGAATATCGATTCCGGACCAATCTCGAAAGGATTGTCCGTTAGGCGTCACCCGAAGGATTCCATCCACTTGTCCATTGCCTCCGCCCGGAATGTAGACTCCGACACCGTAGTTTAATCGATTTGTGATCGGAACGTTTAGACCGAAATAAGGCAAAGGAGCAAGAATATTATAATTTTGAGAATTCGTATATGCAAAGTCCGGATTCGGGTCCGCGAGCTGATCCTTATAAGTGGAACGAATATAAGGAAGTCCGATACCAAACTCCAACCCTCCCTTTTGACTTTTTGTAAGATTGGCCGGATTGGTTGCGATGTCCATGGGAGAACCTCCGATGGCGAGGTTCACCCCTCCCATTCCCGCGTAGCGCGTATTATGCGAAGGCTGAAAAAGACCAACTCCGAACAAAGAAGAAAAACCCATCAGAAAAACGAAACATACAAAAAGAAGAATTTTCGAATGTTCAGGGAAATAAATTTTCGTTTTTTGCATTGGCAAACTCTTTCTAATTTTAGAATTTTGGAAAGTTATTTTTCTTTTCACCGTATCCAGGATATGGAAACTTTGTGACTCAATTAAGGAAAGTTCAATGCAAAATTTTACGAAATATAGAACTGTGACCGATCCTTACGCGGATCAGATCGTAGAGGATTACTTTCAATCTGGAGATCCGGATAAACTAAAAAGCTTAATACTGTTCAATACTCTTACCAAGAACTTCGCACCGATTCCTTCGGAGCTTCCGGACTATTTCAAAGATTACTTCGAGAAGACGAGCGTGTTACCCGAGTGGGTCGACCAGAAACAGATCTCAATCGCTGAAAAGATTTTTACTTCTTTTGGACCTCAGATTCTAATGATTCTCTGTTGTAAGTCCTTACCGATGAGTTACACCTGCGCTTACGGAGCGGAGGTGCTCATTCATACCGGAAGACTCGTGGAACAAAACGGATCTACGGACAAAGTTTATCGAAGACTGATGGAAACGACTCAGTTTGTTGTCTCTGTTTTGCAAGAAGGCGGACTTTCCGCAAAAGGAGACGGGATCCGAGTCGCACAGAAGGTAAGACTCATGCACGCGTCCATCAGGCATTTTATAAAACAATCAGGACCATGGAATTTAGAATGGGGAGAGCCGATCAATCAAGAAGATATGGCCGGAACTCTTCAAGCTTTTTCGAGTTTGATCTTGGACGGACTCGCCTTCTCGGGTATCGTGCTTACTTTAGAGGAAAAGAATGCGTTTATTCATCTCTGGAGAGTTGTGGGACATATCATGGGTGTTCTTCCGGAACTCACTCCCGAAAAATACGAGGACGCGTATGCTATCGGACTTGCGATCTTCCAAGAACAGAGAAAGACATCGGAAGCCGGGAAAATTCTTGCCAAATCCCTTTTGGATTTTATGGAATATATGTTGCCTGGAAATTTATTGGATGGAGTTCCGCTCTACTTTCTTCAGAGTTATTTAGGAAAAGAAAACTGTCTCGTATTAGGGTTACCCTGGGAAGAAAAAGAAGTCTTAGGAGAAATCCTTGAGAAAATCATAATGGACTTCGACAAAACTCTGAGCAAAAACGATCATTTTCAAAAACTTGTTTCTCATTTTTCATCCAAACTTATCCTAGGGATGGATCACTTTTACTATAAAGGTAAAAAAGCAAAATTTGAAATTCCTCCTTCTCTGAAAGGAAACTGGGGAGTATAACGACCATGGAATTCTGGCAAAAAATTCTAACCGACCCTTATTACCTTGGAAAATTCACTCCGCTCGAAAACTTCTTTTTATTTTTGGGAGTGATTCTTTGGGCTTACGTCTATTACGCCTTAATCGCCGATTCCAATCGAAAACAATTTATAGAAATGCCGGTGTTTATCGCCTGTGGAAATATAATCTGGGAGTTCCTCTGGGGGTTTGTGATCCAGGAGGACATGGGAATCGTATTAAACTGGGGTTATAAGATCGCGTTTGTTCTGGATATTTTTATCTTTATCAACGTATTTCGATACGGACAGAAACAATTTAGAACATCCATCAGTATTTTAGAATATAGACTTTTACTGTTAGTCTTATTGATTTCCTGGGGAGCCTTGATCTACACCTATTACATCAATCGATACGATCTTTTTACAGGTTCCAATTCCGCTTATATTCTCAATCTCTTTATATCGGGAATGTATCCGGTTTTATTTTTGAGCATGGGGAATTCTAAACTATTTTCATACCCGATCGCATGGTGCAAATTTTTAGGAACCGTGTTTTTTACCGTGTTCTTGTTTCTCTATTTCCCGAAAGAATACTTTGTTCTTTGTCTGGGTGTTTTGGTTTTTATCGCGGACGCATATTACGTTTACATCTTTTCCAAACGTAGAACCTAAAAGATGTCCTTTCGAACGGAAACTAAGTCTTCTTCCTTCCGAATCAGGGAAATACTATTAGAAGACCATGTATCCACCGTTTGCAGAGGAGTTTTAGAGGAAGAGTCCGAAACCAAAATTCTTCGGATCCAGAGGGATAAAATCAAAGAGGAAGACTCGTTTTATTTTTTAAACGAGTACGAAATCGGAAAGCTGGTTGAGAACGATCAAATTCTAAAACCTCAGAGGCTTTTAAGAATCCAAGATAAATATTGTCTTGTCTACGAAAACATCGAGTCTTCTTTGCTTGGAGATCATCTGAACAAAGTGGATTCGCTGCCGATTCAGGAATTTTTACAGATCGCGATATCGGTCACGGACAATCTGATCGCGCTTCATTCCAAAGGAATCCTTCACAACCAAATCAGTCCAAATTCTTTCTTTTACAATTCCGATACCGGGAAATCCACTCTCGCGTGGCTCGGCTCTTCTTCCCTCCTCATCGGGGAAAAAGGAAATCTCGCGCCTCTTCAGATATCACCTACGTTACTCGCCTATTGCTCTCCGGAAAGAACGGGAAGAATGAATCGGACCGTAGACTTTCGATCGGACGGCTATTCCTTGGGAGCGCTCTTTTATCAGATTCTTACTGGCAAACCTCCGTTCGAATCCAATGATCCGCTCGAAATCATTCATTCTCATATCGCAAGAGTTCCGGTTCCAGTTCACGAAAGAAAAAAAGAAGTTCCAATTCCGATTTCAAATCTGGTTATGAAACTTCTTTCTAAGATGCCGGAAGAAAGATATTTCGCATTAGAAACGCTTTCCAACGATCTCAAAATTTTATACGATTCGATCCGTTCCAGCCAGAGTATCTTAGAATTTATCCCAGCTTCCACGGAGAAAAAAGACAAGTTTAGAATCACCGAAAAATTATATGGAAGAGACGGTGAAAAAAAAATAATAGAAGATTCGATCGCTTCTATCTACGCGGGTGTTCGAGCTTCGATTCTTATCAAGGGAAAATCCGGAACCGGCAAAACCTCTCTTGTGATGGATTCAGTATTTTCAACCGATTTTAACGCATTACGAATCTTTAAAGGAAAGTTTGACGAGGACAAAAAGGAAATCCCCTACTACGCACTCAGACAAATTCTGGTGGAACTTTCCAATCACCTCCTAACTCAATCCGAGTATGAGATTCAGAGTTTAAGAAGAGGGATGAGAGAAACTCTCGGAGAAAACATACAACTTCTCGTTCAACTCATACCGGAAATCCGAAGTTTGATCGGAATCTCTCCGGAACCCACGGAAAGTCCGAGTCAAAAAGACGACCAATTTTTGTTTATCGTCATTCTTCGATTTCTTTCGATCTGTTTTAATCGAAGGAGTCCCGCCTTACTTGTGTTAGATGATATCCAATGGGCCGACCCGGCTTCCATCGCGCTCATCGAATTCATATCGAGACAGACCGATTGGGAAGGAATGCTCTTCGTATTTATCTGCAGAAACGAAGAGGAGAATTCGGATTTTCTAAATCAGTTTAGAAATAAATTATTAAGCTCGGAGATTCTTCTTCAGGAAATATCCTTAAAACCTCTGGATCGAACGATGATTCAAAATTTTGTCTCGGACAGTTTGGATCTCAAGCCGGAAGACACTGAAAAACTCACAGACATCCTCTACCAAAAGACAAACGGAAATCCTTTTTTTCTAAATCAGTTTTTTAATACTCTTTATACGGAATCCTTTATACAATATCAGAAAAGTTCGGGGATCTGGAGCCTTGACTGGGATCAGATCATTAAGAAAACTGTTACCGAAAACGTACTCGATCTTCTTACGGAAGAAATCAAAAGGCTTCCGGAAGAAACCCTGAGATTTTTAAAAGTCGCCGCGTGTATAGGAGGCCTTTTCGATCTCGGAACACTCTTTCGTTATTTTCAAGATTCTCCCGAAATTATTGAAACCGGAATCCGAGAATGTATCAAACGAGGAATCATCATCTTTCAAGAATCACAAGTGAGTCTCTATCCGATTCTTCAAATTCTTAAAAATGAAACCGAAAGAGATATTAATCAAAATTCTATCTTTGACGGAATCACGTTTCGTTTTTCTCACGATAAGATCAATCAAGTGATCAGCGAATCGATCGGTGCGGAAGACCGCGCGGAGATCCACAAAAGTTTGGGCTGGATTTTGATTCGTACGGATCGGAGTTCTCCCAAACAGGAAAGAATTCCTGAAATCGCAAATCATCTCATACGCGCTCAAAAAATTCTTAACTCAAAGGAAGAAATCGATCTTTTTATACACTACACTCTTCTCGCGGGGAACGCAGCAAAACTTTCAGCGGCGTTTAACACCGCTTATTCGCTCTTTACTCTTCTCAAAAGAAAAATCACGGAAGAATCCTGGATCGAAAGAAAAGAACAAACCGTTCAAATTTACAAATCGCTCGCGGAATCGGCCTACTTTCTTTCCAAGACCTCCGAAGCTGAGAACGTAGTTCAGGTTTTACTCGATCACCTAAACGATCCTATCGAGATCGCGGACGTTCGTCTGATGCAATTGGAAGTGATGAACATTAAAAACGATTTGGAAGGCGCTTACAAAGTGGGAATCAAAGCGCTTCAATCCATGGGCGAAGATTTTCCGGAAAGGCCCGGCGTGTTTATTCTTCTTTTCGAATTTTTAAAAACTATCTTTTATCAAAGGGGAAGAAGTCCGGAATCTTTAGAAAAGGCAAAAAGAAATCAGGATCCTTACAAGATCGAGGTGATCAACATTCTTACCAACATGTTGAATTACGGAAAACACTTCGATAGTAAGTTGTTTGTATTCTTATTTTTGAAACTGATGAATATCACTCTCAAGGAAGGAAATTCTCAGGTTAGTTTTTTCGGTTATGCAGGGTTCGGTTCCCTTGTTTTTGCAATCACCGGGAACTTTCAAACTTCTCTTCGTTATTGGAAGTTAGGCGAACACACCCTGAGCATCTTTAACTCCGATCGTCTGAGAGGAAGATTTTTGTTCGGAAAAAATATGCTTCTGGATTATTTCCAGAATCCGTTTTCAAAACTCGTGCTCTTAGCCGAAGAAGCCTATCAAAAAAACATTCAATACGGAGATTATCTCTGGGCTGCATTCTCCATTATATCGCATTCGATCTATCAATTGTATCACTCGGAGAATTCCGAAAGTTATCGAGAGGTTTTGATCAAGGACGCAAAACGTGCCGAAAATTTAAACTATGAAATTACGTATGCGATTCTCGCGAGTTCCGATTATTTTATCAAAAGTCTGGAAGGACCCGCCAAACCGAACGTCGCCTACAAGGATCAGGAAGTTTCCTTGGAAACCTTCGAGAACAAAATTCTCATTCCCTGCGGAAACGGAACTGCGTTCGCCTGGTACGCGGTTTTAAGAGGAAAAGAAACGTATCTTCACGGAGAATGGGAAGAAGGTTTGAATACCTTTGCAAGATTCAAAGAGGATCTGGAAAGATCCAGAACCATATTTCTTTATTCCGAATATAGATTTTATAAATCCTTACACTTAATCCGTTTTGCCCAGAGCGGCTCGAAACTTTCCTGGTTGGATCGCTTTTTTATCCGGGGTTCGATTTCTCTTTTTAAAACCTGGTCCAAAGTCTACCCGATCAATTTTTTAACCCACTACTATATTCTAAAAGCAGAATATTCTAATTTTATCCGGGACTTAAAAACGGCGGAATCCTGTTTTGAAAAAGCGCTTTCCTCCCTTTCCAAAACCGAAACCAATCTGAGAAAGGCGATCGTAAACGAACACGCCGGCTCTTGGGAAGTTTCCCGAGGGAGAAAACAATACGGAAATTATCTCTTAAAGCTCGCTCAGAAACAATATCGTTCCTGGGGAGCTTCGAGAAAGGCGGATCTCATTCAGGCGAATCGAGAACATCTCGAAGACGAACCAGGTTTTTTACTCCATACGAGAGAGGAAGCCCTGCTCGATACGATTCTTAAATCAGCGGACAATCTCGATTTGAGGAGCGTGCTCAAATCTTCTCAGTCCATTTCAGGAATTATCGAACAAGACGAACTCCTAAAGAAGATGATGAGAACCATCATGGAAAATGCGGGAGCCACGAGAGGATTTTTGATTCTTCCCAGACAAAACGGACTCTATGTCGAAACCGGCCAGGACATTGAAGAATCGGAGAACGTTTTACCTGAGTCCTTACTCTTGGACGAGGCAGGAGAACTCCTTCCGGTCGAACTCGTTTACTACTCTTATCGATCGGGACAAAGAATCCTTTTGGGCAACGCTTCGAAAGAATCCTTGTATTCGCTCAATTCTTATATCGCGACCCACCAACCAAAATCCCTTCTCTGTCTTCCGATTACAAAACAAGGGAAAATTTTGAGTATTCTCTATTTGGAAAACCGTCTGACCTACGGCGTTTTTGACGAACACCGACTTGAGATCTTGGAGATCCTTTCGTCTCAAGCGGCTATTTCATTAGAAAATGCTAAACTATATGACGATATCACCCGATTAAACTTCGAATTGGAAAAGAAGGTGGAATCCAGAACTCAAGAATTGATGCAATCTTTGAAGATCATTCAAAAGGATCTTCTTTATTCCAAAAAAATTCAGAGAAGTATTCTTCCGGAACATCCGGTCCTCGCTGGAATTTTATACTCAGTTTCTTACCAACCTATGGACGAGGTCGGCGGAGACTTTTACGATCTTTTCGAATTCAAACCCGGAGTGTATCGTTTCTTTGTAGCGGACGCGACGGGTCACGGAGTACAAGCCGCGCTGATTACGATGGCGATCAAAAGCGAATACGAGCACCTCAAGAAGGTTCATAAATCTCCGGCGGATCTTTTGAAAGAATTGAACTTTGTGATTCTTGAAAAGTTTAAAACCTTGTATCTTACTTGTATCGTCGCGGACATCAACGTGAAAAATCATACTCTTGAATATTCATCAGCAGGCCATCCCGCTCAAATTCTTCTTAGGGAAAGAAACGCCGAGTGGATGCACAAAACCGGAGCGATCCTAGGATTGAAAAAAGACTATGAATACTATTCCGAGAAGATCAAAATAAGAACTGGAGATAGAATTTTTCTTTTTACGGACGGGATCTACGAGCAGTTCAACTCGAGCAAAAGCGAATACGGTGAAGCTCGCTTTTTGGAATCGATCCGCACTTCCGATCTTTCCACAACCGAGAGCCAGCTTGTAAGAATTCAAAAAGATCTCAACGAATTCTTACAAGGTTCCCCGATTCAAGACGATCTCACTCTGATCATCATCGAAGTCCTTTAGAACTTTCAAAGTATCTAAAGAATTCTTACATTGCCTTCCAAGACAAATTCGTATCCGATTCAACGGGAATATTCCTTAATAGACAGTTCTGAATTCTTAAAAATGAAAATCGGAATTCTAATTTTTACTTTTACTTTCCGGCTGAAAATGCTTTTTGAAATTAAGACCTATGACTTCAAAAATCGCAGACATTAGAAACAGTTATACCCTTTCTTCCTTGGACATCGCGGACACGGGAGACGATCCGATTCAATTCTTTCAAAAGTGGTTTCAAGAAGCTGTCTTGTCCGAAGTTTTCGAAGTCAATGCGATGACCTTGGCCACCGCCTCTAAGGATGGAAAGCCGGACGCAAGGACCGTCCTCTTAAAAGGAATCAGCGAGGATTCTTTTCTATTCTTTACAAATTACGAAAGTAGAAAGGGAAAAGAATTGGAGGAGAATCCGAGAGCCTGTCTCGTTTTCTTTTGGTCCGAACTGGAACGTCAAATTCGAATCGAAGGAAGCGTAACCAAAGTTTCAAAAGAAGAATCGGAAGAATACTTTCATTCCAGACCGAGAGAATCTCAGATCGGAGCCCACTCTTCTCCTCAGAGCCAAGTCATTCCGGATAGAAAATTTTTAGAAGAGAGATTTCAAAAATTCTCCGTTCAATTCGAAGGTAAAGAAGTGGAGCTCCCTAGTCACTGGGGAGGTTACGCGGTGAAACCTGATAGAATCGAATTCTGGCAAGGAAGATCCAGCAGACTTCACGATCGAATCGTGTTTGAGAAGAATTCGGATTCTTCTTGGAAGAAGTTCAGAGTCGCTCCTTAAGATTGGTCGTTCATTCTCGTTTTCTTTTGTTTTTATATTTGATACGAGTTTCAAGAGTTCTTAAAATAAATTATTTTTAGAGTTGTAATTGAAACCTTTTCCGAGAGAATTTCGGTCTTTTCGTATGTTAAAGAATTCGAAAGTATATCGGATCCGGAGAAATACATTGAAACAATCGATTTTATTCTTACTTGCACTTTGTCTCGTCGTGCTCGTTGCCTGCGGCAAAAAGAAAGATTCCAACGCAGAAGGAGCCACGGGAGAAGCTGAAAAAACGGCGATGAGAACCGCGGAAGTTTCCACCCAACTTGGCTCTCCTATGCCTCCTTCCGATGATTCAAAAAAAGTCGCGAGTGAAAAGGAAGAAAGCGGTTTCAAAGATTCTTTTGATAAGGCCGATAACCAGCTTGGAAAAGTTTTTGCACCGGTTCCGATTTCCACCGAAAGACTTCTCGAATATAACATTCAACTTTCCTATGAGTGCAATGACCTCGTTAAAACCAGAAAAGAACTCTTAGACTATATCGCAAAGTACGGATATTTGGAGAGCAGCTCCGCCGTAAATTCAAGAACTCCTTATATGAGCGTGAGAATGCACGTTCGTTCCGCTAAGTTATACGAGGCGCTCTTAGAACTCGACAAGCTCGGGGTTTTGATTTCGGAAGATATCTCGACGACAGATCACACCGAAGGAATGGTCTGGCAAAAAAGAAAAACCACTCGTGAAAAGATTCGTCTTTCCAGAAGGAACAACGCGAATCAACAGATCGGGGCCGGATCCAAAAATTGGGAAGTCATAGAAGAATCGATCGAAAGAAGCGAGGATGAACTGGACCTGGCAGAACAGGAAACCTGGAAGATCAAGGATCGAGTGAGTTGGGCTACCATTGCGGTAAGTTTCGGAACTCCGACTCCACCGGATGCGATTCAAGTCCCCGAGTATAAAAACGCGCTCGTTGGAATCTTAAACGCGTTTTTACAACTGAGTTATTATCTGTTATGGTGGACTCCCTTTCTGATTCTGGGAAGCTTTTTGGTTTATTTTGGTGGGATTGTGTATCAGAAATTCAGAAATAAGATCAAGGGTTAGCTCAGTTAAGGAAGAATTTTTAAAATCGGCAAATTAAAGGCCTTTCGACCGGGAGGCTTTTTTTGCATCTATTTCAGACAGGCTTCGATGAAAGAGCGAGTTTCGTCGGATATAGCTGCTTCGAGAAGAGTTTCTCCGGTATTGGATTCGTAGGCTCGATCTTCTTCTTCGAGATTTACTCCATATTCGACTAAGAGTTTCATAATTTCCAAATTGTCTTCTTCCATCGCCTGCAAGAATGCGCTCAAGCTACCGGGTGGATTTGTTCTCAGAGTTACGTCCGCTTCGTTCTCAAGAAGCAGCCTGACCATATCAATATTTCCTGAATAAGAATGAAGCATTAAAGCCGTAAAACCGTCTTCGTTTCGAAGATTCGGATTTGCGCCGTTTTCCAAAAGAAGACCTATCTGCTCCGCCGTCCTTGCATTCATAAGTGCAGTAAAACCGCTACGATTTTGCTGATTCGGATTTGCGCCGTTTTCCAAAAGAACTTTGTAAATTTCAATTTGATTTGCCTTATATAACGGGAAATCTCCGCATCCATCGACTGCGTTGACGGATGCTCCCAAACGAATCATTTCCTTAACCTGATTCAAATTTCCCTCATAAGCTGCAAATGTTAAATCCATGGATTTGACCTCCCCCTTTGAGAAATAGATCTTATCGTTTTTTTTTTGAAAGATCTACCGGAATTATAAATTAATTTGATTCGGAAGAATTCCCATCTCCGATTTTGTGGGAACTCATACTCAAAGTCCTGCAAATAAAAGTCCCTTTGTAGAAGGTCTGCAAAGGGACTTTTATTGATTCTATCTTAAGACCCAGTGGTCAAAGAGGGACTTCAATGTCCGAATACAAAAACGCGCTCGTTGGAATCTTAAACGCGTTTTTACAACTGAGTTATTATTTGTTATGGATTCTTCCATTTGCCGCGATCGCAGCCGTTTTAGTATATTATGGAAGTGTTTTGGTTCAGAATTTGAGAAAGAAACTCGGTAAGTAAGTAAGAATTTTCAGAAAACATTGAAGTCGGAAGCTTTTGTCGTAGTTCCGACTTTGTCGTGAAAGTCGCGCGCCCCGCCCTGATTTTGGGTGGAGGGGTGAGGTGGCCGGGAAAAACTCCGCAAATTCCTCTCTATCAGAAAATTCTAATTTAAGCAAGAAGAATCTAAATCTCACAATCCCGTCGGAACTCCGACAGATCTTTGTCGTGAAAGTCGCGCGCCCCGCCCTGAACTTGGGTGGAGGGGTGAGGTGGCGGGAAAAACTCCGCAAATTCCTCTCTATCAGAAAATTCTAAT
The DNA here is from genome assembly GCF_001729245.1 of Leptospira tipperaryensis. Classification (NCBI taxonomy): domain Bacteria; kingdom Pseudomonadati; phylum Spirochaetota; class Leptospiria; order Leptospirales; family Leptospiraceae; genus Leptospira; species Leptospira tipperaryensis. Next base: position 1,387,130 of record NZ_CP015217.1, on the reverse strand, counting down.
TTAAGCAAGAAGAATCTAAATCACACAATCCCGTCGGAACTCCGACAGATCTTTGTCGTGAAAGTCGCGCGCCCCGCCCTGAACTTGGGTGGAGGGGTGAGGTGGCGGGAAAAACTCCGCAAATTCCTCTCTATCAGAAAATTCTAATTTAAGCAAGAAGAATCTAAATCTCACAGTCTCGTCGGAACTCCGACAAAACTCTTTAAAAAGAGTTCAACCCAATCCTAAGATATGACCGAGTTTTAGTTTTTTGGTCATCAGATAACCGTGGTTATCCGAGCCGGGTTGAATTTCGATCGGGATTCTTTCGACCACTTCGAGACCGTAACCTTCCAGACCCACAATCTTTCTTGGATTGTTGGTAAGAATTTTCATCTTTCCAATTCCGATATCTCTTAGAATCTGAGCTCCAATTCCGTAGTCTCTTAAGTCAGGTGCAAAGCCGAGTTTTTCATTGGCTTCCACCGTATCATATCCTTTATCTTGAATATTATAAGCTTTTAATTTGTTAATCAGACCGATCCCGCGTCCTTCCTGTCTCATATAAAGAAGAACACCTTGACCTTCTTTTGCGATCATCTCCAAAGCCGCGTGAAGCTGAGGCCCGCAGTCGCATCGATTGCTTGAAAAAATATCACCCGTCAAACACTCGCTATGAACGCGAACCATCGCGGTTTCTTCTTTTTTGATCTCGCCCTTGATCAAGGCCACGTGAATCTTATCGTCGATCAGAGTGGAATACGCTCTGATCGTAAATTCACCGTATTCGGTCGGGAGTTTGGATTCCACTTCCAAGCGGATCAGATTCTCTTTCGCCCTTCTGTAGCGGATGAGATCTTCGATTGTATAAATATTGAGTCCGTGTTTTTCCGCAAACTTTTCCAAGTCCGGAAGACGAGCCATGGTTCCGTCGTCGTTCATGATCTCGCAGATCACACCCGCAGGATAAAGATCGGAAAGTTTGGAAAGATCGACCGCGGCTTCCGTATGACCTGCCCTTCTCAAAACCCCGCCCGGAACCGCTTGAAGAGGAAACAAATGTCCCGGTCTCATCAAATCCGCCGAAACGGTTTTTTCATCCAAAAGGGCTTGCACAGTGATCGCACGATCCTGAGCCGAAATCCCAGTCGAAGTCCCGTGTTTAGCGTCCACAGAAACCGTAAACGCGGTTCCGTGTTTATCTCCCAGAGAATAATCATCCACCATACGATTGAGGCCGAGTTTTTTTAGCCTCTCGCCTTCCATCGGCATACAAATCAACCCACGACCATAGGTGGCCATAAAGTTGATCTTTTCCTTATCCGCAAATTCGGCCGCGACAACGAGGTCGCCCTCGTTTTCTCTGTCTTCCGAATCCACAAGAATGATCATTCTTCCGGATTTGATTTCTTCGATTGCGTTCTCAATGGGTTTGATCATAGCTCTTAGTTACCATCTCTTCTATTGGACTGAAATTTGGCTACAGAAACTTAAATCTTTGGAATCAAATCCAACTTTCCCAAGAAATAGTTCGAATTCTAAACTATTTATATTTTAGGAGTTGTTCCAAGTAACGCGCCACCAGATCAATTTCTAAATTCAGAATCGTTCCGGGCTTCCAGGATTTAGCATTTGTTTTTTTGAGAGTTTCCGGGATAAGAATCAAATCAAATTCTTCCGGTCTCGAATCCACGACCGTAAGAGAAATTCCGTCCACGGTGATACTTCCTCTCGGAGCAATGTATTTGGAAAAAGAAGAATCCGTCTGGATCGTATAACAGACAACGCTTCCGCCTTCTCTCTCTTCTTTACTGAGAATGTTTCCGGTCCCATCGATATGTCCGCTCACGAGATGTCCTCCGAGACGAGTCGTCGGTAAAGCGCTTCTTTCTAAATTTACTTCTTCTCCGATCTCGAGCTTTCCAAAGTTTGTAAGCTCGAGAGTTTTGAAACTAGAGTAGAATCGAAAGCGGCTTCCTTGATCGGCAAACTCGGTGACAGTCTGACAACATCCGTTTACGGAAATCGAATCTCCAAGTTTTAAGTCGGGCTGTATCCAAGTTGTTTCTACGAGGAAGTCCCTTCCATCGGAAGTATCTTTGATTTCTAAAATTTTTCCCGTCGTTTCTACAAGTCCCGTAAACATGTGTGAACCTCCCAGATATCTTCTTCCAATTTCGACTTCCAGAGCAAAGTGGAATCGTTCATTCTTAACTTCGGTTTGATTCCTTCTTGAATGGAAGTTGGAGTTTGTATTTTTAAAATTACGTCGTCTGCTTTCATCTTAGATTGAAATTTTTCATAAAGAAGGTTTCCACCTTCCACAAGGAGAATATTGACTCCGATCTCGGAAAGAATTTTTAAGGTTTCTTCCGCGAGCATCATAGTATCCACGAAAAACAATTCCTTCTCGGAAAGAGATCTCAATTCTTCTTTTGTTTCCTCTTTAAGAATCGTGTCTTTTTTGACTAGGAAAACGCATTTTTGCGAACCGAGTCTTTCGTTGATCGCTCTTTGTTTTTCTAAAAATTCTGCAGTCACATTCTTTTCTTCGAATAGAATAAAAACTCGATACGGCTGATATGCGTTTTCAAAGACTCCGTGAATTCTCTGGATATCCGAATCCATTCCCAATTTTAGAATATTCTTAAGTAAGGCGGGAGCTCCGAAAAAATTCTCACGAAACTCCTGAAGTAGAATCCCTTCGGTTTTCGAAAATTCTTTCGTAAGATTTTTTCGAGGCTCCCAAGTTTCCATTTTTGGAAATCGAAAATCCAATCCAGGAATATCGTAAAACAAAGTTCCCGGTCCTACGAGAACCGCGTCGCATTTCGCGCGAAGCAAAGACGTGTAATACGAAGTAAGTTTTCCGGAAAGTTGGGTTCTTCTTTTATCGGAGGATGCATAAAAACCTTCTTTGGAAACTGCCGTTTTAAAAATCATGGAAGGAGTTTGTGTTTCTAAACGAGAAGCAAATCCAAAAAGACTTTCCTTCGCGATCTCTTCCAAGGTCCGATCTTGGACGACTTTGATTCCCTGTCGTAGACATTCTTCCAAACCGTCTTTGGTTTGGACCAACGGATTCGGATCCTTCCATCCGTAATAAAGAGTCTTCGGTCTGTATTCTAAGATTAAGTCGAGACAAGGAGGGGTTTTGCCGTAATGACTACAGGGTTCGAGAGTGACCCAAACGTTATGCGGCGTGTCGGAATATCCGTTCTTTAGAAATTCTGAATATGCGTTTCTTTCGGCGTGTGGTCCGCCAGTTGGAGAGGTTCTTCCTTGTGCGAAGATTTTCGTGTTTTCGACGTTTGTGATAAGACAAGAAACGGGTGGGTTCGGAGAACTTTCACCCGTGGAGAGAAAGGCAAGTTTACGCAATTCCTCCCGAAAAGATTCCGGGAGGAGAGACATCAGGCACGAATCCTTCTTGCAAGGTGGTCGTAGATATCGACCAGAGGAGCCGCGATAAAAATCGAAGAATACGTTCCGATGATGATTCCAAAGGTTAATACATAAGCGAAGTCGAAAAGTTCGGTCGCCCCTCCGATGATGATCGCTACGATCGAAATCAAGGTCGCAAAAGAGGTGTTAAACGTTCTTCCCAAGGTCTGGTTGATAGAAGAGTTGATCGTCTGTCCGAAGGTTTCGTTTAGATTTCCTGCTGCATTCTCGCGAATTCTATCAAAGACCACGATCGTATCGTTGATGGAATAACCGAGTAAGGTCAGAAGCGCCGCGATGATCGGAACGCTCGGTTTGATCTGAAAAAATCCGATAAACGCAATGGTTAGAACTAAGTCGTGGGTAAGAGCGACGATCGCTCCCAGGGCAAACTTAAATTGAAATCGAAAACTGATGTAAGCGAGAATGATCACCATCGTAAGTCCGAGAAGTGTAACTCCGGTCGAAGATAATTCTCCGCCGACAACGGCCCCTACTTGATTGGCGCTTAAGACTTGGCTCTTATTAATTCCGAAGTCCGCGATCAAGATCGAAATCAGAGCGTCGATCGCGGAGATATCTGCCTTGTCTTCCGATTTTACGACGTTCTTCTCTTTGTATTTTTGAAGGATTGCATCCACGGAACCGAGTCCGATATCGATCTGAAAGTGATTCTTCTCTTTATCCAAAAGAAGAAGAACGGTTTCGATCTTGTTGTCGGCAAAGTAGGTTTCCAATTTCTTACGATCCACATTCTTATCAAATTCGATTACGGTTCTGAGTCCGCCGTTGAAGTCGAGAGAGTTCGCAAACCCTCCGTGAACTACAAACGTATAACCGAATCCGAATAGAATCAGAGCGAGAGAAGCACCGATAGAGACGTATTTATATTTTATAAAATCAAACATTCTTAAGACTCCAATTTTTTAAAGCCGATCTGGAGTTTCTGAACTCCCAGCTTATTGACCAAAAGATCCATGATCAGACGACTCAGGAATAAAGAGGTAAAAAGTGAAGTAACGATACCCCAACAAAGCGTGATCGCGAAACCCTTGATCGGTCCGTTTCCGAGACGGATCATGAGAATTCCTGAAATCAAAGTAGTCACGTTACTATCGATGATCGTCCAGAAGGCGTTGTCAAAACCTTGGGCGACCGCGACGGACGCTGACTTACCGGCCATCAATTCTTCTTTGATTCTTTCGTAGATGATCACGTTAGCGTCCACCGCCATACCGACCGTGAGGATAATCCCCGCAAAACCAGGAAGAGTGAGAGTAAATCCCATCAAAGAAAGAAGAGCGCTCAAGATGATGATGTTAGCAAAAAGTGCGATGTTCGCCACAATTCCGGAAAGCCTATAGATCAAGAGCATATAAAGCATCACAAGAATGAATCCGATCCCTACGGCTTTGATACCGACTTCGATTGATTCGATCCCGAGGGTCGGTCCGATAAATCTCATCTCCAAAACTCGAAGAGGAATCGGAAGCGCGCCTTCACTGATCACGTTCGCGAGATCCACTGCTTCTTCTTTTGTAAAAGAGCCGTCGATCTGAGCCATACCGCCCGCGATCGCGCCTCGGATCGTAGGAGCGGAAACTACCTTGTCTCCCCAGACGATCGCGAGGTTTCTTCCCTTGTTCTGAGAAGTGATTTCGAAAAATTTCTCGGCTCCACTGCTCGTAAGAGTAAACGAAACGATATATCCGAAAGAATTATTTTCAAACGCAGGTCTTGCGTCTCTCATATCTCTTCCGTCCAGAGCGATCGCTTTTTCAAGAACGATAAAGTTTCTAGGAAGTTGAGGAGAATTCTGGCTGTTTCCACGTTTCCAATAAGCGAAGATTCTATATTTCTCTTTTGGAATTTTATACTTCTCTTCGAGGGCTTGTAAGAATCGATCCTGTTCCGCTTTTCCGAGCTTTTGTTTTACGAGATTCTGATATTTAACGATATCGGTTTCTTCCCTTTTACCGGCTTCCAGAAGTTTGTTTTCTTCCTGTTGAATGATAGCCGCGTAAGTAGTTCCGTTTCCTGCGGAATTCTCGGGTTCTTCCAGGCGATATTCCACTGTTTCCGTATTCTGAATGATTTCCAGAATCTGAGAAGAGTTAGTCACACCGGGAAGAGAAACTTCGATCGAATCCTGATCTTTTTGAATCCGTACCTGAGGTTCGGTTAAGTTCTGGCTCGTAAGACGATTGTCGATGATGAGTTTTGCTTTTTCGAGTTCTAAAAGTTTGCGACTTGGTGAAAGTTCGAAATAACTTTCGATCTCTTCCAGACGATCCTTTGCTTTTTTCTTTTCCTTCTCGTCGTTGGAAGGATCGGCAACCGTCTTTTTTAAATTTTCAATTTCTTTAATATAACTTTCTCTGAGTTTCGAAGCGTAGTCTTCAAAGTCCCCTTTCATGGCGACCCTCATCCCGCCTTGTAAATCGAGACCGAGTTTGATCGTAAGAGGACGTCCCTTTGCGATCCATTCTTCCACGAGCGTAGGACGAAGTTTGTTTTTTGCCTCGAGAATGAGTTCGGGATTTTCCTGAGAGATCTGGTTGATCTTTGCGGATGTCACAAATCTTCCTTTTACCAAAAGAAAGGATTCGTCTTTCAGATCGGAAGGAGAAGGTGAGATCACCCAATCGGATTGTTTGTATTCCGCATTCCAGCGTTTTTCAAACTTAGATAGGATTTCTTTTTTTTGCTCTTCCGGAATGGACGCAAATTCTTTTCTTACCGCAAGCTCCAACTCTCTCTGAGCGAAGTTGGGATACAGTACAATGGTGGCCGCTAAAATAATGGCGAGCGGCAGGAAAATCCATGTCGCAGATTTCAAAGGGGAACTCCTAGTCTCTTCTCATTTTATTGATCGTCACCGGGGATCTGCGACCGGAACTTCCGCGCGATTTTCCCGCTTTCAATCGATACAAAGCAAATAATAAAATAAATACTACAATGATGATGGGTTTTTTATAATCGGAAATAAATCCCGTAAAGGATCCGGACTTCTGTCCTTCCTGAACCTTTTTTTTCTCTTCTTCTTTTTTCTTATCTTCGCCTAACTTGAGTATGTCGGAAAGACGGGATTGAAAAGAAGGACCTGGTTCGACTTTTTCGGGTTCGGCCACGACAGTAATCCCTGGGAGTCCGTTCGGTTTAATTTTTACTTCTTCGTTCACCCAATACGGTTTTTGTAAATCGCTTGTGTCCACTTTGGAAGCGCTCGCGAGTTGTTGCTCTTCTTCTACGCTGCGAGTGGAAGGATCTTTTGTCTGAGAGTTCGTATTGGAAGAATTGACGGAATTCGAATTCGATCCGTTGTTCTGGGAGTTGTTCCCGGATTTCGAGGGATCTTCAGCGTTTGTGGAAGGCTCCACATTCTTCTTTGTATTTTCCGGATTCTGCGGAGAAGTAGATGATTTTTTAGATTTTTTCTTTTTGGACTTTTTCTTCTCTTTCTTTTTGGAAGATTTCGTAGAGGAAGAAGTCGAGCTAGATGATTTTTTGCTAGCGGTCTTTTTGGGTTCGGCAACCTTTTCCAGGAAGTCGATTTCTTCCCCGTCCTGAGAAAACAAAACCGTATTCCCAAGAAAAAGAAAGAGTAGAATGGAGACCGCCGCTTTTTTCATTTGTCCGCTTGTTTCTTTTTAACTACCGTGCTCGCGGTAAAAGATACGTTTGTGTCTTTTGCTATATTGAGAACCACAACTTCGTCGTTGTCCTTGATCTCTACGACCTTACCGTGAATCCCGGAAGACGTAATTACCTCGTCGCCTTTTTTGAGGCTACCGATCATCTCTTTGCGTTTTTTTTCTTCGCTTCTTTGAGGACGAATCACGAGAAAATACATGATCACGAGCATGATTGGAATCAAGAGTAACGTGGAGAAAGGAGACTTGTCTCCGTCGCCGGCGGCTTGTGCCAATTGAAGTAGTATAATTGAATTCAAAGTCATTTCTAATTCCCTGTTTAGATTGGATAGAGGATTCTAACCAGTATTTTTCTCGTTTACCCTTTGGAAATTAAATCTTCGAAATACTTCTTTGTTTTTCCAGAAAGAATCGCTTCCAGGGCTATTTTGCTTCCTTCTTCGATACTCGGAGCTTTTCCCATTACAAAAAGTCCCGCTCCCGCGTTCAAGGCCACCGCATAGGAACCCGCGATCTCTTCTCCGTTCAAAACCCTTCTCGCAAGAGCTTCGGCGTGATCGGAAGAGGATGCGTAGACTTCTTCTTTCTTTAGTGTCGGCAGTTTTAGGATAGAAGGATCAAAAGAATGACGACTGATGACCCCATTCTCCAGAAAAGAATAGTCAGTGATCGAAAAGATCGAAAATTCATCCAGTCCGTCCCGAGAATGGCAGACCATAGCCCGTTTTAAACCAAGGGCTTGTAAAACCTTGATAAAGAGTTCCATGAGTTCCGGTTCGTAAACCCCGATGATCTGATACTGGGGAGAAAACGGATTGGAAAGCGGACCGATCATATTAAAGACCGTTCGAAAGCCCAATTCTTTGCGAACCGGTCCCGCGTATTTCATAGAAGGATGCCACATCGGTGCAAAGAGAAAGGTGAACCCTTGAGAGATCAGATGCTGTTCCACTTCTTCTTGGGTCTTTTCGGTTTTGTATCCGAGTCTCGTAAGAATATCGCTCGATCCCGTATGAGAAGACACGGATCTGTTTCCGTGTTTGGCGACCTTGATTCCTAAAGAAGCAAGAGTAATCGCGGAAAGGGTGCTGATATTGATCGTCCCCTGTCCGTCTCCTCCGGTTCCACAAGTGTCCAAAAGATCAAAAGGAAATACTGTCTTCGGTCGGAGCGCGTTTTTGCGAAGGGCCAAGGTGCAACCGAGGACTTCGTCGACCGATTCTCCATTGGCTCTCATCGCGCTTAAAAAAGCGGAAAGAAGAATTTCGGAAACTTCTCCTTTCATGACGTGATTTAGAAAAGTCTCGGCTTCTTCGGAAGTGAGGTGTTTTCGATCGATCAGTTTAAGAATTGCTGCTCTTGGTTCCACGTTTCTGAAACATCCTTTTGATATTGGAGGGATAAAGAACTTGGCTGTTGGATACCATATAACGAAGCCCTGAGAATACAGTGATCGCGGTCGTGATGAGCATTCCCCAATAAGGAACAAAGGCTCCGAGACCGAAGATGATATCTCCCAAGGTGGTATTCTTGTTTAAGTTTTGAAAAAAGTAAATCGCATTCCCGGTTGCAATCTCGAATACCGTGAGACCGGAAGCCTTTCCGGAAGCGTAAGCCTCGTTGATCAAAATTCTTTTCTTACTCGATACGAGAATAAAGAATACAAGAATGAGTACGATCGCTCCCATCTGAAAGACGGTCTTTACTTTGCCGAGCATCGTGGTTCGGATCGATTGTCCCTGGCGAATCGCGAGATAACGAAGACAAGTGATGAGCATGTCTCTTCCGATGATCATACAGACCATCCAGAATTCGATCTGTTCCTGCAAAAAGATAAACGTAACAAAACAACCAGTTACGATGATCTTATCCGCGAGCGGATCTAAGAATTTTCCGAACTCGGTTTCCTGATTCCATTTACGAGCGAGATAACCGTCGATGAGATCGGTCAAGGACGCGACGACGAAAAGAATCAGAGCTGCGATATGATATTCCCATTCTTTCTGGAATAAAAACCAGACAAAAAAGGGAACCGCGGCTACGCGGAGCATCGTAAGAATATTAGGAATATTGAAAATAACTTTGTTCATTCAAAAAAACCAGGTTCCGTTCATGTCATATTCGTAAAAAGAATCGATCCTGACTTTTCCAAGAGTTCCCGGAATCAAAGAAGGATCGTCCACATAAACGACCTCGTCCATTTCCGGCGCGTCTTGAAGTCTTCTTACCACAGCTTGACCGTCTTCGATATTGTCGACGATCGCGTCGTAGGTCTGACCGATTCTTGATTCGTGGATCTCTTCCAAGATCGCCAAGTGCGCGTCGCGGATAAGATTGATTCGTTTCGATTTTTCTTTTTCGGATACGGTCTGTTTGACCTCGGCGCCTTTGGTTCCTTCCTGCGGAGAATAAGAAAATAAGTTCACCTTTTCGGGTCTTGTCTCTTCGATAAAACGAAGGATCTGATCCACGTCGTCCGGTTCTTCTCCCGGATAACCGATGATAAACGAAGTGCGAATCTCCAGACCCGGTTTGACTTCTCTCGCGAGTGAAAAAAGATCCTTGAAGTAGGAACTTTCTCCGGCGCGGTTCATGCTCTTTAAAATTTTAGAAGAAACGTGTTGGAGAGGAGATTCAAGATAAGGTGCGATCTTCGGGGTTTGACCCATAAGACGAATGAGTTTTTCAGTCTTCTTATCCGGATACAAATACAACAATCTTAGAATCTTGAGCGCTTCGATTTCGGAAACTTTACGAACCATATCCAGAAGAACTTCCGAATCCCTTCCGTAATAAACCGTGTCTTGGGAAACAAGACAGATCTCTTTGGCTCCCGCGCGAATCGCACGATCCGCGTCGCGGACGATATCTTCCACCGGAGATTCTTTAAACTTCCCGCGAAAAGAAGGAATGATACAAAAAGAACATCCTCGGTTGCAACCGTCTGAAACTTTTACATACGCGTACGGTTTGGAATAGTTTTCGATACCCGCGGAAAGTTTGAGTCTTTCTAATATGTCTTCGTTGAATTCTAATTTTGGAGGAGAAAGATCGGGGAACTTTTCTCTGAGAAGTTTTCCCGCTTGGTTGTATTTTCCCGTTCCAAAAAAGAGATCCACTTCCGGAATTTCGGCGCTGATATTATCCGGATAACGTTCCGCAAAACAACCCACTACTACGAGTTTTTGATGATTTTGTTTTTTTACCTGAGCCGCGGAAAGAATCGTTTGAATCGTTTCTTCGGTCGCGGACTGAATGAAGGTGCAGGTATTGATAAAATGAAAATCAGATTCTTCCGGAAGTGTAGCGGGAACAAATCCCTCTTCCAGAAGAGAATGATGCATGCTCATGGAGTCCGCCGTGTTCTTCGGACACCCTAGTGTGGTGATGAAGAATTTCTTTTCCAAGAAATTCTATTCTCCCAACTCCCTGATGACGGATTGTGTACTATCATAAGGGTTTTGCGTTTTGACAAAGATCTTCTTTACGAGTTTTCCGGGACGTCCCAATGTGATCTTAGGTTTTCCGTTCTGGATCATTTCCACCGCGGAACCGTCTCCCACTTTGAGTTCGAGACGATCCTTTGCTTCGAGGCTTCGGTTTTCTCCGGCCTGCACAAGACCTCTAAAACCCATCTGTCCGTCGATGATGAATTCGGCGTAACTGGCTTTGCTAAAGAAAAGAGTCACTTGGATTGGAACGTCGCCTAATGTCTTTGTGGTGTCGACTGCGCTTTCCGGTTTTTGCTCCTCTTCACTGAGCGTTACAAGAACCTTAGCCGAGTTTTCAGTCACGGCTTGCGCGATGATTCTTACGTTGCGTCTCAGGCTTGAGATTTCGGGAATCGTATAACTCAGAACTTTTTCCTGTCCTTCGCTCAGACGGAATTTATATACGGTGAGTTCCGGATAGACATTAAAAGCAAGAACCGCGGTGTTTACAGCCCCGCCCTTTTCTACGGAATCGATGAAGAGCTTACACTGTTGGTTGCTTACGGAAAAACTTACTCCCTTGTCCGGTGTAAGAATAAAAGATTCACTTCTATTGTCCGGGATTGATCTGGAGGAGAAGTCGATGTTTTCGGGGATGTCCAGTTTTTTACCGGATTCTTCCACCGCGTCGTCGCCGGAAGAAGAATCGGTTGCTACGTCGATGATGATATAAGCGCAGATTAGAATGACAAGAACCGCCGCGATCGTAAAGATCTTATTCTTATCCACGTTGATTTTAGAATAATAAGAAGTTGTGGGACGTGTGAGTTCTTCGAGAGGAGCCTGAGACTCTTCGATTTTTTCACCACGATACAAGTTGATCAACTGTCCCGTGTCTAGTTTGAGATAACTTCCGTAGTTTTTTAAAAATCCCATGGTGAAGGTTTCACCCGGAAATTGGGAATAGTCCTCTGTTTCCAGTGCGAGGATATATTTCACCGAAATGTTTGTTTCTTTCGCTACGTCTTTTACGCTTAGCTTTTTTTCTTCTCTCGCTTCGCGGAGAATTTGTCCTACTCTTTTCTGATTCAATGTTTTCGCTCCTTTCTCGGACTTTGGTTATTGTTCCGACACAAGAGGGTTGTTTACGATTTTTGCGTTTCCGCTAATATGAAAATTGAACTGACCGTCTTCCAAATCGGGATTTGTTTCTATATTCGAAAATTCTACTGTAGTTTCTTTTCCTCTTCCGTCACTCGCCACCGCTTTTTGAATAAAATAACTTTCGGCGTCCACGTAAAGAAGCATCGTTTCAAACCCGCCGACCTTTTCTCTTTGTTCTAAATTGAGAACGAAGTATTTGCGTCCGTCTTTTGGTGAAACCTGAGGTTGTTCGATGGAATCAAACTTGTAGTGATACTTTCTAAAAATACGAGAAAGACCTTCGTCCGTAAAACTGGAAAAGATAGGTCCTGATTTATTCGATTTATTTAATGTAAGGTCTTGTTTTCCAACCGCATTCAGACGAGCGATATAGATATAGAGAGTTTTTCCATCGGATACGATCTCATCTCCGGAAGGATCGCTGAATTGATAACGGATTCTTCCGCCTTTTTTATAAAGACAGACTCCTCTCATGTTTTTGCTTTTTTTATTGGATACGGTTTGGATCTGAAAATCGGCTTTGTAGGAACTCAGATCGCTAAACTTCTTCTTCACCTGTTTGACCACTTCGGAAGGAGAATTCCAGTTATGAGAGGGTTGCGCCCAAAGAGTGGATTCTAAGGTTAGAAATAAGAAACAAAAAGAGAGAATGATTGTTTTTTTCATGAGAAAAACCGGATCTCCCGGGATTTTTTTACTACCTTCGGACGCATTAGGAACCTTGTCACTTTCTAAAATTTGAGAGGACCAGGTTCGGGAGAATTTCGGTGCGATGGGGGTTTGGCCGTTGGATTGGGTTCTCGGGGAGTTCCTACAATGAGGGTTGGGGTTAATTCGACTGTGGGCAATTGTGGAGCTGGGTTTGTGAGAGTTCCCACAGTTCGCAGTTGAACCGAGATTTCCAACCGGCCCCTGGTCGAAGTGAAACCCGAAGAAGAACAATTTTCTTCTCATTCCGATTTTTTTTCGAATCAAAGGCACCGATCCACTTCTTCAGGGAACCGTAGAAGGTATGGGAATATTACTGCTCAATCAGGACCATCTCGTTCAATCACGCCTCAGGGAAAATCAGACGATCGTCGTAACCCTCCTTATACCGGAAAAAACCGTTCTCCGGTATCCTCAGAAAGAGAGAAGAATCCTTCCTAAAAGAATTCCGATTCTCTTGAAACGATACGGAAAGTTTTTGTCTTCGACACGAAGATTGGGAAAAAGAGCAGCCACGACCTTATATCAATTGAGTCCGGGTAAGAAAAAAATGAAGAAAATCAACACCAGGATTGGCGCTGAAAGTTGGGCCTTATTGAGCGTTTTAGCCCAGGCTCACGGAGTTTCTCGCTGCTTTCTTTTCAATTACCTTTTGTATCTGGAAGAGTCGGAAGTTGGGGATTCCATCGTAAGCACGATGAACCAAGGAGTTCCAACGTTCCACAAGAATTACAGATATATACTTCATCTTGATCTATCCCAAAAGAGAATTTCAAGAGCATTACAATGCAATCCGAGAGATACTTTCTTTTTTTCTGATCATTGAAATTGATTTTATCGATTCTCTTAGGAAGGGAATTTGAGAATTCAAAGTGGTAGTTCCTACACTTCTCCCCGAAAAAAACGGGGTCCGGGGTTCTTCCAGGAGAAATTCCCCGGAAAGGGGGTAGCGTAAGACGCGAAGCGGCTGGAGCGAGGGGGATTTTTCCCCCGCATGCGGCCCAAAAGTAGGAACTCACGCAAACCGATTCCCTTTTCTAAAAGGCGAAAAAAATCCAAAATTAAGTCTCTTTTCTTTTTCTGGGCAGTTTCCGATACAAATAGCATGGAATCCAAAGACCTCAAACCAGCCTGGAACCTGCAGAATGGGAAAAAGATTCTTCCCTATGTCTTACTTTTTTCGGGGATTATTCTGACCCTTTCCCTGGGGTCTTTCGACGCGGGAGAGAAGGGAATACAGCACAATTTCTTTGGAAGACTTGGATTCTATCTTTCCTATGGAATGTTTTTTATGTTCGGTGCGGCGTCTTTTCTCCCCGGACTTTTCTCGATCGGTCTTGGGTCTCTTCGTTTAGTCAAAGACGAATTTGATCTCACGAACCGACTCTTTTCTCTTCCCGTCTTTTTGTTTTGTTTTACGGTGACCCTTCAAGTGACCGGGCACGTCTCAACGATTCCCTTTGCATCTCAAGGAGGTCTCGTCGGACAACTCCTTTCTTCCGGATTGGAATTCATTTTCGGATCGACCGGAAAAATTCTCATTCATCTTGTTTTTTACTTCTACGGATTAATACTTTTGTTAAACGAATCCCCGCTTCATTTTCTGGGAAGGATCCTCGGGACGGCAGGGGCAAAATATAAGGAAGGATTTCAATCCGGATTTGGAAATGGGGGGAGCAGTCTTGGAACTCTCTTTCAATCGGCGGTCGAAAAAATTCAGAACCGAGAATCCAGTCCACCCTGGTTCGCTTCTCTTTCGAGCGGAAACCATTCTCCCGAAGAACTCTTTCAAAAAATGCATTCTCGTGAAAAAGGTTCGGGGAGAATCGAACCTTCCCCCTTGCAGACGGCTCTTCATTCCACTTTTGGAAAAGAGGGAAGGCTTTCCGATCTTCTCTCGAAAGTAGATTCCGGATCCTTTGTATCTCAGGAAAATTCGCGGATTCGTTTTCAAAATCAAGGCGTGTTCTCCGGGAATTTCGAAGAAGAAGGAAAAGTCTTTCGTTTCCAATCGGTTTCTTCCGCGCTCTCTGAAAAAATAAGAGAAGAAAAAAGTTTTCAAGAATCCTCTTCGAGCTGGGAAATCGTAGACTTTAGAACTTCGGATGTTCCGAGTTCGTTTTCAAAAAAAGAAAATATGATCACGATCGTTTCACCTCCTAAGGAAGAAACATTCCATTCTTTGAAAGAAGAAGAGGAAGAATGGATCGAAGATTCTTCAGAAGAAATGGAAGAAGAATTTTATGAAGACGCGGTCGTTGAAGAAGAATCAGAGGAATCTTCGGAAGTCGTTCCGGAAGAATCTTTTGAGGAAGTTGCGGAAATCACAGTGGATAAAACGTTTGTTCCGCTTTCTTCAGTTCCAAAAGCAATTCCAAGTTTTGAAAAAAAGGAACCCAAACTCGAACAGGCGCTTCCATTTCCACCGGTCACATTGATTCCGGAAGTAAAGTCGAAACGTTCTATTTATCACGTTCCTCTCAAGAGTCTCAAGACTACGACTACAAAGATTCAAGATCCTCTCTTTAAAATCGAGAGCGACAAGGTCGCTCGTAAGATCGAAGAGATCATTCGTCAGTACGGATATGAATCTCAAGTTGTTTCTATGGAGAGAGGGCCGATTATCACTCGTTACGAACTCACTCCTCCCCCCGGAGTGAAGTTGGGAAGAATTACATCTCTTGCCGACGAACTTCGCCTTTATCTCGCGGTGAAGAATATTCGTATCGTCGCTCCGATTCCCGGAAAGTCAACGATCGGGATCGAAGTTCCGAACACGATTCGAGAAGACGTTTTTCTCGGAGACATCCTCCATCAAAACTTAAGCCTGAGACCTAAGAAAGATCTTTCGATTCTGATTGGAAAAGATATTTCAGGAAAGTTAGTCAGCATTGATCTCAATAAACTTCCGCATCTTCTTGTTGCGGGGACCACCGGTTCCGGAAAATCGGTTTGTCTGAATTCTATGATCTCTTCTCTCGTGGTGCATCTTTCTCCGGAAGAAGTTCGTTTTATCATGATCGATCCGAAGATGGTGGAACTTACGCTCTATGAAGACATTCCCCATCTTCTTATGCCCGTGATCACCGATCCGAAAAAAGCGACGCGCGCTCTCGCTTGGGCGATTCAAGAGATGGAAGCTCGTTATCATTCCGTTTCAAAACTCAAGTGTAGAGATTTTAAAACTTATAATGAGAAAGTGGAACAGGGAGCGCATAGAGACGGATATAAGAAGATGCCTTATATCGTAATCTTTATAGACGAGCTCGCGGATCTTATGATGGTTTCCGGAAAAGATCTCGAAGACGCGATCACGAGAATCACTCAGAAGTCTCGTGCGGTCGGGATCCATCTAATCATGGCGACACAACGTCCTTCCGTGGATGTGATTACGGGTCTTATCAAAGCAAACTGCCCTGCGAGAATGGCGTTCCACGTAGCACAGAAGACGGATTCTAAAATCATCTTGGATCAAAACGGCGCGGAGTCACTTCTTGGAAAAGGGGATTTTCTCTACAAGTCACCGACCGCGGCGGATCTCGTGAGAATTCAATCTCCTTATGTTTCGGAAGAAGAGATCGAGAAGATCGTGGAGGAAGCTCGGAAGTTTGGGAAACCTTCTTACGTGGATTTTGACTTGGACGAAGAGCCCGAGAGTTCTTCGATCGATGAAGAAGACGAAGAACTTTTTGAACAAGCTTGGGAGATCGTTCGTTCTGATAGAAAGGCTTCCGCAAGTTATCTTCAGAGAAGAATGAGGATCGGTTATAACAAGGCGGCTCGTCTTATGGAACTCATGGAAGAACGAGGTTATGTGAGCGCTCAGATCGGTTCGAAGGGAAGAGAGATTCTCAAGTAAAGAAAGTTTGGGGAGTTCCCACACAAATCGGTTTGTGTGGGCGCAATGAGGGGGAAAAGTCCCCCTCGCTCCAGCCGCTTTCGCGTCTTACGCTACCCCCTTTCCGGGGAATTTCTCCTGGAAGAACCCCGGACCCCGTTTTTTTGAGAGAGAAGTGTAGGAACTACCACTTTGAATTCTCAAATTCCCTTCGTAAGAGAATCGATAAAATCAATTTCAATGATCAGAAGAGAAGAAAGTATTCTCTCGGATTGTTTTGTAATACTCTGTAAATTCGCGAGGTTGGAGTCGGCGCTGAACCCTTGGAAAAGAAATCCGCGCGGTTATGCGAACGGAGAATTACAAATGAATTTGCGAGCTTACGCGAAGTTCGTATAAAAACATCGATAAATCAAATCCAACTTGATATGCTGTTTCTGCAAACTTCGAAGAATTATCCGAAAAATACGCTGTAGGGAACCCCTCCATTCAAGCGGTATAAATCGAAACTCTTACCAGCGCGGTTATGCGAACTTCGTATAACCGGCAAAGGTAAAGCAGTCGGAGTTCCTACAATCAGTTTCGAAAAAGATATCCGCGTGCTTAGACGAACTTCGTATAAATCCCCAAACAACAATCCCCTTCCGAACAGATTTCAAACTATACACAGGTTCGATCTTGACTCTGCAAATTATATGAACTACGTATAAACGCACAAAACTTCACGTTCTACAAAACATCAACAACACGAAACTCAAAGTTCAAAATAAAAAATCAAACCGGCCATTCGGAATCACCCAATTCAAAATGATCAAAGACACATTCAAAGGAACTTTCCATCGGACTACAAGCATAGATTCCGACGGCTAACGGTCGACTATTCAAAAGCAAATGAGCCATCCGAAGTTGTTTCCAGTTCATTCCATTTTCAGAATATTCTAATAAAAAATCGTTTTCTTTGTTTTGAATTCGATACCACATCGTATTGATCTTAGAGTGGATATCGAGAGTGGCCCAATCGGAATAGCCGAGGTTTGTAACTACGGAACCAAGGCGCGAATGATCGGAGGTTTCATATTCTATGGAAGTTTTGATCCAATTTTCAGAATCGATTCTAACGATCAGACCGCACTGATCATATTGTTTCTTTGGATAAAATTCAGTTCTTACGGAAAGTGAAAAATCGGCCGTAATATTTTTCAAAAGACAATGACCGTTGTCTCTTCGAAAGCCGTAATGTGTCTTCTGCCAAAAATCCGTGTCCGGAGAAGTTTTAAAAAACAATCGATGATTTTTAATCTCGAATTTCGGAGAATTCTTCCAAAAATAATCCGAATCAAGTCCTTCTTCATCCTTAAACATTTTAGAATCTCCTTATACAGTCTTTTTCCTTGATTCTAAAATTCTTACTTTTCAGATACAAAGAATTTGATTCTAATTTTGTCATTTGATAGAAAAGAGAATTGTTTGTCCGAAGATCGGACATTTTTTTAAACCGAAAGAATCGGCTTTAGATCAAACGCATTTGCAAGAAGACGATAGGAACGAAGTCTATCTTCAAAATCATAGGTAATCGTCGTCACAACAACCTCTTCCACTTCGTATTCTTTTGTTAATTGAAGAATCTCTTCTTTCACTTTATCGGGAGTTCCCGCGACCATCCTCCCGCGATTTTGCAAGATCACCGCTTTCTCAAACTCGGTATATTGACTTTTGATCACTTCTTCATAAGGCAATACTCCTTCGCTGATCCCTTTTCCGATATTCAACAACTGCCGATCCATCACAGTCCTTAACTCTTCCGCTTTTTCTTCGCTCTCCGCGCAGAGAACAAATATTCCTAAACTCGCTTGTGGAAAAGCCAAAGATTCCGAAGGACGAAAACGATCCTTATAAGCCCTCACTGCATTCGGTCCGCCAAGAGGATTGATAAAATGAGCAAAAGAAAGCGCTAAACCAAAATGAGCCGCGAGCAGTCCGCTCTCCCCGCTCGATGTAAGAATCCACAACTCCGGAACCGTATCCGCTTTCGGAATCGCCTTAACTTTCATCTGAATCGAATCTTCCTCGGCTCGGTCCGTAAGATAACACTGAAGATCTAAGAGCTGTTGACCAAAATCGTTTCGAACGAATTGTGAGCCCGGATTTAAAATCGAAGCGGTCAATCGATCGCTTCCCGAAGCTCTTCCCAATCCTAAATCGATTCTTCCCGGAAAGAGGGTTTCCAACATTCTAAAATTCTCGGCGACTTTTAAGGCACTGTGATTGGGAAGCATCACACCTCCCGCACCGACGCGAATATTTTTTGTGATCCCTGCGAGATGCGAAATCAAAACCTCGGGAGTAGAACCTGCAAGTCCTTGAATATTATGATGTTCTGATACCCAAAACCGAGTGTAACCTAATTCGTCCGCGAGCTTTGCGAGTTCAATTGTTTCTAAGACGGCCTGTCTTGCAGAACCGCCCTTTCGAATAGGAGATTGATCGAGTACGCTTAATTTCATGTTTAGAATGCCGACTTCACAACTCCTCCGTCCACGCGCACCGCTGCGCCGTTTGTTCCGGAGGAAAGAGAACTCGAAAGATAAGTCACCAAATTTGCGATTTCTTCCACACTCTCAAATCTTTGAAGAAGAGAGGACGGGCGCGCATTCTTAAAAAATTCTTTTTCAACGGTTTCGGTGGAAACCTTTTGATTGGCAGCGAGATTCTCAATAAATCCTCCGACTCCTTCCGAACGAGTGGGTCCGGGAAGAACTGAATTCACGGTAACGTTAGTCCCCTTTGTCAGTTCGGCAAGTCCCCTTGCGAGAGAAATCTGCGCGCTCTTTGTAACTCCGTAGTGAATCATTTCTTCCGGAATTTGAACTCCGGATTCGCTCGAGATAAAAAGGATTCTTCCCCAATTCTTCTTTAGCATTTTAGGAAGATAGAATCTGGAGAGTCTTACACCGCTCAAGAGATTTATTTCCAAAAAACGAAACCAATCTTCGTCCGGAATTTCCGTAAAGTCCTTCGGTTCGAAAATTCCCACGTTGTTGATAAGAATATCGACCTCGGGTAATTCTTTCAAAATCGAATCGATCTCTTGCTTTTTTCCAAAGTCGGCGATCAATCCTTTTACGTTTCCGTTCGGAATCTCATCCTTCAATTGTGCGATCGCTTGATCCACACGGGACTCAGTTCTTCCGTTGATAAATACGTTTGCACCTTCGTTTAGCAGCTGTTTTGCGATCGCAAAACCGATCCCCGCGGTAGAGCCCGTGACCAGAGCGGTCTTTCCTTTTAACATCGTTTCCATTAAATTCTTTAACTCCGAAGTCTTTATGGATTAGACAGCTTTGGAAAGAATGAAAACTGAAAACGAAATTTTCTTTTGACTTAGAGCAGACTCTAAGTGGCGCCAAAAAAGAGGCTGTAAAATAGGCTCGGCTTATCTTTCAAGACTTAAAAAGAGTTCATTAAAAGAATCGAAAACGGATTGCAGCTCGAATTCCAAATCACTCTCAACGCTCACCTCATCCCCGTCTTCGTCCTCATCTTCAAACTCGTCGGCGGGATATCCCTTATGTTTGAGAAGATAAACCGCACACGGATCTTCTTCGTCGTAGGCAGGAAATACAACGAAGTTATATATAAAATCATCCCCTCCGGATTTTGGCTTTAGATCCGCAAAGGCAATCGGTTCATCCCGATCCAAACCCTCCGCGATCGAAATCCGGGTGCTCTGATCGACCAGGCCGCCCATACGATCTCCGATATCTTTGATCAACTCAACTTCAAAGAATTGATTCGACTCCTTATGCAAAAAATCCTTTTTAGAAAATTTTATAAATTCGCCACTGAGAATCATATCTCTCAAGGAAACGGGCATGTTTGTCCCAAACGCCGCCTGATAGCAATCCAATAGATATTGGTTTTTATCCTTCACTCTTTTACCTCATGTTTTGAACGAACTAAAGTTTCCTACGCGGTCTTTGCAAGACTTCTTTAAACAATGTTTAACACACTTTTATAGGATGGGAAGCAGAATCGCAATGGAATCCAAGGATGCGTTTTATTCTCGAGTTTCTCCATGGATCGATTGTTTTTTCGCAGATTAGAGGCTTTCTTTTGATTCGAGTTTTTCGAATCTACCGTGCCCTCGAAGCTCTCCGATCTGGATTTAGGATAAAGATGTTCAAAAGAGAAAGCTTTGAAAGATCGGTGGTGTTTCCAATCGATCTCGACGCTTTTTGTCCAAAGACGATTTCGAAAACTTTATAGCAGCAACGAACGCGAATAAACCTCGGGATATCGGGAATCCTTCCGCCGGATGCAGAAGGAAACATTTTATTTTTAGAATATTCGGAAATTAATATCTTACTGATGTATAAAAAATAGAACAAGATTTCTCATGATAAACAACAGAACTTATTTTCAGATTTTCGACCTTTTATCAAGGACGGGTCTAAAAAAAACTGGAAAGAAGAGAGAACGTTATACGCCCGTTGAGCCGAATCCGCCCGCGCCTCTCTCGGTTTGATCCGGGAATTCTTCGACGAGGGACCATTCCGCATACCAGGTTTTACGAATGAGGAGTTGCGCGATTCTCATTCCGTGCTCGACTACAAAGGGAGAATCTCCTAAATTTAGAAGAGGAATCATCAACTCTCCTCGATAATCACTATCAATCGTACCGGGAGAATTCGGAATGAGAATTCGATTCTTAGTCGAGAAGCCCGATCGTGGACGAATTTCAAAATGATATTCCGGAGGAATCGCAAAAGAGAGCCCCGTCGGAACCAAAAAAACCTTTCCCGGTTCGAGGATTAGATTGGAATCCAGGCACGCGTGCACGTCATAACCCGCCGAATGAATCGTTTGTAATCCGGGAAGTTCCGCGTTTGGTTTTAGTTTTTTAACTGAAATTTTCATTCTTTGTGAATCTCCTCTCTTAAAGATTTTTTTCTCAAGAAAGAGATTTCCATGATTCTCATCAGAATCTCCACAACAATCTTTTATCGAAGGAAATTAGGCGAACTTCGTAGAATTGCAGAAGTTCAAACCTGTGAGAGTTCCCACAGCGATCCTTACAGTGAAATTATACGAACTTCGCAGAATCGCAGAAGTCGCAAACCCGTGAGAGTTCCCACAACGTCAGCACTGTGCAGTTAGACGAACTTCGTAGAATCGCAGAAGTTCAAACCTGTGAGAGTTCCCACAGCGATCCTCACGGTGAAATTATACGAACTTCGCAGAAGTCGCTAACCTGTAAGAGTTCCCACAATGATAGCACTGTGCAGTTAGGCGAACTTCGTAGAATCGCAGAAGTCGCTAACCTGTAAGAGTTCCCACAATGATAGCACTGTGAAATTATACGAACTTCGCAGAATCGGAGAAGTCGCTAACCTGTAAGAGTTCCCACAACGTTAGCCCTGTGCAGTTATACGAACTTCGCAGAAACCGCGTCGGTAAACGTAAGAGTTCCCACAATGACAACGATTCTTCCAACAGGCTGTGCTTAAATCAGAGGAAAGAAAAAACTTACAGGGAAAACAACTTCTGAACCGCTTTTTCTTCTTTAGCGCCAAGATTACCAAGAGCGGAAAGATGGAGCTTTGGAATTCCAAAAACGGATTTTGCAAAGTTGTTGAGATCGTCCAGAGTAATGGAATAGATCTCCTTTACCCTCTCTTCGTAAGTATAATTTCTTCCGTAGTAGAGTTCCATCAGAGCGATCGTATTCATCCGAGATTCCGTCTGTTCGTAACTGATGGAAAGAGTTCCCTCGTGATTTGTCTGGGCGTCTCTGAGTTCCTTCTCCGTAATTCCACGATCCAAAATCGATTTGAGTTCGTCGGAGATAGTTTCCATACAAGTAATGAATTTGTCTTTAGAAGTGGAACATACGATACTGTTGATCCCGACATCCGCATACGAAGAAGGATACGCCGTGATCTGATAACAAAGCCCCTTCTCTTCTCGCACCTTTTGAAAAAGTCGGGAAGAAGTTCCGCCGCCTAAGATATGAGTAAACAGACTCGCTTTGGAAGCGTTGTGAAACTCTCTCTGAAAACCTTCTCCACCCAAAATAAAATAAACCTGTTCCAGCTTCTTTTTTTTTGGAAAGTATCCCCATTTCTTTTTGGGAAGAATCAGGTCGTTCCCTTCTTTCTTTTTATTTCTGGGTTTGTTAAAATGTTTCCCAACGATGGAAAAGATTTCATCCGGTTCGAAATTTCCGGAAACGGAAAGAAACATATTTTCAGTGTGATAATACGTATCATAGAATTCTAATAAACTCTTATGACTCACATTGGAGATGGATTCTCTCGTTCCGATAATATCTCGTCCTAAAGGATTCTTAGGAAAAAAATTCTGATAATAAAAGTCGTGGATATAATCTTCGGGGGAATCTTCGTAACCTTGAAGTTCTTCCAAGATCACTCCGGCCTCGTTTTCGATATCCGATTGTTTGAGCAGAGGCTCGTAGATCATTTCGGATAACAATTCTAATCCGAGACCCAGGTGTTTACCGGCTACGGTTACGTGAAAGTAAGTATATTCTCTGGAAGTCGCCGCGTTTGTAAAACCGCCGACCCTTTCGATGTCTTCTGCTTGTTCTTTCGCGGTGCGTTTCGCCGTGTCTTTGAAGAGCATGTGCTCTAAAAAGTGACAATAGCCTGCGTTCTTCGGAGATTCATGTCTGGATCCGACTCGGACAAAAACGCCGGCGGAGACACTGACTGTATGAGGAGCTTTTTGAAAGAGGACCGTTATGCCCCCGGGAAGAACTTTCCTATAGACTTGCTGTGAAGGTTCTTGCTCCAAGGGCGCTTTTGAAATCTTAGACTTGCTCTTCTTCGAGCGCGTCTTTTCTGGAAAGATCGATCTTTCCGGTTTTGTCCACGTTGAGGACTTTCACACGGATGATATCTCCTTCCTTAACGATATCCTTAACGGAATTGACTCTCTTAAAATCGATCTTAGAGATATGACAGAGACCTTCTTTTCCGGGAAGAATTTCGACAAAGGCTCCGAAGTCGGCGATACGTTTCACCTTTCCTTCGTAGATCTTTCCAACTTCCACTTCAGTAAAGAATCCATCGACCATCTTCGCGGCTCTTTCCGCGGACTCTTGGTTCGCACCGGAAATCGTTACACGACCATCGTCTTCGATATAGAGTTCGGCGCCTGTGAGTTCGCTGATACCACGAACGTTCTTACCGCCGGGACCGATCAATTCCCCGATTCTATCTTTAGGAATATTTCTCACGATAATTCTAGGAGCTGTTCCCGCAAGATGATCCGCGGCTTTGGCGATATGTTTCTCCATAATATCAAGAATATGGAATCTACCTTTTTGCGCCTGAGTAAAAACGCTTTCGAGAACGTCGAAACTCACTCCGGTAACTTTCAAGTCCATCTGGAATGCGGTGATCCCTTTTCTGGTTCCCGCAATCTTACAATCCATATCTCCGAAATGATCTTCCAAACCTGCGATATCGGAAAGCACTGCGAACTTTCCGGACGTATCGGAGAAAAGTCCCATCGCGATTCCGGAAACACTTCCCTTGATCGGAACACCCGCCGCCATCAGCGCGAGAGAACCGGAACAAACGGAAGCCATAGAGCTGGAACCATTGGATTCTAAAATTTCGGATACAACGCGGATAACGTAAGGGAACTCGTCCGGTTTTGGAAGAACAAGTTTCAACGCTCTTTCCGCCAAATTTCCGTGACCAATTTCTCTTCTTCCAGGACCGGAAGATCTGCGAACCTCACCTACTGAAAACGCAGGGAAGTTATAGTGAAGCATAAAGGACTTTTCTTTTTGTCCTTCCAGGGTTTCGTATCTCTGATTGTCGGATCCGGTCCCAAGAGTCACAACTCCCAGAGACTGGGTTTGACCTCTTGTAAAAACGGAAGATCCGTGAGGACCCGGAAGAGGATTGATTTCAACTGAAATCGGACGAATTTCGTCTAACTTTCTTCCGTCAAAACGAGTTCCTTGTGTTAAAACTTGTTCGCGAACGATTTCATATTCCAATTCGTGAAGATAGGATTTGATGTCTTTGATCTTCTCGGATTCTTCTACGGTTTGTTTAAAGAATTCTACGACTTCTTTGTTTACGTTTGAGATTTCTTTGTTACGAGAAGTTTTATCGGAAGTTTGATTTGCCGCTTTTAATTTTTCAAAAGCGTAATCTTTCACTTTTGTAAGAAGTTCTTCGTCTTTCTTTCTGAGTTTTACTTCTCTTTTGACGACGCCGATCTTTTTAGCGAATTCTTCCTGAAGCGCTACGAATTCGGCGATGTGTTTTTGAGCAAAACGAAGAGCCGCGAGCATTTCCTCATTGCTGAGTTCCTTCGCTTCTCCTTCGATCATTACGATATGAGTTTTAGTTCCGGCTACAACGAGATCCAAATCCGAATTTAAAAGTTCTTTGTTGGTTGGATTGAGAACGAGTTCTCCGTCAATTCTTCCGATTCTTGCGCCACCGATAGGACCATTGAATGGAATATCAGAAACTGCTAATGCAGCGCTCGCGGCATTTAACGCGTGTCCTGCGACGGTAACGTCTCCGTCTGCAGAAAGAACCTGCACTTGCAATTGCACTTCGCAGAAATATCCTTCCGGAAATAAGGGACGGATCGGTCTGTCTATGATTCTTGAAGTGAGAACTTCGTGTTCAGGAGGTTTGGCTTCTCTTTTGAAATAGCCGCCCGGAAAACGACCGACGGAATAAAGTTTCTCGGTATATTCGCAAGTAAGAGGGAAAAAATCTTGTCCCTCTTTCGCATCCTCGGCCGCACAAACGGTGGCTAATAAAACCAGATTACCAGACTTATAAACTACGGACCCATGAGCCTGTTTCGCCCAGTTACCGGTTTCTAAAACGATAGAATCACGGCCGTACTGACCGGAAATTGTATGTGTCATATCGGACTCGCTTACTTACGAAGGCCGAGAGTTTCGATCAGTTTTTTATAACGGTCTAGTTCGGTTCTTTTAAGATAATCCAGAAGTTTCTTTCTTTTGCTCACAAGTCTCAAAAGACCTGTTTTAGAATGAAAATCCTTTTTATGAGATTTAAAATGTTCGTTGAGTTCTTTGATTCTTGCGTCAATCAATGCGACTTGCACTTCTGTGGACCCAGTGTCTCCCGCTTTACGGGCAAAATTACTGATAATTGTTTTTTTCTGTTCAGTAGCTATCATATCGTGAATATACCTTTTTACCATTTTTCAGGTCATAGGCCCCCCTTTAAAGCTAATTTTTAGGGAAGACTCTTAAATATTTATAATCTAACTCATGGATTCCATGTTCTTCTTTCTTACACCAGGCGAGAATCTCCCCTTCCGGAGAAACGAGTAAGAATTCGGTTGGAGGAATCCATTCCAACTTGGTCTTTCTTCCATTGAGAACGTTTCGGACTTCCGTCCCGGGAATCTCGAGGGTTGGAAATTCTAAGATCGCCTCCGGAGGATGGATTTTGACCTTTCCTTCCAAAAGATTCTCATAAGAATCCGCTTGGTTCAGATGGATCTTTCCGATGCTCGTGCGAACCAGTCTTTCGAGACGAAGAGGAAACCCCGCTCGATCGGAAATGTCCATTACGATCTTTCGGATATAAGTTCCGGCAGAAACTCGAATCTTAAACTGAATCGATTCCGCGCTAAAATCTCCGAGTTCGTACTGATAGACGCGAATCTTTCGAATTGCAGGAACCAAGGCCACACCTTCTCGAAAAAGATCGGACCTTCTCCGTCCATTCACCTTGAGAGCGGAAACGTCCGGGGCTTCTTGGGTTTCCCAGGTTGGCACCTCAAGAAAAAGTTCCTTTAAGAGATTTTGATTTTCTTGGAACCACGCGGCGGTTTGTTCTTTGGGAAGGGATTCTAAAATTTCTCCTTCCTTGTCTCCGGAATCGGTGGATTCTCCGGGTTTTACCCAGGCCTCGTAAGATTTTTCTTTTTCTAAGAATACGCTGGAAAAACTCGTACAACTTCCTATGGGAAGAATCATGAGTCCGCTCGCGGCCCGATCCAGAGTCCCCGTGTGACCGACTTTTTTTAAACGGAGTTTTTTACGCGCGACCACCACAAGATCCGAAGAAGTCATTCCCTCGGGTTTGTGAATGATTAAGAATCCGGACTCAGTCCGGATTGGTAGGTTTTCTGGTAAGTCTGAGTGATTCATCCAAACTCTGAATGTATTCCTCATCCCAGAGGAATTGAATTCTTGGCGCGATTCTTAAGCTTAACTTTCCCGATAACGTCGTCTGAAAAACGCCGGCGGCGCTATTGAGCCCGGCCAAAACCTTGATCTGCTTTTTCGGTGTACAAATCGCAGTTACAAAGATTCGCATATTCTTTCCGTCTTCGGAGATTTCCGCTCTGTGAACGGAAATCATATGCACCCTCGGATCCTTTATCTTGCCGGAAAGGATCATCATGGCTACGGTTCGAACTGCTTCCGCTTCGATTTTTTTTCTTCGGATCGGATTCACAGTCCGTTAACCCTGTTACTCAAGCTTACGCTTGATGACGGTAACGTTGTAAGCTTCGATGATATCTCCGGATTTGAAATCGTTAAATCCATCCACTTGAATCCCGCACTCGAAACCGGAGACCACGTCGCTGACGTCGTCTTTGACCCGTTTGAGAGATTTGAGTTTCCCGTCGAACTTGATCACACCTTCGCTGATCACGCGCACATTGGCGGATTTCGCGATTTTTCCGGAGGTAACCATACAACCCGCGATATTTCCGACCTTGGAGACTTTGAAAATTTCTCTGATCTCCGCGGTTCCGATAACTTCTTCGATCTTTTCGGGTTCGAGAAGTCCTTCCATCGCGAGTTTGATCTCATCCACAACTTGATAGATGATATTGTAATACTTGATCTGAACCTGTTCTTTTTCCGCAAGAGCGATGGTCTTCGGATTCGCACGAACGTGGAAACCGATGATCAGAGCGTTCGAAGCGGATGCGAGCATCACGTCCATATCCACGATCGCACCGGCACCGGATTGAATTACGTTCAGCTTTACTTCCGGAGTGGAAAGTTTTTCCAAAGATTCTTTGATCGCTTCCGCAGATCCGCGAACGTCCGCCTTGATGATGACCTTGAGTTCTTTCAAAGCGCCTTGTTTGATAAACTCGTTCATATTCTCAAGAGTGACTTTCGAAGCGGATCCGGCCGCGGCACCCGCGTTTCCGATTCTTTCGAATTCAATTCTATGTTGAGAAATATTTCTGGCTTCTTTTTCATCCGCCATCGCGTCGAAAGGAGCTCCTGCGTCAGGCACTCCGTCGATACCGGTCACCTGAGCCGGGAATGCAGGTCCTGCTTCCTCGACCGACTGACCCAAATCGTTGTACATCGCCCGCACACGACCGGAGAAAATTCCCGCGACAAACGGATCGCCTACGCGCAACGTTCCGTTCTGAATGAGAACCGTTGCAACGGAACCGCGACCCGGATCGAGTTTTGCTTCGATGATCGTTCCTTTTGCTTTCCGTTTCGGATTGGATTTGAGATCCATCACTTCGGCTTGCAGAAGAATCATTTCTAAAAGTTTATCAATGCCGATATTTTCTCTCGCGGAGATTTTGGCATACATGGTCTGACCACCCCATTCTTCCGTTTGGAGTCCGTGGTTTGCTAATTCTTGCATGATCTTATCCGGATTTGCGGTCGGAAGATCGATCTTGTTGATCGCAACGATGATCGGAACTTCTGCGGCTTTGGCGTGGCTGATCGCTTCGAGAGTCTGAGGCATAACCCCGTCGTCCGCTGCAACTACAAGAACCACGATATCCGTAACCTTAGCTCCCCTGGCTCTCATCGAAGTGAAAGCTTCGTGACCCGGGGTATCTAAGAATGTAATGAGTCCTCTTGCGGTTCTTACCTGATACGCACCGATATGCTGAGTGATTCCACCGGACTCGGTGTCGATCACGGAACTGGTACGAATCGTATCCAACAACTTCGTCTTACCGTGGTCGACGTGACCCATGATGGTGACGACAGGAGGACGATTGATATAATCTTCAGGACTGTCTTTTTCTTCTTCGATGATGGTTTCTTCGTAAAGAGAGACCACTTTTACCTTACAACCGTATTCATCCGCCAAAAGGCCCGCGGTTTCCGCGTCGATGATATTGTTGATCGTCACCATCATTCCCATTTTCATGAGTTTTCCGATGACGTCTCCCGGTTTTAAGTTCATCTTTTTGGCGAGTTCGCCTACTTGAACATTTTCTAATATAGTAATTTCTTTTGGAACTGAGATTCCTGAAATTCCCACAACTTTAGATTTTTTGAATCTTTGTTTGAAGAATTTTGTATTCTCTGCGCCGGAAAAATCTCTCTTATCGCCGATTGATTTTTCTTTGTCGTGTCCCTTTTTCTTACTCGCGCCTGCGGCTCCTCTCGCTTGAGAAAGTTCCACTTCTGCGGAAGTAATCGGCATCGGACGTCCGCCCGGACCACCGGAACGATTTCCCGGTCCACTGCCGCCAAAACGATTTCCCGGTCCAGGAGCTTGTCCCGGTCCACGGTTTCCTTGATAACCAGGTCCGCCGCCTTGTCCCGGTCCGCGATTTCCCTGATAACCAGTTCCACCACCTTGTCCCGGCCCACGGTTTCCTTGATAACCACCGCCCCCGCCTTGACCAGGTCCGCGATTTCCTTGGTAACCAGTTCCGCCACCTTGGTAGCCGCCCCCGCCCTGGCCGGGTCCGCGATTTCCTTGATAACCACCGCCGCCACCTTGGTAGCCGCCGCCCTGGCCGGGACCACGGTTGCCTTGATAACCGCCGCCGCCCGTATTCGGACGAGGTGCAGGTCTTGCGATCGGTCTAGATACGATAATGCTGGAATCTTCTTTTTGAAAAGGAGATGGGGAAGGAGGATAGGAAGAATCTCCTCCTGGTTCGCGAGGAGGTCTCTGCGGAGAACCGTGAGGACCGGAATCTTGTCTTCTCGGAGGAGGTTCTTCGCTTTTCACGTCTCTCTGAGAGGAAGGTGCCTGACGAACGATCGGCGACTGACCGGAATCCCCTCTCGGAGGAAGCGGTGTTACCGGTTTTGACGGTGCAGAGGATTCTGCCGTCGATTCTTTCTTAGGAGATGCAGAGGCGGAAGGAGACGAAGGTGATTCGTCCCCTTTCTTCTTAATGATCAGCTTCTTGCGTTTTCCCGCATCCGCCGCGCCCTGGAGCGTTTCCTTGATCGTCTTATTTTTATCTTCCATAATTGATACCCTGGCTTTCCGGAGTCATAAAAGCTCCGGATCTGAGAAAAACCCCTTCGGGTTTTCTCAGTTGTCTTCCACCCATTCTACAGATTCCCTTAATAGTTTGAGAATCTGTCCGGCGGTTGTATGTCCGATTCCTTGCAGTTTTGCCAGATCGTCTTGACTGTATTCGATCAGGGTTTCCAGATCTTTGATTCCTTCGCTCTTCAGAATTCCCACGATACGGGCTGAGAGACCGGGAAGATCTTCGAGAGGAGTCAGGCCTTCATCCTCTTCTTCTTGTTCCGCCTGAGCCTTGGATTCTTCCGAAGGAGAATAGAAAAGTCTTTCCAACCTTTCTCTCGCTTCCGGCGAAGCCAGCTCGGCATTGTACTGCGCTACGGTTTTGATATCGATTTTATAACCGGCCAACTGAGAAGCGAGCTTCACATTGGATCCATTGATTCCGATCGCGAGAGAAAGTTGATCATCAGGAACGACCACCATCGCCTCTCTTCCGGAACCGTCCACTTTGACTTCCACAGGTTTTGCTGGAGAAATTGCGTTTGCGATAAATTCAGAAGGATCATCGGAGGCTTCTACGATATCGATTCTTTCGTTTCCAAGTTCTCTTACGATCGATTGGATACGAACCCCTTTCATACCGACGCAAGCGCCGACGGGATCGATGTCTCCGCGAGTCGCACGCACCACAACTTTCGTTCTGATGGAAGGTTGTCTCGCAACGTTGATGATCTCAACGAGTCCGTCATAAATTTCAGGAATCTCCATTTCAAAAAGTTTCCGAACGAAATCCGCGGAAGCTCTAGAAAGGGTAATGACTGGAATCGGCTCTCTCGGACGAAGTTCCACTCTTTGAATGATTGCTTTGAGCCTGTCCCCGCTGTGATACTTTTCACCGGGATTTTGTTCCCTGCGAGGCATGATACCTTCTACTTTCCCGAGGTCGATACTCATCGCGTCTTTTTTCCATCTCTGGAAATATCCGTGAGTGAGTTCTCCTTCCTTCGCCTTATACTCGTTATAGAGAAGTTCCTTCTCCATATCTTTGAGTCTTTGGAAAACCATCTGCTTCGCTTGGCTGGAGATGATTCGAGAAAGTTCAACCGGTT
The DNA here is from genome assembly GCF_001729245.1 of Leptospira tipperaryensis. NCBI lineage: Bacteria > Pseudomonadati > Spirochaetota > Leptospiria > Leptospirales > Leptospiraceae > Leptospira > Leptospira tipperaryensis. The sequence goes on along the minus strand of NZ_CP015217.1, from coordinate 1,356,551 downwards.
TCTCGCGAAAGGAAATGACGGATCCAATTTCCGCGGATTCATCGATCACTTTCGCTTCTTCTAAACCGATTTCAAGAGGAGAGGAAGGACTTCCTTCGACTACCTTTTTTGCTATTGCTATAACGACGCTGTCTTTGCCGGATGCAAACTCTACTGTGACAGGAGAAGGTATATCCGATTCTTCGGATTCTTCCAATCCTTCCAGTCCGGACTTTTTCTTATAGGCGGTTATAAGAGAATCACGTATGACTCCCATAACGGCTTCCCTATCTAGGGACTTGTCCGCACAAAATTGCTGGATTGCTTCCAACAGATTTCCTTCCGATTGTGTCTTCTTAACTGCCATATCAAATACTTACGTAGAGATTCCCTTTCAGTATATCCTTGAGGTTCAGGGTCGTCTGCTTTTTTCCGGCAGATTTTTTACCCTTCTGGAATTTTTCCAGAATCACCTGATCCTCAACTCGATCCATTATCCGAAAAATTCCTTCCTGAGGATTCTCTGATTCTCCGGATAGAAAAACCAGACGAACCGGTATGCCCCGGAATCGATCCAGGTCCCCCGGGAGATCAAGTTTCCTTTCCGCCCCAGCGGAGGAAACTTTAAGAGTATAATCCAGATCCGGTGAGATCCGTTCTAACTCTTCTTTCAGTTTTCTGGAAACTTGCTCACATTCCAGAAGGCTGACTGAACCATACGAATGCTCCAGATTGTCCAAGACAACCTCGATCAACGAGTGGTTAGGCCTTTGGTTGACCTTTAATGAGTACAGCTTGACAGGCAAATGCAAGGCGCCATCCAGAATCGTCTCGATTTCTTCCTTGCTTACTGTCAAACCCCGGCCTTATAGAGAGAAAACTCACAAATGATTGAATTTTTCCTGATATCCTAATCAAACTATTCAAATTTGGCTACAGTGTAAAGTAAAAAAAGCCACGGATTCCGCGAGGCTTTGAATTCCTTGGATTATTGCTTGTTTTCCAATCGATCCATTGGAATGGTATCGTTACATTCCCAGATCCAACCAGGTTTTCATGAGAAATCTCAATCCAATCTCCCGCATTCGCTCCCATCATAGAAGAATTTTTATTCTTTCCTTTGGAATTGTTTTGATCGTCGCTGCGATTGCAAACTGCACTCGATTCAAAGTGGATAATTACAATTCTTTTCTCTACGGAAGAATCAAGTTAGGCAATACTCTCGCTGACGTTCAGGCAAAAATCTTGAACGGAGTTCCGACCAATCTTCCACAGACGTTGTCCGTGGTCGGAGGTAAGATCTATGTTCCCGATTTCGAACAATCTTTATTGAAAGTATTCTCCACCGATGGTGAGTTAAAATTCATATTAGGAACTTTGAAGGAAAAAGTCGGAGATAAATATAAATTGATCCCGGCGAAGATCGGGAAGATCGGACTCGTTGCAGTGAACGGTGACGAGGAAATCTATCTTCAATCCCGAACCGGAAAAGAAGAACAACCCAAAGTCGATCCTGCAACGGAAGATATTTTTTTAAAGAAGAGCGGTTCGTTTGATACGGAATACAGAGAAGCGACTCCTTCCGCCATTCTTCATTTTTCAGACGCAGGAAAATTATTGAATACGATCTACGTGGAAGGAAGCAACGGAAACACTCCCTTCGGTTATATAGAAAGAATGGAAACGGGAGAAGACGACCTTCTTTTTGTATTTCACAAATCAAACGGAGAGATGAAACTTTCCGTCTATGACAAGGGCGCGCTCTTACGATCGATCGGAGCTTCCAATTTCGCGGACGTAATCTCGGATTCGGAATCGACTCAAGTTCGTTTAGAGACCTTGCTTCCGCATCTGGAAGGAAAATACGCGGTCGCTTCGTTTAGCATTTTTGATAAGAAGAATTCCCGTTTCAAATCGAGAAAAATTTTCAAATACGATTTCGAGACAAAGTCCGCTACACTCATCAAAGAAATCCAAGATCCTTCCGAATCTTTGTATTGGATCTTAAAGGATAATAACTTTTTTCTCTGGGAAACGGAAACAGAAGAAGAGAGTTCGATCCGTCTTCAAGTTCACGACGACGAAGGAAATCACGTAAACAACATTCGTTTGAACTACCTCCCTCCAAGAGGACTCTGGAGAGAAACCTGGATGGATTTGAACGACGAGATCTATTCGGCAAGAATCAAATCCGGGTATCTGGAAATTCATAAATGGAAATAAGGTTTTCCGAATATTCAGAACCTCTGTTTGACGATAAGGAAAGCAGAGATCTGGATCGGAAGACAATTCTCGAAACCGGAATTTCCGGTTCTCACCTAATGGGCTTTGCGGCCCTTTCCATCTATCAACACTATCGAAAAAAAATCCTAAGATCCGATTCCGTTTTTATCCTTTGTGGAAACGGAAACAACGGAGGAGACGGACTTGCCCTCGCCTTCTTTTTGATCCAGGAAGGAAAAGAATCCAAGGTTTTCTTAAAAGAAGGAAATCTTTCGGAAGAATCTACATATTATAAAAATCTGTTATTACGTGCCGGAGGTAAGATTCTAAACTTAGAATCCGATCCTCTTTTCTTTGAAGGCGAGAACATTTGTATCATCGACGCACTTTTGGGAACGGGTTTTCAGCCCCCGATACGAGAACCATACGGAGAAGTCCTGGAAAAGATTCAAAAACAAAAAAGAAAAAGTCCTAAGAGAACTTTTATTCTGAGCTTAGACGTCCTTTCCGGTTTTTCCGAAGAATTACCGACTCCTTTTGAAGCGGATGCGTTAGCCGAAATCGGAATGAAAAAATGGAGAAACCGGTTTTTACCGAACGAGATCAAAAAAACATTCCATAGAATCGGATTCCCGATTAAAAAAAAGGATGATCCGAATTCGGAATCAGGGACCGGCAAAATTCTTTGGAAAAAAATTCCGGATTCTTACTTAAAGGAATGCCTTAAAAGAAAAGAAGATTCTCATAAATATAAAAACGGTTCTCTTCTTTTGATCGGAGGTTCTCAGGGGATGGCGGGCGCGGCCCTTTCTTCGGTTCTCGCATTCCACGAGTTAGGCGGTGGAATTTCTCTGCTCCTCAGCCCCTCCGAAAAAACGGTTCGGGCCGTTCTTAAAAAAGATCCTTCCCTGATGATCGATCGAATTGAAGATTCTTCCGAGATTCTTTCAAGACCCTTTGTTAAAAAAGCTTCCGTTTTTTTATTCGGGCCTGGATTAAAAACGGAAGAATGTCCGATTTTAGAAATTCCGAATGACAAGTTCTGTATTTTAGATGCCGGCGCTCTCGCAGCCTACAAAGAAAAAATTCTTCATGAGAAAGTTCTCATGACCCCTCACACCGGTGAATTGGAAATGCTTCTCAACCAAAAGATCAAAACCGTTTCGGAAGGAATATCTCTCGCAAAAGATTATGCGAAATCGTTTCGAGTTCAGATTTTATGGAAAAGACATTCTTCTTTTCTAATAGATCCAAGAGGGAATTTATTTTTTTGGGAAAAACCGGAACCAAAGTTGGCGGTGATGGGAACGGGAGATCTGTTGGCGGGTATTCTCGCCTTTTTTCTCTCAAGAGGTTTTTCCATTCCGGAGTCGACACAACTTTCGTTTTCCTTATTGACGAACGCGGCAAAACGATCCAAAGGTTTTCCAACCGCTTCGGGGATTCGAAAGCTCTTACAAAAAGGAGGAATCTAAAAAATGAGTGGTGGATATCATTCTCGTTCTCCGGAAGAATTTAGAAAATTCTTAGAAGAAAGCCGCAAGAGAGCAAGCTCCGGAAAATTCTCAAGAGTCAAGATCGTCTTTGTCCTCAACTTAGTCTTAATCGTTTTGGTGATCGGAATGGTCGTAAGAACGATGACTCCTGGTGCGTTCGCCGTCCAGTCCTCTTCCTCCAAATTAAAAATCGGCTCCGCACTTGTTTACGTAAAGTCAAGCCGAGAAGGAAAAGAAGGAGTTCCTACTTTCTTTTTATTTATGAAGAACGAAAGCGATTCGAAAGAACTTCGTTTTCCCGAAGAAAATTTAAAATTTAGAATTTCCTTAAGTAACCAGGAAGGTTTAAACTGCTTGGAAAAAGATTGGGAAGTGATCGAAAGAAATTTAGATCCCGGAAAGATTGAGTTTGCAAGATTTCAATTCGACGAGAAGGAATTTGCGGCCCTTCCTTTAGATTGTAAGATTTACTCCGAGGGAAGTTTTGTTGAAAGGATTTTCCGAAAAACCGCCACGAAGAACGGTTTAAGATTGGATCTAAAGATTTCGGGAAAAGAAGGAGAAAAGATTCTTACAATTCAGAATCTTTAAACGCCTTCATAGTTTTACCACGAAATTGCGATTTGTAAAAAATTCGATGTATGAAAGACGATTTGAAATCACGACGCCTTACGAAAAATTGTAAAAGTGATTATACTTCGGATAAGAGAACCTTTTTGAGCGGGTCGCGTTTATGCGAACTTCGTGAAGTTGCGGGTGATAAGGGATCGTCGGAGATACGACGGTGAAGAACGTTTGAGTATCGAAGGTGGCCGCGTTTATGCGAACTTCTTATAAGTGCCCTTCAATTTCGCCGTAATTCCTGCGTCTTAAATTTTAAAACAAATTTCCGCGTTTATACGAACTTCGTAAAGTTGCGGCTGATATAAGGGATCGTCGGAGATACGATGGTGAAGAATGGTTTTAATCTTGAGCCCGCGTTTATGCGAACTTCGTATAAGTGCCCTTCAATTTCGCAGTAATTCCTGCACCTCCAATTTTAAAACAAATTTCTCCGTATATACGAACTTCGTAAACTTGCAACGATTAGCCGGGATTCTCGGATCATTCCAGAACCAAGATAGGCGAACGAAATCTATTAAGAGCGCCGAATGGAGAAAAATATTGTCGTTAGTTATAATAATGGCTATATTAATGCTTCTCTTTTTATGCCGAACCGTGATTGATTTATTTTGTTATTCATTGACCTTTATTAAAATTTTCATAAATTATTAGGAGAGCTGAAATGATATGAGGAAAATAATTTTTTTATCATTTATTACTTTAGATGGAGTCATGCAAGCCCCCGGCGGGCCTGAGGAAGATACCTCGGGCGGTTTCAAATATGGAGGTTGGACGGCACCGTATTTTGATGAAGTTTCAGCTAAAGTTATCGAAAAACAAATGAAACCTGCAGATTATCTTTTGGGCAGAAAAACATTTGAGATTTGGGCCGATTACTGGCCCAAACATGCAGACTTCTGGCCCGGCATCAATGATGGTACAAAATATGTCCTTTCGAAGACGATGAAAAAGTCTGATTGGAAAAACTCAGTATTCCTCGAAAGTTTGGCAGATATCGAAAAACTTAAAAACTCAGAAGGCCTTGATATTCAAATTTGGGGTAGCGGTAAACTCATTCAGCTACTACTTAAGAATGACTTAGTGGATGAGCTCTGGCTTAAAATATTCCCCCTCACACTCGGTTCGGGCAATCGTTTATTTGGTGATGGAACCATCCCGGCGGCGTTTACATTGATAGAAAGTCTTGTTACACCGAGCGGAGTGATCGTAGCAAATTACAAGCGAGCGGGAGAAATCCGCACTGGTACTGTTGGAGTTTAAAGAGAAATAAAATGAGTAATATAATCTTCTCATTAAAGGAATAGAGGTCGAATCAAAATCGCATTCCAAAAGTTTACTGATTTTACTGAAAGAGATATAGATACAAAAGGAGATGAGACCGTGCAATAACCTGAGAACGAAAAGCATGAACCTCTAAGAGTGTTATGGACATTACACCATCTCTGCAACTCTCGGAGGCTTTGCTTTAGGCAATCGCAGTGAGCAAAAAAACTTGTAGGAGATACTACAGCGAGAAGGCTTGAGTTTTATTGGCGTTTATACGAACTTCGCAAAGTTGCAATCGCGAGAAAAACTGTCGGAGATACCACTGCGAGAAGGTTTGAGTTTTATTGGCGTTTATACGAACTTCGACTAACTCGTAGTAAAAAAATACCAGAGTAGCTAATCGTAAAACCTTAATATTTCAGAGTAATTCAATAGACGCATTGAATCTTAAAAGGAGCTTTGACATGACTTTCGAAATTCTTGGATTAGATCATGTTCAATTGGCCATCCCAAAAGGGGGCGAACAAATTGCCCGTGCGTTTTACGTAAATATTCTCTCTTTTACCGAAGTCGAAAAACCTCCGAATCTGAAAGTTAAAGGAGGCGCTTGGTTTCAATGCGGAGTAAACCAAATACATGTCGGAATTACCGACTCCTTTATTCCGGCACAAAAAGCACATCCTGCAATCCATGTTCGTAATATTTTAGAATATCGAAAATACTTAGAGTCTCAAGGCGTATTACCAAGAGACGAAGACCCTCTACCTGGTGCGCTTCGGTTCTATCTTGACGACCCTTTCGGTAACCGTCTTGAATTTCTGGAATGGCTTCCTATCGAAGAGAAATAATTGCTGTTTTGCTTTTAAATGACAACGCAATCTTTCCGAAAAACCCCAAACCGGACCCGAGAAAGAAAGAATAATGCAAAACAAATCTACTTTTTGATGCGACTATTCGAACTTCGCATAAGCGCCCTTCGATATCTCAGCATAATTCCGACATCCCAAATTCTAAAACAAACTTTCGCGTTTATACGAACTTCGTGAAATTGTGGATGTAGGAAACCTGCCGGAGCTACGATAACAAAAAGCGGACAAGTCTTGAATACCCGCGTTCACGCAAACTTCCTATAACTTCAGCTCCTCGCTTCGTTCGCCATTCACGGTTCCCGCTCAGGCTCACTACGGTCTTCGACACATTGCTTTGTCACTTCGGCTTGCGAGACGCGACTAAGGTCGCTCAAGCCTCGCGCCAACCTTGTCGCGCACAAGCGCTCGGGGACGCGACGTCGAGGAGCTTCTTTCGTTAGACGAAATGTGGGAAAATTTTCCGTTTTCTTTATGGTTTTCAAAATACACTTTTTGGATTTCATACAGAAGCATTTTAAGGATTCTTCTATATAAATCTTGCTAAAATAATTGTATTGACATAAGGCACACGTCTACTAGTTAAAACGTATGGTTTTTGATTGGGATAATATTAAAAATGAAACCTTAAAGGCGGAGCGAAATATTAGTTTCGAGAGGATAGTTATTGAAATTGAGTCAGGATCTGTCTTAGAAATTCTAAAACATCCGAAAAAAGAAAAGTATCAAAATCAAATTTTGATTATCATCGAAATAGATAATTACGCGTGGGTAATTCCTGCAATTGAAAGTAAAAATACATATTTCTTAAAAACTGCATATCCCTCAAGAAAATATACTAATATCTATTTACCGGAGACAAATCTATGAAATATAAACTTAGTCAAGAAGAGAAGAGTTTAGAATCTTCTATTGAGAAAAATGAATGGAAACCGGTTGATAACAAAGCGCAGTACTTAAAAAAATTTAGATCTGCAGCAAAAAATACATTATTAAAAGACAAAAGAATGAATATTCGAATTGCTGGAAAGGATATTCAATTATTAAAAACTAAAGCCTTGGAAATTGGTATTCCTTATCAAACTTTAGTTTCAAGTATATTACATCAGTATGTAACTGGAAAATTGAAAGAACGGTGAGAAAGTTCCCACACTTCGGCTTCTCACTGCGTTCGCGACTCACGGTTCCCGCTCGCGCTCACTCCGGGCTAAAGCCACATTGCTTTTCACTTCGGTTCGCGGGACGCGACTAAGGTCGCTCGAACCTCGTTCCAACCGCGTCGCGCACAGGCGCTTGCGGACGCAACGTCGAGAAGCCTCTTTCGTTGATAGTAAAATTTGTCGGAGATACGACGGTGAAAAACGTTTGAGTCTCGAAGGTGAGCGCGTTTATACGAACTTCTTATAAACGCCTGTTCGATCTCGACGCAATTCCGACATCCCAAATTCTAAAACAAATTTCCGTGTTTATGCGAACTTCGCCTAAACGCCCTTCAAAATAAAAACTCTTAGGCCATTTCTCCCATTGGCTCCGGACCGTTTCAAGCGCTTCGATCACAAAGAAATAAATTCATTTTAATCCATTACCTGGATACTTTTTTTACTTATCAAAATTCCAAAAGAATCTTACATTTTTTCTTCCAGGCTTTTTCTTCTTCTTTCAAGTATTCGAATACAATCAAATCCGAATGTTCTCCGTTGAGGTAATCTAAAAGAAATCCATCTCCGACCAGCAATTCTATCGCCGGAAGATCGGATCGAAACTCGTAAGCGCCGTCTCTATAAGCAAATTCTTTTGGATATTCTTCCCTCAATAATCGAATCAACTTCAGAGAAAAAAACAAACTATGGAACTTTTCCGGTTTTTTTAGAAGGATCTGATAACCGCCGCAAATTTCATCCTTATGTTTATGAAACGTAGGAATGAATTTCAAGGGTCGAAGCGCAAAACTTTCCTTTTGAAAATTCTCCAATTCCTTTCTTACTCTTTCGTTTTCTTCTCGGATATAAGGAGCTCCGAAAGTTTCAAAGGGTTTCGTAGTTCCTCTTCCCTCGGAAAGATTCGTTCCTTCTAAAAGACATTGTCCCGAATATACGTAACAAGTGGATCTAAAGGGAATATTCGGAGAAGGAGGAATCCATAAAAATTCTGAATCTTTTTTCGAATACCAACCATCCTTTACAACTTTCATCCTTAGGTTGAGAGAGAATTCTTTCTTATAATAAGTAAGCAATTCTCCAGGAGTAAGTCCGTGCCGATGCAAGACACTTCTTACTCCCACGAAAGATTCGTATTCTTCTTGAAGAGGAGTTCCTTCGATTCTTCTTCCCGCGGGATTTGGAGAATCCAAAACCAAAACTGAAATTTCTTCTTTCCCTTGAGAATTCCATTTGCTGATCTCTTCCAAAAAATAATAGGCCGTAGTCAAGAACGTGTAATATCTCGCGCCCGTATCTCGAATATCGATGATCACGAGATCCAAGCCTTCTAAAGATACGGAATCCGGAACAAGACTGGATTCCTGATCTCCATAGAGATTGATAAATTCCACTCCTTCTAAATTGTATCTCAGATGGGAACCGGAAACTTGGTCCTGAAGTTCAGCAAAAAGTCCGTGCTCCGGTAAGAAGATTTTTTTAAGATCATAACGTTTGTGGATGGTCTGAAAGTGATATTCTCCATCGAGCCCGAAGGCGCTCTGATTTGTAATCATTCCGATTCTGGAAACACGAAGAAGTTTTTCGATTTTATTCATCGTTCTTTATGGTTTTCAGGAGGCATATGGAGTCAAGTTTTCCAAGAATCCAACTCAATTCTTAGTATTGAAAACTGGTTTTTTCTCGAGGCTTTAAAAAAAGTGTTTTCCGTATGGATTAGGAATAGTTTCTTTTTCATTTAACCTTCGATAATCTAACTATGGCATTTGATTCCTCAGTTCCACAACAACAAGCCCAGGCTCCCGCAGGAACGCTCCTGTTTCCGGAGGGTTCTCCCGCAAATACACTGAACGTGCTTCACAGTGGAACGGTTCGATATCTAACCGAAATCCCCGGTGGAAGAAAACTTGAACTTTTCAAACTCAACGGCGCAAATCTCACTCCCGGTTCCGTCGCGCTCTTTACGAGCGGAAGATATCCCTTTCATCTTCAAGCCGAAGAAGCCTGCGTAATTTCCACGTATGCAATGAATTCGCAATCGATCGGGAAGAGCATCGGATCCAGAGTTTCTTTGGGAATGATGGTCGCAAGAACCCTCTTACGAGAGGTGACTGAACTTTTTAAAAAAGCGAATCAGATCCGAAAGATCACCTCGGAAATCGAAAAGGTAAACGACAACCTTTCAATTCTCTACTATCAATTCAATCCTAGCGTCTTTCCCGATATCAAACCGGGAACTCCGATTCCGGAAGTTTCCGCGGACGTGGTCGATCCGGTGATGCGTCTCTGCCGAGAAAATCTGAAATTATTTTTTGACAACGGCGGTCTTCTGCCCGATAGGCCCAGTCCTCAGTTTTTAGAAGAAGAGCACGAATCGCAACTCACGAGACTTTACCCCGAAGAGATCGATTTTCAAGACGGAGAATTCAATTTCATCCGCAAGCTCGTTCTCCAGGATCCGAAGATTCTAAACGCGCTCTTTACCGCCGATCCTTCCATGCTCACCTATGTCTGCGTAAAATTGGCGAACGTCCTCGAGCAAATCACAGGAATTCTCAAAACCTGTCTTACGGATTTAGATGATTCGTTCCGGCTCTTCTTTGTAGGTGAAAACAGCCTCGTAGAAAAATTCTATCTGATCTTGGACATCACTTCTTCCGGTTATGGAACTGCTCCCGCAGAATATGTAATTCCGGTTTTGGGCGCCGTCGCCGGAAAGATTGAAAAGTATAAGAATGGTCATCAAGCGCTCTTTGGAGTTCCGGTGGCTGGCATTTCGCCTAACGCAGGAACCTTTCAAACCAAAGCTAGTTCGCTCGCAAAAAAGATGGAAGAGAGCGCCCCAAAGACGGCCGCACCTACTTCTTCGGCGATCACTGCCGGAGTGGATGTGGAAGCGATTCGCAAAGAACTCGACAACTCGGCTTCCGTTATCATTCAATTCTCGGGCTTGGATGCGGAGAGAATCAAAGAATTCTCCGCACTCATGGTGAAAGTAAAAAGTCTGAAAAACCCTCTCGATCCGGAAGGAGACATTCGAAAGGTTCGAAGAACTTTAGGAAGACACTATTGGGACATGTATCAGGCCTGCTATATGAAATACATGAACTCGAATCGGAACGTTCCGAAAGCGGTCGATCTCATGTTGAAGTACGGCTTTTTCGATGAAACGATGGTGGACGATTCTCAAATCGCCTTTATGTATTCTCATAAAGATACGATGAACTTTACTTCGGATATTCCGATTTCTTTAGGAACCGAATGGTTGGAGAGAGTTTATAAGAGAGAAATTCCAACTTCCCTGGATGAGATGGGACAAAACTTTTTCGAAAAAGTGAAGATGGAAAATCGAACCATCAACATCAAAAAAGAATCCGATATTCCACCGGAACTGGATAACCCGGATACAAGGTTAAAGTTTGAGTTTGCCTCTCTCTACGAAGCCAACGTTAGACTCACTTCCGGAAGTCCGGCGACTCACTTTCCGATTCTCACGAAATTTCATAGCCAGATGGCTATCGATAAGTCCTACGTCTCAAAGAAAATTCTTACGGACGTAATTCACGATCTGATGGCGATTGATTACTCCGTTTTTCATAGAGAAGTCATCTACAATAACAACGAGTTAGGAATTACAAAAGAATTTATTCAGAAATGCGTGATTCCAGATTTTATCCTGGTTCCATCCATCGGAACTAAGGTAATGATGTGGCAGGATCTTTCGGTCCACAGGGGAGCCGGCTCCAAAGAAAGTCCCGGAAGAATTGTTGTTCCTATCTTCTCTCAAGGAGATTTGAAAACGATGATCTCCGATGCGTTAGCCGCCTTCCGTTGGGAGCTCACAAAATCGATTCTCGGAGCGGAATGGAACAACGTAGGGAATCCTTCGATCACAGCGGATTATACGGATTATATCCAATTCTTTAAGAAGAATAAGGATCTCTCGATCGAGATCAAAGAGAAACTCGCGGGGGATTTTAAACGTTTTCGAAACGACAGGGATATCTTTGCAAACGACTATCAACTCTGGATCAAATACGAATCGGACGGAGTTCAGAGACTCAATAAAGTTGTAAGAAGTATTTTTTACCGTCACATTCCTTTTAGCAGACCGATCCGTGAGAAAGTTGCGAAAACACCGGCCTTTGGAGAAATTCATAACCGTTTTATCAACATTCGAAATCGGAAATATACCGAATTAGAAAACCGCTACAAAAAATATCTGAACGCGTTAGGCTCCCTTCCCGATCCTTTGCGTGAAAATTTAGAATTCTACCGAGTCTAAGAGCCTCTCTTTTCTAAAAGCAAAGACCACGTTCCTGCTTTTAGAAGGAACCAACAATGGCAGGTAGAAGTGTAGACTAAAAATCCCGCCCGGCGTTTAGGCGAACTTCACATAAATCCCCCGCTTAAGGATTCTTTTTTTGAGAACGTTATTGGAACTGCAGCAAGCCTAGAAAAGTTGTGTTCGAATAAGCAAATGATTTTCTGTCGATCGGATATCGGGACGTCGCAACCGGGCCTGGCTTGCGTTTAGGCGAACTTCGCATAGTTTGGGAACGATTTGTGGAGAATAAGGTTCTACTTTAAAGCAAGATGGTCGGGAACTCCAACGCGACGTTCATCAGCAGTCATCTGACTTGTATTTATACGAACTTCGCATAGTTTGAGACAATTCAAAGAACAAAATTCTTCCACTTTAAACCAAAGTCGTCGGAACTCCAACATGTCAAAGATCGACAGCAATCCCGATGCGTTTAGGCGAATTTCGCGTAGTTTGCGACGATCTGAGGGAAACGACCCTACTTTAAAAGCGAGAGTGTGGGAACTCCAATGCGTCATAGATCGGCTGTCATCCGGATGCGTTTATACGAACTTCGTCTAGTCGCGACAATTCAAAGAACACAATTCTTCCACTTTAAACCAAAATCGTAGTAACTCCGACGCGTCAAAGATCGACCGCAATCCCGATGCGTTTATACCAACTTCATAGAATTTTGTATTTTCAGTTAAGCAAGATTTTAGATTCAGTGATAACCAATTTTTTTTAAAGAAAACGATCACATTCTCCCTTCCACCTCTGCGATTCGCACACTTAGGAAAACTTCGTCTAGTCGCGACGATTCAAAAGAACACAACTCTTCCACTTTAAACCAAAGTCGTAGGAACTCCAGCGCGTTCTAAATCGGCTGTCACCCGGATGCGTTTATACGAACTTCGTAGAATTTCTCATCTTCAGTTAAGGTAGATTTTTGCATCTGGTATTACGTTCATTTTCAAAGAGAGCGATCCTATCCTCTCTCAAAATTTAATTTTGTGCGTTTATACGAACTTCGCCTAAACGCACAAAATCTTGTGCTAAAATGTGTGAGTTCCTACTTTTCAACGGTCATCGTTACAATCCGAAAAGGAAGAACGAAAGTGTAACCCATTACAACCCGAGCAAAATCTTATAAGACGTCCTCAAAACGTTATTTCGGTGCGCTTATCAAATTCAAACAATACAAACTTATCACATTCTGTGAGAACAAAATTCTTCTATATTCAGCTTATTGAATTCTTCCAGAAACGAATTTCGATAAAAAAGTAGAAATGAATCTTATCCGAAAAGAATTGATTAAGGCTTAGTTATGGCGGGAGTTAGGAATGATTTTAGATTCGTAGTAAGGAAAAACCCTGCGACTTCCCCTTACTACAATCGATCGTTTTTGCTTTCTCAAGAATAGAGAAAAAGTTTTCTATATATCTTCCAAAAGATAGGGACGCGTGTATTCTCGAATGATCTCTACAACAAATCTTCCCCAGCTTTTAGGATCGTTCTGAGAAATTTCGATTTGTTTGATCTTTGGGAAGTAAGGTTGCGGTTTAAAAAGACTGTGAGAGAGTTCGATTGCCCGAAGATAATTGTCTACGCGTTTTACACGAACAAAGTTTAAAAGTTCTGCCTGAACCTGGCTCTGGGGAATATAACCGATGATGATAAGTTTTGGGAAAAGAGATTTTTTTAGAAGATTGATGAATTCCCCAAAACTATCGACACGATCGATAAAACCCTCATAAGCCCCTCCTCCGAGGTTCATAATCTGAGTTACGATATCCATCGTAAAGGAAACACCTTCCGCAGAAGTCATATCGGAAATGATAACGATCCCTTCATCCGGTTGAAAGGTCTTAAACATCTGATTTCCTTTGAACTGTCTTCTGAGAAGTTTCGCAGCGGAGATATCGATTTCAGCCGCCTTTGCAAGAAGGGCCTTTCCATTGGAATCAAGAATCGGTTCTCTTGTTATAAGATATCTCTTTTTTGCTGCGTTTTGATTCATCACTCGAAACGCTTTTACTTTTTCTTCGATCTCATCTAAAGAACAATAACCAATCTTCAGTACGTTCTCTCTTGACCTTTTCTCTAACTCTGTATCTTCCATTTGAAGTTTTAGGGATGGTACGACTCGAAACTCGAGATCCGAACTAGTTACCCTTATCCCATTTTATCATAACATTTAATTTATTTTGAACAACTCACTTCTCGCCAAACGAGAAACAAGATTAAAACACTTGCGCCTTATTTCCATTTTTTCTGAATGGAATCATGCATCCGGAAACGGAAAAATTGTCCCGATTTAGCTTCTTTTTACGGATTGCGAAGATTCTTCCGGTACTGATTCTACTTTCCACTCTTTTTTCTTGTGAGTCCGTAGAATTTATTCCGGAAACCGTTCTCAGAGAAGAATTCGGTTATTCTCATAAATCCTCTTGGGAAGAAATCGAAATCCGAAATTCTTCTCCTCCGAAACCCTATCGGACTTACGGCAAAATTCTAATTCGAACATTCGTAAATGGAAAGGTCCCTGATTATCTGATTACTTCTCTCAAAAAAGAACTTTTTGAGAATCATATGGACGGCGTCATTTTTACGGGAAAGGGAATTGTAAACGTTCCCCCCACTCTTGTTCAATCCGGAAACGGAGACGGTAATACCGTAGCTATCGGCTACGTGAATAACGAAATGGGAGTAATCGAAGGAGTTGCCTATCGATACAAGGAAGATCGAAGGTAAACGAAATCATGATCGAAAAAAAACAAAACTCACCTCGTAGATTCAATAGTGAGATCTACGTCGACTCAGAAGATCGTTGGGTTTTCAACGGGAATCGAATCATCCAGAAAGAAGTGCTCACATACTTTCGTAAAAATCTCCGTGAGGACGAATTCGGAATTTTTATAGACAATCGTTTCGGCGAACTTTCTGAAAACGGCTACGTAGAACTGGACGGATATCCGATTCATCTTACTTCTTGTAAAGAATCCGGAAGCACGTTAGTCTTCCTTTCCGAATCCGAGATCACTTTTTCTCTGAGGGAATTAGTCTTCGCTTTAGACGTCGATGGTTGTCTTTTTGCAAGAACTTCGAAAAATCAAAAACTAAAATTTAGACCAGATCGGAATTGCCTTTCCGATCTCAGTCCCTTTTTGGAGGAAACAGAGAATGGAATAGAAATTCGATTTCAAGGCGAACGAATCTCGATTCCTGAATCCGGAGAATCCCCTCGCGTATCCGTTCCAATCGAATTCAGTTCCCCTATCTCTTAAAAGAAGAAATTTCGCATCGCTCAAACGTTCTTCCTTTTCCACCCTCTTTAAAACTCTGAATACTTCTCTCTCTTTTCCGCTTTCAATTTTTTCCGCAAAGAGATCGGTTTAAAAAGAATTCTTAGAAAATACGGCCCGGTGAAATAAATTTTCTTTCCACCGAGTTTACCCTGAGTAATTTCTCGCGTTTATACGAACTTCGCATATTTCGACGGAAGTGAAACGGATTCTTATTGGTTCGTCGAGTTTTTCGTGAACTAGGAGGGAGAAACACTCGGCAAGATGCGGCGCGTTTACGTTTGGGCGAACTTCGTGCAATTTGTGTCCATCCAGAATTTAAATTTATCCTTATGCAAACATTGTCAGAATGAAGAATGATAATTTCTGATATCTTTGTGTTTATACGAACTTCGTATATTTCGAACTGAAGTTTGAGCGAAATCTTACTTTGTTGTTAAGATCGTCCTAAATACTACGCGGAAGAATCACTTGGCAAGAAGCCGCACGTTTTCACTTAGGCGAACTTCGTGCAATTTGTGTCCGTCCAGAATTTTAATTTATTCTTATGCAAACATCGTTAGAATGAGGAATGATAATTTCTGATTTTTTGTGTTTATACGAACTTCGTATATTTCGAGCTAAAGATTAAACAAAACCTTATTTTGTTCTTAAGTTCGTCGTAAATGCTTCGAGGAATCAGTTCTGTAGCGCATTTAGATGAACTTCATACAATCTGAGCCCGCATGAATCGGTTGCGATGCCTTTATACGAACTTCATATATTTCGAGTGCCTATCAGGAAAAGAAATCTGCTCTTCCAAATTGTTTGTCGGAGCTACAACAAATGGTGAATTCTTACATCGAGCGTTTATACGAACGTCGTGTAGCCAACAGAGTTAAATAGATCTTCATAACTCGTTTCTTAGAACTACGCCGAAGAGAAGACTCGTTCATTGCGCGTTTAGGCGAACTTCGCATAATTTGGGTCTGTATAAAATGGAAATTAGCTCTTCGATTCGTTTGTCGGAACTACGACAAGTAAAGGATGCTGAATGCTAACAATTGAAAAACATACGAACTTGAAATAATTTGTAGCGATTTGCGTGAATACAATTGCTTCTACTTTAAATCGAGGTTGTAGGAACACCGACACGGGTTGTTGGTTGCGATGTGTTTAGGCAAACTTTATATATTTCGGAGGTGGGTGTGCAACCGGCAATCAGTTCTTCTAAACTAATGTTGGAGTTACGACAAGCGTAAAATTCTAACAACCGTAATTAGCCGCTGTAACTCCTAGTGTTCCATGATTAATTTTAATATTGGTTGATAGTAAAGAAGAATTGCACCACTGCTAAACGTTTTTGTCCTTATGAGTTTCAATGTAATTTGTTCATTAATGTCTTTAAATAAAGGCAATCCATTACCTGCAATAATGGGATGAACGCATAGTTGATACTCGTCTATTAATTTAAGTTTCGTCAAAGAAACGATCAAACTTGGACTGCAAGCAAGTATGTCTTTTCCTGATTTTAGTTTAAGATCTAATACCTCTTTTTCAAGATCTTGATTTGCCAATTTAGCAGATTTCCAATCTACACTTTTCAAAGTTCGAGAAAAAACAATTTTCTGTGTATTGTCAATTGCAACTGCAAAGTCATCCTTCGTTTTATCCCCCGTTGGATTATCCAGCACTGTGCGCCAATATTCCATGAGTTGGTAAGTGGTTCTGCCATACAAGGCGATATCAGCGCTTCTCAAAAGGTCGGCGTAATGTTGATGTATTTCCTCGTCTGGGATACCTAAAGTATGGTCACAAAACCCATCAATGGTCATGTTTATTGCTGCAATTAACTTTCGCATTTGGATCCTTTTCCGAGTCGTCGGAGACTTTTTGTTCTTTTTAAATGACTTATTCGAATAGTTAATAAAATGTAAATTAAATCTTGTGCGAAGTGAATAATTGTCAAATGCATTAGGGGTTATGCTCCATAATGCGCGTTTATACGAACTTCGCAGAATTTACACGTGAGCAAAAGGAAAATCGTATCCTCCTTTCAATCGATTGAGAGTAAGATTCTTTTTCAAAATTTTCTTCTTCGTTTTGCATTCTTTAATGGGGAATGACAAAGAGATAAATCGCTTTCTGGGATTGTTTTTTTGAAGATGCGAGTCTTCTTTCTTCGATGCGTGAGCGATCGAAGCGTAAATACTGCAATGCGCCATCTCGAAAATTGGATTTCGATTTTAATAGAAACTCTCGATGGCGCTTTGCAGATTGAAGCGAGAGCGCGACTCTGCGAAGCAGAGGCACGCCCAAAAGAAGTTTATATTGCTGATCCCAATTCTTCTTTGAGTTTTCTTGCTTCTTCGAAGTCGGGTTTGATTTGTATCGCTCGGTGCAAGTATTGCAGAGAGCGTTCCGGACGATTCCAGATTTTATAAAGTGTTGCCAAATTGTAGAGGGAAATGTGCGGCGCGTCGTTAAGATCACAACGTAGAGATTTTTTCAACCAATACACTGCTTCGGTTTCTTTTCCCGCTCTTAAGAGTATAATTCCGATTTCGTTGCATGGGTTTCCGTAGTTCTGATTGACTTCGACGGATTTGTAGAAATGAAGCAGACTTCTCTCGTGATTGCCTTTTTGATTCTCCATAAGACCCAAAAAGAAATATGCCTCGTGGTGGTCCTCTTCTTCCAGTGTAAGTTTGAACAGGTATTCGGCTCTGTCAGAGTCGCCCGTTTTGTAAAAATATTTTGCCGCTTCCAGAAAATCAGAGGGAGTAAAGTTTTCCAATTCCATAACCCGTTTTTACTTTGATTTTCGGTTTGGAACCACTAAGGCTTGATTAAGTTTTTTTTCAAAGCCTCGGCGACGGTTTCCGCGATCGATGGGCCATCCAATTTGTATGCCTGGAAGATTTCCTTTCTCTCTCCGTGATGAATCGGTTCCGGCGGAAATCCGAATGTTTTGATGTATTTCGACAATTGTTCCGGTGCAATCCGATTGAGAAGATATCCGGAAGCTCCCGCGTCGACATAACTCTCGTCTAAGATTGCAAAATGTCTCACATTCGATAGTTCTTCGTTCAAGGCTTCCGCGCCGAGCGGTCTCAACCAGACGAGATCGATCAAAGTCACACTCAATCCGGAGGATTCTAATATTTCTGCCGCTTTTTTTGCTTCGTCCAACATGGAACCGATCGATAATAATGCGACATCGCTTCCTTTCTTGAGAACTCGGAACGTCCCGGGAACCAATTCCGGTTTTTTGTAAAAATCCAAACTTTTGATATCCACACTCGCTTTTGGAAATCGAATCGCGATCGGTTCCTGATCGTAGTGTTCCATTAGCCTCAAGGAATCGATCAGATCTTGTCCGTTCGAAGGAACAAAGACGTCCATGTGAGGTAATCCCAGAAGATAGCTCAGATCAAATAAACCTTGATGAGTTTCTCCGTCCGGGCCCACACATCCCGCACGATCGATCACAAAACGAACCGGAAGATTCATCAGTGAGACGTCTTCCACGAGTTGATCCATTCCTCGGGTCAAAAACGTTGAATAAATACACATATACGGAATCACATTTCCGTTTGTCATCGCTCCCGCGAATGCGACCGAATGTTGCTCCGCGATTCCCACGTCGAAAAGATGTTCCGGATATTTTTCCGCGTATTCTTTGAGCCCGCTTCCCTCGATCATCGCGGGTGTAACCGCCGCTATCTTCGGATTTTGATCGGTGAGAATCGTGAGCATCTTTCCTACTATCTTGCTATAAGCGATTTTGGAAGAATCTCCGCTTTCCATCGCGCCGTCTTCTTTTCGAAACGGGGTAACACCGTGATACTTGATCGGATCCCTTTCTGCGGGGTCGTATCCTTTTCCTTTTTGTGTGATCAAGTGAAGAAGAATCGGACCCTTCATCTTCTTTACCTTCTCGAGCATCCTTACAAGTCGGATCACGTCGTGTCCGTCTTCCGGGCCTATGTATCCAAATCCTAAATCTTCGAAAAGTCCGCCCGGTGTTAAAACGTCCTTGAATCCTTTTTCTACCTTTTTAAAAAATCGCTCCGTCGCCGGTCCTATGATCGGAAGCCATTTTAAGAATGTATAAAAGATTCTCTTCCAGTGGTTGTAAAAATGAGATGTGATGATGTTGTTGAGATAGTTGGAGATGGACCCGACGTTTTTGGAGATCGACATGTAGTTATCGTTTAGAATCACGATCATGTCTTTTTTCAAATGTCCTGCGTGATTCATCGCCTCTAACGCCATTCCAGTCGCGATCGACGCGTCTCCTATGATCGCAACTACGTTGTAATCTCCTCCAGTCAAATCTCTGGCTGCGGCTTCACCGAGGGCCTGAGAAATCGAAGTTCCGGCGTGTCCCGTATTGTAGAGATCGTATGGAGATTCTTCCCGTTTTGGGAATCCGGAAAGTCCGTTGAATTTGCGAACCGTATTGAGTCGGTCCTTTCTTCCGGTTAAGATTTTATGAGGATAAGTTTGATGTCCTACGTCCCAGACCAATCGATCCTTAGGCGTATCAAACACATAGTGAAGAGCTACCGTGAGTTCTACGACTCCCAGATTGCTTGCGAAATGCCCGCCCACTCCAGAAAGAGTGTCGATGATATAATTCCGAACCTCTTCGCAAACCACCGGAAGTTTTTCCAGTGGAACGCTTCTGAGATCGGCCGGATAGTTGATCCTATCCAGCAGAGATGGTTCCTGTTGCATGAAAACTTTCTATTCTAATTTTATAAAATTCTCAGCTCGCCTGCAAAGGTTTTCTTAATAGTTTTAGGTCTTCCTCGTTCACCAAATCCAGAAGTTCATAGATCCGAACCGGCTGAGTCTTTCCCTTTACTTTAATCAAGTCCAGTTCTCTTGCGATGATCCTGTCCTTTACCTTTTCGTAGGTGTACTCAGAGATAATGATATGGGTTCCGTATTCCTTGTTGGTTCCTTCCAATCTGGATCCAAGGTTGATGGTGTCTCCCATACAGGTGTAATCCATCCTGTGGGAACTCCCCATGTTTCCGACGACTGCAGGTCCCGAATTGAGTCCGATTCCTATATCCATTTGGGGTAGATCCCGGGCCTTCCATTCTTCCTTGAGTGTCGCGAGTCTTCTCATCTGAGCCAGTCCCGCCGCACATCCGTAGTAAGCGTGGTCTTCCAGAGGCACGGGCGCCCCCCAAAATGCCATGATCGCATCCCCCATGTATTTATCAATCGTTCCCTTGAATTCAATGATGATCTCGGTCATCTCAGAGAGATATTGGTTCAAGAATTGAACGAGTTCTTCCGGTCCCATTTTTTCGGACATCGTCGTAAATCCGCGAATATCCGAGAAGAAGATCGTAATGTCTCGTTTCGATCCTCCTAAGTTGAGGTTCTCCGGATTTTTAAGAAGTTCGTCCACGACGTCTTTCGATACGAATTTCGAGAACGTGCTTCGGATGTATTTTACGTTCTCTTCTTCCGTTAAGATTCTAAATCCGATAAGCCCGATGAAAATAAACAACTGCTCCAAGATCACGGATGGATAGAGATGTACTAAATTGAATTCCGAAAAGTTTACCAAAGTTACTACGGAATAAAGAAACGCCGTCGCTAAGAAAAAGATAAACGCGAGCCACGTCTTAAGTCGTGGTTGAATAATCCCCGCCAAGATCCCGACGATGATTAGAATTAAAAATTCTCCCCAAAGCGGTAATTCAAAGAGAAAGTCTTGATTGAGTATGGTATTGATCGCCGCGGCGTGGTGTTCGATCCCAGACATGTCTCCGAAAGGTGATAAGTGCGTATCTTTCGCGGCTCCCGCTCCGGTCGCATAATACATCGCTACGAGAAAGATCGTGTTTTGAAACTGAGAAGCCGTTTCTTCATTCCATTCTGTCGCTGCCTCAAAAATCTCATGCGCTCGGAAAGAATAGAGTCCGCCCGGAAAGTTGATCTGCATCTGTCCGTCCTCGTCGATCGGAATCTTGATCTCCCTCTTGTCGTTCGGACGATTCATAATGTCCTTGGTTTCCATCTTTAAGGACTTTCGATTGAAACTCGTGAGCGTCTTCTGAGGTATGTTCTTGATCTTCACATACTTTCCCATCACGACTTCCACGTCTCTTTTTACGTCGACTCCGAGATAATTACAAGCGATCATCAAGTCGATCGAAGGATAGTATTCAGTCTCTCTCAAAGGGCCCGCGTTTAATAGTTTCGCGACCAGAGGCATCCTTCTGTTGAGTCCACTTTCATCTTTTTTAATATTCGCAAACCCTAATCCAGATGCTTTTTCAGCGACGGGCTCGATCGGAGGTTGTGGAAATTTCAACCAAGATCTTCCAAGGTCACCCGGATCTTCCACATTCTCCAGTTTGAATTTTCTCAAAACGTCGATTCGATTCTCCAAATTGAGAATCGAACTCTTGGATTCTAAACTCGTTTCCATCGGGTAGTCAAACATGACCTGCGGATTTTTGGCCAACGCTTCCGCCATCTCTTCCGTTTGTCCCGGCTTATAATCCACGAAGAAAATATCGAACATGAGCTGATTCGAAGTATTCTTAAAAATGTCCACTATGTTTGCGTAATACTTCCAAGGAAGCGGCCATCTTCCTTGCAGTTTCTCGAGAGATGTAGTTGTGATCCCGATGATCTGAATATCCTGTCTCGCTCCAGGTGGCGGATTGTAACGCGTGTATTCGATCGTTCCCTCTTCGGATTCTTTCTCACTCTTGTTCACTCCCGCTCTTAAGAGTGTGAATCTCCAAGAAACGGAAGATTCTTCCAACTCCGAGAGTGGCGTGAAGATTTGATAGAGAAAAAACATGACTAAGGAGACTACCACCGCGAGCCAGATACTTCCGGATCTCTGTTTGTCCGGCGTGTTCTCGGCTATGAATTTGTAGATCGGATAGGCTGCGAGAATGAGTGCCGCGAACCCGCCCAAGAGAAATTCCGTATTCTGGGAAAAGTTCGGGAAAAATGCAGTAAAGCTGATGAGAAGGATTCCTAAGATTCCTAAAATGATAAAGACAATCTGTAAGGGAGTGATTTTAAATTTGGCTTCGCTCATAGCTTCCTCCGGGAAGAGATCGGGGATCAGTATCCTATCGGTCTGGGATTCGTCAATATTTTCCGGTTTCGTTGGTTCCCTCTTCGGGGTTGTTTTTGATTTTTGTTTCGTTTTTTGGGTTTCTTTTCGGTTCTCCGTTTCGGTTTTGTCAATTTTTTGACGGTTTTTGTCTCCGAAGGTTTTTCCCGCGGAACCGTCCTTTGTATGAGGGTTTCTGCTTTGTGGTCGGGAGTTGCATCTTGCGAGATTCGAAGAAAGGGGCATCTTTGCTCCCTTTTGATTCCGGAGTATTTTGTGAGGAGAAAGGGGGTGAAGGCGAGGTTTTTGAGGTCGTCTTTGAGCGTTCTTTTGTTACGATTTGACGAGGTTTTGATTCGGAAAAGGTTTTTAGGGAAGAGATTGGTTTATGCGAAATACCAGGAGGAAAATCTGAATCTGAAGAAAATGAATTTTCGTCCTTTTGAGGAGGACTGGGTAAAGTTAGGGATTCTTGCGTGGGGTTTGGGTATTTCGCGTTGTCTTCTTTTTTCTATTTTGTTAGAATTGGATTGTGATCCAAAAGTTAACCGTGAAATAAAATCGAATGGAGTTCCAACCATTCTTTCTATTACTAGAAAGTTAATCTTCATAAAAAGAGAGGTCCACAGTCAAATCCGTAAATCACGGGCCCACCCGTCCTAAAAAAAGCCTTCTTCCCTCTCCACCGCCAACAAAATGAACGCTCCAAAAAATGGAAGCTGGAGTCCTCATCATCTCATAGAAGAACGAATCTCAGAAGCATAGGAAAATAACTTTTCCACACAACCTTCCCTGTTACTCCCGTTTTCTTCAATGATCCTCTGAACGGCAGAACCGATGATTACACCGTCGGCGTATCTCGAGATTTCCTTGGACTGATCCGAAGTGGAAATTCCAAAACCGGCGCAAACAGGAAGAGAGACCACTTTCTTTACAAACTTGATTCTTTCTTCCAAACCTTCTGAGAGAGCTCTTCTTTCTCCGGTAACACCGTAAGAAGTCACGTAGTAGATAAAACCGGAAGCAAGCGACTTCATGGAACGAATTCTCTCTTCCGTAGTGGCTGGAGTCACAAGGTGAATAAAATCGATCTTTCTCTTTTCGAGTTGAGTAAAGAATTCTTCCGCTTCCGGGGTATCGTATGGAAGATCAGGAATGATCAAACCTTGAATCCCTGAATTCTTAGCCATCTCCGTGAAAACTTCCAAACCCATAGAATACAGAGGATTAAAATAGGTCAGATAAACCAGAGGAGTTTCCGGGTGCAACTTATGAATTGCGGCGGTCACTTCCAAAATTTTCTTCATCGAAAACGGATGAGCTAAGGCTCTTTTAAAAGCCTTCTGAATCACGGGACCATCCGCGACGGGATCGGTAAACGGAATCCCCAATTCTAAGATACCGGCTCCACCTCTTATGAGCGCATCCGCCCAAACCACTGAAGAATCGTAATCGGGATCGCCTAACGAGATGTAGGGGATAAAAACACTTTTCTCATCCGAGAATACGGCAGATATCGTGCTCAAGAAAATTCTCCTTTTCTCAGTCTCGCCACTTCGGCTACGTCCTTGTCCCCTCTTCCGGACAAACAAATTAGAATGTCCTCTTTCTTTCCCATCTCTTTTGCGAGACTTTTTGCGTATTGAAACGCGTGAGCTGTCTCTAGTGCGGGAATGATTCCTTCGATGCGGCAAACTTCTAAAAAGGCGTCTAACGCACCTTCGTCGTTTACGTTCGCGTATGTCACTCTTCCGCTCTTGTGCAAGTGCGCGTGCTCCGGACCAACGCCTGGATAATCAAGACCGGCGGAAACGGAATGAGCCGGAACGATCTGACCAAATTCGTCCTGAATCACGAGAGTTTTGGTTCCGTGTAAGAATCCGGTTCTTCCAAACGCCATAGTTGCAGAGTGAGAACCAGGTGTAGAAGAATAACCTCCGGCCTCGACACCGTAGAGTTTTACTTTTTTATCTTTGATAAAACCAGAAAACATCCCGATCGCGTTGGAACCGCCTCCGACGCAGGCAACGACCGCATTCGGAAGTTTTCCATTTTCTTTTTTGAATTGTTTTCTGGATTCGATTCCGATCACGGATTGAAAGTCTCTTACGATCGTCGGAAACGGATGTGGTCCGATGGAAGAACCCACGATATAATGTGTATTAGAAACATTTAATGCCCAGTCCCTCATCGCTTCGCTCGTTGCGTCTTTGAGAGTGGCGGTTCCCGCGGAGACTCCGACGACCTTCGCGCCCATCATTCTCATCCGAATCGCGTTGAGTTCTTGGCGACGCAAATCCTCGTCGCCCATGTAAACGACGGTTTCCAACTGGAACATCGCTCCCACGGTCGCGGTCGCAACTCCGTGCTGACCCGCTCCGGTTTCGGCGATGATTCTTGTTTTTCCCATCGCTTTTGCGATCAGAACCTGACCGATCGTATTGTTGATCTTATGCGCTCCGGTATGATTGAGATCTTCTCTCTTGAGCCAGATTCTCGCGCCACCCCATGCCTTTGTCAGACGTTCCGCATAAGTCAGCGGAGAAGGTCTTCCTATATAATTTTTACGATAGTATTCGAGTTCTTTCTTGAAGTGTTTGTTTTTCTTCAACTTCTTATACGTGGCTTCGAGTTCCACGAGAGCGTCGTGAAGAATTTCGGGAGAATAACGTCCTCCGAATTCTCCAAAGTATCCTTCCTTCTCGGAATGTTTTGATTCTTTACCCATATCTACTCCAACTCTGCGAAGAGTTCTTGACGAAGCGATTCCACTCGGCTCGTAAAATCCTCGAAATCCGTGAATACAAAGGATTCTTCCTGATCTTTTTTGCGATTGTAGATCGAAAGCTCTCCGTTTTCGAAGAATTTTTTCCCGATCGTAATTCGAATCGGAAATCCGATCAGTTCGGAATCTTTTAGTTTAAATCCGGGACCAAGATCGCGGTCGTCCCAGAAAACTTCGACACCTTCATTCTTTAGAACATTATAAAATTCTTCTGCTTTAGCGTATTGTTCTTCACCTTTCGTAATGCTTACAAGAGTCACTTCGAAAGGAGCGATGCTGATCGGCCAAAAAATCCCCTTATCGTCGTTGCATTGTTCGATCACGGTCGCGAGAGTTCTGTTGACCCCGATTCCGTAACAGCCCATCGTAAGAGTTCTCGCCTTCCCGCTTTGATCCAGGACTTGAATCCCGAAGGCCTTTGTATATTTGTCGCCGAGTTTGAAGATATGTCCAACCTCGATTCCTTTTTCAGCTTTTAAGGGAGAATTACAATTCGGACAAAGATCCCCTTCTCTTGCTAATGCGACATCCGCAAATTCGGGAAGATTGGAGATTTCCTTTTCCAAGATAAAACCTTGAATGTGAAGATCGTCCTTTCCTCCGCCGACGACATAAGGAAGATTTTTCTGCAGGGAACGATCGTATAAAACCTTTACTTTTTCATTCGGCGCGATCGGCTGAATAAAACCGGGAACGAGTCCGAGTTCTCCGATTTCCAAATCGCTCATCGGTTCCGTATCCGCAATTCTCAAAAGAGAATGTAGTTTGTGAAGATTGAGTTCCAGATCGCCGCGGAGATACACGAGAATTTTTTTCTTCTCCGATTTCAAAGCTACTGCTTTGATCGTTTCCTTCGCGGAAATTCCGAGAAACTGACTCACTTCTTCGATGGTCTTTTTGCCCGGAGTCGAAACTTCTTTTTTTCCGGGAAGCGCAGAAGGAATATTCTCTTTTTCTAATACAAGAGGAGTTTTTTCGCTGTTCGAACTATAATCGCATTGAGCGCAAAGAAGCAGGGTTTCTTCTCCGATCGGAGATACTACCATAAATTCTTCGGAAGTCGAACCGCCCATACTTCCGGAATCCGCAAGAACGGGAATGGTTTTTAGACCGCAACGATCAAACATCTTTCTATAAGCGACTCTCATAGCCTGATAGGTTTCGTCCAGAGAAGCGTCGTCAATATGAAAAGAATATGCATCTTTCATAATAAACTCTCTCGAACGAATCACTCCGAATCGAGGACGAATCTCATCCCGAAACTTAGTCTGGATCTGATAGACGTTGATCGGAAGATCCTTATAAGATTTCAAAAGCGGCTTTACGAGATAACTAAAAGATTCTTCGTGAGTGGGTCCGAGCGCGTATTTGAGATCGTGTCGATCTTGGATTCGAAACATTTCTTTTCCCATCGCGTTCCATCTTCCGCTCTGTTCCCAGAGTTCAGAAGGAGTTAGAATGGGAAGATCGAATTCCAGGGCCCCGGTTGAGTTCATTTCTTCTCTTACGATCTGTTTGATCTTTTGAAGAATTCTCACACCAAGCGGGAGATAGAAGTAAAGACCGGCTGAGGATTTACGAACCAGGCCGGCGCGGATCATCAGTCGGTGGGACGCGACAACCGCGTCCGCAGGATTTTCTTTTTCTGTGGGTAAAATATATTTCGATGCTTTCATGCGTTTTAGAAAAATCGCGTTACATCGTTGAAGGTGACGTAGAGTCCGAGTCCGAGTAAGAATAAAAATCCAATTCTAAAAATCGACTCGATCACTTTACCCGGAAGAGGTCTTCCGGTGATCGCTTCATACGCGTACAATACGATATGTCCACCGTCAGCCATCGGAATGGGAAGTAAATTCATTATCATCAGAGCGATCGAGATCCTCGCAACAAACTCCAAGTAAGTCTGCCAACCGATTTCCAAACTGATTCCGGCGTAAGATACGATTCCAACGGGGCCGGAAAGACTGTCCTTAACGGAAAGAATTCCGGAAAACAACATACCGATTCCTTTGAGAGTGGTTTCCACATTCTCATAGACGTCAGTTCCCGCGACGACAAAGGATTCTAAAAATCCGAGTTCTCTCGCCATCGGTTCCGGATTGAATTTCATGTTCGGTCTGAATCCGAGAAGTCCGATCGGTCTCACCTTCGGCTCGGCTTCGAGTCTCAGATTTCCCATGTCAACGGTTACGGATTCTCCATTTTTACCTTTAACGTATGCGAGAAGTTCTTCAAAACTCGGAAAGGTTTTTCCATCCACGGCCAAGTTGAGAAGTTTTTGTCCGAGCTCGGGATCATAACTCGCGAATTGATACGATTCGAGTCCGAGTTCAGGAAATTTTTTATCTCTTAGATTCTTAAATTCTAATATGTTTGCTCCGAGCACGGGAACGTCCACGTTTGCAATTTCGGTGGACCAAGGATTGACCAACGGATAGGTCTTACGATCGACTACGATCTTTACGGTTTGATTCTGATATTCTCCCAGAATTTTCTGGAGTTCGCCTACGGTAGAAACGGTTCTTCCGTTGATAGTCTGGATCACGTCGCCGTCGTTTAAATACGTCAAAGCGCGAGAACGAAGAAGACTTTCTTTTTCTTCTTTCTCCTTTTCCAAAAGAACTTCGGCGGGAATGTCTCTTCCTTCCACCGCTTTTTTCAGACGCTCTTGGTAGTAGTTCTCCGCTTCGTGGGTTTTATCCAATTTGGAAGTAAGCCAGTGTTGAAATTGTTCGGAATAACTGAATGTCGCGACGACCCTTCTGTCTCCGAAGGGTTCGACTCCGATCGTGGGAATTCCGGAAGCTCGTTTTGGATTGTAGACGATACGAGGAGTCACGATCCATTCCAACTTATTTCCTTCTCTTTCTCCTTCGAGTTTCAACGCAGCTCCCGAAGAAAGTCCGACGCCCGTTACGATGTCTTCAAACTTTTCGGTTTTGTTTCCATTGATGCTAAGAATCCGGTCCCCCGTCCTAAGTCCGGATTGATACGCGGCTGAGAATTCCTGATCTGCGGGATCGATAAAGATTCTGTTTCCCGGAGGATTGTGTCCGAGAAAATTCAAAATCAGTAATAAACCAAAACCGAGAAACAAATTGAAAAGAGGACCGCCGAGCACGGGAATCATTCTTTTGAGAGGCGGAGTGGATAATAGTTCTCCGGGTTCTCCTTTGATTTCTCCGCCGTAGTCGTCGCCTTTAAAAAGAACGTAACCTCCGACCGGGATCGCGGTGATCTGATAAGTGGTTTCTCCGATCTTCTTCTTCCAGATTCCTCTTCCATATCCGATCGAAAAGATTCTCGCCTTCACACCGACGAGCATTCCACAGAGAAGGTGTCCCAGCTCGTGGATAAAAATAGAAATAGCCAACATAAATACGGCGCCTAATACCATGATCAACATGCGGATAAAGCCTTCCTTGATTTCAGATTTCTGACGGTCTCCCTGGCAACACGATCTGCGTCTTCGTAACCTTCCAGGGTGTCAGGATACGTGATTGGAATTTCGTCTAACGCGGCGGAGATGTATTGGGGAATATCCACAAAACGAATCTCGTCTTTTAAAAACAATTCTACCGCCGCCTCGTTGGCCGCGTTAAAAATAGAAGGAGCCGTTCCGCCTGTCTTTCCGGCTTCGAACGCGAGGGCCAAACCTGGATAACGTTTCAGATCCGGTTCCCTAAATTCCAGTTTTCCCCAATCTTTCGCAGGATGAGACCGTAAAATCTTAGGCACTGGTTCCGGATGAAAGAGAGAATGTGCGATCGGAAAGATCATATCGGGATAAGAAGCGTAAACAAAGGAAGCTCCGTCTTTCAATTCAACGAGTCCGTGGGCGATACTCTGAGGATGAATGACGACCCCGATCTTTTCATAAGGAAATCCGAAAAGAAAATGAGCTTCTATGACCTCGAGTCCCTTGTTGATCATCCCGTTGGAATCGATCGTAATCTTAGGGCCCATGCTCCAGGTCGGATGATGAAGCGCCTGTTCTTTTGTAACAAAGGGCAACTGATCAACGGGCAAATCCCGAAACGATCCTCCCGAAGCGGTAAGAATAATTTTTTCCACTGCGTCGGTTTTTAGAGATTCGAGGAGCTGAAAGAGTGCGTTGTGTTCCGAATCTACAGGAACCACTTTTGTATTGTGTTTACGAATCAGGGAATTGATCAGGGGACCGGATGTGACTAACGTTTCTTTATTAGCGATTCCTAATCTTTTACCGGATGTGATCGCCGCGATCGTAGGACGCAAACCAACGGAACCGACGATGGCCGTGATTACGATTTCGATGGAAGAATCTTTGACAAGATCGGTGAGAGCGGATTCTCCATACAGAATTTCAGTCTTGCCGATTTTGTTTCCAAGAACGGATCGATCCGCGCTTTCCGAGCTTACGCAGATAAACG
This sequence comes from Leptospira tipperaryensis, assembly GCF_001729245.1. NCBI lineage: Bacteria > Pseudomonadati > Spirochaetota > Leptospiria > Leptospirales > Leptospiraceae > Leptospira > Leptospira tipperaryensis. The sequence continues at coordinate 1,327,048 of NZ_CP015217.1, read as the reverse complement.
AAGGAGAAAATTCTTTCTGAATCTCCAGAGCTTTCTGGAGATTGGAATGAACGCTGAAAGAATGAAGTCTAAATTCTTCCGGAAAGGTGCGTAGAACCTTGAGAGTGGATTCTCCTACCGAACCCGAAGCGCCCAGAAGACAGACGGAGGTTGCCATATCCAATTAGACTTGGAAACCAAGATTCCCCTTGATCTGGAGATAATAATATAACACCGGAATCGTGATCAAAAGAGCGTCTGCCAAATCCAAAACTCCTCCGTGCCCTGGAATCAAAGAACCCGAATCCTTGATCTTCGCGTCGCGTTTCATCGCGGACTCGAGTAAGTCCCCGATCACGCTCACGAGAGAAATGATCACGGAAATCAAAAACACTTCCACACCGCTAATAGCGGATCGGGTTCCGGTGGAATTCTCCCAGATCGCGTTGAAGATAAAAACGGAAACGATCGCGGTAACGATCCCAGTCGCGTAACCTTCCCAAGTTTTTTTAGGAGAGATCGCGAGGCCCGCCGGATGTCTTCCAAACCATCTTCCCCCGAAATAGGCTCCCGCATCGGTCAAGAACGTGATGACGGAAACGAGGATGATGTAGTAGATCCCCTGCCCCATTCCCAAAAGAAGAAGAAGATGTCCGAGAGGAACTGCCGTATAAAACACGCCGAGAAACGTGGACGAAACCGAAAAGATCGCTCCGTCTAACGGGCGTCTGGTGATCTGAAGAGTAAAGATGATGATAAATAAAAGAAGAAACGCGACCGGAACCGGATCAAACGGAGGCACAAAATATTTGATGTATTGAAGAAAGAATAAAGGAGGATCGAACTTGTTCTGAGAAGCGATAAAACGGAAATAATAAAACGTAAGAATGACGAACATAAAGAATGTTCCCGTTCCGCGAAACGGCCTTCCCTCGTCGCCTCGATCCGCCAAATTATAGAATTCTTTGATCCCTATAAAACCGCCCAAAAGAAGAATCAAATAAGACTGCAGATAATAAAAATCCGCATAGAATATCATAAAAAGATAAAATACTACTAATACCGCGGCAGACGCGATCCTTTTGGAAGTTTCACCCATTCTCCAGTCCTCCGAATTTCCGGGTTCTGGTTTCATACCATTTTAAGGAATCCACCAGAGAATTTTTGTCAAAGTCGGGCCAGAGAGTATCGGTAAAATACAGTTCCGCATAGGCGGACTGCCAAAGTAGAAAATTAGAGAGTCTTTGTTCTCCGGCCGTTCTGATCAGTAAATCTACGGGAGGAAGGGTGGACGTATATAAAAATTTTTCGAGTTCTTTTTCTTTCAACGGCTTTTCAAAAGAGACTTTCGAACGTTTTCTTTCTAAAAAAACCTCTTGAGCAGCTCTTAAAAGTTCATCCCTTGATCCGTAATTCAAACAAAAGTTAACTGTGAGATTCTTATTCTTTTTTGTTTTATCAATCGCGAAGTCGATCTTGTCCAAAACCCCTCGAGTCAGACGTTTTCTGCTCCCGGAATGATGGATCCGAATTCCTCGCGCGTGGATTGTATCCAGACGGGTTTCTATAAATTCGATGAGAAGATTGAAGATGGAACGAATCTCCGTGATCGGACGTTTCCAATTCTCAGTGGAAAACGCATAGAGAGAAATATTCTGAAGACCGAGTTCGAGACTTGCGTCCATAAGACGATCGATCGCTTGAGCGCCTTCTCGATGACCGTCGGACCTCGACTTTCCCCGAGCCGTGGCCCAGCGACCGTTGCCGTCCATGATGACGGCGATATGTTTCGGGAGATTGGACTTGAGGAAGCCCACGTTAGATCGTCGTGATTTCCTTTTCCTTCTCTACGGTCAGAGCGGAAATTTTTTCGATATAAGAATCGGTGATTTTTTGAATCTGATCCTGAACTGTTTTGACTTCGTCCTGGGACATGCCTTCGGTATGTTTTTTCAGATCTTCCATCGCATCTCTTCGGATATTGCGGATCGCGACTTTTTTTTCTTCGGACTTAGACTTTACAACTTTTGCAAGTTCTTTCCGTCTTTCTCCGGTCAACTCGGGAATGATGATACGAATCACAACTCCGTCGTTCGAAGGTTGTAAGCCCAGACCTGAAGTCTGAATCGCCTTTTCGATGTCCTTCATGATTCCCTTATCGTAAGGGGAGATCGTGAGAGTTCTCGGCTCCGGAACTGAAATGTTTCCGAGCTGATTGATCGGAGTTTGAGTTCCGTAATAATCCACTCGAATGTCTTCCACAAGAGAAGGGTTCGCTCTTCCGGTGCGGATGGTACCAAAGTCCTTTTTTACGAGGTCTATGGTTTTATCCATCTTCGTTTTCATACCTGCGATAATTTCTTCACTGGCCATCGATTTTTATGTCCTCCGAATTAGAGATCAGGGTTCCGATGTTCGATCCGACGACGAGGTCTTTTAGATTCCCTCTTTTGAAAATATCGAAAACGATAATGGACATATTGTTTTCCATACACAAACTGAGAGCGGTCGAATCCATCACCTTCAATCGGCGATTGATCGATTCCATAAAGGAAATTTGAGAATAACGTTTTGCAGTGTTGTCTTTTTTCGGATCCGCGGTGTAAACTCCGTCCACTTTTGTGGCCTTGAGAATCACGTCGCAGCCTACTTCCACAGCGCGAAGACTCGCGGTCGTATCCGTGGTGAAATAAGGATTTCCGGTTCCACCCGCAAAGATTACGATTCTTGACTTTTCCAAGTGACGAACCGCGCGACGGCGAATATAACTTTCTGCAATGGAATTGATTTCGATCGCGGACTGAACTCTTGTATAGAGTCCTTTTTTTTCACAAGCGTCTTGAAGTGCGAGCGCGTTCTGGATGGTCGCGAGCATTCCCATATAATCCGCGGTAGCTCGGTCGATTCCCGCTTTGGCAAGATTGGTTCCTCGGATGATGTTTCCACCGCCGACAACCAGAGCGATCTCGACGCCGAGATCGTGAACTTCTTTGATTTCTTCTGCGAGAGAATGGGCCTTATTGGTATCAATCCCGAATTCCCCCTCCCCGGCGAGTGCCTCTCCGGAGAGTTTGATCAGAATTCTTTTATACTTCGCTTCTGCTGCCAAAACTTAGAGTCCACCTACCTGAAAGCGGACAAAACGAGCGATCAGAATATTCTCGCCGAATTTTGAGATCGCTTCCTTGACCAGGTCGTCTATCGTTTTAGAATCGTCTTTGAAAAACGCTTGGTTTACGAGACAAGCTTCGGAAATATATTTCTTAATCTTTCCAGGAAGAATCTTTTCGATCTGCTCCGCTTTTTTGCCTTCGGCTTCCAGCTGCGCTCTCATGATTCCTTTTTCCTTTTCCAGATCTTCCGCAGGAATGGATTCTTCATTCAAATAAAGAGGGTTCATCGCTGCGATCTGCATACAGATTTCTTTTCCGAGGATTTCGAAGTCTTCATTCTTAGAAACGAAGTCAGTCTCGGAGTTGAGTTCAACCAAAACTCCGATCTTTCCGTTCCCGTGAATGTAAGAAACCACTCTTCCTTCTTTGGTTTCTCTTCCGGCTTTTTTAGCCGCCTTCGCGATTCCTTTCTCACGGAGCCAAGTAATCGCTTTTTCGATATCTGCGTTGTTTTCTTCGAGAGCTTTTTTGCAGTCCATCATCCCTGCACTCGTTCTCTCTCTGAGTTCTCTGATTAAATCTGTAGATACTGCCATTTCGTAGAATTCCTTACTCGTTCTTGTCTACTTCGATCGTAGTAGTTGCAGGTTCTTCCGGAGTTGCTACCGGAGTCGTTGTGCCGGCTTCTAAAGCAGCCGCTGCTGCAGCTGCCGCAGCAGCCTTAGACTTTTTAGATTCAGGATCTTCGTCCATGATGAACTTTCCGCTTTCATCATATTCTCCCTGATATTCCAGAGCCAGAGCTTCGGAATCCAGGTCTTCGCTGAATCGAGGTTGTTCTACAACTCCACCCGTTCCTTCGATCACTGCGTTGGCCATAGTTTCGAGGAAGAGAGAGATCGCGCGGATCGCGTCGTCGTTACCTGGAATCGGGAAGTCGATTAGTTCAGGATCACAGTTGGTGTCCACTACCGCGAAGATCGTAAGGCCGAGTTTTCTCGCTTCTTTGACGGCGATTTCCTCTTTCTTAGGATCGATCACGAACATGATTTCCGGAATGGTAGCCATGTCTTTGATTCCACCAAGAGTTTTACGAAGTTTATCCAACTCTCTTCTCAGAGTGAGGATTTCTTTTTTCGTTTTTACTTCTTTCTCGAAGCTGTTGTCCGCTTCCATTCCTTCGAGTTTTTTGAGACGAGCGATACTCTTTTTCACTGTGTTCCAGTTGGTTAAGAGTCCGCCCGGCCAGCGGTTATTGATAAAGAACATATTAGAGCGGATGGCTTCTCTTTCGATCGCGCCTCTCGCTTGTTTCTTCGTTCCCACAAAAAGAACTTTTTTGCCGTCTGAAGTTTGTTTTTTCAGAGCGTCGTAAGCTTCTTTTGCTTTTTGAACGGTCTTTTGAAGATCGATGATGTGAATCCCGTTTCTTGCCGTAAATACATACGGCGCCATTTTGGGATTCCATTTGCGAGTCTGGTGTCCGAAGTGTACTCCGGTTTCCAGAAGGTTTTTCATTGAAATCACTGACATGTTTTACCCCTTTTTTAGTATGAAATACAACGTCGCTACGAGTCCTATCAGACTAGCAGGGGTAAATTGTATCTCAACCTTGATTACGTAGAGTTCAAATTTGATTGCTTCTCGGAGCAGGTAGGAAGAAAAAAAAGAAACGCCTGTTAGGCGATCGAGAATGACTCCCGTCACGGCTCCTGCGAAAAATCCAAGGAGCAGAATGAGGGCGATTTTGCCTATCTCAGCCCTGTCCGTAGGCTTTTTCGGGTTAGCAGATACCACTTTTTACTGGTTTAAGCGTGGGTCAATCTTTATTGGGCTGGATCATCTCACAGTTCCCGTCAAAGATCACTCCGTCTGCAATTTGAAGTTTGGAAGTTTTGATATTCCCGTTTACCTTGCCCGTAGACAACATTTCCAGCTTCTGAGTCGCGATTACGTTACCGGTAATCTCGCCGCCGACGATCACGGTGCCCGCTTTGATGTTCGCGCGCACTTTGGCTCCTTCGCTTACGAGAAGAAAACCTTCGGATTCGATCTCGCCTTGAAACTCACCCGAAATCTCGAGAGGTTTTTGGAAGTTTAGAATCCCGGAAAAGGAAGTTTCTTTTCCGAGAACTGTGGAAATCGCTCCGTATTCTGTAATCGGACGAGCGGTTCTGGTTACGGGTTTTTTAGACATGGATTCTCTTATTTAGTTTTCATTTCAAAAACTCCGTCCCAGTCGTCTGGAGGAGGAGTTGTGATAAATGCCTGGCAACGGCCGATGTATTTTTTAGAAGGACCGTCTTCCGGAGAAAGTTCGGCCGCCTTCTTAAACTTATCAAGGGCTTCTGCAAACTTTCTGGTTTTGTATAAGCTCAGACCTTCGTTGTAAAATACAATGGTCTGTTTCATTGTTTCAGAGATCATCTTTTACTCCCTGTAAAGCACCACGACTGCGGTGGAATAATTCTCAGCGTGACTGATCGAAACCGAACATCCGCTGTAACCTTTGGTAAGAAACAATTCTTTCGATTTTCCGTGGAGTACCAATTCTTTTTTTCCGAATTCCTTTCCGAAAAGTTCGATTTCACGCATATCCAGAATCACCTTATCTCCGGGTTCGATCGCTTTGATAAAGGCTTCCTTTACACAAAACCTTCCGCTGAGATGAGGAATCGGATCCTTACGATTGCTACAGTATTCTCTTTCGGATTCCGAGAAGACCCGTTTTAAAAAACGATCTCCGTGTTTTTCCAAAAGCTCTCGGATTCTCTGGTTTTCAACGATATCGTTGCCGACGGAAATTTTCATTCTTCTTCGAGGAGCTCCGGATTGGAATCGGGTTCGATCGTATTCTCTTCTTCTCCGTTGTCCCCTTCTTCGCCGCCGGACTTGTCCTTATCGGGTTTGACCTTATAAAGAATCGAAATTCGATCCGGAAAAACTCCGAGAATATCGACCGCTTTCAACGCGGGAGCCTTGGTCAACTTGATCTTCGCAAAGACGGGCTTATTGTCCGGGAGAATTTTTTTGGTCTTAGAATCGTATTTATGAGAACAGACGACGCTCGCGGAAAGTCCCTTGATGACTTGAATACTTTTCAGAGGAGTTTTCGACTGGAGTTTTACGGAAACTTCGGGTTCTGAGAATTCAGCCTCCAGATTCTTATCCAAACTCTGGCATTTGATCGGAATTCCGAGAAGAAGGGTTTCGCCCGCGTTAGACGCGCTTGCAAAGATGTTTACTCGGATCGTGATTTCCTTTACGTTTTCTCTCACCTTCACGCTTGCCGGAAAATCTGGAAGTTTGTGTTTGATCGTAAAGGATTCGGTTTTGTCTTTGAGAGAAATCGGAGGAAAAGAAATTCTTCCAAGATCCTCCAAAACTCCCGGAGGACCGCTGACGTGAATCACCGAAGGAGAAACAAACGGCCCCGTCTTTACATAGTTAGGCGGAAGGTCTCCCGTGAACTTAACGTCGATCGGAAGAAATTTTCCGGAGTTCGATTCTACGATTACCTTGACCTTATCTTTGAGTTTTGTTATGCGAAGTCCGGCCGGAGCGCCCGAGATTCGATACAGTGAAACGGAATTTTCACCGGGTTTGAGATCGGACGCGCTTACGTGAGCCTTTAAGAATTGAGAATAATAGTTCACGTATTCCCGAACGCCTTCCACTTTTACAGGAAAGGTTTTGTCCGAAGACTTGGATACTGCGAGAGAACCGCCTAACTTAGGATATTCGATCGGAATATTGATTTCTTTTACGAGTATTTTAGAATTTTGTAAATTCACATAAAACAAGATCGCGAGAAGAATCGATCCGAGTTTTGCCTGCCAGTTATTGAAGATCGCTTTCAACATCGTCATTAACCCGTCTTATCGTCGGAAGCAAGACTGTGTTTTTCCGAGCCCGAATTTCTTTTCTGAAGAATCGTATTCACAAAATTTTTGAGTTCTATCGGTTTGACCGGATGAGTCATCTCTCCGTCGTAACAAACCGAAATTTCTCCGGTCTCCTCCGAAGTAACGATGACGATAGAATCCGATTCTTCCGAAATCCCGATGGCGGCCCTGTGTCTCGCGCCCATTCTCGCGTCGTCCAAATTCTGAGCCATCGGCAAGAACGCACCCGCACAGGCGATTCTGTTTTGTTCTATGATCACCGCTCCGTCGTGAAGCGCCGAATTCTTTTTAAAAATCGTAAGGAGCAAACTGGTCGAGATGATCGCGTCCAATTGTACGGACTGATCGATGATTTCTTTCAGACTGTTTTCACGAACGATCGCGATGAGGGAACCGGTCTTATTCTTCGCCATAATCTTAACGGCTTCGGTAATTTCTTCCAGATCGGTCATCTGCTTTAACAAAAAGGGCTGAAAGATTTTCATCCTGGAAAGATCGGCGGTGATCTTTCTGAGTTCGGGTTGAAGTAAGACGATGATCGCAAAGACGAGCGCGGGACGGATATTTTCTATGATCCAATCGAGGAGTTCGAGTTCGAAGTAACTCGCAAAAATTCCCAAGAGCCAGATAAGCGCGACTCCGAGGAGAAGTTGAATCCCGCGGGTTCTTCGGATCGTAGTATAAAATTGATAGATGAGAACGCTGACGATCAGGACGTCGAGGATGATGATAAAAGGATTTTTACCGAGAGGAAAAAGAGATATGTTCTTGAAAAAAAACAAAACTTCCCCTTCTTCCTACAATCCTAAAACCGCAAACATATCGTAAAGTCCGGGCTTATGACCGACTAAAAATTCAGCGGCGTGAACGGATCCGACCGCGAAGGTCTTACGATCCTGAGCCTTGTGAGTGATTTCGATTCTTTCTTCGGGTGTAAAAAAATAAACCGTATGATCTCCGATCACTTCTCCCGCGCGGAGAGTATGAATTCCGATTTCCTTTGGATCCCTTTCTTTGAGAATTCCATGTCTTCCGTGCACTACATTCTTCTCTGTTCTGCCTAACGTTTCGAGAAGAATACTTTTTAATTTTTCGGCGGTTCCGGAAGGAGCGTCCTTTTTATGACGATGATGAATGTCTTGGATTTCAATGTCGGAGATTTCGCCCATCACCTTGGCCGCGATTTCGGTTAACTTAAAAAGAAGATTCACGCCGATGGACATGTTCGGAGAATAGACGATCGCGATTTCTTTGGATGCGACTCGAAGTGAATCCTTTTGTAATTCCGTAAGTCCTGTGATTCCGACGACCACGGGTTTTTTTAAAGAAACACAAGCCTTGAGAGTGGAATCCAGATTTTGATGTGTGCTAAAATCGATGACACAATCGGCGCCTTGAACGGCGGCGTAAATATCCGACGTAAAAGAAACTCCATTCTGTTTGATCCCCGAATGCAAACCGGAATCCATTCCCAAAAAAACGGAACCGGAACTTACGACGGAAGAAGACAATTCCGACTTGGAAGAAGCGGAGAGAACCGTGATGATGGCGCGCCCCATTCTTCCAGAGCCTCCGATGAGAGCGATCTGAAACTTTTTCTCGGACATGATCACTCGTATCCTTTTTCTTTCAGACCTTCGAGGACTTTTCGAAATTTTGCGCTCGTTTCATTTTGCGTAAGAGGAGTCATCGGAAGACGAATCTCGGAAGAACAATGTCCGAACCAACTCATCGCCGCCTTGATCGGAATCGGATTGGTTTCCATAAACGCAAGAGAGAATACTTCTATAAAATCATAATGAATCTTTCTGGCTTCCGCAATATTTCCGTCGTGAAAGTTTTGAACGAGCTCAACCAACGCCTTTGGAAATAAATTGGAAACCACGGAGACAACCCCGACTCCGCCGATCGCAAGAAGTGGAAGTGTAAGATTATCATCACCGGAAAGAACGGTCATCTTGTGACCGACGAGAGAAATCAGCTTGGACATCTGACCGAGATCCCCGGTAGCTTCCTTCATCGAACGGATATTTTTGACTTCGCTTAAGCGAAGGACCGTTTCCGGGAGAACGTTTACGGATGTTCTTCCGGGAATATTATAAAGCATTACCGGAACGGAAGAATGTTCCGCGATCGCTTTGAAGTGTTGAAAGAGTCCTTCTTGGGTCGGCTTGTTGTAATACGGATTTACGGAAAGAATCCCGTCTACTCCGTCCTTACAAGCCGCTTCGGTGAGTTCGATCGCTTCTTGAGTGGAATTGGAACCGGTTCCGGCCACGACCTGGATTCTATTTTTCACCGCCTTGACGGTTTCACGGATGAGCTCCGCGTGTTCTACGTGGGAAAGAGTCGGAGATTCTCCGGTCGTTCCACAAGGAACAACTCCGTTGATCCCGGCCTTGATTTGTTTTTCCAGAAGTTTGAAATAGCTATCGTAATCAATTTTTCCGTTTTTGAATGGTGTGATAATCGCTGTATAGACGCCCTGGAACATATAGTGACGTTCCCAAGTTTGGCCTGATTTGGCAATCAAAATCGGTTCGATTTCTGATTGCGAAAGAGAAGGTTTCATCCAATCTGGAATGCCAGTGGATCAAATCGCAAACTTCTGGAATCCGGGAATTCTTTCCGTCCTTCTCTTTCTTATCACCGCAATCCTTTCCTGGATTTACGTCCGGTCGGAGTCGTTTGGAATCGCAGACGTCTCCAACGAGAGAAGTATGCACATCGGGGTGACCAAGAAGTCAGGAGGGATCTGGATTTTTCTTTCGGTATTTTCCATCGCCTTGGTTTGGTTCGGCGGTTTTGAGAATGCGGAAGACAAGGTGCTCTTATTTTTCGCGGGCCTCGTTTTCTTTTTTGTAATCGGACTCGCGGACGACCTACTTTCCCTCGGCGCTGGAATTCGTCTGTTGTTGGAAGTCGCGTTCTTGATTTTTTTCTTTCAACTCTTGCCCGTGAACTTCACTCTTCTCGGTTGGAAACTGGACGGAATCCCAGGAGCCTCAACGTGCGTTTTGATCGTCTATGTGTTGTTCGTAGTAAACGTATGCAACTTCATGGATGGATTGGATTCTTTTCTTTCTTCTCACTTTTTACTCGCGGTCTTTGCGTTCCCGTTTTTATTTCATTCTTCTTTGCCTCCGATCTATCTCTGGATCTGCGCCGGAGTTTTCGGTTTTCTCGTTTTCAATCTTCCCAAGGCTCATCTGTTTATGGGAGACGCGGGTTCGCTTCCTCTCGGTTACGCGATCGCCGTTTTACCGCTTCTTTTTATCAACGAGAAGAATTGGCCTTCGTTTGAGATCACTTCCGCGTTCTTCTTGCTTCCCGTTTTTTTTGTGGATGGGATTTTAACGATTCTTCTTCGCCTAAAAGATAAGGAGAATATTCTGAGGGCACACAGAAGACATCTCTATCAACTCGTTGCCGTAAGAACGGAAAAAAAAGGGCTGGTGTCGATTGCTTTCACGGCCGCGAATTTACCCGCGATGATTTTTTTTGGGATTCACAGAGAGGTGAGTATTCCGGGAAGTTTTATCTTTTGGATTTCAGTTGCTGTTTACGCGTCGCTTTACTTCTTTATTTTTGGAAAAGTTAAATCTGCTAAAAATATCTGAGCTCTTTGGCGAAGAGCAGTTAGGTCGTCGACCGATTCTGATTTCTTTAAACCGTTCCAATGCTTTTCCCAAAACCTGAAATGTAGGAACTCACACCTCGACAGGGTGAAAGCGAATGATTCAAGATCCCAATCAAACACGGACATGGCGAAATTTGTGGGAACTCACACGTTTGAGATCGAAAGGCCCATCTCGCGAGAAGGGAACGCTAGAAAAATGCAGGTCTTTGTATTCTTTCCCAGTGTTTCTTTCCGATTTTGGAAGGAAAACCTGTCTCAAAAATTAAAATGTAGGAACTCACACCTCAACAGGGTGAAAGAGAATGATTCAAAATCCCAATCGAACGCGGACATGGCGAAATTTGTGGGAACTCACGCAGAAGATTCGAATTTTTTAAAACGGGATTTTTTCCTTCTCTCATAGTTTTGGGACAAACCCTTCGCTCCAAGATCGTCTTTCCAAAAAATCGGAGTTTGAGAGGTTGGAGTTCCTCCGACGTCGAAGCGATAGGTCAAGAATTCGATCTTAAAAATAAAACTGAACTCTTCCTTCGTGAATCGCAAGTCCATTCTCTTTTTTTGAAAAGTAACCCGGAGAGCCCTGGCTTTCGAGCGTGAGATTCTTGTTATTTTTGAATAAATTCAAAAAATATAATTTAGAATTCAATTTCGAATTTGCTCTCCTTTTTAAAATTTGATTTTCAGGTTATAGAATTCAAGATTTGAAATCCTTATTTTTTGATTCGGAGGAGATTTGGAATCTAAAATTCTAAAGAATTCTGAAACTGAAGTCTTAGCGTTTTATAAAATATCCTATTTTGGTATATTCCATTTCAGGATGTAGAATGGATCCTGTTTTGTTCAAGTCTCTGCATTCAAGGGAAGCTAAAATTTTTTGTAAGAATCTGATTGCCGCGAGAAAAGCCGCGGGCTTGACTCAGATCGACGTCGCAAATCTTTTGGGCGAACCTCAGTCTTATATTTCCAAAATCGAATCCGGGGAACGAAGGCTCGACGTCATCGAGTTCTGGAGAATTTTCAAGATTCTTGAAAAACCTTTCGAGTTCTATTTTCATTTCGATGAAAAACCGGATGCTTTCGAGAAAAAAACCAAAACTCTCAGAGCTGCAAGTGGGAAACGAAAGAGAAAACCGGAGTGAGTCCTGATTTCAGGTGGGGTGTGAGTTTCTACTTTTGAAGTTTCGCGGTTATTTCAGCAAACAGCCATATTCTTCTTTTTGTTTTAGGATTAAACAAATGCTCCGGTCGGGGGTGAAGTTTCTTTGAAAACGAAATCCGTGAGAGTTCCCACACTTCTCAGGAAAGCCAGGGTCCTCTTTAAAAAAAATTCTAAGATTCGTTTTTGCCGAACCCACCCAAACGAAGGAGTTCCTACTTTTGTTCCAAGAGTAAACAATGGTCTGTCCGAAGTCGAGCTCCGCAGAAAGAAAAATTGTAAGAGTTCCCACATAAATCCACAAAACTTCCGTTCAATGGCCGAGAATTCATAAATTTCCTTGGTTTAGCGAAAAAGACGGAGTTCCTACATTGATTTCAAAATAGAACTAACAAGAAAAAAAATCAATTGTAGCGAACGTAGATTCTTTTGAGAGCAAGATTCGCCGGAGGATAATTCGGTTGAACCTTCACGGCCTTCTCATACTCGAGACGAGCCAATTCGATATGACCTAAAATTTCCAGACAAGAACCTGCGTTAAAATAAGGATAAACCGGAACTTCGTATCGAGGAGCGAACTTCGCTTTCTCAAACCAAGGAAGGGCTTCCTCATAACGTTTTTGTTGGAGAAGATAAACTCCGATATCATTGAAAGGATTTCCGAGACTGGAATCGGTTTCGATCGCCTTCTTACAAAACTCGATCGCACGATCCAATTTTCCCGCGAGAGAATAAGACCAACCCAAAAAAGTCCAAGCTTCCGCAGTCGGTTTAGCAGAAATAGACTTCCTATAATGCAAAGACGCGAGCTTCAGATTGCCTTTGGTTTGATAATCATAGGCGGTCAAAAAATGTTTCTTTGCTTCTTCCGATTCACCGAACGATTGTAAGTAGATTGGATTCATTCTACCTCTTAGACCTTCCTCACTTGGAAGAAAACTTCAAGAATTTCAGAAACGTTCCGTTTAAAAACCCGTCCACTTCCGGGGAGAAATTATTATAAAGAATAAAACCGCCCCAATAGATCAGAGTCACGCTCACAAGAGCCTTAGCTAAGGATTTGCTCACTTGCGGAGAAGCGGAATAAAAGATTCTTACCAAGGCAACAGGCCAGAGAAAGAGAAGAAAAAAGTAGGTTCCCCTCCCCATTCCATAGATCCAGGAAAGAATTTCGACGGGATAACTCGAGGTCAGACGTTCGTAGCTCGTCTTTAATTCCGGAAAGTATTGGAAGAAGTAAAAGATAAAAATAAAAACAAAGATGATCTTCCAGACAAATTCAAAATCGGAACGAAAGAGCACAAGGGTAAGTCCGCAGAACCAGAAGAGGAAGATGGGAAATACGATCTGTTCTAAGAGTCCCGGCATGTTACCTCGTTTCAGAAATAGAATCCGGATTTCCCAGAACCCGGTGCAGACATTCTACAAAGCTGGCTGAATCTGCAAGCCCTTTCCCGGCAATCCCAAACGCGGTTCCATGATCCGGAGAAACACGAAGAAAGGAAAGACCCAATGTAAGATTCACTCCCTTCTTCCCTTCCCACATCTTAAAAGGAATGAGACCTTGATCGTGATAACACGCAAGATGAAGTCCATATTTTTTTCTTTCCTGTTCGCCAAACATAGAATCGGCGGAGAGAGGACCTTCCACTTTCAAACCTTTCTTTTTTAAGAATTGGATCATCGGTTCCAAGATTTCAGATTCTTCCTTTCCAACCTTTCCCCCTTCTCCCGCGTGCGGGTTGAGTCCGAGAAAGGCTACCGGTTTTTTTCGATCGATCCGATCACAGGAAAGAATCGCGTCCGCCAGAGAAGGAAGGTCGATTCTTCGAAGATGTTCCGGCACCGTTACCAGAGGAACGTGAGTCGTGAGAGGAAGCACTTGCAAATCGTTTCCGGACATGAGCATATACGTTTTTTTTTGATACGCGTCGGCGAGAAATTCCGTATGACCTCGAAACGTAGAAGCTCCGGACGCGATCACCCATTCTTTGCTGAGAGGAAGTGTGATCAAATCCCCTCCCCCTTCTTTCTGAAATTCGATCGCAGAGGAAAGAGAAGCAAGAGCCGACCTTCCGGAAAGAACTGAAGGTTTTCCCGGTGTAAAGGAAGCTGTTTCCTTTTTGGAAAGAGAGTCCGGAACGATAGAATAAAGCCCTCTTTCCTCAACTTGAGAAGAAGTGGATACGGGAATGAAGTCTTTCGGAAGAGGATACCGTCCGCAGTGAAAGTAGAGAACCGGTCTTGTCTTGGAGATTTTTTTGAGATATGAAAATGTTGTGAGGAAAAGTTCCGGACTGATTCCGCAGGGATCGCCTTCTGTAATCAGGATCCGGTTCACTTTGTTAAGAGAATTCCTTTTGATACGAGAAGAAGCCCCGTATCAAAAGTTGGATTCATTATTCTTTCGCGCCGGATTGTTTTCCGAAGATTTTTTCAACGCTCAGAGCGTCTTTGGAATATTCGAGGTCGATCAGGTCTTTTGCGGAATGTTTGAGGTCGTTAGAAATCATACAACGTCCTTCCAGAATCACTCCGTTCTGAATGATCAATTCCGGAGTTCTAATATCCCCCAAAATTTTGGAAGTGGGAAGAAGCATCACTCGGTTTCTTGCCGTGATGTTTCCGATTACGATTCCTTCTATGATAACGCTGGCGGCTGTGATATTGGTTTTTACCTTTCCGGTAACACCGATGTAGAGCTGTTCTGCCTGCAAAGATTTACCTTCGAATTTTCCGTCGATCTTGAGAGATCCGTTGATAAAGAATTTTCCGCTGAAGTAGGAATTTTCTCCGATGGTGGAGTTAGTAACTTCGGATGAATTTTTAACGAGTGCCATGCGCCTGTCTTTCCTGTATGTAGTTTCCGGAGGGAGTTAAATTCACTAAATATGCAGATCCCATCAGAGGGAAAAGAATTTTTCAGGCTTCCGGCTTGAAAATTGCCGGAATGGGAAAATAGCTCAATTCCGAATATTCGGAACGTTGATCCTTTCCAGGGCCTCCGCGGTGAAATCCTGAAATTCTCGAAGCGCGTCCATGATACTCCTTCCTTCCAGCTCCGTTGCCCTTTCGAATCTAGAATTGAAATGGATGGAATCTTCTATGTTCATGATGACTCCTCCGACTTCCTTCGCCTCTTTCATGACTTTGTTTAAGAATTCGTTGAATTTCTGGAACATCTCAAAGGCTTCCGCGATAAAAATCCGAGTCTGTTTGTTTTTCATCCGGCTGAGCTGTTCTCTAAACTCCTGCTTTTCCGCGGCGTGAAATTCTTCTATGGTTTCCGTGAGAACCTTGATGTTTCTCCGAATATTCTCCATATACTTTACGACCCCGTCTTTTTCGTTTGTATGCGAAAAGTCGAATCTTACGTGAGTTTCGTTTAGGACCGGAAGGTATTCCCGATCCATAACGTTGATCCAGGTTCCGATCTGATTGACTTCCGCGTCGTTCGAATTGGGAGAAATTTTCATGACCGGGTATTTGGCGAGAATGTGTCCGACCTCGTGAGGGTTGTCCTTGAATCGTTTGATCTGTTCCGCGGCGACATCGAGGTTATCGGGAATTCCTTCCGGTGAAATGTCCTTCATCTTAGTTCTATATTTTTCGAGGTCCCTAGAAACTCGATAACGTTGTTCGTCGTTCTTGGATCCTCTGGAAATTTTTTCCAACTGATGAATCATCTTTTGGTATTTTTGAAGTTCAAGAATCTGTTCGTGACTGATTGCCATTGTGTTTCTCCTCGATACGGACTTCGTCCTATTCGGGACAAGCCCTTCTTTTTTTAGGAGCGCCTTGTTCGGGACTTGTTAGAAGAATTTTCCAAGTTTTATCGGTTGGATCGGTGTTTGTCAAGGAGTTCCTACTTCTTCTCAATCGTTTTGAATTTTGTGATTTGTTTCTTTCTTTTTGAAAAGAAAGGCTTTTCCGTATTTTATGCAATGCGGACTTCAAGCCCGTTTTCAAGAAGAATTTTTCGGAGAAATCCTTTCTCGGAACAACGAAGCCGGGCTGAGGAAGTTTTTAATTTGTGAGAGTTCCTACATTTCAAAACTCTCACTGCAAAATCTCGAAAACGATGGAGTTCCTACATTTCAAAACTCTCACTGCAAAACCCCGAAAACGATGGAGTTCCTACATTTCAAAACTCTCACTGCAAAACCTCGAAAACGATGGAGTTCCTACATTTCAAAACTCTCACTGCAAAATCTCGAAAACGATGGAGTTCCTACATTTCAAAACTCCCACCGCAAATCCTCGAAAACGAAGGAGTTCCTACATTTCAAAACTCTCACTCCAAAACCCCGCAACGAAGGAGTTCCTACATTTCAAAACTCTCACTGCAAAACCCCGAAAACGATGGAGTTCCTACATTTCAAAAGTCTCACCACAAAACCCCGCAAACGAAGGAGTTCCTACATTTCAATTCTTCTTATAACGTTCCAAAACCAGACGCAGATAATCCGAATCCGGAAAACGATACAAAAGACTTTCCAAAAGTCCGATCCCCTCGTCACCCTTCCCGGTTTCCACCAAAGCGATCCCGTGAAGATAGATCATCTCGGGAGTAAAACGAAAACGACCGCACTGCTCGATCGTATTCAGGAATTCTTCGTAATTCTTTTTAAAAAAACGAAGAACAAGCTGAGCGCGTTTTGTAAGATAAGAATCCGGAAGTTTTTCCTTCACGCCCGCGATTTCGTGCTCCACGTTCGAAGACTCCGTAGAATTCAGAAGAATCAAAAGTTCGAACGGAGATAAAGTATAAACGAGATGATTATCCTTCAAGAGCGCATAACGTTTCTCCAAAGAATCGTCCTGACCCTCGAGAATATTATCCTGCAAGGAACCCAACAAAACGGATCTTCCGTTTTTCTTTTTCTCTCCTTCGAGCCAGGCCTTTCTGTATTCTCTTGGACGAAACTGCTTTAGGACAAAATAATTTTCGAGATAACCGTGACGGGAAGAATACGCTTTGAAAAAAGATTCCTTCTCTTCGGAAGTAAACGTCTCGATCACGGAAAGGATTCTTCTTTCGATCGCGAAGACGGTTCTAAAGCCGGAAGTTTCGTGTTTGTATAAAACCCAGGCGAGCCCCAAAAGTCCGGGTTCCTCTCCGGTGACGACGAGATCGTAGATCGTTTCCCGATCCTCAAGCTCGAGACCGCCGAACTTCCAACGAAAACCGTATTTTTGAAAACGGGAATCTCCTTCCTTCTTTAGAGAATCTGAATATTCAATTTTTCCCATCAATGCGAGGACCTGCCTCGCTTCTATGATAAACGGAAGATCTTCGTCGAAAACGTGAGTCAGCTCGAGATATTCGTCTAACTCTTGTTCGTGGAGGAGATACGATTCTAAAACTTGAAAGATTTCAGGATCGGATTGATGATCTTCGATCGCCCTCTCATACAATTCTTCAAAGAAGATTTTCAGAAGATTTTTTTCCCTCTCGGAAAGACCTTCCTCTTCGAAGGGAGAAGTTACGTCGGCGTGAAAACGAAATTCTCCAAAGAGATCGATTCTTAAATTAGAAAATGGAGAATGTACTTTGTTGAGAGCGCCGGAGAAGTATTCTAAAATTTTCGATTTGAGTCTGAGGATTTCAGGATTCCTAGGAGCCGGACCCTCGGGCCCTTTTTTTCTAGGAACGATTTTCTCCGTAAAGGAAGAGAGAGTAATTTCCGGCCACGCTCCGATTGTTTTGTCTTTTTCCAGGGTCTGCATTGGAATTTCCTTCTTGCGATTGAATCCTTAGGCCGAAAAGGTAATAGAGCAACAACGAATGAAAAAATTCGCACTGATCAGCCTACTCCTTTTGATTTTCGGCAGTCTTCTCGCAAACGATGATCTCAAATACCTGATCAAATCCTATAGTCTTCAAAAAATACATCGTATTTTCCGAGATCGGGTCCCGGGAACCGAATCCGAGGTCTACGCCTTGGTTCGTTATCACGAAGAACATCCTGACGGAAGCCACGAGAAAAAGTTCGCCTATCTCGTTTCCCTTCTCAAAGGAAGAATGGTTTTGTCTCCGGGACGACAGGATCTTCTCGAGATCATCTCTTCACCGATGCCTTCTTCTTCCGTGATCACAAGACTTTCCCTCTGGAAACTCTATGAAGAATCGGTTAGTCGAAAGATTCTCGGAAAAGAGGAACTCGTGGGACTTCTCAAAAAATTTCCGAGAGAAAACGATCCCGTCTCTCAAAACGCGATCTCAGAAATTTTTAGAATCTACTACGAAGCCGGAATGATCCAGGAATGTCTGGACTTTGCGAAAAGTTTCAGCGACAAGGAACAGGCTGAAATTTTTTCTCCGATGATTTTGTATCGTTATGCGAAATCTCTCTATAAATCCGGAAACACCGAAAAAGCTGAATCGATCTTTTATTTTATCCTGGAAGATCCTTCCATCGTATCTTCAATCAAAAAATTTATCTTTGAAGATCTTCAGGTTTGGAAGGGAACTCATTTTTATCTTTCCCAAACTCCGGAACACGCGGCTCTTTTTCTTCCCTTTCTCAATTCTTCCGAAAAAAAACATCTTCTTTCTCTCAAAGATCTGGAACGTGTTTCCTTTTCCAAAGCCGAACCGTTTCGAAATACGGCGAGAGCCATCGTCTCCGTCGAACCGGAATCTCTTCCCGGTTTTTTTAGAAAGAATACCAATCACGCGCGAACCCATCACGACTTCACCGCTTCTATGTCGAGAGAACTTACAAACCAAAGCCTCCCCGGAAAAGGTTTGGAATTGTTAAACGACTCAGGAGCTGAAAAAAACGACGAAGTTCTTTATAGTTATGCGCGCGCATATAAAAAGCAGGGACACAAGGATCTCTATTTCAGAAATCTAATAGACTCTCTCGAAAAAAGTCCCACGAATTTAATACGACAAGACGAACTCATCGATCTTCTCACTGGAAATCACGAACACTTTTTAGGGGACGCTTATTGGCAGGACGCTCTTCGAAAAATTCCGGATCTTCCCGTAAAAGGAAGACTCGTCTATTGGTATCTTCGTCTTCTCAAAAAATCGGAAAGAAAGGAAGAACTCACCAATTGGTTGAAAACGTATTACAGACATATCCCGGGATCTTATTACACAAGAGTGATTCGGGAAGAATTTCAGGAAGAGATAGCAAACCTTCCTCTTCCATCCAATCCGACTCGAAACCGCGACAGTCTTTTTGAATATCTTTCTCTTACCGCGGGGATTCCAGATCTCTCCGGAAAAATTTTAGGAAGAGACTTGGACTTTGCTATGCAGGCTTCCGCGTTCCAACTCGGCGCGAGAATCGATTCCGCATATTCTAAGATTCGAGGGAATCGTTATCTGCAATCGGCGAAAGAATATCTCGAAGTCGGAGAGATGAGCCACGCGCTCACGCTCGTCCAAAGATACAAACTTCAACAGGGAATCGGAGAAAACGAAAAGGAAGAAATTCTCGCAGCGCTGGGAGAACAAACCGGAACTCCGTATCTCACTGTCTTTCATACGAGGGCGCTGATGAAAAAAGAAAAACTCAGCGACGACGTAATTCTTCTTCCATCCAAACTCGCTGCGAGAATCTATCCAAGACCTCATAGAGGTTTGGTTGCGAGCATTTCTAAAAACGTGGGAATCGACGAAGACATCGTCTATGCGATCATGCGTCAGGAATCTTTTT
Organism: Leptospira tipperaryensis; assembly: GCF_001729245.1. Taxonomy (NCBI): domain Bacteria; kingdom Pseudomonadati; phylum Spirochaetota; class Leptospiria; order Leptospirales; family Leptospiraceae; genus Leptospira; species Leptospira tipperaryensis. The sequence goes on along the minus strand of NZ_CP015217.1, from coordinate 1,307,582 downwards.
TCAAGGAAAACGCGACTTCGGTTTCGAACGCGAGGGGACTCATGCAAATCATGGGACCGACCGGAAGAGAACTCGCAAAAAGAATGAATCTGGATTCTTATTCCCTTTTTGATCCGGAAGTTTCGATCGAAATGGGAGCTCGTTTTTTACGTTACTTAGTGGCCTCGAACGACAACAGTTTGCAGTGGGCATCCATCGCCTACAACGGCGGCCCCGGCAATCTCCGCAAATGGAAACGCAATCACTACCACGGGGACTTCAATCATTTTTTGGAAGAACTCCCGGTCAAGGAACCCCGCGACTATTGTAGAATCGTTTCTTCCAACTATTACAATTATCAAAACCTGAGAAGGTATAAGAATCTCTAATGTGAAGATTTTTTGGTTTGATCTCCAAGTCCCAAAAGAAGTCCACTTACGCTTATATCTTCGTCGATTTCTTCCCAGTGAAGCCCGATTCCGCCGCCACTGATTATAACTTTCATTCTTTGCTCCGGGGTTGCCTGGAGCAAACGAGGAAAGTAAGTTAAAGGTACGGCGAGCTTTCTTCCATCATACAAAGCCACCCAAAGATTGTCCGTATCAAACCAAACTTTCTGAGCACGAGTTTCATGCGTTGAAGAAATCATTCCATTTTCCTTGTATCAAAACTTGATTCCTTTCTATTTCTTCTTGAATCCAACTCAATTCTTGAGAACGAAATCCATAATTTTCGGCTAACATGACTTGAGGTTCGATCCAAAATTTTGCAACTCTTTCCCCTTTGCGGATATGAATATGTAAGGACTCTCTTGGATTTCCTTCATTCGCAAAGAAAAAAAATTTGTAACCGTTGATTTCGAATACCTTAGGCACAACTTGACTTTATAGTTTATCAAATTTTTCGCAAGCAAAAAACTAATCACCCGTTTAGTATTCAAAATTTCTAAAATGAAAATTGAATCTTCCGAACAAGTTCTTATTCGTTTTGATTTTTTGGATTGTCTCTCTGATAGAAAGAATAGGATAGGAATCTGAATCGATTTTAACGCACTTGAACGACCGGACTCCCTATTAGATCCGGCATGATAATTTATATTTTTCCAGGAGAGGAACATGGCTGAGGTAGCAATTCTGAAGATAGACGGGAAAGAATACGAACTCCCGATCGTCGTAGGTAGCGAAAACGAAAAAGCGGTCGATATATCAAAACTCCGTCAACAAACCGGGTATGTCACTTTGGACAACGGCTATCTCAATACCGGAGCTTGTACGAGTTCGGTAACTTTCCTGGATGGAGAACTTGGAATTCTAAGATATAGAGGAATTCCGATCGAACAACTCGCCGAAAATTCCACGTTTACCGAAGTTGCCTACCTACTCATCTACGGCAAACTTCCTTCGGACGCGGAACTCAAAACATGGAACGAAGAACTCACCATGCACACTTTGATCCACGAGGATCTCAAACGTCTCTACAACGGATTTCCAAAAGACGGTCACCCGATGGCGATCATGTCTTCGATGATCGGATCTCTTTCTACTTACTACCAAGATTCTTACGATCCTGAAAACGCGGAACACAGACATATCTCCATGATCCGTCTTCTCGCGAAGTTTCCAACGATCGCCGCATTCGCTTTTAAGAAGTCGATCGGCCAACCGACGATCCATCCATTGAATAGTTTAGACTACTGTGGAAACTTCATGAACATGATGTTTTCAGTTCCGAGCGAAGACTATAAGATCGATCCTGAAATCGTAAAGGCCCTCAACTTACTCTTGATTCTACACGCGGACCACGAACAAAACTGTTCCACGTCTACGGTGCGTTTGGTGGGATCCTCTCTTGCAAATCTCTACGGCGCCGTTTCCGCGGGAATCTGCGCGCTCTGGGGACCAAGACACGGAGGTGCCAACCAAGAAGTATTGGAGATGCTACAAGAAATCCAAGCGAGCGGATTGCCTGTGAAAAAAATCGTGGAAAAAGCGAAGGACAAAAACGATTCTTTCCGTCTTTCCGGATTTGGTCACAGGGTTTATAAGAATTTTGATCCACGCGCAAAGATCATCAAAAAAGCCTGCGACTCCGTTCTCAAACGTCTCGGAATCCAAGATCCTCTATTAGACATTGCTAAAGAACTCGAGGAAGCCGCACTTCACGATCCTTACTTCGTGGAAAGAAAACTCTATCCGAACGTGGACTTCTATTCCGGAATCATCTACCGTGCATTAGGAATTCCAGTGAACATGTTCACCGTTATGTTTGCGATGGGTCGTCTTCCGGGTTGGATCGCTCAGTGGAAAGAAATGATAGAATCAACCGATATGAAGATCGGTCGTCCAAGACAAATCTATGTAGGAGCTACTGAGACGTCTTACAAAGAGGCCAAGAAAAAAGCCTGAACATTCCCTCTTCCCCCGCCTTCCGGTTCCGAAGATATCAACTGAACCGGAAGAGCGAACTCTCCGTAAAACGAAAACATCCTTGGATCTTTAGCGGCAATCTTTCTTCCGCGGTAACACCCTTTGCAAATGGAGAATGGCTGACGCTTTTCTCTACGGAAAATCATCCGATCGCAACGGGAATCTATTCTAAGAACGGACTCATACGAATCAGAGTCATACAAAACCTCCCCGAATTCTCAAAGGAAAAAGTTCGCGAGAATCTGATCTCTTCTCTTCACAAAAGAAAAGAATTGCGAAAGACGACTAACGCTTATCGGATCCTTCACGGGGAAAACGATCTCTTTCCCGGAGTGACCGTGGATAAAATCGGCGGAACCTGGGTCGTGAGGATCTATTCTTCCTCTCTTCTCGCATACGGACGATGGGTCGTCTGGAACTTATACGATCTATGCAAGAATTCTAAAGTAGGAGAACCTCTTCCCACGAAAATTCTTTTCGATCCTCCCGAAAAAACCGGAGACGATAAAAAACTCTCCGAAAGAATCTGGAGAGGCGCCAAACAAGGAAAAGACGCAATCCTGATCCGAGAAACGATTACTTTACAAAACGTAAAATTTCCTGTGGAACTTCCCGGACAAAAGGGAGGTATCTTTTTGGATCTTCGAAACCTTAGAAGATTTCTCTTGGACAAAAAGGAAATCTCAAAAGGAAAAGATTGTCTTCATCTTTTTTCGCATACGGGACTCACTTCGATCTGTATGGATTCTGCGGGAGCGCGTTCCGTGACGTCCGTCGACGGTTCCAAAGAAGCTCTGGATGCATTTCAAAGAGTTCTGAGTTTAAAAAAAGACGGAAGTTCTTGCAAACACAGATTCGTTCAGAAAAATCTTTTTAGAGAATTGGAAGACGTATTGAAGGATCAAAAATTCGGACTGATCGTAATCGATCCTCCGAACCTGACTCCGGATGCGAAGTCGAAAAAGAACGCGCTCAAGACCTACGCGCATCTGTTCGGAAGTTCTCTATCGTCTCTGGAAGAATCGGGAACGATCATTCTTTGCTCCTGTTCCGGAAGAATCGGTTCGGAAGAATTAGAATCTCTTGCAAAGAACATTCTTCAGTCCAAGGGTTGGAAATACGAGAAGTTTGAAAGTTTAAAACCGGAAGACGATCATCCGGTAAGAAGTCAGTTTCCGGAAGGAAATTATTTTAAGGTACATATCTATGAAAATTGTAAAACAAGCTGAAAGCCTCGACGGAACCTATTCTCTCCTAGACTCGGGAAACTTTCGTAAACTCGAACAAATCGGTCCTTATACCATCATCCGTCCGTCCCCGGTTTCGGCTTGGCCGGAATCCAAACCGGCTCTCTGGAAAAACGTCCACGGAGAATACGTACGCTCGGATAAGGGCGGAGGCGCTTGGAACTGGAATAAAAAAGTAGAAGAAGAATTCTTTGTTCAAATATTAGAATATTCAATTAAAATAAAGTTTACTCCCTTCGGCCACTTAGGGATTTTTGCGGAACAGTTGGAAAACTGGAAAAAGATTCAAAAACTTTCTTCTCAGCTCAAAAAAGAAGAAGAGGTTCTCAATCTTTTCGCCTATTCCGGAATTTCTACGCTCGCGGTCTTGGATGGAGGAGCTTCCGCATGTCACTTGGACGCCTCAAAAGGAATGGTGGACTGGGCCCGCGAGAATGCGACCGCGTCAGGACTCGCGGATAAAAAAATCCGTTGGATGGTGGAAGACGTTTTGAAATTTTTAAAACGAGAAATCAAAAGAGGAAAAGACTATCGAGGATTTATCCTCGATCCGCCGACCTTTGGAAGAGGAGCGAGCGGTGAAGTGTTTAAGATCGAAAAAGATCTTCCCGAACTCATGGATCTTCTCATGGAGCTCTGCGGATCCAAGCCGGACTTTATCGTTCTAACTTGTCACTCCACCGGTTTTAGTCCCCTCGCCTTACAAAGAATTTTACAAGGTAGAATTAAGAATAACGGAAAGTTTTACTTAGGAGAACTTTCCATTCCGGAACAGAGCGGAAAACTCTATCCTTCCGGATCAAATTGTATCTATACATCGGAGAGACTTTCGCTTTGAACCCGGAACAAGGAATTTCTTTTTTAGAGATCACGAGTTTCTCCAACGAGAAACTCAAGAACATCTCCAATCTAAAAGAGAAAAAACATCGAGAGACAAACGGACTTTTTTTTATAGAAGGCTACCGAGAAATCTCACGCGCATCCAAATCGGGAAAGGTAAAGTTTCAAAACGTCCTCTATTCTCCCGAATGTTTTTTAGGAGAAAACGAATACGACCTCATCCGGGCAATCGGAGCCAAGGCAATCAAGGTTCCTAAAAAAGTTTTTGAAAAGATTTCGTACAGAGATCGACCGGACGGACTCATCGCAACCGCCCACTTCTTTGCGACCGGAATCGACACATTTCCAAAAGAATCGGTTCAACTCAAAAAAGGAAAACCGATCCTCGTCATCGAAGGCGTGGAAAAACCCGGAAACCTCGGAACGATCCTACGGACCGCGGAAGGTGCGGGCTTTCATACCGTCCTAGTCGCGGATCCGAGACTGGATCTTTTTAATCCGAACGTCATACGCGCTTCTACGGGAGCGCTTTTTAGTCTCGAAGTTTATCTCGGAGAAACGGAAAGTATCTATTCCATTCTCAAAGAAAACGGATACAAAACGTTAGCCGTAACACCGGAAGCAAAGAAGTTATACTTCGATTCCGACCTCAGAGGAAAGATCGCACTCGTCTTTGGTTCGGAACAATACGGACTTTCTCCCTTTGCGAGAAGTCATTCCGACGAATACATTTCCCTTCCGATGTTCGGAGAAGCGGATTCTCTCAACCTCGCGATGTCCGCAGGAATCGTAATGTACGAGGTCATACGTCAGGGTTCTTCCAAATGAAGATTACGTATTATGTAAGTTCGCACGGCTTTGGTCATATCAGCCGTTCGATGGAAATCATTCTCTATCTGCTCCGAAGTTTTCCGGACCTAGAAATCGACCTCGTTACGACGCGGGAAGAATTCTTAAAGACGTTATCGCTCGGAGAAAGTGATTCTCTTTATTTAAAGCGACTTACGACTCGCAAAAAATCCATGGACGTAGGGATGGTCCAAAAAGATTCCCTTTCCATCGATATCAAAGGTACAGAACAGGCCATCGAAGAATTTGATTCTCAAAAATCCTATCTTCAAATATCGGAAATAGAATCCTGTCTCGACTTTGAAACGGAACTTATCATTTCGGACTCCGCTTCTCTTCCGTTTAACGTCGCGGACAAACTAAAAATTCCATCCCTCTTTATCGGAAACTTTACATGGGATTTTATCTACGGAGGTTATCAAAAAGAATCTCCACTCTTTTCACAAACAGCCTCCGTCCTTTTTGAAGAATACTATCTAGCAACCTTCGGTCTTTTGCTGCCTTTCTCCTGCCCCGCGGCTTCTCTCGCAGAACAAAAAAACATCGGACTCGTCGGTCGACGACCGAACCTCGATAAAACAAATGCGAAAGAATTTTTTAAACTTCCGAACGACAAAATCAATCTTCTCTTTTCGTTCGGTGCCTACGGAGTCAAAACTGAACATTTTGAATGGAAAAAATTTGATTCCGATCGATATCGAATCGTGATTTCAGGAGGAACCGACTTTGATCTTTCTCTGATCCCTGAAAAACAAAGAGAAGGAATTCTTAGCTTTACGAACGTCCACTATCCGGATCTTTTGACCGCTTGTGATTTCGTGATTACAAAACCGGGCTATGGAATTTTAAGCGAAAGCGTTTACGCCAAAACTCCTCTTCTATATACGGATCGGGGAAATTTTCCGGAGGTTCCTTATCTGCACCAAGCCCTCAAAGAAGAAATTCCATCGGCCTATCTTTCCAATGAAGAATTGTTTTCGTTTCAGTTTGAAAAATCGATCGGAAGCGCAAAGGCCTGGAAAGGAAAAGTATCTCCTCTTTTTGAGAGAGACGGAAGAGAAGACGTGAAACACGCCGTGAGCGTATTTTTAAAATTAATCTAATCTAAAAAAAGGTTACTTATCTTTTTTTACCTTCCATCGGATTCCGTCGCCTCCGATAAACACTCCGGATTTCAAGGAAGAATCTTTAAAAATAAAACGACCGGACAATGTTCCATCATCACTTTTGAATATTATATTCTTATTTTCCTCTCCCTGATAAAAATAAATTTCCTTTTTTCGGGTATTCTCGCAATATACTTCGAAGGCCATTTTGATAGGCTTCACTCTGCAATTTTGATTGCCGACCCTGTAGACTCCTTCGAAATCACCCGATCTTAACGGCGAAACTCCGATCGTTACAACGGAAAGAATCAGAACGTAATAAGGAATAATTTGCTGTTTCATCAAAGTTTCAGAAGAGAATTTCCGAAAGATACATTCAATTTTACAAGGAATTTCTTACTTCGCTTAACAAAATCTCTTTTTTATATTTTAAAAAGGATTCTTTCCACCAAGAAGATGCAATTCCCAAATCCGCCGTCCAAAACCAAAGATGGAGAGCCGAAACGGAATCGTAATCCCAGAGCAATCTTTGCAACTCCTGATTTGAAAAAGAAGAAGGACCTTCCTTTTTCATTCGATCGCAAAGATTCCGCAGGTATTCCTTTCTTCCGGGAGTTTCCTTTTTTCTTTTTCTCAATCTCGAAAGATGGAATCCATTAAGAGAGGGATCGACGATCGACCAAAAAATTCCGTGATGATTTTCGAAAGAACCCAAATTCTCGCCGTAATTTTGTTCCAACAGTTCTAACCGATTTAATAATTTCTTTTCGGAGACTTCGGGAGGGTTCGACAAAATCGAAATTCTTTTTCTTTCTTTTGGAATATAAGAAGTAAATAACGCGAGTGGATAGGCGAAGATCCAACCCAGAAGCAAAGGTAAGAACCAAAAAAATAAAATCGGATATGTAAAAAACATCCAGGACCCGATTCCAAAACCATAAAAGGAAGCCGGCAAAACCGTATAAGCGAGCGCTTGCAAATCCAAAGCGGAAGACGCATTTCGATTTTGAGGTCCCCATTCTATTTTACGATTTAAGAATGTAAGAAGAATAAACCTCGTATACTGAACCATATACACCGGAGCCATCAAAACGGAATGAAAGAATTCCAGAAAAAAAGAAAGCAACCAAGAAAAAACGGATCCCCTCCATTCCTTTCTTCGAAACAAAATCACTTCCATAAAAGAAACGATTCGTGGAAGAAAAAGAATCAAGAGAGTATATCCTTGCAGAGCATAAGCTACCGGAAGATAGAGATCGTCTCGAAACGCGATCCAATCTTCGGGTAACAACGCGAGACGAAAAAAGTCGATGTCTTCGATCGTAGTCAAAGAGGAAGAAACCAAAAGTAAGGCCCAAAGTGGAGAACTAAAATAAGAAAAAATTCCGAGTAGAATTTGGAGACGACTCGAAAAACGAAGCTTTCCTCCGAACAGAAACCAAAAGTGCTGAAGGTTTCCCTGGCACCAGCGATTGTCACGCTTTAACGCCTCGAGAACGTTAGGCGGCGCTTCTTCATAAGAACCCTTGAGATCGCTCGCAAACCAAACGCTATAACCCGCCTTTCGAAACAGAGCCGCCTCGATCGTATCGTGGCTCAGGATCTTTCCACCGATCGCGCTTTCTCCGGGCAAACCGGGAAGACCGCAATATTTCATAAACGGCTGCAAACGAATGATTGCATTGTGTCCCCAAAATGGACCCGATCTCAGCTGCCAGAAAAAAGAACCGGCACCAAACACTGGATTGCCGACCCAAGCGGCAAACGCGGAAAGACGTTGAAAGATGGAACGGGCCCGAATCACTTCGGGAACGGTTTGGATGATGCCCGCGTCCGGAATTTTTTCCATCAGACGAATCAACTTCTTCATACATTCTCCCGTGACGATACTATCGGCGTCCAGGATGATCATGTATTTGTATCGTTTGCCCCATCTTCTACAGAAGTCTGCGATGTTTCCGGATTTTTTGTTTAGGTTAAGTCTACGTTTTCGATAGTAGATCCGATCCTTGTTTTCGATCTTCTGACTCAAAATTGAAAAGGCTTTTTCCTCTTGAGCCCAGAGGTTCGGATCCGATGTATCGGAGAGAATAAAAAAATCAACCGTAGGTGAAAGACCGTTTTCCGCGATATCTTTTAGCATCAATTCGACGCCGGCAAAAATACGGGAAACATCTTCGCAGTGAATCGGCATTACAATCGCGACCGGTGGGTTTTCGTCTTCTAAAACATCATATTCTTCTAATATTCTAGAAATGCGAAGCGGATCGCCTCCTCTTAGTCTTTGAACAAAGCCGATCAGAGCCGTAGCGGCCCCGAAGGAAATGATCGGAAACAAAACACAAAATAGGATGAGCGTCGCCCATTCAAACGGGCTGATGGATTGAAAGGAAAGAAATTGAACTTCTAAAAAAACTCCGATAATGACAAAGAAAAAAACGAGACCTCCAAAACTCAAACGTCTGTAACTGAGAGTTTTGGAATCGATCAGAAATCCGGCGGTTTCTCTTTCGTTCTGTCTCACCGTAAAAGCCCGTAGAGTAAGAATGCATACACGCCGCCCCAAAAAACGACTGAAAGAATCACAGGAATTGGTTCCAATTTTTCCTTCGGTTCGGCAAGAACGCCTAACGGTCCAAAGTCGACCGGATTCGGAATCATCCGAGAGGGTTCCAACTCGGGAAGCTGAAGAGATTTATTTTTTTGAGATCCAAGAATTCCGGAATCTAAGAAGAGTTTCATCGCCTCCGTTTCAAAGGAAGCCTCGTCTTTTTTTTCCAGACTTGTTCTTTGACTTTCCAAAAGACTAAGAAATATTCCGAGCTTTGTGTGCAGTTCGATCGGATCCGTGATCCCGGAGGCGATACAATACAATTCCACTTTTGCAAAAACTCGGGAAAGGGCTTCCGAATTTTTGGAGAATTTCGGTTTGATCTCAGATCGTGGATTCAAGAGTGAACGTCCAGGTTTCGCTGAGGTCTTCCTGATTTTTTTTAAGAACCGCTCTGAGTTCGGCGGGTTTATTTTTATTCTTTTGGACGATTCGAAAGGTAAGTCTCCAAACGCCAGTCTCTTCTATTTTTTGAATATTATAATCCGCTAATTCTGCATTCTCTCCCGTATCGATGGATGCCTGAAGATAAGTGGAGGCGTCCAATTCTTTCAACTTGTCATTGGAAAAATCGACGTAAAAGACGCGCATATCGGATTCTCCGGGAACGGGAGCGATTCTCGTGGAAACCGTTTTTGCGAGCGAATCCGGAAGCGGATCGTCGTTTAACCAGCGTATGGTATAACTGAATTCATACGGTTCTAACGGCTGCGGAACGTTAGCCGGAACCCAAAAAGCGCCTACGTTGTCGTCCGAATCTTGAATCGTAGGATTTAATAACAGCTGAACGCTTCCCTTTCCCCAATTTCCCTCGGGTTCGACCCAGGCGGAAGGACGAAGATGATACTTCATCGTATTGTCTTGGTAAGAAGCAAAGTTTCGATCTCTTTGAATCAATCCGAACGCTCTCGGATTTTCATCCAAGAAACTGTAAATTGTGGATCGTCTTGGATTATCCAACGGTCTCCAAATCCATTCTCCCTTTCCGGACTCAACCATAAGCCCGTCCGAATCGTGAGACTCCGGATAAGCTTGTCCGTCGGGAATCCCTTTTGTTTCGGAATACCAATACATCGAAGTCAGAGGTGCGATTCCAAAACGATCAACTTTGTTTCGTAAGGTGACTTCCGCGTTTACGTGAACCGAAGAAACCTTTCCCGGACTGATCTGAAATTCATAAGCCCCGGTCGCGGTCCTGCCGTCTAACAATGCGTAGACGAAAATGGTGGAATCGGTTTTGTCCGGATGAACGATCCAGAAATGAGTAAAGCCGGGAAAATCCTCGGGATAAGGCATTCCGGTATTGATCGCGATTCCGCGCGCGGAAAGTCCATAGACCTGTTTTTTAGAAACCATTCTATAATAACTCGCGCCTTGAAAGACCGTAAACTCGTCGGTGTGTTCCTCCGTGTTGAGAGGATAGTGGATTTTAAAGCCCGAATAACCTAGGTTAGGCGGAATCTCTCCCGAAATTTTTAATTTGGAAAGATCAAAATAACTTTCGTCGTAAGGGATTTCTCTCGCAAAATCGGATCTGACTTCGTGCAAAGAAACGTTCGTATTGTAGAGATGTCCCGGATGAAAGAATTGAACCTGAAACGGATTGCCTTCCTTTTTCCAGAGAGAAGATTCTGGTTTAAATCGAATATTCTTATATTGCGCCCAACTCAGCCCTTGTAAGAAGTGAGTCGAAACAAATTGCGGTTTCACATAACGTCCGTGCGCCATACTTCTCGCCTTTTTTTTGAGATCGGCAAAGGAGAATCTTGTTACTGGAATTTTGATTCCGGATATCGGATCCAAGACCGCGCCTTCGGCTTCCGGAAACTTAAAATCGATCGGATTGATTTCTTTTTTCTGTTGCCGATTTGCGACCGCAAAAAGAAGGATCGTGGCAAAAAAAGCGAGTGCGATGTGTATTCTTAACATTGTATTTTTCCGGACAAGAAATCCGCGTTTACGAATTTCTTAGAAAATTCTTCAATGAGAAGATTCTATTCGAAAAAAAGAATAAGATCCCTTCCGGAAGATCGCCTAACGTCAATTAGACCTTCTTCCGAAAGAGTTCGTTCTTGTTGTTATTTCGGAACTACCTTCACGAAATAACCTTTGTTCCCTTCAAAGTCTTTCAGAATTCCTTCGGAAAGATCGGATCCGGTAAGTTTAGAATGCTCTGAAATCATATTTTTGATGATCTCATAATCGCCTTGTTCCAGATCCACGGTCTTCACGTATTCCTTATTCAAAAGAGGTTGAATGTCCCATCCCTTTTGGAAGAAATACGCGCTACCTCCGGTCATTCCCGCTCCCATATTCTTACCTACGATTCCGAGGCAGACGATGGTTCCGCTGGTCATATATTCCAGGAAGTGATCCCCTGCTCCGCCGACCACGGCATCCGCTCCGGAGTTACGAACTCCAAAACGTTCTCCCGCTCTTCCGGAACAGAATAGTTTTCCGGAGGTCGCGCCGTAGAGACACGTGTTTCCAAGAATCGTATTGTCATACGCTTTGAGTTTGGACTTGCGATGTTTTTTAACAACGATCACACCGCCGCAGAGACCCTTGCCAACGTAATCGTTCGCATCTCCGGAAAGAGTGATCTGAACACCCTTGACGAGCCAAGCTCCCAAAGACTGTCCCGCGGTTCCTTCGAGAATGATTTCCAGTTTTCCGGGAAGTCCTTTCGATCCGTATTTTCTCGCGATCAAACCGGAGATCTTTGCGCCTACGGTTCTGTTCGTGTTACGCACGAGATAAGAAAGAGCCATGGAAGATTTTCCTTCCAACGCTTTCTCCGCGTCTTTGATGATACGATCATCCAATACTTCTCCGATCGGTTCTTTACGAATCGATCTGTCTTTTTTCTGTTTCGCAGGATCGTAAAACAGAGGCAGACGCACCAAAATCGGATTGAGATCGAGTGAATCCAAACGGTCTCTATCATAACGTGTGATTTGTTTTAAGAGGTCCGTTCTTCCGATGACTTCGTCGATGGAACGGAATCCGAGTTCTGCGAGATTCTCTCTGACTTCCAGAGCCAAACAAGTGAACAAGTTCACGAGTTGATCGGGAGATCCTTTGTATTTCGCGCGGAACTTGATGTCCTGAGTCGCGATTCCGGTAGGACAGTTGTTCAAGTGGCATTTTCTCGCCATGATACAACCAAGAGCAACGAGCGAAGCAGTTCCCACTCCATATTCTTCCGCACCCAAACAAGCCGCGATGATCACGTCTCTTCCGGAAACGATCCCACCGTCGGTTCGAAGGACGACGCGGTCTCTGAGTCCGTTCATTACTAAAACTTGATGTGTTTCGGAAAGACCGAGTTCCCAAGGAGAACCCGCATACTTGATCGAAGTGATCGGAGCCGCTCCCGTTCCACCCACGTGACCGGAGATAAGAATTACGTCCGCGTTTGCTTTTGCAACTCCGGCCGCGATCGTTCCTACACCCGCCTCGGAAACGAGTTTTACCGAAACTTGTGCCTTGTGATTGGCCATCTTCAAGTCGTAGATGAGCTGAGATAAATCCTCGATCGAATAGATATCGTGGTGAGGAGGAGGAGAGATCAAATCGATTCCCATCGGAGTGTGACGGTTGGTCGCGATCTCCTCGTTATTCTTCTTACCCGGAAGCTGACCACCCTCGCCCGGTTTTGCACCTTGTGCGATTTTGATTTCGATCTCGGTCGCTGAGTTCAAATACTCGGATGTAACGCCGAATCTTCCCGAAGCGATCTGCTTGATGGAAGAATTCGCGAGATCCCCGTTTTCATTCACGACGTAACGAGAAGGATGTTCCCCACCTTCCCCGGAAGAAGACTTAGCGCCTAACCGGTTCATGGCGATCGCAAGATCGGTATGCGCTTCGATTGAAAGCGCGCCGTGAGACATTCCCGGAGTTAAGAATCGTTTTTGAATCTCGGTGACGGTTTCCACTTCTTCGATCGGGATCGGCTTTCTTGCTACGAAATCAAAAAGATCTCGGATGTTGATCGGATCGCTTTCTTTGAGAATTTTAGTCGCTTCTTTAAAAGCTTCGTAGTCGTTGTCGACCGCGGCCTTTCTTAAAAACTTAACGACCCTCGGAGACCAACGGTGAGGTTGATCGTCTTTTTCGGAGATAAAATCTTCAGGATTGAGTTCTTTGTAAAATGCTTGTTCGTGATTTCTGAGAATATTCTGTTCGATTCCACCCAGACCGATTCCCGAAATTCTGGAATACGTTCCCGGGAAATATTTGGAAACGAGAGTTCTGGAAAGACCGATGGCTTCGAAAACCTGACCGCCCACGTAAGAAGAAAGAATCGAAATTCCCATCTTAGACATGATTTTCAGAAGTCCGTCGTCCACACCGTAACGATAGTTTCCGCAGATCGTATGAAACTCGGGACGTTGTCCTTCTTCGGAATCGAATTCTCCCTTTTCCCAAATGTCGTATAACGTGTCCCAGATCAGATAACTGTTTACACCGGAAGCTCCGTAACCGAGCAATACGGCCACATTATGAATTTCGAATGCAGATCCGGTCTCCACAAGAATCGAAACCGCAGAACGGGTTTTGTTGCGGATCAAATGGTTGTGAACCGCGGCCACCGCCAATTCCATCGGAATCGGAGCTCTTTCTTTCGAAAGTTTTTTGTCGGAAAGAACCAGGATGTTCGCGCCGGATTTCGCGGCTTGAAGAGCGGACTCCAAAAGTGTATCCAGAGCTTTTTCCAAGTAATTGAAAACCGTATTCGATTCTACGTGAGCTTCAAAAGTAGCGTCTAACGTGAGAATTTTGTAAGGTTTTCCGTCCATCTCGCGGATTCTTTTCAGATCCAAGTTCGTGAGATAAGGATGAGAAAGAACCAAACAGTTCTGGGGTTTTTCGTCTCCGAACAGGTTCATCTTTTTAACAAGACGAGTGTAAAGAGAGGTCACACCTTTTTCACGGATGTAGTCGATCGGAGGATTGGTCACCTGCGCGAATCTCTGACGGAAATACGTATAAAGTCCGATTCTGGAAAGCATAAGAATCGACAGAGGGGTATCGTCTCCCATCGAACTGATCGCTTCTTTTCCAAGACTCGCCTGCGGTTTGATCACCGATTTTTGTTTAAATGGAGAATAAGCAAACAACACCTGTCTTCTTTTGAGATCGTCACCTTTGTAGGTGATCGTATCTTTCATGGAAGAATCCAGATCCTGGTTGAGATACGTTACGTTCTCTTTGGACCATTCTCTGTAGTCGTAACGTTTTTCGAAAAGAGCGTTGATGTCTTCGTTGTGATAGAGTTTTTTCTCTTTGAGGTTGATCCCGATCATCTCGCCGGGACCGAGACGTCCCTTTTTCGTGATGATTTCCTCGTCCACCTGAACAAGACCGGCTTCGGATCCCATGATCAAAAGTCCGTCTTCGGTGATCACGTAACGCGCCGGACGAAGACCGTTTCTATCCAGAGCGCCTCCGATCCAATCGCCTTCCGCAAATGCGAGTGCGGCGGGACCGTCCCAAGGTTCTATTAAAGTATTATTATATTCGTAAAAGCTTTTGAGCTCTTCGGACATCGTGAGGTTTTTAGACCACGCGTTCGGAACTAACATCGCTTTCGCCTGAAGAACGTCCTTGCCTGAACGAACGATGGCTTCCATCGCGTTGTCCAAACTCGCGGAGTCGCTCATGTGAGGACGAATGATCGGGTGAATTTCTTTTTGATATTCTCCCCATTTTTTACATTCGAGTTCTTCTTCGCGCGCGAGCATCCAAATTCTATTTCCAACGATCGTGTTGATCTCGCCGTTGTGAGCTAAAATTCTAAAAGGTTGAGCGAGAGCCCAAGAAGGAAACGTGTTTGTGGAATATCTCTGGTGAAAGATACAATACGGAGAAATCATATCTTCCGAGTTGAGATCTTCGTAGAACTGAGAAACCTGATTTCCGTTAAAAAGTCCTTTGAAGACGATTCTTTCGGAAGAAAGAGAACAGATATACAAATCTCCCGCGAGGGAAAGACGATCCGCGTCTCTCATCAGTTTCTTTTGAATTAAGAATAATTTCGTTTCGAAGTCGTCCGCGGACATGCCTTCCGGTTTTCCGATGAGAACTTGTTCGATCTGAGGTCTGGATTGATTCGCCTTTGGTCCGAGAACTTCCGGATTAACGGGAACGTATCTCCATGCATAAAGTTTAAAGTTAAACTCCATGAGCGCGGACTCGATGAGACTGCGGCACATATCTTGTTTATCGATATCTTCTCTCGGCAAAAAGATCATTCCGACTCCGATGGAGTCTTCTTCGGGTCTACGATGGCCCATATCTTCGATGTATGTCGCAAACAACTTCTTAGGAATCTGGATCATGATTCCGGCACCGTCACCCGTTACCATGTCCGCGTCCACAGCCCCTCTGTGTGTCAAACAGGCTACGGCCTTGAGACCCATAGATACGATTCTTTGACTGCTCTCTCCTTGAAAGGAGGCAACAAATCCTACCCCGCAGTTATCATGTTCGAACGACTTTTCATAAAGGCCGTTTTCCTCTAGATAATTTTGGAGTTGTAGCTGTTCTTTTACTTCATTCATCTGCCGAAATCCCTCGTGATCCTAATTCCCTGGTTTACAAACAAGCGTCGGGCACGCCTATGGCTGAAATTTCAGCAAAATTCCCCAGTTACAAGCCAGTAAATTGAGAGTTGCGTAAATTGAAAACATTCTTTTAAAAGATAGGTTTGAAATAAAATTCCTCCTGATCAAATGCGATGTTAACACGAATCCGCACGACAATCCAGATCTAAAAAAATAAGATCGCCACTCCTTAGACTGAAATTCATTTGAAAGAATGAAAAAGAATCCTTTGCTTTGGTACAAACTGCTCGAACTTTAAGCAGACGGTACAGAGACTTCATTGATCCCGATCAAGAGAAAGGAAGAAAGAATTTGAGAAAAAGTTTTTAGAGCTTCTGAACGATCGGAAGAAAAAGGTCGGTGAGTTTTTTTCTCTGAGTCGCATCCGGGATTCTCGTAAAGAGTTGATCCATCTTTTGACGAAGAGAAGTCGTATCCGGATATTCTTCAAAGAGTTTGAGAATATGAGGCCAGGCTTTTTTTACGAGTTCTTCCATTCCGGGACCGGCGGTGCGCGAAGCCACAAACGTTCTTTCGAGACCGGCTCTGAGATCTGCGAACGTGCGAGTGAGTTCTAAAACTTTCCAGAGTCTCGACTCTTTGAGTCCGCTACGAGAGGAGATCGAAGAAAGGATCGAGTTCCAATCGACGGGTTCGTTTTTCATCTCTTTCAAAACATAAGTATGAAGTTGAACGAGAGAACTGAGTTCCGGAGGAAGAGTCATCACCCACTTCTTATAAGCGTCGGCTTGTCCGTCTTTTTGAAACTGACGAACACGGTTTATACTTTCCATATATTTGGAAAATGGAATGATCACCGGAGGTTCGGAAGGCTCCACGGGTTCGTCTTCGACAAAGGAAGGTTCTTCAAAACCTCCGAACTGAAGATCGTCCACGTCGCTTAACAATTCATCTCCGCCGGAAACGGAAACCGCAGCGGGAGAATCGTCCTCATCCAATTCTTCTTTTTGAAGAACCAGAGGTTTGCCTGAAAAATCGGAGCCGAACTTTTCTACGATCTCCGTAAGAATCAAAGTTTCAGGTCCCTTCTTCATAGGAGGCGGAGGTGCAACCGGTCTTTTCGGAGCGCCGGGTGCGTCGGCTTTCGGAGCTTCTCCAAAAGAAGAAGCCGATGGTTCCAGATCTTTTCCGGTCGCGTCGTCTCGAAGAACCACGTAACCTTCCATTCCGATAAAACGTTTTCCGGGAGGAACCAACGTGCCGAGCGTCTCTACGATTTCTTCGGAGATACGAGCGTATTTTTTCTTTCTCGGCTTACCGGCGTTAGCTTTTTCCTGTTCTATGAGTTTGTTTTTGATTCCGGTATGAGTGTTCATGAAATTTTTATTCATGAACGCTGAAAGTTCGGTTTGAGAAACGCCGAGATACTCCGCAAACTTCGGTAGATGATCGAAGAACTGTTCCGTTTTTTGAATATTGTTTACGATATAAGAACGGACTTTTTGTTTGAGGGCTTCTTGGTCCGTAGGTGAGATTTTTTTTCCGGAGATAAGGCCGTTGAACAACTGAACGTGAGTATGAAAATAACTCAAAAATTCTCCGTACGCGGTGAGTTCATATTCACCGTGAGAATTCTGTTCTATGATTTTCTTTTCAGTTCCTGACATACGATTCTATATTTCAGTATTGACTCGCTTTTCAAAGTTCCCCGAGTCAATCCGTCCCTTCTCATTGCGCCAAACGACGTTTTAAAGGAAACCCTCGTCAGTTTTCTCGTCGTTTTCAGGAATTCAAGACTTTTCGGGATGCGGAGCGATCCTTAGAGAGCGACGCATTGAGTTGTCCGGAGCGATCCTTAGAGAGCGACGCATTGAGTTGTCCGGAGCGATCCTTAGAGAGCGACGCATTGAGTTGTCCGGAGCGATCCTTAGAGAGCGACGCATTGAGTTGTCCGGAGCGATCCTTAGAGAGCGACGCATTGAGTTGTCCGGAGCGATCCTTAGAGAGCGACGCATTGAGTTGTCCGGAGCGATCCTTAGAGAGCGACGCATTGAGTTGTCCGGAGCGATCCTTAGAGAGCGACGCATTGAGTTGTCCGGAGCGATCCTTAGAGAGCGACGCATTGAGTTGTCCGGAGCGATCCGACCTTGGAGTTTAGGAATTCCGACTAACTAGCTCACTTCCTGTTTTCTACCGAAGCAAGAATAAACGATCCGATACGGTCTTTTTTGTAGGAGCTCCTGCGGAACTTTCTTACTTGCAAATGTATGAATTTTATGATAGAGCAAAATCTCTGCGATTTTTTCCCGCGGACCCGCCTCCTCCACCCAACAAGAGCATAACCTTACCCACCAGTTTAAGGGGCCTTAAGAAAAACCGTCGGAACTACGACAATTCTCCGTAAAAGTCGCGCGCCCCGCCCAAATTTTGAGTGGCGGGGCGGGTGGTGGAAAAATTCCCGAAACTTTCCTATATCACAAAATTCTAATTTTGCAAGAAAAAAGTCCCGTGTAGGAACTCCTAAAAATCCTTCCTTGTGGGATGATTCTCGTTGCAGTTGCTTTCAACTTGTGGGTAAGGTTATGACCAATTTGCTAGGGCCGCACGACTTTTACGGAAAAATCGTAGGAACACCGACAGTTTAGGATCTTCCGATGAACGCCCTTAAACAAGCAAGGGTCGAGGATGTGCTTGGGTTCCACTTCCTCCTTTTCGGAAAAAACTTTCTGACTCGAAAAAATCCTTAAATTCTTTCCTTAATCAGACTCTCTCCCGTTTTGAGGGAAAGAATTCTGTAACGCAAGAATGTATTGCAGGTCGCCTCTTCCGTATAACGCACCAGATCGTAGTCGGGTCTTGGGGAACGAAAGAAGTTAGAATGCAAGAGTCTCTCGCCAAGCTCTTTCTGAATATGAGCTCTCGCCTCGGTTCTGCGAGAATATTCGGAAGGAATGATGACGTCGTTTTTATAAGACAGAATATTACCGCGATAGATCGCGACGGTGACACGAATTCTGTAAGTCTCGTTGGGTTGCAAAGAAGGAAAATCCATATTCAATTTATTTCCGGAGCTGTGTTTGTATATATCGGAGTCGCGGTCCCTCGAATCAAATCGCGGAATGAAAAAATAGAGTCCCCATTCTTACAAAAATCGAGAATGACGGGGCGGGAATTCTCGGGAAGACTGTCTTAATAAGAGAGGAAATCCGACAAAAAGTCGGAAATTCTAAACGGCAATGAACTTTAGATACAATCATACCCCCTTTGGTTATCAGAGAAGAAAAACAAGAGAAGTGATGATCGGAAACGTAGGAGTCGGAGCCGAAAATCCGATTCGGATCCAGTCGATGATCAACAGCGATACGACCGATACTAAGGAATCGGTGAAGCAGATTCTCGAACTCGAACGCGCCGGTTGCGAAATCGTAAGGCTTACGGTTCCTTCTCAAGCAGACGCCGACAACCTCGTCCACATCCGGAACGAACTCAAAAAAGAAGGAAGCAAAGTTCCGCTCGTCGCGGACATTCACTTTACTCCGAGCGTAGCGATGAAAGCCGTCGAGTATGTCGAAAAGGTAAGAATCAATCCCGGAAACTTTGCTGACAGAAAAAAGTTCGCGGTTCGTGATTATACCGACTCTCAGTATGACGAAGAATTGGAAAGAATCTCCGAAGTATTCTCCCCCCTCGTTCTTCGTTGTAAGGAACTCGGGGTGGCGATGAGAATCGGAACCAATCACGGTTCTCTTTCCGATCGTATCATGAACCGATACGGGGACACACCCCAGGGAATGGTGGAATCCGCGATCGAATTTATCCGCATCGCCGAAAGTTTAAATTATTATAATATTATTGTAAGTATGAAAGCCTCGAATCCTCAGGTGATGGTGCAAGCCTATCGAATGCTCGCTTCCCGCTTTGGAGAACTCCGTATGGACTATCCTCTTCACCTCGGAGTCACCGAGGCCGGAGACGGTAAGGACGGAAGAATCAAATCCGCGATCGGAATCGGATCCCTTTTGGAAGACGGACTCGGAGACACGATCCGAGTTTCTCTGACGGAAGATCCCGTGCTCGAAGTGCCGGTTGCAAAACTTCTCGCCGATAAATTCAACGGAAGAAAAACCCAGGTTCAAAAGACAAAGGGATATTCCGAATTTCGAAACCCTTTTACTTATCAAAGATTCTACAGCAGCCCGATCCGGATCGGAAGCTTAGAAGCCGGAGACAACCATCCGGTGCGAGTAGAGACCGTTCTTCCCTTTCAAGACACAAATTCTTTTTTAGCAAACGTCGCCAAACTCTATCAATACGGAAAACCCCTTTCCTTAGAACCGGAAAGTATCTTGGTGGATTCTCCCGAACCGAATCAGCTCGAAGAAATTTCCGAAGCCGCAGGAGCGCTTTCGATTCCGGTGGGAATTCTTCTCGGGAAAAATATTTCTCTGAATGAAAAATTTCAAAAAGAACTCAGACGTTTTTCCAAAGTAGTCTTTGATCCGTTCTTACAATTTCAAGACGGAGAAAAGATGCTCTCTTTTTTAAAGGAGAGACAGGCCGCCGGACTTTATACTGAAATTCATACGAGCGGAGAAAGAATCGAATCTCTCAAAGGTCTTCCCGATACGTTAGTCGAAATGGGAATCAAAAACGTCATTTTTTCCCTCGAAACAAAAGAGATCCTCTACGACTATCGAAAGCTCGGAACGATTTTGAGCCATTATGAATTTCCGATCCTTCTGCATGGGTCGTTTTCCGACGCCGAATCCGCTCTTTACGATTCCGCCATCGGAATCGGAGGTCTTTTGATAGACGGAATCGGAGATCAGATCCGGATTCAAACCTCCGGAGCAAACGATCTCGAAGAAATTTTTCAACTCTCTTACGATCTACTTCAGGGAACGCGACTTCGTTTAACAAAAACGGAATACATTTCCTGTCCTTCTTGCGGAAGAACCCTCTTTGATCTTCAGGAAACCACCGCAAGAATCAAATCCAGAACCGGTCATCTCAAGGGCGTCAAAATCGCCGTAATGGGCTGTATCGTCAACGGACCGGGAGAAATGGCCGACGCGGACTTCGGTTATGTCGGAGCGGGACCGGGCAAGGTCCATCTCTACAGAGGAAAGGAAATCGTGATGAAAAACGTTCCGAGCGAAGTCGCCGATGAAAAACTCGTGGAGTTGATCAAAAACAACGGCCTCTGGCAGGAATCGAGCGCCCCATAGAAAGCGAGATTGTCAAAAGCCGCGAAGCGAAGCGTTGACTTTCAGCGAAGCTGAAACCAGCTCCCCCTGCCCAGCTCCTACCAGCCTTCCTTCTCCCAGCTCCCCGACCCTCCTCCCTGCCCCTCAGTTAATTTCTTTTTGACAGCAAAGAGCGAGTGACGTTCCGAATATAGGGCCGTTCATTCCCTCTCCGGAGTCACTCATTGTAACAAAAGAATTTATTTCCTCATCCTAAGATCGATTTCTTTTTAAGAATTCAATCTTAGGTCCGCAGGCCCCGCGAGAATTTTAGAATGGGCTTTGCATTCTTCCCCGCCCAAAGGGTAAAAAAAATCGGAGAAGGATCGGATCTTAGAACCGCGCGTTCATTGTGCGGAACACAAAAAAAATCAAATGGCCTTTCCATCGATGACCCATTTTTTAAATCAGCTTTTTCTTATAAGACGCAAATCTTAGTCATAAGTAGTTATTTACTCGATTCCGAAAGTCCAAAATCCGATCATTTTAAGGGAATCCCTAAAATAGTGTTGTTTTATAAGTTTGGCTGATTGAGATAGACTCAATTTATTAACAAGTAAAATGCGAACGGAAACGTTATGAATTCATTTCTCAATCTATATAATTGGAACATCCGTCAGAAGCTGATGGTGATCATATCATTCATCATCTTGGTTTCCTTGGGAGTGATCATCGCTCTTGCTACCTATTTTTTCAAATCGGATAACGAAGTTCGGATTAAAGAAAATAACTTAAAGCTGACGGACGTGATCAGTCAAAAAGTGAGATCGGATATTTCCTCTCTTACAAAACGCTCCTTGCTCCTCGCGAGATCTGTCGCGGGCTCCGAAGAATCGAACAATATCTTGGAAAGCGAAGACGATATCTTTTATCTAAAAATTTTCCGAAAAGAAAACGGAGACTACAACGGGGTAAAAAGAATCGCGAGCGAAACCTCTCTCAAAGAATTCAAAATTTCCGGAGAAGACGCCGACAAGATCGTTCGAAAGTATTTGAACAATCAGAAAAAAGCTCAGATCGGAAAACCGGTCGTCTACAACGTTTCTCCCGACTTTCACAAACCGGTTCTTTTTCTTTCAGTCGCTTTGGGAGACGGAGTCAATTCGGCGGTGATCGTTTCCTTGGTGAAAATGGATTCCATCTTAGATTCTTTTAAAACTTCCGGAATCACTCAGTTCTTTCTCGTGGGAGCCGATGGAAAACTGATCGCGCACTCCGATCCGAAACTCATTCTCGAGCCTACGATTTTAGCCGATGATCCGATCGTAAAAAATCTTTTGGAAAGTTCGATCAGCAACGGACAAACCCGATACAAGGGCAAAGACAATCAATTCTATCTGGGTTCTTTTAGAAGAATCGGATACGCCGGCCTTGGAGTGATTTCCAGTACTTCCGAAAAAAAAGCGTTCGAAGAAGTTTATAACATTCAAAAGAGAAATCTCTATCTGATGTTCGTCGTCGTAAACGTTTCGATTCTATTCGTGTTCTTTTATTCCAGAAGATTGACAAGACCGATTCTCAAACTCGTAGACGCTTCCAAAGAAATCGAAAAAGGAAATTTTCAACTCACTCTCGAAGCGGAATCCGGAGACGAGATCGGAAAACTCACGACCTCTTTCGTAGAAATGGGAAAAGGACTTTCCGATCGGGACAAGATGAAGGACGCCTTCGGGAAGTTCGTAAACAAAGATATCGCGGAGATGGTTCTCAAAGGAGAAGTAAAACTCGGAGGGGACAAAAGAGAATGTGTGATTCTTTTTTCCGATATCAGAAACTTCACTTCTCTTTCTGAAAAGATTGAACCGGAACTCGTCGTCGAATTCTTAAACCAATACTTTACCGCGATGGTAAAATGTATCAACGCAAACAGCGGAAGCGTGAACAAATATATCGGCGACGCGATCATGGCGGTCTGGGGAGAATTGGGACATACCGAATCCGATACGGAAAAAGCGATTCAATCCGCGCTAGATATGCGTAAGAGTTTAGTACAATTTAATAAGAATCGGGGAACCGACAAAAAGCCGAAGATCTTTATCGGAATCGGAATCAACACCGGAGAAGTCATCGCGGGTCAGATCGGTTCCGAAGATCGATTGGAATACACGGTCATCGGTGATACGGTAAACCTCGCTTCCAGAGTAGAATCTCTGACAAAAGTTTTCGGAGCCGATATTCTGATCACCGGAAATTCTTACGAAAAAGTAAAAGGAATCTTCGTAGTAGAAAAGTTAAAACCGATCAAGGTCAAAGGAAAAAAATCTCTTCAGACCATCTACGCGGTCTTAGGACATTCGAAAGATAAAAATTGCCCCAAGAATTTGAAAGAACTCAGAAAACAAATCGGCATGGAATTCAAACCGGGCGGGTCTAAACTAGGATGACGAAAGAAAGATTTCTTTCAGGCGATCGAGCCATTCTGGTTCTTCTCATTTTTAATATAGTCTTATTCACGGCTGTATTCTTATATGATTATACTCGGTACGGTTATAAAGGAAATCAGAAAGTCATCGGGACCATTCTTTTCAAATCCAATAGCATTCAGAGAAAGTTCGATTCCGAAGTCGTTTGGAAAGAGATCGAGATGGGAAATTCCATTCAGAACAGAGACACGATCTTAACGACGGAAGGTTCTCAGGCAAAGCTGAGACTTCTGGACGGAACCGAAATCATGATCGCAGAGAATTCTATGATCTTCATAGACTATCTCGATAACCGCGCCAACCTCGAAATTTCAGTGGGCGGTCTCCAAGTGACGAGACGACCGGAAAACAAGGCGAATCCTTCCTCTTTGGGAATTCGTTCCGGAGACGGGGTTTTAAAACTCGTGGAAGGAATCGTAAACGTTGAAAAGAAAAAGAATCAGAAGAATTTAGAATACGCGGTTCTTTCCGGAAGTATCAAAGCCGATCCGAGCAATCCGATTCTTTTGTATCCTAAAAAATCCTTAGAGGGTTTTGAAAAATTATTTCCGATTTCCGCGAGCCTTCAGACGACGGAAGGGATTCAATCTACTCCTGTGAGTTCTTCTTCAGGAAATACGGGATCCTCGAGCAGTTCCTACTCCAATAATAATACGTCCGGAAGCGCGAGCACTTCCAATTCCTCATCAAAAACCAATCCTTCTTCTTCCAGAAATTCTTCGGATCCGATAAACGATCCCAACGATGGGAAGTATGATAACGGAAATCCGAATTATAGAACCTCCACCGGTTCCAACGGAAATTCTAATTCGAATTCCAACTCCGGAAATCCGGCCGGCAATGGGCAAAACGGACTCAACACAAAGTCCGGTCTAAAATTGGAAAAAACAAGTTCCGGAAATTCTTCTACGCAATCGGAAAATAAAAACGGCAACAATCAAAACAACGGAAGCGAGTCTTCCAGAACCGGATACGATCCCGGTGATTATTTAAAGAAACAAAAATACGAACAAAATAAAATCCAAGAAAAATCGGATCCGAGCGCTCCCAAAAGTAAAACTGGAACTTCTAAATCGGAATCTCCGACTGAAAATAAGTCCGGCTCTTCCACTTACCAAGAAGTAAAAAAACCGAAACCTCCGCGTGAATTGACTCCGGAAGAAATTCAAAAACAGGAAAAAGAAAAACGCAGAAGGGAACGCGAGGACCAGGAACAGAGGGAATTCTTGAGAATGTAACTCGCGATCCATGGAAAGCGAGTTAGTCGGCGCTGCGAAAGCGGTCGTTGTGATGCCGCTCTCAAGCTCTTCTTGAGAAATAAAACAAAATCGGCGCATTCTAAAACTCAATCTACAAACTGTCTTTCGTAAAAATGCGGACAAAACTCGGCTTGCGTAAGCTCTTCCGACAAAGTTGTTCTGTCTGAAAAAGAGTCTGACTCGGACTTAAAGTCCGTTCTTGGGTAAAACGAGGGACATCCTACATTTTCACGCTTCAACCTCGTCGGCAAAGTCCTCTTTTACGCAAAACGATCCTCTTTTAAGAATCTACAAAAAGGAAAGGCGCGTTAACCGCGCTGCGCGGATCCAAGGATCTTCTCAGAAGAACCCGTCTTCAAACTAAAAAATCGTTTATAAGAAAATGAAGCTTAAGGGTTAAAAGACGAATTGAAAAGATGGAAAAATTTTAGGCAGGAACCACATCCGCAGGCGTGAGAGATTCGATATTGTGAGTAAAACCTTCTTTGTCGTGAAAGAGAACTACGAGTTTGTCGTTTTCAAAAGAAATGACTTCTACGATCGAATTGGTATGAACAAAAATTCCATTGTGGAGAAAGGTACGTTTGGTGATTTTAACTTTGTCGCCCGGTTTCATTCCGCCTCTTTATTGAGATAAAGATCTTTCCCTTCTTTTTTCATAACACTGAAGAGATGAATTTGTTTTTGATCCAATCGAGTTCCGATATCGTAGACCGCATCCGTAAAATCGGCGCCTTCCACGTTCGCGCCCGCGAGTTTTGCCCAACGAAGATCGGCTCCTCTGAAGTTCGAGTTTCTCAGGTCGGCGTTGTTTAAAAAAGAACCTCTGAGTTTTGCGCCTTCGAAATTGGCTCCCACAAAGGAAGAATTTTGTAAGAATGCGTGACCCAGATTGGCGCCTGAAAAATCGACCCCGTCAAAATTCTGTTTTTCTAATATGATGCTGGAAAGATCTTCCCCTTTCAGAGAACCTTTTTCTTTCAGAATTTCGAGAGCCTTCGAAGCGGTGATTCTTTTTTCTTTCGGAACCCCTTCTCCACTTTCATAATCCTTCACGGCTTGTAAAAGTGCTGCGACCGCAGACTCGGGATAATTCTTTCTTCTTTCCGGGAACTCAAACATCTGCTCGATGTCGGAAGGAGTTACGGACTTAATCTGATCTACTGTTTTGCCCTTTGCGTATTCCGTAGCCATCGCGAGCGCGACGATTCCAAAACCGCAACCGGTTGTAGTATAACTTGCGTCGGTGATATGATCGGAAGGATCGATTTTGAGATAAATGCGGTAGCCGTCTCCGCAACCAACGTTTCTGTAATTAGAGACCACGGTCGCGTCTTCCATCTCACGATAGTTGACGCGGTCGTCGTTGATTTGTTTATACCGTGCAAAGTCCATTACGCTCATGAAATTTCTCCTGCCCGGTGTTTAGACGGCATAAAAAAGAAAGGGAGAGTGAAAAACTCTCACTGCATTTTGTATTTTTTCTTGAACTTGTCAACCCTACCCGTCGTATCCACAAGTTTGGATTTTCCGGTAAAGAATGGGTGGCAAGCGGCGCAAATTTCGATGTTGATATCGCCTATGGAAGTTCTAGTTTCGTAGACGGTTCCACAAGACGCGCAGCTGATTTTTGCTACTCTATAGTTTGGATGAATTCCAGTTTTCATAGTTTCCCTTTTTTTTGCGGTTACTGGGTGTTCATGCTGGCTAAAAAGGCATCATTTGTCTTCGAAAGCCTCATTTTTTCCAGCAATAATTCCATGCTTTCCGTGATGCTCATAGGAGAAAGTACTTTTCTCAGAACAAACACTTTCTGAAGAACGTCTCTTGCGATCAGGAGTTCTTCCTTACGAGTTCCGGACTTGTTGATGTCGATGGCCGGGAAAATCCGTTTGTCGGAGAGTTTCCGATCCAGGTGGATCTCCATGTTACCGGTCCCTTTGAATTCTTCAAAGATCACCTCGTCCATTTTGGATCCGGTGTCGATCAAAGCGGTCGCGATGATGGTAAGAGAACCGCCCTCTTCGATGTTTCTCGCGGCTCCAAAGAATCGTTTCGGTTTGTGAAGCGCGTTTGAATCCACCCCACCCGAAAGAATTTTACCGGAAGTCGGGATCACTTGGTTATAGGCTCTCGCCAATCTCGTAATCGAATCCAGAAGAATGACGACGTCTTTACCGTGTTCTACGAGACGTTTCGCTTTTTCGATGACCATCTCGGCGACCTGAACGTGTCTCTGAGCGGGTTCGTCGAATGTGGAAGAAACAACTTCTCCCCTGACGTGACGCGCCATATCGGTAACTTCTTCCGGACGTTCGTCGATAAGAAGAACGATCAGAGTACATTCCGGATGATTGGATGTGATCGCGTTTGCGATATTCTGCATCAAAATCGTTTTACCGGTTCTCGGAGGAGCTACGATGAGAGCTCTTTGTCCTTTTCCGATCGGACACATGAGATCGAGAATTCTCGTATCCAACATGGATGGATCGTATTCCATCTTGAGTCTTTCGTTTGGATAGAGAGGAGTTAAGTTGTCAAAAAGAGCACGTTTGCCCGCGACATCCGGAGTATAACCGTTTACGGTTTCCACACGGAGCATAGCGAAGAATCTTTCGGATTCTTTCGGGGGACGGATCTGACCTTCTACCGTATCTCCCGTTCTCAACCCAAAGAGTTTGATCTGAGAAGGAGAAACGTAGATATCATCCGGACCCGGAACATAGTTATAATCCGGAGAACGTAAAAAGCCGTAACCGTCCGGAAGTTTTTCCATGACGCCCGCGGCGTGCACTTGACCGTCTCTTTCCGCTTGCGCTTGGAGAATGGCGAAGATTAAGTTTTGCTTTTTGAGCCCACCGGTGTTTTCAACACCCAACCCTTTTGCGACTTCGATTAAGTCACCGATTGCTTTTTTCTTGAGTTCTACAAGATCGATCGGAGAAGGAGTGGGACCGTCATAACCGCCTCTTTTGCGTTTCCGAGCACGATGATCCGCGTTGTCTGAGGATTCAAAATCTTGGGACTCTTGTCCGGTGATTTCTTCTTCCGCAGAGGATTCGGTTGTTTCGGAATCGTTTTGGTTGTGGTTATTATTTTGGTGGTGGTGTCTGTTTTTATTGTCTCGTCTTGCTGTTGCCATAAGGAGCTACTTGAGTTTAAAAAAGGGGAAGGATTCGCCTTTTTGAGATTTTATTTTTGAGAATACAGGGTGGAAAGAGAGATCTGTTAAGACCGGCTCTACTCTTGAGATAAAGGATCGAAGGGGACGTTGTCAACGAAATTATTCAACGTTGCTTTCTTTTTTTTGCCGGAGTCTTGGAAAACGCCGACTTCGAAGAAGAACCTTTCTTGGATGGAGAGGATGACTTCGAAGCATTCTTCCCTTTTTTCTTAGATGGAGAAGAAGGTTTCTGCCCGGAAGAAGATTCTCCATTCTTCGCGACCTTTTCCAAAGAATCACTTTCAACAACGGGGGAAGAATTCGCTTTTTTACGGGGAATCGGATTCTCCCTCTGAAGCGAATAACGGTTCTGAAGTTCTAAAAATTTGATCCGATTTTGAAGTGTGGTTCGAGGAACTCCGAGCGCCAGAGCGGTATGAGAAATATTGTCTTGGTTGGCTTTGAGAGAATGAAAGATAAACGCGCTCTCGACTTCCTTGAGCATCGTTTCCAGAGGAAGCTTTTGCAGGAAAGCGTCGCTAACGGAGGGAAATTCCAGACCATTCGCATCCTGTTGTCCGAGCCCGGAACGAGGAGATACAAAATGATAAAGATAACCTACGATCTTCGGTCCTTGTTTGAGAACGATGATCCGAACGTTGCACTCGAGTTCGTTTACGTAGGTCTGAAGGGAAAAAGGAGAACTTCCTTCGAGGCGGAGTTCGTTGGTCTTTAAATAATTGGCCAGAAGATTCTTACTCATTTCCTTGAGCAATCTCTCCGCCTGGAGAATCGAATCCCGGAAATATTTTTTGGTAAGAATCGTCTGTTCAAAGGTTTCGTTGTAAAAAATAGAACTCCCTTCGAGATCCGTCGCCAAAAGTCCGTCCGGAAAATTCTGGAGGATCAACTCCATAAACCAAGAACGAGAACTCTGCTCTAATTCCTGTTTTTTTTCTTCGGTCGGAAGTTCGGGTGCGCGGTTTTCAGAGACGAGTTTTCCGAGACCGGCCATAACCTGGACCTTATCCCATTCTTCTTTTTTTTCCCCGGTTTTGGCGAGAACCGGAATCGATTTTTGTCTCTGAAAGTATTGAAAGAAGGATTCCGGGATTTCCGTTTCTAAAAAAGAATCCGGAAGTTGTGCATATTCCCGGTCGGAGGAACTCAGGTCGGCCATTTCCATCTGAATCAATTTGCGAGACAAGAGACCGATGAGATCTCCCGACTCATTGATCACCGGGAGATGAGTCGCCGGAGTGATGAGAAAGTATCTATAAATCGCTTCTATTTTCATGCAGGATGGCGGGATTCTCAAATGCCGAATCGGCGTCAGAATACTCTTATTTTCCGGATGGGAAGAAAATTCCTCTCTTTTTTCGCGTTAGATGCGGGTTTCCGAAAAAGATTCGGGTTGAAAACCCGGGCCGAAGCGGGATCTCAAAAAGTGTTTTTTTGTGCAGAGGTTTTTTGCGGGAGTTCCTACATTGGAAAGGTGGTCTTTGTCTGTGTTCGGAGAAAAGATTGGAGTTCCTACATTTTCAACAAAGCAAGACCTGCGACTTCAACGTTTTACAAAACGATCCTCAATCTTTCTACAAGTGACAATTTGCAGGAGTTCCTACTTTTGAAAGACAATTGCCCATTTACAATGTAGAATCTTGTCTCGATCCCAAAAAAACGCCCTTCCGGAAATTATAAACTTCTCTGCCACGAGTTCACTGCTCAGAAAGATCACTAAGTTACAATGAGATCATCATATTTTATTTTTGGAATACGTTTTGCACCCACGGCAAGTTTTCCTTCACCGTCTTTCCATAAATCTTGAATTCGGATTGGACAAAGTGGATTCAATTTCTTTTATATCCTACAAAGACGAATAACGTATTCCGATCACAAGGCAACAAGGGCAAAAGCCATCGTGTTTATAGGAAACGGCATAAAATTGAGAATTGTCTTACTAAAAAAGCTTACCAGAATGAAAGAAACAAAAGGTTCTAAGCAAAAACGTCCTACACGAAAACGTTCTCGTTCCCGTCTTTTACAAACAGGGACGATCCTCGTCCTTGCGAGTCTGGATCTGTTCTGTCAGGCAGGATCGAAATACCAAGATTCCTTTCGAATTCTTTTGGGAAATCTTCTAAGGAAATCAGTTCCACTCCTCCGACTCCATTCACGTACACTGAACTCGGTATGGAAGAACCTCCCATCCCCGTTTCGATCGGATCCCATTCCACCACAATGCAAACCTTCGATACTCGAACATACAACAACGCTTGTATCGTTGTGAGTTCTTATCGAGTCTTAGATGGGGTCGGTGGTTTTTCGGACAATCACATATTTAAAAAAATCATCGTTCCTTAAATTCAAAACTTCTTTCTTTGGATGCGGAATCCGATTTCATAAAAAGAAAGGCAGTCTTTCGACGACTCTCTTTGAGACAAATCAGTCATTCTTTCTGAAGTTACAGGTACCGTATGATAATTGATACATTCTGTTTTTCTGAACTATCGGAGTTCGGTCCCCAATGAGCCTAAAGGCTCCAGCTCCATTCATTCTCATCAAATTGTAATTCAATATCTCGATCGATAATTCCGGAAAACGCATTTTCTTATCCGTCTCTTACACGCGATAAAACGATAGTCTCCACACCTTTCAAAAATTCAAATTTTACTTCCCTCTTTCCAATGATTCTTACGATAGAAATTCATTTTTCAGAATGATTAAAAAAAAATCGGAAGAAGAAATCCACCTTCGAGTTGTTACGTTAGAAATCGGACTCGAACCTGGATTTTATTTTTCTAAAACGACAAAGAGGCTTATCGAATGATTATAAAACCTTCCCTTACAAAGAATGAATCCGCTTCCGATTACGACACGGAATATTGGCGTCTTCTGGATCGTTATGACTTCGAGGGCGCGTTTGTATTCTTATCCTCCATTTTTGAAGAAGAGGGAAACCAAAGAAAAAAAGGAAAACCCGCCGACTTTCACTACGAGGAAGATCCAAACTCCATAAAGAATTTATCCACACACTTCCAAGAGATGAACTCCGCGTTTCATTTTGCGGAGCCTCTGCCAAGCCGCATCGAAAGAATCTTAGAAAATCTGGAAGAAAGTTTAACGGAGGACCATCTCCTCAAACATCGTTTTAAACCGTTCAATGGATTTCTTTTTAAAATGTCCGATTATGAATTTTGCAACGCGGTTATGGACTCCGTTCACTTTGAACCCTCCGAAGAAACGACCTCTTCCGCTTTCGGCCTCAACCATGAAATGATCTGGGACGAAGATTCTTATCCTCCGGAAGAATCCTCCGATTATTACGATTTTATTTATGACCTCAAAAAAGGAAAATATCCGATTTCTTTCCGAGGAAAAAAAGTAAAAGGAAACGATCTTCACGTTCATACAAAACTTCTTTTGTTTTCGAAGATGATCGGCGAGATCGTCCAAGCCCTTTTTTCGGAAGAACGATTTGCAAAAATTCCAAAAGTGTTTCCGTTTTACGTTCTGATCGATTCTCAAGACTGTTACGACTACAAGGGAAAACCTTTTCTTTTGGAGGTAATTCCACCGATCGAACTCGAGTCCTTAAAAGAGAATCCGCACTTTTCGATTTACGAATCCGTTTCACGAACGGGGGCCGCCGCGTCTCCGAGTGAAGAGTTTCTTTTTGCTCTTGCGTATTTGGAAGAACCGGATCTCAAAGAATACAAAAGTCTTTTGGAACTCGTAAACTCTCATCCGGAATGGAAAGAATTGCTCCTACAGGCGGGAAAACAATCTCTTCAAAGAACAAACACCGTGATCGGAAAACCGGATTGGAAAAGACCGTCCGTAAACGATGAGATCACAGACTCCGATCTAAACTCAGCCGAAATCCAAAACCCTGGTTTGAAAGAATTGGACTTATCGGCGTTTTGGAAAAAGGTTCAACTCTATCCTTCCTCTTATTTTTCCCGTTTTTTTTGGCAACTCGCGGATCTCAATCCGGATCTCCATTTAGAAACCGCAAAAGATTTTCAAAAGGAAATCTTTCTAAATTCTCCGCAGCCCCTCGAAGACTTGTATGAAAAAGCGCTTCCATACATTCAAGAATTCTCATATACACTCGTGGATTCTTATTTGGGAATTCCGAACAAACACAGAGAAGAACTTCGGATTCCTTTTGAAAACTCACTTCATCGATTGCAGGAACTTCCTCATCCGGGTTTTAAACTCAGAGCGATGGAAATTCGAACTCGTCTGACCCTCGACGACTGGGAATCAAAAACCAGTCCCATTCTAAAAAACGCCACCGAAGAATATATAAAACAGATAATCGGTCTCGTGCGCTGTATGCCGGAAAAATTTCCTTGGTTCGGCGATTCTTGGGATTTTATCTTCGAAGACCGACTTACCGTTCTCGGAAAACAAGCCAAAGTTGTGGTCCCCGTTCTAACCGACGTTTTGGAAAGATACAACTCGGACCACTACAACGAAGACGTTACGCTAAACCTCGCCCCCGTTTTTTACGAGATCGGAGCGGAAGACATTCATCCTCTGATCCACGAACTTCACAAAAGAAATGAATTTTATATGGAAGACTTTTACGCGAAGTGGTCCAAACAGGCCCCCGCAAATCGATGGGAGCGTTTCGCGGAAGTTGCTGAAAATTCTTCGGATTCTCTCAACTCATCTTCCACCTGGGAATCACTCCTCTATGACAGTTTACCCGGGTTTCAACTCTATTACGAAAACATAGAAAAGAGAAACGATAGAAATTCGATCTTTTACGCTTTCCTCCAAGCTCTCAAAGACAAACCTTCCGATCTTTTGCAAAGATTCGCACTCTTCTACCTCGAATCCAAAAAGAAATCGGCGAAGAAGAACGAAGAAAATTTCTTTTCAATTATCGCCGAAGTCACAGAGATCCTGACTCTTCTAAAACCGCAGATTTCTTTCACTCAAGAATTACAAGAGGTCCTCGAACTCGGAATTTCGGCGAAGGCAGTCGAAGCCTTTGCAAAATCAAAGGAAAACACCGAGGAAATTCTCAAACAAACGCTCCAAGAGTTA
The DNA here is from genome assembly GCF_001729245.1 of Leptospira tipperaryensis. NCBI lineage: Bacteria > Pseudomonadati > Spirochaetota > Leptospiria > Leptospirales > Leptospiraceae > Leptospira > Leptospira tipperaryensis. The sequence goes on along the minus strand of NZ_CP015217.1, from coordinate 1,274,800 downwards.
CCAAAAAATGCGTTCTTACTTTTTTTAAAAACAAAGACGATCGAAAGCAAATACGGATTAAAAAACGCGATGGAAGAATTGAAAACGATCCTTCCGATTCTTTGGAACGAGGATTACGTTCTCAACAAAACCTTTTTCCTCTTCTGTCTGCAATCGCATCAGGATTGGAGTCGCGTCTCCTTGGAAGAAATCTATGCATTTTACGAAAAGGCTAACAAACTTTTTGAGAAACATTTTTACACCGATGGAAAATTTGCGGGGCAACTCAGTTCCTTTCGGATGGATTTGTTTTCCAAGGTCTTGGAGGAAGAATATTCAGAGATCGTCCTCTCCGAACAGGAAAAATTTCTAAAAGAAAAATCAGAAGAATTTAAGACCTTAGCGACGTTAGACACACTTTCTCCGGAAAAGATAATTTCACATCTAAGACCGGGAAATTCTTCCTTAAATTTGATTCTTGTTTCCAAGTTGATCAAAAATTCGAAACAATTTGAATCTTCTATTTTTCAAGCTTTAGAATGGGAAACCGAGGAAAGCGCGATATTCCCCTATTTAAAACTTTTTTATCAAGATCCTTTTTTAAAAGAGAAACTCTATGATCATCCGCTATTCTTAGATCATCTTTCTTACTTTATCAGAAATTACAAAGACGTAGCATCCAAAGAACTCGCAAAAAATCTTTTCATTCTTTTAAAGGAAAAGAAAAATTCAAAGCCGATCGTAAAAGCGGTAAAAACTCTGGAGAACGAAACGATCATCCATTGTTTTCTCTCTGTCTACTGGGCCTTTCAAAACGAGGACCGCCTAAAAGAATTGGAAGAGCTTACGGATCAAATCCTTCTAAAAACGGATTCTCGTAAACCGGAATACGTTTTGATCGCCGGAAACTTAGGAGTGATCCATATCCAAAATGGAAATTTAGAAAAGGCGAAAGACATCTTTCAAAATCTTTTTTCGATGGATTGGAGTCGTTTCGATTATCAAAAGGACGAATCCGCTTTGGACATGGAGAAAATTCTCGGACCCGATATCAACGAACAATACGCTACGATTTTTCGTAAATACTTCGCTATGGCAAAATTCAACGCGGCTTGTTTGTATTCGAGGCTGGAAGACGCATCCGAAGCGGTGGTTCATTTGCGGGAAGCGGTCCAAATCGAACCAGAAGTTTACAATCGGAAAAAAATTCTCGCCGAAACCGATTTTTCAGCGATCAGCGAACACCAAACATATCAAGAATTTCTAAACTCTCTCAATTGAGGATAGTTCTATGTATCAAGCACAGTTAAAACTTTTAAAAAGAATTTCTCTTAGCTCCGCGAATCGATTCGTAATTTATAAAAGTCACGCGTTTGTTTGCGAGTTGTACGGAAGCGCTCGTGAAATTCATATCCTCGATCTGACCGAGCCCTCGGATCCAAAACACGTCCGTTCGATCCGATTTAAAAATGCAATTGGAAGCCTTGCGATCCAAGAAAACAAACTCTACGCGACGGAAAGTCGAAGAGCGCTTCATGAATTCGATCTTACCGAAATCTCAAATCCTAAGTTTTTAGAATCCTTTATTTTATTGGGATACGATCTCTATGACCTGCAAATTTCATCGGACCAAGCGATTCTCGCGATGAATTGGGAGGGAGTCGGAATTGTGGATTTAAAAAAGCCGGATTCGATTCAACCGCTTCAGAGACAAAAGATAGACGAGGGTTATGTGGAAAAACTGGTTCCTTTTGGGGATCATTTTTTACTCAGCAATAACAGTGAATTCTTATATACGTTTTCCACGTTGGAAGGTCGTTTGAAAGAAGTAGAAAAAAGGAGTTTCCCCGATTTTAAACCCTCCAAAATATTTCTAAACGGAGAGGAAATCGTTCTCTACGGCGAGACAAAGAAAGGGAAAAAAGAATTTTCTTCTCTCCTTCTCTTGGACAAGGACCTACAAGCGATCGGCGATCCGATTTCAATTCGCCATCGTCCGGTGAATTGCCTCCCTCTTTCGGATGGAAATATTCTTTGTTGTTTTGATTATTCGTACGCTTATGTAGATCGAAAGGAAAAAAAGATCCTTCCTCTGTTTGAACTTTTTGAAAAAAGAGAATCAAAAGAATATGTCGAGATCCCGTCAAAAGTCTTAAAACGATCCTCGGAGTCGGATGATGGGGGCGAGGAAGAAGAATACGATTCTCGTCGAAATGAATTGTATTGTTTTGATTCCTTAAAGTCAGTCTCCAAAAAAGGAAACTTTCTGTTTGCTACCCACGGAAGCGATTTTCTTAGCTTTTCCATTTCCGAGGACTCCATGTTTCAAAAAATCTTAGAATGATATTTTTGATCACAACTCGGAGTTTTCTTTCGTAAGCGGATCTTGTGAAAATCGGATCCTAAACAGAAACGGTTTGGAAAGATCTTTTTCTTTCCTCGGACCCGATTTTTATTTCTCCGATTTAATAAACGCGAGGGAAGAAAAATTAAAAATTCTAAGATTACAAAACGGCTTTAAAAGCCGATTCTCCCATCTTTCCTAAATTCACCTGAGCATCCGCCACCCGAATCTCTTTTTGAAAAACTCCCCTGATGATTCTATAAATCTTTTGCGAATTCCTTTCCTATAAGATGTGAATCCAAACTTGAAAAAGTGAAATAAAATAGAACTCCTACATTTGTTGTTCTCTCGAGCTACCTCTTTATAAATCGATGAATAAATATTATAAATTCAGATATCTACCTGTTTCATTTTTAGTTTTGCTACTCAGCTTTTTGTTTCTTTCCTCTTGTATCCAAAAGCCGGATGGAAGCTCTCTCATTGATACCGCAATCTTTTCCAATTTTCTCACCAATGCGCAGGACCCTCTTACTTTAAAGATTCGAGTGCAAGGGCTTGCAAATGGTTCCTCCTTTAAAATAGGAAATCAAGATTCGGAAACTCTTCTGATCACCGGAAATGGTGATTTTGAATTTGCGGGAAGGAAAAGAAAGTATTCCGAATTTACGGTTTCGATTCTTTTACAACCGGTCTCGATTCCGAGTCAGGCATGCGTAATCACAAATCCTACGGGAATTATTAGTTCCGACTCGAATCTTGTAGAGATCAACTGTGGAACGAAATTTTTTAAGCTCAATCTCAATGTTTTCGGAATTGCAAGCTCGGCAACGGGAACTCTTTCGGTTCGGAATGGAGCGGTGGATACTCTGAATCTTACCGGCGACGGAACCTATTCATTTTCGGCTGAGGTTCCGGATTTAGGCACTTATTCTGCGGGGATTTTATCCAGTCCGAACAAACATACCTGCGTGTTAGAAACGATTCCTCCAGCCTCAGGCACGATGAACGGAGCGCCAGTGACGCTTAACGTGAATTGTTTGAGTCTGATCGATTCGTTGCCAGTCAATGAAACCGCGATCGGATCCAATGACAATGTGGTTTTTACATTCTCAAAACCGGTGACTCCGATGAGCTGTAATTTTTCGGCGCCGCCTTCTCCTTGCATGGGAAATATGAGCGCATCGGCTTTTGCTCCGACCGTCGCCGATTATAGCGCGAATACGTTTACGATCCGACCCAATCCGAACTGGAACAACGGTCTTAGACAGTGTATTCAACTTTCAGGATGTACGGAAGCGGGCACCAACCGTCCTTTTAATCTTCCGCAGCCTGCAAGTTATGCCGTCACAAATCAAATTAAATATGTAAACGGAACCGGAACCAACGCAGGTTCCTGCGCTACGGTCGCTACCTCTTGTAATAGTATTCAATATGCGGTGAATCAGTGTAACACGATTACTCCATGTTTTGTTCTCGTCTCTCAAGGAACGTATCCTATTTCCATTCTTTCCGATAGAATTATCTTAAAGGACAAACTCCAACTCTTAGGCGGGTTCAGTTTGGACTTTCAATCCCGAGATATCACCGCGAATCAAACAACGATTCAAGACAATCTTACTGCTGGAGCTTGTGGGGGAAGCGATCTCACTTCGTGCACTCCGATCGCAGGCGGATCTTTGGTTTTGGGTTCCGATATTGTAATTCAGGGCTTTACGATCATTACCAATCCTAACAACCGAGTTTCCACCGGCATTTGGTTGGACAATATTTCGACGGGGGCATTTTCCCTTACGATCGATAAAAACATAATCATAGGAACCGCTTCGAGTGCGCCTTACGGCTTGCTGCTCACAAGGTCGGGCATCTATGCTTCGAATATAAGAAATTCTTTTTTTATCACGGGAAATTATATCCTAGGTGGAAGCGGTAATTCGATGTCGGTCGGATTAAGATTGTTAAACGACACTCAGGGTTTTGTCCTGAACAACTCGATCAGCGGAGGCTCGCACCTAAATCTAAACGACGGTCTTGATTCTTCGATAGGAATTGCGATCAACAACGCGGCCAATAACACGACTCAGACTCTTGTGATCGCGAATAATATCATCAATTCTTTCCACGTCAACGGGACCCCGTCCGTCACGGCTACAACATCCAGCGGTATTCAGGCCTTATCGATCAATTCACCGAACTTCTTTGTTTTTCACAATACGATCTACGGCGGAAAGGGAACTACTAGATCGTTCGGAATCCATCATCAAAGCACCGGCGCCTTAAATTTAAACTTAGTCAACAATCAGATTCTTACAAATCCATCGGCTACAAACCGAATCTGTCTAAACTACAACGTAAATAACGTTAATACCGCCTCGGACATCCGAGGAAATAATTTTCTTGGATGTAATCCGGCGGTCGACTCTTCTCCCGGAGGTCCGTTTAAGGTATGTGGAAGCGAACCCAATGTGTTGTTGGATTCTTTTCTCTGTCTCACCCCTCTTACAAATGCGACTCAGAATAATTTTAGTCACGATCCGATCTTCCCTGCTCCACTTGGAAATCTGGATGTTTTTTTATTGAATTCAAATTCGAAATGCAACTCAGTTTACGGCGGGGTTGATCCCGCCTATCCTCCTGCAATTGCTCAGATCTATCGGCGCGATATAAGAGGTGCACTCAGAACTTCGAATTTACTTCCTGCCCCGGTTCCCACGGGTTCTTTTGGTTATTCCATTGGCGCCTTCGAATACAACGGAAATTGTTCGCCGTAATTTAGGTAATTTCATATTTTAGAATATTCTATTTTTATTATATAATAAATAGAATCCTGAAAAATGGTAATTTGAAAAAACCTAACCAAATTTCACGTGCAATTAAAATCGGAGACGGCTTTCAAGAAGTTTTTGCGTGGATCCTTTGTCGGAACAAAGGATCCGATACGATCTCTTTTGAATAGGTGTTCATTTGTAAGGGAATCGTTTGGAATTTGAGGGTTAAATTCTAAACGTGTGAGTTCCTACTTTTTAGGTTATTGGGAAGAAAATTTTTGAAAAAGGAAAACAGAAAATTCAACAAGATTACCCGGACCGGAGGTTTCGCTCCGACCCAAGTTTTTATTTCAAGATCAGGAACAACATTCTATATTTAAGTTAAACTGAAATGAATTTCTTTCTGACTATTTTTTTGCAGCAAACACGATGCAACTATAGTAAGTGCTTCCCGAAGCAGAATATTGTTGATTCGCGCCGGTTCCCATTGTCCTACCGGAAGCGTAATACTCCTGTTTACACTCGGTCGGTTTTGTTTCTTTGTATTCGGAGAAAATTCCTTGAATTTCCTTGAGAGCCGCTTCTTTTGCTTCGAATTCGGTCATTCCAATTCCTTGAATTACAGCTTCTGTTTCCGTTTTCTTAAGAGTCCGCGTAGTGACGGAACAACCAACTAACAATAGAATACCGATACAGACAAAAAGACTTTTTTTCATTGAGAATACTCCTTAAGTGATCTCATTTTTTTTATCGAAAAAATATAATTTCGCTTATTTTTATCGCATTAGAAAAACAGATTTTTTCAAGACTCGGAATGGTAAAGAAAGATTATTATATTTTTATAATTCTTTTTGAGTGAGAATTTTAATCCGAAGAAGATTCATCATGAAACTTCGCATATCAAAATTGATAATCGAAATAGTTTTATAAATAAATCTAAATTTTATAAATTCTAAAAGTATGAGTTCCTACTTTTAAGTTATCAGGAAAAAGCAAAAAAGAATCGTGCGGTTCTTCCGGAGAATGAGGAAATCTGAATGAGAATCTAAAAGGATTCAAAAGATAAAAAAGGAAGACATTGGTAAACTAAAAAACCAACCCTTCCCAAACGCGTAAACTCGTTGGAACCGGGTTGGTCGTTAAAGTTAAAAAATATTTTATTTAGAGATTAGAGAGCGGAGATTCTTGCGATCGCTTCTTCTACGTCCTCTTTTTTTCCAAAGGCGCTAAGACGGAAATAACCTTCTCCAGCCGGACCAAAACCCGAGCCCGGAGTTCCGACCACCTGAGCCTTGTCTAAAAGACGATCAAAGAAATCCCAAGAAGAAAGATTGTCAGCGGTCTTTAGCCAGATATAAGGAGCGTTGACGCCCCCGAAAACTTCGTATCCAGCTTTTTTCAAACCTTCTCGGATCTTCGCCGCGTTAGACATATAGTATGCGATGGATTCTTGAATTTCTTTTTTTCCTTGAGGAGAATAACAAGCTTCCGCGCCCTTCTGAGTAACGTAAGAAACTCCGTTGAACTTAGTAGTATGTCTTCTGCTCCAAAGAGAATTGATGCTAACTTCTTCTCCGGACTTTGTTCTTCCTTTGAGTTCTTTAGGAATCACGATATAAGCACAGCGAAGTCCCGTAAAACCCGCAGTTTTAGAAAAGGAACGAAACTCGATCGCAACTTCCTTCGCACCTTCCACTTCGTAGATGGAACGAGGCACGCCGGGTTCGCCGATAAAGGCTTCGTAAGCCGAATCATACAAGATGATAGAATTGTTTTTCTTCGCGTATTCTACCCAAGCTTTCAGAGCTTCTTTCGTAGTCACGGTTCCGGTCGGGTTGTTCGGATAACAAAGATAGATGATATCCGCTTTCTCTTTCGGAATCTCCGGCTGAAAACCGTTTTCCTTCGTCGCGGGCATATAAATCAAATTGGAATATCTTCCATCGGATCCGATTTCACCCGTTCTTCCCGCCATCACGTTCGTATCCACGTAGACCGGATAAACAGGATCCGCGACCGCGATCTTCGCATCGGTAGAAAAGATTTCTTGAATATTCCCACAATCGCATTTAGAACCGTCTGAAACAAAGATTTCGCTTTCGTCGATCTTGATTCCCAAACTTCCATAGTCGTTGTCCGCAATGGACTTTAGCAAAAATGAATATCCTTGTTCCGGGCCGTAACCGTGAAAACCTCCTGAGGTTCCCATTTCTTTGGAAGCCGCGACCATTGCTTCCACGACGGAAGGGACGATCGGAAGAGTTACGTCTCCGATTCCCAAACGTATGATCTTTGCGGAAGGATTTTTTTCGGAATAAGCCTTTACACGTTTGGAAATTTCAGGAAATAAATAACCCGCTTTTAGTTTTAAATAATTCTCATTGATGTTCGCCATCTTCGTTTTCCCTATCGATTAATTTTCTTCCGGCAAAACCTTCTTCGTAACCGTGTTCGAACAGAAGGTCCTCTTCTCCGAGGTGCCAGCAATAATATCCGTTTCCGTGATCAAAGTCTATAAGCCAGAGTCCTTTGACTTCGATTCCGTATTCTTGAACTTTGGAAGACCATTCGAAGATAGAACTTCGAACCGATTCTTCCTTTTGTTCCATTTCATTCTCAGGAAGAATTTTGTCCCTAAGCTCGGCCGTCAGTTCTGATACATAAGAATAGTATTCTTCCGTAATCTCCCTTACTGTGGGTAGAATTTTACGCGCCTCTTCGTATGTCCAGATTTTACGTTCCAAAAAAATTTAGAAATCCTGTCCCAAACAAAGACAAAGAAGAGTCATCCTACTCACGACTCCGTATCTGGCCTGTCTGAAATAGGCCGCGTTTGGCAGATCGTCCACGTCCGTCGAAAGTTCGTTCACTCTTGGAAGAGGATGTAAGATCGTCGTCTCCTTCTTCGATGCAAGAATCAGCTCCTTGTTGATCTTAAAAAGATCCTTGAGCCTTTCGTATTCCTTGTGATCGGGAAATCTTTCCTCTTGGATGCGCGTAACGTAGGCGACGTCGCATTCCCAAACCGCTTTGATATCGGTGGTTTCTTCCCAAGTGATCGAAAAACCTTCCAGACCTTTTTTATAAGATTCCGGAAGCGCCAGTTCGGGAGGAGAGATCAGATAAAGATGAACCTTGTAGTGTCTGAGCAAATTGATAAGCGAATGAATCGTTCTTCCGTATTTTAAATCTCCGATAAAAGCGATTGTAAGACCGTCTAACGTTCCTTTTTCGGAAATGATCGTGTAAAGATCCAGAAGCGCCTGAGTCGGATGTTGTCCGGCTCCGTCACCCGCGTTGATCACCGGAATTTTCACGGCGCCCGCGGCGATTCGAGAAGAACCTTCCACTGGATGACGAATCACCGCGATATCCGCGTAGGCTTCGATCATCTTCATGGTGTCATACAATGTTTCTCCCTTTGAAATGGAAGAGAACTGAAAACCCACCGTGGAAATCACTCTTCCTCCAAGACGTTCCATCGCTGCTTCAAAAGAAAGACGTGTTCTCGTAGAAGCCTCAAAAAAGAGAGAAGCTAAAAGTTTTCCAGTTAAGATTCCAAAAGCCTTATTTTGTTCTACAAGGCGTTCCATATCTCTCGTTTTTCCGATGAGAAAATCCAGATCGGCTTTGGAGAACTGCTCGGTATCCAAGACATTCTTATGATTATAGGACATTAAGCGACAGAATGTAAAAAATGCCCCTTTTGACAATCAAATTGAAGCGTAGCCCGTCGCAAATTTAGACTTTCTTATAAAGTTTTAGAATTCTCAGGAAGAGGCAAGAGACCTTGAAATTGATTGAGGGTCTGTCGAAAGAGAGAAAGGTCCATTCGATCTTTCGACTTTGTAAACTGATCGGGAAGACGATTCCAAGGACAACCCGGAAAGAAATGATGAACCCTATGATAGTTGAAATTTAGAAAGAGAAAGGAGATAACTTTTGGAACACTCAGATTGTAAGAAGAATAAGAATCATCGATCTCTTTCCCGTAGTGATACGAATGATCCAAGACAGAAACGATAAAACCTCTAAAAATCAAAATCATCCCTAAGATCCAAAAAAAGGAACCCGAAAAAAAGAAAGCGATTCCAAAGAGGAAAAAAATCCAAAGACAATCGATCCGCAACTCTCGAATGATTTCCGGTTTTTGAATCTGTTTAAAAAAAGCTCTTTGCACCGGAAGGCGGGAGAAATATTTCTCGGCAAATGGAATTGAAAACGAAAGCGGCAAGGAAAGAAGAAAGCCGCCAGCGACTTCTAAAATATAAGTTCCCTGTAAAAGTTTTAAGTAATAGAAGAATTTTTGAATGAAAACCGGAGTTCCGTTTTGTTCTAAGAATTCGATTCTATCCCCCTCCTTTCGATTGAATTTATGATGCATGAGATGAGCGGTCTTTGCGACTTGATAAGGAGTTCCGAAAATGATACAAAGAATTCTTCCGGTCAGATGACTTTCGTCTCTTGAGTTCGAAAAATTTCCGTGAACACATTCGTGAATGAGAGCCCAGAGAGTATAAGAAAGAATCGTCGAAAAAAAGAGAAGAACTCCGATAAACCAGGAAGATTGAAAAAGACCGAGCTCGTTTCCAAAGTAGAGAGACAAAAAGAATGAGCTTAACAAAAAGGCGACGATTCTGTTTTTCTTTTCAGGGAGATTTCTTCGAGGAGCGCTTATCATTTTCTCTGAAACCGGTTTTTCCTTTTTCCAAGAGCGCCAAAATCCTACAATTGAAAATCGGAGTCTTTTTCCAAAGTTCCCACAAACCATCGTCCGCCGAAAAAATGTTAAAATCGGACTGAAGTCCGTCCGGATTAGAATTTCGGGGGAATCCGAATTCTTCTTTGAATTAAAATGAGAACAAAACGTTTCTTTCCATCCGAAAGGAAACCGACGATCGCGGAAGTTTACTGAAGGGAATGTTCGAACGTGTTCTATAAGCGACCAAAAGGGAAGAACTTTTTCCCGGGTTTACAATACGCGCCGATCACCGAGAAAAAGTATTTTAGAGAGCAAGAATATTCTTAATCCAAGAGAGCATTATAATATTTATATATTACAATGCTCTTAAATTATAAAGTTTCGTTCAAAAGAAACTCAATACCCTCCGCCGCCTCCACCACCGCCAGATCCTCCGGACCCGCCGGCGCTACCGCAGATACCAAGAACGCCAAGATATAAAGAATCGCATGCACCCATGGTCGGATTGGAAGAAGTACAACCGAGATAAGCAACCAAGGCGCTATTGCATTTTTTCTTATCGTCTTCTTTTTTAGCTTGGTCCTGATCTAAACCGAGGTTGGAACAAGAGAGAAAGGCAAGAGCAAAAGTTACCAGTGAGATTTGAAAAAGTGTGATGAGTTTCACGAAAAGTCTCCTTTTGAAAGAGGGAAAAGTTAACCCTCTCAAATCTAAAAGAATATCACTCGCAAAAGGAAAGAAAATAGAAAAAGAGAAATAGATCCTCTTCAGGAATGAACGATCTCTTTTCAGGAATCAAGGATCAGGATCCGATTTAAGAGCCTCAAAAAAATGACTTCCGAAGATTTTTTTCCCTCCTCTTTACAATCAAAGGTTTTACCGCTCGAAATTTCGCGCTTTTTGCCTTTGTTTTTTCCTTTTTCGAAAGAAGCTTCGCTATAACTCTAGTGATTTCGGAACCTGAGGAATTACTCGGGGTTCGAATCATCAAACCAATGCACATAAAATCTCTTTTTATCTTCCTAACGATCCTTCTTCTCTTTCAATCCTGCTTTCCCGTAGACCCCGAAAGAGTTCGTTCTTCGCACTTCCATGACGGAAAGTATCACAATATCGAAGAAGACGAAGAACTGGGAAAAAGTTTTTTCTCAGTCCTTCGTTGGAAGCTACTGGGACCGAACGAGCCTCCCACAGTGGATGGGGACGTTGAAAAAATTCCTGAAGTTCAACCAAGAACGAAAGAGGATTTCTTAGCTCCGGAAGGAAAGGTGAGGATCATCTGGCTCGGCCACGCGACCGTCTGGATCGCGGCAAATTTTCATGGAAAAAGAATGCACATTCTTACGGATCCGATCTTTACAGGGGTTCCCCCTTTTGTTAAGCGACTTACGGAACTTCCCATTCAACCAGAAAATCTTCCCGGTGTGGATATCGTCGCGGTCAGCCACGCGCACAGAGATCATCTCGATATAGATTCTATCAAAAGAATTCAGAAACTCTTTCCCGAAGTTACGATCCATCTTCCTTCCGGGATGGGAGAATTTGCAAAGGACGAAGGTTTTGAGAATACCGTAGTTCAAGAATGGTGGTCCGTCTTTGAATACGCAGGAACTAAGATTCATTTTCTTCCGGCCAAACACTGGAGTAGAATGGGTCTCACCGATATGAATCAATATCACTGGGGAAGTTATGCATTCGAATTTGAGAATATTCGCATATACTTTGGCGGCGATACAGGATTCTCAAAACACTTTTCCGAAATTGGAAAGAAATTTCCGCAAGGTTTTTCCGCGACCGTCCTTCCCATCGGGGCGTTTAAGCCGAGATGGTTTATGGAACCGGCTCATATCGGACCCAAAGAAGCCTTGGATGCGAGCAAAATTCTTCAGTCTTCTCTGCTCCTTCCGGTTCATTGGGGAACCTTCTCCCTTGGAGACGATCTTCCTTCGGAAGCCGCCCTCTATCTCAAAAAATTACATTCTGAAAAGAAGGAATCACTTCCTCTGAAAGTTTGGACGATGGGAGAGATCATCGACTTGTGATGTGAAGAATTCTTCCGGAAAGGCATTTCTGAAGAAGTAAATTTGTGTGAGTTCCTACTTTTGTTTTTCTCGAGGAAAAGAATTGTGGAAGAACTCTAAAAAAAAATCCTCCGTTGTATCGAAATGTCGAATCCCTTGTTCCGACATAGGAAATCGTTTCGAAAAAAACCTTGAAAACGGACTTGAAGTCCGTTTTCAAGTAAAACCCGGCGAGACAAACCTATTCTCAAAAACATAAGAATTCTTTTATATTCCGATCGAATCGATTTAGAAATAAGCGCCGTAATTTATAAAAATAGGAATTTTAATCTCAGGTTCATCTACGCCTGGAAAATGACGAAAGGTAGAAGAATTCGAAAATTTTTTAATCCCTGTTAAAAGGAGCTGGAGCATCTCCATAACCCCTGACCCAAGGGCGAAGCTCAGTTCCCGAGAGAAATTTATCTTTACGATCAGACTTCCGATGAACGGATGGGAAGATTATGATCTCAGGCCTGAAAGGAAATCTTAGAAAATTGGAAGTCGGATTCGCTCATTTAGAAACCGGCGGAGTCACTTACGAAATCACAATTTCCTTCAAGACCTATCTCGAACTCAAGAGCCTCCCCTCTTCGAAAGAAATCTATCTTCATATCTTTCACGCGATGAGCGAAAGAGGACAGAGGCTTTTCGGATTCTTAACGGAACAAGACAAAGAATTCTTCAAGGTCATGAAAGGCCTCCAGGGAATCGGCGAACTTACGGCCCTCAAAATTCTTTCCTTCTTTTCGGCGGAGGACCTCTATCGAATCGCACAATCCGGAGAAGCCAAGGAACTCGAAAAAATTCCAAAGGTGAAAGGCAAAACATCGGAGAAGATTTTTTTCGAAGTAAAACAGAACCTAAAAAAGTTGGAACTCTTTCTCTCCGGAACTCCCCCCAAGGGAATGTCCCTCTCTCTTCCTTCTTCCACTTCCACCCCGGAAGAAGCGGCCGCCTCTCGAAGAAAGGAGATCGCGGTTTTGGGGCTCATTCAACTCGGTTTTGAAGAGAAGGCCGCAATCAAAGAAGTGGAAAAGGTTTTGAAGAATTCTCCGGAAACCGATCCCGGTGAAATCATCCGTGAGATTCTGAAAGGTTTATAAAAGTGAGAGTTCCTACTTTTTAGGCGCTTCAGAAGAATCTGGAGAATCTTTCCAAGTGAGAAATCATTTTGTGAGAGTTCCTACGTTTCTTGGTTTTACAAAGAATTCTCTGAAGAACTACCATTTCAGTTTACTTCCCCTTCTCGCCTTGGTCCTATCGGCCAACCTCTGAAAAGTAGGAACTCATACTTTTCAAGTATTACGGAAAACTCACGGAGTTCCGTCCCAATTCTTCTCCTTTCAAAAGAATTCCTGAAAGTTGGAAAACCGACCTTTCCCAAAGCCCTAAAGAAGCCGGGCTTCTCCTGAATTTTTTACTGACACCAAAGTTCCCGCCGAAAACATTATAAATTTAGAGAAAACTGTTCCTCCTACTAAAAGCACTGAACTAAGTTCAATGAAGGTTAATTCATGAAAATTCACGAGTATCAGGCAAAAGAAATCCTGAGAAGGCATAAAGCCAACGTACCTTTTGGGGTCGTTATCGATAGTAAAGAAAACGGATCCAAAGCCCACGACGAAGTTACCTACGCAACGGAAGGTTCCGTAGTAGTTGTAAAAGCGCAAATCCACGCCGGTGGACGCGGAAAAGGCGGCGGAGTTAAGGTCACCAAAACAAAAGACGATGCATTAGCCGCAATCGACAAAATCCTCGGCATGCAACTCATTACTCCTCAAACCGGACCCGAAGGAAAAAAAGTCCTAAAAGTATATCTGGAGCAAGGAATCGATATCGCAAAAGAATACTATCTGAGTATTCTCCTCGATCGTTCCATTCGTAAAACCATCATCATGGCTTCTACGGAAGGTGGAATGGAAATCGAAGAAGTTGCGGAAACTCATCCGGATAAAATCCTGAAACTAGCAGTGGATCCCGGAATCGGACTACAAGTTAACCAAGCAAGACAACTCGCTTTCGAACTTGGACTTCCTATCGAATCTCATAAATCATTTCAAAGTCTTCTTTTCGCGATCTACGACGCGTATATCAAAGAAGATGCATCTCTTTTAGAAATCAATCCTCTCATTCTTACCAAACAGAATGAAATCATTGCGGGCGACTGCAAGATGGATCTGGATGAAAACGCTCTCTATCGTCATCCGGAAAACGCGTCTTTTCGCGACGTAACCGAAGAGGATCCTCTCGAAGTGCAAGCTTCCGAGTTCAACCTCAACTATGTGAAGTTAGACGGAAACATCGGTTGTATGGTAAACGGAGCCGGACTTGCAATGGCGACTATGGACATCGTTAAGATCGCAGGAGCGGAACCTGCAAACTTCCTCGACGTAGGAGGTGGAGCGAGCAAGACCACCGTTACCAACGGATTCAAAATCATCCTCGGTGACCCGAACGTAAAAGGAATCTTCGTAAACATTTTTGGTGGAATCGTTCGTTGCGACATGGTCGCGGAAGGAATCATCGAAGCTGCGAAGGCTGTGGATCTCAAAGTTCCTCTCGTGGTTCGTCTTCAAGGAACCAACTCGGAACTCGGAAGAGAAGTCCTCAATAAAAGCGGACTCAAAATTACCGGAGTCGACGACCTCCGCGAAGCGGCAAATACCATTGCCAAACTGATTCAATAAGAGAGAACACACATGGCAGTATTAGTTGATGAAAATACAAAGGTTGTAGTTCAAGGAATCACCGGTAAGGAAGGTTCTTTCCACGCAACTCAGATGTTAGCTTACGGAACCAAAGTGGTTGCCGGAGTTACCCCGGGAAAGGGCGGTTCAAAATGGGAAGACAAGGTTCCCGTTTTTAACACGATCCATGATTCCGTTAAGAATGAAGGCGTAAACGCGGCTGTGATTTTTGTTCCTCCCGCTTTTGCGGCGGATGCGATCATCGAAGGAATTCTCGCAGAACTTCCTCTCGTGATTTGTATCACGGAAGGAATTCCTACACACGATATGCTCAAAGTTTATAGCGTTCTTAGAAATTCTAAAACCAGACTCGTGGGACCAAACTGTCCGGGAGTGATCACTCCTCGTGCAAAACAAAAACTGGGAATTATGCCTGGTTTTATTCATAGCCCGGGTTCTGTGGGAATCGTTTCCCGTTCCGGAACCTTGACTTACGAATCCGTAGCACAGATCACAAAACAAGGTTTAGGTCAGTCCACTTGTATCGGAATCGGGGGAGACCCAGTTCCCGGTATGAATCACACGGAAGCGATCAAACTTTTAAACGAAGACCCTGAAACAAAAGGAATCGTAATGATCGGTGAAATCGGCGGAACTTCCGAAGAAGAAGCTGCTGAATACATCAAGAATTACGTAAAAAAACCGGTTGTAGGCTTTATTGCTGGTCAAACGGCTCCTCCGGGCAAAAGAATGGGACACGCGGGCGCGATCATCAGCGGGGGACTGGGAACAGCTTCTTCCAAAATGAAAGCGATGCAGGAAGCGGGAATCCACGTTTGCCAATCCATTGCAGAAGTTGGAGAAAAAATGAAGAAGGCTCTGGGATAACCAGGGTCTATCTTACAAGGGTTCCAAAACAGAAGGAGAAACGAAATGGATCAAAAAGTACAAAACTCGAAACAAAGGATTCTACGAACAAAAAACCTCGGGAGAATTCTCTTGGGAAGTTTCGTTCTTCTTCAAACCTTCTCCCTCGCAGCGGAAGAGACTCTCAGACTCTCGACGGAAGAAACCGTAAAGAGAGCCTTAGAAAGTAATTATAGCTTACAAAACCTTCGTTACGAATTGGCGAAGTCCGATACGAACTTCCTCAAAAACGATTCGAAGTATTCTTGGAGATTGGTAGCCGATGGAAAATCCAGCCAGTCGATTCTTCCTTTCAACCAAGCGAACCTCCTCTCAGGAACTAAAATCTCCGACGATACCATCAAGGGTGGGATCGAAAAGACGCTCCAAACAACCGGAACTTATTTTAAGGTGGAAGCGGGAACGAGAAGATTCGACTCGAACGCATTTGAAAACGCATCCACAACTCCTGCAGGATTCTCTTCTTTAGGAATTCCTCCTCTTTATACAGGATTTGTAAGAGCGACCATCAGCCAGGATCTTCTCAAAAACTCTTTTGGTTATAAGGGAAGAAACGAAGTCAAAATTTTAGAATCGCAAGCCGAAATGGCGAAGAACCAAGTATCTCAACAAATCTCCGGAGTGATCGTAGATTCTCTCGTTGATTTCTGGGACTACTCGATCAAAACGCAAGCGGTCAAAACTTACAAACAACTCGTAGAGAATACAAAAAACATCCGCAATCTTACCATCCGCAAACAAGGACTCGGACTTTCCGAAAGTTTCGAAGTCAATCAGTGGAACGCACTTCTCGCGCAGGCTGAAAACCAATTGGAAACGGCAACGGTTCAAAAAGAAGAAGCGAAGAGAAAACTCGTTCGTTCTCTAAAAATTCCGGACGGAACTTCTCTCTCGGAAGAAACCAATCTTTTAGAAGAACTGACTGAAAAACCGGATTATCCAAAAGATTTAGAATATGCTTATAAACACAGAGCGGATTTTTTAAACGCACTCAAACAAAAAGAAATCGCGGAATCGGCTCTGAAAAACGCAAACAACGACAGACTTCCGACTCTAACGATTTCCGGAACCGGCGCAAGTCAGTCTCAGAACATCATTTCACCGCAAGAAAACTACACGGATACCAGCCAAGGAATTCAAAGCGCGAAATACAAAGAATGGACAGGACAAATGAATTTTGTCTATCCATTGGCCGACAAAGGAATCTACGCGGGAGTCAGAGACGCAAACATCTCCATGCGCCAAGCGACTCTCAAAGAAGAAGATCTGAAAAACGAAGTCAGAGACGACGTAAAAACCAGAATCGAAGCTTTGGAAGCAAGCCATAGAATTTATAAAAACAATATCGTTACGGAAAGAGAAACTGAAAACTACTACAACGGAGTTTTGAGAAGTTTCCGTCAAGGTAGAGCCGACGCCGTTTCCGTGAAAAACGCGTTAGACACTCATGTGCAAGATCAGCTTCGTCTGACTCAAGCAAGAGTGAATTTTAACATCGATCTTTTGCGTTATTATCTCGCGAAGAATGCGCTTCTCGAACGCTTTCAAGTGGACCGAGATAAGCTGATTCCGGATCTAAATTAATCAAAAGCCGGGGTAGGACTTGAGAAAGAGTTTTTTTGTTTTCCTCGGCCTTGTCTTTGTTTCCATTCTCGTCGGTCTTCTTACTTGGAAATTCCTGACACGGAAAACCGATTCGGTTTATAAGAATTTTTCCAAAGGAAACTGGGAAGACGTGATCTTAGAGGTCTTAAAAAAGAAAGACCCGGATTTAGAAGACTATTCCTTTGCTTCGATGGCGCTTGCGGAATTCAATTCTTCCTTGCTGGTCCTTCCCGCCGAAAAAAAAGAAAAACTCACACAGAAATTCTCCGAAAAATCGGGGCTCAAATTTTCCAAACGGGAAGTTTCCGGAAGAACGATCTATACGTTTGAAGACAGATTTTTTTCCTTTCTTCCGGACGGCTCTTTTCTCAAAACAAGAGCCCTTTGTAAAAAATTAACTCTCGGCGCAGAATACGAAACCTCGGACATTCTTTCCCGCTATTTAACAAAACTGATTTCATCCAACCCTCTTCCGCTTTACAACGAATACAACCAAGCCCTTCTCAAATCGCTCGCGTCGGGTTCTGCGAGAGAATTGGATGAGAATGGAAGAGCCAAACTTTCCAAAATTCTCGAATACTTTTCGGGAAGAGAAGATTCTCCGTTTAGCGCGAGTAAGGCGGAAATCGAAGGAAAGAATTTAAACGTAAGAACGGGTCCGGGAACCGAAAACCCGATCGCGTTTCAATTCAAGGGTGGAGAAACCGTTTTCATTTTGGACCGGGATTCTCGGACCGAAACGATCGCCGGAAAACGTGGAAACTGGAATCAAGTTTTGGATCTCAGAAACGGCGCGGTCGGCTGGATCTTCTCCGGATTCTTAAAAACCTTGGCTCCCGATCTAACCATCTCTCAAACGATGGAGGAATCTTTTCGCGCTATGGACAGGGCTCCCGTCTGGGATTTTGAAACCTGGAAAGAATCCTCTCCTCCTTTCGGATTTCAGGGAGAATATCATCCCACCGAAAAGATCGCGTTAGACGGTGATACGGGAATCGTTCTTCATTCTTCTAAAAACAAATACGATTTTATTTGTCGTTCCGTAGAGGAACCTTTTCGCGATTTGGAATTTTACGTTTCCTTTTTGGGCGGGGACGAAAGTATTCCCGTCTTCACGTTGTTCGCCGGTTCCCCCGGGGATCTAAACAAAGCCTTTGAAATTTCAATCGATAAGGAAAGTATTTCCATCAATCGAAACCGTTATATCACCGGAGATAATTTTTCTAAAAAGAGATTCCGTCTAAATATACAAAGCACGGGTTCGAGTTTTAACAGCGGGCTTACGCTTTCGGAAAAAAAAGTTCTTTCGGGAATCGATTCCCTGGAACCGATCGACTCGAGTTCCGGAATTCGGTGGAGACTTTGTCTTCCCATGGCGAGAGAGAACGGCGATTCGAGCGTGAGCGTTTTTCAGTTCAAGTTCGTTCCGTAACGAGCAATCATAGATTAGAAAATTCTAATAGAGAGAATCAAAATGCCGACATACGACTACAAATGTAAAGCCTGCGGACAAACGTTCGAGGAATTCCATTCCATGAAGGACGATCCGATCAAAGATTGTCCCCTCTGCGGAAAAAAAGGAGAAGTCGATCGAATGATTTCCAACGGTTCCGGAATTATCTTCAAAGGAACCGGATTCTACGTAACCGATTACAAAAAAAGCGGCTCCGGAGAATCCTCTGGTTCCACAACTTCCTCCGCTTCTTCCTCGGACTAAGTTTATCTTGGGAAGATTAGGAATTCTTGCCGGCGCTGGAGAACTCCCGCATATCGGAATGAAAGAGGCCCTCTCCGCCGGTGAGGATCCTCTTTTGCTCTCCATCATTGAATCCGAGTTCGAAGTCGGAGAATACGCGGATCGCAATTTCCCGATTCATATCGTAAAAATCGGGACTTTGATGAAGATATGCAAACAACATAATATAGATCGTCTTCTTCTTTTGGGGAAAGTCAAAAAAGAAATCATCTTTAAAAATCTCAAATTCGATCTCAAGGCGATCAGTCTTCTCGCGAGAATGGTCAACAAACACGACTATTCTATCTTTAAGACCGTTTCGGACGAGTTCGCAAAAGAAAAGATCACGATCATTTCTCAAAAGACTTTCTTAAAATCTCTTTTTCTTCCCGAAGGAAGATTTACAAAAAAGGCTTTAAACAAAAAGGAATTGGAAGACGTCGCCTTCGGAATGGAATACGCGGAAAAGATGGCGGGACTCGATATCGGACAAACCGTCGTCGTCCTGGACAAATCGGTTCTTGCCGTCGAAGCCGTTGAAGGAACCGACCTCGCGATTCGCAGAGGCGGATCTTTTGCAAGAAAGGGAAAAGCGATCGTGTGCAAGAGTTCTAAACTTCACCAAGACGATCGTTTTGATCTTCCCACGGTGGGAGAAGAAACTCTCAGAATCATGCACGAGAGCAACTGTGGAACTCTGGCTCTGAGAACCGGAGAAACGATCATCGTCCATCCAAAAGAATTTATAAACCTTGCAGAAAAACTGAAAATTCACATCTTGAGTATCGGCAGTGGCAACCTTACGAAAATCAACTCTACAACCAAAAAAATCAAGTAGCCAACCCGCGCCCAAACGCGAAACCGCGACTCTCAAAAGGGAAGATCCGAAAATTCTAATGCTCGCCGGAGAACATTCGGGCGATCTCTTGGGCGGGGAATTGATTCGGGAGCTCAAAAAGAATTTTCCCGAATTGGAAACCTTCGGAGTCGGCGGGGAAAGAATGCTCGAGGAAGGATTTCATTCCATAGAATCCATGGAAGAACTTTCCATCATCGGCTTCTCCGCAATCCTTTTCAAATATAGATTTTTAAAAGCTCTGATCGGAAGACTTCTCGACGTCGCCGTTGAAAAAAATTGCACGCACGCGATCCTCATCGATTATCCCGGATTCAATCTTCGACTCGCAAAGGAATTGAAAAAGCTCGGAATCACCGTCGTCTTTTACGTTTCTCCTCAACTCTGGGCTTGGAAGTTCAACCGGATTTATGGAATTCGTGAAACGATCGACTTGATGCTCGTTCTATTTCCTTTTGAAAAAGAAATCTATGATCGTTATGGAGTTCCCTGCGAATTTGTGGGGCACCCGCTCGCGGTTCGTCTTCGAGAAAAAATAAGAAAAGAAGCTCCGATCTCGGAACCGGAAGACAAAACTCATTTTCACGCAATCGTTACTTTGATGCCCGGATCCAGAAGCGGAGAAATCAGAAGAATCTTAAACGATCTTTTAGAAACCGCAGGACAACTTTCCGAACACTATGAGCTGGAAAAAAAGAAAGTCCGTTTCTTACTTCCAAACATCAATCAAAAAGAAGAATTATATATTCTCGAACGGATCGAACTTGCAAAGACGAAGTATTCCCACTTGAACATCGAATATCTTTTCGATCGATCTCTGAGGGCCATCGAAGCCTCCGATCTCGTTTTAGTAACTTCAGGGACCGCCACTTTAGAAGTCGCTTATTTTGAAAAACCGATGGTCATCCTTTACAAGGTGAGTATGTTTACGTACACAATCGGTTCTCTTTTTATCCGAACCCCGAACATCGGGCTCGTAAACATTTTATCCGGAAAAGAAATTTGCAGAGAATTGGTTCAAGCGGAATGTACTCCGACTCATATCGTAGAAGAATCGATTCAACTTTTAGAAAATAAAAAATATCGAAACAAAACGATTGAAGATATTCGCAAAGTTAAAGAATCTCTTGGAAGTGAAAATTCTTCCCGTCACGCGGCGAGAGAAATCACAAAACTGATCAAAGGAATTCCGAGAAAATAAAACGGAAGTTCGTTCACCCCGTCTTAGGCGAAAAACTCGAAAGAGAAAATTCCGCAGTAATTCTACTTGAAAACGGACTTAAAGTCCGTTACAAATCTTTTTTACGATGAAATCCTTTGTGTCATAACAACAAAAGCGCTTCACAAATAAACTTGCGAGACTAACGCGAATTGTTTTCGGCGGAGATTCTTTTTAAGACGACGAGGTCTTCTCCCCAGAGCCCTTGCCACGTATTGGATTTGAGTTCGCGAAATAAAAAATAACCGCTCGGGGTTTCTTCTCCCCTTCTTCTGAGTTGAAGTCCTTCTCCGTCTTCTAAGAGATACAATTTTGTTTCTCTTTCCTCTTCTAAAAGAACCGCTTCCTTTTCGCTCAAGAATCGAATTTGAACTAACGGATGGATCGGCGCGACTCTCCAGGTTCCGATCAGATCTACCTTCGAAGAAGACTTAGCTCCGAATTCTTTCTTTGCGGATCCGAAAAAATAAAGATAGATTCCAAAACACAAAAGGATCGCAAGCGCGACCCCGGAAGAAATGAGAATTATCTGTCTCCGATTGATTCCAGTTTGCATTCCCCTGCTTCCTCCCTAAATTTACGGCTGATAAAAGCTTCGTTGAGTTTTCCGTTCGCGCTGATTCGGATCCGATTGTTTTCAACGGCGCCGTAACCGGTAAGATCCGCGGACTCATTCTTCCAAAAAATATTTCTATAATAGGACAAAGTAGGAAGCAGATTTTGTTCGTAACCGAAGTCGAAGGGCTCTCTCAGATTCAGAGGTAGAGAACGTTTGTCTTGAAATCGGGAACGGTTAAAACTCACGTTATGCAAAACATTCAAAGAATTGTGAAGAGCCAGAAAGTCGTCTCCAAAAAGTCGAATCGTAGTATCGGAAGTCACGGATTCCGGAATGATCCAAGAACCGCAGAAACCGTTGATCGGTTCTTCCCAAGGCATTCCAGTAACTTTCATTCTCAAATCCATATAAGGATTGTCCTGACCGAACGTAAAGTTCGCAAATCCTTCCACATACGGAGCCTCACTCTGATAACCTTTTAGATCCAATCTGGAAAAGAATGGAACGATCTTGCCGTCGAGTGTTGCCCTTCCCAAATCCTTTTCCTTAAAACGAAAGGACTTGAGCTTCCAGTGAATCGTGGCGGTGAAATATTCCAAAAGATATTTGTAAAATGGAGTTCGGGTCCAGCGAATTTCAGGAATGAGTTTTTCCTGTCTCGTTCGGATATCGGTTCGTATCCAATTCTTCCAAGAATGATAGATCGGAAGAAAATCCTTTACGGAGATTCGGTCCAATTCCAATTCCCATTTCCAGTCGTTGTAAAAAGGATAAAAGAAAGCGCCGTTCGCACGAGGAGATTTTTTCCAACCGGTTTTTCCGGTGATTCGAGTCGCGAGAGTTTCTTGAAAGAGATTTCCTTTCGCGCTAAACTCCAAAAGATTTCCGGGAAGAATGTTTGCGATCACCTGATCCAATCGAACGTCAAAAAAGGGATCCTTCCAGTGAAATCCCAAAAGACTAAAAACAACGTTACTCTTGATCCAGTCGTTGTAATTTCCGGTTTCTTCCCATTTTCCTTTTAGATTGAGTTGACCTTCGAGAATTTCCAAATCGCCCGGAAGTTGAAAGATGGATTTTAATTCCCGGATATTTTTCAGATCCGCATTCATCTCCCAGGTTGCGAGTTTTTTGAGATTGAGTCCGTATGTTACACGAAATACATTCTCCTCTTTGGTAAACGTATGAATCTGTTTTTCTCCGGTCTCATCGAGTTTAAGATCCATCTCGTGTATGAGATCCGCGTCTTTTAGATCTGGAATTTTCAATCCCAGAGGAAGCTCGTGTTGGATTTTACCGGAAACGTTTGTGAACTGATTTTTTCCCGTTACCGAAAGTTTTTTTCCGTTGAGAAGAATTTCATATTCTCCTGAAATTTTGCCGGAGGTCAAAAGCATCTTTCCAAATAAGGAATAGAGGCCTCGTATTTTCTCGGCTTTTACATTCTGAAAACGGAATATACTTTTCGATTCTTCGGAGTTGAATTTTGTTTCGAAGGTTCCTTGTATAAACCTGGAATACGGAAACGGAAATAAAGAATCGCTTACCTTTACGATGACACCTTCGGGTTGTTTGGTGATGACGATGTCGATTCCTTTGATCGCATTTAAAACTTCTTCTCCGCCTTTGGAGATCGTAATCGTAGTATTGAGCAATCTTATCTCGGGAATATTGATCTTTTGAACGTATCCGATCAATTCTCCCGCGATCGCGTCCTGAAGATCCAGATTGATGGAAGAATCTTTGACCACGATTCCTTTGATATAAGGTTGTCCTTTCCAGAGACCGCCGAGGCGAAATTGAATCTTATTGGTTCGAAAAAGAATGTGATTGAGCGCGAAGTCTTCTTCCGAAGAGATCCGAAAATCTTCGAAGACGACCGCGTTTGGAAAGTCATATTCCACAACGCCGAGTGTTACGGCACGCCCGAGTTCCTGATTGATAAAATTGCGAGAAAGTTCTTTTAAACCCCGGAGATCCAAAAGACGGGTTCGCACGTAGTAACCTACCGATTCTACCACGATCGCGTGAACGCTCAGGAGTAGAATAAAGGCGATGAGGATAAATCTGATTCTTCTATTTTCTTTTAAGAAAACAAAAAAGGATCCGAGAAAACGGAGGGAGTCGCCGGGCGCCAAGGACTTTGCCTTTTGCCAAACCCGGTTCATTGTGGTTAGGTTAAGAAAACGGATTATCTGGGAAGAACCTGAGAAAGTTTTTCCTGGATCTCTTTCAGAGCCGGGCTTTCCGGAAATTTCTGAAGACCCTCTTCCAGAACGATCTGGCATCTCTTGAATTCCTTGATTCTCATAAAACTATTGGCTACGGTTTCGTAAAAGAGAATGTCTTTTTCAAAATCCTTCTCTCTCGAAGCGCGTCCCAAAATCCCAAGAGCGAGACCGTATTTTTCCTCTTGGTAAAGAGCCTTTGCATACATCTTTCTGCGAATTGTGGATTCGTAATTCTTATCCACTGTTTCCGATTTTCTAAAGTGAACAATTGCATTCTCGGTATCGTTGATTCCAAGATATGCCGTTCCGAGGTAGTGGTCTAAGTGTTCCAGACCCTTTCCTTCTTTAGAATTTTGGATCTCTTTTAAAACGATTGACGCTTCTTTATAAGATTCAATTTGCAGGAGAAGTTTTGCCTTTTCCATCAGAAGGGAAGAACGTTTTTTTTCGTCCAAAGAGGAAATGGAAAGTTGGGAATCGATTCCTTGAATTTTCGCGCGAACCGCCGATTCCTGAGAAACGCCGTTGTCCACGGATTTCTGACCGCTTGCACAGGCGGTAAGAACAAGTATTGTTACCAGAGTCAGTATTTTTTTATCTAAAGCCATTCTACGATCCTGTTTTCAATTTTTCCAGCTCAGCGAAGAAGTCTGCCGTCTCCTGCTCTCTGGATTCTTCATTGGAAACCCAGTCCAATGTTTCCGGATCGATTTCAGTCAAGAACCGGGAGGCCTGGGTAGCCATTTGCTCCCCAAATTTGCGTCGATTTGCGGCCCCTGTCAAGCATAAATGCTTCCTCGCGCGGGTCATAGCCACATAGAGAAGGCGTCTCTCCTCATCTACGGACGATTCTTCCGTGAGCACTCTAGAGTTAGGCAGGATCCCCTCTTCCAATCCAGCGACATAAACAGAATCGAACTCGAGACCCTTCGACTGATGAATCGTAAGGAGTTGAACGCGATTGTCTTCCTTGTCGTCATCGGAAGGAGTTTCGTCTTCCATAAGAAGATTGAGTCGATTTATAAAATCAAAAAGCGTCGGCTTCTCGGGAGAATCGTGATTCTCCTCAAAATAGGACATCATGTTTACGAGTTCGGAAAGATTGAAGGTCCGCGCCTTCGCGATCTTCTCGTCTTTTTCCTCGAGAAGAATTTCCTTTTCGATTCCTACTTCCTGAATGAATTCTCGGAAGGCCAGAAACATCTTCGGCATCGTCGCGAATTTCTTTTTGGTCCGTTCGATGAGGTTTACGAAATTATAAATTTCGGATTGGATCTTTTTTTGTAAGCCTGGGATGAAATCGGGAGATTCGCAGACTCGAAAAAGAATCTCGTATAAGGATTCTTTCATGTTTCCGGCTTTTTCGTGGATCAAGGAAATACTTCCCGGACCGATTCCCCGTTTTGGATAATTCAAAACCCTTAGCAAAGAAGCGTCGTCCCTTGTGTTTGCGATGAGCCGTATGTAAGAGATCATATCTCGAACTTCTTTTCGATCAAAGAAGTTATATCCGCCTATGAGTTTGTAAGGGATCGATCTACTTCTGAGTTCTTCTTCAAAGGGCCTGGTCTGAAAATTCGTTCGAAATAGAATCGCGATCTGACTTCCGACTCTTGCGTCCTTGATGATCTCTTCTCGAATACAATCGACGACGTAAGAAGCTTCGTCCTTCTCGTCCATTCTTTCTATATAACGAATTTTTCTTCCACCGGGAATGGAAGAGAAAAGTTCCTTCGATCTTCTCGAAAGATTGTTTTTGATAAGCGAATTCGCACCTTGGATAATAACCTGAGTGGAACGATAATTCTCCAAAAGACGCACAACGTTACTTTCCGGAAAGTCCTGCTCGAAGTTTAAAATCAAACTGAGATCCGATCCTCGAAACGCATAAATGGACTGATCGTCGTCGCCTACCACGCAGAGATTTCGATTTTCCCCCATGAGGGCTCTTAAAAATACGTATTGAGTTTGGTTTGTATCTTGAAACTCGTCGACCATGAAGTATTGAAACTTCTTATGATATTCTTCTCTTACTTCCGGAAATTCTTTTAACAAAACTCCGGGGAGAAGAATGAGATCGTCGAAGTCTAAAGAATTCATCTCTTTGAGAGAATTCTGATAACTGTCAAAAATGAGATTCGCGATTTGATCCGATTCCACAAGAGAAGAATCCAGATATTCTCTGTAACTTGGACCCGAGTTTTTGATCCGGGAAATTTTTCCAAGAATTTCGGAAACCTTTGTTTTCTTGAGCTCGACTTTATTAGCGATCAGTAATGTAGTTACGAAACCTTCCTGATCGTTTTGATTCATAAGAAGAAAAGGATGTTTATAACCGATCAGCCCGATATGTTTTTTAAGGATGTTGAGACCGAGGGAATGAAAGGTGGAAAGAACGATTCCTTTTAACTTCTGTCTCGGAATCATCTTCCGAACCCGTTCTTCCATTTCTCTCGCGCTCTTGTTTGTAAAAGAAAGCGCGACAATCTTTCCGGCGGAAACTCCCGAGTTCTCGATCAAATGCGCGATTCGATTGGAGATAACACGGGTCTTTCCGGATCCGGCGCCGGCAAATATAAGAATCGGACCGTCTACGTGGCGGACCGCCTTTTCCTGTTCAGGATTGAGCTTCATGGGACATGTGACATAATTAGAGTGGGAAAGATTCTGTCAATCCTGTACGTTTGGAATTGTTAAAACGATTGCAAAGAATCGGAGTTCCGACCTTCGCTTTTCGACGGATTTCTCTCTTGGAGAAAAATAGCGCCCTGAAAAGAATGGAGCGAGGATGAAACCGTTTTCACCGGAAAAACATGACCAACGGAAACCTTGTCGGAATTCCGACGTCCTCCGTAAAAGTCGCGCGCCCCGCCCTGGTTTGGGTGGTGGGGAGTGGCGGCGGGAAAACTCGGGAAATTTTTCTATATCAGAAAACCGTAATCTTGCAAGCAAAAAGTCTCCCCTCTTTTTTTGTAGGAACTCCTACAAAAAAGGGCTCTTTGAAACATCTTCTAACGCATGCGTGTGCATAGACAGAGGGATTGGATTCTTATCAATAAGCCGCTGGAATCACCTGAAAAATCTGTCGGAAATACGACAACCCTCCGTGAAAGTCGCGCGCCCCCACCCTGATCTTGGGTGGTGGGGAGAGGGGTGGGAAAACTTGGGAGATTTTTCTATATCAGAAAACCGTAATCTTGCAAGCAAAAAGTCTCTTCTCTTCTTTTGTAGGAACTCCTACAAAGATCCATCCCAATCTCCGCGGATCGTCTGGCGGAAACAATCGGCAAAACCTTCTCTATCCAAAAAGCTGAAATGATATCAAGGAAAACAAACGCCCCCTCAACCTCGTCGGAATTCCGACGATCCACCGTGATTGCCCCCACCCTCATTGGGTGGAGGAGGCGGGCCTTGTGGGAATTTACGACAACATTCCTCTATCAGAAAAACAGCATATTGTCAAGATCAAACTCAGAACTAAAAATCTTGTCGGAATTCCGACCACACAAACAATTCCGAAAAACTGGAAAACAATGAAACCCTTTCATCCTGAATCTTACGATCCGCTCTCCCATCTTTGGTCCAAAAAAAATCGAAAAGATTTGATTCAGACCCCCATTTTCAAACTCGTTTCCTGGCATACCACGTCTCCTGATAAAAAAGTTTCGAAAGATTTCTTTCATCTGGAATCTCTCGATTGGGTCAACGTAATCGCTCTCACTCCGGAAGACAAAATTCTTCTCATCGATCAGTATCGCCACGGAATCCATCGTTTTAGTTTGGAAATCCCCGGAGGAATCGCGGAAAAAACCACACTTTTGGAATCGGCCCAAGCCGAGCTCGTGGAAGAAACGGGTTACGTTTCCGAAGAATGGGAATATCTCGGAAAGGTCACGGGCAATCCAGCGATCTTAAACAACTGGTGTCATACATTTGTGGCGAAAAATGTTCGTAAACTCCACGAGCAAGATTTGGACGAAAGCGAACAAATTGAAATCTTTGAAACTCCTCTCGAGAATATTCCCAAACTCATTTCGGAGAACATCCTTCATCACGGGATGATGGTCGCGGCTCTGGGAATGTATTTTATCAAACATCCGATTCAAAACTAAACGATGACCCAAACTCAAAAAAAACACGATCCCTTTCAGGCCCTGAGAATCGCCGACTTCCGTTCCTTTCTTCTTGGAAAGTTTATGGTGACTCTTTCGATCAGTATCCAGACGACCGTCGTCGGCTGGCAGATGTATCACTTTACCGGAAGCAATCTTCACGTAGGTTTTATCGGTCTTACCGAAGCGATTCCTTCTATCACAATGGCTTTGTTTTCCGGTCTTATCATCGATTCTTTTCCTAGAAAGAGAATCGTCTCTTCGGCGCTCGGACTTCTCTCCATCTGTTCCCTTCTTCTTCTTATATTAGTAGTTCCGAATATGGAATGGATCCTAAAAGACTTCGGGGTTTATCCGATCTACGGAGTGATCTTTCTTTCGGGAATCGCAAGAGGTTTTCTCAATCCCGCGGTTGCAGCTTTTCAAACCCAACTCGTGGACAAGGAAACGTTTCCAAACTCAGCGACTTGGAGCGGAATCGCTTGGCAAACGTCTCTCGTCCTCGGTCCTCTCACCGGTGGAATGTTGATCGTCCTCGGTCTTTACTTCGCCTATTCAGTGGATCTTATCTTGATGAGTTCCGGATTTTTGATGATGCTTCTCGTAAAAAACAAACCTGTTCCTGAAAAACCGGAGATCGGAGAAACGATCTGGCAGAGTCTCAGCTCTGGTTGGAAATTTGTTTCCAGTCATCAGATCATTCTCGGAGCGATTTCTCTGGATCTTTTTGCGGTCCTTTTTGGAGGAGCGGTGGCACTTCTCCCTTCTTTTACGGAAAGAATTTTAGGTCAGAGCCCTGAGATTTTTGGAATTCTTCGTTCGGCTCAAGGTGTGGGCGCCGTTTTGTGCGCGTTCTTCATCGCGGCGAGACCTCCTAAAAAAAATTCGGGTTGGATTCTACTTTCCTGCGTTTTTGGTTTCGGAATTTGTATCGTTCTTTTCGGTTTTTCTACGGACTGGAGAATTGCGTTTCTCTGTCTAATGGCGGCGGGCGCTTTTGACATGGTGAGCGTCGTGATCCGTCATACGATCGTTCAGATGCATACTCCGGATCACATGAGAGGAAGAGTATCTGCGGTGAATCATATCTTCATCGGTTCTTCCAATGAGATCGGAGAATTTGAATCCGGTGTTACGGCTGAATTGTTAGGAATCCGAAGATCCATCATAGCAGGCGGAGCGCTCACGCTCTTGACGGTCGGTTTTGTGGGAGCCATCGCTCCTCGACTCCGGAAGATGGAACTCAAAGACATCATGTAAAGGAAAAGTAATAGAATGGATGCTCCGAACGTACTCACGCAAACAGAAGCTTTAGAAAGAGCAAGTCTCGTCAATCAAGTCAGCTATTCTATCCATTTAGATTTGAAAGCGGGATCTCCGACGTATCAGGGAGAAACAAAAATTCTATTTTTTTATACGGGCAAAGGAAAGGGGAAGCTCAAGATCGATTTTGTTACAAAGAAGATCGAAGTGATTTTTTTAAACGGAAAAGAATTTTCAGGTTATACAAAGACGGACGCCACCCTCGACTTACCGGGCGAATCACTCAAACCCGGAAAGAATGAAATTAAGATCAAATATACAAACGAATACAATCACAGTGGATCCGGCTTTCATCAATTCCAAGATCCGGCCGACGGTTCCGAATACTTACACACGGACTTTGAACCCTTTGAAGCTCATAGAATGTTTCCTTGTTTTGATCAACCCGATCTTAAGGCGACCTATGAACTTTCTCTGAGCGGTCCGAAAGAATGGAAATACATTCACAACACCCTTGCTTCGAAAGAAGAAACCAAAGACGGAAGAATTGAAATTCAATTTCAAAAGACTGCGTTATTCTCCACCTACTTGTTCGCGTTGATCGTCGGGCCTTATGAAGTCTGGGAAGACAAATACAAAAACATTCCTCTGAGAATTCTTTGTAGAAAATCTTTGGCAAAGTTTATGGACGCGGAGAATATCTTCGCGATCACGAAAGAATCCTTTGGATTCTTAGAATCTTATTTCGAAGTTCCCTATCCCTATGGAAAATACGATCAGATCTTTGTCCCCGAATTCAACATGGGAGCGATGGAAAACGTAGGAGCCGTTACGTTTTCGGAACATTATATTTTCAGAAGCCCGAGAATCTATTCCGAATATCTTGGAAGAGCCAATACGATCTATCACGAGATGGTTCACATGTGGTTTGGAAATCTTGTCACGATGAAATGGTGGAACGATCTCTGGTTAAACGAAAGTTTTGCGGATTATCTTTCTTATTACGCGATGTCTCACGGAAAACTTTTTCCGGACGCGCTCGAACACTTCTATGTAAGGGAAGAATGGGCTTATAGAGAGGATCAACTTTCTACCACACATCCGATCGCGGGAACCGCAGAAAACACGTTAGACGCGATCAGCAACTTCGACGGGATCTCTTATTCCAAAGGGGCTTCGGTCCTGCGTCAGTTGATGTATTATATCGGAGAAGAATCCTTTCGAAAAGCGATGCGGAAATACTTTCAGAAGTTCGCCAATTCGAACACGGTTCAAAACGACTTCTTAGATACGATGTCCGAAACTTCAGGGATCGATATCCGAGGCTGGAGCAAAGAATGGCTCGACACAACCGGGGTCAACACTCTCCTCCCAGAATGGAAAGAAGATCATATTCTGATTCGACAACTTCCTTCTGAAAAGAACGGATTATATCGAACTCACGCGTTGGAAGTTACGATCTTTTCTCTCAAAGGAGATTCTTTCGAGAGCGTTTGGCAAAACAGGATCGTAGTAAAAGGAAAAGAGACGATTCTTCCTTATAAACACAATCCGGAAAATTCGGAGATCGTCGTATTAAACACAAACGACCACGCGTATGCTAAAACGTATCTACCAAAGGATTCCATCGCTTTATTAAAGACTTCGCTTAACAAACTAAAAGACAGATTTGCCAGAAGAATCTTCTGGGGTTCTCTGTGGCAGATGACGCGGGACGCGGAAATTTCACCGAAGGATTTTTTGGAAATCGTATTCTCACAAGGAATCCAAGAAGAGGATCTTTCAGTAAGAAGCAGTCATATTCTTACCAAAGCCACTTCGATCGCCGCTAGTTATCTCAAAAAAGAAAATAGAGAAGAATGGTCCACAAAGCTCAACGACCTCGCGAAAAAAGAACTCTTAGATTCCAAAACAAAAGATGAGGAAAAAATCGTTTGGTATCGAATGTTGGAAGGAACTTCTCGAACTCAAAATCAATTGAACTATCTACGAGAACTTCTGGACGGGAAAGTCAACATCCCCGGAATCAAAATCGATCAAGAAAGAAGATGGAGTATATTAACGAGGCTTTCCGCCTTCGGAATCAAAGACGCGTTATCTCTCATTGAAAACGAAGAAAGATCCGATACTTCGGATCTTGGCGCTAAAAAAGCATACGGAGCCAAAGTTGCGTTTCCGGATGTAAAGTCAAAAGCGTCCGCTTGGAACGAATTTAATAACCCGAAAACAAAATATTCCACAGACATGCTTCGTTACGGAATGAGAGGTTTTTACTGGGACCATCAAGAAGAGATTCTAAAAACTTACGAAGATAAATATTTTCAGAACGTTATCAAGGTTTACAAAGAAAGAGATTCTCATTTCTCTTCCGCATTTGGAAATATATTATTTCCAGGCGTGGAACCGAATCAAGGCTTAGTCGATAAGACAAATCGATTCCTAAAAGAGGAAAAAGAAATTCCTGCGCTTTTAAAAAAAGATCTCAAACAACACAGAGACGATTTAGAAAGGACGGTGAGAATTCTTTCCAAACAATGAGCCGCCGGGTTCAGCCGAGTCAGCGAACATTTCGGAAAAACCCGCACTTCTCGAATACGAAAAAGTACTTCTCAGAGAAAACGGACTCCGTCTTTTGAAAGACGGAGTTTTAGGACGACCTTGTCGGAGTTCCGACTAAGATTTTTAAATCGAATTGGAATTTGAGAATAGAATGTTTTTCTAATATAAAAAATTCGCCCTGAATCCCCACAAGCCTCGCCTCCTTCATCCAATAAGGGCATAACCTTAGCCACAAGGAAGGATTTTTTAGGAGTTCCTACGTGGGACTTTTTACTTGCAAAATTAGAATTTTGTGATATAGGAAAGTTTCCGAAATTTTTCCACCACCCCGCCCCTCCGCCCAAAATTTGAGTGGGGCGCGCGACTTTTACGGAAAAATTGTCGTAGTTCCGACAGTTTTTCTTAAGTTCCCCTCAACTTGTGGGCAAGTTTATGCAACAAGGAACGGTGGATCGTCGGAACTCAGACAAAGCACTCTTAACGATTTTTCTCAAAAGCCCCGACCTCATAAATAATTCTTCCGTCGTTTTTCCTTTTCCTACACTCCCCTTATCCGCCCAAGATTCTTTCTTTTTTCCTCCTCCTTATCAAGAAATTTCCAGAGGCCAACCGAAAACTTGCCACACATCTCCTCTGAAAATCGGAAGTAACACGGAAAAGAAAAAACTTATAGAAAACTAAAATGGTCGAGACGTTGAAAGCGACCTTTCGAAATCGCAATGTTCCACACCGGAATCGTTTATAACACAGAGTAGCCTACGTTCACAGGATTCACTTCACCATACACGTGATCTTTATTCGAAACGATATCCTGACAAGCGCGGTCAATGTAGAAATCCAATGGAACCAACAAAATACGATTCCTTCCATCGGTAACACGAGCCGTTCCTTATCTACTGAGGAATCGAATTTTATCCTCTCTCTCTCGTAGAAGAAGGAACAAGACGAAAACATTATTTGAATTTAGTTCTAGTTCCTTATGAAGGACCGTTTACTTTTACGTTCAACGGAGAAAGCGACGAATCAAAGAAAAGATACGCTTCGCGAAACTACGAAATCAACGTAAGTTTCGATCTCTCAAACGGAATCGATACAAATCCGGCCAATACCGATCTCAGCGTTCCAAAGATTCTCTTAGGAGCGGATTCGCGTAACGTTCCCTTAGGATTCAGAATAGAATTAAGACGAAAACGTTAAGAATTAAGAATCGAAAAACAAAAAGCCCGGAAAAAACCCGGGCTTTGTTATATGAAACTTTTTGAATACTTTTTTATACCGCGTTTCTAACCGCTTCGGAATTCGCATTCCCATAGTATTTTTTCTTCCAGTCTTCCAATCTCCAATCCATGATCTTATACCAGAGAGGAGGAATCAGAGCCACCAGAACCATCACTTCGTAACCGTAAGGAAGTTGAGGGCTCTCTTCAAAGTGACGCAATGCCGAGTAACGTCTTCCCGCGTTAGCGTGGTGATCCGAATGTCTTTGAAGATGAAATAGAAATGCGTTGCTTACCGCAAAATTCTGATTCCAAGAATGAATCGGTAGAACCTTTTCAAACTTTCCCGGAGCGATTTCCTTTCTCTGAAGGCCGTAGTGTTCGATATAGTTCACCAATTCCAAAAGGGAGAATGCGATAAAACTCTGAACAAAAAAGAATGCCGGAACTTCCCAAGAAAATTTTCCAGTATAAAGAGTGAGCCCCGCGGTCACAACTCCGATGAACAAAAGCGTAATTAAACTCGCAGAAATCATCTCATTCTCCAGAGACCAAGCCGACTTTCCTTGTTTGGAAAGCCTTTTTTCTTCCAGCTTCCAAGCGGAGAAATAAGAACCAAATACGGTTCTTGGATAGAATCGATAGAAGGACTCTCCCTTTCTCGAAGAGGCCGGATCCTCGTGAGTCGAAACGTTTACGTGGTGTCCCCGATTGTGTTCGATAAAGAAGTGCATATAACAAACGGTCATCAGAATAAATTTTGAATACCACTGCTCGATCTTCTTACTCTTATGACCTAACTCGTGTGCAACGGTGATTCCGATTCCTCCGGTATTGATTCCGATCGCGAGAACAAAGCCGAACCATTCCAAACCAGTCAGTTCCTTGTTTTGAATTTCATAAAGAGCCCAAATAACTAAGCCAATCTGAACCCAGGCCCACATATAAGTAAGAAATCGAAAATAAAATTCGTTCTGCAAAGAAGGAACTTCCTCTTCGACCGGGTTCGACGGATCGGAACCGACGGCTAAATCCAAAATCGGTAATATTCCGAACACGATCGCGAAGGTAAGAAAATTATACGCTCCGCCTAAATAAAAACCCAACACCGCAAACGCGGGAACTAAAAAACAAACAATGAACGAGTAACGTTTCAAATTGGTCATATCACTTCTCTCCCTATTTTTCTTTGATTGATCGATTCTATCTTGAATCGTTTCCGACCTTTTTCGATTCCATAAACGGAGCGCTTGTTAGAAACGGAGCAAAGACCCTTACGATCCCGAAAGTTTTTTCGAAGTCGACCGTTCCCTCGTCCATCATCCTTTGAAAAATGGTTCCGATCAGAACGCTGAAAAAAAGGTTTTCTATCTCCGGATTTTTTAAACCGAGATGGCTTTCGATCGCATCCCGAAAGATCACCGAACATTCTTTCAAAATCGCTTTTGCAGGCTCCGAGTCTTCTCTTCTGTAAAGATCGCAAGCGAGCAAAATCAAATCCTGAAAATGTCCTTCCCTTTCTCGAACGAACTCAAAGAGCAGCTCGAGTCTTTCAGCCGGGTTTTTGTCCCGATTTCGATCTCGGATTTCGACCAACTGCTTCGCGTCCTCTCGAACCACCCACTTCGCCATTTCCTCAAACAAAACTTCCTTGGTCGGAAAATAATGATAGAGGGACCCCGTAGAAACCCGAAGCTCCTTGGAAATCTCTCGCATTGTAACCACCGCATAGCCCTTTTTGGCAAAAAGGCTCAAACATCTTGTTAGAATGGAAATTCTGTAAACTTCGTGATCCACAACCTTGGGCACGGCAATTCTCCTCAATTTCGAACAAACGTTTTTATAGAACAACAGTTATTATATAAAATATTCAGGGAAATGGCAAGAAAAAAATCTGAAGAATTCTGTTTTTCAGACGGAAAGTCCCGATTCTAAGTCCTCAGTTCCCTGACATCCTTTCAGACCTTTGACAAAACAGAGAATGAGTTGGTCCCTGGATCTAAAACTTTCGTTTGGATTTCCCTTCTCGAGAAAGGATCCAAAACAAAACTTAAGAATTTGAATTCTTTTTTCGTTTTCTCAAAGCTTACATCAAAAGATTTGCTCGTCTCTAAAAACGGGTTTAGAAATTGATAAGCGAACAACACCATTTCTAAGCTGAAACAAAAGACGCCGTTATTTAAAATAAAAATCTTCAAACATCGAACTCGAAAAAGTCAAAGCACGACAGAGTCGAGATAAAAACAGGCGATAGAATTTTCTAAATCTAAACGGAACAAAAAATGACTGAACTGAAATCTTGGACTTTACGAAACTCTTTCCAAAATTAAACCGCTTAAAACTTATACTGCAAAAATTCTCTTAGTAACGTTTCTCGGGAACACACGTTCCTTTGATTACCTTATCCGTTTATTACGTAATCAACACGGGCTACAACGTAAAGACGATCATTCGGACTTTACTCGTCGCCTTGATCGCCACCCTTGGGGGAACGGGTGCGAAACTATTTGCGCTTCCATCATTAAAGAACATTAATCTTTATCAATGTTCTTTAATAGGGATTCTAAGTTTATCTAATTTCCCTTCATTTCGAATCAAATCTTTAACACGATTGTAACAATTCTCTTGTTTTTAGTCTTGTATGAAAATGTAACAATGAGATGCGGTAGACATTCCAAAAGGAAAATGATTACAAAATGATAACAAGAATATCGATAGCCCTTCTACTCTTCCTATTATTCTCACCTACCGGAATGTTTGCGGACATAGTTAAAAATACTAAAACGAGCGAAGTAATAGAGAACGTAAAAACTTCAGAAAACGAACAAGGTATTATTGTTGAGTATGAGGATGGAACTAAACGAGGCTTCAAAAAGGACGTCGTGTCCATAGAGAAAAAAGACGTAGCTTGGACAAAGGGAGAGGAACCTAAAGAGGAAACAAAGGGAGATCGTTATTTCGCGTTCGGTTCTTTAGGATTTCTCTTAATTCTATTCTTCGCTCTTCCTTAATGAACGGATGCATTCAGAAACTATACCTTAAATGTCACAAAGAGACTCGCAGAAGATCAAATGAAAGTTACGGGAATTAAATCAGTTTGTAACTCGGGTGTAACGCCTTGCGCTTACATTATCCGTAAACCTTTTAAGGTTTTATTCTCAAGGAGTCATAAGATGAAATCGACTTATTCAAAAAGAGTCACGCTTTTATTCATAAGCGCCACTCTACTACTTTCTTCTTTTGCAAATTGCAAAGAAGACAAGAAAGACAACACCGCATTGCTCGCAATCGCATTACTATCGGGAGCAGGTAACTCAAACGCCGGTTCTGCAATTTGCGACGGTGCTTCTATCATAGGCGGAAACACTGTTCTTACTGGGAACATTACCTCAAGCCAAAGCTTTGCTACGTATTCTTCCACTTCTCTCAGTGGAATCGTTCGTGTTAAGACCGGCGCTACGCTCACTTTTGAAAGAGGCGCGGTTGTGTTTGGAACTGCTGGTTCAGCTCTGATTATCGAGCAAGGTGCAAAGATCATAACCAAAGGGGACGCGACTGCTCCTGTTTGTTTTACTTCTTCTAAAACCTCCGGAAACAGAGCTCCAGGAGACTGGGGTGGAATTTTGATCGTAGGAGACGGTGTTGGTTCCAGAGCGGCCGCTCAGAACACGGAAGGTGGAACCGGTCTTCAATATAACAGCGGCGCGAATGATAACGGAACTTCTGGAAGTTTTACTTACACGATCGTTGAATTCGCCGGAAACGAAGTTTCTACCGGAGACGAGTTGAACGGACTTTCAATGTATGTTGTAGGAAACGGAACTACATTAGATCACGTTCAAGTCCATAGACACTTAGATGACGGCGTTGAATCCTGGGGAGGAGCTTGGACTGGTAAATATCTCCTTATGACCGGTGGAATGGATGATGATTTGGATTTAGATGAAGCCTATACAGGAAAAGTTCAATTCGTTATCTCCCACAAATACGCGACTACATGCGGTGGAACAGCATCCACTGATCCTCACGGATTTGAAATGGATGGAACACACAGTGCAGGAACCGCTTCTGCAACTGCAAAAACTACTACTAACGTAAAACTCTCTAACTTCACACTTCTTGGTAAAAACGTTTCCAACGGATTTGGCGCAAGATTGAGAGAAGGTCTTCAAGGAAAATTTAGCAATGGACTTATTTACGGATTCCAATCCGGAAATATCGACTGCGTATTAAACGCAACCGGTGGCGGTCCTGCAACAGCTCCGACTCTTGCTAACGTTTTAGTAGAAGCCGCAAAAACCAATGGAAACACTGCCGCCTGTACGCTTCCAACTACTGGCTTAACAGCGCTTCCCGTAGTTTCTTTGGGTTCCGGCGATTCAGACAATTGCGCTTTCGCGACCAAGCCTGATTATCAACCTTCGGGTGAAGCGGCCGCAGCAGCTGGATCTGCGCTAACTGCACAATCCTCTGACTCATTTTTTACCGATAACACTACCTATGGTGGTATGATCTCCGGTTCTAACTGGGCTTCAGGATGGACCGTGTATAGAGCGAAATAATTAAAAAAAGAGGATTCTCTTCGCTTGAGAATCCTCTTATGAACCTTAAACATGTCCCAAAACACATTCAAATTTCTACATATTCTTCTTTTTATTCTTTTATCTTTTTCGATTTTCGAATGTAAAAAAAGCGGACAGCGGCCGGATTTCGACAAGGAAATCATGGATCCCAAAATCGCTTTAGAAATTCAAAAAGACAAAGACATCCTTAGATCGGAAATAAAAAATTCTTACGTAATACTAAACTCGTCTCATTCCGTTGAAGAAGCGTTATCGAAGGCGATCAATGAAATCAGGGATTCTCCTGATAAAGACGACGACCAGCTCAAATATTCGTGCAATCCGAAAGAGATCAGAGAGATCTATCTCCCGAACAACATAGATCAGAATAACATCACCGCGAATTCTAAGATTGAAGATTCAATGTATCTTTTACTCATCAGAAGAAAAGCCGGTATCGATAAAGTCAGACAAAATCTCAGAGGATCAAAAGGTCCGCTTCAAATTCTTCCCCTTCCAAAACCTTACAACGTAAGAAAGCTCACGAACATCAACGGTTACATTATAAAGGAATTTAAAGTGCAATTGGAACGAAGAACCATCGATATCGATGAAATTAAACTCATTATAGAACACAAAAATCAATTTAAAGTTTGTACGTACGGAACATGAAAAACAAGACAATTAGTTTATTATTCTTCTTCTCAATCGTAGCAAGTCCGGTCTTCGGACAAGCTACTGGGAAGCTCAGAGGAAAAGTCGTTGATTCGGAATCGGGAGATCCGGTCTTTGGAGCGGTCGTGATCGTTCGATCGATCAAGGCCGCGACTCGAAGCGACTTTGATGGAAAATACGAATTAAACCTACCGCCTGGCGAACATAATGTGGAATATCAAATGATCGGCTTTGCGACACAATTCAAAAAGGTGACGATCACCTCCGGATCACAACTTTCCATGAACATCGTTCTGGGTGCTCAGGTTTTGGACACTGTGGAAGTCAAGGGACGCGGACTCGAAAACTCTGAGTCTGCTTTATTGGCTCTGCAAAGAAAAAGTGGTGTAGTGTCCGATGGAATCAGCGAAGAATCCATCAAAAAAAGTCCGGA
The DNA here is from genome assembly GCF_001729245.1 of Leptospira tipperaryensis. Classification (NCBI taxonomy): domain Bacteria; kingdom Pseudomonadati; phylum Spirochaetota; class Leptospiria; order Leptospirales; family Leptospiraceae; genus Leptospira; species Leptospira tipperaryensis. The sequence goes on along the minus strand of NZ_CP015217.1, from coordinate 1,236,307 downwards.
CTCTTCCGCTGGAGACGTCCTTCGAAGAGTCACTGGTATCACGCTCGTCGGAGGTAAATTCATCTTCGTTCGAGGACTCGGCGAAAGATATTCCAATACGATCCTCAATGATTCCTTTATACCTTCGCCTGAACCTGACAAAAGAATCGTTCCACTGGATTTGTTTCCGGCGGGTGTAATCAAAAATATTCGGGTAATAAAAACCGCATCCGCGGAAGACTCCGCTGAATTTTCAGGAGGAATCGTAAAGATTGAAACCAAAGAATATCCGGATAATCTCTTGCTATCCGTTTCCTTGGGAGTCGGAAAAAATACTCAAGTTGCAGGTCACAAATTCAAGACTTTCAACCAAGGAGATATGAATAACGATTTCGGATTGGTCTCAAAAAAACAGGAACTTCCGGATCTCATTGGAGGTTTACCGAAAGTAATACCTTTCGTAGAGGGGGATCGATTTGGAGGAATACCAACCAATCTTATGAAAGTCGGCGCCTTGTCTTTCAATCAACAATGGTCTCCGAATGAAACGGATTCTCCTTATAACAAATCTTTCAGTTTGTCCGCAGGAAATTCCTTCCGTTCGGAAAAATGGGGAAGATTCGGAGTTTTAGCGGGAACGACATATAACCGGAGTTATAACTATCGCGAAGAAACGAATTCACGTTTTCAAGCAAGCAACCCGGTTTCGCTTTATTTAAAAGATTATAATATGCTCCGCCCTTTAAATCAGAACAACTTAAAACTATACACTGAAGAAGTTCTATGGGGAAACAACCTCAACTTAGCGTATGAACCAAAAATTGGGCAGCAATTCTTTATCAAGACCCTTTATTCTGCACAATCGGATAAGACAGTTCGCGAAGGTGAAGGAACAAACTACATCGACAATTTTAATTTTAAATCGACTAACTTGAGTTATATCAGTCGAACGATCTTTAACAACACTCTCGGTGGCGAACACGAGTTGAGAACCTTCAGCGCGAGGCCTCATAAAGTCGAATGGAATCTAAATTACGCCCTCGCCGAAAGAGACGAACCCGATGCAAGAAACCAAGCTTGGTCCCAGGGTGGAAATGATTTAGCAAACGGATTTAGAAGATTAGGAAACAACCCCGACGGAACTAGATACTTTTCGACTACTGCGGATACTGTTCGAAGCCAATCCCTTAAATATGAAATTCCATTCAGTCAGTGGGACGGGCTTCAGAGTAAATTAAAATTCGGAATTAGTAATCTTGATCGTTTCAAACACTTTGAATTTAGGGAATTCGCCCAAAGAAACTTCAACGGAAGCGATAGAGATTATCTCTATCCGGTTCCAGGGGAAATCATCTATAATCCTCTAACTTATGCGAACGGTGATAGAAAGATTTTCGAACGCGCTTCCGGGAACAATGCGTATGATGCGACACAAGCCCTTAAAGCCGCGTTCGCACAGGCGGAGATCCCAATTATGGCGAAATTAAAAACGATCGTCGGGGTCCGTTACGAAGACAGTTACCAAAAGACTCAAACATACGATCTCAAAAACAGCTGGAGCGGATACAATGCGAGCTACGGTTGTAAAACGAACTCAGAAGAAGAAAGACTTTTATTAGTAAGATCTAATGTTTGCGACGTAAATAACCTCGGGATCGGGGAACTCAGGACAAAAGACAAACTTCCTTCGGCCAACGTCGCGTGGGAAATTGCAAAAGACATGAATCTTCGTCTGGGATATTCTCAAACGCTTACAAGACCCGACTTGAGAGAATTGTCTCCGTTCGGATTTTCCGCATATTTTCAAGCTGATAGAATATTCGGTAACGCGAGCCTTCAAAGAACTTACATTCACAACTACGACGTTCGATGGGAATACTACCTAACCAACACTGATTACATCGGAGTGGGTGCGTTCTTTAAGAATCTTTCGAACCCGATCGAGCTCATCGGTTTACCGGTCGCGGGAAGCGCGAGCTTAGTTTACAAATATGCAAACGCACAGCAAGCCACGATCCGAGGAATCGAATTGGATTATCGTAAAGAATTGTTGTGGTGGTTGAGAGTAGAAACCAACGTCTTCTTTATCAAATCGAGAGTAGACGTGATCGACGCGAACATCTACGGCTTTATCGCGACAGGACAAGTGGATCCGACTTCGACGTATGCGGCCTATGCGCCTACTACCTTGAATCGTCCGCTGCAAGGTCAATCTGACTTCGTAGCAAACCTTAGAATCGACGTATTCACGACAAAAAGCAAAAAGCACAATATTGGATTCTACTATAATTATTTTAGCGATAGAATCGCTTTGGTCGGATCCGATGGAGTTCCGAACGCGATTCAAAAAGGAACCGGAACCTCGGATGTCGTCTATACTTACAAGCACAACGACCGTTTAGATTTCCGATCTTCCGTTCGAAATTTAATGAACAGCCAGTTTAAGATAACACAAACTGATCCTCTCACAGGACAGGAATATGTGTTCCAAAAATATAGAACCGGATTGGATATTTCTTTCTCTGCTACGTATAAACTCTAACAAAAAACACGGATCGATTTCGGTTATCGAAATGGATCCGTGTTCCTTTGGACCACTCTTTCGATCCTACATCACATTCCGTCTTTCGCATGTTCCCTTGGAACTTTCCATAATCCGATTCGAATTTTGCTTACTTCGCCGATTAAAATAGGGAAATTTTAAGAATCAATTGTAACACAACTTCGAAGATTCCTTTTTTGAAAATTTTATCACTCTGATTTTGAAGAAAAATCCGTTCGGACTTGAATGGAAGTTTTAGATCCGTAACTTCTTTGTAATCATTCGGTAACAATTAAAAAGTATATTACAAGAATATTTTAATCGGAGATATCGATGAAATTTTCTTCCCTAAAAAAAGAATTCAAATGGGTGACAACAGCGCTCATCCTATCGGGACTAATTTCCCTTTCCACCACTGTAATATTTGCGCAGGACAAAGTATCAGAGCCGACCAAGGCGGAAACCACCGAGCAAGCGAAGACAGAAACGCCAACCGCAACCCCCGCAAAGACTGAAAAAAGCTGGGGATTCGTAGACCTTTTTCTCCTCGGTGGATGGACAATGTATCCGCTCGCGCTTTCCTCTATCATTGCTTTAGGAATCATATTCGAGAGACTTTATTTCCTAGCCACGGCAAAACTGCTTCCTAAAGGTTACAATATCGACCTCGGCGAAGCGATGGATACAAAAGGCCTCGACGCAGTACAAGGTTTCTTGGACGAAAGAAAAGAATACAAGATCACCCAAGTGTTAGCCGGTGGAATCGACGTATCGTCCGGAGACGCTGAGATTTTTTCTAAAGGTGTAGAACGGGAAGCAGCTGAAGTGATCACGGTTCTCGAAAGAGGACTCGTCATCTTAGCGGCGGTTTCAACGATTGCACCCTTGATCGGATTCTTAGGAACCGTATCCGGTATGATCAACGCATTCGACGCAATTGCAAACGCAGACCAAGTAAACGCAAAAGTTGTGGCGGGTGGTATCAAAGAAGCCTTGATCACGACTGCGGCCGGTTTGATCGTCGCGATCCCTGCGATGACCTTCCACCAATACCTTACTTCCAGAATCGACGGCTTTACTTCCGAAATCGAAGAAGCGGCCAATAGAATTTATAAAGAATTCTTAAAAAGAAATTCTAAAAAAGCATAATTGCTTTTCTTAATGAAGGAATCATTATGATCCGTATCAAAAAGAAACGCGTATTGGAAGAGATTTCGGCATCGTCGATGTCGGATATTGCATTCCTTCTTCTTGTATTTTTCATGGTAACCGCGGTATTCTTTGTAAAGGAAGGATTGAATATTCAACTCCCGAGAAAGAATTCTAATCCAACTCTCGTGCTTAGGGACAATATCTACGAGATTCTTGTCACAGGCGATTTGATTAAGATGAAGAACAAATCCATTGGAACAAAGGATTATCGCAACCTGGTCGATTTCAGAGAACAACTCAATCTGATGGAAATTCCAGACATCGAAAACAAAGTCGCATTAATAAAAACGACCGGAGAAACGAAATACGGAAACATGTTAGACGCGTTATCCGCAGTTCAAATCCGGGGATTCAAACAGATCTCAGTAAAAAGGCTGAAATAGTATGAGTTTAAAAAAGAAAAAGAATCCCCCTTCCATTCCTGTTAGTTCGATGGCCGATATCGCTTTTTTACTTTTAGTGTTTTTTATGGTCACTTCCGTGCTTGATACAGATCCGGATTTACCGATCGCGCTTCCGGATGTTCCCGGAGGGGAACAGCTAAATAAGAAAATTGCGAATTTATACCTAAGTGCCGATAAAGACAAGGCAGTCTATTTCAATCAGGTTCGAATGCCTATGAACGAGGCGATCAACAACGTTAGAGCAAAGCTTACCACTACACCGGATCTCAAAGTTCTGATTCATGCTGACAAGGATCTTCCCTACGCGGATTTAGATGGTGCATTTGAACTATTAAAAGAGGCGGGCGCTTTGAAGGTTTCGCTCGTAACGAAGACGACTCAAGGCGGAGGTCTTTGAACAATGGACCAACCCAACACCCTACTAACAATAATTAAAAGAGGAAAACTAAGAAGATTTATCGATCGTTACAGGATGGAATTTTTTCTATCCTCATCTTTCGTAATTCAAATGTTGATCCTCTTTTTCTGGTACACACCTTCCATCGAATTCAACAGATTGGATAGACTCGTTGACGAAGTTGCATTTGTCGATAATTTAGTAATTCAAGATCCAAATGTGGGAGAAGCGGCAGACGACGGAGAATTCGAAGTTACCGATACGATTAAAAAGAAAGAAGATCCGCGGATCGCAGGTGCGCAAGACGCGATCATTTCGGGTGCTACCGCGCCCGTCGATTTAACTCCGAATATCACTCCTGAATATTCCTCAGAGGCAAGATCCGCCGGAATAACGGGCACAACTACGTTGGAAGTGATCATCGCAGAAAATGGGCAGGTTTTGAGAGTGCGCTCTGTTGGCAAACCTCTCGGATTCGGTTTGGATGAGGCAGCAATCGAAGCCTTTTACAAAAAAAGATATTCTCCTTCCATCTTAGAAGGAAAAGCGATCACTGTTAAGGTTCTAATTCCGGTTCGCTTTAGCCTTTATTAATACCCGCTTAAAAAGCAAAACTGCAGGGCCGCTCGCGGCTCTGTCTCCTTTTTTAGGTTTTATTTAGTTGCAATTTAGAAAAAATAGAATCTCCTTTGTAACTTCGAAAGTTTTATCCCGAAGAACTTTGCGATGTTACACATTCAGTTCAAAAATATAGAACATACATTCAATCAACTCGCTGACCTACTTTCCATAATCGAAGAAAACGAATACTCTCGAGAAATTACTCAGGTCAAAGGCTCAAGTATTGGGAAACATGTACGTCATTGTATTGAAGTTTTGGAGAATCTGGTTTCCGGAATGGAAGTCTCCAGCGTCTCCTATGATCAAAGAAAAAGAAATTCCCTCTATGAAACTTCCCCACTCGCAGGAAGAGACAAAATTTACGAATTGTTAAGCAAGCTCGAATTGATAGATGAGAATAAGATGATCGAGCTTTCTTTTCTTATGGATCCGGAAACGGGACTCGAAGGAAAAACGATCAGCAATCTCAAAAGAGAATTCTTATACGTTCAGGACCACACGATCCATCACATGGCGATCATCAAAATATACGCGGAGTGCTTTTTACAAAATGTTTCTCTATCGAAAGACTTTGGAGTTGCCTTATCAACCCTTCAATTCCAGAAAAAATCAAGCTACAAAGAAGCGTAATAAAAAGGAATCCAAGAGGGAATTTTCCTACTGGAGGATCTCACTCGGAAAATTTTTACGACCCGAGTTTTGGCCGGCTTGGCTTTTTTACATTCCCTTAGTTCCATACATCGTCTATTTGACGATTCGTCATCAAGGTTTTGGTACGATCTGCGCGGCCAACCCCGGAATCTACTTAGGAGGTTTGGTAGGAGAATCGAAGGATGAAATTCTTAAAAATATTCGATCGGATAGTATATTAAAATTCCATAAATTACTAAGAATCGATACTGAAACGGATTTTCAAAACTTAAAAAAATCGTTTCTGAAGAATAGATTCAAGTATCCTTATATACTAAAGCCGGACGCAGGACAAAGAGGATCCGGGGTAAAACTGATCAGAAAGGAAGAAGATGCCCTACTCTATCTGCGGAAAACAAACATAGACGTCGTATTACAAGAATATCATCCCGGACCTGAAGAAGCAGGAATCTTTTACTATCGTCTCCCGAAAGAAAAAAAAGGACGGATCTTTTCGATCACGAGAAAGACCTTTCCCGTAATCGAAGGAAACGGCCAAAATTCCTTAGAAGAATTGATCTGGAATCATCCGAGGTTTCGATATCAATGGAAAGTTTTTAGGGAAAGGCATTCCGAACATTGGAAAAAAATTCTTTCCAAAGGAGAAAGAATGAGACTCGCGGAAGCGGGAAATCACTGTCAAGGAACTCTCTTCACGGACGGGAGCGATCTCATCACGGAGGCGTTGATTGAAAAGATCGATCAGATCTCGCAGACATTTTCGGGTTTTTACTTTGGAAGATACGACGTCCGTTATCGATCGGATGAAAAACTAAAAGAAGGAAAAGACTTTGGAATCGTAGAATTGAACGGAATCACTTCGGAATCAACAAACCTCTACGATCCGAAATTTTCACTCTTTGAAATGTATTCGATTCTTTTCGCGCAATGGAGTCTTCTCTTCCGGATTGGTTCCGAAAATCGGAAGTTGGGATTTCCCAAAACGAGCCTATATAAGATCGTTCAGGTTTTGTTTCAATTCTACGCGGGCGATCGAAAAGTAAACGATCGGTCCGATTGATAGCGGGAAAAGAATTTTGCTTTTTGTAAACAGAATGGCAATAAATGATTTATTTCCATTCCAAGGAAATCTAGGATATCGACCATGACCGATCAAGTTCTTAAGTTCGTTTATTTTATGTTCGGAGATCCAAAGAAAAATTCTTTGGAACATAGGTTATTTAACACCGTAGCGTTTGTGAATGGAGCTCTCAATATTTTCGGAGCGTTCTCTTCGTTCTATCTGGAAAATTTCATGGTAATCTTCCTCTTGAACTTCGTTTCCGGAATTCTTCTGATGGGAATGTATCTGGTTTCTCGGATGAAAAGTGTTTACTATGCTCTTTTTTGGCCTTTCAATCTTACGATTCTCCTCTATCTCTCCTCTATGTGGTTTTTTAACGGCGGGTCCATCGGAGGAAACCACTATTACTTCATTCCGGCCCTTGTTATCGCTACGATTCTTTTGAGAAATCATAACGTATGGATGGTGTATCTGGTATACGCGGCCGCGACATCGTTTCTCTATGCGACCGAATTCTTTAATAGAGAATGGATCAAAGCCTATCCAAATGAAACGGAAAGATATCTGGACGCAGGAGGAAACTATCTCTTTGTACAGATTCTTACCGGACTTTTAATCTTCATTCTTACTCGAAATTTGAATATTGAAAGAAAGAAATCCGATTCTTTACTTTTGAATATTCTCCCCGAAACGGTAGCGGAAGAATTAAAAAGAAACGATTCCGTGGCGCCGGTTCGATTTGAAAGCGTGACCGTACTCTTTACGGATATGGCCGGTTTTACTCAAATCGCAGAAACGATGTCTCCAGAAGAATTGTTAAGCGAATTGGATCTTTTTTTCCGTAAGTTCGATTCTATCATTAAAAACCATCGTATGGAAAAAATAAAAACGATCGGAGACGCATATATGGCTGCGGGCGGCCTTCCGGTAAAAAATAAAACTCACTTTGTAGATGCGGTTCTTTGCGGATTGGAGTTTCAGAGATTTATGCAACTCAAAAGAAAAGAAAGAGAAAGTAAGAATCTTCCTTTCTGGGAACTCAGACTTGGAATCCATACGGGCTCTGTGGTCGCGGGAGTTGTTGGGACCGATAAGTTTGCCTACGATATTTGGGGAGATACGGTTAACACTGCGAGTAGAATGGAAAGTTCCGGAATTCCCGGCGAGGTGAATATATCTAGCGAAACCTATGAACACATCAAAGATTTTTTTATCTGCGAACACAGGGGAAAAATCAAAGCCAAGAACAAAGGAGAAATCGATATGTATCTCGTTAAAGGAATTCGAGAAGGCCTCTTCGACGTTGTCGATCCCTTTCTACCCAATCAAACATTCCTACGTTTTTATGGGCAAATGCAAAGGGGAGAATTTCCGGTTTCTTAAACAAACTCGGTAAGAACTTTCCATGACACTTCCTCTTTTTCGCTTTAACATAATCCTTCTTTTCGTGTTCGTTGTTTTATCTTCGTGTAGAATTCCGGAAGATCTAGAGAAAAAACCGGAAGAAAGTTTACAACAATTAAAAGAAGAAGGAGCCGATCCTCGAGAAATCCAACTTTTGGCGGAAGGAATACAGATTTACGGAGTCGCAAGCGGTTGTGGATCAGAAAATCAGAATATTATAATATTTATCCACGGTTCTCCCGGCGGATGGCAGAATTATTCCTGGTATCTAGGAGACAAAGTTCTCACTTCTTCCTTTTGTATTCTTTCCATAGATAGACCCGGATTTGGAAAATCAAACGCTGAGCTCAGTATTCCCGATGTCGAAAGGCAGGCTTCCATTCTAGCTAAGGCCATTCTCGAATTTCAAAAATCGATCTCTGCGACCGGCAAAGGAAAAATTATCTTAGTAGGACATTCCTATGGAGGTCCAATTGCAGCAAGAATCGCCTCTTTGCGTGATTTAAAAATCGACGGACTTCTACTTTTAGCGGCCCCCCTCAGCGCGGATGCCGAAGAGATTCAGTGGTACAATCGAATCGCGGATTGGGGATGGGTCAAAAGCTTACTTCCGTCGGAGATCAATCACAGTAACGCCGAAATGCTTCCGCTCAAAAAACAACTTTTAGAGCTCGAATCTTTTTGGAAAAACATTCGTTGCAAAACGATTATCATCCACGGAAAAAAAGATTCCCTCGTTCCTTATCAAAATTTAGAATTCTTTCAGACTCAACTTTCAAACACACTTCTCAAAACGATTTCTTTGGAAGACGAAAATCATTTCATCCCTTGGACACAAAAAGATTTAATACGAAAGACACTTTTAGAATTCCTTTTATGATTTTTTTTTAATTTTCAGATGATACTTAAATCCATAAAGAGAATGTAAGATTTCAAAATAAGTTTGTCCCATTCAAGAAATCATATCGGTCCGAATCATAAATAGAGGCATTTTATACAGAAACCACAAATTGGAGCCGATTAAAAACATTCTCCTTTCGAACTTAAGCGATGAATAAGCAAGAATTTATTGGTGAAAATATTTATAAATCAGAATATTTTAATAATCCATTGATCGAGCCGTCCCGTTGCGTGCGCCCTCCCCTAAGATAGGCGCGCGCAACTGAATACTACTTCAGTTCTATTCTCAATCCCATCCAGAATTTATGTCGATTTCTTGGAGTTCCTCTATCGAAGTGACTGCATTCATCTTGGCTTTGAATTCCCTTACCTTTTGAAGCAAATACACCTTTCGATTCATACCATCAGCCAAGACTTGGCGAATTTGAGATGGAGTGTGGACTCTAAGATCTTCCATCGCGGAGAGATCTTCCATCGCGGAGAGATCTTCCATCGCGGAGAGATCTTCCATCGCGGAGAGATCTTCCATCGCGGAGAGATCTTCCATCGCGGAGAGATCTTTGCATTTAAAGTAAACATTCGTTTCCAAAGATGCGGCGCCGAGTAAGTTGAGCTGATCGTCTCGATCGAAGCTATAAAGATGCAAAGAGCCCAATGCACCGGATGTCAAACTCGCTACGATCTTCGTTTCGCAGATTCGATTGACTCGATCGATCGTTTCTTTCCTTTTTTGATCAAGATCCAACTTCCATCCTGAGTTTGTATAGATCTGATGAGGAATTTGATTTCCTTCTCCATCGTGAAGAGGTCTTTCCTCGGTTTCATTTTCCGAATCGATATCATCATTCCAGTCATGAAGAACTCTTTCCTGTCCCGTTGTCTTGCGATAGACTGACTTCGGTTGAAAATTTTTGGCGACTCCTTCCACTATTGGCGCTTGAAAAATATCCTGAATCTGCGGGTTGTAATTTACCGCGTAAACAATTTCATGTTGATCCGGATCGAACTGATACCAAACGTCCTTTCCACTTAATCTCTGAGAATCTGAGTTTATCCAGACAACTTTGCTACTTTCTTTTTCTATAATATAGTTCATGCGACCCTCACTTTATATTTTACTGCGACGTACGCGGGAGTTGTTTCACTTCCAAGACGAGGGCTGCCATTAGTCCCGTCGTTAGAAGGAATTTGAGGCCCTCCAGTTCCAATACTTCCACCAGGAGTAATTGCTGATCCACCATTACTCACTGCTTGAATAACAAATCCTTGTAGTTGGTCCTGTCCCTCGAATCCGATTGCACCCGCATCATAATTCGCTCCGGCAGCCTTAGTCCTTGTTCCATGAACTCCAGCACCTCTTGCAAAAATCCCTCTTCGATCCGGTAGGTTGTATGTCGTAGCACCATCTCCAAATCCGTATTCTGTATTTACGATCATCTCTCCCGTCTGCGAAGACGTAAGATCTAAAATACTCCCAGTCGGCGTGGATGAAATCTGAAAATCATTTGCAGTTGGGTTCCTCACATAGTATTTTGTAAGGGCAGTAACTCCTCCTCCGGTAAATGCAAACTTAACCAACTTCCCTTCCAAAAGACCGTGTGCAGTTACGCTGACTCGGTCTGTAGAAGGTGCGATACCGCTTACGTTTCGGTGAATCAGATTCCAGAGCACCGAATATGTAGTTCTCGAAATCGCTTGTGCATTCGCCTCTTTAAATAGGGACACGTTTGCTTGATCCAAATTGTCTTCTATAATACCACCAAGCGGAACTTGAGCTCCGGAAAGATTTAAATCCGTCTGATCAATCCGATCTTTTAGATATTGGTCGTTCGCATATTGTCGATCAATCTCATCGTCAAGTAAATCCCCGTCCGCCGGGGTGTTTTTCGTCCAAGTTCTTGTTTTCGTCGCGTTGAATACTGCCATCGTCACTCCTTAAAATCCATTCCAATATTATAAAATTTCATATATTTATAGCGATTGTTAACCGCCAAAGACCACATCAAACAATCCCTCAATCTTCTTGAAGTCTGCAATCCGATAAAACATGTTCCTCCCAATTCGATATGGAAATCATAAGAACTCTTCCTTGATGACAAAATCATAAACAATCAAATTGTCCTTCGGTTTGGAAGGAAATGTTTTGAGGAACATCAGATTTCCGTCGTTGTCAAATAAGCCGAGTTCATTGATAGAGGCTCCAATCGCTTCCGATTGTTTGATCGTAACTTTAAAGTTCCTCGTCCCGTCTGGGTTGTCTTGAATTTCGACTAACTTTCTAAGAATTTCATTTTGTAACCCGGTATCGCTAGGCAGAGGAACCCGAGGCTCCCCTGAAACCAGCCCTCCGATTCCAAATGCAATCTCATAGGGTAAAATTCTAATATTAGAATCTTCAAATAGAGTAAATCCATTGAATACCCAGGTTCCATCTAAGAATGAAGTTCTAATTGCCGAACCATACAAACGACCAAACAAGGTAGAGGTCTCGAAACGATAGTTGATGATCGCATTCACTCCGCCTGCACGAATCTGTGCGATGGCTTTGTTGAATTCGGGAGTTACCACGACAGTATCCGTTGATCCGGAAAAGATCACTCGAATCGTCGCCGGTCTTTTCGTGTTGCCGGAAAGAGGAAATTCTCCATTTAAGGTTAAGGAGCCGTCGAGCAATTCAGGAACTCCTCCATAACAGAGTTCTTGAATTTCATATAAGGTTCCTGTGCCGGCCAGAATTTGAGATCCAATTTCATTCATAGAATGAATATCGCCCTTAGATTTTCTTTTTTGTCTCGCGATCGAGAGAAAAATTCGATAACGGAAATCATCCATTCCCTCTCTTGATTGTTTTAAATTTTTTCCAATCAAGTCGAGAAGCGCGCCCTCTTGAACTCGAAAATCGGTGATTCCTCGTATCGACTCCAAGACCGTACGGGCTTCGTTTAACAATTCTATTTCAGCGTTCCATCGCTTCCCGATCTGAGACTCCGAAGCGCGCGTAAAAAGTGAGGAAGGATATTTTTGTAGAACTACTTCTAATTCTGTCATACAAAATTTACCTGAATGTTTGCAGTAATTAACTTCGCTCTCTGACGACTATTCATAGAAAGTTCGTCTAACGTTGCTGGAGCGGACAAACCTACCTTCGCAGACATCGATTTGATTCCTAAAACCTTAATGGATTCGTATTCACTCAATCCGCTCTGAGCGGCGATAAGCTTCCAAGCAAATACGTCCGCGCCCGTTCCGTCTCCCTTAAAAGTTTTTGAAATCGTATTGATCGTGTCCACTCCGCCTATTACCTTGATACAATTTGTTTTCACGACGGATTCGGACCCAGGAACCCAAAGAGCTAAGTCTTGAACGATATCGATCTTTACATAGATAGTTACATCGGTCGGCCGATTGAAATAATAAGTTCTAGCAACTCCTTTGCTATCGATGACCGTCGTATTAACGGATCCGAAGGATTCGATACCACCCGGCCAATTTCTTAGAAAAGCTTCTCCAATTTCTTCCGAACTACCGCCTTCAATCACAGCCTCCATAGAATGCGGCGGCCTCCCGTCGATATCAGCAAAATCGGTATTGTTCTCATAAATTACAGCGCTCAATACCGCTTCGATCTGATTCAAAACTCCTTGAACATTCGCAGCAGATGAACCTCCGTTGACTCCCTCAGCCATAAAACGATTTAAATATTCAAGATCGGTTTCAATCGTTCTTCCTCCTCTCGCGGGTTCGAGATTAATCACCGAATCAACTCCTGCAATCGCAGTATTGATCGTATTAATGGTGTTAGCTGCCACATTCCCGTTGATCCCATAATCGATACTCAGCGCCTGGGCATTCAAAATTACGAAGCCACCCGCAATCGTCCCCGATTCTATAGAAATAAACTGGTATCCGTTTCCGGTCTGGCAAATTGTGCCGACCTCTATAAAGGATCCATCCAAACCCGAAAATTTTAATGCGACGATCGATCGTTTCGCGGGCTGACGTTCCGCTCCTAAAGGATTGAGTACCCGATCCAACGAAACACCTCTTGCAGTATGCGCAAAGTTAGAATAGAATACGGATTCGGCCAACTGATGGATCAGATCCAATTCATCGGCAAGAATCCTCATCCGAATGCCGTCCTCACTCAAAATCGACAAATCGATATCTTGACCAAGATTTGTTTTATATTTCTCTTCCAAGTCGGAAAAAATCTGATCTTTAGTCTTACGAATAAAACCTTGTTCTGTCACTCCAGCCATTATATTTCCTCCACGACGGTTCCAAATTTAGTATTTGCAGAATATTGAATGTATATTTTTCGGCTTGAATCGTTCGTCTCTATCACTTCAATTTTTTCGATCGAGATCGTTTCCGGATCCTTTAAAAGGATTTTCTTAATTTCAATCACTACCCTCTCCCTTGGAATTTTTGTGGAAAAAATCGTAAACCAATCCATCCCGGTCAGAGGTTCATAAACGGATTCTCCGAGGGACAATCGAATCGCGTGTTTGATTCTTTGGGCATAGTATTCTAAATCTTCCAAGACTACGGACCGCCCTTTCACTTTTACGATGTCCCCGTTCTCAATTTTAAAACCCTTCATCCTATTTTTACCTTCTTTGAAAGAATCTGATCCACTTCACCCTTTCTCAAATTGAGTTGAGTTACGACCGCGGCGGCCAAGCCTGAAGGAACGCCCGGATTTGCGTTCGTCGTAAAGGAAGCGGCGTTGTTTATAAAAACGTCCAAGATTAGTTTTATCAACTGCGCAAGCGTATCTCCTAACACCGCCGCTTCGGAGAGATCGATCAAACCGCCTTGAATTTTAATCGTATCGTCTTCGAATTGAATAAAAGATTTTCCTTCTTTGTTACCGATCAGCAAACCGGGACGATTCGCGGTCACAGCGGGTAAATCCTCATCACCTTTGTATCCGCAGACGACACATGCGCTCTGTAGATCGAATAACGAATCCGAAACCAAAGAACTGACTCCTCTTACCGCATCCGACGTATCGTATGTGGAAAAAGAAATCCAAACATTATCTCCACGTTTGTAATCGGGCTTTATGTAAAAATCACCGGCCCACAATGTTCCCACTCGAATGTTTGAAAGAATGGGGAATAATTTTTCCTCTCCGGATCCGTCTTTTTGTTTAAACGGAATTTTAACGTTAGCCGTCATATCATTCGGATTAAAAGAATCTACAATTCCCGGCAGACCAACCTGAACCTTTGAGAGGGAGTTGTTCATCGCCGCAAGAATGACCTCGTCTAAGTTCATAGAGGAACGACCTCCAATTCGGAATAATTTTCAGACTGGAACGTTGAGAACTTATGCTTTCCGCCGACGATTCTGCAATCTCCGTTTAAGTTTCCTCCGTGAATCGAGATGACCATGTTCTGCTTAAACTTATGTCGAAACAGACTTGTTATCTTCCAAGTTTTTTGACCTTGTTCCGGAATCCCGATCAGACCGGAGGTGTTATCCAAAAAGAGGACGCCTGGTCTTTGCTTAGGTTTTAGAGAATCAATGTGCAAAAGGCCGTCTTGAAACCAATATTGAGATTTTGTAAGCTCGCAGAATTTCTTAATAGAATCGCCTAACGATCTGTTTGCGCTAAAGCTGATCACCTTGTTTTCACCGAGAACAATTTTTCCGGGCTTAACGTTTCCTCTTTCTAAGATATCTAAAATCACGCTCATAGCCGGAAGTTTACTATATGTTTTCATTATATAAGAACGAGACCAAGAACCTGCATTTGCATTGATCTGAAATTCTAAAATTCGATTCGCTCCATCCTGTTTGAGTTTAGGACGAATGACATTCCCGGAAGCAACCAAGCCGTTTTCATCCTTATAACCCGCGTTTAAAAAAACGCTTGGGTATTGAAAACCGGCCTCTTGCGATTTTGCTCCAACCAAAGTCATCGTGTCCTCGTTGACGTTATACATCGTCACCGTTGTAAGATTCAAGGGACTCAACTCCGATTCAAATTCGATATCGAACGGAGGATAAGTAAATTCCTTGGCGATTCCACCTTTCGGAAGAATCTCAAGGGACACCACTCTACCGAAAAGTTTAGGATTTCCGCTCATTCTTCACCTTCTATGTAGATCTGAACTTTGGCTCCGAGAGTTTGCGGATTCACCGGGATCTCGACAAATTCTTCACGATATAGATCATCGATGTCCAAGGGTTTGAGCGAGACGGAAACAGGAAATTCGTCCACCACGACATGATTCAAAGGAATCCCGTAGATCAAACAGGAGGAGAACAAGTCTATTCCGTCTTGATCTCTCACAAGAACAGTTACAAAGTCCCCGACCTGGTTGTATGTAAATTCGAATTCAAATTCTTTCGATCCGATCTGATATGTATTTCGAATCGGAAGAGAATCGACATCGACTGGTAAATATCTAAATATTGGCATATTCTAATAACCTATTTTACTTTTGTTTTGCCGGATTAGGATTACTCGACTTATTGACTTCTTGGGTCGACTTTTTACCGCCCGATTTCACAGCTTTTACATCTCTTGTCTTCGCCTCCGCAACCAGAATCGGAACGATCGAGAGGTTGATGGGAACGTCGTTTCCATTCTCCTTTGATTCAGAAAATGTAATATCTCCGAGAAGTAGATTCGGAATTTCGTCCACCGATCTTCCGAGATATCTTTGATCGGGATCATCCGGTTCCACAAAACGAAAAAAGGAGGGAAGCATCGATAATATCCGGTTGATAATACCTCCCGTCCCATAACCCAATAAGGTCAAAAACGTTCCACTCGTTTGCCAACGGATCAACGTATCGAGTTTCTCATCCACTGACATTCTTGAAAGGGTCAGGACGGAAGAAGACGAGGATAAAAGAGCGCTTAACGTAATTCCCCTTTGTCCGGGAATAACATAATCCGCGATTGAAGCTTTCCCTTTCTCTCTCTCGATGGGATGCCCCGTAACCTCCGCAGGATAGGAATACTGGATATCAAAGGAAACGTTCATTTCCACTTCCGTATCTCCGTCTGTGAGTGCGATTGTATCTCTACTCGTTAACGTTCCCATCATGCAGCTCCTTCCGGGGATAGTCCGGATTGAAGACCGATCCTCAGCGCAATCTTCTCAAGTTCTTTTTCTAAGTAGGCGCCGAACATCTGAGCGTCCTTTTGAGTGGATCCGGAGCCTAACGTCACGTTGGCGATATTGACGGAAATTCCTTTGCCGCTTCCGGCCTTGGATCCGCCCAAGATGCCCAAATCTTTTACCGCAACGATATTATCATCCGGATGAAATTGAATGACTTTTCCGTGTTTGGTGATAATGGCATCTTGCACCGTCGTCGGAGGTTCTTTGATTTCAGGAGCGATTCCTAAAAATTTTAAAACACCCGCAGGAACCATGTCGCTTATCAATTGGCGGATTTTTGGTCCGAGGTCGCTGAAGAATTGAAAGATGCCGTCCTTGAACGAACGAACCGTATCCATCAGGTTATCAAACTTAGCTTTGATGAGACCGAAGACGTCGAGAAAATCTCCTATGACGGATTTTCCTCCTTTCATCCATTTAAAGAGATCTCGAATAATCAGGACAATGCCGCCTAACACAACTGCAACGACGACTCCAATCGCGATAAATGGAAGCCAAGGAGCGATCGCCGCCCATCCGGCCGTAGCCATACCGATCAAAGCAGGAATCATGGAAGCAAATGTAAACCCGGAAGTAATTAACATGTTCACTCCCACGGCGATTAGCGCCGCGACAATGCCGCTTAACACACTCCCCAAAACGATACACGCGACCTCCAGTCTATCGGCGGCCTCTTCGCCTTCGGTAAAATATTCAAATAGATCCACAAAAAGATTTAAAATAGGATTGAGTGCGTCCAGGATCAAAAGACCGAACTTCTCTTTCAAATTTTGTATCGTTCCGCTGAATCGATCTAAAATCGCCGAAGTGGTCCTTACGTGTTGTCCATAAGAATTTTGTAATTTACTATTTTCATTCAACGCTGAGGAAATCAACTTTTCCCTTGCGATTCTTTTGTCGGCGGCCGACATGCCGGATTGATTGATCCGATTGAATTCTTGAGAATAATCCGAAAACAAAGCTCCGTTCTTTTTTAAAAATTCTCCATTGCCGTCGTTGATCGCCTCAAAAGCTTCCTTCATGGAAGAGGATAGATCGTTTCCTGCGAGTCTGGATGTTTTCTGAAGACCGGAAAGATTTTTCGAAATAAAGTCTACCGAGGCTCCGGCTTTGATCGCTTGATTTGCGGCTTCGGTCAGATCATTTTGAGTCGCCAAACCTTTGGAACTGCGAATCGTATTCTCAATCGAGGATTGAAGTCCTGGATATGCGGATCCGGAAAGGGTTTTTAGAACTTCATTCTGTTTTTCTAATGCGATTCCCGCCTCCAAAAAGGGTCCGATTACTGTCTTAAAGGCGAAGGACCCGATCGAAGAAAGAGTTTTGAGAGAGGCCGAGGCGAAAGCCGCGATTTTGCTCGTTGCGTTCAATTGAAAGTTTAACTTGGCGACGTCTTTTTCCGTAAAACCGGCGGCCTTCGCAACGTTGAAAAATTCTTTTTCAAGTTGAGGATTCCCTTTCGTACTCGCATACAATTTTCGAAGAGAACCTTCCGTTGTTCCTAATCTTTCGGAAAGAAGAGCCAAACCGGACATTCCTCGAATCGAATCCGCCATAGAGCTACCCAAAGATTCCCAAGCCTTAATTCCCGATTCGGAGATGAAATTTGTTGAATCGGAAAATTCTTTTAGCTTAGAACGCAAATCTTCCAATTCTTTTCGAATGCCCGAAAAGGGATCGTCCGGATCCACGCCGATTTTAATCGTTATGTTCAATTCTCTTGCAGCCATATTCTTAATCTTTCCCCAACCTTATCATATTCTTTTCAAAAACTCAAAGACTCGAGCCTTGAATCAGCCTCGCTAAGAATTTCAATTCTTCCGCCTTCTCTTCGGCTTCTCTTTTCTTTCTACGATCCACTACTTCCATCATCTTCATATAGAGGACGGTGGAGGCATTTTCGAGTTCTTTACTCGTAAAATGCGCTACACCGAGGATGAAGGGTTTCCAAAAAAAGAGTTCGCGGTCCACTTCTTCATCGATCCACTTCATCCATTCTTCGGCGGCCGGAGCCTCGTCAAATTCAGGAAATCGACTATTCCAACTCCCACTTAAGAAATCGATTCGCTAAATGCAGCCACACCTCCACGTGGTTCGGCTCAATGACGTCTAACGTAGGTTCGAAACTGTGCCCTACACCCTTCACACAAAACTTAAAGAACTTATCCAAGAGTTTATCTTGATTGAGTCCTTCCGTTAGAGAAATCGATTCCTGTCTCCAACGAAGAGCCTTACGATTCCCCGGATGTTGAAGTTTGTATTTCCGTCCGTCTACGAAATGAATCTGAGCAACTCTTGCGTCGTCATCCACTGTCTCCAAAATCGGTTCGCTTGGAGAAACCGAAACATCCGATTCCGAAACGATCGTTTTACCGGAAGCTTTTTCCTTATTTGTAGAATCGAGTTGAGTAGTCTCGTTGATCATGCTGTCAAAACTCCTTTGTAATCAGGAAGTAGAAAGACCCAAGAACGATCTTTGTATTCCTTACCTCTTTCGATGTTTGGTCTTTCCCAAACTCTTCCTTGCGCCGAGAATCCGAGCATCCCGCCGTCGCTCTTATCTTTCATGGTAAACACGCAAGGAAGTCGACCTTCTCCCAATGCGAAAAAGAATTCGTTCTCGGGAGAATCACCCAAAAGGGTGATCGTGAGTTTAACTCTTCCGTCGTAGATCTCGGAGATATTCCAATCTCCTTTGATGCCAACTTGCGAAAGGATGTATTCTTTTGTTACCGGTTCGATTTTAAAATACCCGTCCGCTTGACTCATCCCGGACACGTCGCGTCCGTTGCAGTTAACGTTTAATTTCTTTGGATCCCAAATGCCATTCATTCCATTACTCCTTAGGTTAGTTCGCCGTCGATATCCACTTCGTTGATAGCTCCTCTCAAACGGCATGAGAAGGTGATGTTCGGAAGGATTCGATTGTTTCGATCGTTGGTTGGGATTTCATCGATCGTTTCCGGCAAGTTGATTTTGTATTGATAGTCGCCGAGATCAGATCGTGTTTTATCGGTTTCCGTTTCCACGGGAGCGATGATCCCTTGAACTCCGGCTTGCGCAAATACCTCGCGCATTCTGGACTCGATCATCTGAATTCCTTGAATCGTATAAGGAACAACGTCCGAATTTAGAAAGAGACTTGTGATGTTTTCTTTCAAACGAGCTTTCAACCAGGCGCGATTTTCCACAACATCCGCATAAACCTGGCCCGTGGAAATTCCGGGATAAGGAACTTGTTTGCCGCCGAAGTCCACGATCAAATTACCGTTATCCGCAAAGATGGAACTCACCTGTGAGTTGCTGTATCCCGAGTTTTCAACGCCGTCTAACGGAAGATAGGCGTAGTTATAGGAACCGACTCTTCGAGGGGAAGAATTTCCAACCCACGCCGCTTCAGGAAAAGAATTCGGATTCTTATGAAGCATGATGTATTCCCAGATGGAATTTCTCCCGGTCAACGTAGTGGGGTCGTCCGTGCATCCAAAAAACATCTTTTCGATCGAAGCGAGATAGTCACCTAACGCGTGTAATTCAGTTTTGTCGTGAGTGGTCGCGGTGGTTTTAAACCAAGCGTCCTTTCCTCCGTTTCTAAGATCCGAAATTTCGACCGAAGCATTGGACCAAGAGGTTAACAAAAAGACGGCGATGGTCTTAGGTCTCGGAGTTTGTCTGAAAGCGTTCAATGCTTGCAGATATTCTTTATCCGTTGAAATAAAACCGAGTTCTAAAAGATCGTCGGTCGAAGTGATCTCCATATAACGTTCGTAATTCAAGGGGGCTTGAGCAAAAGACGAAACGACACCTGAGCCTGCACTTGCGACTTCGACGACGTCCACGATCTTGGTTGCGCCGGCGATATTGGAAACCGCTTCCGCCGCAAGTTTGATCTGATGCGCAGTCGAAGTAGCCAAACCGGAAGCATCCGTAGCTACGTTAACCGTAATTACATAGGGATCGTTTGAAGTTCCGGTACCGCTACGAACTACGCTTAGGGCCGTATTGTTACCTGCGACAACGTAAATCACTTGGATGAAAACGACTCCGTTCGTTGCGGATTTCCAAATGAGCCCTGCGGAACCGTTCGAGACTTGTAGAGAATAGGTCGGAGCTTTGATTCCAAGAATCAAAGGTAGTCCGAACCCCATTTGAGAGACCGGTGTATTTCTAAGAAATAGATTGATACTGATCGGTTCTATTTTTGAGATTGTTTGTGCGCTCATGCTTCCTCCTGAAATTCAACCGTTGGTGCGCTTGCAGTTGATTCGCCTTGTTTTTCACTGTATTTCCTCGATTTCAAAAGGAGATCGAACCCGGCCTTGTATTCGTAGACGTTTGCATCCGTTAAAACGGTTTTGTCTTGAACGCTTATCGAAACTACATCCGGTGTTGCTCCGAATTTTTCGCATTCGATCAACCCGTCTAAAGAATCAAACCAATCCATCGCTTTTTCACAGAGGTCCCAGCACGTGGCGATAGAATCGTCGTGCAAAAAGGAAACGCTGATTAAAGTTTTTTGATTCTTGCGGCTGATCTCTTTAAAACTTTCCGAATCGATTTTTTGAATCCATTTGGATGCGTTTTTAGAAGAATCTTGAGTCAATTCGAGAACCTTATAGGTTCCGTACGGATAGACGGGAGAAGTCACAATCTGATCCGCCAAAATCATTGAAATCGGAGGATCCGGTTTTAGAATTTCCAAGACCATCTTGTTCATTACGGATTCAATATATTCAAATTTCATAAAATACGAATACTTCCTTGGTGAGGAGGAACATCCAAATCGGATTTCTCCCATTCACTGCGGTGAGTTTACAACGGATAAGATTGAAATTCTACGTCTGAAATGAACGCAATCGGACGAAATTTCCTATCGGTCCCAGATACGAACGAGATATCGTAATTTAAAATTTGAGAATTCTTAAAATAGAATTCGGATAAGATGCGAAAAGAAAGAATAAGAGAACTAATAGATATAAATCAGTTGAGGCTAACAATTCCAGCCTCAATAAATCATATAGGAATATTAATAATTTATAATGACATTTAAAAAAGAAGAATCGAAAGTATTGAGAACAAATTCTAAAATAAAACAGATCGCAAGAAGGAAGTTCTTATTTTGTTAGTCAAGGCTTGGCGAAGGAATCAAAAAACCAAACCTCTGAAAGGATATCTTTTGATAAAAGACAAAGAGAAAAAAGATCTATAGATCCTCTTCGACTTCCACGAAATGATTTCTAAAAAATTCTTCCACGCCGATTCTGGAATACAAGACGCTTCCGTCTCGGAGTCTCCAAAACTTACCGAGCAAACCTTCTCTTCTGTAATCGCCGACTCTTCGGATGGTCCTTTTTAAAAGAGCGGCCACCTCTTTCGGAGTCATCGTGTCTTTTGGATCTTTTGGGACCGCCGGATCCGAAGGAAGACCTTGATACGTTCTACCGGATTTCAAATTCTGATTCAAAGAGGTTTTATAAAGGGACCCATCTTGAGCATAACCCGTAATCGTCTTTGTTTTATTTTCCTGAGAAATGTTTTGATCTTTGTTTTCCCTTTTCTGAAGCATGACCCTAACGAAAGAATGAATTCGATTTTGTCAAGTCCGAACGTATATTCAAAGTTTTTGAACTAAATTTCAGAGAAACTCTAAATACAAAAGGGACCACGTTTTAGAAAAAAAATCTGCAACCAAGTTTTTTGTCAGGGGTGTCGGTTAATATAGATCCTCAGAAGAAAAGAGATCACATCAGGAGCAAGAAAGAATGGCGAACACAACAAAACGAGATCGAATCCGAATTCGATTTCTCTGTGATCAAGTTGGAAGTCTCAAAGAAAAGGGTTTAAATGCGATCACGACGTTTGATCGATGTTGGGAAAAAATTCCAGATCCGTTGATACAAAAACTTAACGCAGAAGAATTATCGCTCTATATTCAGAGACATCTTCTTCCGAACGAAATTCTAAACGCAAATCGAGAAAGAGAAAAAAATGAATACGATTCCAAATCGGCATAGACTTAAAAACTGATAAAAACGCGCCCAAGGTTAAGGGCAAAAAAAATCCCGAATCGCACAGGCAATTCGGGATTTTCACATTCAAAAATTTGAATATTTCAATCTTCTTGATTGAGGTTTGATCGTCCGATATCAAGAACGGTAAACTTGGTTTCCGCACCGGTGAGGTTTAGAACCGCAGAGTCGCCCACTTTCTTATTAAGAAGCGATTTAGCCAACGGAGACTGATAACTGATAATGTGTTTTTCAGTATCCGCGTCCCAAGCGCCGAGAATGGAATAGGTAACGATTTCGCCCGTAGACTCGTTTTTCATCTTCACCGTTGCGCCGATATTGATCTTATCGGTTTTGACGTTGGTAAGATCCAAGATGATCGCGCTCTTGATTTCAGCTTCCAGTCTTTTGATAGCGGCTTGCAGCTGAACTTGTTTCTCCATAGCGGCCTTGTATTCCGCGTTTTCTCGCAAGTCCCCTCTTTCCTGAGCCTCTCCGATATCTTTGGAGTTTTCCGGCATCTCGACGTTGAGTAAATGTTCGAATTCGTCTTTCTTACGATTGAGAGCTCGTCTTGTAACCAGAATCGCGCCTTCAGGAATTCTCGTGAGAATATCGTCTTCTTCTTCGTCCTCATCCTCGTCTTCTTCCCAAGCGACGTCGGGTTTCAACTCAATGATCAGTGCGTAGAGACGATCCTTTTCGAGATCGGTAAAGTATGGAACTTCTTTGTAAAGTGCGAAAAGTTTACGGATGTATTCGGAATCTCCTCCGTGAATCGCTTCTTTAAGAACCTCGTCTTCGTTTCCGTGTAGGATTTCCTTACACGCATTTTTGAGTTTGGTTCCTTTGTCTTCGATCTTCGCAAGAGGTTTGAACATACGGAAAACTCTGAGAATCAGATCCAGACGTTCTTCTTGTTTCGCAGCCGCCAACCATTCTCCTTCCCAAATTTTGGTAAGAATGGATTTTGCAATCCAGATAAAAACTTCCGGAACTTCTTTCGCTCTCGTAGCCGAAGATTTGATAAACGCATTGAGAAGATCGAATTTCCCCTCTTCTTCCAAGATAGAGAAAATGTATTTGTTTACCTTGATCGGAACTTCAAAAAGAATTCCGGTAAGAATTTCGTCAGGATTTTTTGCGTGTTTACGAAGAAGGTTTACATAACCTTTTTTGATTTCTACGTTTCCGATCTTTGTGGAAATTTCAACAAGAGCTGCAGTAGGAAGCGACTTGATGAGCTCCGCGATCTTTGCTTCGGTGATATGACGGGGAATCTCTTCGTCTCCGAGTTCTTCGGAAGCCGCTTGAAGATACAAATAAGCGACTAACTTACGAACCGGATCCGCGGCTTCTTCTTCCTCGAAGTAAAAGTGATTAAAAGCTTCGATCGCACCTTCGGCATCCTCTCGGTTGTCCAGGGCTTCCATAGCGATATCGAGTTTTTTGTTTACGTCGGCTTGGTGAGTGAATTTTTCAGAAAGTTCTTCGGAAAGAGAAATCGCTTTCTCTCTGTAGACGAGTTCGTCTTTTTTCTTAGGATCAAAACCGATGTTCGGTTCTTTTTTGATTACGTTCTTTGCTTTGTTCCACCACTTAGACCATTCCGCTAAGGGTAAGAATTTTCCGGAGACTTCCGATTTGATGTCCGCGGTCACCATTCGGTTGTCAAAAGAAGTTAAGAGTTCCTTGAAAAAGTCGGGGATATTGTTTTTGAAAAGATCAACGATATCCTCTTTGTTTTCGTAAAACTTCACCCAGATATGATCTTTTTTCAGAGGTTTTAAGCTCGTAATCGCCATCTGAATGGAAAGTTTATGATCCTTCTTGTCTTTGAAATCGACGAAGATAGAATCTCCGTTAGGCGAAATCGAAGTGATCTTACCCACTCCCCAGTTTCTATGAAGAACGTAGTTATTGGTGTCGAATACGATGTTTCTTTCGAAGTTTGCAATGCAGACCTTGATCGGTTTGCGGTTGTTTCCGATCTCGGACATCTTGAGAAAATCTTCCAAGAGAGAATGATTTGCATACTTCGCTTTGTAAGCGCGGATGAGTTCGTTTCTTGCTTTGTTGGAAGAAGCTTCGTGTTCGAGAATCTTCTTTAAAAGATAGATGACCTTGTCCCAGTCTTCGAGTTGTTTGTAAGGCTCAACGATCGGATAAAGATAACCGACGAGTCTTGTTCTCTCTCTGTGACCGAGCATGATTCTTTCAATTCTTTCGAAAAATTGAATATCTTCGTGGTTGTTACTTACGATGATCGGCCAAATCTCTTCCAGTTGAGGATAATCTTTTGTCTTAGCAAAAGTTTCAATCGCCTGTTTGAGATAAGTGATCGCTCTTTCTTTGTTTTCGTCTAAGATCGAAAGAGCGTATTTTTTTAGAATTTCGGGATTCTTACGATCGTGTTTCGCAAGTTTTTCGAGAACTACTTTGAGTTCTTTATTCTTCTTTAATTTTTCCAGGGCTTCCGCTTTGTATTTCAGAGCGAGTCTTTGGTCCCCGTATTTTAGAATTTGATCGGTAATGTGCTCGATGATCGCCCATTTACCCGCAACTTTAAAAGATTCTAATAGATTTTTTAATAAACCGGAATCGCTGATCTCTCCTCTTTCCAAGGAAAGGATCCCAAGCAGATAACGCGCGGAAATACTGTCCTCGTGTTCGGCAAGATACTCTTCTATTTTTTGTTTTGCTTCGTCTATTTTTCCGGCAGACTTGTAAAATTCGATGAGATCGTCGAAAATCTTGAACTTGGAAGCTGGAATTGAATTCGCATCCGTGCGAACATAAATTTCTTCGTTGAAAAGAGATGTCAGCTTATCCAGATCGCTGGCCGGTCTGGATTCCGTAGTTGCTGATATTTCGTTAGACATAGGATACTCCACCGATTGAGTCTCGGCTTGATGAAAATTGGGACGTTTGGGGTAAAATTCCTCTCTGACAGCCCTGTATTTATCAATTATAGCTAAGTTGGCTTATCCGTAAACCAGAATTTAAAGAGAGGAGGATTTCCCGGCAAAGCCGTCGTTTTGACCGTGCCGAGAGGAAGAAACGGGATTTTAGAGCATCCCGTTGATGAAAGTCTTACTTATTCGCGTTGCCGCCGCCACTACATTCCTTATCCACTTTTGTTTTGAGCATCTTATCGAGTTTGTGTTTGCTCTTGCAATCCTCGTCATCGAAGTCGATGGAAGCTCCGTCAAAGTGAACTTCAAACACGTCGGAAAGAACTCGAAGCTCGTCAAAGAAAAGATAAACGGTTTCACCGCTTGTATCAGGGCGAGAACGAATCTTAAACTGTTTGAAGACGATCGTCTTCACTTGAGGATAAGAATTCACGTCCTGTGGAACTCCTTGTGGAATGGAAACGGTAAGTGGTCTCCATCCGATAAAATCCAGAGATCCGAACTGAAGGATATGAGTATCTCCTTTCCAGTCTTCGATCCAACCTTCAAGATTGTATTCGTTTCCTCTTCCGCAAACCCAAACCGAGATCGCTTTACTCACGCCGGGAAATTCTACGCCGTAGATTTTAGAAACCTTTCTTTGGTTGTTAGCATCCAGATACGCTTTTGTACGAAGCACTTCGTATTCCGGAACTCTCGGAGGACGAATCGTTACCGCATTCTCTCCTGGAAAAGTAAATTGGAATTTTATCCCGAGAACTTTCGCAGTTCCGGAATCCACGTTTTTGATATCTCCCGGTTTTCCGGAAATCAATTTCACTTCTCGAAGTGCTTGAGCGTTTTGAGCAGTTGCTTGGTACGCTTGTTGTTGTCCGTTTTGCGGTGGCTGCGTATCCTTATCTGTCATTACTTCCCAACCATACGCCGCACTGGAAGCCGGGTTATCCCAGGATTCTACGGTGATGGACCTGAGTTCCATTCCGCTTACGTCGATTCCGGTTGCAGTATCGAGTCCGCGTTTGCCTTTGATGATGTTTTGTCCGTTCACCATTCCCAGAAGAATTGCTCCTCCGAGAATAGTTGTTAGGATCGCTGTAATTTTGAACGAGTTCATGAATCTTCCCATACCTGCTTCCTTTCTCCGAAAATTACCAGTTATCTTTAATTTCAGATCCGGGATACTTCGCATCAGATTTATCGGCGCGAATTTCCAAATCATCCACATAAAAGTAGAATTGTCCGCCCACTTCGTGCACGTCGCTTACCGCGAACAAAGAAACGAAGTGAAGATTCTTATCAAGAAGAGCGAATCTTGTGCTTTGAGGAACGTAACCCGGAATCGTCGCAGTCAGTTTTCTCCAACCGAAATAATCCAATCTTCCCAAGCGAACGTTATGAGTATTTCCTCTGTAGTCTCTCAGTTTTGCAAAGAGAGTGTGACGGAATTTTCTTCCCAGAGCCCAAATCGAAAGCTGACGAGCTTTTCCTTTTACGATATACTCGTGAGGAGGAAACACTTCCACTCTGTCAAAACCTCTGTTGGTATAATGAGTTTTGACTCCGAGGATGTGATTCTTTTCGATCTGATCTCCGCCGTTATCAGGGACGGTATTCTCGTCGAATACGTCTCTCATCAAACCGCGTTGAACCATTTTGAGAACCTTGGTTTCCCCAAGAGGAGTCGTTGACTTAGCTCTCCAGTCTTCGGCCTCTTCGAAATTCTCGAGAATGAGTTTCTCAAGAGGGTCTGGGGCCGCGCCTGTTTGCTGATTTCCACCAGCCTGATTGTTTCCGGTCTGCTGGCTATAGACACCTGGTACAGCAAGAATGCAGAGCAGTCCGGCAAGTAAGATGATCTTCTTCCTCATGAGAATTTCTCCTGGTTACAAAATACGAAAATAAAAAATCGTTTAGAGACTTAGGTCCGATTCTTTTAACTGCTTCACGATCCGTAAAGGAAAGAGAAGCGCCGAGCCATCACGAGGATCCGAATCGCCTTTATATTCCATTCTTTGAATTCTTTCAAAGGTATCACGGAAGAAAGGGAAAATCTGATTCTACTACCCGTCTCTGTATAAATATCGGAAGATAAAGGATCAAAATTAGCAAACGAAAAAGTTTTTTAGGGAATTGAAGATTTTTTTCTTCCCGTATTATTTCCCTTTTCCGAAGAATTTACCCAGAAATATGCAGACAAACCAGGAATAATTTAGGAAGAAAAGCCCCGAAAGCCCGTAAAGTCCCGCTCGAACCAGCTTTTTTTCCGGGTCGGCTATGGGGCGAAAGATGGTTGGACGGTCTCCAATCGGAAACTTATAGATCTTACCTGCTTCTTGCACTGCGAGTTTATAGTAGGTGTATAAGGAATGATTCTTGAGATTTTCCCCCCAAAAGAAGACGGAATCCCCCCATTGGCAGTTCGGAAGTTCCATTCTTTCACAAGCTACCCAGACATGGATCGGATCTCCCTCTTTCCAACTCGTGGAAACGAGAGGAGCTACGTGAAAGTAAATCGTCTTCGTCGGCTTAGACGATATTTTACCCTTTCCGGTTTTCCCGGATCTAGAAGAGACATAGTTGGTAAGAATTTTCACACCACGGAAAACAAGAATTCGATCGTTACCGAGTTCCGTGTTCTCGATCAGGTCCGTATTTTTTCCCATAGGAATTCCCAAGAAGAATCCTATGCTATGACTGATATAAAGCGAGGAAACTCCCGCCGAAAGAAGACTCAAAAATAATGCGACATACAATAAATTTCCAAAACGGGAACTCAAACGGATTACGAGAAAAAGAAGCGGAAGAAAGAGAAAAAGAAGCAAGGCCGCGGTGACCAAAACGGATCCGTAGATTCCCAGTGGAATAAAAAGAAGAGCCATTCCGTCCACGAGACAAAAGCCCACGAAAAGAAGTTTCCAGTGAGAATTTTGTGAAGGAGGGCCAGGAGGCTGTGGAGTTCGATCTCCGGATTTTACCAAAGCTAAAATCATATCTTCATTCTACGGTTAACTTTTGGTTCAATTGTAACCAGTGTTGCCTGACCTGGTCGATCTGTTTTTCCGGACCGGAGACCGAAAACAGAAGTCCTCGATTCTCCCGTAAATAATATTTTTCCAAAACCACCATAGGAACTTGTCTTCCATCCGGATGAATCCAGTTAAAGCGGGATACATAGGCGTCCTCTTCTTTTTTTCTTCGAAAGTTCATTTCCTTGATCGTTCGGGGATTGATTCCACGTTTGAGATCCCAGAGTTGAAAGTAATTCTTAGAAGTATATACCGCGGCGACCGGATGATAAGACAATCCGATCGTAAATAAAATTCGATCCGGTTTGTATTGGAGAAATTTTTGAGACTGGGACTGATAAACCTTTTCCCATTCTTCTAGATTGAGATCGGTAGGTAAGGTTTTATAAAATCGGCGAACCTTCCAGAGATGATCCTCCTCTACTCCGCTCTCGGGAGATTCGAGTTCGGGAAAGTAGTGTTTCCAATCCGCGGTTGTTTCCAATGAAAAACGAAAGGGAGCGCTTTCAATTTTTAGAATATTCTTTTTGGAACATCCGTAAGGATCCGTGAGATCGGAAACTTCCTTATTTTTATGAGCCATGTGTTTCGTCATTCGACTCAATTCTTCCGTCGCAGTTTGATATCCTTCGGGAACTAGTTTTCCGAACTGAATCCGATAACAAAGTCCGATTCCTTTTAATAAACGAATTGCAGAATACGGTTCTCCGTGTTCCGCCAACGCGACGGCTTCGCTTCTGTGAACGTCAAGTTCGGAGACGTCCGGAAAAACTTCTTTGTAATCGCGATCGATGAGAAACTCCACTCTTCCGTCTTTGTAGAATCTGTAGTTCCTTCCGTGGAGATCCGTCTTCCATACAAAATGGGAGTTCGGTCGAAAGAGTTTCATCACTCGATTGTAAAGGACCTCTTCCTTCTTTTCCTGATCCTCATACCAGGAACCTCGAAGTAATGAATCCGTTTGTGAAAACAAAGAAAGGTTCCCCAAGAGAAACAAAAAAAAGAGAACATGTTGAAAGAACGACGCCACGAGTGATTAGATTTCATTCTCTTTCTTTTTAGTCATTCAACTTTCTTGAAAGATGGAAACGTTTCCGTCTCGCCTTCCACTTCTTTTCCAACGATGGATTTGATTTTAGAGTTCGGGTTTTCGAATCCAAAGTGAATCCTTATGAAACTGGGATTTTTAGAAAGACTTCTTCGAAGATTTCGAAAGTTAAATCCTCCGATTTGTTCCGACAAAAATTTTATCGAAAAAAGGTTGCAATCGGACTTAAAGTCCGTTCGAGATACAATTTCGGAAGAATCCGACGTCTTCGAAAGTCCAAGTCGATAAACAAAACTGAATTCTTATCCGAACCTTTGTAACAAAATATCAACCACAGACAAAACAATCGGTAGTTTAAAAACAAATTAGGATTTCCTAATTTTCTATCGATACTTCATTTATAAGTTACAATTTTTCATTCGGTTCGAAAAAGCCCGATCCTCTTGACAGCGTGTTTTTCAATTTTAAGGCTTGAAGGATGGAAAAAAATTATTGTCCGAGTTTCAAAGACCGACTCGAACCCGTTCGAAAGCGAGCGTCCTTGTTTACAAAAAAAGGATTTCGAAAAAAGAATTCTTCCTCTATTTCATTCTTCCTTTTTTATTCTTGTTTTCTTTTTCTTTTTTTATTCCTGATAGACTGTGATCCGTTACCGTATCAAAACACTTGTGATCCTTTTAACAAGGACTTCAATACGATTTTTATGATCAAAGCGGCTCTCAATGATAAGACCGCTACCTGCGGACTTGGAAGAAAGGTCAGCGCCAATCTAAAGGTGATCGACACGAGTCCTGTGGAAGGAGCTTCCTCGGTTGTAAGGGGATCCGTAATTCAATTTTCGTTCAGCGAATTGATGGACGCCAGTAGTTTAACCGTTCAGTCAAGCGCGGGGGTTTGTTCCGGCTCCATCCAAATCAGTTCGGATAATTTTGCTTCTTGTATCGGCGGATCCATCAACTTTATCACAAATCCCAAAATTCAAATCGTTCCGTCAAAGATCCTCGGCGGAGGCGTCAACTATAAGATAAGAGTTACAACGGACGTTCTCAATTCTTCCGGAGAAAGTATGGCTAACGTCTACACTTCGGAGACCGGATTTTTTACAAACGGCTCTTGGGCCTACGTTACCAATGCGACGACGGGCGATATCTGGATGTTTACGATCGATCCGGCAACCGGTGTTCTGATCAACAACACACCGGCAACGATCGCAGCCGCCTCAAGTCCCATTTCTTTGGCGGTCCATCCTTCCGGAAAATTTCTTTACTGCGCCAATCAGGGATCCGGATCGATCTATTACTATTCGATCGACTCAACGACAGGAAACTTAACCTTAATCAATGCGATTGGGGCGGCGGATGTGACAAGTTTCAAAATCCATCCATCCGGAAATTTTGCATTCGCAACCGCGGCGAATCCCACGAACGTTATTTATGAATATAGAATCGATCCTCTCACCGGAGCCCTCACTCCAAACACGGTATCTCAGATATTGGCGCTCGGAAATCCAAGAGACATTACGATCGATCCGACCGGTAAATACGCGTTCGCAACTTTGTATACAAGCGGAAACGTGAATAGTTACTCGATCGATTCTTCAGGATTATTGAATGCGATTTCGATTACACCGGGAAGTATAAATCCAGCCGGTATCAACATGGATCCTTCGGGTCGATTTCTCTATTGGGCTAATAATACCGGAAATACGGTCAGTATTTTTCAAATGGATTCCCTCGGTGTACTCACGTTAGCCGGAGCTTTCAGCACGAACACTGCGCCTTGGAGCATTCACTTCGATCCGAAGGGAAGAATCGCCTACGTCGCAAACAACGCCTCGGCGACAACAAACGTAAGCATCGGCTTGTTAGATCCGATAACAGGTCTTCTCACCCCGGTCGGAGGTCCCCTCACACCAAGTCTCGGCACCAGAAACTTCGTCGTGGACCCGAGCGGAAAATACGCCTATTCGACCGAATCTTCGGGGAACATCGTCTACATGTATAGGATTATCGACTCGAGCGGAAACCTGAGCTTTAACACTCCCGCATTCACCGGGGTCGGAGCTACGGGCGGTTACGCGATCGAAATCTACTGAAAGTTTTTTTGGAGTTTCAACAAGAATCGCGTATTATAAAATCCTAATTTCTCGTGTGAGTTCCTACAAATTAAGTCTCATAGGAAATTCTGTAAGAATTCAAACCGGTCCTTGACACCCGAAAAAGTATGAGTTCCTACATTTTAGCAAATCACCTACTTCAAGAATCTACGGGGAACCATTATAAAATCCTAATTTCTCGTGTGAGTTCCTACAAATTAAGTCTCATGGAGGATTCCGTAAGAATTCAAATCGGTCCTTGACTCCCGAAAAAGTATGAGTTCCTACATTTTAGAAAATCACCTACTTCAAGAATCTAAGAGGAATAAATTAAAAAATTCTAATTTTCTGTGCGAGTTCCTACATTTTAAAAATGCAGAGGAAGCTCCGGATATTTTAGAATATTCTAAAATTCAGATTTTCTTTTGAACAAAAAGTCCTTCTCCGGTTTTTTTCGGATCAGAAAGTCCCTCTTGCGAAATGAGCCAGAACTTCCATAGTAGCCGCCACGCCCAAATGAACTATGATACCACCCAGAATGGATCCGCTTCGATAGGATAGAATTCCGAGAATCCATCCTCCGAAAAAAGAGCCGAAGGCCTCTCCAAACGGTTTATTGAAATGTAAAAAACAATACGTCATCGCCATGGGAAGTATCGAACCCTTTCCTAAATATTTCACCAAAGGATAAATCATAAATCCTCTGAAAAATAATTCGAGTGCGATGAAGTTGGTCAGATAGAAAATCTCAAATAGGCTGAAGGTCCAGTAAGGTGAAATTCCTAAGAATTGAGAGGCAGCCGTGTCGTAATACCGAGGATATACTTTTAAAAAAACGGCGGAGCCGGATGCAAAAAAGACAATCGGCATCATCAAGAGCAAAAGAATCCAATAAGGCATAAAATCGGTCTTTGTATTCAATCCCAGAGATACTTCCGGTTTTTTGATTAGATAGTAAACAAAGGGAAGTATTAAATAAATAAAGGAGTTGATTCCATAGTTCAAACAAAGAAGAGAAAGATACCGTAATTCTTCAGGCAAAAAACCGAATAGGTTCAGATCTTCGAAACGAACCGAACTGATAAAAATCAAAGTCATCCAAATAGAAAAAACTAGCAAAAGAAATTCTTTTCTTCTTAATAGATCACCTCGTTTGTAGGCGAACATATAGGAACCGAAACCGGCGAACAAAGACAGACCATAAAAGAAAAAGTGAAACACATAAATCGCAAACGTCCCTTTCCACATTTTTGTAAACGTAGGCCGGATCTGAAACGTATAGTTCAATAACAGACAAACGAATACGAAAAGAATTGAAAAGACAAAATGGCCGTATCGAATGTCTTCGCGAAAATATTCGTAAATATACCCGAGGAGCTTTTTCAATTTATTTCATACTCTTAAAACGTTTCAAAAGTTCGTCGGAAAATTCCCGAATCGCCTTCTCTTTGCTTTCGGCGACGATCGAGTATTCGTCGATCCATCCGTACGGTCTTGTCGAGGATGAAGAGGCTTCCGATTCCGTCGTGAGATAAAGATATTCGTTTCTTACGTCCCAAAGTGTTCCTTCGAAAGTAAAAGTAGATTCTCCATGCGAGCCCGGGACGATCCAAATTCCGAGAATCGTCGCGTAGAGTAAACTTAAGATATTCGGTTTTTGTTCGTAACGCGGGGTCGACTTGATGACTAAAACCGCATCCGCACCGTAACGAGACGCGAGAATTCTAATTTTTTTGATTCCATCCAAGGTTCTTGTTCTGTTCGGATAATAATTTTTAAAACGGCTCTCCTCTCTTTCGGAATCCAAGTCATAGACCGAAGCGGAAATAAGAAACATCTGTGATACGATTTTCTCAGCTTTTAAATTTTCTTCGCTCGTAAGAATTGCGGATTTATTCTTTGCATCGATTCTGTAATTGGATCCTTCCGGATCCAAAAAATAAACGCCCACACGAAACGGAAGACGAAGCTGAGGTTTGAGAGAAAGATAGTGTTTGATTTCCTCGGAATCGATTACGATTTTATTCGGATTGACTTCCGGTAAGGGGCCGCGGTCATAACCGGTGCTCGCACATCCGATCTGTAATGAGAATAATAGAATCCAGATATTTTTTTTCATAAGATTTCCAGCTCCTTGGTTCAACTTGTATATCCTTGTTTTGTGTTTCGTAGGACAATTTGATAGAATTCTTTTTTGTGAGAGTTCCTACATCGTTTTTTCGAAACAACCTTTGTGAGAGTTCCTACATCGTTTTTTCGAAACAACCTTTGTGAGAGTTCCTACATCGTTTTTTCGAAACAACCTTTGTGAGAGTTCCTACATCGTTTTTTCGAAACAACCTTTGTGAGAGTTCCCACATTGTTTTTTCGAAGCAACCTTTGTGAGAGTTCCCACATTGTTTTTTCGAAGCAACCTTTGTGAGAGTTCCCACATTGTTTTTTCGAAGCAACCTTTGTGAGAGTTCCCACATTGTTTTTTCGAAGCAACCTTTGTGAGAGTTCCCACATTGTTTTTTCGAAACAACCTTTGTGAGAGTTCCCACATTGTTTTTTCGAATCAACTTTTGTGAGAGTTCCCACATCGTTTTTCGAAACAACCTTTGTGAGAGTTCCTACATCGTTTTTCGAAGCAACCTTTGTGAGAGTTCCTACATTGTTTTTTCGAATCAACCTCATTCCAAAAATAAAAAAAGAATCCAGATCGTTCGTTTGTAGTAATTACGACAAACGAACCTTGATTTTTTTTTACTTGAAATCGGACTTCAAGTCCGCATCAAAGATGCTCGGCAAAATCCGCCTTCATTACAAAGCTTCTCTCACAGGGAAGTCAATTCGCACCGGGGAATAGAGAACGCAAATCGTTTAAGGAACGAATCCCTTGGATTTGAATGTCCAGACTCTTATCGATCTCGCTTACGTTTCCTTCGGGAACGATCACCTTCTTCATACCGACACCGGCGAGTTCCTTGATTCTTAAACTCGCCTGGCCGATACTCCGGACTTCACCGGAAAGACCCACTTCTCCCAAAACACAGGTTCCTTTCGGAAGAGGTTGATCGAGATAACTCGAGATGATCGAAGTGCAGATCGCAAGATCGAGCGCGGGTTCGTCTGCGTCGAGGCCTCCCGCGAGATTGCTGAATATATCACATTCTCCTAATTTAAGTTTGAGATACTTTTCAATCACGGCCGCGAGTAAAATCAAACGGCGCGTATCCGGACCTTCCGCCATTCTTCTCGCTTGTGAAAAACCGGACTTGCTCACGAGAGCTTGGACTTCCACGGTCAAAGCGCGGCTCCCTTCTAGAACGGCGCTGATTACGGAACCGCTTCTCTCTTCGGCTCCCGTGCTGATAAAAACCTGATTTCGATCTCCGACTTCTCTGAGACCACCGGAAAACATTTCAAAGATCGCTAGATCTCCGACCGCGCCGAAACGATTTTTCACAGCGCGCAACAAACGATAGTAATTGAGACGATCTCCTTCAAAATAAAGAACCGTGTCCACGAGATGTTCTAAAACTTTCGGACCCGCGATCGCACCTTCCTTTGTGATATGACCCGTCATCAAAATCGGAATCCCCGATCTCTTCGCGGTCTCAAGCAACACTTGAGTACATTCTCTGAGTTGTGTAACGGTTCCCGCTTGGTTCGGAAGGGCTTCTCTCGCGATCGTCTGAATCGAATCCACAAAAACAACGGCGGGTCTTTCTCCTTCGATCATCGCCGAAATATTTTCGGCGTAGGTTTCCGAAGTAAGAAAGAGATTCGAAGAACGAATCCCCATTCTTTCGGCGCGCATCCGAATCTGAGCCGGAGATTCTTCTCCCGAAATATAAAGAACTTTTTTGTTAGAGCTTGTCAGATTGCGGGAAACTTCCAGAACCAACGTGGACTTCCCGACTCCGGGTTCTCCACCGATCAAGGTTAAGGAACCGGGAACGAG
The DNA here is from genome assembly GCF_001729245.1 of Leptospira tipperaryensis. NCBI lineage: Bacteria > Pseudomonadati > Spirochaetota > Leptospiria > Leptospirales > Leptospiraceae > Leptospira > Leptospira tipperaryensis. The sequence goes on along the minus strand of NZ_CP015217.1, from coordinate 1,200,951 downwards.
TCCTCCTCCCAAAACGAGATCGAGTTCTTTCAAACCCGTTCCCATTCTTTTGAGAGATTCTTCTTCCACCTTATCGAGAGAAATGGGTTCCTTATACGATTTATTCTTCTGAGAATTTCCGTTCGAAGCGGCGAATCTTTCCCCGCCAACCTCTTCCACGATCGTATTCCAGTTTCCGCAGGACTCGCACTTTCCGGCCCAGCGAGCGTAGTCCTGACCACAAGACTGACAGACAAAGTTTCGAGTGAGTTTCTTTTTCAATGTTCGAAAAGCGCGGGCATCTCAAGCCAATCGATCTGGTTGAATACGGGAAGACAACGAAACGCGTCTCTTGCCAAAGATTCTCTTCCTTCCCTCACGAGAATTTCAGTGAGCTTTTGTTCGAGAGAAATCAGATACTTCACGTCGCCGCTTGCGTAGTCCACTTGGTCTTTGGTAAGAATTTTTTTACCCCAGTCGGAGGATTGATTCTTTTTGTCCAAGGTCTCGTCATAAAATTCCCGGATGAGATCTTTGAGTCCGTGTTTGTCCGTATATGTCCTCGCAAGTTTACTCGCGATCTTCGTGCAAAAAACATTTTGCATCGCGATTCCTAAACGATAACGAAGGAAGAGAGTATCCATTCTTGCGAAGTGAAAAATTTTTACGATCTCGGGATTTTCGAATAAGGACTTGAGATGCGGAGCTTCTTTTTGATCCGGAAGAATCTGAACCAAACTCACGTTATTGGAAGAATCGCAGATCTGAACCACGCAGAGTCTGTCTCTTCTCGGATTGAGTCCCATCATCTCGCAGTCGACGGCCAAACGATCGTCGGCCAGATATTCTTCGAATCTTTTTTGTGTCAGATCCCCGGGAAAAAGCTCCGGTTTTATAGTTGAACGTTTTGGAGGCATAATTTCATAATAATCCGTACCGCGTGGTTTCGGGAACCAAAAATACAAAACAAGGCCGCTGGAATTTTAGAAAAGTTCCCTCTTAAAAAAACAAAAGGCGAGCTGAAAGCGATAGAACAACAAAAATGAGAGCCATATTAAACTACAAAGTCTATGAAGACACCTTCGTTTCCTCTTTTGAATTTTCAGGAAAAGAACTGAAGAGCAAGAGCGATTGCGGAAACTTCTCCCTTGCCCTCGGTTATAAAAAAACGGGAAAGAACAGCGTTTACAAACCGACTCTCGAATGGATCGGAGAACTCCGTCCCAAAGCGGGAACCGAAATTCTCACCTTGGAAATCGAACTTCCTCCGCATTCGCTTACCGAACCTAAAATCTTTCAGCACGGATATCAGTCTTGGAGTCTTACCGGAGTTCATTCTCTGAGCGAAATCGACGAATCCCCTCGTCTCGAATTTCTTCAATACACGGAGGAGAATATCTACACAAAACATTCCGGAGTGAGCGGCGACTGGCACAGCGAAGGAATGATTCTTCTCGTATCCTCTTCCAAGGATCCGCATTATTTCGCGGGCGCAACCGGGCCCGGAGATCAAGGAATCAAGTTCCGAGCGCTTTCTGCGGAAAGAAAACAGGAACTCGAAGACGAAAAGAAAAAATCCTGGTTTCCATCTTCGGGAGTTTCTTTGATCTACGATTTTTATCGTTACGAAGATTTCAGAGGAAATAAACTTTCTCTGACTCCGATCAGCGTTGTTCGTTTTTCAACGAGCCCGGAAGCCTATCTCAAAAAGTATTTTAGCGAATTAGGAAAAGCTCATAAAGTAAAACTCTCTTCGACTCAGGTTCCTACCGGATGGTGTTCTTGGTATCACTACTACACCAAAATTTCGGAAAAGATCATCTTGAAGAATCTGGCGCTCGTGAAGGAGAAAAAACTTCCGATTCAATTCTTCCAAATCGACGACGGTTATCAAAAAGAAATCGGAGACTGGCTTACCACGAACGACAAATTCCCCGGAGGAATGCGTCTTTTAGCGGAAGAAATCCGAAGAGAAAAACTCACTCCCGGACTTTGGCTCGCTCCCTTTTTGGTACGGAAAAAATCCGAATTCTTTCAAAAGTATCCGGAAGCAGTATTAAAAGACCGAGACGGAAAACCCGTCCCTGCTCTCTGGAATCCGGTCTGGGGAATGGACTACACATATTGTATCGACGTCACCCACCCGACTTCACGCGACTTCTTAGAAAACGTGTTTCGAACTCTTGTAAAAGAACAAGGATATCCTTATCTCAAATTGGATTTTTTGTTCGCTGCCTTGCTCCCGGGATGGACGTATGATCGAGGAGTCTCGCCTCACAAACGTTATGCGGACACGATTCGTTTTATCAGAAAGGTCGTAGGCAAGGACGTCTTTCTTTTAGGATGTGGTGCGCCGATCTATCCTTCGATCGGACTTTTTGACGCGATGAGAATCAGTTGCGACGTAGCTCCTTTCTGGGGAAGAGAAAAGAAAAGAATTATTATCAAAGACAAACACGCACTCTGCACAGAAAGAGCCCTGATCAACGACATTACGCGGGCGTCCATGCACAGAAATTTATGGTACAACGATCCGGATTGTCTTCTCGTAAGAGAAAGTAAAAATCAGATGACTCCCGCTCAGACTCAGTTCATGGCGAGCGTGATGGCTGTGAGCGGAGGAATGATTCTTGTGAGCGACGACCTCGCCTTGATCGGAGAAGAAAGACTTTCTCTTTTGAAAAAAACCTTGGAACTCGGAGCGAAGTGCAGAAGCAAAACTCCGATTCCAGTAGGAATCACTTCCGGTCTATTTCCTCCGGCTCTTTATAATCCGGCAGGCTTTTTAGGAATTTGGAATCCGACCGAAGAAGAAAACACGATCGAAATCCAAGCTCCCTTCGCGACCAAACAAAAGCAGTTTCCCGATTTCTGGACGGGGAAGGTTCCGGAGTCGCTCGAGTTTTCTCCAAAAACAGGAATTCTCAAATTGAAACTCCCCGCGTTCGGATCTGTAATTTTACAAACGGGAAAAGTTGTTTGACTGGAATTCAATCCCGGATAAAATTCCAACCGAAAAAACAAACCACACGGAGACTCCAATCTGATGAAACGCACTCAAAAACAACTTATGGCATTGGTATTAGGCCTTTTCATACTCAGCTTCAATCACTGTTTTATTTCTGAATCGATTTCTGCAGGAATCAACTCACTCAGCAAGTCCTCGGATTCTTTACAAAGTCTTTCCGGTTCGATCAAAGCGATCTCCGGTTCCGTAAGTTCCATCTTCTCTTCTTCTTCAAGCGACGATGAGAAAAAAGAAAAAGCTTATTTAAAAGACGTTCGCGATCTTACTGCGATGCACGTAGAAAACGGATTTCAAGAAATCGAATTCAAAAACGATCTCACGACCCTCGCTCTTCAAAACGGACTAACAAACTGGAAGTCGTTGCGCGTAACGTATCTCGGAATCGGAAGCGGGTTGAAAAAAGCCGGAGTGAGCGACGAAAGATTTCAAACCTTCGTGCAAGGATTAGGAACATCCAAACCTGAAATCGTAGAATCCATCCAAAAAGGATTTACTCAGCTCTGAGATTTTTTTTCCTCTTGTCGATAGCCCTGCTCTTTCCGGCGGGGCTTCGTTCCACGCCCACCACAGCCGACTTTATTTACGTAGACGCAAACACCGGACAATCGAGCGGAGGACATACCGGAATCCGAGTCGGGAACAAAGTCTATCACTACCAATATTTTCCGGACGATATATTTCATCTTGTGAGAGAATCTTACGATGACTTCGCATTCAGTTATAATATTCTTTCCAATCGAACGAGCGTCCTCACTCGACTGGATTGGAACTCGAAAGAAATTTCAATCTTAGAATCCGGACTCAACCACCTTTATCTCGTTCAGTTCAAACACTTGCAGAACTGGGAAATTCTCAAAAAAGAATCTAAGTTCTTCGAGGAATTGAATTCTCCGGAAAAAAAAATCGGACTTCGAGCGACTGCCTACTTTACGAATAAACAAAATTCTAAAATTACAAAGGATCTAAAAAAAGAATTGGAATCCCGATTCGGAAAACTTTTTCTTTTTGAATTGGAGAATCGCCTCAAAGAAGAAGTTCTTTCTTCGGAGAACGGACTTTCCGAAGTTCGTTTTCCTTCCCTGCCGGAAAGAATGGCCGCGGATCGGTTTCCTTTTTTTTCGCAAGGACCGTATTTAAAAATCCGTGATACACTCGAAGGGATTTTACTCTGTCAGATTCTAAAAGAAGAATGGGGTTTAAACTCTGAACTTCTGATCGACGATCCGAAAAAAGCTCTTTCCGAAAAAGAAATCGAACTCTTAAAAACTTTCTTTCAAAGACAAAAAGAATCTCTCTTGCAAATCCTGGAGGAAAAAGATCCGGGTTGGGCGTTTAGCGCGTTAGTCGCTCTTGGAAGGATGCAGGCGATTCAACAAAGTTTAGAATCGGGTTTTCCGATTTTTCTTTCCAGTTTTCCGGAAGATTCTCCGTTGATCTACAAAGAAGCCGCGCGAGATCAAGAAGCGGTACGGCATATCAGCGGAGAAACTTCTTCGATCGTCTCTTTGGCTCGAGAAAAAATTTCCAATCTAAACTCCATTACGGAAAAAGAATATCAGATCTGGGAAGACGCGACCAATCGTGCTTTCGAACTCCAGGAAGGCCTTGCCAATGCGATTCCAGTCAGAATGGCCGCGGGAAAACTCATTCCACAAAGAGAAAATTATTTTTTGATTCCGATGTTTCTTCCGGAAAATTCTAAGCTCCGGGAATATTCGAAAATTTCCAGAGAAAGAGAATCGGAATATCACTCTCGTTTGAAAAAACTCTATCCGTTTCATCTTCTTTCCGAGAATTGTACGACTGAAATTCTACGGAGTGTTCAAACCAATTTTGATACAAAGGAACAATCCTTTCCGGGAGAAAAAATCAAACTTCTACTTTCGCCTTCGCTCATTCCTTTTTACGCTTCCTACTCCGTTTCCAAACGGTGGAAAAACTCCGGTGATACGATCTTTCTTTCGTATCGGAGAAAAAAACTCGAAGAGGTTTTAAGAAACAAACCCGGACTCAAAACACTCTTAAAAGAATCCTTTACACAAACTTCCTCGCTTTATAAATCCAATCGAGAAGATCATTTTTTTCCTCTTTTTACGGACGACGTCTTCTGGGCACGACCTCTCTATGGAATCGTAAATTTTTCCGCCGGAGTGGGCTTGACCGCGGCTGGAATCTTCAGTCTTCCACTCGACAAGGGAGAACGTCTGCAAAAGGGATTTCAATCCGCCTTTTTTAGTTTGCCTGAATTCATTTTTTTTAATATTCGAAAAGGAACATTCCCTTACGTAGAAATGAAAGACTTACCGAAAGAACTCTATCAGTTTCAAGAAGAAGATTGATCGATATCGAACCAAACCAAACCGCGCCTTGGAACATCCCCCGCTGAAGTAAACCGAAATTTCCACCGAATATTTGGTCCGACAAAGGATAAACTTCCGTAAAAGTATGAGTTCCTACTTTTCAAATTTTTAGAAAAACACGAATCACACTTTCTAAATTCGAAAAAAAAATCAAAACGGTTCAAGGAATTTCCAACAGGATATACGAGGCATCGTCTCTGTATTCTCTCGCAGGAATCGCGGAACGAACATAGGTATCGAGAGAATTTTTCATTCTCTTCATTGTATCCTGACCGGATTTGTGGATTTGGTCCAACTCTGAAATCAGAGGATGGCTGAGATTATTGATGATCCCGTCCGTAAAAAGAAAGATGACATCGCCCGAACTTACCAAGACCTCATGACTTGGAAATTCAACGTTTTCCAAAATTCCCATAAGTTGTCCCGATCTTTCTTTCAGAAAAGAAAAACCTTCCTTATGAAAATGAACCGGAAACGGATGCCCGCCCCTCGCATAGACGAGTTTTTTCTCTTCCGGAAAAAGAATCACACAAGCCGCCGTCATACTATGAGTTCCGATATTCAAACAGAGTTCGAAATTCATCTTTCTAAGAATCTCCGAAGGGTTATCGGAATTCTTAAATTCTTCCCGCGCCAGGGTTGTCATCAAAAGAGCGATCAAACCCGAAGTGACTCCGTGATCCTCCACGTCCCCCAAAAGAAGTAGAATTGATTTTTCTTTTTTAAGAATTACGTTAAAATCTCCGCTCACAAAAGAAACGGGAGTGATGTCCGCTTCGACACGAAACGGAGAAAGATCCGGGATGGAAAAAATTTTTCCCTGAACCCTGGAAGCCAGGCGAAGGTCTCTCATGATCACTTCGTCTCTTAGATCCTTATCCTTTAGGATCGTATAATAATCATAAGCCCTTTGAATCGCGATCTGCACGGTCTGGATGGAGAATGGTTTGAGAAGAAAGTCACTCGCCTTGTTGGTCAAGGAAGTTACTACATTGTTGATGTCGCGTTCTCCGGTCATCATGATGACCTGAGTTTTAGATTCTAAATTCTTAAAGTAAGGAAGTATTTCGAGTCCGCTGTTTCCGGGCATGTGAATATCCAGAAAGACGATCGGATTGAGTTCCTTTTCGAAATACTGTTTTCCCTGTTCTACGGAATCAAAAAATACGCTCTGGTAACCCAGCTTTGTAAGAATGAGCTCCAGCGTCTCGCCAACGTCTCTATCGTCGTCGAGAATGATAATTTCCGGTCTTAGGGAAAATTCTGCCATATTAGACTTTCCTTATGTAATGGGTCCCTGAAACAATCTTTTTCACTTTTTTATAATATTCTTCGTCGAAAAGCGTCGATTCAAGATAAGTATTGATGCAAGAGACCATCTCTCCATACTTCCAGATATAAACGTCTCCGGTTGCGGAATCACAGATTTTTTCCCCGTGAATTTCGTTGCTGAGTTCTCTCAAGTTGGTCCTGCTAAAAGACTGAAGGATCGCACGAAACTTTCCTTCTTTCTCCGGATCCACAAACTGAAACGATTTGTGAAATAGAACCGCATCGTGAAAGTATTCCGGAATATTAAAAGCTCCGTATGCACCCATTTTAGTAGCAAGGATTCGAATAAAACCGGTGATCTCGTTCATCACGCTGAGGCCAGGATATTCTTGACCTTGATGGAGCTTCTTTTTAACATTCATCGTTTTTGCTTTTAGGTTCTGAGTCAGGAGCCAGTCAATATAAACGAGCTTGTAGGATTGATCCAGCTTTTTAAACTGAAAGTCTGAAAATTTTAAACGCATGTGAACCAAGATCCCGCCCGAGGGATCTTTGATGTAAATCCGATTGTCCATATCGGAAATCCCGTCTAGGGTAATCTGAAAATCGGAATATCCTCTCGCCTCAAGAATCCGAAACATTCCCGCTTCTTCCATCATGACTCTTACTTCTTCGATGGTAAATCGATTGAAGAGACTGTTTTCGATTCCAAGAGAAGTCTGAAATTCGCGGGAGATGTCGATCATCCCGAGTTCTTGACCGTCCAAAAAACCGGGATTGCCCTTATTTTTATCCGAATCGGAGAAGATTCCCATAACGTTAATCGGCCGCAAATACCTTGATCGTATTGTAGTGAATCGTCACCGTATCGTGGAAGTCCTTTGCGTATCCGCCGGCAGGAAGAATCACGGTAGGAGCATTGACGCGAAGTGCGAAGTCTTTGACGATCTTATCTCTCTTTCTCAAACCTTGGAAGGTAAGTTTAAGATCTCCTAAAGAATCTCCTTCAAAAGGATCCGCGCCCGCGATATAAAAGATAAGATCCGGTTGAAAGGAAGAAGAAATTTTGTTTAGAGATTCTTCCAAAAGGTCGTGATACTTTTTATCATCGGTTCCTTCCGCAAGGGCTATGTCCATTCCGGACTTTTCTTTTTTGGGATAGAGGTTTTCCTGGTGCATGGAAAACGTAAACACGTTCGGATCGTTTTGAAAGACCACAGAATTCCCGTTTCCTTGATGTAGATCCAGATCGATAAAGAGAACTTTTTTACCGGGATGTTCTTTTAGAAATAATTTGCCTGCGATCGCGGCGTCGTTCAGATAACAAAAACCTTCCGCACGATCGGGCATACTGTGGTGAAATCCACCGCCGATATGATAGACAAATCTATACTTTCGAGTGAGTTCCATAGCGAGAATCGTTCCTCCGACCGCGAGCACAAAACTTTGGACGATTTGTTTTGTAAGAGGAAGTTCGGAGTACTGAGTTCTTTCTGTGAGTTTGAGAGAAAAAAAATCTTTTAAGAATTCTTTTGTATGGACCAGAGCCAATTCTTTATCTTTGGCCGGACCCGGTTTGTGAACATAGAGATCCGCGAGTTTAGGATCTTGTTTTACGAGATTATAAACCATCTGGTATTTCCTTGCCGGAAATACGTGGGGACCCAGATCCATGTTATAATCCGGATGATAAACCAAACCAATTCGTTCTAACTGCTTCTCCAAGGAGAGGACGCCTATTTTTGGTTCATTCTATTTTCGTCTTTCCGTTCGTAAAGAGGAAATATTCGCTGGAACAAGGGAAGGCATTTCTTTACAATTGCCGTTCATGAAAACCCTAAACGGGAAAAAAACCAAAATCGTTTGCACCATCGGCCCGGCTTCCTCTTCGGAAGAGACCATATTCTCCATTCTCAAGGCCGGAATGGACATCGCGCGAATGAACTTTTCACACGGAACTCATGAATCGCATAAAAGAGTTTACGAAACTCTTCGAAAATGTGAGCAAATATCCGGGTTTCCACTCGGAATCATGGCCGATCTCCAAGGCCCAAAAATCAGAACTGGAAAATTAAAACTCAACTCCATTCTACTCCATAAGGACCAGGAAATCAAAATTGTCCCCGACGCGGAACTCCAAGGAGACGAGGAGACAATCGGTTGTACGTATCCGAATCTGATCCACGACATCAAAGAAGGAGACAAGATTCTCATCGATGACGGGAAGCTCGTTCTCAAAGTCATTTCCAAAACTTCGGACTCCGCTATGTTAAAAGTGATCGTGGGAGGAATTCTCTGGAGCAACAAAGGAATCAATCTTCCGGGAACTCCGATCTCCGCGCCCGCGTTATCCGAAAAGGACATAGACGATCTCAAGTTTGCACTCGCATTGGGCGTGGACTACGTTGCTCTCAGCTTTGTTCGAACCGGAGCCGATCTGGAATTAGCCAGATCTCTTCTGGAAGGAACTTACACGGGCCTCATCGCAAAAATCGAAAGACCCGAAGCGATCGGAAACATAGACGAGATCATAGAACGCGCTGACGGAATCATGATCGCGAGAGGAGATCTCGGCGTTGAGATCGAAACGGAGAAAGTTCCGATTCTTCAAAAAGAATTGATCTACAAACTCAACCAAGCCGGCAAACCCGTAATCACCGCGACTCAGATGTTGGAATCGATGATAGAAAATCCAAGACCGACACGCGCGGAAGCAAGCGACGTTGCAAACGCGGTGATGGATGGAACGGACGCTGTGATGTTGTCAGCGGAATCCGCGAGCGGCCACTACCCCGTCGAATCCGTGGAGATCATGGCAAAGATCATTCAAGAAACCGAAACCATCGATCATATCTATGAGATTCATTGGAACATCAAGAAGACGTTTTTGGAATCGGAAAGGACCGCGCTTGGAAACGCCGCGAGAGAAATCGCGCACGGGATTCATGCAAAGGCGATCGTTAACTTTACGAGAAGCGGTTACTCCGCTTTGATCACTTCGGAGATGAGACCGAAGGTTCCGATCTATTCCTTTACTCCGTTTCCAACTACGGCGAGAAAGATGAAACTCTACAGAGGTGTGATTCCTTTTGTGATGCCGTTCTTCACAAGGCTCGAAGATATGATCGCTTATATGAATCAAAAACTCAAAGAAGACGAGTTTCTTTTTCCGGGGGACAAGGTTGTGATTCTTTCCGGCGCTCCGGGAACCAGCGTTCGGAGCGTGGACTTTTTACAGATCTATAAGATCCATTGATCTTAAAAAAAACGTCCTTCCCTCTAAAGTTTTTCTTTTTAAGAATCTTGTGGAGGCGGTTTTTTCCGTGATTTTAACGCAAACGGACTTAAAGCCCGTTTGCAAGCCTTTTTCTAAAAAGCCTGGCTCGTCGGAACTCCTACAAAAATCTTTTTTGTTTCTAAAAAATCTTTTTTAAGAGAGAATATTCAAAAATACTAATTCACTTTTTCACCGCTGCATTATCAAAACCTAAATAACTCCAGCGAATATTTCCAAGCATTAGAATTTTATAAAATCGTTTTACGGAGCAAAAATAATCCTGATCTCCCTCGCAGATTTTCGTGGGGACCTTGTCTTGATTGGAAGATAAATACGTAAAAGCGAATTTTCCGATCAACTGATCAAAACGAATCGGACCGAGCATTCTTGAATCGATGGAACCGTCTCGGTTGTCTCCCACGAGAAAGAGCTCGTCTTCAGCGAGTTTCACCTTCGAAAAGTAGACTAGGCCCGAATTGGATTTTGATTCCAAAATCGGAACGAGACGATCTCCGAGGGCTTCTATCAGGACGATTCGTTCCTGCGAATCCAAGCCGGAGCGAAAGTCTCCGCTTCTCTTTTCCGATCTTTCTTGCGGAATTTTTTCTCCGTTCACAAGGATTCGAGTCACTTCGAAACGATCCGTCGTCCTTTCCTCGACGACCGAAATACTTTCTCCGGGAAGACCTACGATTCTACCAAGCGACTGACGTCCTGATTCTTCGTTTCGAAAAGCTACGATATCGCCTCGTTTTAACTCTTTCTTATAAAACAATTCCGTAATATAGAAAAAATCATTCACGTTTACGCTCGGAATCATTCCGGAGGAAAGTTGAACCTTTCCTTTTAGAATTCTGTCTTTTACAAGTTCGTCGGTTGCGATTCCGAAAAACAAAAGAAAAAGAACGCTCACCGGCAAAAACCAATACGGAGAAGGAAAACGCCCGGAACTCAAAGATAACTTTTTTGCTTCGGAAACGAGACTCGCAAAAATGAGAATCCCCCAATTTGTCAAAAGGGCGAAGACAAGAAAGAATAACGCAGCTTTCCCCGAACGGTTTTCAAAAAGGATATAAGTAAAAACGGAAACGAGCAACCCCGCAAACAAAGTATATCCGTAGAAGATCCAAAAAAACAGACGGTCTTTTAAATAATAAAAACCAAAGGGTGGAAAGATCAAATTTAAGAATATTCCGATGACTTTTCGTTTCATACGTCGTTACTTCCGAGCAGTTATTTCCTTCGAGAGATCAATCCAAAAATCATACTAAAATTCTAAAATAAAAACGAGTTTGAAAGAATCGGTTTTAATTCGCGATAAAAAATCGATGAATCTCATTCCAATACTTTTTTACGATCCAATCCGTACTCAGATGTCCGCCCTTTTTCAGAAGTTTGAGCTTGATCTTTGTCAGATCGGCAAAACTCTTAACAACTCCCGCAGGGATATAAGGATCGTCCATCGCGTGAAACATACGAATCTTATTCGGATTTAATTCCTTTGCGTGAAAGATCGGATTGAAAAATTTACCGTCGTAAAGTTTTTTCCAGTTCTTTTCCGAAAGACGATACGCGTTTCCAAAAGTATCCTTCAGATAAGAAACATAGTTTGGGTTTGCGGTCTCGGCGGATTCTTCTTCTTTTAAAATTTTCCAATCCACGACGGGACAATTTGCGATCACCTTTTTAACTCGAGAATCCAAGGAAGACAGAAGCGCCGTCGCTCCTCCAAAACTCCCGCCGATCACAAAAATTTCGGACGGAAATAGATCAAAACTCTGATAAAAAGAATTCTCTTTAATTTTTTTGGAAGAAAGGACTTCATCGATGATATTCAAAATATCGAGGTGTGGAGAATTCTTTAAAAATTCTCCATCGCTTTCCCAGGCGCCGCGATATCTCGGATAGATCACCCAATATCCTTTTGAAGAAAGAAATTCAACAAGGCCTTGCTTTTTTGGAATCGAAGGCATTCCGTCGCAGAGAAGGATCAATCTTTGTGTTTTGATCTTTCGTTTCGGAGGCAGAAATTCTGCTACGATCTCCTTTTGAAATCTGGTTCTATACATGGGTTTTCTTTTTAACGTCGGTTTAAAAATTCTCGGAGCGAACCCGAGGACAAAAGAATACTCATTTTCTTTGACGCGACAAAAATGTCCCGAATATTATAATATTCTTATACCCGGGAAGAGTTTGAATTCCTTCAAGATCGTATGAGCGATTTTTGTTTTCATATCCCTTCTTTCGCGAACGTGAGTCAGATAACGAAGGGAAAAAAGAATCCCGCCTTCTTCGAGAGAAAGATAGACGATCGGAGAAGTTTTACCGAGACGAACCAGATAGTTTTTAGAAAGTTCCTGAAGTGTGTATTCGATTTCTTCCTGATCGATCACGGCGTTGTTTTGAATGATTCCATTTAAAAGTTCTTCCGCTTTTTCAAAATCGGAATCGTAAGGAATTTTGATTCTCATCTCGTCCCAGACGTAGTTCATCTTGTCCTTTACGACGACGATGGGCTTCAAGATGACGTAGTGATTCGGGAAGTGAACGAGACGATTTGTGGATTGATCCGACTTAGGGTCCGAAGAAATTTCCATGAGAGTAAAACGATTCATCCCGATATTGATCACGTCCCCTCGAACGCTTTCGATTTCGATTCTATCACCGACCTCAAAGCCGTTACTTCCGTGAATAAAAAACCAACCCACGTAGTTGAGAGTGATGTCCTTCAGAGAAATCACGATCCCCGCTCCCGCAAGGCCCATCACCGTTGGAAGATAAGAAAGCCCGGAGAAAACGACGGGAAGAAGAATGATCAATCCCACGATGACAAAGGACATCCGAGCCATCTTTCTTCGATTGTAACGCGCGGTTACGTCTATCGTAGGTCGAAAAAAATCCAGAACGAAAAGAATCACTCGATAAGAAACAATCAGAAAGAAAATAAAATAAACGACCAGGATCAATTCTTCCGCAAGACTTCTCTCCTTCACTTTTAGAAGGATCAAAGGATTGATTGATTTAAAAAAATCGAATTCGAAATTCATCCAAGACCTTTTTGTTTTCGAATGTTTAAGATGATATCTCGGGAATCTACGGGAATATCATAAACGGGGGAACCCGGTTTTTCCAAAAGGACAAAACGGATCGAACCGCCTACGTTCTTTTTATCGTGAAGCATGTGTTTGGCGAGTTCTTTCGATTTCAATTTTGTCTGAAACGGAAGCTGATAGTTTTTTAAGGACTCGACAGTTTCTTTCGTAGTGACCGGATCCAAACCGGATTTTTCCTCGCTGATCAAAAGTGCGGTAACAAGTCCGATCGCGACCGCTTCTCCGTGAGAATATTTTTTATACTTCGTAACTGACTCGATCGCGTGCGCGGTAGTATGTCCTAAGTTGAGAATTTTTCGAAGACCAGTTTCCTTTTCGTCGCTCGAAACGACTGAAGCCTTAAAACGAACCGACTCCGCGATCATATAAGGAAGAACGGGAGAATCTACATTCAAATCTTGGAATGAATGTGCTTTTACTTTTTCCCAGTATTCTCCGCCGGAAAGAAGAGAATGTTTGATAATCTCGGCCTGACCGCATCTCCATTCCCGATCCGGAAGTGTGGAAAGAGCGAACAAAGGTGCGAATACAAATTCGGGCTGATAAAAAGAACCGATCATATTCTTACCGAGATCCGCGTTGACCGCGACCTTTCCTCCCACCGAAGAATCCACACAAGCGAGAAGAGTTGTGGGAATCTGAACAAAACGAATTCCACGCAGATAAGTGGAAGCGATAAAACCCGCGAAGTCGCCGACCACTCCGCCTCCGAACGCAAGAATCAAAGACTTACGATCGGCTCCGTGTTTGATGAGTTGATTGTAGACGTCTCCGGTCTTTTCGATATGTTTTGCTTTTTCTCCGCCCTTGATATAGATCTCTTGAAAACGAATTCCCAGAGGCAAGAGTTCTTTCTCTAAATATTTTGTGTAGATAGAATGGATCGATCTTTCCGTGATCAAGAAGATCGAAGTAACTCCGGGAAGTTTTGCGATCTCTTCCGATAAACCGCTAAGGTCCGTGTGAAGTTGAACGGGAATCATCTTGTGTTCCGTGTTCACTTGTATAGTTTCGATGTGACTCATTTTTTTTCTGATACCCAGGTGCTTTTGATAAAGGGCGCCGGACTCAAATCTCCTTCAAAGAGAAAGGTTTTGATATCGGGTCTTAGATCCATTTCTCGAACCGCGGCCGGACTAAAATATCCAAAGCCGGTAATCGCCTTTTCGTTGAGATTGAGTTCGGGAACTTCCTTTTTTACGTTCACTAAAAATACGAGTTGGATGAGATGTCTTTTTCCGCCGGGTTCTATGGATTCGTTTAAAAGTAAAAACGAGGCCGACTTCATTTCCAAAGAAAGTTCCTCTTTCAATTCTCTTTTGAGAGCGTCTTCGGCGCTTTCGCTAAACTCGATTCCACCGCCCGGCAAAAGCCAATAATAAGAACCTTTTTTCTTTTGCTGAATGAGAAGGATTTCATTTTGAGAATTGAATATAAGAGCAGCGACCCTTACTCGCAATCCCTTCTTTTTAAAGAAAAAATCCATACTATCTTGATTGTCGTCCTTTCATTCGTTGAATCTTGATTTGGCGAGGAACGTTTTCTTCTAAGACCCTCTTTTAATTCGATTGTAAAGTTCTTTTGCTGCGTTTTGTTCCGCGGCCTTTTTACTCACTCCGGTGCCGCTTGCTTCCCACTGATCACGGATTCGAACGGAAACTTGAAAGACCTTCGCGTGATCGGGACCGGATTCTCCTTTCATGCGATAAACGGGAAGAACCTTGAAATTTTTCTGAGCGTATTCTTGGAGTTGAGTTTTATAATCTCTGACAGATTCTTCTTTTTCAGGATTTTCCGCAAATTCTATTAAGTGTTTCAATATGAATTTTTCGGAAGCCTCAAATCCGAGATCCAAATAGATCGCGCCGACCAAAGATTCAAAAAGATTCGCTGAAAGTTTTCGACGTCCCTTTCCCTGAGAACTCGCTTCTCCTTTTCCCAAAAGAAGATACTCGGAAAGACCCAGCTTCTCCGAGATGGTGTTTAGAATCGGCGTAGAGACGATTCTCGACTTAATTCGAGATAATTCTCCCTCTGCGGCTCTGGGATAGTTTTGAAAGAGAAAACGCGCCGCTACGAGACCGAGGACGGAATCTCCGAGGAACTCCAGACGTTCGTTGTCCTCCGGAATTTCCAGATTCTCATTTTTATAAGAACTGTGTATGAATGCGGTATTATAAAATTCTAGATTGGAAAATTTGATTCCGATTTTTTTGGAAAGTTTCTGTAGAGTTTTGACCCGCTCGGGGTTTTTGAGTGAAGAAGGAGATTGTGATTTTTTAAAGATCAAAGGAGGGAAAAAAGAATTCCGAGTTCCGTGAAGAACCCGGAAAGTCTCAAACGATTAGGACTTGAGGTTGTCGATGAACTTTGTTACGTCACCAACAGTTTGAATTTTCTCAGCGTCTTCGTCAGAGATTTCGATACCGAATTCTTCTTCGAGAGCCATTACTAATTCAACTGTGTCCAGAGAATCTGCACCGAGGTCGTCAATAAAATGAGCCTCAGGTGTAACTTCAGATTCATCCACTCCAAGTTGTTCTACGATGATAGATTTAACTTTTTCAAAGTCTGCCATTGTTTCCTCCGTACCACATTTTGTGGTATGATGATTTTTTGTTAGATTTAGTCAGGTGGATATAAAATCCACCGAATTTTATAGATTTAATTCCGAAAATATTTGGCAAGCCAATATACTTTTTTTCAGAAAAAAACTCCCTTAAATTATGATTCGGTTTCGTTTTTCAAATCGGATTTTTCAATTCAAAAAGATCGGATGTATCGCAGGAAAAAATTCATAAGAATCCGGTCTCATGGATTCGAGTGTAATTCATTGATCGCGATTTCATCGGGTCACTTAGAATGCCCGGAGTTGTTCTTTAAATCCATTCTACGATAAAAAGAAGGCGTGGATTTTGATAAGAGCTTGTCTCATTAGAATCACATTCAAAGAAAAAGCGTTCCTCGTTTTGAATTTTATTCCCAAAAGGAATTCTAAAAAAGTAAAAAGTTGAATTTAAGTACGGAGAGGTAAGAAGAATTGAGTGAGAATTCTTTTTTTTCGAACGAATTAAAGGAAATAAAAAAATGAGAGATTCTTCCACTCCGATTTCGGAATGGAAGAACATTTCTTAAATGATTATTCGGTTACGCCTGGAAGAAATCCTCCGCCGTTCACTTCTATCACCTGACCGGTGATGAAAGAAGAGATGTCGGAAGCTAAGAATGCGATGGTGTTCGCGATATCTTCCGGAAGTCCGGCTCTTTTCAGGGGAATTGCGGCAACCATTGCGTGTCTGATTTTTTCAGGAATTGCATCGGTCATTTCAGTGGCGATAAAACCCGGAGCGATCGCATTACAACGAACCTTACGAGACGCCATTTCCAGTGCGACTGCTTTTGTAAATCCGATCACACCCGCTTTCGAAGCCGAGTAATTGGTTTGTCCTACGTTACCGTTCACACCCGCGATCGAAGAAAGGTTGATGATGGATCCGCCGTTCGGATTCTTCATCATATATTTGACAGCGGCTTGCGTGCAGTTAAAAGTTCCGGTTAAGTTTACGGCGATAACCGCGTCCCACTGTTCTTTTTTCATTCTCATAAGAAGAGTGTCTTTTGTGATTCCCGCATTGTTTACGAGAATATCAACGGAACCGAATTCTTCCACGCAGGCTTTGATGGCACTTGCCGCAGATTCCGAATCCGCTACGTTGGTTCCTACTCCGATGGCTTTTACACCGGTTTGTTTTGCGATTTCTTCCGCAGTTGCCTTACTGGATTCTTCATTGAGGTCTGCGATAACAATATTGGCTCCTGCTTTTGCAAGAACGAGGGCTGTGGATTTTCCGATTCCGCGTGCGGCTCCGGTGATAACAGCGTTTTTACCTTTTAAATCGATCATAATTCTTTCCTTTCGGGTGCTCTGCGGCTAAGGTATTTTGCTCAAATACCGGGTCAAGGGAGTTTTCCAGCTTTTGAGACTATGAGACAGAACGAACGTTCTGCTTTGGTCGGAATTCATTTCAGGACTTTGGAAAGATGAGTTTTATTGTGAGATTTAGAAAAGTAGGAACTCACACTTTTCGAGAATACGGAAGAAATTCGATTCAATTTGATTCGAGATATTCTGAAGTTTTTAAGAATGTGGGAACTCCCCTCTTTTGCTTAACAAGGAATCAGTCTTGATCGGTTCTTGTCGGAACTCCGACAAAATCCTCAGTAAAAGTCGCGCGCCCCACCCTGATCTTGGGTGGAGGAGGCGGGTCCGCGGGACAAAAGCGAGAGACTTTCCTATATCATAAAATTATCATTTTGCAAGTAGAAAAGCCCTCTCTCACTTTTTGTGGGAACTCCTACAAACAACCTCTCAAGAATCGTTTAGAGTCTCCTACTTTACTGGAAGGTAAAAGGATATCAGTTTAGGCAACGGAGGATTCCATACCAAGAACATAAACGGGAGAAAAACCGCCGCCCGGAGTTCTAAAATTAGTCGTCTGTCCTTGATACAAACGCGCGGCCAAAAGTAGGATCTCCTCCTGATAAACATAGGTCCGAAGATCCATCTTATAAGGAACTTTCTCCCCATCCTTAAGGAGAATCCTTTCCGAAGGAAGAACGATCTCTTGAAAGATATTATCTCCTTCTAAGATTTCTTGAAACGTTCCTTTGGTAAGTTTATCTCCTCTGTAAGCGGCCTTACTTCCATAGCCGCCCGACGCGGGTTTAAAAAAGAATTTCTTTCTCTCCTTCCAGAGTTCTTCCGAATTTTCTTTTTTTACGATTCCGGTCAGAGGAATCGACTGGGCCAAAATCGTGAGATCCGACTCTTCCACACCGGCCTCGCGTAGGAACTCCTCCTTTTTCCAAAGAACCAAATTCGTCTTCTTTGCGTAAAGTTCGTAATCAAGAGGATTCGGAGTTACGACCGTCTTTTCCTGTTCCCAAGAAGACCGAATCTTTTGATTCTCCAATTCTGAAAGATAAAAATCAGTAAGACGATTATAAATGAGATCCACTTTCTTCCCTTCGAAGAAAAGAGAACCGTCTTCATCCAACGTCAAAGACTCGGGTTCTACGATCTCGCAAGGAATTCCCTTGGATAAAAACATTTCTCGGAACAAAAGAAACTCCGGATAAAGAAACTGCTCCTTCGGACTTTTGTCTACGATCGCAACAAATGTAGGAACTCCCTCTTTTCCGGTGGATCTCCATTCTTCCAAAAAAGACTCAAAGAATCGCTTTTCGATCGCCAAAATTTCTTCCGGACTCGCAAGAGCCTCCCTCACCTCCGGACAACATTCTTTCTGAGCTTCCACGAGTTTTGTCTGTAAAAAGGCGCCGCCCGCGTTCGTGTTGATTTCAATCAACTTCGGACCGTCTTCTGCGAGATGAAAATCAAAACTCAAAAAAACTCCACCCTTGGAAAAACGTCCTTTCAAGTTCTCCGGAAATTCTTTAAGAATTTCCTTTCTCACCTTTTCGTTTTTAAGAATTTTCTGAATTACTTGAATTGTCTTTTGAATCTTTGTAAAATCACTCGGATCCAAAAAGGAGGCGCTGGAAGCGAAGAATCGATCCGTCAAAGACGCAAGATCCGAATTCTCCGCGTTCATAGAAGCCCTTATCTTTTCAACAAAGCTCTTATCCAAAACTTCCTTTTCGATCGTAATACACTGACATTCTCTGTTAAATAATTTTGAAACGGTCGTCATCTTAGGCTTCCTTTACTGCTGGACTTTAAAACCATCGTTTCCTCATTTCAAGAGCGGCTCTTACAAGAAGAATTAAGGCAGGAACCTCCACAAGAGGACCAATCACGCCCGCAAAGGCTTGGCCGCTCGAAATGCCGAAAACTCCGATGGCGACCGCGATCGCGAGCTCGAAATTATTTCCGGCGGAAGTAAAGGCGATCGATGCGGTTTTAGAATATTCAACTTTCATGATTTTTCCTATCCAAAAACTGACAAAGAACATCAGAATAAAATAGATCAATAAAGGAATACTAATGATCAGAACATCGAAAGGAATTTCAAAAATCAAATTTCCTTTTAAACTGAACATAAAGAAGATCGTAAACAAAAGCGAAATCAATGTGATCGGAGAAATGGTTGGAATAAATTTTTTATCATACCAAGTCTTACCTTTCAAACGAATCAAAATGACTCGGCTTAAAATCGCAGCAAAAAAAGGAATCCCTAGATATATAAAAACGCTTTCCGTAACTTGCCCGATTGTAAGATTGATTTCAGTTCCGGAAAATCCTAAATAGGGAGGTAAAACCGAAATAAAAAAGTATGCGTATATACTATAGAAGAATATCTGAAAGATACTGTTGAGAGCAACGAGACCGGCGGCGTAATCACGACTTCCTTCACTCAGCTCGTTCCAGACGATGACCATCGCGATACATCTTGCCAGTCCGATCAAAATAAGTCCGATTCTATATTCGGGATAATCCTTTAAAAAGAACATCGCTAAACCGAACATCAACAAAGGTCCTACGACCCAGTTTAAAAAAAGGGAAATCACAAGAACTTTTACGTTGGAAAAAACTTCCCTCATTCTTTCGAATTGAACCTTTGCAAGAGGAGGATACATCATCAGGATCAGACCGAATGCCAAAGGTAGATTCGTAGTTCCGATCGAAAGACGACTAAATCCGGCCTCAACACCCGGAATCAATTTTCCAAAAAGAACTCCTCCTCCCATCGCAAGAAAAATCCAGAGAGTAAGATAGCGATCCACAAAACTCAATTTTGATTTTGTCAGAGTTTCAATCATTTGTAGCCACGGAGTCCAGTTTTAATTCTTCGATCCAGTTTTGTGAATAGAGACAAATCATCTCGCGAACCTTTCTAAATTCTTCTAAAATTTCCTCTTCTGTTCCTTTTGCTTTCGCGGGATCCGGAAAGTTATGATGAAACCTCACAGCTTTGGAAGGAAAGTAAGGACAATTCTCTTTCGCGTGATCGCAGACAGTGAGAATATAATCGAATTCTATATTTTTGTATTCGTCGATATGATTGGATGTATGATTCGAAATATCGATTCCGACTTCCTTCATCGTCTGAATCGCTCTTGGATTCACTCCGTGTGTTTCGATTCCCGCGCTGTAAATGACGGCGCGATTGCCGGTAAAGTAGCGTAACCAACCTTCCGCGATTTGACTTCTACAGCTATTCCCAGTACAGAGTACGAGTATATTCGGCTTTTTCATTAACAACAATTCTCACTTTGTGATTCTTTAGATTGATTTAAACTTTCAAAAAACGAATTCAATTCTTCCTGAAATTTCTTCACTCTGGACCAGTTGATACAATAGCAGGACTTATTTCCTTCCACCTCGCCCTTGATAAGTCCGATCTCTTTTAATTCTTTGAGATGTTGAGAAACGGTCGCCTGAGCTAAAGGAAGCACTTCCACAATTTCGCCGCAGATACATTCGTTCTTTTCGGCGATCGTCTGCAAAATCGATAAGCGGGCCGGGTGCGCAAAGGCCTTCGCAAATTCAGCAAGAAGGATCGTGTCTTTCGTAAATTTCACTTTTTTGTTGACGACCATATTCTTTATCGTAATTATACGATAAAGAAGTCAAGAATCTTCTTTTGAATTTTAGAAAAAGGGAACTCCGTGTCTAAGTTGGATTTTTTCTTTCATCCGAATTTTGAGAATGTTTTGAACCTTCTTCAAGACAATGCTCTTCCGATAGAAGATCTCAAAACTCAGGATCTAAATAATTTTATCGGCTACGGGGACGAATCCGAACTCGGAGCGATCGTTGGTTTGGAGCTACGCGGGGAATCCGCGTTGTTGCGTTCCTTTGCTGTAAAGGATTCGATTCGAAAACAAGGAATCGGAACTCAACTGGTTCATAAAATCGAAGAGCGGGCCCGCCTCTTACAAGTAAAAAAATTATTTCTTATAACTACAACGGCCCGAAAATTTTTTCTAAGACTGGGATATCAGGAGATCGAAAGAGATTCTCTTCCGAGAGAAATCAGAGGAACCGAAGAGTTTACGACGCTTTGTCCGACGAGCTCTTCGATTCTTATGAAAATACTTTAAACAAAAGAATTCAGTTCAAAGAAGAATCCGAAACTTTCTGCTGCGCAAGAATTGCCTTTATCCAAAAGATATTCCAGATGATTCTAACGATCGTTTTTACAATCGCAAAAAGAAACAAAGAGGCCGAAAGGATCTGTTGCACTTCGGATTGAATTTTCTCAACTCCCCCGAGATGATCCGCCTCTAATTCCGCGGTCGTTTTCCAAAACATCTTGTAAAAGAAAAGAATCCAATTCGAAATCGAAAATAGCTCCGAAGCAAGAACCAGAAAAACCAAAATTCCGGAAAAAATCAAAATTCTTCGATCGATTCTTTTATCCAAAATCAAAAGACCGTCGATGGACGCAAAGTAGAGAAATGAAAATGTCGAGATCCCGAGAGATAAATTGACGGGATTGAATTTTTCCGGATTTTCAGGATCTCCTACAATTCCCAAAAAACGATTCATAGAAAGTCCGATCAGATAAGTCAGAAAGACAAAAACCAAATCTAAACCGATGATTTTGCCGGTATTTTTCGCCGCGCCGTTTTGTTCTTCGTTTGTTTTATGATTCATACGTTCAGTAATTATGCTCTACTCTCATTATTGTAAAATCAGCGCTCTTCTTCAGAAGACGGAATACATTTTCTCTTTTTTAGTATCTCAAGAATCTCTTCCATCGCTTTTGCGTAGGTCGTATTTTTTTGAGCTTCCTTATCCGCGTAGTCATGCTCATACAAAGTTGCCAAAAGGGCCTCGACGAAACCTTCTTCGTCTTTCAAGTTTTAGTCCCGGAAACCGACTACATCATTCTACAATTGAAACTTCTTTTTTTGAGTCCTTTATTTCAGATGGAATATTCTATTTTTCTAAATCTTCTTAACAAAGAAAGAATTCGCGTTCTCGAGATTTAATACGATGAAGCTGGACGGATCTCTTAGAATATTTTGTACAAAATGGATCCTGAATTCCATTTTTAGAATTCAGAACGTCGCAGCACAAAGCACGTTATCCGAAATGGGACTGAATTTTTTGAAAAATAGGATCCGGCCAATCGGTTAAACTTTTTGTTTCAACGGAAGCGAAACCTAAAAGAAAATCTGCTGAACAACGTTTTTCATTTTTGCAGAAGCCGGTGATTTGCAAAAGCACGTTGTTCTTTCTCAAACGTTTGACGCGGAGTTGAAAGTTGAGGTGATCGCCGAGAAAAGAAGTTTTCGAAAACTTAGCTACAATTTTCATCGCGGGAATTCCAAACCCCTGCTCCACCACCATTTTGGAAAAACTAAAATCCAAAGCCTGATCAAACCAATCTTCGATAACTTCCGTAAATAGATTAAAATATTGGGGAGTAAAGACCACTCCGCCTGGATCGCAGTGCTGGAATCGAATCAGTTTATTTACTTGGAAAATGCTCATAGGTGGGCCAAAAGAAATTGTAGAATAGAAATCGTATCGAAAATCCATCTTTTCAGAAACCAGATTCTGAACCCACAAGTTGTTTGAATCGAAGAATCAATCTGTCGGAACTCCGACAACGCTCCGTGAAACTTACCGCCCCTCCCTTTTTTGGGCGGAGGGGTGGGGGGTGGAAAAATTCCGGAAACTTTTCTCTATCACAAAATCATAATTTTGCAAGAAAAATTCCCATCGTCGGAACTCCGACAATCACTCCTCTCAAGATCACGGCTCCGTCTTCTTTTAACTTTCCGATAAGAACGCTCGGTAGCGAGCAAATTTCGAAATCAGAATTTCGATAGGATAAAGTCTAAACGTCCGGATTCTTCTGCGAAAATTTTTTGAAGAAAAATCCGAAAACAAAACCTCAGGACGGATGTATCGCGCTCAGAATTCTAAAATCACTTATCTTTTTTAAAACTCGAAATGCGTCCTTTTGTCTTAGGATCTCCAATACCTGATCCATTGCAATCGCGTAAGCGCTCTTTTCTTGAGCCTCTCTGTCCAAGTCACAGTGTTCTTTATAAAGATTCTCATCAAACGGCCCTGAGTCGGAACCGTTCGGAACATTCAAACTGCGGAAACAAACAAAGCCGTTGTAAGCCCACGCCTTCGGGCTCTCTCTTAACTTCCGAATCTGATCCGGAGAATCATAGTATCTCGGAGATTTAGAGGCAAATTCCTTCAGAGACTTTTCGAAATGTTCTATGGAATTCATACACAGCAAACTCGAGTCGATCGCAAATGTATAAAAAGTTTCGTTAGGGTGTTCTTTGGAGAATTTTTCAATTTCGGAAAGAGCAAAATTGGCTAATTTCTGCACATCAAACATGAGATCCGATCCTGCTTCGTAGTCTTACATTTCTCTACAAGCGCCGGATCTTTTTTTGATTCCTTTTCGAATCAGATATTATATTTTTTGATATCGGTCGCGATTCGATCGTTGATTTGGTGCTTTGCACATTCGATCACAACTCGAATCGCACTTTGAACCGCCAACGCGTTAGACGATCCATGTCCGATCAGACATACTCCGTCCACTCCCAACAAAAGTGCGCCGCCGTATTCCGCGTAGTCGAGACGTTTTTTGATCGCGGCAAAAGTCGGCTTGAGTAGTAAAGCGCCGGTCTGCGCTAGGCTGGATTGTTTGATACTTTCTCTTAATACGTTGAAGATGGACTTGGAAAGGCCTTCCGTCGCCTTTAGTACTATGTTCCCGGTAAAACCGTCGCATACGACCACGTCCACGTCCTTGCCGCTTCCGTAGAGATCTCTTCCTTCCACATTACCCACAAAGTTGAAAGGCAACTTTTTGATCATCTCGAAGGCTTTTAAAGAAACGGTGTTTCCCTTTTTATCTTCTTCCCCATTGGAAAGAATTCCGACTTTTGGATTAGAAATATTGAATATAAGTTTAGAATAGATTTCACCCATCACGGCGAACTGCGCGAGATAATCGGGTTTACAATCCACGTTAGCTCCCGCGTCCAACAAAAGCATCGGAGGTCCGTTCTCTTGTGGAATCGGAGCTGCAATAGGAGGACGTAAAACTCCGGGAACTCTTCCCAGATACAAAAGCGCGGACGCCATCGTCGCGCCCGTGTTTCCGGGAGAAAACATTCCAACGCAGGTTTTATCGGCTACGAGTTGTGTGGCTTGGACAACGGAAGAATCCTGTAGAGTGCGCACGGCTATGGACGGAGAATCATTCATATCGATGATTTCCGATGCGTGTTGGATTCTTACTTTAGTTGTATCGTAATCGAACTTGAGGAGGATCTCCCCAATCTCTTCTTCTCTGCCGACCAAGACGACGTGAGCCCCATCCTGGTTAACGGCATTTACGGCACCTTCAATAATCTTCTCCGGCCCGTAATCGCCGCTCATTACATCGACGGCGACCCACATCATAGGAGTTAATTATCTTCTTTTGCCTTCTTGACTTTCGGCTCTAAAACGATTCCGGTTTTATAGAACCCGCAAGTAGGGCAGATTCTATGAGGGAGTCTGTAAGAATTACAATTAGGACAAGGAACCAAATTTGGTTTTCCGATGGCATGATGGGCCCGTTTTGTCCTTACTTTTGATTTCGATTTGCGTCTTTTGGGAACTGCCATTGATTTCCTCTTGGGAAAATGAATTGTTAAACTATAATTTTTTGAGGCTGGTATTCCTCAACCATTATTTAATGTAAGTTGAAGATTGAATCAGATTTTAGAAAGAGAATCCATAAATTCGACCGCTTCCTTTCTTTTTCCGTAAAGAGAGGAACGATTGAACACCAGCCGAGCGGAAGATTCTAAAATTATGTCCAATTCCTTGAGCCCGTTTGCCTTTAAGGTTCCGCCGGTCGAAACAAGATCCACGATACAATCCGAAAGTCCGACGAGAGGAGCGAGTTCGATACTTCCGTAGAGTTTGAAGATCTCACAGGATAAACCTTTGTGAAAGAAAAATTCTCTGGCTAAGTTTGGATATTTAGTCGCTACGCGAATCTTACGATGACGCGCTTCGAGCGTATATCCCTCAGGTGCCGCAAGAGAAAGTCTGCACTTTCCGATTTTCAAATCCAGAGGAGTCGCGAGGTCGTAGCCGCCTTCTTTTAAGACGTCCCAACCGCTGATACCCGCGTCCGCTGCACATTGTTCCACGTAAGTCGCCACGTCTTGTGAGCGCACGAGAAGAATTCGGATTCTTCCTAAAGGATCATTGTAAATCAGTTCTTTGGATTCGGGATCCGGTTTGGAAGAAAGCCAGCCTCTGGAGATCATCAGATCGATGCTCTCCGTAGCGAGTCTTCCTTTTGGCAGGGCCAGTGTAAGCATTAGCCTTTCTGGTTGAGTTGAACGAGTAGAAAAGTTGCGTATTGTTTTACGGTGTTGTAATCGGAAGCCGGAGTTTTGATATCCTGTTCCAAAACTTTTTTTAAGGATTGGATCGCTTCCGGTTTTTTACCGTTCTTTGCCTGGAGTCTTCCGGTTTGATACAAACTCCAAGCCAAGAAGCCGTTCGCTTCTCTCGTATTTGTAAGAAGATTGGCCGCTGTACTATAATTGGTTTCGGCTGCTGCGAGATTTCCTTCTCTCTCACGAAGATTTCCCGCCAAATAGAAGTAATACGCCTTTACTTCCGTCGGTTCGTCGATCTTCTTGCCGGCCCATTCTAATTTGTCTGCGGCCTTTTGAAATTCTCCGTTTCTCGCGTAGAGATCGGAAAGAATTTTTGCAAGTCTGAGTTCGAGTTTTTTGGAAGAATACTGAGAAGAAACTTCTTCGAAAGCCTGGATCTTTTCTTTCAGATCAATCGCTGGATTGAGTCGAAATTTTTTATCCAGAGCTTCCAGAGCAATGGTTCCCTTCTCGAATTGGGACTCTTGGTATTGAACGTAAGTAACGATCGCAAGGATGATTAGGAGAATCACCCCTACCCCGATCAGAACTTCTTTGATATGAGCCGCGACCGATCTGAAAAATTTAATCAGAACCAGTTCGAGCTTACTACCTTGAAAATCCGCGTAAGGATCGACTTTGACTTCTTTTGCGGTCTGACCGACTTCGTACCGTTTCATCCTTTGGTCCTTAACTTTGGATTCTTATCTCAGAGAAGTGTTTAGGAAACTTCCCAAACTTTCGCGAGAAGGAGTATCCGAAGTCTTGAGGTATTTAGACATTTCCTCTCTTTCGAGTGCTTTGTCGAAATCCTTGATGGATAAAGAAATTTTCTTATTCTTCACATCCACTTTGATGACTGCGGTTTTTACGATTTCATCCGGTTTGTAAACTTCCAGAATGTTAGTTTCTCTTCCGTTTGGAACTTCGGAGATATGAACGAGTCCTTCGATTCCGGGAGCCACTTCCACAAAGATTCCGAATTCTTTGATGGACTTGATCTTTCCTTCTACGATGGTTCCGATCGGATGTTCGTTACGGAAAATTTCGTATGGGTTTTCCAGGAGTTGTTTCAGACCACAAGAGATTCTTTGTGCGTCTAAGTTTACGTCCAGGATCATGTATTTCACTGTGTCGCCTTTCTTCAGTTGTGAAGTCGGGTTGGAAGCCTTTTCGTCCCAAGTGATATCACTGATGTGAATCAAACCTTCGATTCCGTTTTCCACTTCTACGAAAGCTCCGTATTTAGTGATTCCGGTGATCACACCTTCCAGGATATTTCCTCTGCGGATTTCAGGACCGAGTTGATCCCAAGGATTCGGCTGAAGTTGTTTCAGCCCGAGAGAAAGTCTTCTGTTTTTGAAATCGATGTCCAAAACCAGAGCTTCGACTTCTTGACCTTTTTTTAAGATGTCTTTTGGTTGAGGAGGTTTTTTAGCCCATGCAAGTTCCGATGTGTGAATCAGACCTTCTAAACCTTCTTTCAATTCTACGAACGCTCCGAACTTCGTAAGAGAAGTTACGGTTCCGCGGATGACCATTTCTTTTTCCAAAGAACGTTCCGCCCAGACCCAAGGATCTTCGTAGAGTTGTTTCAGACCTAACGCGAGTTTGTTGTTTTCCTTGTCGAGTTCGAGAACTACAAGTTCCACTTCTTGTCCGATCTGAAAGTATTGTTTGAACGGTGCGTATTTTTTGTAAGAGATATCTCTCTGACGAAGAAGTCCGGTTACTCCGTCCACTTCGCAGAAAACTCCGAAAGAAGCGATCTTGCTTACGGTGGAAGTAACTTTATCGCCTACTTTGAGTTTGAGAAGAAGAGCGTCCCATTTTTCCTCGTTCACTTCATCCAGAAGTTTTTTTCTGGAGACTACCCCGGAACGAGTACGATCGTTGAGTTCGATGATCTTGAACTCAAGTTCCTTATTTTTGAAGGTTTCCCCTTCTTTGAATTTATAGCTGAGTTGAGAAGCGGGAAGAAAAAGATCCACACCTTCCACGTTTACGATATAACCTTTGCCTTTGATTTCGTTTACCAAACGGCCGGTAACTTGATAGCTGTTTTTAAAAGCTTCTTTGACGATTTCCCAACCTTTTCTTTGGTCGGCTTCTTTCTTAGAAAGAATACATCCGGAATCTTGAGATTCCTTTCTTTTTACGATTGCAGAGACATAATTTCCGCGTTCCGGAGTTTCGTCGAAATCTCCTCTTGGAATACGGCCTTCTTGTTTGAGCCCTTCGATTGCCACATAAACGTAGTCGTTGTCTACAGAGACGATTTTTCCTTCAACGACTTGATCTTTCCGGAGTTCCGGTTCTTCGTGTATTGATTGTTCCCACTGTTTGAATACTTCTGCAAAAGTGGACTTCTCTTCCTTGTTTGTCATGGGGCGTAGGTTACTCGGCTAAAATGGTAGTCTGGGATCCGCTGGATGTCGGGGGTCATCGATCCAGAATCTCGAGGATCTTGCTAATTACACTATTTTTGGAGAGTATATCAGTGTCAATCAGGATTGCGTCCTTTGCCTGATAGAGAGGTGCGATATCTCTTTCCATATCCGATTTATCGCGAAGAATGATCTCTCTTTCGATCTCGTTTTGATCCGCGGAAATTCCCTGTTCTTTCAACTGAAGAGTTCTTCTTTCGGCGCGGACTTTGGAAGAAGCGGTAAGATAGAATTTAAACTTTGCGTCCGGAAAAACTTCGGTCCCGATGTCTCTTCCGTCCATAAGAAGTTTGTGAAGTTTCGCCAAAGAATGGAGTTCCTTGTTCACAAAATCGCGATAGATTCGCTTGTTCGCGATGTGTTTGATTTCTCTCGTAATTTCAGGAGTTCTAATCGCAAGAGAAACGTCTTCATTATTTAAGAAAATCCGATTTTCATTTCCTGCGGAGAATTCGCAGAGAATATGAGCGTGAGAGATAGAAGTTTCGGCCTCATTTGTTTTCACCCAATCGGAGAATTCCCCTGCGTTAGGCGTCTTTTCATAAAGACGATACAAAAAAAGAGTAAGCGCGCGGTAAAAGGCGCCGGTATCTAAGTAGTTAAATCCGATTTTCTCCGCGATCTGTCTCGCGACCGTACTTTTTCCGGAACCGGCAGGACCGTCGAGCGCGATTACATTTTCATTCATACAAACAATCCTTGAGAAGGGTTTCAAATCCGGGAAAGGAAGTTTCGATCCAAGAAGTTTCGTCGATTTCCAGAGCAAATCCGGAAAGAGCCTTTAAGATCAAAAAACTCATCGCGATCCTATGATCCATAAAGGAAAGAATGGGGACTTTTTTTCCGGAAGACAAAGAAGTCCAAATCTCGTTTGATTTTTTAGAGGTTCCGTCTAACGCGTATCCGTCCGGAAATTCTTCCACTTCGATTCCGAGCGAACGGAAATTGGAAACCATCGTATGGATTCGGTCCGATTCCTTCGCTCGCAATTCTTCCGCGTGACGGATTTCAAAACCGCCTTCCGCAAAAAGACCGGCCACCGAAAGGATCGGGATTTCGTCGATGATGGAAGGAATCAATTCTTCCGGAATATTCGCTTTTTTTAAAGTAGATGGATAGGTTCTCAGATCACCTACCGGTTCCCCACATTCGATTCGTTGGTTTTCGATTTCTATCTTGGCACCCATCAGTTTTAGCGCGGTCAAGATCCCGGTTCTCGCAGGATTGAGTCCGATATTTTGAATCAGAAGATTTCCCTCTTTCGCCAAAACTCCGAGGACTAAAAAGAACGCAGCGGAGGAGATATCTCCGGGAACCTTAAATTCTCCCCCGTTCAAAAAATACGGAGGGGAAATTTTAAAACGAAGAGGGGAAAGATATTCGATCTTGTTTCCTAAAAACCGAAACATATTTTCAGTGTGATCTCGGGATAGTATGCTTTCTGAATATTCCAATTCCGTTTCAGACGCAATCGCCGCGAGCATCAAGCAGGATTTGATCTGAGCGCTCGCGATCGGGCTTTCGTATCGAAAAGAAGCAAGTTTTTTTCCCTGGATTTTAAGCGGAGCCGTTTCCTTTTCTCCGAGTCCGACGATGGAAGCTCCCATGGCCGTAAGTGGTTTGATAATCCTTCCCATAGGACGTTTTTTTAGGGAATCGTCCCCGGTTAGAACCGCGTCCACTCCGGGGAGACCGCAGATCAAACCCGCGGAAAGACGAATCCCGGTTCCCGCGTTTCCGAAGTCCAGTTCTACGTTAGGCGAAACGAGCCTGTCCTTTCCTGGACTTTCAAACTCGTATTCTCCTGCTTTGATTTTTTTTGCGATAAGACCGAGTTTTGTAAAGGCGGACATCGTATTCAAAGGATCTTCGGCTTCTAAAAAACCAGTGACCTTTGATTTACCTTTGGAAAGGGCCGCAAACAAAACGGAACGATGGGAAAGGGATTTGTCTCCGGGAACTTGTATGTCCTTGGACTTGAGTTTAGTGTTTCTTGGAATCATCCTGGTTCTTCAAAATATAATCTCTGGATTTACGGGAGGTTTCCATAAATTTCTCCCATTCCTGCGAATTCAGAGTGTTTTTTGGATTCAATTTTTCTAATATAATGTCGAGACGTTCCCGAAAATCCAAAAGAGAGCGGTAGATTTCTTCCTGATTGGAATTAAAAATCGCGGACCACATCTTCGGATTGGAACCCGCAATTCTTGTCATGTCCCGAAACCCTCCTCCGTTTAGAGGAATCGGAGAAAGATCCGTGTATTGTTTTACGATCTTCTGATTGGCCGCCCAGTCCGCCATGATCGAAGAAAGTATATGAGGAGAATGTGATAGATAGGAAAGAATCGAATCGTGTTCGACTGCGGGAATTTCGACCACTTCCATTCCGATCAGTCTCCAAAAAAACTCCAGATCCTTTTTGATTTCCGGTCTTGCATTTTCGGGAGAAGTAAGAATACAAAGCCTTCCCTCATAGAGAGAAGCGTTCGCGGACTCGAGTCCTGATTCTTCGGAACCGCACATCGGATGCGAGGAAACATAATTATGGGAACTTTGAAAACGCGCTTCCACCGCCTGTATGATTTCTTTTTTTGTGGAGCCGACGTCGGTTATGATTCCGGAATAATCCAGAGGAAGTTCCTGGATCAACTTTACCGTAAGATCGACCGGAACTCCGAATATGATAAAATCGTAATCTTTCCAGTGTTTGGAAGAATGAAACTCCTCCGAAGTCAGAACCGTATCGGCGGACTTCAAAAATTCTCCCAACTGTTTGCTTTTGGAAGAACTTACGACTCCAGTTACGTGCGATTTGATTCCCTTTTTTTTGAGGGCAAGAGACAGAGAGGCCCCCATAAGACCCAATCCGTAAATTAGAATATTAGAATATTCTGTTTTCACAGGATTTGAGGAGACATCGGGTAGGAGCCGAGGACTCTTAAGAAGATGGTATTTTCCTTCAGACTCGAAAGAACTTTTTGAATGGATTCGTCCTTCTGATGACCGTTAAAATCGATAAAGAAATTGTATTCCCAGGAATTTCTTCTCGTAGGTCTGGATTCAATCTTTGTAAGATTCAGTTGATGATCAAAGAAAGGTTTTAAGACTCGATACAAAGCTCCCGGCTTATCGGGACAGGAAAAGACAACGGAAGTTTTATCGTTTCCGGTGGGAGGACACTGATTTTTTCCGATGATCAAAAAGCGAGTCGTGTTGTCAGCGAGGTCTTCGATCGATTCTCGAATCAAGCTGAGGCCGTAGATTTCCGCGGCGATGGAAGAGGCGATTGCCGCGCACCCTTCTTTTTTTTCCGCAACGATCTGTGCTGCCTTCGCAGTGGAAGAAGTTTCCACGATTTCGATATGAGGTAGATTCGCCGCGATCCAATTCTTACACTGAGAGTTTGCGATCTTGATTCCGTAGAGAGTTTTGATTTTGGAAAGATCGTGTTCGAATCCGAGAAGACTGATGCTGATTCTTAAATAGTGTTCGGAGTAGATGAGAAGATCCGAAACCAAAAACTGATCGAGCGTGGAATTGACGAGACCCTCGCTCGAGTTTTCCACCGGAACAACTCCGTAGTCGATCTTATCGGTTTCCACAGCTCGAAAGACGTCGGGAATCGAATTGAATTCTAAAGCCTTGATAGAAGCTCCAAAACGAGTCCGCACCGCTTGGTTGGAAAAGGATCCAGCAGGTCCGAGATACCCTACTTCCAATCCTTTCTCGACCGAGATGGAACCGGACATGATCTCACGATAGATCGCGACAAGAACCTTATCTGGAAGAGGCCCTTCACTCAAAGACTTTATCTTTTCATAAACTTCTTTTTCGCGATCGGGACGAAAGACGGGTTCGTTTCTTTCTTTTTTAATTTCGCCGATCTTGGACGCAAATTCCGCCCGGGCTTGAATCGACTTTACGATCTCTTTGTCTAAGGAATCGATCTGATCCCGAAAGGTTTTTAGTTTTTGATCCAGGTCACTCATTTTCGAGTAGATCATCCAAGTTTTCGAATTTCAGCTCTTTGACTTCCACGGGAGCCGGAAGATCCGATAGTTTATTCAATCCAAAATGAATCAAGAATTCTTTCGTGGTTCCGTAGAGCGCCGGTCTTCCGGGGACTTCTTTGTTGCCGATCGGTTTGATGAGTTTTTTGGAAATGAGGGAGGTTACCATAGCCCGAGAAGAAACTCCTCGGATCTCGTCGATCTCAGGAAGTGTGATCGGTTGTTTGTAGGCGATGATGGCGAGAGTATCCAAACTGGAGCGGGAAAGTTGTTCTCTTCTTTTTTCTTTGAAGATGTTTCCTAGGATTTCGGAAAAGTTTTCGTTGGTGACGAACTGATAGGCGCCGCCGATTTCTTTTAAAAGAAAACCGCCGTTCTTTTCGGAATAATCCAAAACGAGTTCGTCTAGGATTTCTCTGGCTTCCGTCTTTTCGATTCCTGTCGACTTGGCTACGCTCGCCAATTTTAAAGGTTCACCGGAAACAAAAAGTAATGCTTCAATCAATCCTTTGAGTGTTGCTCTGTCCCGTTCCACTGTCCCTCTATCAGAAATAAACGGATTTCACCGAAAAGCTTATGCTGCCTTGCCCGGAGAATCCTCTGCTTACTTAGTTCCAGCAATGCCAGAAAAGTGGCAACGATTTCTGCTTTTTCCGGATGTTCCTTCTCGAATAATTCCGGGAAAGAGACTTCCTTTTTTTCGCGAAGGGAAGTGAGAATTTTTTCCATTTTTTCTTCAACGGTAAATCGGTGAGGTGTAGTCAAAAGCGCGGGAATTTCCGCCTCGTCCACTTTCGATTCTAAGATTTCGTTGAATGCGGAAATCAATTCCAGAAGAGAAACGTCGAGCCAGTTCTCGTCGTCGTCCAGGGTTACGTTTGATTCTCTTCTAAAAACTCCGGCCTGTGTGATATCGATATCCGAAAGTCTTTTGGCCGTTAGTTGGAATTTTTTATGTTCTAAAAGTTTTTCTACAAGTTCGGGGGGAAGCGGAGGTTCGTAGTCTTCTTCTTCAAATCCAGGATCGGGTAAAAGGGCCTTGGATTTGAGATAAATGAGATTGGCCGCCATCAGCGCGTATTCCGCGCTCAGCTCTAAAGTAAGGGTCTCTGAGATTCGTAAGAAGCTTAAAAAATCCCGGGTGATGCGAGAGAGAGAAACATCAAAGATGTCTACTTTGTAACTTTCGATCAAATTCCAAAGGACTGACAGAGGACCCTCTGACAAACCTCCCTCGGAATTGTTCCATTGAACTACAAAGGACTTACCGGAATCTTCATTCTCCATTCAAAGACAACCCTTAGGAATTGAGAGCTTTGTCCGCCGCCTGTTGAAGTCTTTCGGGTGAAAACGGTTTTACAACGAAGTCTTTTACTCCCATCTTAATGGCTTTGGCTAAAAGATCTTCTTGTCCAAGTGCGGTAACCATGATGATTCTCGCTTTCGCATCCAACTTGAATATTTCTTGAGCAGCTTCGATTCCGTCTTTTTCACGCATGGTAATGTCCATCGTTACTAAATCCGGTTTTAAAGACTTATACTGCTCGACTGCAATATTTCCGTTTTCAGCTTCCCCAACGATCTCGTGACCTGTTTGGGTGAGCGCATCCTTTACCATGGTTCTCATGAATTTGGCATCATCCACAACGAGAATTCTGGCCATATTAAATTCCTCTCTCTTTCAAAATGATTTGGATCCTATTGATGATTTCAGTAACAGGCTCGATATATTCGACGCCTCCCATTTCAACGGCCTGACGGTTCATTCCATAAATTACGGAAGTTTGTTCGTCCTGCGCGATCGTAGAACCGCCGGCTTCTCGGACTTTCACCATCGCCGCCGAGCCGTCTTTACCCATCCCGGTCATGATCACACCGATGATGCCGCTCTTATATTCTTCTACCGCGCTGTTTAGGAGAACTTCAATGGAAGGTCTGTGTCCATTTACAGGAGCTTCCCTGTTCAGGGCAATCCATTTCCTCCCAGCGCGAGATTGAATCGAAAGATGCGAGTCTCCCGGTGCGACGTAACCGGTTCCGGGCTCGATCGGTTCTCCGTCTTCCGCTTCTTTCACTTTGATCTTTGAGTGATCGTTGAGTCTCATCGCAAATGCTTTTGTAAAACCTGCGGGCATGTGCTGAACTACAAGAACCGGAAGAGAAAGATCGGCGGGAATTCTTGAAAAGACTTCTTGAAGAGCACGAGGACCGCCGGTGGAAGTACCGATACAGATCGCTTGGACCGGAGTTTTTTTTCCCGCAACTCCGCCGGAAGGCAAAACGGTGACTGGAACTTTTTTGATTCCCGCGTGAGAAGGAACTTGAACCTTACTTTCAAAATACGCGAGAATTTTTGCTTTGAGAATATTTCCGATTTCTTCCGGATCGAATTGAAACGCACTCGAAGGTTTCGGAACAAAGTCGATCGCACCATACTCAAGAGCTTTGAACGTGGCTTCGGCTCCGTTCTGAGTCAGAACCGAAAGCATGATCACGGGAATTCCCATCTTCTTTTTTTGAAGTTCGCTCAAGGCGGTAAGTCCGTCCATCACGGGCATTTCCACATCAAGAATGATGATATCGGGATGTAATTTTTCCGCGAGTTCTATGCAGTCAACTCCGGTCTTACCGGTTGCGACTATGGAAATTTTAGAATCTTTTTGGATCTGATCGGAGATGATATTTCTTACCAAGAGAGAATCATCTACAATGACCGCGCGAACCGGGCTGGATAACATTTGAATCAGAACCTCGGAAGCAACTGGATCAGTTCGTCAAAATCCGGAAGGAAGAGAAGAACTCCCAAAAGATCGTTTCCTTCGTGATTGAATTCGGTAAGCATACTTAAGAATTTCGTTCTTTCCGGTTTTACAACATCCAGAACCTGCATAAAGGTTCCTTCTAAAAATTCGGGAACGGAAGGCATTACGGTAGCTTTCGCCTTGTTTGAAATCGAGTTCATGACGGAAGAACAAACGATGTTCGAGATTTCGCTCAAAACGGACTTAGCGTCGTCGTTCAGACCTTCTCCCGGAATCGGCTCCGAACCAAGAAGTTCCCGCGCGAGATTGCCCGCGTTTTCACGAGAGAACATCATGAGAAGATTTCCGTTGAGATCGCCGTTCATCCGAATTTTCAAACCGTAGAAATGATCTTCCGAAAAACGAATCTCTTCCGCGAGATCGTCTCTATCGTTCAGATTGATTTCAGGAATAAAAAGATCGATGTTCTTTTTCAAAAGTTGGGAAAGAACCATACCTGCGTTCATCATTCCGGTGTTGACTACGTTCTCCAGTTTTTTGAGTTCTTCTTTGGAAAGAGCGCCTTTGAAATCCTTGGAAGGACCGACGGACATCGTTCTTTCTTTTTTCTGAGTTAAAAAACTATCGATGATCGATTTCGCACGTTTTTGTTCTTCGGCGCTCGCGGACTGATCGAGGGCGATGTCCGTGATATGCGAACGATATTCCTCTTCGGAAGTAACGAACGGTTTTTTGGAAGGAGAAGGCGTATCGGAGTAAGAAGTGATCGTAGGAGCGATCGGAGTAAATGGAGAATCCGGTATTTCGGAAGAAGGGATTTGTCTTTCGACCGGAGCTTTCATTTCGACGCTGAGAGCCGCGGCCAATTCTTTTTCTTCTCGGTGGACTTCTTCTTTTTCTACGCCGATCCGTTTTGTGTCCCGAGATCTTTCCGTTTTTTTCTTTTTCAGACGTTCGCGGTTTGTGATCTCGTGAAGTTTGTGATTGTAGACGTTTGTAGGATTCGTCGTCTTTTGAATATAAAGTTCTTCTTCCCGATCCGCAGAATGAATCGAACTGATTCTTTGCATCGTTTCGAGATGGTAGTGAACGACCGCATCGGAGTCTTCGAGTTCGGAAGCGATTTCCACGATCCCTGGAATGTCCAAGACCATAATGATCGTTCCATCTCCCATGATGGAAGCACCGGTAAGACCGTTGACGTTTTTAAAATTCTTCTCGAGGGATTTGATGACGGTCTCGTGTTTGCCGACGAGTTCGTCGACCATAAAGCCGAGCTTTCTTCCCTTGTATTGAACGATGACCACAGGGAATTCTTCGCGATCGGTTTTGTCTTGAAGTCCGATGATACGATTGAGTCTGTAGATCGGGAGGACTTCTCCTCGGAGATTGATGATTTCGTTTCCTTCGAGGGTCGTAATTTGGTCGTTATGAATTTTGATCGTCTCGTTGACTTCGGAAAGAGGAAACGCGTAAACTTCTTCTTCCATAAGAACGAGGATGGAAGGAATGATCGCGAGCGCTTGTGGAAAGGAAAGAACGAAAGAAGTTCCCTGCCCCTTCGTACTGTTGATCAGAATCTTACCTTTGAATTCTTGAATGAGATTGTTGACGACGTTCATACCGACGCCGCGACCGGAGATATCCGTGATCTTATCAGCGGTGGAGAATCCGGCTTGGAATATAAACTGAAAGATATCCTGTTCCGTGAGATTGCCGGCTTCCGTCGCGCCGATCAGTCCCTTCTCGATCGCCTTGCGAAGAATTTTGTCCGAGTCCAAACCGCGTCCGTCGTCGCGGATCTCGACCATAATATTACTACCACCTTGGTAAGAATTGAGTTCCACGGTTCCGACTTCGGATTTACCGGCGGCCGCTCTTTCCGCGGGAGTTTCAATTCCATGATCGACGGAGTTACGAAGAAGGTGGAGCAAAGGCTCGCCTAACGCGTCGATGACCTTCTTGTCTAACTCAGTGGATTCTCCGTTTAAGATTAAGTTTACTTTTTTACCGGTTTCCAGAGAAAGATCTCGAACGAGTCTCGAAAATCTTCGGAAGACCGTGGAAATCTGAACCATACGAATGTTCATGATTCCCGATTGAAGTTCTTTGGAAATGCGGTTGATAAGATCGATTCTGGATTTGAGATCGTTGAACAACTGATCTTCACCGAAGATACGAACCAGGTCGTCGTAGATTCTTTGAAAACCGGAGTTTGTAATGATCAACTCGCCCACGTTGTTCATGAGTTGATCCAGTTTATCGGAAGATACTTTAATACTTTTTAATGTAACCCTGGACTCGGACGCGGCCATATCGTCGTCCATTTTGAAACTCGAAACTGCGGTTTCTTCCTGAATGACGGGAACGTATTCTTGGACGTCGAGAAATTCCACCATGTCCACGTTTGCCGCCTGACGAATCTGCTCGGTCGATTCGGAGGATAAGAATAAAAGTGCGATCGAAGTTACGTCGACGCCCTTTTCCAATTCTTCAAGATCCGGAATGGATTTATAAACCACTCCGAGATTTTTTAAGTTCTGGAGAATCAAAGAAAAACGAAGCCCTTTCATCGGAGAATCTTTTCCCAAGGTCACTGAGATCTTCAGACATTTTCCCGACTTGCGAATTTCTTCTTCGAGTTCTCTCGCTTCTTCCGCTTCCAACTGAACATCCAGAGTGTTGGAAGAATTTCCTTTTATTCCATTTGCGGGTGCCGAAGTCGGAGCTACGACCGGCTGAGCCGGAGTTTCCGAAACGGGAGCCGATTTTGTTTCTACGGAAGCGGGAGTCGCGGGAGCTTTTGCAACTCCGGTAAAAGATGCGGGATCTTTTTCGTAGACGTCTAATTTTTGAATCATCTCCGTAAACGGAGTATCGATTTTTTTTCCTTCGGCAACGTTTCGAATCACGAACTTGATCAAATCAAAACACTGAAAGAGAAGATTTACGAGAGGAAGTTTGACGTCGATTTTTCCGTCTCTTGCGAGTTGAAGAAGATTCTCCATTTTATGAGATAGATCGGAGAGATTATAAAGACCTACGAAGGCAGCGGAACTTTTTAAGGAGTGAGCCGCGCGAAAGATATCGTTGATGATCGAAAGATTTCTATGATCTGCTTCGAGTCTGAGAAGATTTGCGTTAAGCTCTTCGATCTGATCTTCGGATTCTTCTAAAAAGAGTTCTGTGTATTCACCGAGAATTCCAGCCATTAGTTTGCCTCCTGTTCAAAGTGGATCAGGACGGATAGATTCAAATTGAGTATCAGAGTGTTGTC
This sequence comes from Leptospira tipperaryensis, assembly GCF_001729245.1. Lineage (NCBI taxonomy): Bacteria > Pseudomonadati > Spirochaetota > Leptospiria > Leptospirales > Leptospiraceae > Leptospira > Leptospira tipperaryensis. The sequence goes on along the minus strand of NZ_CP015217.1, from coordinate 1,163,033 downwards.
CGCCTGGCTGACGGATTCGATCAAAGAACTATAATTGAGAGTCAGGTCGTCCGTCGCCTGACTGATCTTATCGTGTTGAATCTTGACTACTTGTTTCACAGTATCTACGAGAATTCCCGCGCGTTTTTCTTCGTGCACGACGACGATGATACGAGTGGAAGGAATGATTTCGCTGTAACCGATTCCGAAAACTTGTTTCAGATCTAATATCGGAATGATCTCTCCCCTAAGATTAATCACTCCCAAAATATAATCGTCACCGTTCGGAATTCTTGTGATCGGAACCGGTTTTAAGATCTCGTGAATCTTTAAAATATCGATTCCGAAAATCTCCTGTTCCACATTGAACGTTAAATATTCTTTTTGGGACTCAGTGGTTTTATCCGCTTCCAAGGATTCGAGGTATTGTCGGTTATCAAATGAGGCCATGATTATTTACCAGATGGTTCTCCATGCAAAATCCAGGATCAATATATAAAACAGAGTGCGATTTGTTTTTCAAGAAATTTCGAAAGAAAGAAATCTCTAAACCTAAAAATTCTTCACCGTATCTGGAAATAGACAGTATTTTACCGCTTTTTCAGACGATTTGATAGATTTTTTTCTCCGTTATCACTCGGCCCACTCTTATGTCGTGCTTCTCTTTGTCAAAGTGTGCCGGAAAGAGTTCCTCGTATGTAAGTCCGATTAATTTACTCGGATTTACATCGAAAAGAGTTCTGTCATAAAAGCCCGCGCCGCGTCCAAGACGATATCCAAGATCATCATAACCTAAGGCAGGTACGACAATCAAATCGGCTTCGTGGAAATCCAATGTCTTAGTTCCCACCGGCTCCGAAATTCCGAAAGGTCCCGATTCCCATGCTTCGGGTAATAGGAACTCCAACTTTTGATCCATCATCTTCGGGAAATAAATTTCCTTATCGGAAGAATTCCATCCGAGAACGTTCGGATCCACCTTGACTTCCCATTTATCGGGAGAATAGGCGATGATCTTCTTGGCGTCCGCAGTCACTTCTTTTAACATACGAAGGATTTCGCGGTCCTTCTGTTCTCTTTCTTCCAAAAGAGTAAGAAGCGTTCTGAGTGCGTTTCGGGATTGTAATTTCAAAGGAGAATTTCTAAGAGATCAATTTTCAAAAATGAGAAAAATCAAAGGTCGCCAATGATTCCTTCTTCCAACATCGTAATCAGCTTGCGGGTCTTTTCTTCGATTTCTCCTGTTCCCGTGGTAGTCGGGGAGGAAGGTTCGTTTTTGGTTTCTTTCACTTGTTGGAGTTCGTCTGCAAAGTTGAGCGCGGCTAGGATTGCTAATTTTTGTCGGGAAGCGCCGGGCATACCGGCCCCCAACTCTCTGAGCTTCCGATCTACTTGATCGGCAAGGTTTTGGATATAGTCTTCGCCCGTTTCGCCGAGGATCGTATATTCCTCACCGAGGATTCTGACTTTTACCCTACGGGGCTCCATCGACCAACTCAGGATTTAGGATCGTCTTCGATGATCAGAAAATCATCGTCTTCGTCTGCGTCAAAAACGCTGATCGCGTCGTCGTCATCTTCTATGATAATGTCGTCGTCATCGTCTCCGGAAGCAAGAGGGGAGAAGTCTTCCACCGCTTCGTCGTCTTCGGAAATTTCAATGATATCCTCGTCCTTATCGGGGACTTCGGTGATGAGGGAAATATCGTCGTCTTCCTCGTCCAAAAGAATGATTTCGTCGTCTTCGCCAAACTCGTCTTCTGCGGAAGCGCCTTCTTTGTCCACGTTAGACGCTGCAGCTACGGTTGCGGCGGCTGCAGTCGCAGCGGCGATCGGAGCCGCGCTCGAAGAAGGAGAGGGAGCCGAAGAAGCGGTAGTTCCTCCGCTCGCAGGGATAGAATCCAATCTGCCCAAGAGCTGATTGATCTTTCCTTCGAGTTTTTGTTCTCTTTCTTTGAGTTCGTTGAGCTCGGTAGTAGTTTTTTGAAGTTGTGCACGGAGAGAGGAAAGTTCTTTTTCCTTTTCTTCCATCGCCAGTTTCATCTGGTCATTTTCTGCGCGAAGAGTTTCGTTTTCAGATTCTAAGCGACCATTCTCAGCGCGAAGGTCACTGATGAGTTCTAGGGCTTTTATGACCTTGCTTTCTAATTCTTCAATGGTCTCCATAGTGAGCATACCTGATTCTCCTTAAAAAACGTTCTCTGAAAACAGAAAAAGCCCTGTAAACTTACAGGGCCGACGATTCTGGTCAAGCAGGATTGATTATCCGGCTACTTTGATTTTCTCAACGAGGGCGTTGAAAACTTCCCGGTCGCTAAAAGCCAGCTCTGCAAGGGACTTGCGATTCATGTCAATTCCCAGTTTCTTTAGGGAATTCATGAATACGGAATAAGACAAACCATTTTCTCTTGCTGCCGCGTTAATTCTGATGATCCAGAGTTTACGAAAATCTCTTTTCTTCGCTTTGCGGTCGCGATAGGCCCACTGGCCCGCTTTCATTACCGCACTTTTTGCCGTTCTATAAAGTTTAGAACGAGCTCCGCGGAATCCTTTGGCGTCCTTGAGGACTCTTCTTCTTCTATTTTTGTGGATTGTTCCGTTGACTGCTCTAGGCATTATCTTACTCCGTAAGGCATTAATCTGACGATTGATTTCCAGTCAGAATTGTTGACCAGGGTCAAACCGCGAAGACGTCTTCTTCTCTTCGGTCCTTTTTTGGTCAAGATGTGACGGGTATTCATACTCTTGCGTTTGATTTTGTTGTTCTTTGTGAACTTGAAACGCTTTGCAGCGGCTCTGTTCGTTTTCAACTTTGGCATCTTCTCTACCTTTAGGTCCTATTTGGAACTTATTTCGGATTAATAATTACAACGATCTGTTTTCCGTCTTGAATCGGGTCTCTTTCTGCGGCACCGAATTCTTTCAGATCTTCTACCATTCTATAAACAACTTTCATCCCGAGGTCGGAGTGCATCATCTCTCTACCGCGGAAGCGGAGACTTACTTTTACTTTGTCTCCCTTGCTAAGAAACTCTTGTGCGTGTTTCTTTTTGATATCGTAATCATGACTTTCGATCCGAGGACGGATCTTAATTTCTTTAACGTTGATTACGTGTTGTTTTTTCTTAGCTTCTTTACTCTTTTTGAGTAACTCGAATTTATACTTACCGTAGTCGATGATCTTGCAAACATGAACTTCTTGATCTCCGGAGACTTCCACGAGATCTAAATTTTCTTCCCGTGCTTTTCGAAGGGCTTCATCGAAAGTGACGATTTCAACACCGTCATCCGAAACCAAACGGACCCTGGATACACCAGTGATCTTCTCATTAATCCTATGGTTGAAAAGCTTATCAGTTGCTGACTTTTGACTCGGTTTCCTCTGCATTCATTCTCCGGCTAGATTTCCAAGATTTTATTCTTAGGCCTGTTTTCAAGCGATTTTTGACTCTATTTCGGGAGAATTGGGCTTTATTTCAAGCCGATTTTCCCGAAGCTCTCATTCTTAGGGCAATTCTTGCTATATCCTAGAGAAGTTCGCTCGAAGTCCGTGTAGTTTAAGATTGGCATGTTCAATTTTACCCTTTTCCAAGCTTTCAGAGAATTGTCTTTCTGTAATCGAGGAAGATGGGAGTTCCTACACGAAGTTTTTGAAGGCAGATGATTACCGAAGTCTGGAAAAGTAGGAACTCTTACAAAAACTCCTCTTAAGAATCTTCTCATTCGAAAAACCTTTCTCGGCTTTGAGTAAGAATAACAAAGCAAGAGGTGAACGCCCCTCCCTACCTTCTTGCCTTACAACTTGTTGAGAATCAGCTCGCCTTGATTTCTTCTTGAAGGTTCAAAATGAATTCGGAACGAGTTAAGGTTTTGGTCTCTTCCTGACCAAGTTTTCGAACCGCGATCGCCCCCGATTCCAGCTCTTTCTCCCCTAAGACGAGAAGATAGTTGGCCTTTTTCAGAATAGAATCCCGGATCTTCGCGCCGATCTTTTCGTTTCTCGTATCCAATTCCACTCGGATCCCCGCATCGACTAACTCACGATAGACTTCTTTCGCGTAGTCGGTTACTTTTTCGGTGACCGTCAAAATTCTTACCTGGTTTGGAGAAATCCAGAGCGGAAATTTTCCTTCGTAGTGTTCGATCAAAATTCCGATGAATCTTTCTAAAGAACCGTAGATCGCTCTGTGAATCATAACCGGTCTTTTTTTCTGACCGTCACTATCCGTATAATCCAGATCGAATCTTTCCGGCATGGAAAAATCCACTTGGATGGTTCCGCACTGCCAGAGTCTTCCGATAGAATCCTTGATGTTGAATTCGATTTTTGGTCCGTAAAAAGCGCCCTCTCCTTCTTTGATCGCGTAAGGGATTCCTCTTTTTTCCAGAGAAGCCTTGAGACTGTTGGTAGCGTATTCCCAGTCCTCGTCTCTTCCTTGAGATTTTTCCGGTCTCGTTGCGATGAAGGTCTTAAATTCCGAAAATCCAAATTTCTTATATACGGTAAACGTAAAGTCGATGATATCCATCACTTCGGATTCTAAGAATTCGAGAGGTGCGTAGATATGAGAATCGTCTTGTGTGAAAGCCCTCACTCTAAAAAGTCCGTGAAGAACCCCATGTAACTCGTGACGATGCACACTTCCGAATTCAGCAAAACGCAAAGGTAACTCACGATAAGAATGAAGATGGTGTTTGTAGATGAGAGAACACCCCGGACAATTCATCGGCTTTAACGCATAGTCTTCCTCGTCGATGTCCGTGAAATACATGTTCTCGTGAAAGTTATCCCAGTGACCGGATTTTTTCCAGAGTTCGGAAGAAAGCACCGCGGGAGTTTTGATTTCTTGATAACCCCTTTTGTTACATTCTCCTCTGAGATATTCCGCAAGCGCGTTCCAGAGAATGGTTCCCTTCGGATGCCAGAATGGAAATCCGGGACCTTCTTTTTGAAAAGAGAAAAGATCCATTTCTTTTCCGATCTTTCTGTGATCTCTCTTCTTCGCTTCTTCGATTTGAAAGAGATACTGATCCAATTCTTTTTTGGAAGGAAACGCAACTCCGTAGATACGAGTGAGCATCGCGTTGTCTTTGTTCGCCTTCCAATAAGCGCCCGAGATCGCGGTTAGTTTAAAAGATTTTAATATTCCAGAATTCGGAACGTGAGGCCCGCGACAAAGATCGAACCATTCTCCCATCCCGTAGATGGAAACTTCCTCGCCCGGAATCTGATCGATGATTTCTATCTTATATTTTTCACCGAGTTTTTGAAACGTCTCGATCGCTTCTTTTTTAGGAACTACCTTTCTCCAAACCGTATGATCCGCTTTTACGATCTTTTCCATCTCGGCTTCGATCTTGGGAAGATCTTCCGGTGAAATTACGGTTCCGGCAAAATCGATGTCGTAATAAAAATATCCGGGACCATTTTCGATCACGGGACCGACTGTGAGATTGGCATTCTTATATAAATTCTGAACAGCCATTCCTAAAAGATGCGCTGCAGAATGTTGAAAGGTTTCCCATCCGTCTTTTTCGGAATAGGTCAATACTTCGATCTTTGCGTCCGTTGTCACCGTTCGGGATAAGTCCTGGATATCCGTGCCGTTAAGGCGTACAGCGAGCGCTTTGTTTTTTAAAAACGGTAATTCTTTTTCGATGAAGTCGCGGAAGGTAGAACCTTCGGCGATTTCCTTAACGGATTGATCGGGCAGTGTCAGCCTATACATTCTTTTTATTTTCCAGGAACTAAATTGGGGTTTCCCCCTTTTCCATTCGCGAAAATCGGACATATTTTTCAACCGATTTGCATTTGCGGGGGAAAAACCTTGACTATGCCCGAACCCCTATCGACGCTGTATGAGATGAAAGCGTTCTTAGTTCTCGATAATGGTACGGTCATCGAGGGAGAATCCTTCGGTTATGAAGCGGAATCGGTCGGAGAGGTTGTCTTCAACACATCCATGGCCGGCTATCAAGAGATCCTAACGGATCCTTCCTATTGCAATCAGATCATCACCCTGACCTATCCGATGATCGGAAACTACGGGATTCACCCGGACAATATGGAGTCCTCCAAGATCCAGGCAAGCGGGTTGATCGTAAAAGAATACGTGGATCGGCCTTCCAACTTTAAATCCCAAAAAACCCTCTCTCAATTTTTAAAAGAATATAAGATTCCAGGAATTCAGGGAATCGACACTCGAAAGCTGACTCGTTTTATCAGAACCAACGGATCGCCGAACGGAGGGATTTTTATCGCTCCGGAATATTCTCCTTCCTTTTTAGAAAAGGTGAAATCCTTTCCAGGAATCATCAACGCGGACCTCGCGAAGGTTGTGACGACTTCCAGCAAATATATCTTTGGAACTAATACCGGAAAAAAATACAAACTCGCGGTTTACGATTACGGAGTGAAGACGAACATTCTTCGCCTTCTCGACACGACCGGATTTGCTGTTACGGTTTATCCCGCTCTTACTCCAGCCGAAGAAATTATGAAAGAAGGAACTGACGCATTCTTTCTTTCCAATGGTCCCGGAGATCCCGCACCCTTGGATTACGCGATCGACGCGACGAAGAAGATTATGGAAAAAGGATATCCCCTTTTTGGAATCTGCCTCGGCCATCAGATCATAGGACTTTCTCTCGGAAAAAAAACCGAGAAGATGAAGTTCGGACACAGAGGTGGAAATCAACCGGTTCAGGATCTATCAACTCGAAAAGTCGAGATCACATCGCAAAATCACGGTTTTGCGGTGATCGACGATCATAAGATCGAAGAGCCCGTTTCGTTTATCAATTTAAACGACAATACTGTGGAAGGAATATTAAAGTCCGGTTATCCTTTACTAACGGTTCAGTATCACCCGGAAAGCGCGCCGGGACCGAACGACTCCAGGTATCTCTTTCAAAAATTTTACGATCTCGTTGAAACTACAAAAAAAGGTGTATGACATGGCAGAATTTCCGCAACTTCCCGATCGCATTTTAGGACTCCCCGTGGGGAAAGATTTCTCAGTAGAAGCGTTGGTAAAAGACGTATGGAATCCTGAAACGGACGACCTTTTTCCACCAAAGAATTTTCTCGGCCTTGGATATGGCGTAAACTTTTACGCGATCGCAAGAAAGACCGGAATCCTCTAAAATTTCGAAAAACTCGTTCTAAGAATTGCGATCTTAATCTTTAGAGCGAGTTTGATTTTCAAAACCTCCCTCGTTTCCTCTCAAAAATTCTTTTAAACGATTTTATGACAGTCTGCTAGTTTTGTAGGAGTTCCTACAAAACAAAGGCGCGAAAGATTCTTGATAGAATTATGATTTTGTGATAGAGAAAAGTCGCTCGATTTTCTCCCGCGATCCCGCCTCCTCCACCCAATCAGGGTGGGGCGCGCAAGTTTCACGGAAAAGCTTGTCGGAACTACGACGACTCTTCGGATTCCGTTCTGATAATTTAAAATTTTAGCATATACAAAAATCGAAATATAATTTGGGCGATCCGCTCGGGAAATTCATTTCAAAGGAAGCGAGCGGCCGCGCTTTCCGCTCCAATTCACGCCGCGAGATTTTACGAAAGGGATTCAATCTCTTTTAAAGCCGACCATCCGTCCGACCCGCATGAATTTCTGCTTCAATCGCTATCGCGGGGAATCTGTGAATATCATAATATAATAGGAGAAGAAATTTTCCTCAGATGATTCTATACTGGAATCAACGTAAAAGATTCATTACACTCGGTAAACAGAGGAACCCGATCGATTGAATCGGAGACAATAACTATGAAAGAAAATCAGAATATTTTAAATCTTCCACAAGATCTCGTAGATGATTTGAGCGTAGGAAGAAGAGTCGAAACCGATTCCCAAGGTTGGTTCGATCTCGCGTCCGTCGAGGAATTTCATTTTAGCTCCGTAAAAATCGGACCATTCAAAGAGGAAGAGAGAGGTCAATACTATACAAACTCAGTCGGACTTATCAAGAATTCCGAGGCTTATGACGAAGATCCCGAAATACTCGTCTGGCTTCCCCGTTTGCAACTCTATGGAACCTGGGACTCCAGTCACGACGAACTCCATATTTTTCCGAATCAGACTTGGACGAGTATGAAATCGGATTTAGTCCCCTTTATCGAAGCGCAATGGGGAAGTTACGAAGGGAAAAATAAAATTGCATATTCGACGTTGGAAGGCCCGGACGAATATTCGGATGCCTTTGATTTTATACCTTACGACCTGGATAAAAGAGTCGAAAAAATTTCAGAGGAAGGACTTTACGAATTCCTAAATCAACAAGAGACCACAATCCTTCGTCATCCTAACGTCTCCACTCTGGATGATGCCTATTTCGCATTGGCAAACGTATATTTTCGTCTGGGAAAAATGGATTCCAGCCAGGAAGAACTCTGGAAAGAAAAATGTCTACGGATTCTAAATTTTTATCCCGAGAACGCCTTTCATCACGAAAGAGAAGCCGCGGAGATCTGCGCGTGGGTTTCGGCCGATTTCGGATTCAAAACGTTTCAGAATCTCCTGGAAAAGGATAAAAGACAACCGGAATATGCCGGCGGGGCAAGTCTGATCTCCGCCCTCCTGCTCTATCATCCGAATCGATGGGAATCTATTTTAGAAATTTCTAAAATACCAAAATATACGATCGGAGTATTACACTCCGTCGAAACCGCAAAGAATTGGGCTCTTACGATCATCAACGATCCGCTGGCAGCGAAGCTCAAACAAAACCGAAAAGCGATGGACTTAGCTTCAAATCTGATTATCCAAATCGATAACTTCATACTTTCCATGCCGAGTGGAACCTTTTCGGATCGTGAAATTCACAAGTCGAGACACAAAAAAATCGTAGAGAGACTGGTTCAAGGTTGGGAACTCATTAAGAAAAAAGAATATTCGAAAGTCGAGGAAATATTGGCTTCCATCTTCTTGGATTATCCCGGAGACGCCGAGGCGCACTTTTTGGATGCGAGACTTCATTGGTTGAAATCCGGTTCACCGGAAGAAGGAATGAAACGTGCGGAAAAAAATCTACTCATTGCCGCCGTAGTCGATCACGCAGGTAGAAGTCGACTTCACAATTTGGTCGGATGTGCGTTAGACGAAATGGGAAGATGGGAAGAATCGATCCGCTCCTTTCAGGACGCCGAAAAGTTGTCGCCGGAAGAATCCATTTATCCGGCAAACATCGCGGAAATTTTTTGGAAGTTAAGGAATTCATCCTCCGCCGCTCGATATGCAAAAAAAGCCAAAAGCCTGGGGAATAGATCGGAAATTGTGGAAACGATTCTACAGGAAACGAAGAAAAGGTAACGAAAGAACTCAAATAAATTCGATTGTTTTTTTAATCGAAGACACTTCGCAAATTCAGTGTAAAGAAGAACAGGGCTTCTCCTCTTTTGTTCTTAAATTCAGGAAAGGGAAAGTCTCATTTTCAGAATCGGATATTTTTTTCCTTCTGGATCGAGTTCGGTCCTATCATAGGTTCTAAATCCGAATTTGGAATAGAACCGAACCGCATTCACATTCTGTTCGTTTACGTCAACTTCGGTAGCCCCTAAATCTTGAATCGCAAATTCGAGGAGGACTTTGCCGTTTCCTTTTCCGATCTGTCTCGGTTCTAAAAAAAGCATTTCGATTTTATTTTCGGCCACCCCGATAAATCCGATCAAATTTTCATCTTCGTTGACACAACAATAGACTTGAAACAAACGAAAGTCGATGCCTGCGACCAAAGTTTTAAAATACTCTATATCATCCGGAGAAACAAATTTGTGAGTATCTCGAACCGAACGCTCCCAGAGAGAAATCATCTGCGCTCGAAATTTTTCCTCGTACGGTTTTATTTTCATTTGTAACCGGTTCCTCTTTGTCGAAATCGTATCTGCCTTCGAATCTAAGGATCGTTTCGCGTAATCTTTATGATAGAATTCCAAAGATTCAAAGGAAGGTTACAGTAAAGAAAAAAATAACTTCAGATACGATTCAAAATTCTCAAGAAACGTATTTTGAAATGAAATTTTTGAAAAAACAAAGTCTGTCGGAGTTCCTACAAAAATCGAAGAGAAATATTTTACTTGAAAAAAGTATAATTTTCTGATAGAGGAGAACTTCCCACTTTTTCCCGCCACCTCTCCCCTCCACCCAAGATCAGGGAGGGGCGCGCTTTTGTATTACGGAGGATTGTAGGAACTACGACAAAACAGTGCTTGCCGTTAAAAAGAAAAAGCCCAAGATTTTACTCTCGGGCTTTTTCAAAGAACCACGGAAATTCTTCTTTCGATTTTGGTTCTTTCTTAGGCTTGAAACGCATCCAGAACGAGTTGGTCTTGTTCCTGCAAATGTAGTTTCATATGTCCGGCCGCTGGGCTTGGGGATTCGTGTCTTCCCGCATAAGTCAAACGAACACCGGAAGGAAGCAGGTCTTCGATTCTTTCTCTTACAAAGAACCAAGCGCCCTGGTTTTTAGGTTCTTCCTGACACCATACGAATTGTTTTGCGGTTTTGAAAGTTTTCACGACCGCGTTCTCGATTTCTTTTCCGGCGAAAGGATAAATCTGTTCTACACGAACCAGAGCCACGTTTTTGATTTTATTCTCATCTCGGTATTTCATTAAATCATAATATACTTTACCTGCGGAGAAAATCACCTTATCGATTTTGTCGGCCTTGGAACCGCTATCATCCACAAGAATTTCTCTAAACGCGCCTTGAAGAATATCTTCCACCGGAGAAAGAGACGCCGGAAATCGGAGCAAACTTTTCGGAGTTACGATCACGAGAGGTTTGCGGTAATTTCTAAGCATCTGTCTTCGGAGTAAATGGAAATACTGAGCCGCGGTCGTAAGATTACAAACCTGCATGTTATTCAACGCGCAGAGCTGCAGAAATCTTTCCAATCTTGCGGAAGAATGTTCCGGTCCCTGACCTTCGTATCCGTGCGGAAGAAGCATCGTAAGTCCGGAAAGTCTCTGCCATTTTACTTCCGAGCTGGAAATAAACTGATCGAAGATCACCTGCGCGCTGTTAGCAAAATCTCCGAACTGAGCTTCCCACATTACGAGTGCGTTCGGATCCGCCAGAGAATAACCGTATTCAAAACCCAAAACCGAAAATTCGGAAAGGGAAGAATTGATAATCTCCGCCTTCGCTTGTTTTGCGGAAATATGATTCAGAGGAATGTACTTCTCGTTTGTGTTCGTGTCCACGAGCACGGCGTGACGGTGTGAAAACGTTCCTCTCTGAGAATCTTGTCCGGAAAGACGGATTCTAAAACCACTCTCCAAAATCGAACCAAAAGAAAGAGCTTCCGCAAAACCCCAGTCAACGGGAATTTTTCCTTCCGCCATCTCTCTTCTACTCTGAAGAAGTTTTACGAGTTTAGAATTGGGAGTAAATCCTTGTGGAACGTTAGTCAATGCCTGCACGATTCCCTGCATCTGTTCTTTCAGAAGTTTTGTCGCAGGTTCGGAATCCAAGGAAACCTTGGAGAACTTGGACCAAACACCTTGCATCGTATCGACCCTGATCTTAACGTCTAGTTCTTTTGCTCTCTGGAAAGAATCTTCCAATCCGTGCATAGAACCGTTTTTGATAAAGTCCAGATCTTCCTGGGCGATCTCTCCCTCTTCTACAAGTTTCTTTTCATAAAGAGTTACCGTTGGAGGATGATTCTTAATGATGGAATACATCTTAGGTTGTGTGAATGCAGGCTCGTCAGTTTCGTTGTGGCCGAGTCTTCTATAACATACGAGATCGATGATAAAGTCTTTTTTGAAAGTCTGACGGTAGTCCATTCCGAGTTTTACAACTCTATAAACCGCTTCGGGATCGTCTCCGTTTACGTGAATGATCGGAATCTGAAATCCTTTGGCAAGATCGGTTGCATACAACGTGGATCTGGATTCGTCCGGCAAGGTAGTAAATCCGATCTGGTTGTTTACCACAACGTGAAAACTTCCTCCGGTCGTATAACCTTCCAGGTTCATCAGGTTGAGAGTTTCCGCGACGACACCTTGTCCCGCAAACGCCGCGTCTCCGTGGATGAGAATCGGCATATACTTCGCACGATCCTTGTCCCCGATCAAACCCTGACGAGCTCTTACCGAGCCTGTTACCACCGGGTTTACGCATTCCAAGTGACTTGGGTTGAACGCCAAGGAAAGTTTTACTTCTTTTCCCGCGGTCGTCATTCTGCTGTTGGAATATCCTAAGTGATACTTTACGTCCGCATAACTCAGATTATCCTTGTCGGTCTTTTCTTCGAATTCAGCAAAGATGAGTGACGCAGGTTTTTCGATGATGTTCACGAGAACGTTAAGTCTTCCTCTGTGTGCCATCCCGATCACGAGTCCGTCCATTTGATGATGTCCGGCTTCTTCCACGATCGTATCTAAAAGAGGAATGAAGGATTCTCCTCCCTCGAGAGAGAATCTTTTTTTACCCACGTATTTTTTTGCGAGGAAGGTTTCGAAGTAATCCGCTTGGAATAATTTTTCGAAAAGTCTGAGTTTCGTGCTCTTCGGAAGCGGAGCTAAGAATTCCGGAGATTCCATCTTTTTTTGGAGCCATTCTCTTTCTACATCGTCGACGAGATAGAAATGTTCAGCCCCGATCGTGTTGCAGTAAACTTTCTCGTAAAGATCTACGATCTCAGCAAGTTTGACTCTTCCTAAAGTATCGCTGTCCACGACGGTTTCTAAGTCCGCCGGAGAAATGCTGTGCAATTTAGAATCTATAAAAGTCCGATTCGGTTTTTGAATTCCGAGAGGATCGAGTTTCGCCGCTAAGTGACCTTGTCTTCTATAGGCGTTGAGAAGGTTGATGATCCCCATCTCTCGGATCGATCCGGCCTGTGCGTCCGTAAAGGAAGTGGCGACTGCGGATTTTCCGTTCCCATTTCCATTGCCGTTCGTATAACCGTTTCCATTGGAGAATCCGGTGGTATCCACTTCTTGAAAGAAGAGTTTCCATTCTTTATCCACCGATTCCGGATTGACCTTATAAAGATCATAAAGTTCTTCTAGGAGAGCACCGTTCTCTCCGTAGAGCGCCATGAGTTTTTCTATTTTCATTCTTGAAACCTGCCTAATCGATTCACGCGTGAATCGCCCACTTATCCACCGCCATCGCCGCTTCCTTGATTACTTCCGCAAGAGTTGGATGTGCGTGAAAACTTCTCGCGACGTCTTCTGCAGACGCGCCGAATTCCACAGCGACCGCCAACTCTGCGATCATATCGGAAGCTCTCGGTCCAAATACAAAGGCTCCGAGGATCTTATCTGTTTTTTTATCCGCTAGTATTTTAACTTGTCCTTCCGCCTCGTTCATCGCTTTCGCACGAGCATTCGGACGGAATAAGGATTTTCCGGTTTTATATTCGATTCCCGCAGCCTTGAGTTCTTCTTCGCCTTTTCCAACCCAAGCCATTTCAGGCCAAGTATATATGACGTAAGGAACCGCATCATAATTAACGTGTCCGGATTGACCCGCGAGGAGTTCCGCAAGAGCCACGCCTTCTTCTTCCGCTTTGTGCGCGAGCATCGGTCCGTCGACCGCGTCTCCGATCGCATAAATCCCGGGAACTGATGTTTTATAATGTCCGTCGATTTGAATCCGTTTGCGCGGAGTCAATGCAACCCCCGCTTCTTCCAGACCCACACCTTCGATAAAAGGACGGCGTCCGACCGCGACGAGAACGACGTCCGCTTCGAGTTCTTTAGATTCTCCCTTAGAATCTTCGATCGTGACTTTCGCCCCTGTCTTAGAAACGGTTGCGCCTTTTACCTTGTGTTCAAATAAGAATTCCATCCCTTGAGAAGTAAGAGATCTCTCGAGAAGAGAGCCCATCTGACGATCCACGTTGGAAATGAGTCCAGGGAGAAATTCCACCACGGTAACGGCGGTACCCAGTCGGGACCAAACGGATCCGAGTTCGAGTCCGATCACACCGGCGCCGATGATGATCATTTTTTTAGGAAGTTTACGAATGTCGATCGCATGATCGGATGTGATGATCGTTTTTCCGTCCACGGTCAATCCCGGAATATCGATCGGAACCGATCCCGTTGCGACTACGACGTGTTTGGCGGTGAGAACTTCTTTGGTTCCGTCGTTTAATGCGACTTCCACCTTACTCGCGGAAAGAACCTTTCCAAAACCCTCGTAACGTTTGATCTTGTTTTTATTCATGAGGAAGTCCACTCCGTCGGTGACTTCTTTCACGATCTGATCCTTACGATTCATAAGTTTGTTCAGGTCCAGATCGACTTTCCCGACCGTAATTCCGTGAACATCCAACTTATGTAGAGTTTTATGATATTCTTCTGAAGAATCCAGAAGCGCCTTGGAAGGAATACAACCCACGTTGAGGCAGGTGCCTCCGAGGGTTTTTCTTTTTTCGATGATTGCGGTTTTTAAACCGAGCTGAGCGGAACGGATGGCACAAACGTAGCCTCCCGGTCCCGAACCGATCACAACTACGTCAAATTCTGCTGACATGATTCCTCTTTCATTAAAGTTCGAGTAAAAGTCGAGTCGGGTCTTCGATCGCTTCTTTTACCTTCACGAGAAACGTAACCGCTTCCTTTCCATCCACGATTCTGTGATCGTAGGAAAGAGCGAGATACATCATCGGACGGATTACGATTTGATCGTTTACCACCACCGCACGTTTTACTATATTATGAAGTCCTAAAATTCCACTTTGTGGTGGATTTAAGATAGGAGTAGACATCATAGAACCGTAGATCCCGCCGTTGGAGATCGTAAAAGTTCCGCCTTCCATTTCCGAAAGTTCGATCTTTCCGTCTTTTACTCGATTGGCGAGTCTTCCGATTTCCTGTTCCACTCCCGCGAAACTCAAAAGATCAGCGTCTCTTACGATCGGAACTACAAGACCTTTCGGTCCGCCGACCGCGACTCCGATATCAAAATAATTCTTATATACGATGTCAGTTCCGCGAATTTCCGCGTTGATCGCAGGAATCGTTTTGAGCGCGTGAATGGCGGCTTTTGTAAAAAAGCTCATAAAACCAAGACCCACGTTATGCGCTTCTTTGAACTTATCCTTGTAACGATTCCTGACTTCCATCACGGCGCTCATATCGACTTCGTTAAAAGTGGTAAGAATCGCCGCGTTGTGTTGTGCGGAGACGAGTCTTTCCGCGATTACTTTGCGAAGACGAGACATCGGAACCGTGTTTTCTCTCGGAAGATCTCCTCTGCTCGCAACCGGAACCGCTTTTGGAATTTCAGGAGTGGGAGCCGATGCTTTCGCCGCGACCGCTGTCGGAGCCGAAGTTTTGGATTCGATCGCCTTTAAGACGTCTTCTTTTGTGATCTGTCCATTCTTACCCGAACCGGAAATCGAAGAAGCGTTGAGACCGTTGTCGTCGATCAACTTACGAACCGCAGGTGGAAGAGTTTCGTTTAGATTTCCGTTGTTGGAAGCCGGGGTGCTGGTTTGTGCGGAAGAAGAAGCTGGAGAAGAGGAAGGGGTTGGAGCGGAGGCGACGGCTGCTGCATCAATGAGACCGATGATCTCTTTTACTTTTACAGTGTCTCCCGCCTTCTTATGAATTTTCTGAAGAACACCCGAAGACGGGGCGGGAACTTCCATGGTCGCCTTATCGGTTTCCAGTTCCAGCAGGATCTCGTCCTGTTTTACTTGTTCTCCTTCTTTCTTTACCCAATTCGCAATGGTTGCTTCCGTGATCGATTCCCCCATTTCGGGGACCTTGATTTCTACAGACATGTATGATTCCTTTTGGGAGGCTTAGGATGCTCTATAAGGCCGGCCTCGGTTTCAATCCTTATAAACGAAAAAATTCTGTAAACGAAATTCTCCAAAACGGAATTATTCCGTCCTTGGTTTGAATTTTCGATCTGTTTTGCCTAATTCTTCATCACTGATCTGATATTCTTTCTGTAAGAATTCTCTAAAATCCATGGACTTGTGATGATCTCTTTCTCCGTCGCACTGACGATTCCCCATCACGGACTTTGTAACTCCGGCGACGGTGATCGGTTTTAAGCTCAGGTTCTGAGTTACGGGACATACTCCGGGCTTTGGAGACAAACCGTTGTAAGCACAGGTTCCTCCTCCTTGCACTTCTTCAGGCATAATGTCTTCGCCGAAGGTCGGATAGTTTTCTCCGCCGTAAAAACGATTGTACATCTTTCCCCAGATAGGAACCGCAAGAACCGAAGCCGCCTGACCTCTTCCTAAAGAAATCGAACTCTTATCAAACCCCAACCAGATTACGGTTGTGTAATTCGGATCGAATCCGCAGTACCAAGCGTTGGTGAACGAAGAAGTGGATCCGGTTTTTCCGGCTGCAATTCCTCGGTAGTTTCCTTTGTCAGGATCTCTGAGTCCCATCGCGGCGGTTCCGGCCATTGCAACGTTTATGAGCATTTTCTTAAGAATGTAGGCCGTTCCTTCGGAGATGACTTGGATGCTTCCGTCCTTTGCTTGTCTCTGAAGTTCTTCCTGAACTTTAGATTCTTCATTGTAGACGACGTTTCCGCTTTGATCGATCACATAACGAACGGAGAATGGAATGACTCTTCTTCCGTCGTTTGCAATCGTCGCGTAACCAAGAGCCATTTCTAAAGGAGTGAGTTCCGCGATTCCAAGAGCGAGCGCGGGACTGGAAGGAAAACGAGAAGGATTGACTCCCGTAAGTCGAGCGGCGAAATCAATCACCGCGTCCGGTCCGGTTCGAAGAAAAACCTGAACCGAAACGATATTCAAAGATAAGGATAACGCTCTGGAGAGAGGAACCATTCCGAGGAAGTCTCCGTCGAAATCCTGTGGAGACCAACCTTCTCCTTCTTCCGTAAGAGTTGTCAGAGGGGCATCCATAATTCCGGTTCCGCTTCCGACCACGCGCTCTTGAATCGCCGCGCCGTAGACAAACGGTTTGAACGCGGATCCGGTTTGACGTCTCGCCATCGTCGCTCGGTTGAACTGATTCTTCGGAGTGAATTCGTAACCTCCGACCATGGTTTGAATATAACCGGTGGAAGGTTCGATCGTGATCGCCGCGCCTTCTACGTGAAGGTTCTTTCCGAAAACCGCGGTTTGTTTTTGAAATTCGGAAATCGCCGCGGATTCGTTTTCACCCGGCGTAAGAATCGAAAGAATATCCGCAGCGTCGATGAGTTCTCTTTCCAGATAAACACGATAGTTGGCCTTTTCGTCCAACTTACTGACGAAGGGCATTCCCACCGGGAAGATGGATCCCATCAAATAATAGAGCCCGACCAAACCTCGATCCGCTCCTCCGGAATAGTTTACCGTGATTCCGGAAACGAGGTCGTCGTGTTTTTTGATCGCCTTGGACAATTCTTCCTGAGCGATCTCTTGTTTGCGAGCGTCGAGGGTCGTATAAACTTTTAAGCCCCCGGTATAAACCTTGTCTTCGCCCAATTCTTTTTCGAGCTTTTGACGAACGTATTCCGTAAAGTGAGGAGCCTTGTTCAGACGATTTCCCCAAGTCGATTGAGAAGGAGACTTTGTGATGACTACGGGCCAGTATTTATTCCAGAAATCGTCGTGAATGCTCTGAACCTTGTCTTCGGGAATATATCCCTGAGAAGCCATCAGCTTGAGAACTCCGATATGCGCGTTTTTCGAAATCGCCGGATTCTTAAATGGAGAATATTTTACAGGAGCCTTAGGAAGTCTTGCGAGCATCGCCGCTTCCGCTATGTCCAAATCGCTTACGTCTTTTTGAAAGTAAACGTCCGCGGCGGAAGCGATCCCCGTGGTTCCGTGTCCGAGGTAAATAAGATTAAAATAAATTTCTAATATTTCTTCTTTTGAATATTCTTGTTCGATCTGAAGCGTAAAGAGGGCTTCGATAAACTTTCTCGCAAAGGAACGTTTTCTATTTTGAAGTACTGTTTTTGCCAACTGCTGCGTGAGAGTGGAACCGCCCTGTTTGATTCTTCCCGCAAAAACGTTTACGATCCCGGCTCTGAGAATCGCAACAAAATCGATCCCGAAGTGATTGAAGAAATTGTTGTCTTCCACGGAAAGAAACGCCTGCACTACGTGGGGCGGAATGTCTTGGTATTTGAGAAGTTGTTGTTTGTGTTTGTAGAGTTCGGCGAAAACGACTCCGTTGATATCGTAGAGTCTGGTCGGGGTCGTGGGCTGATACGACGCGAGCATCGCGAGTTCTCCCCCTTCGTCCACTTCGGAAAGAATATAACCGAAAAAGAGACCCCCTAAGAGGGCGATAACGAGCAAGGCTCGTGAAGTTCTATGAAGTCCGATACTTTTAATCATGATAGTTTATATTCGTTCCCTTCTACGGCGAGTTCGATCTTGAGTGTATGATTTCCGAGCGCCACCGCGTGCGCCTGCGCTTCCTGAAGAATGATATCCAAAACGTCGTCCGCATACGCGGGCTCGTGATGAGTGAGAACCAAGGTTTTCACGTTCCAGGCAACTGCGCAGTTTACGGCCATTGTGTAGGATGTATGTCCCCAGTCAAATTTTTGGAAGGATTCATCCAAAGTATATTGAGAATCCAGAACGAGAAGATCCGCGTCTTGGAAAAACGGCTTCATCTCCGAAACGGAAGCAAAATCTTCTCCGGTAAATTCCGCATCCGTGGCAAAAATAAAGACCTTTCCCTTCTCTTCCAAACGGTAGGCAAAAGACCCGCCCGGATGTTTGAGAGGATAAACGCTTGCCTTACAATCCCCTTCTAAATCCAAAGTTTCGCCAGGTTGCAGGCAGGTAAAGAGTTTCGTGGAAGCAAGGGCGGAAAATGCAATGGGAAAGAATTCAGGGGCCTGTTGTTTTTCAAAACGTTCGGAAAGATCGGGGAAGGGAGAATAAAAGTGGAGTTCATTCCCCGGAATATACAAGGGTTTGAAGAAGGGAAGACCCTGGATATGGTCCCAATGAGTGTGAGTAAAAAAGAATGTGATCTTTCCCTCGCCTTTCCCGAATTTTTCCTGCATGAGCTCGTCTCCGAAAACGCGGGCTCCCGTCCCGCAGTCGATCCCGATTCTTCTCCCCGAAGAAAGGACAACGGAAACGCAAGTAGTATTACCGCCCACTACGTGAGTGAGATACGGTGGAAGTGTGGAAATAAATTTCTCGATATCGGAAAGGACGTTCGGATTTCCATCCCGGACGATCTCCAGGATTTGAACGAGCTTTTGTATGTATTCCGTAGTACGGAGAGGGGCGGAAATCGAACCTCGAGTTCCGTAAAGCTGGATGATCACCTTGAACCCAGGATTTCGATCTCGCACATTCTGTCAAAGAGAAGAGAGATAAGAAAAATCGTTTTACGGTTGTCTCCCGAATTCTAAGGAGAAATCATGTTCCCCTATGACAGGCATCTACAATCGAATCGGGCCGGAGCTAACTCCCGTAGTTCGGATTCTCTTAATCTTAAACGGGGGAATTTTTGCGATTCAACTCCTTCTTTCCTGGACGGTAGGAGATTATCTCACTCTCTATTTCGGATTAACGCCGGATCTAATCACACATCGTTACTTTGTCTGGCAGTTCATTACTTACGCATTTTTACATTCGGTTCAGAATTTCTTTCATATTCTGTTTAACATGTTTTCTCTCTGGATGTTCGGTTCCATTTTGGAAAATCACTGGGGAGGAAAAAACTTTCTTAAGTTCTATCTCTTCGCTTGTTTTATGGGGGGATTCTTTCCTTGGAGTTTGCATCTCTTGGGATTACATCAAGGTACGATCATCGGAGCCTCGGGTGGAATCTACGGTCTTTTAGTCGCGTTTGCTCTGATCTGGCCGAATCAGGAATTGCTGTTTATGGGATTTTTCCCTTTGAAGGCGAAATACATGGTGATCATTTTGATGCTGATCATCGCATTCTCCGGTCCTGGCGGAAACGTCGCGCACATGGCACACGCGGGCGGTGCGATCGGTGGAGCCCTTTATTTCTTTTATTATAATAAACTTAAGTCTAAGATTCCAATTTCGTTTTCATTGAGCCGTTATCTTCAAAAAAGAAAGATGAAAAAATGGCAAGAAGAGATGAATCGAAAAATTCTTGTCCGAGAGGAAGTGGATCTTCTTCTCGATAAGATTTCCAAGAGTGGAATGGATTCTCTTTCCAGAAAAGAAAAGAAATTTTTAAAAGAAGCCTCGAGTCAGTATTATTCCGAGGAATGAGCGTTCGTGTTTTGAGCGGACTCAAATGGAAAGTCGTTTGAGCGGAGATTTTTTTTGGGAGTTTTGTCGGGGAAATCAAAGTTCGACTGTGAATTTTAAAAAAAGTAGGAACTCCTTCTTTTTCTTCAAACGAACATTTCTACTTTTAGATTTGAAAAAGTAGGAACTCACACGTTTCAAAAAAATCCCAGAGCAAAAGAAGGACTGACATGAAATATTCTTATCCTCCAGAACCAACGATCCTTGTCGGAGAACATGTGGAACTCCATCCCCTAAGAATGGAACATCACGATTCTTTAATAGAAGCCGTAAAAGACGGAGAGCTCTGGAAACTCTGGTATACTCACGTCCCTGCTCCGGAGGGAATGAAGGCGTGGATAGAAAAAGCCATTCTCGAAGAAAAAGAAAAACTTTCCCTTCCCTTCGTAGTAAAACGAAAAAGCGATCAGAAGATTCTCGGAAGCACGCGCTTTATGAACATCGAAACCTTTGCAAATCGGATGGAGATTGGAACCACCTGGTATCGAAAGGAAGCTCAAAAGACCGCGGTCAACACCGAATGCAAGCTTCTTCTTTTAGAACACGCTTTTGAAAAACTGGATTGTATCGCCGTCGAATTTAGGACGCATCGGCTCAACGATGCTTCTCGAAAAGCGATCGCAAGACTGGGCGCGGTTCAAGATGGAATCATCCGAAACCACAGAATTATGCCGAATGGAACGATGAGAGATACGGTAATCTTTAGTATCATCGCAGGTGAATGGCCTACCGTGAAAAGCCATCTCCAATTTAAGTTGGGAAGAATCTAAAGATAAAACTTTTCTCGACCACTTTTTCGATCGATTCAAAGAATTTAGTGAAAAGCAAGTTTCTCTGCTGGAAGACTTCAAACCTTTGCAAGAAGAATCTTGCTCAGAGAAAGTTTGTCGGAACAATCACGGGCTTCTCCTGTCGTCCCCGAGAAAAGTAGGAACTCCATCGTGTCTTCTCCGAACAAGTGTCACTTAGAGATTAAAAAAGTAGGAACTCCATCGTGTCTTCTGCGAACAAGTGCCGCTTTGAGATTGAAAAAGTAGGAACTCCATCGTTTCTTCTTCGAACAAGCGTTGCTTTGAGATTAAAAAAGTAGGAACTCACACGTTCCCCGTATCACAATCCGATTGCAAAAAAAGAGAAGCCTCACAATCTGCAAAGAGAACACAATGCGCACATTCTCCTTTTTCCAAAACTCCGAACGCTCCGCAACTTATAACCTGGCCATCGAAGAAGCGATCGGACTCCATCTGGTATCCTCCGGGTACGGAGCCGGACTTCGAATCTGGAAAAATCCATTTTCCATCGTAGTGGGACTTTCTGAAAAACCGGAAGAAACCGTTTTGCCGGAAATACTCAATCCATTCTTAGAATCCGAAAAAAATGCGGGAAAAGAATCGGTTCTCAAAAACAAAAAAAACATCCAAAAGAATTCTTCACCTTCGATCGTAAGAAGAGCAAGCGGCGGAGGAACCGTAGTCCATCATCCGGAAGAGAATCTCAACTTTACATTCTTCATCTCCTTGGACGTAAAACCGGAACTCTACAAGGTAAAAGAATCCTACGATTATTTTTTAGGCTTGGTCATCTCCTCTCTAAAAAAACAAACGTTAGACGCTTCTTTCCGAGGAAAATCGGATCTCGCGGTCTTCGATCAAGGTTTGGAAAAAAAGATTTCTGGAAACGCACAATTTAGAAAAAGAGGAGCTGTCGTCCATCACGGAACGTTGATCTTAAAACCTTCCCTCATAGAAAGGGTTTCCGGACTTCTCAAACATCCTCCCGAAGAACCTGAATACAGAAAGAATCGAAAACACTCTGACTTTGTGACCGCACTTCCGGAAGATTTTTCGACCCTAAAATTTGGCCAAGACCTATCTCATGTATTTGCCGAATCCCTAGGCCTTTCCAGAATGGACACAGAGAAGGATCCCCGATTTACAAAATTGATTCTCAGAGAAGCAAAACTGCTCTTGGAGAACAAATACTCGAGGATGGATTTCATCCTCAGAGACTGATCGGGTTCCATTCTACTTCATTAATCCGTTAGAAAAGAAGGGCCACGATGCAGTTTCTTCCGAAAGCAGATCCAGAAATCTATGCAGCGATAAAAAAAGAGGACGAAAGACAGGAAAATAACCTGGAAATGATCGCCTCCGAGAATTTTGTTTCCAGACCGGTTTTGGAAGCTTACACCTCCACACTCACCAATAAATACGCGGAAGGTTATCCGGGAAAAAGATACTACAACGGTTGTGTCAACGCCGACGTAGTGGAAAGTCTCGCTATTGAAAGAGCCAAAAAACTCTTCGGAGCGGAATACGCAAACGTTCAACCGCACTCGGGCGCACAAGCAAACATGGCGGTCTTCTTGGCTTGTTTAGAACCGGGAGATTCTTTCCTCGGAATGAACCTCGCTCACGGAGGTCACTTGACCCACGGTTCTCCCGTAAATATCAGCGGTCGTTATTATAAACCGATTCCTTACGGAGTGGATCCAAAAACGGAGATGATCGACTACGACGAAGTTGCAAAACTCGCGAGAGAACACAAACCTAAGTTGATCGTTGCGGGCGCTTCTGCGTATGCGAGAATCATCGACTTCGCAAAATTCGCGGAGATCGCAAAAGAAGTCGGAGCCAAACTCATGGCGGACATCGCACATATCTCGGGGCTTGTTTCCACCGGATATCATCCTTCTCCCGTTGGACTTTTTGACTACGTAACGACCACGACTCACAAAACCCTGAGAGGACCGAGAGGCGGGCTCATTCTTTCTTCATTAGAAAATGAGAAAGTACTAAACTCCCGTGTGTTTCCGGGAATTCAAGGCGGACCTCTGATGCACGTGATCGCTGCCAAAGCCGTAGCATTCAAAGAAGCGCTTCAACCGGAATACAAAACTTATATCGAAACAGTATTAGCAAATGCTAAAACTCTCGCGGAAGTATTCGTCAAACGCGGATATCGCGTCGTCAGCGGAGGAACCGACAACCACCTTGTTCTTCTGGACGTTTCCGTAAAAGGACTTACCGGAGCACAAGCGGCGGATGGACTGGACGAAGTAGGAGTTACCGTAAACAAAAACGCGATTCCTTTTGATAAGAATCCTCCGGCGGTCGCTTCCGGAATTCGTTTGGGAACTCCGGCGCTTACGACTCGCGGACTCAAACCTTCGGACATCGAAGTTGTAGGAAATCTCATCTGCGATTTTCTCGACAATCCAAACGATGAAAAGAACAGAACGAAAGTAAAAGACGGAGTCAAAGAAGTGGCTCAAAAATTTCCGATGGATAAATTCCGTCTGGATTGAAAAAACTTTTTTCTTAGAATTCAAAAGGCGCTCCTTCTCGGGCGCCTTTTTTATTTTGTTTCGGATTCACGGATTCAAAAGACGATCTCAGTTTAAAAAGAAGAACGTGCCATTTCGAAAAAGACAAAATTCTTCCGATTCTCCTGGAAGACGGACTTTAAGTCCGATTTCAATCTTTTTTAAAAAAAGGATTCAGTTTGTCGGAACAAGTTTACGAACGCAAAATGCAAAACAAAACTCTTGAGAATTCCCGATTCTAAATTTTATCGTTGGAAGAAGGTTTTCCTTTCGGAATTGAAAACCAAACACGACTTCCTTTTCCGGATTCGCTCTCGACTCCGATCTTTCCGTCGTTTTTCTCAATAAATTCTTTACAGATGATCAGACCGAGCCCCGATCCAGACTCGTTTTTTGTGCCTTTAGAAGAGATTCGTTCTTCTAAACTAAAAAGTTTGTCCCGATGAAATTCAGAAATTCCCACTCCGGTATCGATAACGGAAACCAAAGTAAAATCAACGGACTCTTCCACTTGAATCGTAATCGAACCACCGGAGTTCGTAAACTTGATCGCGTTCCCGATTACATTTCTGAGAACGAGTTGAATCATAGAAGGATCCGCAAACGCCAAAGAATCTATGCCAGGTTTTAAAATGAGTTGAATCTCTTTTTGCGAGGCCTGATTGAAAAGAAGTCCTTTCGTCTCTTCGATGGATTTTCGAACCGAAAAATTCTCCCTTTGAATTTTCATTTCTCCTTTCTGATTCTCCGCCCAAAAAAGAAGATCCTGCAAAAGTCGATACGTTTTGTGCAAAGAAGAACGAACCTCTTGCAGAGTTTCTTCGCTCAGATCGCTCGGCGTTTTTATCAAATCTCGAAAAAGAAGATGAATGGTTCCGATCGGACCTCGGAGATCGTGAGAGATGATCGCCAAAAATTTATCCTTTGTCTGATTCGCCTCTCTCGACTTGGCCTCGCTGATTTTGAGATTTCGGTTGAGATAAAAAATATAGGAAGAGATCAAAACAACGAGAATCGCAAACGAAAGAATTCCAAAAAGAGTCCCATACAACCAACCAAGATCGAGTTTTGGATTCGGATCATATACAAAAGATTCCAGATTCAAACCCGGTTTTAACATCCCCTGTTCTTCGTAAATTTCCGCGATGTGTTTCCAGCGATACAAATTCATGTGACCGATTTCTACGATATCGGGTTGTAGAATTTTCATCTTCTCCGCTTCAAAACGGAGGTGTTCGATAGAATGACGTTTGCTGTATTTATGATAGATGAGCTGAACGATCTCTTCCGGATTCTTCTTTGCGTATTCCCAACCTTTCATACTCGCGCTTCGAAACGTTTTGACTTCGTCCGGAAATTCTTCGATCCTTTTCTCCGTCGTAAAAAGAATGTCGCTGTAAAAATCGATCCCCGCCGACCTTGGAGAAAAGATCGAATAAGGAATTCTATTTTTTTCCAAAGCAAAGGGTTCGTCGCTGAGATAAACTGAAATCGCCGAAACCTTACCGTCTTTCAAATCGTTGATATGAAAAGAATGCGGTTGAACAAAGATCTTACTCGTATTGATTCCTTCTCTTTCAAAATAAGCAAAGAGCTCCGCGGAATGAGGTTCGATCATCACGGTCTTTCCGACAAGTTCGTGAAGAGTTCGAATCTCCGAATCTTTTCTTACCAATAAGGACAAAGGAGAATGTTGAAAGATAGCAGCCAAAGCGACCACCGGTTTCTTTTGTTCTCTCATCAGAAGAAGATCGGTGGTCCCTACTCCGTATTCTGCGTTTCCATTCAATACTTGAGTGATCGGTTCTTCGTTAAAAGTGGATTCTAAAATTTCAACTTCAAGTCCTTGATCACGATAGAATCCCTTTTCAATCGCTGCGTAATATCCCGCAAATTGGAATTGATGTCTCCATTTCAATTGCAGTTTGATTTTTTTTAGGGGTCGCGAAGTTTCCTCTTCCGATCGAAGGGAAACGATCGCAAAAAAAAGAATCAAAACCCCCGCGAATACAAATCCAAAGATTCGCAAACTTGCTACCGCACTGACATAAGCGTATCGAATCTGTTTCATTCTCGAGAGATCAAATTTCATTTTGTAGTTTTGTTTAGAGAGCAAAAATCAGAATAAGAATTCCGAATTGAGAAACAAGATTATTTTTGAGAATTTCTTTTGAATCAACAAATTTTATCCTAAAAGACGACAATCCTAAATGAAGTTTTATCAAAAAACTGGAAAAAACTTTGAATATACGGAATCAGAGTATATTCTATTTTCTTTATATTCTACTTTTTATTTTCTAAGCTCAACAGCTTTGAAAAATATCAGCTTCTTGAAAAATTCTTTCCAAATCCGAGAACTTCCAAACTGCAAAAATTAGAATTCGGATCGTTTTAGTAGAAAAGACGAAGAAAAATAAATTTGTTTTTTAGTCCGGATTCTTTCCAAAAACCGAGATTCCGAAATTATAAGACATATTTTCGAATTATCATTTTCTTCATCCTACATTTTGCTTTACAAATTTATACTTATCATTAGAATAGTATTTATGTTTCTGGAAACCGCAACACGCCCCGCCTCCGGCACGAACCTCTATCAACCGGTTCTTTCCTGGAATCGAAAGGGTTTGAGTATGCTTACGGGAATGTCCGGAATCTATCATCTTGCGCTTCAGTGGGAATACGCGTTTGCGGTTTCGGGTTTTAAAGTTTTCAATCTGGATTGTGCGATTCGTTTTGATCCGTTTGTGATCACGGAAGAAACCAGAAAGAGGAGAATTCCTCCCGAGTCCTTACTCGAGAATATTCTGGTGCAAAGGGCCTTTACACCTTATCAAATCTTAGATGCGCTGAAAACGATCTCAAAAAACAAAACGCCTGATACGATTTATTTCATCTTAGCTCCTTGCAAACAATTCTTTGATGGGGACGTTCAAGAAGATGAGGGAAGATTTTTGTTGGATAAGATGCTCCTGATTTTGGAAAACATTCATTCTCTGGACATTCCGATTCTTGTGATCGAATCCATGAAATACAAACATCCCACTTTTCAGAACTTCTTTCCAAAATTAGCGGCGGCCTCTTCGGATCTCTGGGAACTTAAAATCGAAAATCAACTTTCCTATCTCAAAGTAAGAAAGAAGTTTACTCCTTCGATCGAGTCTTCTGAAAAAAGTGTGGTGGTTTAGAAAAAATTATGGGCAGAACCGTAACTCCGTATTCCAGACAAATGCAACAAGTAGAATCGGGACTTCTCGAGTTTCGACGCGGACTGAGAAAACCGGATCAAGAAGTTTTTGATGATTTGATACGAACTGCAAAACTACAAGTGCAGGCCGGAGTTATGGCGTCCGCACCTTATCCGATCGATACGATGCTTTTAACCATGATGATCGATCTCAAAAAAGAAATACAAAAACTAAAACAAGAACTGAGTGCGACCAAGGTTTTGAAAGGAGATGGATAAACAACATTCGATCGAAGGAACTCTATTCGATATCTATCATATAGAAGATAGAATTCATCTTTGGATCCTGAATGATAAAGGGGAATCCGCTCTTTTTTACGATTTTTATCAACCCGTCATCTACGCGAGAGGGGAAGAATTGATTCTCAAAAAACTGGTCGAAAGACTCTACCAACTCAAAGCGCTCGCTGAAATTCCGATTTACGAAGAAAAAAAACTCTTCTATGAAAATCAAACCGTTCCCGTCCTAAAACTCACGATCTCCCGGCCTTCGGTATTGTCTCGGGTTTCCAGAAAACTCTACGCCCTCTATGGGAAATTCGACATCTTCCATTCCGATATCGAAGTACCGACGAGTTATCTCGTGGAGAAAAAACTATTTCCTTTGTGTAAATTAAAACTTTCTTATACGGAAGCAAGAGATGGGAAAAGAATCCAAGAGATACAGGTCCTCGATGAGATTACAAACTTAGACTACGAAGTTCCGAAGTTCAAAATTCTTTCTATGAAACTTTCTCAGAGTCATAGAATTGAAATGAAAAAAAATTCTCTTCTCTTCAAAACGTCCGAGAACTCTTGGGAATTTTCAGGCTCCAATCCAAAAGAACTTTTATATCAGATCGATCTTCTTCTCAAACAAGAGGATCCCGATGTCATTCTTTCTTCTTATGGAGATCAGATTATCTTTCCTTATCTTTTCTCCCAGTCTCAGAAACTTAATATTTTTCCGGCCTTTGACAGAGACCGCGTCAGCCCCATCCGAAGAAATATCCAAACAAAGGGAACGAGTTTTAACACATACGGGACGATCGTATTCCGCGCCCCTTCTTATCCCCTTTTTGGACGTTGGCATATCGATTCCGAAAATAGTTTTGTTCACAAGGAAGCCGATCTTCTAGGCATTGTCGAGTTGGCAAGACTCTCTCGTCTTCCGATTCAAAAAATGGCAAGAGCTTCCACAGGAAAAGCTCTCACCGCTATTGAAACGGACGTTGCGTTAAGAAGAGGTTATCTCGTTCCTTGGCAAAAGAGCGCTATCGAATCTCCCAAGACCGCTCTTCAACTTTTAGAAGCCGACAAAGGAGGACTCGTGTTTCAACCGGACATCACGTTTGGAATGACCGCAGAGAACGTGGCACAACTCGACTTTGCACAGATGTATCCGAGTATTATGGTTCTTCATAATATTTCTCCCGAATGTGTGAACTGTTCCTGTTGCGAGGATGACCCGACGACTCCGATCGTTCCGGGATTGGGTTATAAAATTTGTAATAAACGAAAAGGAATCGTCTCCGAAGCGTTGGAACACGTTTTAGCACGAAGAACACATTATAAAAATATCATAAAGCAAACAAAGGACGACGTAAAACTCTACGAGAGCGGACTCAAACAATCCAGCCTGAAATGGATGTTGGTTACTTCTTTCGGTTATCTTGGTTATAGAAATGCAAAGTTCGGAAGATTGGAAAGTCACGAAAGCGTAAACGCATTTGCGAGAGAAAAACTTTTGATCGCGAAAGAAATCGCGGAAGAAAGAGGTTATGTTTTTCTTCACGCAATCACCGATAGTATTTTTATTCGAAAAGAAGATTCTTCGCACTTTACCCAAGAAGAGTTGGATTCTCTTTGTATCGAAATCGAAAAAAAAAGCCAGGTCAAAATCGACGTGGACGGAGTTTATACATGGCTTCTCTTCCCTGCTTCGAGTCAAGATCCCAAGATGCCGGTCGCGAACCGTTATATGGGAAGATTTTTTTCCGGAAAATTAAAATGCAGAGGAATCGGATCGAGAAGAAAGGACATTCCTATCTTTATCAAAAATGCACAGAAGGAAATGTTGGAATGGATGCGGGAAAAAGTTACGATTCAGGACTTGATCGATTCTGAAAAGGAAATCCTTCAGATCTTTGATCGTTATGACTATCAACTCAGATCCGAACAAGTTCCTCTGGAAGAACTTTTGGTTCGAAGATCCACTTCTAAAGACTTGGATGAATACGAAGTGCACGGAGCGACTTCCCTTTCCCTTCTTCATCTCAAAGAATTAGGAATCGAAGTTCAAGCCGGCGAAAAAATCCGTTATCTGGTTCTCAATCGAAATGCAAAGAGCAAGGATCAGTGGTATCTTCCGGAAGAAGCCCTTCCGATTTTCAGACAGAAGAATAAAAAAATTCACTGGGACAAAACGTTCTACCGAAAATCACTTACCAATGTTTTTAGAGAGATCTGGTCCGAATTCGCATCGTTTAAAGACTTCGACTCCCTTATCGACGAACAGAGATGGCTTCCATTTGGAGATCGTTATTGGGAAGAATATCAAAAATTCTTACTTGAAAAAAGATTAAGCGCTTAATACGCGGAATCTCGTTTTAATAGAAAAGAATTTTATAATATTCTTAAATGTTTTTAAAAACGAAATCCGGTTTTAATTCTTTATCGAATAAGAGAAGGTATCCAGCCGATACTTTCAAAAACGATCAAGGTTCCACCGATAAAAAATCCAGCCAAAAAGAACCGATAACTCCACCGGATGAATCGATATTTTGTAAAGTAGATACTCCTTCCCATTTGATAGATATCAAAGGAGATCGCTTTATAAAGGGAGGCATCAGTTTCTAAAGAAGCTTCCATATTCTTAAAAAAGGTTTCCTCGTCGTCGTTTGCAAAATCTCCGAAAAACAAAGGATTCTTCCTTTTTTCCTTATCCTGGTTTGAAAACGGCATCACCGCGAAGATCGCCAAAGAAGCTGCAACGGCGATAAAGGCCATCAAGATGATCATCCCAGTCACGTATGTTCCGCGTTGAAGAAATCCGAGGGCTAAGGAAAGAATCACGAAGGAAGCCGCGATCAATATATTTGCTTTTTGATCGGCCATAAGACTCAACTGCACGTGATGTTGGTGAACGGTTCTGAGTAGGTAATCGACGGAGGATCTGGCTCTTGTTGTGGAAAAATGTTCTGTCTGCATGTTTGGAGATATCTCAAGTCAAGGTCAAAGACCTGAGCAAATTCGAAAATCAGTTTCTAATAAATATAACCGAATTTTTTATCTCTGGATTCTCCCAAACTATGAAAAAATGCCGTCACTACCGCAATTGCAACAAACCCAGGGACTGGAGAAGCTTTGATTGAAAAATATTTAACCGGCGGAACAAAAAAGTTAGATCGCAATCGGAGTTTTGATACAAGGAAAGACCGGAGTTTGGAATCCGATCTAAATTCCGGAAAGATAAATGCGACTCACGGGAACCTGACTTTTCTCCTCGTCTTTCATATAAGCAACGTGCGAACCACCGCTAAAATATTCTATATGCGCTAAATATTCCATATTTATAATATATTGCTTATGGACCCTTCTGAATTTTCCAAAGGAAAGTTTTGGTTCGATATCCTTTAAAGTCCCGATTACTTCGATTCCGTCGTCAACTGTATGTAAAACAGAATGTTTTCCATTGGAAGAGATGTAAACGATGTTGGAATAGGTGACGAAGACGTTTCGATCCACACCTTTAAATTTGGTTCCATAGTCGTGGATGGACGTTTCCTTTTCGGCGGCAAGTTTTTCGTAAGCGCGGTCCAATGCCTTATAAAATCTTTCTGGAATGATCGGTTTCGTAACGTAATCTAAGTTTCCAAAATCGTAAGACGTGATTGCATTCCCTTCATAACCCGTTACGGATATCGTAATCGGGGGTTCGTTCAACTCCTTAAGAATTTCGAATCCGTTCGTATCCGGAAGTTCTATATCAAGAAGCAAAAGATCGACCTTATTTTCCGATAAGTAACGTAACGTTTCAGAGCCGTTAGCAAAAGATCCGACCACCTCGAATTTTCCGTGGCTCTCTACTTCTTTTTTTATAAATGCATTTACTACGGAATCATCTTCGACGATCACAGTTTTATAAAGTTTCCCCATCCCAATTTGCCCTAACGTTTCGTCTTTACAAGATCTCTTTTCTAGATTTATAAAATAGAACCCTTTGTCCATTCGTTTAATAAAACGAATGCCGGTTTCATTCCCCATACGACCCGTTTCATTCCTTGAAACAAAAATCGTTCAAAATAGAAAATGAGGTTTGTCGATCTTGTTGAATTCAACAAACCGTTTTATAAATACATCACCTCTTTCAAAAAAAGAACCCGAATTTCATTCCCAAATTTTTACGTTTCATTCCCGCTCAAAACCGATCCTTCTTTCGCTTCAAAAGCTGCCAATTATTACTTTTATTCTCAAATTTTTCTGAAACGTTTCACGTCGGATACAAATAGATTTCCCAGATATATTATATTTTAATAATATATCCGATTCTCGGAGGATTTTGGTGGAGCATAAAGGTTATAAAACAAAGGACGAAAATTCTAAGATCAAAATGTGTGAAAGAGAATCTATCTTTCGATTCGCGAGAGTCGTGTTGTTTTTTTGTATCACTTTCCCCTTTCAATTCTGTCTGATGGACGATCCAAAAGGCGGCGTGTTACTTTTTTCGCTCTTTCGAGATACAGACAACGCAACGATCGCAACGGATTCTTCTTCGTCTTCCGTACCTGCTGCTACCATACATAGTATCGTTATCGAACCGAGTACAACTCCGGGCGAATACGTGGGAGGAACGATTCAGTTTCGAGCGTATCATTATATAAACGGAGTTAAAAATTCAGAAATTACGGAAAACGTAGACTGGACTTCTTCGGATGCGAGCGTTCTCAGCATATCAAATTCTCCCGGTACAAAAGGTCTAGCGACAAAGGCAGCGATCGGATCCAGCGACGTCGAGATCCAACCCACGGGCGGATTGATCGCATTACTACCCGCAACCTTTACGAACCCAAAGGCGACTGCAACCATCGCGGCAGTTCCGGATACAACGCAGCCGACGATTACTTCCTTTACTCCTGTCAACGGCTCTTCGGGATTCACACCACTTGTAACATTTGCAATCGATTTATATTTCAGCGAACCTATGGATACCAGCTTATCTCCCGTTTTAAACATAGAAGATAGAATCGCAACGAGTACATTTGTTTCGATTCCAGGCTTCGGCCAAACGCACTCTTGGGTTTCGAATACACACTTAAATATAAACTTATCTCCTTTGCCTGATAACTTTTCCTTCCGTTGGACGTTGTCTAGTTCGAGTTTGAAAGATCTTGCAGGCAATTCTCTGAACTCGAACTATTCGGCGACAAGCGGAACTCTATCAGAACTTTCTAATAATCCCCTTTCCGATACAGGGCAAACGGGTTGCTGGGATACATCCGGAAATCCGGTTGCTTGTGCTGGAAGTGGAATGGATGCTTCCATCCTATGGCAGACTCCTACGGCCACTTTATCCGGACCGAACATAAACCCAGGCTTTCCTAACGATCCGATTACTTTCCACGGATTGACAAACCGTAGCTGGGCCTCTTGTGTAAACGGTCAAGTTTGGAGTGGAAGCGACTGCACGGGAAGCGGAAGTTCGAACACCTACGGCGCGTTAACCGCAACATGGGCGGAAGCCGTTCAAAGATGCCGCGATTATAACAATCGAAATTCAGGAGCCGGTTATGCGGGTAAAGATGGTTGGAGATTACCTACGATCAAAGAATTACAATCCTTGTTTGATTATTCGTATTTTGCGGATGATTACCTGATCCATCCTACTTTTTTCCCGAATACAATCGAGGGGAACACTAACTATTGGTCTTCCACGATTCGTGCCTCGAGTGCGAATAAGAACAAAGCTTTTAAAGTGAATATCTACGCTGGGAAAACTCAGAACGTCGACAAATCTTCTGCGATGTATCATTATTGTGTTACGAGTGAGTGAGGAAATATGAATTCTATAAAATTCTTAATCGTTTTCATTTCTATTTTTTGGGCCTTCAGAGGCGGCTTTTCAATCGGACCTTTCAGCTCGGGAGGTACTCCAGGTACGATCTTCGATGCAAGCACCGGTTTGACTTGGACTCAATGTAGTATGGGGCAAGCGGCGACGGCTCCTTGTGCCGGGGCGCCGACTACAAGCGCTTGGAGTACAGCGTTGAATTATTGCAACACTCTCACAACGGGAGGTTTTGTATGGCGGCTTCCGAACATTAAGGAAATGTATACGATCGTAAACTTCGCATCCGAAGCGCCATCCATTTCTACCACATCGTTCCCAAATACTCCGAACGCGAGCGATTCGTATTACTGGACTTCGACGACACATCCCTCTCCGGACGGTTCAGGAGGACGGAATCGAGCGATGATCGTGGACTTTAGAGAAGGCGGAAGCGACGACAACCTAAAGACTGGGTTACACTATGTTCGCTGTGTAACCGGTCCTTAAAAGTAATACCGCGAAACAAAGTAGATCGTTTCGATTTTTCCGAAGATCCAATCGACTGACGGGCCCGTGAATCCCTTTTTTCGAATCCTGATCCAAATGATTTCGCTTTGTGTGATTTTATTTTCTCAAGAATCGTTCGCGGATACGATTCTATTAAAAGATAATACGACTCTAATCGGAAGGGTACTCGAATATAAAGAACGCAGCATACGATTTGAAAACGCGTATGAAACAATCGAAATACCCTCGAATCAAATCGTCAGCATCGAAATCGGATTTAACGGGATACGAACCACTCTCAAAACAAAATCCGATCCTGACGTCCACCAATGGACTCTTATACATTCGGAGAGCAACGGAAAATTCACTTTTTATGATAAACGGAAATCAAAACTGCTCATTATAGAGTTTAAGGATATCGAATCCTTAGAATACGAATTTCCTTTCGATAAAAATAATTTCAGGAGTGTAGTCGGCGGATACGAGGTTGAAATTATCTCCAAAAAAGGAGAAAGAAAATCCGGAGTCCTTTCCGCAATACGATCCAATACGACCGTTTTACTTTCAAATTCGAAAGAAATCTCGATTTCGAATTCCGGAATTTCGAAAATAGTCTACAAGAATAAGCAGGAAAAAGATACCGAAAACGTTCATAAACATTACAATATTAAACTTTACTACTTTGTTTTACCTGGATTATATCAAATACGAACAAAACGAATATCCTTCGGAACATTCTTATTGTTATCAACTCTTCTATCTGCGGGCGCATCCCAGTATGAGTATGAAAGGGGAAAAAATGAACTCCAGAAACAAAGAGAGTTTAATGAACGTAGCATTTTGTTTGGGAAAGAATTAGGCTTAATAAACTCGGACTTTAACTACGAAGCCTACTATGAGCATAAGAATCATAATCGTTCTTTTCTGATTCTTACTTCCGTATTTTATATTATCAATCTTTTGGATCTATGGACCTGGAAATCGATTTCCACAAAAAATGACAATTCCAGTTTCCAGATTCTTCCGTCCTTTCGCTTTCCCATTGGTGCGGATCGTTTTTATCCGAACGGGGAAATAGACGCACAGGTCCGGTTTCAGTGGACGTTTTGATTTTTTAAGCGCGAGCCGCTTCCAAAACGGCTTCTTCGACACTTCCAACGATTTTAAAAAGAGGCTTCACGCGGACCATCTCAAATATATGATCAATCTGAGGGGAAACACCAAATAGAATCAGCTCGGAATTTTTTCTCCGCGAAAGAGTAGAGACGCCGATAAAAACTGCGATCCCGGAAGAATCCAGATAAGCAATATCGCTTAGATCCACACAAATTTTTTGATTTCCATATTGTAAGATATCTTCTATCGCCGCTTTTAAATGTTTCGAGGAGAACACGTTCACTTCTCCGCTCACCTTTACGATAAAACATTTCGAACCAACTTTGGATTTAAAATCGGAAAGTTCTTGGGTAGAAATTTTCATTTCTTTATTCGAATGATTCTGTTTACTGTTTTCAAAGACCATCGCGGCTCCGTGCAAAAATCAAGATAAACGAAGGTATAAAACACCTAACGATTCTCTTAGATTATATATAAAAAGAATCAAAGATACAAACTCATTGAAGCCATAGACAACGTGTTAGATTCCCTTAATATATCCTTTCTTTCTTTTTTACTTCGGAAGAAGCGTTATAAAATGAAATTTCAGCCTTAAACCCGTTTCCGACTTCGCTTTGAATCCTTAAATCAGCGTCCAAACAGATCTCGTTCAGTCTTTTTCTTAGGTAAAAAAAAGTTCCTTCTGTAAAATCTTCGACGATAGCAACCCCGGGGCCGTTATCCTGTACTACGATCCGAATATGATCGGGCCTGATCTTTCCGATTTCTACTTCGATTACGATCGACTGTTTCGATTTCATAACCGCGTGTTTTACGGAATTTTCCACAAGCGTCTGAATTAAAAACGGTGGAATGTAAACTTCCCCGATTTCCACGTCCACTTCCCTTTTAAGAATGATACGAAACGGATTTTTAGCTTTGTTCTTGATCAGATCGAAATAAGAAAGTGTAAAGTCCAGTTCCTCCCTAAGCGAAACGCGTTCCTGAGCAACAAAGCGAAAAGAATATCGGAGCATGTTTGCAAGACTGTCCAAATATTCAATGGCGTTCTCGCTATCGCTTTCCATAAGAATCCTCAATGTCATCAGGGAATTGAACAGAAAATGAGGAGTCATCCGTAGATTATAGATATGAGAACCGACAAAATCGTTTTTTTCTTTCGGTAAATTGAGTTTTGTTTCGGATTGTAAACCCGAATTCTCTCGAACTCTTTTGAGCAATAAACTCCTGCAAAAAAGACAAAGTCCCAAATACTGCGCGTATAGAATAAAAACAATTAAGAATATGCTAATTTTAGAATATATTTCCAAGTTATGATTTACGGAAATATACAAACTTAAACCCAAGAGCAAACAAAAAACGATGTTTAAAAAAAGAACGCCTCTATAATCGGATAACAAGAAAAATAAAATTCTATTTTTTCCCATTGGAGCCATGTTCCAAATTGCCCTTTATACAGGCATTGAGAAAAAAAAAGAAGGATTTGAAAAACAGAGTTATACGTTCCCAATTTCATATCGTTCATTCCCTATTCCAAGCGGTTCAATCCGCGCTTACTTAAGGCTGATTCTTTCTAATTATTAAATACTTGGCTTATACGACTCGTTCGTTAGGCTCATATCTTTGCGGCCGGCGATATGATGCAAAACGAATATTCAAAGAACAGTTTGGATTTAACAGCTAAGAGCGATAAACCGGAGGAAGTCATCACTTATACCGAGTATAAACCTTATAAGATCCGGATCGATTCTTCTTTAAGTATCAAGAATGGAACCGATTATTTTTTATTGGATCTTTCGGGCAAAGAAATCGATCTTTCTCA
The DNA here is from genome assembly GCF_001729245.1 of Leptospira tipperaryensis. Lineage (NCBI taxonomy): Bacteria > Pseudomonadati > Spirochaetota > Leptospiria > Leptospirales > Leptospiraceae > Leptospira > Leptospira tipperaryensis. Next base: position 1,126,790 of record NZ_CP015217.1, on the reverse strand, counting down.
TTTTAAGAAAAATTCAAAACGAGAAAAGGCGATCTTTTTGTCCAGTCGATGGATCGCGCTCAGCGGTTTCCTTATCTGGGACGAAAACCAAAACGAAATCATTTTCGAATGTGATTTTGAAATTCAGACCAATCAGGGTGAATCCGATTTAGTTCTGTGCATTCATAAACAAAATTTTAATCGTAGAACTTCGTTATGGAAGGATGCCTTTTTAAACGTCCCGTCAACTCTGAATGTATCCTCATTAGAAAATGGAGAATGTTCGACTTTTTCCGAGGATTTTTTTATTCTCTATCGATCCATCCATCGTTTTCTCGACCTCGATCGCTTTGAAGGAAAGATTCTTCAAATTCTGAGTAAGCATAAAAAACAAAACGTCGTATTGAGAGGAAAAATTTCGAGTAAAAACTCTGAAAGTTCTTTCCGCAGCTTCGAGTTGTTTCCTCTAACTTCCGGGTTCATCCAAATTTTCCTTGATCTAAAAACAAAAAACGATCGGAACCGACATTTTCTTTCGACCAAACACGGAGAAATTCTCCTTTCCAATATTTCCCTTACAACCGAGGACAGAATCCCGTCTCTTTTTTTCTCCAATAAAATTTTTACGATTACAAACGGAGAAGGAACCTATCGGAGATTTTCAAGATTTAAGATCAACGCTTCCGGTAAGATCATTCTCGAAACGATAGCGATCAAAAAGATCTATAACTCACTCCGATCTGAGGAATTTTTTCATACAATCCACCGAATTCAAAAAGATATTCCCGTTTTTCCCATTCACAAAGATGATAAGTTCGACGTAAGCTCGATATCAAAGCAGGCACATTCACAATTTCTAATCCTTCAAAAGAAGGGAGACGCCTATACACTTTTACTTCGTCTTTGGACTTCGGAAGAATGTGAACAAGAATCGATAATCCTTTTAGTCGGAGCTTGTCTTGAAAAAATCTGCGACGGTAAAAATATCATCCATTCCTCTTACGCGGAAGGAACGTTTATTTTTCTTTTTAACTTTTCCAGAGACAAACAACGGATCGATAAAATCAAAGACGACCTCGGAAATTTTTTTTCGGTAAAACACGAAATCGGAAAGAAGGAAATTTCTTTCATCGTTTCGATGGGAATTTCAACCGTAAACTTGTATCATGAAGACTGCATTCGAGAATCCCTCGAACGTTCTCGAATCATTTTGGAAAATAATCCGATCCGAGGAAAGCTGAACTTGGATTCGATGGATTCTCATAAAAACGAAATACCTTTTACCCTATCTTCTTTTTTCCTTGAGAAAGGTCATTCGGATAGGACCTTGTTTTACGAATACCAACCTATCATCGACCTTCGAACCGGCGAAATCGTACTGATCGAATCGTTGGTCCGCATGAAGATGGGAAATAGAATCTTATATCCGAGCGAATTTTTAGACAAACGTATGGATATCGCCACGTTGATGGAACTCGGAAAACAATCCTTTCTGGACGCACTCAGATTGCTTGCCGCATTGGTCGAAAGGGGAAATTTTCATACCAAGATCGCAATCAACATTTCACCAGAACAACTTGGTAACATCGAATTTTCGGAATCCCTGATCGACTTGGCCAAAACGTTTTCCGGAGATTGGCGAAAATTCCTGTCAAGAATCGTAATTGAAATCACCGAAAATTCAGAGCTCATCGATCACGAGATCAGCAGACATACATTAAACGTTCTTCACAGCCTCGGGATCACTTTTTCTCTCGACGACTTTGGAACCGGATATTCTTCTTTTATTCTTTTAAAATCCTTTCCCGTAGAATACATCAAAATCGACAAAGCGTTTATCAAAGGTGTCACCGAAAACACGTTGGATAGGCTGATCGTAAATTCCATCATCGACATAAGCAGCAATATGGAATTGAAAGTAATAGCGGAAGGAGTCGAAAATCAAAAACAATTTCTTTACCTTTTATCCGTCGGCGTAGATTTGATTCAAGGTTATCACGTTTTTAGACCGCTCCAAAAAGAAAATATTATAGAACTATTAACTTACTCCTAATTTAAAATATGAAGCCGGAAATTTTTAGAAAGTATTTGGAGAAAAAATTTTTTGAAGAATCCTTATCCCCATTGGAATCATCTATCGATGACGATTCCGAAAAACACTTTAAGGAAAATCCGGATGAAGTTCAAAAATACGCGGCTTACACCGACTTCTCTTCCTTTCGAAAATACACCGCAAAATTGACTCCGAGCCTTTTCTTTTATCCGATTCAAAATATAGAACACTCAGCAAAACCTTCGCGGAGGCGTTCATCGATTTCTATTTTTCAAAAACGATCCGTTTGGATTTTGAGCGCGGCTTGCGGCTTTGTTTTCGCTCTTTTTGTTTCCGGGTTTTATCATACCACAAATTCGTTTAATCTCGTTGATAAACGAATTCAACTTACGGAAAGTGATTGTTCTTTTCACTTGAAGACGAATCCGCTCTGGAAAATCGAGGAACAGGATAAAAGATGTAGCGTAAAATTTTCTTCCCCATACGGATCGATTTCCATATTCGTATTTCCGAATACTTCTCTCTCTTTAACCTCCGTGGGTTCCGAACATTCCGATTTAATCGTAGAACTTCAAAAGGGAAAAATTTATCTGAAAGAAAACCTTTCTAAACCGAAAGGAACAAAATTTAAAATTGCGGCTTGGAACGTTCAATTGACTGGAACCGTTGTATTTTCCGAAGTTCAAAATAAAAAGTTGTATTTCACTTTGATCGAAGGCTCCGTCGAATCCCAGTATATCGCTCTCAACTTTACAAGTGAAAAACCCAAAGACCTTTTATTACCGGGCGACACGATTGAACTGGAAGAGAATTCCCACAAATATAGAAAAGTCCGTTTAGAAACAAAACCCCTCGATCGACTTCAACAGGATCTAAACCATTGGAACGAAAAAAACAAACCGTATTACGAAACCAACTCCGCCTATTTTTTTAACCGCACAAAGAAAATTCAAAACGGAATGTTTTGGGTAGTGCGTCTGAAAGACGGAAGAATTTTGAAAGGAAGAATTCAATCGGAAGAAGGAAGGGTTGTGATCTTTACTCAAAGTGGAAAAAATATTTTTAACGAAGATGAAATTCTTTCCATTTCGAAGTAGCGAGATCAACAAAGTAATCCCCTTTTACTTTCTTTCTGCGCTTTTCTATATCCGAATTCTTTTTCGAATCAAGTCGGCTTTAATAAAGATGCGTCTCTGCGAACGGTGGATAATCGCTTGGCAAGGAGATTCTCCGGACCGTATCTATGCAGAGACGATTCTAAATTTTGTTAACGAAAAATTCCGCCAAAGAGCAAAGCGATTCTCGAAACAAGGCCGATACTTTCCATTTGATCGTCCGACTTCGCAATCTCGTAGTGGGAAAGATTTACGGACTTCGTTTTCAGACGGAATTCGAAAGTAAAACCGGGCCAAAGAGTTGTATTCTTTCCATTCTTTGTTCTGTACCAACTCACACAACCGCCCGTATTCCAAATCGATTTTTCCAAACGCGCCTGAATCTTTTGATTGTAACGATCTTGAGCTTCCTTTAAGACGTTGATAAACTTCAATTTCTTCTTACGCAAAGAAAGAATACATTGTAGAGTGTAGTTGATCTGAGACTCGATCATCAAAACCATAGAACTGTGACCAAGACCTGTATTCGGACCTACGATTAAAAACATATTAGGAAAACCTGAAACGGTAGTTCCAAGATACGCTTCCGCCCCGTTCTTCCAGGCGTCGTTTAGATCCAAACCACTCAGACCTTTTACTTCGAAAGGAGACATCGCTTCTGCGGCTTGAAAACCGGTCGCCAAAATGAGAGCGTCGAGAGGATGTTCCACTCCGTCCGAAGTAACAATTCCGTTTTCTTTAATTTCCTGAATACCTGTCGTAATTACATTCACATTCTGTTTTTGTAATGCACCGTAGTATTCATTGGAGATCAAAACCCTTTTACAGCCGATTGTAAAATTCGGGGTTACCTTTTTTCTAAGGATCGGATCCTTTACATTCTTATTGATATAACCTCTTGCAAAAAATTCCAAAACTTTCATCAAACCCGGATGAATCGTAAACGCGATCACTCTGAATTCCAACATCCAATAGATCGCTAAACGGAAAAGCCACTGAGCGGGAGGAAAAAAACGAAACAAACTTCTTTCAAAATTAGAAATCGCACGATCGGGTTTTGCGATCACCCAAGGAGCGGTTCTTTGAAAAAGATTCAACTTTTTCACGTTCGGTTGAATTGTTGGAACGATCTGAATCGCACTCGCTCCCGTTCCGATCACGCCGACCGTTTTTCCGTTAAGATCGTAAGAATGATCCCATCTCGCAGAGTGAAACATCTTACCTTTGAATTTTTTCAAACCGGGAACATCGGGCAAAACCGGACGACTCAAACCGCCGGAACCGTTGATAAAACTCTTTGCCTTGTATGTGTTTCCGTTAGTCGCTCTTACGTTCCACACTCCGGATCTTTCGTCAAAAATTGCGGATTGAGCGGAAGTATTAAAATGAATATGCGATCTGAGATCGTATTTGTCAGTGCAGTGATTGAGATATTCTAAGATCTCCGATTGAAGACCGTACATTCTAGACCAGTTCGGATTTCTTTCAAAGGAAAAAGAATAAAGGTGCGATTGAACGTCGCAAGCCGCGCCGGGATAATGATTGTCCCTCCAAGTTCCTCCCACTCCGTCCGCTTGTTCCAGGATCACGAAAGAATGAATTCCCTTTTCTTTCAGACGCACGCCCATTCCGAGTCCGGCAAAACCTGTGCCAACGATGACCGCGTCCAAGATATGATTTTCGAATGTTTTTGATTTAGCCTTGTCTTCTTTCAATTTCTGAGCCATTTCCCAATTCTCCCCATTAGAATCGAAATCTTAGAAAAATCCCAAGATGGAACCTTTCGCTTTTTCAAGGAGAATCTTAACCGGAAAAGGAAAACGATTCGACCAGACTTATGATTTTTGACGGGAATCGCCTGATTGATTCCGAAATCAGAAAGGATTTTTTAAACAATTCGAGCGAAGGGAGTTTAGAATTGGGATCTAAGAATTTTCGAAATCGCAAAAAATCGCGCTTACAATGCACTTCTTCCGATCTCGACAGAAGTGCATTGTAAGATAAGAATCCGGATTCTATTTTAAAGAATTCAAAAGGTCCCTGGTGGCGGAACCGGTCAAAGCAAAGTCTTTTTCGGTCTCGTTCAAAAGTTCTTTTGTTTTTTCAGGATCTAAACTTGGAAGAATTTCCTTCATCTTCGTTCCGAGTTCTTTTTCCAAATCATATTCAGGTTTCATTGTATATTCGGGACCGAACGTAGAAATGATCGTTTCGTTTATGGAAGGAGCGTGAGAAGACGCGTTCTTGCCCACAAACTTCATAAGATCCGTCGTAGATTCTCCGAAATGAAAACCGTCGTAATCCATTAAAAGAAAACCCGCCAGAGCCGTGGTCACGGGAGTCGGTTTTGAATAGAACTCGATTAGACTGAAGGAAACAAAATCTTCGTAGAGGAAATGACGGTTGGCAACGAGCTGAGTTGATTTTGCCTTCATCTCCTTTTTTGTATCTTTAGAAGCAAAAATATAACGCAGATAATAAAAGAAACCGGCGTCGGGAACCGCTTTGGAATGATAAGGTTGTCCGATATCTTGGATGTAATGACAAGCCCAAGTTGCGAATCGATACTTCCAATATTCATGACCGGTTTTACCGGCTAACTTGGAAAGACGAGAAAACAATTCGATACGGTCGAGCATCATTCCTCCTTCAACGATTTCTGGCGCGAAAAGAGAGAGGAGCCAATTCTCGTTTTGAAACTGCATGTGAAACGGAGCCTTACTACTTTCTCCGTTCGGTTTTCCGTAAGGTTGTTTTCCGTATCCGTACTCGGTGATTGGCCAGAGGCTATGATCCATTCCCCAATCCGGTTCGTCGATATAAGTCGAAAGAATCGAACGAATCTGAATCTTACCTCCGGTTTTGGAAATAAATTTCGCGGGAAGTTCGGGCATATCCGGAAGATAAGGAGAAACGGAAGAAGCCGGAACGTTTCCTTGTTTCATAGGAAGACGCGGGAAAATTCTTTCCACTTCTAAGAATTTTGTCGCCGGATTGAGACGGGCCGCTCTTAAAAATTCCAAGACATTCGCGTGATCAGGACGAAATTCGATTTTTTGAAAACGTTTGGATCCTCTTGCGCGTTCCCATTCCGCAAACTCGTCAAAAAGAATTTTCAAAGAATCTTTTTCCTTTTTAACAAAAGAATCCAAGGATTCGGACGTAACTTCTTGCGAAGTAAAGCTCATACTCGGGTGTTCCAGCACTCGATCCATGATAAGATAGTGAGTTCCCCAGGAAAATAAAGTTCCCGGAAAAAAAATAATGAGAAGAAGGACCGCGGTTCTTCTCCAAAGGTTCGTAACGCGAGCAATCGATTTTGCGGGAAAATGGGTGTCGTTCTCAATGAAGAAAGTATTTTTTTTATCTTGAATCATGATTCTCTCTTTCGTCTCTGTTCTTGCTTCCAAAAATATCAAGAAACGGAACTAACGCAATCAAAGAATGAGATTCCGATTCCTCTCTTAAAAAGAACTCCGCGAGTCAAAAACCTACTCAAAGAGGCGATCCCGTTTGCAAAAAGTAGCTTTTTCGAATGAGCGCATAAATTATAAAAAACCATTCCCAAAAACGAAACCCGATTGTAGTATTCTTAAAAATTCAATCTATTCCAAGGCCTCAAAGCCATAAGGAATCAACGGAAAATCGTTGGGAACAAAAGCCCGTCGAAAAGATTAAATTATAAGTAATCCCTAAAACCGTATTTTTAGATTCATATCCAGGCTCTCCGGTTTCTAAGGGAGAAGAAGCGACACTTAACGCTTATTATAGAATTATCATAATTCATGCATACTAATCAAAATTCTAAACAATGGATCGTTTTCATTTCCTTTTTATGGATGAGTTGTAGTCCGGAAAGTCAAAACAAGGACGATGCCGCAAACACCCTTTCCCTTGCATTCGCGCAAACTCTCTTTAGTACAAATCAAAATCCGACTTCACTTCTCATTTCGGACTTCAAGCCTCCGATACAAACGGCATTACGCTTTGGATGTATGTAGAATGTAAAATCAGAATGGAACGGCAATTTAAGAATATTCTTTAAAATAGATCTCTTGTATAGAAATCACAATAACATTCAGTCCCACAAATCTTCTCACCTTCAAGATTAATTTTTTCTTTTTTTTCATTTCGAAAAGCCTTCTCATCCATTAGGAAATTTATTATTTCTTAACTAATTTTATTTTTTCACAGGAGAAATAAAAAAACAACATTAAGAATTGGAACAAACTGTAAAAAACAAGCAATGAACGACTAGCCTAATCCACATTATGCGAAACAGCATGAAAATTTATCAAATCCGATTGGTTAGATCCAAACGGAAGACAGAAGTGCAAACAGGAACTAAAAAAAGAATAACGTTACTCGCTCTCGATCTGATATCCAAAAAAGTTACGAAGAGATTCGAAAAAGAAGCCCTTCCACTTTCAATTTGAGATTCAGAGCGATAACGTTCTAAATTTACGAGATCCAAAACGAGTACAGAGTAGATTTGAAAAATAAAAATGAAAACCGAACTAAATATAAAACAGAACGAAAGTCCTTCCGAAAAAAATAAATCGGGCGACGTCGTTCTCTTTAGCAAACAGAATAGGAGTTTTCCGTTGAAAACAAAATATACAAAGAATAAAATCGTAACCGCGACTATGCTGATCGGCTTTCTGGTCGGCTTTTCGAATTGTGAAAAAGACAAAAAAGACGACATTACCCCCTTGCTAGCGTTAGCCGCCATTCCGGCTCAAGCAACCGATCTTCCTCAACCGGCCCTCAACACCGCGTCTCTAAAATTAGGAAGCGCGCAGTTCACGCTTACGGACGTTCAATTCTGTAGATTGGGTATCGGTAATATCGGGATTATCATCGGTCAAACTCCGACAACCTATCTACCGGGCTTAAACATTCACGGGATCGATCCTACTAAGACCACGGTGACAATCGGAGCCGGCGGTTCTCAGATGGACATCGATACTGCGGTCGGAGTTTATATGGCTGGGAAAAACAAAGTCGCAGGAAGTTGTAGCGCAACCGTAAAAGAAAATTCGGCGACGGTCTACGACCTTCAAGCGATCGATTGTCCTATCACGGACGAATTAGGCGGCAACGCACCGGATACAACGGTTTCATTTCGAGCACGTTGCACGAAACAGTAATTCACACTTCTTCCCTCGGCTTTCCTGCCGAGGGAAGTTTTTGATTAAGAACGTTTTAAAAGCCAGCCCCCGATCACGACCGCTCCAACCTCTGTCGCCATACTCACATAAATATATTCGTTTCCCGGACCGTCCAAAAGAAGAGTATAAATTCTTCCTAAAAAGAGTCCGCCCGCCGTTGTTACCGCAAGAAGAATCCCTGCTTGAACCCATTCTTTTTTAAAGAGTCCGAGAACGAGGACGGCGCCGATTCCCAGACAAAGTCCGCCATACATGGCCCGAAAGTCAGCGAGGGCCGCGGAAGTCTGGATTTCGATTCCGATCCAAGAAGCAAGTTTGATTGGAATCAAAAAGAAGCCGATGGCAAAGGCGTCATAGACCACGAGATTCATAAGGAGAAATATTTTCGAAATGAGAGATAGAACTCGATCCTGTTCTCCGGAACGATCTATCGTAAGGCTGTTGGTTTGCATTCTTACCTTCCTTGTTGACAACTGCAACCAGGACAGTATGAATCATTTTCGAACTTTCATCGACTGGAGTTATAACAGCTTACATTTTTTTTGGAAAGCGATTATAATGCCTTACAAAAAAAGGAAAAACGATCTAAGAACGATACAAAAGCGAAGTTTCTTGGCGAGAGGACTTGCGATAGTCCACGGGAGTTTTTTGAGTAAACTTCAGAAAGGCTTCGTTAAAGGAGGAGCGATTGTTAAATCCTACTTCCATCGCGATTTCTAAAACGGTCTTGTCGCTTTCCGAAAGAAGTCTCTTGGCCTCTTCCACTCGATACTGATTCAACCAGGCGAAAAAACTTTTACCCAATTTACGGTTGATCAACTCCGAAAGTTGGTGACTCGAAAGAGAAACTCTTTCCGCGACGGAGGACAGGGAAATTTCTTCGTCTTGAAAGATCTTTTCGATCTTCATCATTCTTTCCAACTCCCGGACGATCGAATCTACTTCCAATCCCCCGAGTCGAGAACGGGAATATTTTGATTTTACCAGTTCTACGTGAATCGTTTCTTCCAGATCCGAATATTTTTTTCTTACATAGTAAACGAGACAAAGGGCAAGAGTCACCACCCAACTGGAAACTTTTAAAAAGAAGAATTCAAAACTTATCCCTAATATTCCCAAAACGGAAACCGAAGAAAAATCGAAAAAACAAATCCAGATCAGAAGTCTCAGCTTCGCTTCTTGAATCGAAGATAAAATTCTAAGAATCAGAATTCCAAAGAAGAATGAATACAAGGCCGCACAAAAATAAAATGAAGTAAATAAAAGTTCGGTTGTATTCTGATCCGAAAAAGAAATCGCCCAAGGAAAAGAACGAATCTTTGAAGAAAGAATAAAAACCGGAATTGTCAAGAGGATCGTTGGTAAAAAAGAAATCCAAGTAAGAAGACGAAATCGAAATTCTTCTTCCACCATTGCCTGAATGGAAAGTAATGAGATCGGGCCGATCAGAAAGAGAATCGGAAGACTCAAAACAAGATAGAAGGAAGGGCTTTCAAAAACTCCTTGGAACGCCATCGCGTTTAAAAGTTGCAAGATTCCGATCAATATCAGAGCGATTGAAAAGAAGATCTGAAATTTTGTTTTTTTAGAAAGAAAGAGTTCCGGGATCGCGAGAAGAAAGGCTAAAAATCCTCCGAAGATCGCGAAAGCATTTCCAAACCATTCGATATAAACCATATCATTTATGAAACGAGGGTTGAGCCTGGATATAACTCACGATGTCAGTTTCAAACTTCGGACCCAATTCTTGATAAACGAACTTTGGTGGAGAACTGACTTGTTTCAAGGCGTTACACCCCATTCTTCCGCATTCTTCCGGAATGGAAGAAGCCCAGACCGCTCCCAAAACGGAATAACCGTTGTCGTATTTTAACGCGGTCAACTGATTTAGATTTTTATCATATATCTTAATTTCAGTCTCCGCCTGTAAGGAAGCGTAACTCGGAATGAGGCCGAAACTAATCACGGAAAACATCGATGAAAAAAGTTGAACGACACTTCCTCCGAAATTTTTAGTGGATTGAAATGCGGGATTGTGAACCCCAACGACGTAATAGTCGGCACCCACGTCTTTCAATTTATAAATTCTTTCCTCTCCCTTTTTTTCAATGCTCGTAACGTATGTAAGTTCCAAAACCCCGCTTTCTTTTACTTCGTTGAGATAATCCTGAACGAACTTTTTAACTTTTTCGGAAGGAACGTCCTTTCTAAATCCGAACGATCTCAGATCGGAAGCATAAACCCCATTCTGAAATTTTGGAATGGTACGATCCGGATAAACCAAATTGGCGGTATAAATTCTTTCCTGCGAGTTGGAAGTTGTAATCTCCGCCGAAAAAGGTCGAAAGCCGAGATATACGATTCTTATCTTAGATAGATTGGGAAGCGAAGTTGTATCAACGGAACTCTTCTGCACGTAATAGTGATAATTACAATTCAGAAAGAACAAAAGGATTAAGGTTAAGAATCTAAATTTTTGAACGTATTTCATAAATGGACCGAGAAGACGGATTCTAAAAAATCAAATCCGCCTTCTGCATTAGATTCTTTGAAACGATTCCACTTTGCAATCAAAAAGAAAATCGATTTCTCTTTGATTCGTTCTTTTTAATAGCAAGAATTCTCAGATAAAATCAAGCGTTGAAATCCGGTCCCCTACTCGTTTTTTGAAAAGAAGTTTTTTCTTCTGAAAAAGCCCAAGGAATACCGGTTTCGTTTTATTGTTTTCGAGACGGTAGAATGAGACTCAAACCCGGTAAACCTAGCTGGTTATGCTTTCGTCGTCATCGCCTGTTTTGTTTGAATCTTAGATTCGAAAGCCGAGAAGAATTCTAAAACTTGAATATGGTTCGTTTTGAAAAATCGAATCGGCGATTTTACTTTCGGATCACTTGTAAAAAATATCGACCGCACCCGAATTCGATACGCTGTCATTGTCGGTCGCGGGCGTGGGAGGAGCTCCGGAAGATTTGTTCCAAATCATTCCGAGCCCATCGTCGTCGTTCATGGTCGCAACCGCAATCAAGTCGTCCTCGATACAAACCAAAATTCCGAAAGTATCCGAGGCCTCCGCGTTCGGCGCTTTTAGATAGGATTGAAAGGTCCAACCCGCGGATAATTTTCGGAAAACATAGGCCGATCCGGAATTACTTACGGAATCGTCGTCAGCTCCGGGTCCGGGAAGAACAGAAGGAGAATGTAAAACTCCGGTTTGAGAACTGTCTTCTCCAATCGCGCCGACTACGATCATATCCCCGTAAATGGAAACGCTTCTACCAAAGTTATCGTTCGCTTCGATATTTGGCGACTTTAAATACGCCTCAAAGGCCCAGGTGCTTCCGGTTCTACGAAACACATAAGCCGCTCCGGCGCCATTGGCAGAATCGTCGTCTCCGGCCGTCGTAAGACTCGGTCCGAGAGAATGGGAAATCGTCGTTTGAGCACTGTCTTCGTTGTAAGTTCCGACTACCGCCACGTTTCCGTCGTCAGAAAGATCCAGAGTCAAACCAAATTGATCGCTGTTGTCAGCATTCGGAGCCTTGATATAAGATTCAAAAGCCCAGTTCAAACCGGTCTTGCGAAATACATAGACCGCGCCTGAGCCGGAAAGGGAATCATCGTCGCCCGCACTCGTAAGAGTCGGTCCCAGGGAATTTAGAATCGGAGTGCTCCCGCTGTCCTCACCGTTCGCTCCGACGATCAAAGTATCGCCTCTGACTTGAATCTTCCCGCCGAATAAATCTCCAGTGTCCACATTCGGAGCCTTGATATACGCGTCCCAAACCCAAGTAGTTCCGCTTCTTTCAAAGATATAAATCGCACCCGATGTCGGCATAGAATCGTTGTCGGTCGCGCCCGTAAAACCCGGCGCAGGAGCTTGTACAATTGTTCCCAAACCACCTCGTTCCTGAACGGCGCTAACCGCGATCCGATCGCCCGAAATCGAAACGTTCGAACCGAATTGATCTCCAGTATCGTTATTAGGAGCTTTTAAATACGCTTCCAATGCCCAAGTCGTTCCCGCCCTACGAAATACATAAGCCGCTCCCGAGCTGATCATAGTATCGTCGTCACCCGCAGGAGTCAAACCGGCAAACGGAGAATGAAGAATGGTGGAGTTCCCGCTATCTTCCGCCCGAGCTCCGACGACGATCGTATCTCCCGAGATCGCGACGCTACATCCGAATTGATCGTTAGCTTCCGTATTGGGGGCTTTGAGATACGCTTCCAATACCCACGTTGTTCCCGATCGGCGAAACACGTAGGCCGCTCCGGCTGCGCCCGCGGAATCGTCGTCCCCGGCGGAAGTCAAACCCGCAAACGGACTGTGAACGATCGCGGTTTGAGCGCTATCTTCTCCGCACATGCCCGCGACCAAAGTATCACCCGAAAGATCGAAATCAAATCCTCCGCTCGTATCGCTGATATCCGGATTCGGAGCCTTTAAAAAACTTTCCCATTCCGCATTGAGTGCATCGACTGAAATCTGAATCGAAGAGGAAGAAGAGCCTGAGGAATTCGAAGCCGTTACTGTATAAGAAGACGCAATTTGTTTGGAATTTGGGGTCCCCGTAATCACTCCCGTCGTCGAATCAAAAGAGAGACCTGAAGGCAAAGCAGGTGAAACCGTAAACGAAGTCACCAATCCCGCCACGGTCGGTTGAATTGCAGAAATCGTAATATTCTTCACGAATTCAAACGAACTTGTAGAATAAGTCAAAGTTGGGGAAGTTCCCAGAGATGGGTTGAGATCTGCAACCGTAATCGAAGCGGGATTACCAAGAAGCATAAACACAGAGTCGGAATTACGGTTCTGTAAACATCCCATAAACAGAAGAGAAAGAAGAGAAAAAAACCAACCGAATCGATCTCGAAAAAAAACTTCTCTCTGCATGGCTTTCCCACCTTTCATTACAAAGAACTTTCTAAAAATTTCTTTGTAATGAAAAATCGTAGGTCAAACCATGAATATCAACAACCCCGTTTATAAAGGAGGAAATCTTCGTTTATAAGCGTGCACAAACGCAATCTAAGCCTGGACAAAAAAAATCCATGCCCTCCTTTCAGAGAGGCATGGAACTTTCTAATGGTTGTAACGGTTGCTAATTTACTGCTTCAGTTCAGGAGCAAGTTCAGCCAATGGAACCTTATCCTTTGGAAGAGAAGCATAATCCGGAAATTCATATCCGTTTGGATAGTGTTCGTGATCTTCGGGATCGTAAAAGTGAACATAGTCTTTACTATATCCCCAAGCAAAAACGGACTTCGAAGGATCCTGTCCTACGACTAAACAACGAGGATTGATCCAACCTTCCGTTTTTTCGGTTTTTACGCGAACGAAAAGTCTTGGATTCGGAGTATGATTTCTATAGTCATACACTCTCACGACGGTTCCGGGCGCGACGCGCTCTTTCACCGCAGAGGTTGCATCCGCTTCCGCAAAGATGGGAACCGTCGGTGTTAAGGACGGATTTACCAGGGATGGATCACAATTCTTATGATTTGTGACCTGAGCTAACTTAGAGCAAGCTCCCAGAAGAAGAGCTACTCCGGTTAGGAGAACAACAAGTGTTAAATTTCTTTTCATTCTTCTTCCTCTTTTATTGATGATGGTGAAGAGCTTGATCCAATCTCGGATCCCCAACTGGGATCAATGGAGCAGACTCATAACGTTTCAGAACTACAAAGGCGAATAATCCGATAAAACCGATCACGGCGCCAAAGGTAAGAATCAAACTGGAAAAACTGAAGTGTTCAAAGTTTGCAGGAAACACAAGCCAGTAGATTTCGATGACTTGTGTAAAGACGATCCAAAGAGCGATCTTTACAAGAGAATTGATATCTCTTTTGTTCGGACGATTCAACAAGAGAAGAAACGGAATTACAAACTTAATAAACGGAAGCGCGTAAGTGATTACTTCCCATCCGCCCGTAAGTCTTTGCTCGTAGAAAAATGTTTCTTCCGGGATGTTTGCATACCAGATCAACATAAACTGAGAAAATCCGACGTATGCCCAGAAAGTGCAAAACCCGAGCATAAACTTCCCGATATCGTGAATGTGATTTTCGTTTACTAGGTTTCCGAGATAACCTTTCTTTTTCAGAAAGTAGATCATGATCACGAGACTGGAAAGTCCGGTTTGATACGCGCCCGCAAAACAATACACACCGAACATGGTCGAGAACCAGTGCGGAGTTAAGGACATGATCAAATCAAAAGACGCCAATGAAAAGGAAAGAGCAAAGAATACGATAAACCCACCGGACAATCTTGCGTTGAACTGAGTGTGAGCTACATCCTTATCCTGATCTTGTTTCGTCGATCTCTTATAAAAAAGCCATCCGAATACGGACCAAACAGTTCCGAAAAGAATCATCCGAATCACAAAGAAAGGAATGTTCAGAAGAGGTTTCTTATGTTGCAAAAGGTGATCGTGTGCGACGACGTCTTCATGACTCCATTCGTAGAGGTCATGAATTCCAAGTGTAGTGATGAGCAAAAGAACCGCGACGACCGGTAAGAATAATCCGTATCCTTCCGCAAGTCTTCTTACAGTGACGGACCAATGAGAACCGGTGATATTACTGATCGCAGTAAAGAAAACTCCCGCGAGAGAAATCCCTGTGATAAAAAAGGTTCCGATCAAAAACGCGGACCACGCCGGATTCGAATGTCCACCCTCGTGTCTCGGAGGAGTGTGTGATAGGGTAAAATACCCGATGAGTAAACTCAAAACTCCGATCCCGATCATCCCGAAAAGGGCGCTACGAGTTTTGGAGTCGAGTTTAAAGTTAATCAGATTTTGTTCGACTTTGACTTCCATGATTCTTAATTCCTGGCCACGTCTTTTTTAGTTCTGTTCTCGTATTCCTGGAGTTTTCTCACGTAGAGAACGATTTTCCAACGGTCTTCCGGAGAAACTTGTGAGGAATAACTCTTCATTCTTCCCCAACCCGCTGTGATTACGTGATAGATTTGCCCGTCGGAATATCCTTGGATCTTAGGAGAAACCACGGCAGGAACCGGAAACCCGATTCTTGGCGCCGGTCCTACGATGCTTCCGTTCCCTGCTCCTCTTACGCCGTGGCAAGGTGAACAATAAGTTTGATATTTCGCCTCTCCCTTTTGGAGATTGGCTAAATCATTCTTATAAGGATTAGAAAGTCCTTTATTAGGTAATTGTGTTACGTCCATTCCGAGAAACTCGTATGGATGATAGTTTACGGGAATCGCTCCTTTCGGAGGAATTCTGGAAGCGGCCCCGTCTTTTGAGATCGGATCCGCTTCTTGTGCTTCTCTCGCTGGAGAATCAGCCATGTCCGGAAAGTATTCCAGAGGAGGCGTTTTGGACTCGCAGTTCCAGAATAGAACGGCGGCCAAAAGAAAAATCAGTGATTTAGTAAATTTCATTCCTGTCGCTGCTCCTATTTCACAACCTCGACGTTCTTTCCGCCAAGACCTTTGATAAAGCTTACCACTTCGTCTTCCTTGTATCCTTTGGAAGAAGAAGGGATCCAGAGTGCAAACTTGTCCGTAGTGATATCGGGATGTAAAATTCTCCGATTGATTTTCGGAAGTTTGGTTAAGAAAAACATCGCAGCCGCAGTTCCTACACCGGCCATAAAAATCGTGAATTCAAACGTGATCGGGATGTAGGCAAACCAAGCGTTTAAATTCTTTCCCGAAATGTTCAAAGGCCAATCAAACTTGTGAGTGAGATATTGCATTCCAAAGCCGACGGCGCATCCGAAAAGCCCCAGGAAAAAAGTCACCCAAGGAAGACCGGAACGAGGAACTCCCATCGCGTCATCCAATCCGTGAACCGGATACGGAGTGAAACAATCAAAGTTCGTGTAATTCTTCTCTTTTGTTTTGGCCGCCGCAGAGATGATTTCCGCAGGAGAATCAAAGAGCCCGAATACTCCGGCGCTCGTTTCTTCAAATGTATGAAATTGTTCTTTATGAGGTTTATACATCAGTGGTGTCCTCCGTCTTTGCTTGGCATAACGGTTTTGACTTCCGCGATCGCGATAACAGGCATGATTCTACAGAACAGAAGGAACAACGTGAAGAAGATTCCGAAAGTTCCGATGAGCATCATGAAGTCGTAAACGGTTGGGATATACATATCCCAGCTGGAAGGAAGGAAGTCTGCGTGAGTCGTCATAACGATTACGTATCTTTCGAACCACATCCCGATGTTTACTACGATAGAGATGATAAACATAACTGGAATGCTCGTTCTGAGTTTTTTCCACCAGAAAACCTGTGGAGAAAATACGTTACAGCTAAACATAATAAAGTAAGCCCAACCGTAAGGACCGAAAGCTCTGTTTACGAAAGCAAAACCTTCGTATTCGTTACCCGAATACCAAGCCATAAAAAACTCGGTGGAGTAAGCGAGACCTACGATCAAACCGGTGACCATGATGACCTTGTTCATGTTTTCCAAGTGTTTCATGGTGATGTAGTCTTTCAGATTGAACACTTCTCTCGCGATTACCATCAGTGTCACAACCATTGCGAATCCGGAGAAAATCGCCCCCGCCACGAAGTATGGAGGGAAGATCGTAGTGTGCCATCCTGGAAGAATGGATACGGCGAAGTCGAAGGATACGATCGTGTGAACCGAAAGAACCAGAGGAGTGGAAAGAGCCGCGAGGATCATCGCAACCATCTCGAGGTGAGACCAAGCTTTGTTCGAGCCCACCCAACCTAAAGAAAGAATGTCGTAGATCTTACGTTTCATCTCACCTTTGGAACGGTCTCTTACAGCCGCGATATCCGGAATCAAACCGATATACCAGAACACGAGAGAGATCGTTAAGTAAGTCGAAACCGCGAAAGTATCCCAGATCAGAGGAGAACGGAAGTTGACCCAAAGAGGTCCTCTTTCGTTCGGATAAGGGAACAACCAAAATCCGACCCAAGGTCTTCCGATGTGGATGATCAAGTTGGAAGCGGCGGTTAACACGGCGAAGATGGTCATCGCTTCTGCGGCGCGGTTGATCCCTGTTCTCCATTCTTGGCGGAACAGATAAAGGACGGCTGAAATCAGGGTTCCGGCGTGACCGATCCCGATCCAGAATACGAAGTTTACGATGAAAAATCCCCAAGCCACGGGATTGTTGATCCCGAGGATGTAGAGACCTTCCCACATTAGGTATCCGATGATACCTAAGTCGACGACTGTAATGGTAAGAACCAGAAGGAAAGCCTTCCACCACAAAGAAGTGGGGAACGCTTCGACCGGTCTAAGGATATCTTCTGTAACGTCTCGAACCGACTTACCGCCGGTTACGAGAGGCTGGATATCCAGGGCTTCTTTGACTGCGTTGGACATTGACATAGCTTTTTACGTTACTCCATTAAATTGAGCTTCTGACTCGGGTCAGGTACGCAACCTGAGGACCGACGTTCAGATATTCGAGAACACGATACGATCTTGGATCGGAAGAAAGTTTCGCAACTTCGGAAGTTTTGTCGTTCGTATTGCCGAAGCTGATCGCATCCGCGGCGCAACTTTGTTGGCAAGCGGTTTTGACTTCTCCGTCTTTCAGAACGCGACCTTCGTTTTTAGCGGCGATCTTCGCTTCCGCGATTTTGTGAGAACAGAAATTACATTTTTCCATTACCCCGCGACCGCGAACCGTAACTTCAGGATTGAGTCCCAGATAACGAGGAGCCTTCGCGCCTTCCGCACCGTTATACCAGTGTTGCATCCAGTTAAAACGTCTCACTTTGTAAGGACAGTTGTTCGAGCAGTAACGAGTTCCCACACAACGGTTGTAAACCATGTCGTTGATCCCTTCGGAACTATGAACGGTTGCAAGAACCGGACAAACGGTCTCACAAGGAGCGTTGTCGCAGTGCTGGCAGAGCATAGGCTGATGAGCCACTTGGAGAGTTTCCGGTTGATCCGGCTCGCCGATGTAATAACGGTCGATACGGAGCCAGTGCATCTCGCGACCCACGCGAACTTCATCACGGCCAACGACCGGGATGTTGTTCTCCACCTGACAAGCGATCACACAAGAACCACAACCTGTGCAGGAAGAAAGGTCGATACTCATTCCCCATTTGTAACCGGGGTAAGAATAATTCGGATTCGCTCCGACCGCATCCACGAGTTTTCCGTCTTTGAGAATCTTAGGAATCTCGGATGCTGCCTTGCCGGAAGCTGGGTTTTTACGATATTCTTCAATGGAAGTGGATTGAACGAGAGGACGATCCGGGTAGTTAAAACCGGGAGACAACATGTGGTGATGCTGAGTGCAAGCCAACTTGTAAGTCTTTCCTGTTTTCTCCAGAGAAGTGACTGCGATTCCGGAATAGATTCCGTTTTCGGAAAGAACATAAGCATTCTTACCAACTCCGGTTCCAACGGCGCCCGCAGCGGTTCTTCCGTAACCGACCGCAACACCGATCGCTTCTTTGTGCATTCCAGGTTGGATCTGCGCCGGAAGTTCGATCGTTTTGTTTCCGGTTTTTAAAACCAGAACGTCGTTGGAAGAGATTCCCTTTTCTTTTGCAAGAGCGGGAGAAAGAAGAATGTAGTTGTCCCAGGTAACTTTGGTTACCGGATCCGGAAGTTCTTGGAGCTGAGAATTGTTCGCGGCTCTACCGTCTCCGATCGCAGAGGTTTCATACAACGCGAGTTTGAGCCCCGCAGAAGGAGAAGCGATCTTTTTGAGAGCGGAACGGTTGAAGTTCCGAGAAGAACCGGCGGACTTCTTACGATCGGACGCCTTTACGGTGGTTCCGATTCTTAAGAGGTCTTCCCATTTTTGTTTAGAACCGAGTTTTTTAGTCCAAGAATTTTTTACGTATTCGTAAAAGCTCGTTTCTCCGCCGAGAGATCCGCCCGCAAAAGCGATCAAACTGTCTTCAAAAGAACGAGAGTTGAAGAGAGGACGAACCGCAGGTTGTTGGATCGAGAAAATTCCTTTTGTAACTTCGGCATCTCCCCAAGACTCGAGGAAGTGAGTGGTGGTCGCGAGAACGTTAGACGCAAGCGCAGTCTCGTCGGCACGATCGCTCAAAGAAACGACTAACGCGGCTTGGTGAAGAAGGTTTTTCCATTCTTCTCCCGCTTGATAAACCAGGTTGACGTCGTTTACAAAAAGAACTCCTACTTTGGTTCCTTTCAGCTCGGAAGCTAAAGAATTCAGATTGCCCGAATAATCCGCAGAGCCTTCTTTTTTCGGATTGGAATGATCCACGGTTTTACCGTCGTTTTCCAAAACGCTGTTGAGAAGGTTTACAAGAACTTGAAGATCCACTGCGTCTTTGGTCGTCGCCGCGAGACTTCCCGCAACCACGAGAGACTTGCCTTTGTTGGACCAAAGAGCTTTTGCCGTCTTACGGATATTCTCTTCGCTCACACCTAAGGAAGAAGCAAGGCTCGCAACGGTAGCGCCGCCTAACGCGTCTTTTGTGTTGGCTCCGAGTTCGCCGAGAGCCGCCGCGATCGCAAGAGCGAGAGCGGTTTGATCCCCAGGACGAATCGGAAGACGAAGATCCGCATTGGATCCCGACATCGTAGGGATGGATTCCGCCGCTACGAAGAAGTTTACGTCCTTCGCACCGTTACGAAGATTTCTTCTTTTAGAAAAATCTTTTTGGTGTTCTTCGGGAGAAAGCCAATTGCCCATAAAGTCGCAATCGATAGAAAGAATAACGTTCGCGAGATCGAAGTGATAGTTCGGAATCAGAGCCTTTCCGTACGAAGCGGCCTGCCCTTTTGCTACAACTTCTTCCGCAGAAGTAAGAGAAATCTCGTAGTGTTTTCCACCGCCAACCGTGCGAAGAAAATCACCGATGATCGACTTCGTGGAAGGAGAATCGAGCGGTCTTGTAACAACGACCGACTTTCCTTTGTTCGCCGCGAGAGCCGCTTTAACTTTTGCGTCAACGGTCGCCCAATCCGCTTTTACTTCAATACCACCTTCGATGGTAGCGGGAGTTTGAGCTCTATCCGGATCATAAAGATCGAAAATAGAAGCCTGCCCCGCAGCGCCGAGCGCGCCTTGAGAAACCGGGTGATCCGGATTTCCTTCCAGTTTGAGGGGACGACCGTCTCTTGCTTTTACAAGAATCCCGGTTCCCGCGTAAACGGAAGCATAGTAGTAAGAATGTCCGTGTTTTACGAAATCATATTGTGCGTTTTCGTCGGCCTTATTGAGATCCACATAAGGAACGATCTTCTCAATCGGTTTACGAACACAATTGAGAGAGGTCATCGCGACCCCGGCGCCCATCAATTTGAGAAAGGATTTGCGATCGAATTCTCCCGACTTAATTCTCGCGATCAAAGGATCCGGAGAAGTAAAGAATTCAGCTTTTTGCATTTCCTTAACTTCTTCGTCTTTGTCTCTGAGATCATAAGAGAGCCAGTGAGCCTTCTTTTCTTTTTGGAAATTTTTTTGATCCATGCTTAGTATTACTCCCGGTTATCTGTGGCAGGTTGAACAGTCGGTTGGTGCGTTGTTCTCTCTGTGACAATCCACGCAGTATCCCATATTCAGGGATGCGACTTGTTTCACTTTGACCATCTCCGCTACGTTTCCATGACACTGAGAACAATCCACTCCTCTCGAAATGTGACGAGAGTGATTGAATTGAACGTGATCCGGCATATCGTGCACCTTAACCCATTCAAGCGGCTTGTTTTCGTTATACGATTTTGTAAGCGTCTTGATTAGGGGTTTGGAAGTTGCTACAAGAGAGTGGCAGTTCATGCAAGTTGATGTGGAGGGGACTGTGGCGTGTGCTGAGGTTTCTACCCCGGTGTGACAGTACTTACAGTCTATCTTATTATCTCCGGCATGTATCTTATGATTGAAGGGTATAGGCTGATCGGGCGCATACCCAACATACTTGGAGGGAGAGAAAATCAGATACGCTACGGCCGCGATGGCAATGAGCGGTACCGAAAGTTTCAGTGCTCTGTTATTCATTCGTATGAAGTCCCTATGAATCCAATATTGGTATTGGTAACAGGATTTTTGTCTCTGTGAAAAATTGCAAGTAAACGAAGATCCAGGGCCTTTTCTTTGCGTTTATTTTGAAGGCTATTTGAGAATTGAAATCAATTACAAAAGTTTCATCTGTTTTAAAAAAAGTTCTGAAAGTTAAAAAAAAATCCGAGCGTTGGTAAGGCGACTCACGGAGAAAAATCAAATTTTTTGATAAAACCTGGATTCAAAAAATAGAAAGTTCGGAGAGTTTGACTGTCTAAGGAGTTCTCCTCTCGATGTTTCAATCTCAGACTCTTGATTCCTTTCGAATTTCTTGGAAGATTCTTCTCTTTTTTGCGGCACTCCTCGGCGCCGAATCGCTCAAGGCACAGAATTTAAAACTAAAACTGGCGAGTTTTAACGCGATGTTTCTCTACGACGAGGTCGGAGATGAGAAAAAATTTCCAAAAGGAAGAATTCCAAGAAAAGAATCCGACTTCGAAAAAATCAAAAAGCATCTTTCGAAGATCGATCCCGATATTTTAGCGCTTCAAGAAGTGGAGAATGAGAGCGCCGTTTTCAAAATTCTTCCCGATTCTTATTCTTGCGCCGTTACAAAAACTCCCGGTTATCAACAAGAAGTCGGGATCTGTTGGAAAAAAAAATTTAAGAACCACGAAATTCTTCTTCACCCGAATCTTTCCTTAGAGCCCGGCTTGAGAAGCGGAATCGAGCTGAAAGTTTTCCTAGAAAAGAAGAAATATTCCTTTTTAAACGTACATCTCAAGGCCGGCCATGGAGGAAGAGACAGGGATCTCAGATCGAGACAACTAAGAACGTTAAACGAAATTCTAAAACCAAAAAAGGATTATTTTTTATTCGGAGATATGAACGTTCCCTTGGGGAAGGACAAGAAATCTTGGAAAATTCTTTCCGAAGACCTGAATTTGAAAAATCCGGGACGTTATGTGAAACAGTCCTGCTGGGGACACAAGTTTCTGATCGATTTTATTCTGACGGATCTTTCCATCTCGAATGCAAATTTCAGACAACTTCCGTTTCCGGAAGACGACGGAAACTTTGACGGAATTCCGGAAAGTGAAAATGGACTTTCCGATCATTGCCCCGTCGTTTTGGAAATCGGACTGGAATGAAATTTCCTCTCGGATTTCAAGTCTGAATTTTCGGAATTCATTGTTCCGACCAAGGGATTCTTCCGTAAAAAAGAGTTGTTACGGACTTTAAGTCCGTTTCCAGTAAAATCGGGCTTGCTTTTACGTCATCCGCCTTCTCCACCGCGCAAGGTAGAAACATATTTCAGTTCGATTCCGTATACGATCGCGGAAAGGACGAAGAATAAAAATAGAATTCCGATTCTTAAATAATTTCTCCATCGAGATCCGTTGGTTTTGAAGGAAATAATCAGAAGAGCGACGCCGGTGCAAAAACAAAGATAACTGTATTGATAAAACAAAGGTCTCTGCGCCCTTTCCAACTCGGTAGCGCCTCCGGCGGCCGAAGGGAAGCCTATGTATTGAGCCTCCAGATTAAAATAGAATCCGATCAATAAGATCGCGATGCTATCCACGAAGTAAAAATATTTCATAAGAATTCGGCTCTTCTCCCTTGGAGTCTATAAAGGAAGCGAAACTTCTTTCGATAAGCCAGTCACCTTTTTTCTAAGATGTGATCGCAAGCTCGCAGGTTCAAAAAAGGGATTTGTCTTAGGCTTCGGGAGCGCCTAAGACAAACTCGAATTCAATCGATTAATAAATGGAAATTCTTGTATGGTAATTATTTCTTTGCTTCCGGAGCAATCGTTCCTCTCACTTGTCCTTCCGGGCGGCCAATAGTTTTGATGAGAATGTAGAGTTTACCCGCATTCAAGGCCTTCTTTTGGTCCAAGTTTAAATCACAAGATCCCCAATCTTTCCAAGGACTATTCGTTGCGTTGTAAGGAGGTTTGAAAGTACAGAGCGGAGCTTCTACTCCTTCCAATTGAACGAGGATATCGGTGGCATTCGTTCCAAAGTATTCGTAAGAACCGGAAACTTTCAGTTTGCTGGTTTCGTCGTCGAGGATCGCGTCCACACTTCCTCTTGCGTTCACATTTTGTTGGGTTGAATCTTTCAAAGACGCTACGTATTTTGTTGCTCCTTTTCCAAAAACCAAAGCCGGAAAGAGGAGAATACAAAGCGTTAATACAAATGTTTTTTGTTTCATGGATAGTTCCTTTCTATTTTTTTAAAAGGATCCCGAAAGAATTTTCAGCGACACCTTTTGCAACCTGGCAACAACGGACCGATTATAATTTGCGAAATAAATTTTAATTTCTCAAATCTGCTAATAAAGGTGAATTATAAATACATTATATAATAAATTCTAAATTTTATCCTATGAGAGCAGAGAAAGAGACAACTGAATTATAAGGAGAGAAATACGATTATCATTCCGCTCCCGATTTAAAAATAAGAAACAAAGACAACCCATCATCCATAGAGTTTTCAATAAGGATTGATAAGCGAAATGAGTTAAGGTTTGGAAGAATTTGGAAATTCGGAACGAATAAAATCGAGAATTTCAATTTGCTCTCTATCCAAGTCTTTCCAGAAAGACTCCAGATCGAGCGTGATCGGATAGGAAATTTTGACGTCTAAATAGCCGATCATTTCAACAAACTTTTTTTGAAGATGCGGGTTTTGCCGAATGGAGCGCACGATGAGCGCCGAGACCATCGGCGGTTTCTTTTCCGCGGCCTTAGAAATCATTAGATTTACCGAATGATCCCAATCCTCCGCTCTTCTCGTAGCCAGGTTTTCGTAAAAATCAGTCGGCTTCGTTATAAAAATGGAAAACAAATCAGAGACGGTTTCATCGAGATCAAAAGAATTCAAAAATGTCTCGATATAACGCTCCTCGATGTCGAAAACGTCGAGCTCTTGGGCAAAATATTCTTCTTGGTATTTTGATCCGAAACCCGCAAAAACAAAAGGATCCATCGGGCAGGTCAAGTCGGCGAGTAATTCCAGAAGTTTTTGCTTAGACATAACTTTCCATTCTTAGAATCGCTGAAATCAGCCTTCTACTCTTTCAAAAGGCCTTCTTCGCTTTAGAAAAACAAATCTTTTTATTCTTCTCTTTAACATATCACAGACCTTCGATCAAATCCAAATAGATCGGGAGAGAGTGTAATCCGTACGGAGGAGAATCGGAAGCGATCGTCTTCTCATCTATTTCTTTCCATAGTTCGGTTATAGTCTTTGGCTTCCGAAGGACGACTCCCTCCTTCTCGTAAACGTTCGCGTTCGATAGGTTTCGAATCCATCCGTAAATCGAAATCGGATTCCTAATAATGGGATCTTCATAAGAAAGATACTTATATTTATGATTCACGCCCCTAAGAGGAATCCAACCGACATTGACCAACACGGCGTCCATTGCGTACCAAGAAGGCCAACCTAAAGACGGATTCGGCTCTCTGACAAAGGAAAAAGGTTTCAAAATCAAATACCCTTTTTCTCCGTCTTTCGTTGCCTCTTCCAGTATCTCCGTTTTATGAAAGAATCCTTGAAGCAAAACGAATCCTTCGCGTTTTCCGAGAAAGGGGAGATTTTTTTTAGTAAGATGTTTTTTTCGCTGAGTAATTTCCGAATTAAAAATTATCTTTTGTGGATCGTATACGGTTCTATCGCAGGAAAAGAGAAAACAAATAATTATGATAAAAAAACAAAACGAGAACCGATTAAAATTCAAACGATCCTTCCTCATTTTCGTAAAAGTAAAAGATCACTAAAGGCCTTTTTATCTTTCGGTTTAGCAGAATCATTCTCCATAAAATAATTTAACTGCCAGGCTTGAGTTCCTTGCGCCTGTTTGTTAAGCGACACGTCCCAAGGGGGATAAACTCTAAAACCGCGCTTTCCCGCCTTCTTGCCCGCCAGAATTCCTTTTTCGTTGAGAACTTCTTTCGGAAATATAAACTGTCCGGAACGGTTTTGAATATTGGCGGAGATCATATAGTAATCGATATCGTCTCGAATATGATAGGGTTCAATCGGGCCTCCCTTCTTTCGCTTCCAAAGAGTAACGAATTGGCCGGCTTTAGTCGGAGTTATCTTGGCTATTCGAAATACAATCTTTCGATCCATGAGATCGAATCGACAGGCCCCATATTCCGCGCTTTCCTTTTCGACAAAAAGATTTGTCGGCTCCAATCCGAGAGGACTCAAAAGTTTCCTCTTCATTTCCTGAAACGACTCGGGTGCGAGGTCCTTTTCGATCATCACGCCCTCTTTTTTCTTTTGAAGAGATGAATTCGATTTTTTAGTTGTCATGTTTGTCTTTTGTCAGCCCAGAATTTGCTTGTTTCTCTTTATTTCTTCAGATCAGAAGAAAACAAAACACCGCGATCAGAAAAGTGATCGGCGCAAAAAGAATACTCTCCATTTGATCGAGTGAATTCAAGTTTCCGAATGTGTTTATGGAGAATAACGCGAACATCGTCCACAAAATCCATTTTAAAATCGAATTCGAAAAATAACGTCGGATATAACCTCGCTCCATCAAAATCACAAAAAGAAAAAATGAATTCAATACGATGGAAACAAGTTCGAACGCATACATCTGCTGCAGATTCTGAAGACGTCCGCCCCAGACAATCCCATAGGGAATAACCTGGATTAAGACAAGAAAATGAAAAACAAAAATCAACGAGAAGAGAACAAGTAGAATTCTACCTATACTTTTTTTGACGTCTTGATTTTGAACAAGCATAGATATAGTTCCATTGTAAGGTGGATTCTTTCCATTCTTTTATTTTTTCAAAGCTCTGGAAGTGGATTGGTTAGAGTTTTGTGTTCGGAAAATTCTAAGATTATAAACAATTAAATTGAAGACCGTCAATTCTCCGAAGGGTTCCGATGATCTTGCCTTGCAAGGGTTTATAGTCGTTTAAAAAATATGCCTCGGAAAGATTACATCCTCCGTAAACGAGAATAGACCAGTTGTCAAAGTTGCTCCCATTCTCCGGACACGGCGCGAAGGTGATCAGGTATTTTCTTTGACCCTAAACTTTACGATCTTTGAAATGAGGGTTTTCGGTAAATTCTTATCCAAAGGAAATTGAATCGCACCTTTCGAAAATTTATAAGGTGATAAATCCTTTTTAAATTCTTTTGTCGCGCTGGAAGTGGGATAAAATCCGAGGTGGTTTTTAAAGGCGGCGAAATAGACAAGATTTCCGTTATATGCAAAAGCCGGCATATTGTAGCTGATCTTTTCCTCGGCCATCGGCGCCGATTTTCGAACGAGGTTTCTCATTTCGTTTAATATTTTTTGGATTTCTTTTGGAAAAGATTCTATGTATTGATCGACCGTTTTGAACTTCGCGTTGGTCGTGGAGCGGACGGCTTCCTTGCCCTGTTTAAATTTCACCTTGAGAAGCTTCATCTCTTTTTCGATCAAGACGAGCGCATTGGGTCCGATTCCGTGAAGTTTTGTAATTTCATCCTTCGTAAACCTTGAAAAATCTTCGATCTTTCTAAGCTTCAACGTTAAAATCGCTCGTTTTGCGGGATTGGAAAGTTTTTCTAAGAGCGCTTCCATTTCCATAGTTTTACCTGATTCAGAGTTTTTGAAATGTATTGGGATAAAAGGCGCGGGAGAATTTTCCTTGGACCGATTTTCCCGTAATCTTATCTCAAACGGACTTCAAGTCCGATTTCAAGCTTTTTTCGGCTCAATCCTTTGTAGGAACAAGTAGAATTCGATTCTTATTGCGCGGTGCTTTGAGTCAGAATGTTACGGAAGTTCGGCGGGTTTTTGAGCAAAACGGAGGAGTTCCTACTTTCAAAAAAGTGAGAGTTCCCACATTTAAAAAAACTAAAGGATCTTAGGATATCTCGGGCGAGAGGGAAGAAGGGAAAAGTAGTCCCCGGTTTAACCCAGGGACCAAAACCAAACCAGGCTCACAATTTAGCCTACTTTACTTTTCGGGAGAATCGAAAATTCCCCTCATCATTTTTTAAGGACTCTTATTTTTTCTCGGATTTTTTTAACGTGGCTCGCATCAGAATCACTTTACCGGCGACCTTATCTCTTTGTGATTTTAGAAAGAATTTCCCTTCCGGAGTCGCTACTTTATAAGAAGGGTATTCTTTTACAGTTTCGAACTGAACGTCCTTTCCAAAAAAATCATCCATCTTACCGACCCATTTGTCTTGAACGATTAGATAACGTTGTCCGTCCTTTTGAATCGCATCGACCAAAATCGCGGGATCAAAGAGAGTTCTTGAAATTCTCTGAGAGTAATAAGCGTAGGATCTTTTCGAAGCGGGAACTCCGAAAAGAAAAAGTTTTTCTTTCCCCGCTTCATTCTCCCGAATAAAAGTTCCGATCTCTTTCGAAGGTTGATACGAAGTCAACATCGGATAGAGATACAAACTCACGACGGAAAAAAACAAAGACACGGGAAAGATCCAAGACGCAAGAAGACGTCCTTCCCTACCCGTTTGAATAAAGACCCAGATAAAAACGGCTAAATAAATCAAAGGAAGAATCAGATAACTCCAACCGACTTGAATACTTAAGACGGGAAGAATCAAGATCGTGACCAAAAAAGCTCCGGCGGTGATCAAAAGAAGAACGACTCCGATTCGCAAAAAGAAATCTACTTCTTTGGATTCTTTCAGAGAAAGAAGAATCGATTCTAAAACCCCTGCTCCGATTACGGCCGCGGCGGGAAGACACCAGTAGATATACTGAGGAAGTTGATATCTTGAAAAGCTGATCAAAAATAAAAAGAGAAAAAGCCAAAACCCGAGAACAAAATCCAGATTCTTATATTCGTTTTTTAGAATATTCTGAAATACTCCCTTTGATTTTCCTTCTTTGAAAAACTTACTCACCCGATCGATCACAAAACCGGCAAAGGGAAGAATAAAGATTCCGAACGCCCAAGAAAAGTTGGAATAGAAAAAGAGAGGATTGAATTTTTGGTTGTACATCTTAACGTAGAATCTTCCAAAGGATTGAATCCACAAAAAGAAATAAGGGCCGTAGGTCTGAAACTCAAGATAAAGAGGAATCGACCAGAGAACCGGAGGAAGGATCGCAAGAAACGCGCCCGGAAACAATTTCATCTCCAGAAGACGCTTCCAGTCCCTTCTAAAAAGAATATCTCCCCCGATCGACAAGGCTGGAATCACCATCGCGATCGGGCCTTTCGTGATAAAACCCAAGCCCATCGCAAAATACATTAGATAATAATAATTTCGATTCTTCTTAAAACCCAGATAATAGAATGCGTGAACCAAAATCAGATACGGAGTGAGATAAACGTCGATCTTCGGATCCACGACCATCGAGTAGAGTCCGGGTGAAAGAGAATATAAGAATACCGCGATCCAAGCACGAAGACGACTTCCGGAATACAATTCAGTAAGTTTGAAAATTCCCCAGAAGGAAAGAAACGTAAAAAGAAGCGCCGGAAGACGAAACGCGAAATTTTGATAACCGAAGACAAGAAAGGAAAGAGAAATTTTCCAGAAAGTAAGAATCGGCTTATCCAAATATCTTCTTCCGTTGTCTCGGATAAAAAACGGATTTCCGCCTTCCACCATTTCTCTCGAAATCTCAGCGTATTGGGAAGAATCGATATCGATCACGTCGAGGGGAAGCGTAAAGAGCAAAGGAAGAATCGAGAACAAAAGAAAAACAAAGAGAACTCTGACGGATATCAAGGGTTTATCGGAAGTGATTGAATTCATTTTCTATTCCTTTTTTTTAATCCATAAATCCGGATTCGAGGACGCAGGTATTAAAACCTTTGCATGTAGTTTCGGACTCGAAACAGGGAAGGACAAAACTCTGTTCTCGGATACAACCGCTCTCGCAGTCGATCATCGCCTGATTCTTTTCCAGCTCGGTAACTTTCACGTCCTTAAACGTGGTCACCGCGCACTGAACAAAGAACTTACAAGCAGAGCTGCATTTTTGCTGAACGTATTCCTGACAGGAAACAAAAGGTAAGATCGTTAATAAGAGGAAAAGAAGAATTCTTCTCGGATTCATTCCCCCATTTTTCAAAAAGGAAAACTGAGGTCAACTTTTTGAGGCGAGCATTCCACAGGCCCCGAAAATATCTTTTCCGGGAGATCTTCGGTTGAGAATCGGAACTCCGGCCGGTTCCAAGAGCGCGATGAACTCTTCTACCTCGTTCCTCGTCGGCCTTCTCCATCCGAAAAATTCGGTATTGAGAGGAATCACGTTGATCTTACAATCCATGGATCTCGCAATCTTCACGAGCTTATTCGCGTTCTCTTGGCCCATGTTCACGCCGGGAATCATAACGTATTCGAAAGTGATTCTTCGATTCAATTCTCTCGTAAAATCCTTCGCGGCTTGTATGAGTTCGGGAAGTGCGAATTTTTCCTCGATATCCATGATTTCCTTTCTTCCGTTTGGATCCGGATGATTGAGGGAGATCGCAAAGTTATAAGGTTCTTTATTTTCAATAAAACGTCTGATTCCGTTGACGACCCCGGATGTGGAGATCGTGATTTTTTTTGCTCCCAGATTGAGAGCGTCCGGATCGTGAAGGATGGAAGCCGCGCGGATCACGTTGAAATAGTTGTGAAACGGTTCCCCCATTCCCATAAAAACAACGTTAGTCGCTCTATCGCCTACGATTCTTTCCACTTGGAGAATCTGATCTACGATCTCGTGAGCTTTGAGATTACCTTGAAACTCCAATTTTGCTGTCGCGCAGAATTTACAGTTGAGAGTACAACCCACTTGGGAAGAAATACAGATCGTCTTTCTTCCTCCGTCGCCGGAGGGAATCCAAACCGCTTCGAATTCTTTTCCGTTGTTCGGCTCGGAACTAAAGGTAAACTTTTGAGTTCCGTCTACGGACTTGAGATGTTTTGCAACGTGAAGACGAGTAAGAGAACAGAGTTCTTCTAACTTTTCTTTGAGCGCTTTGGAGAATGTCGTGAATTGTTCCCAGGATTCGTAACGATTTACATAGAGACCGTGATAGATCTGTTTTGCGCGAAAGGGTTTTTCGCCAAGAGACGACATGATATCCGAAAGTTCTTTTAAGGTTCTTCCTTTTAATGGAATCTTTCCGGTTTGAACTTCGCCGAGCGTCTCTTGAGTCATGGGAATCATCCTACAAGTCGATGTTTTTCTCTGGGGTCGTAGAGAAAACTCTTTTCAATCGCGATTTTTCAGGGAAGAAAAAAAAGAATCCGATGAACAGTCAAATTCCATCCTAAAATCAAGATGTTTTGATTTGATTCTTTTGAAGAGCGTTTCAGAACTTTTTCTTTTTATAAGAATTCTTATGTTCCCTTGTTTCTTCTTTGAACCAAAGGAGCGCCTAGAGAAACGAGTTGTTGGATTTGTCTGAAATGTCGGGCGTTTAGGCGAACTTCGCATAAGTGGGAGAATAGCCTCGTGAAGGAGTTGATTCTGATTGTAGGGGCTGTGACAAGGGTTGGATTTATAGTAGAAGGCGGCGTTTATACGAACTTCGTATAAGTGGGAGACAAGCTCGTGAAGGAGTTGGTGCTTATTGTCGGAACTACGACAAGAGTTGGTTTTATAGTAGAAGGTGGCGTTTATACGAACTTCGTATAAGTGGGAGACAAGCTCGTGAAGGATTCGATTCTGATTGTCGGAACTACGACAAGGGTTTGTATTTACCGTAAAGCTCGGCGTTTATACGAACTTCGCGTAAGTGGGAGAATAGCTTGTGAAGGAGTTGATTCTGATTGTAGGGGCTGCGACAAGGGTTGGATTTATAGTAAAAGGCGGCGTTTATACGAACTTCGCATATCTCCTAAAAAGCCAAGCGGAAAAAACTACGAACGAGTCTTTGATTGAAAGGATTCATAAGTTATTACAATTCCACGTGCTTAGGCGAACTTCGTATAAAATGAATTATCTATAAAAATCAGATTCTTCTTATCGAAGTTATGACAGGATTTGGTTTCATCTTAAATGTCGGTGTTAATAGTAACTTCACAGAATATTAAATTCATCAGTAAAGGTCAGATTCTTATTGTAGGAACTACGACAGGAGTTGGCTATATCTTAAATGTTGCCGTTTAGGCGAACTTCGCATAAACTCCAAATGAAAATGCGGAACATTAACGAGCCTTTGATCAAAAAGATTCCTAAGTTATGACCACTTTTGTTTGTTTAGGCGAACTTCGTATAAGTGCAAATCAATCACTAAAAAACAAATTCTTCTCGTTGTCGAAGTTCCGACAAGATCGGACTTCCTCGAAAATGACCGCGTTTAGACGAACTTCGTATAAGTGCGAATCAATCACTAAAAAACAAATTCTTCTCGTTGTCGTAGTTCCGACAAAACCCGACTCCACCTTAAAGTCTGCGTTTATACGAACTTCGCATAAACGCCGCACCCACTCCCCAAAACAATAATTCACGACAAAACGAAAAATTTACAGAAAGTCCCATGTTTCTCTAAGAGCGATTTAAGATTTTAAAAAAGAAAAAAGGAGCCAACGCGATCCAGATTAAGAAAAGAATCCAGAGTTCGCCTTGAAAAACATCGTGTGCGTGAAAGAATTCGGAAATCGGTTTTTTGGACCAGAAGACGATCATCGTATATTCAAAAAGTTCGGTAAGAACCACCCAGACGATTCCGATGACAATCGACTGTTTCGCATTTGAAAATGGAAAGTATTTTGCAATTCCGGCAATCGGAATGCTCAGAAGAAGGATTCCGGTGAAAACCGAAATTTGATGCGATAAAAATTCCCCGAATAGATTTTTATAAGTAAGTTCTCTTATCGTTGCATTCAAAAACGCAAAAATAAGAAGAAGGAACCAGAAAACTCCGTATCGAATCATAAATTTCTCACCTCTCTCGGCAAATGGATTCTCAGATTACGAGAATTTCCATTCTAAAATTCGATCCATGCGATTGATAAATGTCTATATAACAAGGGATTCGCGAAGCAAATCTTTTGCCAATCAGTGGAAGATTCCGGGGTTTTAAAAAACTTTTTAGAAATTCTTAGAAATAAAGATCAAGCAGAAGTTTACCACAAAACGGACTTAAAGTCCGACGCAAGATTTTTTTCGGTGGGATGATTTGTCGGAAGCAATGAATCTATATGCAAAAATTCTAAAATAACTCCAACCAAGCTTTGTGAATATCGGATTTTTCCATAAAATAGGTTCCGATCAATGCGGCGTCCACGAGCTTTCGAAAGTTATCCAGATCGGAACGATTCTTAACACCGGACTCCCCCACCTTAATAACGTTAGGCGGCAAGAAAGAGGAAACTTCCTCCACAAGATTCTGATGAATTTGAAACGTGTCCAAGTCTCTCGTATTGATTCCAATAATTTCCGCGCCGCAATCCAGGGCTAACTTTGCTTCTTCCGAAGTGTGAACTTCCACAAGACTGTCCATTCCTAAAGAAGAAGCGGATTTTAAGAATGTCTTGATTTGCTCCGGAGTCAAAATTCTTACGATGAGAAGAATCGCGGAAGCGCCGTAGGCCCTTGCTTCTCGTATCTGAACCTCGTCTAAAATAAAGTCCTTTCTCAAAACGGGAATTCTTACTTTGGAAGAAACATTCTTCAGATCTTCCAGGGAACCACCGAAATAATCTCGATCCGTCAAAACCGAAATCGCAGAAGCTCCACAATCTTCATAAGTGCTCGCAATTTTTACCGGATCATATTCGGAACGAATTTCACCGGCGGAAGGGCTTTTCTTTTTACATTCCGCGATGATCGAGAAGTTACGACTTCTGAGCGATTCCCGAAGTCCGAGTCCTTTATAGGGAATCGGATCGAAACTCGGAGTCACTTTGATTTCGTTTTGTTTGGTGGCGATGATTTCCCGGAGAACCCGGTGCAATTGAGTGGAAGACATCAGAAGCTTAGAAAGATTTCAAAGCCTCTTCTTCAGTTTCGCGAATGTCAAAAAGAGAGGTAAGTTCGATTACGTCAAAGATACGTTTGACTGCAGGTTTTATATTACTAATCTTTAATGCACCCTCTTTGGAGTTGAGCTTTCTAAGGGTGGAGATACAAGCTCTGAAACCGGACGAAGACATATAATCCACTTCCTGCATATTCAGAATTACTTTTTTATGACCTTGATTGTCGATCAGATCATTCAGATTTTCCTCTACTTCATTGGCGATGGAAACATCCAAACGTCCTTTGAGATAAACAATCAAAACACCGTCGCGTACTTTGTGATCGAGCAAGGGAATATCCTTAAGTTTTTGCTACTGACAACTATCGGGGGTGAAAATAACCTGTCAATCACTGTTCAACGGTCAAAAAATGAAATTTCCCGAGTCCCTAAAAGACCAGAAGACTCTCGTTCTTGGTGGAGGAATCTCCGGAAATTCTGCATTGGATCTTTTGATCACTCTGGGAGCGGATCCCATTCTCTGTGATCGAAACCCTCCGACTTCAAGCCGAATCGCTTTTCTTTCGGATTCTACCGAACCCAATTCTCTTCCTCCAATCTCTCTTATCATAAAGTCTCCGGGTATTTTACCAACTCATCCGATTCTTCTCTTTGCAAAAGAAAAAGGAATTCCTGTGTTTTCGGAAATCGATCTCGGAAGACATTTCTTCCAGGGAAGAATCATAGGAATCACCGGAACGGACGGGAAGTCGACGACGACTGCGCTCACGGCTCATCTTTTGAAAAAGGATTTTCCGGATCTGAGAGAAGGCGGCAATCTCGGAATTCCATTCACTTCCTTTTGTAAGGAGCCGATCTCGTTAGCGGTTCTCGAACTTTCCAGCTATCAATTAGATGACTCCTCTCCTCTCCAATTAAACGCGTCCGTATTTTTAAATCTTGCACCCGATCATTTAGAAAGACACAAGACTATGGAAAATTATTTCCAAGCAAAGTTAAAGATCGCGGATCTTAAAAATCAAAATCATTCTCTGATCGTTTCGCAGAAGATCAAAGAAAGAATCCTGAACACCGTAGAGTTTCAGTGTAAACTTTTGAGTTTTGGAAGAATCCCGGAAGCGGATGCGTTCTTAGATGAGAATTCTCTGAAGATCCGTACTGCAAAATTCGAATACGATCTTTCTCTGTTTCATCTTCCCGGAACTCACAATCGAGAGAATCTCGCGGCTTCCATTCTTGCAGCCGAAGCGATCGGAGGAAAACCGGAATCGATTCAATATCAGATCCCACTCTTCAAAGGTCTTCCACATCGTTTTCAAATCGCAGGAGAGAAAAACGGCTTTTCGTTTATCAACGATTCTAAATCGACAAATCTTCATAGTATGCTCGCGGGAATGTCCACTTGGAAGAAACGAGAGCATACCTGTCTCATTTTAGGCGGAAGGCCGAAACAAGAGGACCCAAAACCACTTTATGATTTCCTAATACAAGGAATCGGCTGTGTGATTCTCATCGGGGAAGGCCGTCCCGTTTGGGAAGAAGGGATTCGAAAACTCATCGGAGCCAAACTCTTCGCAGTGGAAACCTTAGAGGAAGCTTTTACGATCCTAAAGAATGGAAAAACAAATTCATCCCCTACTCAAGAAGAAACTTTTCAAATTCATTTAGAGAATGGAATCCAAATCTCTTCGGTCGTTTTTTCTCCCGCTTGCGCGAGCTTCGATCAATATAAGAATTTTGAAGAAAGAGGAAATCACTTTCTTTCTCTCGTTGAATCCTTTCTGAAAGAAGACAGATAAGAACAAAACAAAAGCCCTCCTCTTATTAGAACCGCCTTATCCAAAATAAAAACCTGCGTTCTATCCGAGAGCGAATACAAAAGATTCGATAGAGAATTTTTATTAGTATTTTAGAATTCTATGAAGAGTCGCCTGTTTGAATTTGATGATCGATTCAAAAGTGGGAATCTTAAAGCAAAATAAGAACCGCAATATTCTTTCTTTTTCCATAGAGTTCCATAAGCGGAAATTTTCGACCGCGTTTATACGAACTTCGCACAAGCCGCTACGGATTTAAAAAAGAATTTTGTCTGAAACGACGAACTCGATTTAGAATCGGTCCAGCGGTGTTTATACGAACTTCGTTTAACAATAGGCAAAGCTAAACTTTGACTTCAAAATCGAGATAGAAATGTGACTAAATATTAGTTTCAATTCTGCAAGGAAAGTTTTCAAAACTAATTCCAAGGCGATCATCTGCCGATCCTCATAAATACTCAGAAATCGCCTTTTTAATGGGGTTTAGAGAATCCCGCCTGAAAATTAAAATTTGAGTTGACATGCAGGTATTTACCTGCATGTTGTTTTCATTATGTCGAAAGAAATGGAAGCGGTTGACAAGGTGTTCAAGGCGTTGGCTGACCCGAGTCGCAGAAAAGTTCTCGATCTTCTTTATGCCAACAACGGCCAACCTCTTTCAGCTCTCTGCGAACAGTTGAATATGCAGAGACAATCAGCGACACAACACATAGACATTCTAATCAATGCGATTCTGGTAACGGTTGTCTGGAAGGGTCGAGAGAAACTCCACTTCATTAACCCAGTACCGATTTACGAGGTCTATGAACGTTGGGTTAGAAAATTTGAACAGAATCGCTTAAGATTTTTACACGACCTGAAAACGCAGCTCGAAGGAGAGAACGATGGAAAAGCCTAGTTTCGTCTATGTCACTTACATAGTCAGCACACCGGAGAAAGTATGGGGTGCATTGATTGATCCGGAAATAACACGCCAATATTGGCTCGATCCATTAGCTAAGAATCCGGCGCACATAAACGTTTCGAATTGGGAAACCGGTTCGGAATGGAGGCACGAGCGCCTGGATGACGAACGGACAATCGACATCGTAGGCAAGGTTGTCGAAAGTAATCCCCCTCGTCGTCTTGTGATTACATGGGCCAGGCCGAAGGAAGTTGAAGAAGAATCAAAACATTCGCGGGTAACATTTGATATTGAACCATATGCAGAGGGGTTAGTTCGTCTCGTTGTTACTCACGAAGATCTAGATCCTCAAATGTTCGCGGGAATATCCATTGGTTGGCCCGGCGTTCTCTCCAATCTCAAAACATTTCTGGAGTCAGGTCGCGCTTTAGCAAAACACATCTCGTGATCAAATGATTTCAAGATTTTGAATATATCTTTTTTATAACTCTACAAAGGAAAACAAAGATGAATCATCCGAATCCCTACTCCGGCGGCTGCGCTTGCGGTTCAATTCGTTATAACATTTCCGATGAACCGATATTTATGAATGATTGCCAGTGTCGAGACTGTCAGCGGATGAGTGGCACAGGCCATGGATCCTATCTGACGTTTCCATCCCGGACAACCGTAACGCTTACTGGCGAGGCCGCGCACTTTAACATGGTCGGCGACAGTGGCAGTATCAAGACTAGCGGCTTCTGCTCAAAGTGCGGCTCTCCGGTGTATATGACATTCTCTGGAATGCCGGAACTTTTTACTGTGCACGCTGCAAGTCTCGATGATCCGAATCGATTCAAGTCGCAGGTTGTGACCTACGCTATGCGTGGTTATACTTGGGACCACCTCGATCCGTCACTGCCAAAATTTGAAAAGATGCCGCCAACATCCTGATTGTTGGCGAGTAAGAATTTCGTCATTGAATTTTCAATCGGAACGAACCCGATCTTTCGGATATTAAGAAATCTATTGTCAGCGGTAAGAGCATTCGTAATGAGTCGGCCTTACCGCTACACTCCGACTTGTTTTTTGTAAAGACAACATCCATCTGCGCGGATCGTGAATCTATTTCGTGAGATGGAATGAATAGGTTTAGAACGGCTTAGCGACGTATAACGTTAACCTTTCGATATGCGGACTCCGTTGATCTCAATTCATCGTTAGGCCAGATGATAAATAGCAACTTTACCGGTTTTTTATCTTATAGAGCGGACGTTGGACCGCCAAATTCATAAAGAAATATCAAAAGCAGACAAAACGATCAATGAAAAAGACTATGAAACTTTAACAAGTTGTTACACTCACGACGCTATCTTAATGATCAAGCTGGAAACACTCGCAAAAGGAAGAGACGAAGTAATAGAAGCATATAAAAAAATCGCTGATTACTTTAAGGACTCTCTCAAGGTAACACAGGGAAAAATGCTCATTTATGAAACTGATTTGTTAAACTTTAAATCTGTTAAGAAAGATTAAGGGCGTCCGATTTTACTTTCTTGATTTGTGTAAAAAAGAAAAAAATAGAACATCTCAAAAATACCTTTCAGAACTTAGAGATTTTATGTAACCAGAGATAAACTCGGATAAAAAAAACGGAGATCAAAAGGAACTATTACAAGATAAGACAAAATCTACCGAAAAGCTCTAACTACTTACGCTGAAGTTTATACGAACTTCTTATAAACTTTAATCACTCTCGAAAATAACCTATTGTTGCAATTACGAAAAAGTGAAATCTTTTGCTGAACTTTCCGCTAATGCGAACTTCAACTTTTTTCTGAAGACATAACCATTACCCGATAAACAAAGACAACCTGATTGAGAGAAGTTCTAATTTCGAAAGGTTTGCAAGAAATTGAAAATCAATTCGTGAGCTCAGGAGGATTCCATCAGCTAAAAATGATTTTGTGTCGTTTACACGAAGTTCGCATAAACGCACAGTTCCCCGCTTTCAACCAAAACAATGTTTGGAATTCATAAATGTCAAACAAGTTCGATTGCAAACTCGGATCGCAATGCGAAAACACTTATCTAAAAACCGTTCCCTTACAAGAAGGAAAATAAAAAGAATCGACAAAGATCAAACAGAATAACATGAAATTCGAAAGTAACAATTCCTAAGAAATCAGATGTCTCCTATCAGGCAGATTTTGCATTTGACAACGAGTCATCGAAGGTGGATTCTATTGGAATGAAATCAGATTCTTCCTTATCGATGAGTGAACGTATTGTCCAAATTTGTTTGTTTCTTGTGGCATTCATTGCAATGTTTGGCGGGGCTTTACAAATGTATCTCGGCGAGCCTACGACGACTCCGAGGTTGGATAACGTGCATCGATTTATGGCGGGAGTCTATTTTTCTACGGGCCTTATCAGCGGCTGGACTGCTTGGACGATACAAAAACAAAATGTTTTGGTCTACTTACTCGCGTTGGGAGTATTTCTCGCGGCGGTCGGAAGGCTCGTTTCCATCAGCGTTGTCGGTTTGCCCGAGCCCGCGGCACTCTGGCTTGGTTATCTCGTTCCTGAACTTGTAATTCCACCGATCGTCGTAATCGCGCAACGAATCAGCGATAAAAACAAGGGTAAATAGGAATATATTAAATTCTTAATATTGAACGCGAGAATTTACCACATTCAAACTCAAATTGAAAAAAGTAGATTGAAACGCTACTAACGCAGATATCCGGAATTGGAAAGTCGTTCGTAGACTTTGCCTTCTACGAAAATTTTAAGTAGATCCGGATCGACGTGGTTATCACGGGCTTCCATGTGCAAAATATCTAATGCTCTTTCCAAGGAAACCGCTCTTTTATAAGGACGATCTTTATCCGTGAGGGCGTCAAAAATATCGGAGATTGTCATGATTCGAGATTGAACCGGAATCGAATCTCCCGCCAAACCTCTCGGATAACCCGTCCCATCCAGCTTTTCGTGATGCGCGTGAGCAATGGAAGGAACCATTTTTAAGTCCCCGGTCCAAGGAATTTTACTCAAAAATTGAAACGTATGTTCCACGTGTGATTCAATTTCTTTTCTCTCCGCAAAATCTAAGGAACCTTTTTTGATCGTGAGAAAACCGAATTCATACGGAGAAATAAGATTCAGACTTTCGCCCGCAGTCGTGGAATAATTCACTTTTGCGATCTCTTCCAACATTTGAAAATTAGATTCTTCTAAAATAGAAGGTTCGTTCGAATCGATCACGATCTGAAACATCTGATCTAGTTTTTGATATTCTACCTGAAGCTCGAATTCCAGAGAAGTTTCATAATCGGAAAACCCCGCACCTCCGTGTTTTTTGAGATAATCGGCTTTCTTTTGGAGAATTCTTGACTCGATATCTTTTTTGATATATTGAAATCTCCATCGAATCAACTCAAGCTCGTAGTCTTCCAGTTTTTTGGATTTGACCAAAACCTTTTCTCGAACTCCGACCTTTCCAAAATCATGAAGTAATGACGCATAACGTATTTCTTTGATTTGTTCTTTGGAGAATTTGATATGCCCGTATTTTCCGTCTCCGACTTGATCCACTATTTCCGCAAGACCCACCGTAAGCAGCGCCACGCGAAAGGAATGACCGCTCGTAGTCGGGTCCCGAGATTCGATCGCGTTTACCGACGCAGTGACAAATCCCTCAAAGAGCGTTTCTATCTCTTGCAAAAGATTATTATTCTGAATTGCAACGGCGGCTTGGCCCGCTACGCTCATAACGAGCTGGGCGGAATAATCGTCAAAAGGAAGAATATCTTTTCCCTTCATCTGATCCACAGTCAGCTTCTGATTAAAGTTCCGTTTTTTATTGATAAGTTGAATGACACCCACGACTTCGTTCCTATGATTTTTCATGGGAACGACGAGCATTGACTTCGTATGATAATTGGAAAGAACGTCGAAATTACTGTTAAACGTATACTCCGCGTCTTCGGGAAGGTCATACACGTCGGGGATATTCAGAATTTTTCCGGTCGCCGCCACATAACCGGCGATACTCGATTTATTAATAGGAAGTAAGAATTCTTCCGTATCGATATCCATCGATGAAATCTTAAATCTCAAATTTCTTATAAATCCAAGCTCGTCTTTTTCAACCAGATAAAGGGAGCCCGAGTCGGCCACCGAGATCTCTCTCGCGCTAAAAATAATCTCTCTCAGGAGTTTATTAAAGTCCTTCTCGTCTGCGAGACTGATTCCGATCCGAGTCAACTTTGAAATTTCGTATTTTGTAGTATTGACCTTGTGTTGAAGATCGAATTGATCCGTGATCATCTGAATTTGAGTGAATGCGTTGAGGATCGTCTTATTTAAAATGACGTCCGAGGAAATCTCCGGAAGAATTGCGAAAATCAAATCGTCTTCGATTTTCAAATCCGATGATTCCGTATAATCGAGGTTATCGTTCAGAATAAAACGACTGAGAATCAGAGGGTTACTCTGGAACTGCTTATGAATTTGTCTCTGATGTTCTTTGAGTGTAGGAATCGTTAGATAGAAGATAACGTTTATAAAGCCGATGGAATCACGGATGGATTCGGACTCGAAAAAATCTTTTAATTCCAAAAATTGAACTTCTAAACGAGAAGCCACCGGAATGAGTCTTTTGGCAATTGAACGTGAGTCCGTGATTATGTATTTAGGGAACTTCTGACTCATCCTTTCCAGGAACCAATGAAACCATACGCGAAATATAGTGGAAAGAGAATTTTTCCCAAAATACGTCAAAAAAAATTAACTGTTATTTAAGAAATGAAATGTTTTGAAAATTCGGATTTCGAGAGAAAACCTATTCTAGAAAAGGCAATATGAGAAAAAATTGAACAATGTTTTGGAGAATTCTCCAAAGAAAGGAAATTTCTTCTTAAGCCGTTTTGGTTCAGCCTAAGAAGAAATTGTTAAAGGATTCTTAACGTTTGAGACCTAAAACTTCCTGGATCATCTGATCCGAAGTCGTAATCGTTCTCGAATTCGCCTGAAATCCTCTCTGAGTTACGATCATATCGGTAAACTGATCGGAAAGATCTACGTTAGACATTTCAAGAAGACCTGCGTTGATTTTTCCTCTTCCTTGAACTCCCGCCTCACCAATGTTAGGTTCCCCGGAGTTCATAGAATAGGCGAACATAGTATCTCCCGCTTTGTCCAAACCGGCAGGGTTGTTAAAAACGGCAGTCGCAATCCTTGCAAGAGGCTGACGAACTCCGTTTGAAAATACCCCGGTTACGGTTCCGGAATTATCAATCGAGAAAGATTCCAAATAACCCATCGTGTAACCGTCTTGTTTTACGGCTTTGGTCGTAAAGTCGGAGGAAAACTGAGTGATTCCATCGACCATTCCGGCTTCGCCGAGATTCAGGTCGAAGTTTTGAACTGCGGGATTTCCCGGAATTCTAAAGGAAACCTTCGCGTTCAACTTACCGGTGTTCATCGAATCCGTTCCGTCGGAAACGTAGACGAGTTTTCCGTCGGGAGTAAATCCGAGTTCGATCTCGGTGTTACCCGGAAGTTGTGTGTTCTGGCCTCCGGTTCCGGCAACGTCGACTGAAAGTTGAGTCGCGTCTGTAAGACTCAGACGAGCTTTCCAAGTGTTATCACGAACCTTATAAAGTTCCATCTTGAATTCTCTCTGGATCCCTTGATCGTCGAAAGTTTTGATAGTGGTCACGTGACCTCTTCTCATCTTAGGATCCGGATCGTTGATCATTGCAGTGACTTCTTCTTGAGTCGCATCCGGAGGAACAGCAGGTACGGAAGAATTCAGGTTGGATTTAAAGTCGATCTGAGAAGTAGCTCTCGCCGGTTCTTTAGAATAAACTGGAATCACGATGTCCTCGATCGAGGCTGAAGAATTGATAAATTTATTTCCTTTGTCGTCCAGTCGTGAATTCCAACCTTGCACCTTGAGTCCGTTAGCTGGATTCACGTAGTAGCCGTTCTTATCCAAGTTGAAAGCGCCGGCTCTTGTATAAAATTGTTTGTCCCCGTCCTTAACGATAAAAAATCCTTCTCCGGACATCGCAACGTCGGTATTCTTCCCGGTCGTTTGAAGAGATCCCTGAGTCATGATTTTATCGATTGCTGCAATCAAAGATCCCAAACCAACTTGTTGCGGGTTCACACCTCCGATATTTTCTTTCGGTTCGGAAGCTCCGCGGAGTTCCTGTGAAATCATATCTTGAAACGTAACCCTTTCGGTTTTAAAACCGTGAGTGTTGACGTTAGAGATGTTATTTCCAATGACATCCATTCGGACCTGGTGGTTTTTAAGTCCGGATACACCGGAATAGAGTGACCTCATCATAAAGCTGTTACCTCGATTATCCTTTGTTTATTCGTATGAATTGCTTTTGTCTTTGCCCGGAAACTTCCAGTCGGAAGGTTTTTCTTCCGCGGACGTTTTGTCTTTGAGTTCCGGTGGTTGTACAGTTGTTTCGGAAGAAACCTCTTTCGATTCCGATTTACCCTGTGCTGCGTTAGGCGCCGCTTGTGGAGCCGGAGCCATTGTCTGAGCCTGAGCCTGGTTATAAGCGGCTTCCTGTTCTTTGAGAACGGTCGGATCGCTGATCAGAGTGATCTGTTCAACGTCGATGGATCTTCCGTTTACGCGAACGAATGTTTTCCCTTCTCCGTCGAAAAAGAGAGCGCCCGCGATACCCGCGATACTTTCTCCGTTTACGAAATCAGGACCGGAGACAAGTTTTCCAACGAGAGAAAAACTTTGACGGTTTCCCATCTTCTGAATTCCGGTGGAGATATTGTTCATCTGCTCGAGAGAAGAGAATTGCGCCATCTGTGCGATGAAATCCTGATCCTTGACGGGATTGGTAGGATCCTGAGATGAAAGTTGAGTTATGAGAAGTTTTAAAAAATCATCCTTACCGAGAGACTTTACTGTGGAACGAATTTCGATTCCTTTGAGACCGTTCTTTTCTTCCTTCTCCAAATTCTCCATGTGGTTCCGGATTTTGAAACTTCTGTCTCCTTCGAGGTAATGATCTCTCGTCGCTTGTTGGCTTACGCCGGCTGTTTCTGGCATGATGATTTCCTCCGAGGCCTATACTTTCAGATCGAGCAGTTTCTCTGTTTTCCCTTCGGTTTTTTCGGAAAAACCATGAGGTTCGGAAGAATTTTCTTCTAGCGAAAGTTCATCTTCTTCCCAAGAAGAATTTTTGAAATCGGAGTTCCATTCGTCTCCGAAAGCGGTTTGAAAAGAATGAGAATCTTGTTTTTGTTTTTCGGAGTCCGCGTTAAATGCAAATGCTTCTTCTCTTTCCTTTACTTCGATGACAAGGGATTCGAGTTCGAGACCGTTCGCCTTGAGTTCTTGTTTTAGGTTAGCGAGTTCGGCGGTTAACTGTTGTTTAATGAAATCGGATTCTACCAAAAGTTTCCCTCGAACGACGTCCTTATCCGTAGAAAGAGAAAGAGACATCTGACCGAGGTCTTTCGGATTCATACGAATGCTCGCTTCCGTTTTTCCATTATCAAGAATCTGAACTCTTGCGGAGCGAATGAGGTTTTGAAAATTTTGTTGAATGTCTTTTTTAGAAAGAACGTGCGATTCTTTCGAGATCGAAAAATCTTTGGCGGAACCCGGCATTTCGCGTCCTACTACGTTAGGCGCCGAGGAACCTTTGACTAAGGAAGAATAAGAATCTCCGGATCCTCCGCGTGAAGATTGATCTTGTCCCGATTTTCCGGAAGAATTTTCGGAGAATTGATTGAGGACTGCGGTTTTGATCTCTTCTCTTCCGGAAGTTTTCAATTGAAGATAAGAATCCGTTTTTTTATCTCTGCTGATTTTCCATTTTTCGGAATCTACAGCCTGTTCTTTCGCGACTTCTATTTTACTTTCTTCCGAAAGCTTCGAAGAAATTTCTTTTTGTGAAGAATTTTTTACATTCTCCTTTGAATCTTTGGATGTTTGTTCGACCGAACGAGATTCCGGCTCGAAAAATTTGGATTCTTTTTCAAGAGAGACTTCTTCCTTTTGTTCGGACCTGATTTTATTTTCTTTGAGAGTTTTGACGGGAGAATCCGACAACTCCTCTTGAACAAGGGATGAAGTCTCGATCGTTTCTTCCAGAGCCGCTTCGTTTAACAATTCGGAGGATTCTTCCTTTGAAAAGAGGGTTTGGACCAAGTCGGTCGTGGAAAGCGGTTTTGAATCGAGTTCGGAAACGGATGCTTCCGCGACGATCTCCGCTTCGAGTTCGTTTAATATTTCGGTTTCAATTTTCGGATCTACGGTTTCGTCGGATTTCGCGTCCGCAACGAGGAACCACGGGAGAACGGAAACGTTCGACAATTCTTCCGAGGCGTCGAGTTCCTCCTCTTCTTCCGCTGCATCTTCCTTCTTTGCTGTTTCGGATATTTCAGTGGAGGATGATGTCTCTTTGGATTCTAATTCTTCTTTGGGAACTTCTTTTGTTTCTTCTTTTTTTTCAGGAGTTTCTATTTTAGAGAAAGCGCTTTGAATTCCAGAGAGCGTTTCATCCAATCCTTTTTGCGCCGATCCCTGAAGCGATTTCATAAGATCCATAAAGGAATTCTTTCCGATCAAACCGGAAAGTGAGGACACGCTAAGAGGCTGTTCCGTTACGCGCGTTTGTGGTTTGTATTCTGATATGGAAAGATCACCTGAAATATTCATACTGAGCTCCGCAGTATTAAAATCGATCTTTCCCAGAATTCCTTGATGGTTTTTTAAATTATCTTCTTCCCTTTTGCGATTATGTCGCACAATTTCGTTGGAATCAGGATCTTGCGGTTTTTTGGATCATCTTTTGAAGTCGGAATTCTTCAGAGAACAAGATTTTTTTGAAAAGTAGGAACTCTATAGGTTTGATTACTTACAGGCTTTCTGTCTTTTGATCATCTCATTCAATTTAGATTCTTCTTCTTTTGTAATGTTGTGTCGTTTTAATACGGAT
Organism: Leptospira tipperaryensis; assembly: GCF_001729245.1. Lineage (NCBI taxonomy): Bacteria > Pseudomonadati > Spirochaetota > Leptospiria > Leptospirales > Leptospiraceae > Leptospira > Leptospira tipperaryensis. The sequence goes on along the minus strand of NZ_CP015217.1, from coordinate 1,081,890 downwards.
TCGGCCAAAGGAAGAACTGAAGAATCCTTGTTGATACACTGGCTAAAAAACTCAATGGCCTCGGCTCTTGTGTTTTGATTTTCTTTGCTCAAACGAATTCGATGGAGTTCGAGGCGTTTCTCTCGCGTGGAAACGTCCACGATCAAATAATCCGCATAACATTCCTTGATGAGATGATCGGGAAGATCCGTGATCGGACAATTTTTTTTCGAAGACACGACCTTTTCAGGTTCTCTTACGGATTCGGTTACGATTCTTTCTACGGTCTTTTGAGTTTCAGTTTCCGTTCTCGTCGGATTCGGAATCAGTGGAACATTTTTGGTTTCCACTTTTTTCGTTTCTTCCGTTTTTGCGACTTCTGTCTTTTCGGGAATTACCATCTTTAATTCCGCAATCGGTTCTTTTTTAAGAAGACGATTGTAAAAATAATCTATCATAAAAATTGAATATTTCTGTATCTTGTCTTCATCATGAAAGTTGAGAACGGATTTTTTTGCGGACTTGGAAGAATTTAGGATCTCCGCCTTACTAGCCTTAGACGATTCCAATTCTTTCACCGTGGAAGCGAGACTTTGGTGGAATTTTTTTCGATAGGATTGATTCCAGTTCAGCGCAGATTCTTTTAACAGATCTTGAAAGGATGAAAAACTCCGGTCCCTTTCTTTTAATTTTTTCTGAACCATTTCTCGATAGAGTTTTTTAAGATCGTCGTCTTGTGCGGACTTCGGTTGAACTTTTACGGGAGCCGGAGTTTCCACCTTTTTCTCCGAATCAAACCAATTATAAACCGTATTTAAAACGCCGTCTACGACGGATTGAAAGATATCGCCGATGAGAGAATTCGACTTCGTCTTGTGATTCTTATCCGCAACCAGTTTTCTGTAGATGAGTTCGTATTCTAAGTTTCTACTTTTCTGAAGTTCGGAATATTTTTCCGTAAGATTCTTTTTTAGAATTCTCCAATCTTGATAGAGTTCTCCGCTTTTTCTCAAGTAAGGAATAAGTCCTGCGGTGGGAACGTTTTCTAGAGCGTTTTCATTCTTTCTAAATTCTACGCGGAAATGCTCCAAAGTTTTGGCCTCGATTTCTCGATAGTGTTCCGTTAAGAATTCTGCGTCTTGGAACGACTCGGCGGCGATTGGGGTATGATCGGGTGTTATTGCGGGCAAGAGATTATTCCTTCCATTTGATAGAGCAACCCATCGAGGGTAATTGATTGATCGGAGGCGGGTTTCCTTTTACGAGTTGGTGAACGGCGTATTCGAGTTCCTTCCTGGAAATCTGTTTTTCATTCTTCCAATTGTCGTCCATTCTACCATGATAAAACAACTTCCGATCGCCGTCATAGAGATAGATATCAGGAGTACACATCGCCTTTAGGTTTCGCGCAACGTTCTGATTTTCATCCACGAGATAGGGAAACGTGATCCCCCACTCTTGAATCTTTGTGAGCATCGCCTCCGGAGAATCTTCCGGATAATCGGGACGAATATTCGGATTGATTGCAACCGTCTTGACTCCCAAGGAAAGAATCTCTCCTGCAAACCGAATCAGGCGGGGCCAAATCGCCTGGGCATAAGGGCAATGATTGCAGGTTATAACCAGTAAAAGGCCCGTGGAACCGGAAAGCGCATCGGAAGAGTAAACCTTCCCAGTCGGATCTGGCAACTGAAAGGATGGCAGTAAACTTCCCAGGGGAACTTTTTCGGATTCAAGGAGAGACATAGGTTTGGACTTAGACTGAAAGCCTATTTATTTCATGAAATTAATTTTTTATAGAAAGTCATAAGAAATTTCAGAAAGATCCTAAAATTCTTTGTCATATTTTGATTTTCCTGTTATTCTTCCCCTATGAAAAATAGACTATTTTTACAATCTTGTGCAACCCCCTTTCCTTCAAAACCGTCAGAATCTAACACGCGTAAGCTGAAAAACGCTTCCGATTATATTAGAAATTTCTTTTTTGTTACGGGCCCTTTTCTCTCCCGAAAGAATGGAAGTTTCCTTTTTATTGCCATCACACTCGCCTTTTTCATTCAATGCAGCGGTACCAGACCGGTGACTCTCGGATTACAGAACGGAAAATTGGGGTCCTGTCCGGGAACTCCGAACTGTGTGAGTAGCATCGTTCCCGAAGCGGACGCCGAACATAGCATCAAGCCCTTAAGTTACAAAGGAACTCCCGAGGAAGGAAAAGCAAAGTTGAAAGCCGCGATAGGCGAAATCGCAAGAACGCAGATCATAAAAGAAGAATCGAATTATCTCTACGTGGAATTTACGAGTTTGATCTGGAGATTCGTGGACGACGTGGAATTTTTGTTCGATCCTAGCACGCCTACGATTCACGTTCGATCGGCTTCTCGTCTTGGAAAATCGGATCTTGGAGTGAATCGGAAACGAATCGAAATCCTGAGAGAAAAATTGAATTCTCTTTAATAAATTGCCGGAAGATCGTAGTTAGCTTCAATCTTCCGGCAAACGAAGTTCAATCGAAAAATTGCTCGTAAACGGACTTGAAGTCCGTTTCAAGTAGAATCGGTAGAATTTCCGTCCTCAAAAAATCTTCGGCATCGTGTGAATTTCTTGAAGAGAATGGATCGTAAATCCTTTGTTCTTCATCTCCACCATACCTTTGATGAGCGCCTTAGCGGCGTTAGACGTCGTTAGACAAGGAACCTTAAAACGAATCGCAGCTTGACGAATCGTAAAGCTATCGTCTCTCGTCACTCTGGAAAGAGGAGTGTTGATAATGAGATGAATCTTATTCTCCCGAATATAATCCAAAGCGGTCGGAAACACTCCGTCATACACTTTGTTGATCTTGGAAGAAAGAATCCCGTTGTCTGATAAAAACTTATGAGTTCCCGAAGTCGCGATCAGATTGAATCCGAGCTCGGAAAGATCTTTGATATAAGAAAGTAGCTCCAACTTCGTCTTATCGTTGATACTTACAAAGACGGTTCCTTGAGAAGGAAGTTCGTCCCCGGCCATATACTGCGATTTCAAAAACGCTTCTCCAGCGGTCGCCGCGATTCCCATCACTTCTCCGGTCGAACGCATCTCGGGTCCTAGAATCGTATCAACTCCCGGAAATTTATTAAACGGAAGAACCACTTCTTTTACGGAAACTTGGGAGAATGCCATCTCTTTCGGAAGAGGCAGACTCTTCAGAGATTCTCCCATCATGATCCGAGTCGCGTATTTCACAATCGGATGCCCAAGGGCTTTAGAAACAAAAGGAACGGTTCTGGAAGCTCTCGGATTGACCTCGATGATATAAAGGACCTCGTTTTTAACCGCGTATTGAATGTTGATCAGACCTTTGACTTGTAATTCCAGCGCGAGCGCCGCAGTCGCGGAACGAATTTCATTCATTATATTTTTGGAAAGTGTTTGAGGAGGAAGCACACAAGCGGAATCTCCGCTATGAACTCCCGCTTCTTCGATGTGCTCCATGATTCCGGTGATAAAAACTTCTTTTCCGTCGCAGAGCGCATCCACGTCCACTTCTATGGCGTCTTCCAGGAAAGAGTCGATCAGAAGCGGTTTATCTTTCGAAATCTCTTCCGCCTTTTCCATGTATCGATCCAACTCTTTCTCTTCGTTGATGATAAGCATCGCCCTTCCGCCAAGAACGTAACTCGGACGAACAAGAACCGGATATGTGATCTTCTGAGCGATCGCTCTCGCTTCTTCCATCGAAGTCGCGATTCCGCTTTCGGGCGAAGTCAGTTTCAATTTTTCTAATACTTCAACAAAACGTTTTCTATCTTCGGCGCGGTCGATAGAATCAGGACTGGTTCCGAGAATCTTAACACCCTTTCTTTCCAGATCCTTCGCGAGTTTCAGAGGAGTCTGTCCTCCGAACTGAATGATCACACCTTCCGGTTTTTCGTTTTGATAGATTCTAAAAACGTCTTCTAAGGTAAGAGGTTCGAAATACAAGCGATCGGAAGTATCGTAATCTGTGGAAACGGTTTCCGGATTGGAATTGACCATGATGGATTCGATTCCCAAATCCTGAAGCGCGTAAGAAGCCTGACAGCAACAGTAGTCAAATTCGATTCCTTGACCGATCCGATTCGGACCGCCGCCTAAAATCATAACGGACTTAGCGGAAGTCACATCGGACTCGTCTTCCTCGTCATAGGAAGAATAAAAATACGGAGTATAAGCCTCGAATTCTCCGGCGCAAGTATCAATCCGTTTGTAAACGGGAAGAAGTTTTGAAGAATCCAGTTCGGCTTCGATTTCTTCTTCCGATTTTTTGAGAAGATTCTGAATCTCCATCTTCTTGAGGTCGACCCGAAGTCCTCCGTCCAAAAGTTCCAAAATTTCTTTTTTGGATTTTAAGAATGCGAGTTGTCTGTTTGCAAAGCCGGCCCGTTTCATCTTACGAAGAATAGAATTTCCCTTTTCAGAAAATTCTTTTTCGAGCTTGAGAAGATCTTCCATCTGCCAGAGGAACCAGCGATCCACTTTGCAAAGATCGTGGATCTGATCCACGGTGTAACCTTCGTCCAATGCAAGTTTGATATAAAAAATACGTTTATCGTTCGGGCGTTTTAGAAAAGAGTCGATCCATTCTTTTCTCTGACCCACATTTAAACTTCTTGCATATAATAATTCTTGAAAGTATCCGTCGGAACCGAAACCGTAACGATCAGTTTCGAGGGAACGAAGGGCTTTTTGAAAACTTTCTTTAAAAGTTCTACCGATCGCCATCGCTTCTCCGACCGCCTTCATCTGAACGCCGAGCGTATCGTCAGTGCCCGGAAACTTTTCAAAAGCAAAACGAGGCACCTTGGTCACAACATAATCAATCGAAGGTTCGAAAGACGCAGGAGTCACACGGGTGATATCATTCTTAATTTCGTCTAACGTGTAACCGATCGAAAGAAGAGCCGCGATCTTTGCGATCGGAAATCCGGTCGCCTTGGAAGCCAGGGCCGAAGATCTGGAAACCCTAGGATTCATCTCGATTACGATCACGTCCCCGTTTTCAGGGTTGACCGCGAACTGAATATTGGATCCACCCGTCTCGACTCCGATCTCACGGATGATCGCGATGGACATATCTCTTAAATTTTGATATTCCTTATCGGAAAGGGTTTGTTGCGGAGCGACGGTGATGGAATCTCCCGTGTGAACTCCCATAGGATCGATATTTTCAATCGAACAGATGATGACTACGTTGTCTGCGAGATCTCGCATCACTTCGAGTTCGAATTCTTTCCACCCGAGAACGGATTCTTCCAAAAGAACCTGACTGATAGGAGACGCTTTGAGACCTCTGGAGACGACTTCCTCAAAAGTTTCCTCGGTGAAGGCGATCCCTCCTCCGGTTCCACCCAGAGTAAAAGCGGGGCGAACGATGAGAGGAAGGCCGAGGCTTTTTTTAATTTCGCCTGCGTCCTTGAGATTGTTTGCGAGACCGGATGCGGGAACTCTCACGCCAATCTTTTCCATCGCCTTTTTGAAAAGGTCCCTGTCCTCGGCTTTTTTGATGGCTTCCACTTTGGCGCCGATCAATTCTACATTGTATTTTTCTAAGAGCCCGGCGTTGTTACAAGCCAAGGCGAGATTGAGTGCGGTCTGACCTCCGACCGTGGGAAGGATCGCGTCCGGCTTTTCTTTCTCAAGAATTTTTTGAACGACTTGAACCGTCATAGGTTCGATGTAAGTCGCGTCGGCGAGATCCGGATCCGTCATGATGGTGGCCGGATTGGAGTTGAGCAGAATGACGCGGATCCCTTTTTCTTTCAGGGCCTTCGCGGCTTGAGTCCCGGAGTAATCGAATTCACATGCTTGACCGATTACGATCGGACCAGAACCCAGGATGAGTACAGTGCGGATATCTTCTCTTCTAGGCATACTGAAAGTACAGCTTTTTAGTTCACCGCTTTCCTTCAAGCATCAATTTGACAAGGGGAGCAAATACTCCCCCGCTTTCTTAAATTTTCCGGACTCGAGAAGAAACGAGTGAAGAGAGTCCTTGAGTGAAGAACATTGGGAGACGGGAAGAATCTTTGTATTCCAAGGATCGCGGATTCGATCATAACAAGCCCAGAGAACGCCGTCTTCCGAAGGAATGTAGATGAGTTTATGGGTTTCACTCTGAAACATTCTGTGTTTAGAAACGATCACGCTTTCTTTCGCGTAAGAATCTCCGATGGAAATAAAAGGAAGATCTCCCGTTTCGATCGAATGAAGCTGAAGAATGTTCGGGTAAAAGATTCTTTGCTTTTGAAAAAAATGATTTCCTCGATCACTAAACCAAATCCCAGTCTCTCCGTAAACCGAACGTATATCCTTCCAAGAGGAGGATTGAAACGCAAAAGAAAGATCCCTTCCCGGTCGATTTTGAATCTCACCCTGAAGAACTTTTTTTACCGGAGAATCTTCGATCCCTTCTAAGATAAAATTCAGAAGAGTCGGAAATAAATCCAAGGAACTGCTGATTCCCGAAAACAATTTTCCGGCTCCGGCGCCGGAAGGATATTTAATAAGAAGCGGAATGTGTGTGACTCCTTCTCCTCTAAGGTGTTCTCCGTGTCCGTGACTGTGATCGGCTTCGAAAAGAGATTCTCCGTGATCGCTGGTAAGAACGATCAGAGTGGAATCGTAGATTCCTTCCTCTTTTAACTTCGCGACGATTTTTCCGACGGATTCGTCAAAGGACGCGATGGAAGCCTGAAAAAGTCCGTTGATCTGATCCTCGTCCTCTTGTTTTAACGCGGAAGAATCGCTCGGGTCCACAAACTTGAAATACTTAAACTTTCCGTAATATTCGGAATTCGTGAAACTCTTATAATACGGATACGGAGGGCTGAAAGGGAAGTGTGTAACTGAAGAAAAGAATACGGTTAAAAAAGGATGTTCTCCTTTTTTGAGCCTCGGCAAAAGTTTGGGAAGAATTTTAGAATCGTCTCCCAAGCTCGGAAGGCCCTTTAGGGAAGAAAAATATTCTCCGGCAAAAGGAAGCGAACCGGTCAAGATCGGAAGAAGAAGAATCTGGGATTCTAAAATTCTCTGAGCCGTAAGAGTTCCCGCGTGAAAGATCGGAGCCTCGACGGATTGAAACCCCCAATTTGCGCGTGGGAATATATCGCCCGCGAAAGAAGAGACTACGTTTGTCTCGTATCCGAGTTCGCCGAGAATTCGAGGAAGTGTTCTTGAAGAATTCTCGTTTAAACCGCCCCGATCCTTTGCATCCGGAAACATGTCCTGGATCCCGTGAACAAAACTCGGTTGTCCCGTGAGAAGATCCGCCCAGGCAGGAAACGTCCTCGGGATCGTTGTGTGATGGTCCTGAAAACGAATCGAGCCTTTTGCCAATAAATCAATGTTAGGCGTAAGTCCTTCTTTTCCCTGCGAATAACCCATCTTATCGTAACGCAGACTGTCGGCGCTGAGAATGAGAATGTTCGGAAGTTTTTTGGAAACAAGCTTTCCTGTTTGTTGTTTGGAATCCCTTGCGTTCCAAGAAATTCCCAGAGCTACGAGAAAAACTCCGAACCAAACAAACTGAGACAGTTTATAGTTTTGGAATATTATACTAATTAAATATATCCAGGAAACGATCCAGATCCCCAAGACGCTGCCTAAAAAATGAAAACAAAATACAAACATACAAAATAAGATAAAATAACTCAAAAGTTTCCATTCTTTCCGAGTCGCCAAAGAATAAATCCTCCGGGCGACAAGACAACCTAACAATCCCAATGCGATCACCTGCGGAACAAAAGGAGGAATCCAGTCCGTCAAAAAAAACTGAAAGAAACGAAAAAACGAAAATCGATAGAAGAAAAATTCTCCATAGAGTTGTGGATAAAAAATGACGGAGTGAAGCCAGAGTAAAAAAACAAAAACGCCAAAGACGAGGATTTCTTCTTTGGGGGAAAGTCGATTGGTATTTTCACCTTCAACGTCGACTCCAAAAAGAAGCAGAGCGATCGTCGAAAATAGGATTCCACTCGCGATCAAGGTTCCTACGTAGTCTTTCAGAAACAAAGGAAGAAAGGACAAAAAGAGAGACTTAAATTCGGAAAGATCGACTCCCATGATCTGAAAAGAAGAATTGAGAATCAAAGTTACAAAAGAGATCCCCATTCCGATTGTAAAGAACCGGAGATAACGACGGAGAGAAGCGCCTTTTAGGATGTTTCGAATTTGTTCCAAGGTGATTTTTTTCTTTGATTCTTTTTTAAAAGACCGTTCGGTTTCACTTCAAACGGGACTCGAATTCTTCTGCAAGTTAATTTATAGGCTGAACTTCAGTTTTTTCAACATCGAAATATTCGATAATCATAATATTTTATTCTTATAATATAAACTTTTCCCATCTGCCTCTCAATTTTCGCAAGAATAATCTCAAAGCGGATCTTCATAGGCCCTACTTGTATAAAACTCCCATCCCATTGTTCCCCGCAAGTCAACTGAAACCTTTGAAAGAATTTGTCGTAACAACGACAATCCTCCGTGAAAGGAAAGCCCCACCCCGATCTAGGGTGGTGGGGCGGGGGGTGGAAAAATTCGGGTGATTTTTCTCTATCATAAAATCAAACTTTTTCAAGTAAAAAGTCTCAAATGTAGGAGCTCCTGCAAAACCCCAATTGAAACCTTCTTGATTCTCAATGGCTTTCCAACTTGTGGATCAGCTTATGCGACATTGTCCCTAGTAAACGCAAAACATTCTTATCCAGAAGTCAATCTTCCGATTCGGATTCTTCCAACTCAGAGCCTTCATCCGATTCCAAGTCGGGAGTTTCCACTCCGCGTAATTTATAAGTCAAAAAATTCTTTCCAAACTTTCGAGTTACAAAATCGGGCCAACCCGGCGAAACCGGAGATTGTATAAAGACGACTACCGTAGATTCTTCCTTCAAAAGGGCTTCCACGAGATTCTTCAATTTTTCATTCTTCTTGTCCCAAAAAGAATACGGCGGATCTAAAAAGTAGACCTTTGATTTTTCGGGGATATCGAGTTTATCATAAAAACGGAATACGTCTTTTCGAAAAATTTCCCTCGTTCCTCCGATCTTATCAAATAACTTTCGCAGACTATCCGATCTTTCCCAGGCGAGTTCGTATAAAACGACCCTTGCGAATCCCCGACTTACGGCTTCGAGCGCCATCTGACCCGAGCCTGCAAAAAAATCGATAAACGCGGCGTCTTCCGGAATCAATCTTCCTTTTAATACAAGAGAACCTAACACGTCAAAGACGGATTTTTTGATCACCGCGGGAGTGAAGTTCATATTCCCGGCGATCGCAGGAGGAGTTTCTATCGACTTACCCTTGAGTTTCCCAGTTTGCACTTTGAGTAGTTTCATGTCTGTGCCTCCATTTTTTTATCGATGCTCAATTCTAAGATCCGGATCTTCTTGTTCAACTTCTCAGTCGATTTCCATTCTTTCAATTTGGAAAGAACCTGCTTTGCTTCCGGAAATTTTCCCGCTTCAAATAAGATGCAAGCATACGTATAGAGCCCTTCCGCATAACGCACCGAAGCCGCTCCCTGTTCCGAAAAAATCTTTCCCCAACGGATTCCGGCGGACTCGTCCTCCAAGACCAGACAACGTTCCAAAAATAAAAATACGGAGTTATAAAAAATTCCGGGATGAGAATCCTTTTTTTCGTAGATACTCCTAAGAGTTTTATCGATCTCTTCCGGATCTTTCTCTGCGGCCGTATACAAAAGAAGAATTCGATAGTCCACTTCTTCTTTTCGAAGCGCAGAACGAGACACTTTCACAAGGGTATCATAGTTCCCTTTTTTGTAAAAATCATAAACGTCGCTAAAATCTGTGGAAGAAACGGATTTTTGAGGGGAGAGAAAAAAAAGTATGAGAACAAACCCGAGGAGCCGGGAGGCAAAATTCTTTTGGAACTGCCCAACCGGCCGGGTATTTTTCAAAGTTCGATTACTGCCGCCGAACCGCACATCGGACAGATCGCTCCTTCAGGACCGTAATCCTCCGCTTCAAAGGCTTCTTCTTCCCAGCGGTGGTCGCAATCCTCACATGCAAACGTTACAACGTCTTCATCCGTAGCATCTTCCTCGTCTCCGGTCTCCAGTTCAAACTCTTCGTCAAAATCGTAATCGTAGGGCATAGATCCAACGGAATCAGGAGGGCCTTCAGTGTCAAGTTTTAGGGCCTGAAGCAAATTCAAAAAATACGTGAACCCTGGATAGGCGGGTAAAAACTGGGACGCATTATGCTGTATCAGTCCGGCCTGAAGAGTTACAAAAAGAAAACCAGTTATAAACCGTATATTCTTACGCTCCTCTTGATTACCTTAGGAGGGGTTGGATTTTTTTTCCGGCAGGATATAAAGAATCTCTTCGCAGGAGATCGAAAAATTCTTCTGGAAAAGGAAAGAAAGAACGTTCAGCAACAAATTCTTTCCGGAAATCTGGAGGAAAGTTCGGTCAAGAATTTTCAGAGCGCCGCAAAGGACTACGTAACCGCAAATCCAACGGATGAACTCGGATACTATTACAGCGCATTAGGAAATTATTATTCTTTTTTGTTAAACGGTTTTTCTTTCGATTCCGGCACGTTAGTCAAGCTTTCTTACTCGGGTTTTAATGACTTCCTCAAAGAGGACGGTTCCTATCTTCCGACTTTGGAAGAAATGTATCGCAACGGACTTCGCGCCAAAGCGATCGATCCCTCGTTAAAGGAGAACCCGGACAACGAGGTAATGATCGCGTTTGGTGAAACGATCAAACAACACCTTTCTCGAAAATCTCTCACGAGTCTTTTGAACTCGATTCCCTATGACAAAATCAGCCCGGAGTTTAAGACGGGTTATACTTGGATCTCTCTTTTAGGAGCTTCCCTTTCGGGAGATACGGAATTCTTAAAGAAGAATCTTGCGAGTCCCGAATCCACCGGTTCCATTCTTCTCACGGAAAGAGAAGCCCACTTTTTAACGGGACTTTCGGAGTTCCGCGCTGGGCAGTATGTTTCTTCTTTGAATTTTATTCGGAAAGTGAGAAACGAAAACGAAGACTTTATTACGACCGGATCTTGGATCTTGGAAGCTAAAATTTTCAGACTTCAAAATCTCCACGCAAAATCGATCACGATCCTCGAAGAACTTTTTCCAAAAGCCGGGGAAAGAAAGGATGAAATCATAAAACTCGCCAGGGAAATTATCGAAGAAAAACCGACTCTCAAAACAAAACTCAATCTCGAATTGGAAACGGAACAATAAGATTTTTTATTCCGAGAAAATGTTAAACGAAATGAAATTTAAAACGACTTCCTCTCCTTTTCCAAAAATGTTCAGTTTGACATTCTTATTTTCCATTTTGTTTGTTTTGATCGCCTGCGGTTTGAAACCGGTTCCTCCTCCCGAGGGAAGGTTCTGCGATACTTGGCACAAACCTGTGGACTGCGTAGAACTCGATTTCAGAAAAGGCGTCGCCAATCTCGGACAAGGCTCCGTTCCCTTGCAGATGAAAAGTGTAGTCATTTACCAAATCGCCTCCGATAACAAACAAACCATTCTCGTCGAAGTCCTTCACGAACATAGAGTAAGAATCACGTTTCCCGGCGCGGAACCCAGACTCTATCTAAAGATCAAAGACAAAGACGATCGCAAACGCAGATGGGAAAAAGCAAAAGAAGAATGGAACGAATTCTTTAAATAATACTTCGATACGGCTTCGCTTACTTCAAGAGCCAGCGATTTTGTCGTAAGCCCTTGAGATAAACCTTCTCTCGGATAAATTGTATAACAACGGTATCAAGAGAGAAAAAATAATTTACCGATCGGAAGCGATCCAAAGAATCAGGCCGATGGTCAAACCCGAAGATCTTAAAGAAACTCAGACAACTCACACTGTCTCTATCATTGAAGACAATCTTCATACGGCCCTCAATCTCCAAGACTTACTTTCCAAATCCATCGATCTTAAATTCTTAAAACACTATTCAAACGCGCAGGACGCAATCTCTTCTCTTCCGGACGAAGCTCCCGATATCGTCATCTTAGATATCGGGCTCCCCGGAACAAACGGGCTGGAATGTCTGCGTGAACTCAAGGACAAAACGCCTAACACGAAATATGTGATCTTCACGGTCTTTGAAGACGAGGAAAAGATCGTGGAAGCGATTCAGGGAGGAGCGTCCGGTTATCTTCTAAAAGATACTTCTCCGGCCTTGTTTCTCGCGGAACTCAGAGTGATCGTGTTAGGCGGAGCCCCTCTTACCCCGAGGATCGCTGATAAAATCATACGAGAGTTTACAAAAAAAGAGGAAACAAAAAATCCTCCGATCTTAAACACTCTGGGTTTGACCGAAAGGGAACTTCAGATTCTAAACTTCGTCGCGTTAGGAATGACGTTTCCCGACATCGCGGACGAACTGGACATTTCCAGTCATACGGTGAGCCGACATATAGAAAAGATCTACAAAAAGATGGAAGTTCATTCCAGATCGGAAGCCATCATTCGGGGAAGAAGAATGGGAATCATCCGAGACGTGCCCGGTTATCCGTAAGGACAATACGATGAGATGGAAACTATATTCATTTTTTATTGTAGTCTTATCTTTTCTAATTCAGTGTTCGCCTTCAATCTCCTCCAAGGAACGTCCGACCGCACAAAAGGGCGTGATCGATCTCAGAAATTTCAATCTCAACGAACAAAATACAACCCTAAACGGGGATTGGGAATTTTACTGGAAGGAATTGGCCCAAGGAAATCAACCCGTATCAAAAAGTGTTTTATATAAACCCGTTCCCGGGATTTGGAGGGACTACGATCCAACTTACACTTGGAAAGGTTATGCGACATTCCGTCTGCGCGTGTTATGCGATTGGAACCGTCCGAATCTAAAAATTAGAATTCCGAGACTTCCCGGAGTCTACGACGTCTATTTTGACGATCACAAAGTTTACTCCAACGGACTTACGGGAACAGACGCGATCGATACGGTCTTTTTGGCCCATCCTTTGATCACAAACGTCACCGTTCCTTCCGGAGATTTTTGGATCACCGTGGTAGTTTCCAATTTTAAGGGAAACCACCTGAAAGGCGGCATTCGAAATCCGTTTCGGATCGGGAACGGAAACTCCATCGATCTCGAGGAAAAAAAAGAAGAATGGCTCGAAATCATTTTAATCAGCGTCATCTGTTCCTTCGGAATCTATCATATCGTATTCTTTTTTGCTTATAGAAAGGATCCGGTTCCTCTTCACTTTGCCGCGTTTTGTTTTTTAGTTTCTCTCTATACTTTTATCACTTCGGGAATCCAATACATGGCTCTGCCGAGCCTCTCTCTTGATCTTAGAATCCGAATCGAGTTTTTCTGCGAAGTCGCTTTTTTCCCGACGGCTTATCTGATTTTACAAAGAATGTTTCCGGTTCAATTCACAAAAAGTTGGATTCGAATTGCAATCGCGAGCACTCTCCTCTTTGCAATCGGAATTCTAACTTTGGACGAAAACAACTTGGTTCTATTGTATTCTGTATTTCTCTACGTGCCTCCGATCTACGCAGTCGTAATCATAGCGCCTACTATATTCGCGTTTCAAAATAAAGAGCCGAGGGCAAGAACGATTCTTTTCACCGGGCTGGTTCTTGCTTTTACGATGATGAACGACGTGTTCTACGGTTTGTTTGAAGTTTACGCTCTATTTCCTTACAGCTTTCCTCTCGGACTCGTTACCTTTGTCGCACTCAATTCTTATATTATATCTTCTCGATTTACGGAAGACTTGGAAAAGGCAAAAGAGTTCGCACAACTTCAAGTCAAATACAACGAACAACTCAAGCTCCAAGCGGAGGAAAGAACGAGAATCGCCTCGGACATTCACGATTCGATCGGCTCGGAACTCACGGCGATCCTTTTTGAATTGGAATCTAAAAACAAAGAGGATTCCACTCTCAAAAAACTAAAGATCGAAGTAACCCATCTTATCTCCAACGTAAGAGACATCGTATTTCTCATGCAGCACACGGGAACTCGCAAAGAACTCGTGGAAGACGTGATGGTTCGATACGCGGAAAGAATCCAAGGCACCGGGTCGATTCAAGTAAGGACGGAGATCAAAGAAGTTTCCGACGCGCTGCGGTTGGATCAGTGTCTTCATATACAGAAAATTTTTCTGGAATTGATGTCCAATATTCTCAGACATTCCGAAGCAAAGAACATTCAGATTTTATGGAATAGGGATGGAAAAAATCTTTTTTTAAGAATCGCCGACGACGGAAAAAAATTCGAAACAAAGGCCGGGGAATTTTCAGGAATAGGATTAAACAATATTCAGATGCGCGCTGAAAAACTGAATGCGAGCTACGATTTTTCCAGAGAATCGGAAAACATATTCACGATGAGCATTCCTATTTTATAATATTCTTTAATCGTTACTCTGATTGCTGAGGGAATCCACATAGATCGGTCCGGAAACTACGACAATTTGAACCGCAGGAACGGAAGCCTCGAATCTGTGGAGACGATCGAGTTTTTGCAAAAGTTCGCGGACTAGAAGTAAGGCGATTCTCGAATTCCCGCTTCCGATCAAGATGAGATTTTTGTCGTGAATCCAAGGTTTTCTCGGATCCACTCCGTTATCCGCATAGGGAGCGTAAAAAAGTTTTTTAGAAAGAATACAAAAAGATTCTAATATAGCTTCGATCGCTTCCTGATTACGATCCGCTTGAATTTTGACCTCGAGTTCAAACCATTGATAGTATTCTAATTTTCTATTTTCATAAAACGACTCAAAGCCGGAAACGGAGAAGGAAAGTTTGGAGAGAATTCTGCGAAACCCGATCCACCGAAACCATTCTATCGCAAGAATGATCGGAAAAAAAGAAAAGATCGCCGCGATCGTCGGGCTTTCCAGCATTTCCGGGACCACAAGGACAGTGATATAAAAACTGGGAAGACCCATTCCTAAAAGCCAAAGAATGGGAGATTGATTTAAGATCCAAAGATCCGCCATCACAAAACGTAAGAATTTTTGAATATACAAAAACGGTTTTGTACGTCCGGCACATCGAAAGAACAATAAAACATTTTTCTTAAATCTGCGGAGTTGAGTTTTGCGAGCCGTTAACCTTCGTTGTTCGAAGATTTCGGCTTCCTTTAGCTTTTCGCGTTCTTGAAAGGCTTTTTGAATCGGATCCACGAAAGTGTTCTCTAACGGCTTCGCATCTCGGGAAAGATAAAGTTGATACCGAAGATCATTCCTTGAGCTTTTACTTCCTCGGGGACCTTTCCGAAGTTCTGACCCCGGATCGAATCCACGCAGGCCTGACCTACGATATCCTGTCCTTGTGTCGAAATAAGTCTCGTATCCAAAACCTGACCGCTGTCGCTTAACAAAAATTGAACCTTGACCTGACCCGGAGAAATTCCGGCGCGGATCACGGTTCCCGCCATATCTCGGTAAGCGAAGTTCCCACCGCCGGGAGGAGCGAAACTTCCCTCGATCTGCTTCAGCATTCGTTTAAAGTATTCGTAACCTGCGAGTTTTTTTCTGGGAATGGAGAGCGCCTGACTTCCGTCCCAACGAAAGAGGAAGTCTTGTTCAAAACGATAGTTGAAAGGAATTTTGGTCATCCTTCCGTAAGTTTGAGTGCTTTGTTTCGTATTATCCGTGTTAGACGTTTGAACCGGATCGATCTTATAAATTCCTACTTCAAAAGCCTTCTCGTCGTTTTTTTCCAGAGACTGTTGTTTTTGAGCTTCGGAATTTCTTCTCGCGACGCTTCCCATCACAAATTCGCGAAACGGACTCGCGGAGTGAAAGCCTTCTTTTTTTGTAATCCCACCGGCGCCGGCCGCGTCCACATTGGAAAGGGCTTTGTATTCGTCTTTGATATGTTTGTCTACGAAGTCTTGTTCCAAAAGGACTTCGTAAATTTTTTCTTTTTCCTCGTTGCTCTCCATCTTGACCATAGGTTCGCTTCCGAGAATTTTCCAGAGCATGTTGCGTGTAAGTAAATGAGCGGTAAAAAAAGACGCGAGCGCAAGGACCAAAAAGGAAGCGTAGATCAACCTCTTATCGTCTTCGGGCATTCCGGAGTATTCAGAATAAAGTCGGCTCTTGTCCATTGTTTCCGGGAAAGTCTCCCATTCGCTTCAGTTGTTGATACGCCTTTTCGGTTGCGACTCTTCCGGCGGGAGTTCGATTGATGAGTCCAATTCTCACCATAAAAGATTCGTAAGTGTCTTCGATGGTTTTTTCCTCTTCTCCAACCACGACGGCGATCGCTTTCAATCCGACGGGACCGCCCTTATAACGATCGATCATACAACCGAGTATCTGTCTATCCATAGCATCCAGTCCCAGGTCGTCAATCCCCATCTTATCAAAAGCTTTGATACAAAGATCCTTTTTGACGGAAGAATGACCGTCGACTTCGCTAAAGTCGCGAATTCGTTTCAAAAGATGATTTGCGATTCGAGGAGTTTTTCGAGAACGTTTTCCGATTTCCAGAGCCGCGTCGTCTTCGATCGCAACGTTCAGAATTTTAGAAGAACGCAAAACGATTTCCTTCATCTCCTCGTCGCTATAGTAATCCAAACGAAGTTGAATTCCAAAACGACTCTTGAGAGGTTCGCTGATAAGACCGCTTCGGGTCGTAGCTCCGACCAAGGTAAAAGGCTTGAGAGGAATCTGAACCATCTGAGCGGTCACACCTTCTCCGATGACGAGATCGATCATATAATTCTCCATCGCGGGATAGAGAATCTCTTCGAGCTTTTTGTGAAGCGTATGAATCTCGTCTATAAAAAGGATTTCATTCTCACCCATACTCGTGAGAAGACGTGCGAGATCGGCGCCCTTTGTGATCACGGGAGCGGAAGTGATCGTAAGTCTGGTCCCGAGTTCGTTGGAGATAATTCCGGCGAGAGTTGTTTTTCCGAGTCCGGGTGGACCGGAGATGAGAACGTGGTCCAGAGCTCGTTTTCGATTCTTCGCGGCTTGGACGTAGACTCCGAGATTGTTTAGGACTTCTCTTTGGCCTATAAATTCGCCCAGAAGAGACGGGCGTAAACCCGACTCTTCTTCAAATTCTTCTTCAGGATTGAGGGTATGGGATTTGGACAATCAGTTTGGTCTTTCCTTAAGCTGAATCGAAAGTCTCGAAACGTTTCCTTGACGGAGGATCGTAACGGTAATACGATCTCCCGGCTTACTTTTTTCTACGGTACGGACAACTTCATCGGGAGAATTGATCTTTGTTCCGGAAATTTCAGTGATCACATCCATCAATTGAATTCCCGCGCGATCCGCCGGAGAATCGTTCATGATCTCTACAACCACCGCTCCTCCGGAAATTTTCAACTGCTTTGCGTCTTCTTCCTGAAGATAATCCACTCGAATGCCCAGCCACGGTTTAGCGGAACGTTTTACCTTTCCGGTGGTCTTCAATTCTTCCATGATCGCCTTGGCTTCGTTGATCGGAATGGCAAAGCCGATTCCCACCGAACCTCCACTCTGAGAAGCGATCATACGATTGATTCCGATCACACGACCGTTGATGTCGAGAAGCGGTCCTCCTGAGTTTCCTTGGTTGATCGCCGCGTCCGTTTGAAGATAATGAACTCCGCTGTTATCGATTCCCGCACGGCCCACCGCGCTTACGATTCCCGCGGTGAGGGATTGTTCGTAACCGAGAGGAGCTCCGATCGCAATCGCCCAGTCGCCCACTTTGACTGCGGAAGAATCACCGAGTTCGATCGGAGTGATTTCGGAATCCGGTTTGATTTTTAAAAGAGCCAAGTCGATGGTCGCGTCGGAACCGACGAGTTCCGCGTTGTAAGTTTTTCCCGTCTTGAGACGAACCGTAAGCTTATCCATGGAACGAACCACGTGTTCGTTTGTAAGAATATAACCTTGCGTATTGAGAATGATTCCCGAACCAAGACCGGTTTGTTTTTGTTTCATCACTCTTCCGCCGCCGCCTTGACCTCTTCCGAAAAACTGATCAAAGAACGGATCGCCGAAAGGATGAACCGGAACATTTTGAGTTCTTTCGGTCGCGATGGAAACAACACTCGGAGAAGCGGTTTGATATACTTCTTCAAAGGCTTGTTGAATGGTAATAGCCTGACGAGCCGCCGGAGTCGGTTCTCTGTCTCCCTTCGCGCTTAGGAAGAGAGGACTGTTCTGATTGGATCCGCAGAACATTACAGGAGATAAGAATGCTCCGAGGAGAAGTGAAATGCTGACGATCGCAATATACTTCAGTTTTTCCAAGTTTTTCATTGAATTCTTTCCCTCTGAAAATGAATTTCCGATAGGTACTGAAAGGATCGACTCGCTCCTCCGACTGTCAAGTTGGATTTAGAAACAAGTCTCTTCAGGAACCACATTCGGATACAATTTGGATTTGGACAGAGAGGAGAATTCCACTCTGTCTTAAAATTTAGACCCCGATTTAAAGAAAGAGTTTCCCGAATTTGAAAGTGAAATGGAAAAACGGATCAATGCCGCAAGTGAACGGGAACATTCTTCTTGATCGCGTTTCCTCTGCTTTCTTTGAATGCTTGTTTTGCTTTCATATACTTTTGAATCGCGCGCTCTACGACTTGAAGAGAATAGTAATCCAAAACTTCTACGGGAATGATTTCGTGATCGACTTCCACTTTTAAAATCGCGAGGTCGAGCTTCTTATCCAGACCGATGATCTGAGCTTCGTAGAGTTTGCCCGATTTGAGTTTAACATTGAGCTTATCATAAGCACGAATAACGTGTTCGTTTGTAAGAATATAACCCAACTGATTGATGACGATGCCGGTTCCAAGAACCACTTCCACTTTTTGCGTTTTAGAAGTTCCTTTAAAGTGAGCGATCTGAGGATTCGCATTCTTCTCCGAAGTGATTAAAACGGAACTCTCGGAAGAATCCGGATAGACCTCTTCGTAGATATGATGAATTTTGATTCGGTCTTTCGAAAAAGTAGGATTGGAAGTTTTTGTTTCCTCGATCGAAGAAGAATTTTCTTTTTGAGGAAGATGCGCGCAGAATTGAAAGAAGACAAAGAAGAATAAAAAAAAGAAAAGAGATCTAAGAATGGGAAAATTATTTTTCATCTGGGAATTTTTACTGGATTCTTCCTTTTAAAACAAATCCATGTATCTTAGAAGAATGATTTTGAATAAATCCGAACCTGTCAAGATTGAATTGGAAAAGCCAAAATGAAGAAAGAAACTCCGCTCTTCGTAGTATTTGAAGGAATCGACGGAAGTGGAAAGTCCACACTCTGCAGGTCCGTGACGGAACTTCTACTCAAAAAGGAAATCGCCGCGGTTTCGTTTACGGAACCGACAAACTTAGAAACGGGGAAATTCTTAAGAAAATTTCTAAGAGGAGAAATTGAACTCAAACCGGAAGAACAAATCGAAGCCTTTCTTTCCGACAGAGAAGAATCCTTAAAACAAAATATTCTTCCCGCGTTACAATCCGAAAAGAATGTTTTACTCGACCGTTATATGTATTCCACCGCGGCCTATCAGAGCGGGCCGAATCTTTCTCCCGAAACGATTCTACAAAAAAACTTAGAAAGAAATTTTAAAATTCCGGATGTTCTGTTTTATCTAAATCTGAATCCGAAGATCGCCTTGGAAAGATTGAGTCGGAGAAAAGAGGAAAAGGAAAGATTTGAAACTCTTTCCCAATTGGAAAAAATCTATTCCGCTTATGAGAGAATTCTTCCTAAGGAAACGATTCGAATCGACGCCGAGAAAGGGCCGGATCAAATCGCAAAAGAATGTCTGGATATTTTGTTGGAAAGAATCCGGATTCAAAAAGAAAATTAGGTAGTTATCAATCGATTCTTTTTGTCAGTTCAAGAATTGTTTGAAAAAGACGTTCCTGAAATTCTAAAGCAAACTAAATAGATTCCATTTTTTGAATCAATGACTTTCGGTCGGAAGTTGTTTGAGAGCCGCTTCGTGACGATCCGCCTGACGTTCGAGAGATTCGGCCATTCTATGAAGCTTCTCTTTGCGAGCTTGCGCGTGGAGAAATTTTTCTCCTCTAGAAAGTTTCGCGAGTTCTCTGAGTTCGTTCGCCCTATTTCTTTTTGCGATCGCAGTGGCCTTGAGATAATTGGAAACGGCTTGTTTTTGCGCCGGCGTTACCGCGCTTTCGACGAGTGCTTTTTCGAGAAGCCTCTCCTCTTCTTCTTCGCTCACGGAAAAAACCGGAGAAAGAACTCCTAAAACTACAAGAAGGAATAGAAAATAAAATATCTTTCCAAAGAAAGCTCTATTCCAATCAATCAGAAACGAAACCTGCATCTCTACCTCTATCTTTTAAGAAGACGATTTCATACCTGATTCCTTTTTCAAGGACTTTCCGGCGTCTCTTGTCCTATTCCGGATTTGCATTTGACAACGACGGCCTCTTCAAAAGACTCATTTGTGAGCGTACCTATAGCTCAATGGATAGAGTACAGGCCTCCGGAGCCTGGGGTCCGGGTTCGAGTCCCGGTAGGTACAACCTTCAAACTTTTCCATAACAATGTCGGGACTCGAAGCGAGAACTTGAAAGCGTTCATAGCGATCCATAGAGAGCGTCATGAACGCGACCGAACCACAGGATGTGGTGAGGAAAGTTCGAGACGCCGTGATAGATTCTGACCCGTAGGGAAGAATCTGCTGAGTTTATGCTGCACCATAGTTGTTTGCGTAGCGGCGAGTCCCTATTAACTCAATGTAACGCTTCCTATGGGTCGCGTTACAGGTACATTGCGCCCGATAGGAAGCAATGTAGTCAAAAGCCAGCGGAGCGTTGGCGTTGACTCTTTACAAAGCAAAGAAATCAAACTGGCAACTTCTCCTCAAGAAGCAAACTTCATCCAACTTCGCACAAATCCTTCAGCGCCTTTAATGCCTTGGGCCACATATCTTCGAACATAGCCTTGTATTCTTCTACGGTTTGCATCTCTATGATCAATTCCGTTTTACCGGAGCCTTGTTCTTTGAACGTGTAATTCTCGAAAGAAGGAGTCCACTTTTTCACCTCTTCGCTTTCGGTATCGACGACTCCGTTGTTGATCATCCCTAAATGTTCGATCGAAATAAACTGATACATGATGTTTTCTTTGACCCGGCTGTACATACCTCCTATGGCGCCGTTTTCGTCCGGTCCCAAAAAACGGATGATACTTCCTCTTTCCCAACTTCCTTCATAGTAAGAACCCGCGTGAAACGCTTCCGTCCAAATTCGATAACTCTTATCGTCGAGCATCTTGTGCCAAACGGTCTTTACGTCGGCGTGAATTAAAATCGTAAAACTTAAAGTTTCCATTTGCAATTCTCTCATTCTCTAATCTGCTTTTTTCAGGAACAGGCTTCGGCAAAAATCGAATCCGTTTTTGTCTTGTCCCTTGCGAATGTATTGAATCAATTACCAATTTACTCGTTAGGATAGAACTTAAAATTTCAAAAAATCTCCAATTCTCTCGCTTCAGCTTCATTCCCTTTTTCTAATGCGATTGCGTAAGGAGTTTGTTCTTCATCGCTGAGTTTGGTTTTGTCCGCTCCTTTTTTTAAAAGAATATGAATGATTTCCGTGCTTCCGGGACGACTCGCCGCGATGTGCAGAGGAGTGATCTTTCCCGGATCTTGAATCGCATTTGCATCGGCTCCTCTTTCCAAAAGAAGTTCTACAACCGCCTTTCTTCCGGTCGCAATCGCTGAGTGCAAAGCCGTATTTCCGTAGGACATCCTACTCTTCGAAGTCAAACTCAAATCGGCTCCGGCATCGATCAACATTCTTACGATCTCAAGATGACCGAAGTAAGAAGCGAGATGCAACGCGGACCAACCGTCCTTAGAAAGAACGTTGATCTCTTTTGGAAATTCTAAGATCAGTCTTTTTGTTTCTTCCAAATCTCCAAGCGCCGCGGCTTCGAAAAGATTTCGATTCGGACTCAGTTCAAAAATTTCCCTGGAGAGATCCTGTTTCCCGTAATAGATTGAAAATAAAACCGGAGTGATTCCTTCTTCCGTCAGACTCTGGAACAGATCCGGATCCCGTTTCAAAAGACCAATCACTTTGGATTTCTGCCCGCTCGCTATCGCCTGAAAGATTTCCTGCATATTCTCACCGTCGCTTTTTTGTGCATAACTTTACCCACAAGTTGTCTGGGTCGGACGAAAATCTGTCGGAACTACGACAATCTTTCAGTGAAGGTCGCGCCCCTCCCAAATTTCGGGTGGAGGGGTGGGTGGTGGAAAAATTCCGGAGACTTTCCTCTATCACAAAATCAAACTTTTCGCAAGTAAAAATTTTCATGTAGGAATTCCTACAAAATACCTTTTCCTAGGACGATTCTCATTGTATCCCCTCTCAACTTGTGGGTAAGGTTATGCTTTTTCTGAGAGGATTGAATCTCTTTTTGAAAAAAAATCAAGAGATTTCAAAAGAATTCTCACCGCTTCTTGAAAATCAGAATTCTTTTTTTAAGAATCGAATCCGACAAAAACGTTTTCGACGTTTGAAGAAAACGGGATCCGATTCCAACTCCGAAGTTATGACTATTTCAATTCGATAATATCGTAAGGTTGTAAGTCCACGGAGATCGGAGTCGGAGTAAGAAGCGAGTTTCCCCTCTCCGTATCAAACATCGTAACTCCCGGTTGCTGAAACTGAGTATTCCCCACATATAAAATTTTATCGGAAGCAAGTAGAATACTTGAGAGACTTGCATCGTAACTGGAAGGAATGCGTAAGAGAGTAGCAATCGTTTCTCCCGTGCTCGGATTAAAAACCTTGAGAGTTTTTGTAAAACTCGAATCCAAAACAGAAGCGTAACCGATCGAATCGGATTTGACCTGAACGTTTACGATATCCCCTCCTGCAACCGATTCCGAAAATAAAAATCTCGACAGAAAAGAACGAGTTGAAAGTCGAAACGCGCTTACACCGCCGTCTATCTGACTTAAGAAACCCATTCTTCCGGGAGTCGCGAACACAAGATGAGGTTCTCCAAAAAGATCCAAGAGCTGAGGTTTGTTCACTGGATTGGATGCGGGAAACGTATAACTTCCGATAACCTTATCGCTTGGAATGTTAATTTCAAGTAGGAGAGAAGTCGTATTCGGCGGAAAAAAACCGGAAGGATCGTTTCGATCCAATCTCTGAAGACATACAAATAAAGAATCTCCTACGATCTTCATTCCGCTCATCTCAGGAATTCCGTCCGGACTTCCTCCTGCGGAAAAAGTTTCCGAGTAACTTCCCAAATCGATAAAACCCGTTACGACCATCAAAGTCGGATCCAAAATCAAAAGTCGATTCGAACCATAGAGACTAACGTAAGCCTTGGAAGGTCCCGCAAACTCTATGTCGGCCGGATTGACCTTGGATCCGAGAGAGAGTTCCGAAACCGTAATAAAGCCGAAATTCGGATCTAAAACCTGAATGCTGTCTCGATTGAGAAGATTCAAGATATAAACCCTTCCCAAACCGAACCTCGCGAGAGCGTCCGAATGAATCGGGGTCAGACCCGGATAACTATAGAGAAGAGAAGGATTGATGACCTTGAACCTTCCTCCGCCGCTAAAGTCGGTAGTCACAACTCCGATATTACCTGAAAGATTTTGAGTTAAGAGAAGGCTCAAAAAAGAAGGCCTTTGCAGATCCTGACAGGAAACATTCAAAAAGTAGAATATAATTAAAATCAAAAGTTTCGACTTCATTTCAAAACCTCATACTCAAAGTCGCATACCAACTTCTTCCGGGAAGCGGATAACCGATCAGATCGGAAATTCTCTTATCCGTAAAATTCTTCACTTCGAAGGTAAGTAAGAATTCTTTGGAAGGTGCGGATTCTTTGATATTACCCAAAGAATCTTTCGTAGATTCTCCCGGTTCGGAATAAAGAACCCAGGTAAAAAAACAATTCCAGATCTGCCTCGCAGGAATGTAGTTGATGTATTCGTTAGTTCTATCCCGGAACACGGCTCCAATATACAACAATTCCAAACCGGTTTCGAGTCGTTTTCCTTTCCAGGAAAGAGTGCTTGAAAATTCATGTCTTGGTCTTAAAGGAAGGACTTTCCCGTTTAGATATGGAGAAGAAGAATTGTTGATCGCGCTCTGATACGTATAATTGAAAAGAAACCTAAAACCGTATTTCCAATCCTCTCGATGAGAAAATTCAACGCCTCGAATCTTCGCCGAATCGACGTTCTCCGGTCTCAGAGTAAATTGAGAATTCGGAAGAAATAGAATCATATCTTTGATATCTTTTGAAAAATAAGAAACACTCGTCTTGGTTTTTAAGAAAGAATGATCGGTCTTCAAGACAAAACCGCCGTCCCCATTCCCGCTCTGCTCCGGTTTGAGATTCGGGTTGGCGATGATGCTCCCCTGCTCTCCGAACATTTCCAAAAAGGAAGGAATTCTATATTGTTTCGAAACGTTTGCTTGAAACTGAATGTCCCAGGTCTCTCTTTCAAAGATCTTCCAGACAAAACCGAATTTAGGATTTGTGAATGTAGTTTTTTTTTGATCTCTGGAAAGAGGATCTTCCTTTCGATACCAAGGTTCTTCCGAAGGAAAACGATCCTTATAGTGATCCCATGTCACGGAAGGAATCAGTAAAACCTTTGCGTCAAAAAGACGAATCTCGTCTTCTAAACGATAAGAAGAATAGGTTCTCTCTTTGAGAGGTTCGATTCTCGAGACGTAATTGGAAGGAGTCAACCTCTCTCGATCAAAAGATTCTTTCTCAAGGGAAACAAAACCGCGGATGATTTGATAGTAATCGGTGAGATAGAAAGTCGGCATGAGTTGAACACCCATCTGACGAATCTCCGCTCTTGAATTTGGAGTTCCTTTCGAAAACTCCGAACCTGGATCAAAGAGATCGTCCTTGGCCGCGGTATAAAAACTTCTCGTCTCCAGACGAAACCAATCAAAAAAAAGTCCCTTTGTATCAGAGGCGAAAGATCCGGTATAACGATCGTATTTTCTATGAACTTGATTTATTTGATTCGAGCCGGGTCCGGGAAGGCCGTGGATTCTATGATTGAAATCGTTTAAGAACTTCAGTTCAGTTTTACCGATCTGATATTTGAGAGTTCCGAAAAGCGCCGCTCTTTCAAAACCTGCGTTTTTTCTTCGATCAATGGTATCGTCTAACGTGTTTAAGACGACGGTTCCGTGATCGTTTTTAAAGGAAAAGTTTTGATCCGATTTTTCACCGAGGGCCATAAAACTCGCGCCGATCCCGTTATAAGTTCCAGTATGAGAAATGCTCGCCTTTCCGGTGTTAAATGATCCGCCTCCGATATTGATCCTCGTTTTAGGTTTTCCGGAATCTTTTCTCGTCACAAGATTCACCGATCCTCCGATCGCAGAACCGGAAAATCCGATCGGATTTCCGGAACGATAGACTTCCACACTTTCCAAACTATCAAAAGGAAGATCCGCGAGATTGACTTCTCCCCCTTGCGAATTGTTGAGAGGAATTCCGTCCAAATAAATCCGAGACTGATTCGGATTGGTCCCTCGAATCGAAAGCGTGGAATAAGAACCAAGACCTCCGAAAGAACGAACCCGAAGTCCAGCTTCTCTTTCCAAAACCTCGGGCAAAGACGTATAACGCGCCGAGGTTTCATCCAGTTTGATCGCGGTCTGAAAACCGCTCGGATTGGAACGAAAATTCTGGGAACCGGACTCGGGAGCCTTTCCGAGAACTTGAACTGTTTCAGCCTTTTGTGTTTTTGGAGAATTAGGATTCTCCTGAGCGTAAAGGCCTGCCGCTGAAATAAAAAATAGTAATATTTTAGAATATTCTAAATATCGAATGTAATTGCTTGATCCCATTTTTTACGCGGTACGGAGTAATGGGAAAGAAAAATTGGAGCTATTTTTCAAACCCGACTTTAGCTCCCGAAAGTCCTATCAGTTTGTTGTGGCTTGTTAGGTCTTCTGGCTCTCACCGATTTTGCCGCCTTCCCGTGAAACACAGTGGCCTCGTTGACAAAACTTTTTGGAGGTGATTACAGCTGCGGGTTCAGCTCCGGAATTAAACCGGATTCCCTTCCTCATTTAAGAGGATGAACAAGCTACGAGTCCAGAATTTAGGGTGTAGATCCAGGGAGCAAGAGAAAAGATTTTATACCTTTCGTCGAAATCTCGACCAAAGGTATAAGTTCTGGAAGAAAAATCGGAATGAAATCCCAAAATGATGGAGGATTTCGTAAAATCCGATTCGAAAACCGGGCTTTTATGCTCCCGGTGAAATCACTCCGTCTTCGGAAATTTTCGGTCCCTTCGAAGGAAAATCTTCTCTTGTTAATTTTCTCAAAAGATCAATCGTCTTTTTTTCAGAATCGTATTCCGGAATCGAAGCTGAATCCAATTGCAAAGGAATAATTTTCCCTTTTACAAACTTCCCTTGAGAATCCACTTCCGCCTCTAAAACAAGAGAATAACCCACGATTCCGCGAGAAGAAAGAGCTCTGTAACCCATAAAATTACCGAGCGAATAAGCGATCAATCTTCCCTTATACAATTCCATCGCGCGCACAAGATGAGGACCGTGACCGATCACGAGATCCGCTCCCGCGTCGATGAGAGAATGACTAAACTCGACAAGGTTTCCTCTGTATTCTCCGTAAAAACGTTCCATCTGATTTTTGACGTGAAGAGCGGGACCGCCTTCCGCACCGCCGTGAAAGGAAATAAAAACGAGTTGAGCCTTTCTCTTTGCTTCCTTTACAAGCGCAACTCCCTCCTCGATTTCGTTCACATTGTTATGCGACTTCAGATGTGAGAATCCGATCCAAGCGACTGAAACGTTTTTTACGTTCATATAAGTGATCATTCCCTTTTTGCCGGTATAACGAATACCTACATCGGAAAGATTCTTCTGAGTATCGTCAAAACCCTGTTGATGAAAGTCCAAAGAATGATTATTAGCAATACTTAAAATATCAAATCCGACGTCTTTTAAAACCTTCGCATAGGATGGAGGGGTTCTAAACGCAAAGATCATCTTTCTGGAAGTGTCTTTTGATGTATTCGGATAAGTGGTGAGAGTGCTTTCAAAATTCCCAAAAAGAATATCCGCACCTTTGAGATGATTCTCCACCTTTCCAAAAAGGAAAGATCTAGGATCTTGAATATTGAGAGGTTCCGGATAGTTAGTCCCCGGCACCATGTCCCCGACCGCTTTGATCTTAATCGTTGTGTTTGCTTGCGGATCGGCAAGGAGTGCGGAAGAAATCAAAAATAAAAAGGAAAGAATGGAATGAACTATAGCCTGTTTCATGTCCTTTCATGAGTTTCAGGCAGAAGATCCGCGTAAAGCAGAATTTCTATCAAAGGATTCGGATCTTTGCCCGATAGAAATAGAAGAATGGAACGTATCCCCTGCAATACCTGCGGCTCCTCGGAATTCAAACCGCTCTTCTCCAAATCCAATCATAAAAACGAAGTTTTCCAGATCGTTCAATGCAAACGTTGCGCTCTCGTCCAAGTAAGTCCACAACCTTCTCCCGAAGAAGTGGCTTCTTATTATTCGGAAGAATATTTTTTAAAACGAAGCGATCGAGGATATGACAATTATTTTTCGGATGGAGTAAGAAGCGAGATCTCCCGAGTCTTCGGACTCAATCTGAAAGATCTAGACTTCGCGACTTGGGAAAAAACTTTGTCCTCTTCCAAACGCTGTCTGGACGTAGGCTGTGCGGCCGGATACTTCGTAGACTACATGCAACAAAGACAATGGGATTCCTATGGAATGGACATCGCGGAAGCTCCCGTAAAGTTTGCAAGGGAGAAGCTCGGACTCAAGGTGGAACAAAAAGATTTCCTTGAGTGGAAAGAAGACGCTTCCGAAAAATTCGACCTAATCACCTTGTGGGCTTCGATCGAGCACCTTCACAAACCGAAAGAAACATTAGAAAAAATTTATACACTTCTCAAACCCGGCGGGAGGATCATCCTTTCTACTTGTAGATGGGGAATTCTCGGAAAAATACAAGGGCCTTCCTGGAGATATCTCAACGTTCCCGAACACCTCTACTACTATTCTCTTTCCGGAATCATCGACCTCTGCGAGTCCATAGGATTCCAAAAGAAAAAACACATCACATACGGAAGCGGGCTGACTACAAAAAAAGATGCGGGACTATTTTATAAGATTCTGAAGTATTTCGCCGATCCGACCGTGAAACTTTTTGATCAGGGAGATATGATGGCGCTCTGTTTCGAAAAAGCAAATTTAGAATCTGCACGCAGATAATCGTATCGATTCTTTGCGACATAAAAACGAAAAACATCCAAAACGTTTTCCTATCCCGGCATAAATCAACGGAATGATTCAAAAACACGAGGTTTCGTAAGCTTACACGCGATTTTATAAGAATCTAATATTCCTTTTTATAAAATTCTAAAAACCTGTTTCACTATTCTGCTTCAAAAGAGAAATATAAATTCCAAAAGAAAGAATACGGTCGAATCGAAGAAAGAAAATAAATTCTTGCCTAACTTATTGTTAGTATACTATAATCTTCAATAGATTCTGATTATTTTTAAGTTTTTCTTGCTATTTTAGAGACATTCAAGTAAAAAAGTTATCTCGATTTTAAACTTCGGACCGGCGTTTTATCATTTGATTCTACGTGAAGAACGTTTCTGGTCCTGCGCAAACTCAATTCTTTTTATAAGGTTTAGGGATTCTTGAAGAGTACGATTGAAAAGAACGTTATCCTCGGAATAGTTGTGATCACCATTCTCAACGTAGTCGTGGCCGGATCCGGATTCTATGCGATGAATCAATCTTCGGATCTTAGAAAATGGGAATCTCATACCCAGCAAGTTCTTGCCAACTTAGAAGAAGCCCTTTCCTCCTTTAGCGAAATGCACGCGTCTCTCAGAAGTTATATTCTTTATAAAGATTCTTTTATATTAGACGGATATCGCGAAAACAAAAAGATTCTTCTGAATAGGATGGAAAATCTGAAATCATCCACTGTGGATAATGCGGAACAGCAAAAAAGAATCGCTGCTGCAATTCCACTGCTGAATGAAAAAATCGAATTTATGGAGGCGACAGTTCTCAATCAAAAATTAAAATCCGCAGAGAACTATTCCGTTCCGTTTCATTCTTCCAAGGGGAACGAATTGAGTGAAAGAATAAAAACAATCCTCAAAGAGATGAAAAAAGAAGAACTCAGTCTTCTTCAATTTCGAAGAGGTGAATCCGAATCCAATCTTAAATTTTCAATCGGCCTTATCTTTTTAGCGATTATTTTCAACATCTCCTTTATTTCATTTCAGTATATTCTAATATTCAAAGAGAGCAAAAGAAGACAAGTTGCGGAAGACTTACTTGAAAGTTCGAACGCCAATCTCAAAAACTATTCCTCTCAACTCGAAAGATCGAATAAGGATTTGGAATCCTTTTCTTACTCCGTTTCCCACGACCTTCGCGCCCCGATTCGAGGTATATCAGGTTTTTCTAAAATTCTAATGGAAGACCACGGAGATATCCTGCCTGACGATGGAAAAAGGGTTCTGGAAATCATAATGCAGAACGCCCAGAATATGGGTCAACTTATAGACGACCTTTTGGAATATTCCCGCTTAGGACGAAAAGAAATTTTATTCACGAAGATCAACATGAAAGAGTTGGCGCAAAAGGTTCTGGAAGAGGTTTCCAATTATTATCCAAATTCCAAAGTGCAAACCGCAGTCGGAGAACTCCCTCCCGCTAAGGCTGACTCGGGCCTTCTCAAACAACTTCTTTTTAACTTAGTATCGAATTCCTTCAAATATTCAAGGGAGAAGGAAAACCCGAAAATCGAGATAGGATCTTTCGACGACGACGGCGAGACCGTTTTTTTTGTGAAAGATAATGGAGCCGGCTTTGATATGAAATATCAGCATAAATTATTCAATATGTTTCAAAGACTTCATCATCTGGAGGAATTCGAAGGAACCGGAGTGGGTCTCGCAATCGTTAAAAGAGTCGTCGAAAAACACAGCGGAAAAGTCTGGGGAGAAAGTCAAGTGAACGAAGGAGCCTGTTTCTATTTCACACTGGGAGCTCACGATAACGATGCACAACTTACATGATAATTTGATTTCAATTCTTTATGCCGAGGACAACCCGCAGGATTCGGAACTCGCTCTGAGAAGTTTAAAAAAACATAATCTGACAAATCAGCTAAAACTCGTAAGAGACGGAGAGGAAGCCTTAGAATATCTTTTTGCAACCGGGAAATATGCGGACCGAGATAAAATGCAGCTTCCTTCGTTGATTCTTCTCGATTTAAAAATGCCAAAGATTGATGGAATCGAAGTGTTAAGAAAAGTCAGAAGCGAAGAACTTACAAAATTCATTCCGGTCGTCATTCTTACTTCCTCCGCGGAAGAAAAAGACATCGTCGAAAGTTATCGTTTAGGAGTGAACAGCTACGTTGTCAAACCGCTCGAGTTTACAAAGTTCAGCGACGTCGCTTCCGAAATCGGTTTTTATTGGATCCTGATGAACAAACGCGTTTTATGATGATTCAAAGAAAAGTTTATATCGTCTGTATCGAAGACAATCCGAACGACCTCGGCTTGATGATCCGTCAGATCAGCGGGAGTGGTTTAGATTTTTCTTATAAACAAATTCAGACAAAAGAGGAACTCATTCAAGAAGTTCAAACGAGCGAACCCGACTTGGTTCTTTCGGATTTTTCTTTACCTTCCTTTGACGGAATGGAAGCGTTAGAAATCGTCAGAAAGTATCATCCTAACGTTCCTTTTCTCTTTGTTTCCGGTTGGCTCGGCGAAGACGCGGCGATCGAGGCTCTCAAACAAGGTGCGACGGATTATATTTCCAAAAACAAAATCTCCAAGCTCAACTTCTCCATCGAAAGGGCTCTTAAAGAAGCGGAAGAAAGAATGTTGTTAGACGAGGCTGAAAAACAAAACGAAACACTAAAGTCTCAATTGATCCAAGCCCAGAAGTTGGAAGCGATCAGCCTTCTCGCCACGGGAGTCGCCCACGAAATCAATAATCCACTTACGATCATCATCAACTACGCACAATTGATCTTAGGTCAAAGTCAAGACGACTCCATTCTGAAATACGCAAGTAATATTCTCGATGAAGGTGAAAGAATTTCAAAGATCACAAAAGATCTGTTAAGACTTGCGAGACAAGAAAAACACGTCTTTTCCAAAGTGAATTTTCAAGAAGTGGTTCAGAAGACGGTTTCACTCTGCGAACAACTCTTTAAAAAAGATACGATTCATATTGAAATGCAGATCCAAGATTCTCTTCCCGATGTGTTCTGTGTTCCTCAACAAATTCAACAAGTTGTTCTCAACCTTTTGAACAACGCAAGGGACGCGCTCAATCAAAGATATCCGAAATACGATTCCAATAAGATCATCGTCATCAAGGCTAAAAAATTCGAAAAAGATTCGAACCTCTGGATTCAGATGAGCATCGAAGATAGAGGTATCGGGATTCCCAAAGAAGAAGCCAAAAAAATATTCAGTCCCTTTTTTACCACGAAAAAAGTAGATAAGGGAACGGGACTTGGACTTTCCGTAAGCACGGGAATAGTCAAAGATCACGGAGGCGAAATATATTACGAAAGTAAGGAAAGCGAATATACTCGTTTCTTTATAAACCTGCCGGTCCGTTCCGAGATCGACAAAGGATCTGGTTCTTCTCCGCAAAAGAATTTTGCGTAAGGTGAAAGAGTTCGAAGAACCCTCTTATAATAGAACAAGAGAAGAAGTTACAAAAATAAAAATCGAATCCGACATTCAATGAAATTTAACGATAAATAAATCGACGGTGCCCGTAATCGGATTTCCGTCCAAGCTGCGATCGGTGCCCCCGGTAGCATAAAGATTTCCCAAAGGATCCGATGCAATCGCGTTTCCGTTCGTGGTTCCACCGGCCTCGCCCGTTAATCGGACCCACTTTTTATTCCCAGCGCTATCATACTTTGCAACGAATAAATCTTGAATTCCTGTAAGCGCAAGACCGTCTAAACTTCCCGTTGTAAATCCGGCTGTATATACGTTTCCAAAACTATCCGCCGCAATTCCAGTTCCGTTTGTATTTTGTCCTAACGCACCCAAAAGTTTTGTCCACTGCTTTGTACCGGCGCCGTCATACTTTACTACGAATAAATCCTGTGTTCCAATTAGCGCTTGTCCGTCCATATTCCCGCTGGTTCTTCCAGTGGAATAAATATTTCCATTTCGGTCGGACGTGATTCCATTTGCAACCGTCACTGCGCCCGCCGCTCCGGAAAGTTTTGTCCATTGTTTTGTACCTGCGCTGTCATACTTTACCACAAATAAATCCACTGTCCCAGTGAGCGTTTGCCCGTCTAAATTTCCGTCCGTAAAACCAGTCGTATAAACGTTTCCATTGTTATCGGAGGCGATGCCGTTCGCAGTCGTCGACTTTCCAGCAACACCCAGAAGTCTCGTCCATTGTTTTGTGCCGGCGCTATCATACTTCACAACGCAGAGATCCGTTGTTCCAGTGACTGCTTGCCCGTCTAAATTTCCGCTCGTAATTCCTGTTACATATACGTTGCCAAGCACGTCCGAAGTAATTCCGAACCCATTTGTAATTGCGGAAGCTAAACCTGAAAGTCTTGTCCATTGTTTCACTCCTGCACCGTCATACTTGGTAATAAAAAAATCTAACGAACCAGCCGGAGTAAGTCCGTCCAAACTTCCGATAGCGCCTCCCGTACTATAGACGTTAGAACCATCGGAAGCAATCGCATTCGAGGTGGTCTCCGCCGCACCCGACGATCCTCCCAACATTCTTGTCCATTGCCTCGCTCCGGTACTATCATACTTGGTGATAAGCAAATCCAATGTTCCCGGACTATGGATTTGTCCGTCCAGATTGCCCACTGTTCTTCCCGTTGCAAAGACGTTCCCTGAACTATCGGATACGATACCGGTTGCGCTCGTGGAAAATCCGGCTCCACCCAAAAGCCTCGTCCATTGCTTCGCTCCCAAATTTCCAGTTTCTCCTACACCATTCCCATCCATTAGGCGAAACAGACCGAATGCCAATAACAAATTTGCCGCTTTGTCGTCTTGGACATTGTCTTTAAGAAAAGCGGCGGTGGCCGCGGGCCAAGGCGTGCAAGAAACGAAGAAGAGAATCATAAAAGTGATTGAGAGCTTATTTTGAAAACTGATTGTTTTGTTTAAATTATTTTCAAACATATCAAAGCGCAAAATATAAGAATGGAATTTATACATAGAGATCACCCGACTCAAAGAACGTATCTTTTATCCCTTTACCGAAATGTATTTTATTCGGGGAAGAATTTCATATCTAAGTGGATAGAACAATTAGTCTACTGTCAACGATCATCTTATTTGTATCGTCTTTGAAAGATGTATGACGTTTCATTTTAATTTTTGAAAATCTGAATCGTCGAGCATTCTTACGATTCGATATCATATCTTGATTCCTAAATCTTTACCGTTGATTCCTTGTTTGCCGATATGCTTTGCTAAAGAATGTCCCGATTTTATCCTTAGCACATTCAGGATTCTAATCGTTTAGGATTCACAAAAAGAGAAATTGCTTGAGAACATCGCATTCAATTTCAAAAATATTCGCTTCCTTAAAAGAATTATATTCTTACACCGATGGGCAGAAAGAAAATCACACTCAGCTATTTAATAATTTCTACTTTATGAGCAGCGATAACTGCCTCGAAACAAAACGATCCTTAGA
Organism: Leptospira tipperaryensis; assembly: GCF_001729245.1. NCBI lineage: Bacteria > Pseudomonadati > Spirochaetota > Leptospiria > Leptospirales > Leptospiraceae > Leptospira > Leptospira tipperaryensis. The sequence goes on along the minus strand of NZ_CP015217.1, from coordinate 1,048,163 downwards.
TGAGCAAGCCATAGAAGAAGGATGGAAAGAAACCTGGTTTCCATTTGGGGAAGACGGCATGGGGCAATATTGAGTCGTCGATAAAAATTCAGGAAAAGTTTTCGAGTTTCAACACGATAACCCGGAGCGACCGATTATAGCCGAATCCCTGGAAACTTATCTCCAAGACTTGGTGGACGATCTGAAATCCGGAGAGACCGTCTACGACAACGAATTAGGAATTGTGAATGCAAAAGAATTTGAACTTTTTTTAAAAGAAAACCGAAAAAGCAAAGAAATAGACTCTCTTTTTTTAAAAACGATCGGTCGGATTCTTCCAGGGCGGCCAACTCGGGACGACATTTTAGAATGGGTGATCGCTCTCATAGTGGTGGCGATCTTCCTATTTTTCAAAAACTATTTTTTTAAATAGAGGGTGTATATCAGGAATGGATGTCTATTAGAAGTCAAACGACAGTTCCTATTGAAAAAGACCACTACTCATTCTTTTCTCGAATTACGAAAACTTTTCCTATTACTTGACCTTCGTTATCAACAATTTCCCGAGTAAAAATCGACACGCTTCTCTTTTGTCCATTCCTCAATATTAAATAGCCCTCTTTCGGAATAGAAAGCGAATCGGAAGTATTTTTTCCATATTCAACGTTGTCTAAATTTATAATCGGAATAAAATTAAGAATTTCTTTTAACGATCTTCCTATCACCTCTTCTTCCTTTCTGCCCGTCAGCCTAAGCGCGATCGTATTAATAAAATAAACAGCCTCGGTGTTGTCTATTGCAATGATTCCTTCGCCGAGACTCTTAAGCGTAAAACGAGTCAATTGCTCATTTTTCTGAATTTCTTTTTCAGAATCGCTTTTATATAGAATAAGTTCGATTGCGATCTGCAATTCACGCGTTTGAAATGGTTTTAAAATAAACCCGTTCGGATTTGTCTTTTTCGCTTCGTTCATCGTATCGGCATCCGAAGAAGCCGTAAGATATATGATAGGAACATTCAAAAATTCTTGTATTCTTTTCACAGTTTCGATTCCATTTAACCTCCCTTTAGAAAGTATAATATCCATTAAAATCAGGTCCGGCTGAAAATTCTGAGCCTGCTCAATCGCGTCTTCCCCCGTGAAGGAGGCAATAAGATTGGAATAACCCATTCTCAGAAGACGATGTTTAATATCCTGCGCAACAAGGGTTTCATCCTCTACGATAAGTATCTTCGATGATTCCTTTGTATCCATTCGTCTTCACACAACTTTTATATCATTTTCTAATGAATAAAACGAATATGAATTTTTTCCCTTTAATTTAGATTTGTACATCGCTGAGTCGGCATAACGAATCAGTTGATCAAGGTCGGAGCTGTCTTTCGGATAAATTGAAATCCCGATGCTAACGTTAAGCGTAATCGAGAATCCTTCTATTGAAAAAGGTTTTTTCAAAGAGGAGAATAATTTTTTGACCACCTTTTCCGCGTCGATCGGATTTGCCAGATCGTTTAAAATAATTATAAACTCGTCGCCTGAAAGTCTTACCACAATATCGTCTTCCCGAACAATCGCCTTCATTCGCTCGGAAAATTCCTGTAACAATCTATCTCCGGTCGAGTGCCCCATGGAATCGTTTATTTTCTTAAAATCGTCGATATCTAAAAATAGAAAAGACATTGTGTATTCTTTTCGTTTTGGTCTCGCAATCTCTATGTTTTTTTTAAAACGTTCAAAAAGTAGAGTTCGGTTCGGCAATCCAGTAAGCGGATCATGATACGCAAGATATCTTACGCATTCCTCAGTGACTTTCCGTTCCGTCACATCTCTAAAAACGAGCACCGCCCCTAAGGTAATCCCGTCTTCCATTTGAATGAGAGAAGCCGTACATTCGATCGGTCTATCCCTTCCAAATTTATCGATCAAACGTATATCGCTTACAAAAAGAATCTGTTCCTTATTCTGCAAAATATAAGAAATCGGGTCCGTCTGTTCATCCTGCTCGGAATACGAAACGATTCTAACAATCTCTTGAATCTTTTTCCCGCTGACATCAGAAATACTCCAACCGGTAAAACCTTCCGAAATCCGATTCATAAACGTAACGTTTCCGAACGCGTCCGTCGCAATCACAGCGTCTCCAATACTTTCAAGAGTTGTTAAGAGAAGTTGTTGATTCTCTTTCAGCTTTTTCTCCATCTTATGTTTATTCAAAGCGATTTCGATAGCTATCTGAAGTTCCAGAGTCCTCACAGGTTTAAGTATGTAACCGTAAGGCTCCGTTTGTTTTGTCCGAACCAATGTCTGATCATCCGCATAGGCGGTGATATAAACCACGGGTACATCCATTGTTAACCGAAGCTCAGTTGCCACTTCGACTCCGTCGATTTTTCCCCGCGTCAACATTATATCCATCAAGATGATATCTGGCTTTAATTCGGAGGCAGATCGTAATGCGTCCGCGCCGTTTTTGGCAATTGCTGGAAATGGATAACCTATCTTGACCAGCCGATCGCGTATATCTCTCGCGACAATATTCTCATCTTCCACAATCAAAATTTTTGCCGAATAGTTATTCATTTTTTTACCCTGCTCCAATCCATGGCAGTCAACTTAAACTTTGTTCCTCCCGTTCTATCCAGAGTCAAGGTCGCGCCGATTTGATCGGAAAGTATATTCACTAATTGTAATCCAAGTGAATCAGTCTGATTAAAATCTATTTCCTCCGGAAAACCGATCCCGTCGTCCTCAACCGTCAAAACAAAACCTTCTTCTAAATTCTTAATCGAAATATAGATATTACCTTTATTGCGTCCTTTAAATCCGTATTTTAACGAATTCGTAACCAACTCCGTGACAATAAGACCGCAGTGAATAGCCGAATCAAGCGTCAGAAAAATCGCATCGGCCTCTATTTCAAAGTTAATCTCGGAGTTAACCCTATAAGTACGAAGAAGGTTCGAAGTGAGATTATACAAATATTCTTTAAAATCCATCTGAGCTAAATCTTTGTTTTGATAGAGCAATTCATGTATAAGAGCGATGGATTTGATTCTTGATTGAGCATCTTCGAACAAATCGAAAGACTTAGAATCGGTTATATAATTTGATTGAAGATTTAGAATACTAGAAACGATCTGAAGATTATTCTTAACTCTATGATGAATTTCACGAAGTAAAACTTCCTTTTCACGCAATGAGTTTCTCAAAGCGTCTTCAGCCCGTTCCCTATCGGAAATTTCATTGATTAAGTTTTGATTTACTTTATTCAATTCTGCGGTTCTTTCTTCGACTCTTTGTTCCAGTTTATCATGGCTTTCTCTCAACAATTCATCTTGAAGCGTTAGAATTTGATTTTTTTTATGAAGATCGACAAAAACTGAAGCTTTCGATTTTAAGATTTCGGGAGCGACCGGCTTTATCAGAAAGTCAACCGCGCCCAATGAATATCCTTTAAACATCCAAGACTCATTGTTTCCATAGGCGGTTAGAAAGATGATTGGAATCTGTGCACATTTTTCTCTTTGGCGAATAAGAGACGCAACTTCAAACCCGTCCAACCCCGGCATTCTTACATCCATAAAAATCAAAGCAAAACCGTCCGGTTCCAATAAGGCTTTCAGCGCCTCGTCGCCGGAACGCGCTTTGATAAGATTCAACTCAGGACTTATCAGAATTTTTTCCATAACCCAAAGATTGTCCGGATTATCATCCACGATCAGAACATTCACTTTTACTTGTGAAGACATAACTATCTACATAGCCAAACGTGCAGAAGGGAGAGCAATTGATCCACGTCTACCGGCTTTGTGATATAATCAGTAGCTCCCGCTTCGATACATTTTTCCCTATCCCCCTTCATCGCCTTAGCAGTAACGGCTACGATCGGAAGTGAAACGAACTTATCCATAGATCGGATTGCTCTCATCGCTTCATATCCATCCATATCGGGCATCATCACATCCATGATGACAATTTCTATATCAGGAGTATCTTGTAAAATCCGGATACCTTCACTAGCGTTCTCCGCAAATGCGACTTTCATTTTTTGTCTTTCGAATACGCTTGTAAGTGCGAAGATATTACGAACGTCATCGTCCACAATTAATACTTTATGACCTTTTAATATAGGATCGTTATGAGAAGAATCCAGAATCATTTTTCTCTGGGAGATCGACATACTTTCTTGAGATCTGTGCAGAAAAACCGCCGTTTCCTCAACCAAGGCGGACATCGTTTCCACCTCTTTGATCGTATTCGTATCTTTAAGGCTTTGTATCTTAATCAATTCGTTCTGATTTAACGGGCCTTCAGAATAAATCACAATTGGAAGTTGATCCAATCCTAGTTGATTGATTTCTTTGATAAGATCGAAAATATTGCCCCCCGAAAATTTGGAGGAAACAATCAAACAATCCATCTGATTCTTTTGCATCCTTTCAATCATATCCTTTGAAGAAGACGCGGTCTCTATTCTAATATCAGAATTTTCGATTAGCTCGATCAACTTACTCGTTTGTTCTTCGTTATCGTCGGCAATCAGCAAAAGTTTTGGACGTCTTTCTATAAACTTTCTCATCTTATCGATTGCGTGTAACAAAGACTCTTCGTCTACGGGTTTTGTAATTTGTCCGAGAGCGCCCATTCTCAAACTTCTTCTCCATTGAATATCGTCGGAAACGATCAAAATCGGAACGTGTCGAAACTTTGGATCTCTTTTTAACCAATTGAGAATGAACCAGCCGTTCATATCGCTCAGATTAAAATCGAGAATAATCGCATGGACTGAATAAGCCTTTAAAAGAGAAAGTCCGGTCTTTCCATCCAATGCAACCAATGCCTTGAATCCGTTCTTTCTTACTAATTGTAAAAGTTGCCTTGCTAACGTTTCCTCCGCTTCTATGATCAATAAAACTTCGCCGGAAAGCTCGGAACGATCGTCTTCTATCATCTTAAAAGGAGATCGATTGTTTTCTCGAAAAGGTACTTCCTTAAATATATTTGGAATATAAGTTCCGCCGCGCTCATCCAGCACGGGGGGTTGCACCCATTTCGAATCTTCTTTAAGATTTTCTTCCTCCAAAAGAGATTCTTCAGTCGGTACGTATTCGGACGGAAGATAAAGAGAGAAAGTGCTTCCTACTCCGGGTTCGCTTATAAGTCGGAGCTCACCTCCAAGCAATCGAGTGATTTCCTTACTGATAGAAAGACCTAAACCCGTACCTCCGTATTTTCTACTAGTGCTTCCATCTGCCTGACGAAATGCTTCAAAGATAAGACTTTGTTTTTCGGGCGGAATCCCGATACCCGTATCGATTACAGAGAACTCGATTACCGATCCTGCGTGGTCTAGAATTTTATGTTCTGCGCTCCAGCCTTCACTAACCGTTTTGATATGTAAAAGTACACTTCCTTTTTCGGTAAACTTAAAGGCGTTTGAAAGTAGATTTCTAAGAATCTGTTGTAACCTCTGTAAATCCGTTGTCATCCGAACGGGAAGTTCGGAATTCAAGTCTACTTGAAACTTAAGCTCCTTATTTCTTGCAGTTTCTCGAAAGGATCTCTCCAGATATTCTGCAAGTTCTCTAAAGGAAACCGAGTCAAGATCTACAGTCATTTTTCCGGATTCTATTTTAGATAAATCTAATATATCGTTAATCAACTGAAGCAAATCGTTTCCTGAACTATGGATTGTACGCGCATATTCTATTTGTTTCCCGGAAAGATTGTCGCTCTCGCTATCGAACAACAGTCTGGATAGAATCAACATATTATTGAGCGGAGTCCTTAGTTCATGCGACATGTTTGCCAAGAATTCAGACTTATATCTTGAAGTAAGGGCAAGTTGTCTGGCTTTCTCCTCCAAAGAATGTCGAGCTTGTTCTACTTCCATATTTTTGCGTTCGACTTCGTTGTTGTTTTTTGCAAGCAGTCTCGCCTTCTCTTCCAGCTCATCGTTTTTTTCCTGCAACTCTTCTCTCTGATCTTTCAGGAGATCTTCGGAAGCTTGAAGTGATTTCGCCTGATCTTCCAATCGTTCGTTCGTCTTAGTCAATTCTTCCTGACGACCTTGCAACTCCTCCGTAAGAGTCTGCGATTGAATCAAAAGTTCTTCAGTCCGCATACTCGCCGCGATCGTATTCAAAACGATTCCGATACTTTCAGTCAATTGATCTAAAAAGTTTAAATGGATGGGTGTGAAATTCGAAAAGGAAGCCAATTCTATAATCGCCTTAACCTCGCCTTCAAACAATACGGGTAAGACTACGATATTCAATGGGGCGGCTTCGCCCAATGCCGAACTAATCTTGATGTAATCGGATGGAACGTGAGTGAGAAGAATTCTTTCTTTTTCAAGAAAACATTGACCGACCAATCCTTCCCCGGGTCGGAATCGATTTGAAACATACTTTCGTTCTTGATACGCGTAGCTTACAAGCAATTTGAGAGAAGGTTCATTTTCTATCATCTCCGTAATAAAAAATGCGCCGTGTTGTGCCGAAACAAGCGGGGCTAATTCCGATAGAATGAGCTTACTCACGTTTACTAAATTTCTTTGACCTTGTAATAACCGGGTAAACTTAGCGAGATTCGTCTTTAACCAATCTTGTTCCGTATTGATTCTAGTCGTTTCACGAAGATTTCGAATCATCTCGTTGATGTTATCCGAAAGTGCGGCCACTTCTCCCGCGGCTTTTACCATTACGGTTCTGGATAAATCACCTTTCGTTACCCCCGTCGCAACTTCTGCGATCGCTCTCACCTGGGTAGTTAAGTTACTTGCCAATTGGTTTACGTTATCGGTAAGATCTCTCCACAAACCCGCCGCACCCGGCACGCTCGCCTGACCACCCAACTTACCTTCAATCCCAACCTCGCGTGCGACGGTAGTTACCTGATCACCAAAGAGACCGAGCGTATCGATCATGTCGTTGATCGTATCGGAGAGTTCGGCGATCTCTCCTTTTGCTTCTAAATAGAGTTTCTTTTTTAAATCACCATTCGCGACCGAAGTTACGACCTTTGCAATACCCCGAACCTGAGTAGTAAGGTTGTTCGCCATGAAGTTTACGCTGTCTGTTAAATCCTTCCAAGTTCCCGCAACACCACGAACGTCAGCTTGACCGCCAAGGATTCCCTCCGTTCCCACTTCTTTTGCAACCCGCGTTACTTCCGATGCGAAAGAATTTAACTGATCCACCATCGTGTTGATCGTGTCTTTGAGTTCTAAGATCTCACCCTTAACGTCCACGGTAATCTTCTTAGACAAGTCACCCCGTGCTACGGCGGTCGTCACATCCGCAATGTTACGAACCTGTCCCGTCAGGTTCGAAGCCATTGAGTTTACGCTGTCTGTTAAATCCTTCCAAGTTCCCGCGACACCACGAACGTCGGCTTGACCGCCAAGGATTCCCTCCGTTCCCACTTCTTTTGCAACCCGCGTTACTTCCGATGCGAAAGAATTTAACTGATCCACCATCGTGTTGATCGTATTCTTGAGTTCTAAGATCTCACCCTTAACATCTACAGTAATCTTCTTAGACAAGTCACCGCGCGCTACGGCAGTCGTCACATCAGCAATGTTACGAACCTGTCCCGTCAGGTTCGAAGCCATCGAGTTTACGCTGTCTGTCAAATCCTTCCAAGTTCCAGCAACACCTCGAACGTCGGCCTGTCCTCCGAGCTTTCCTTCCGTTCCCACTTCTTTTGCAACCCGCGTCACTTCCGATGCGAAAGAATTTAACTGATCCACCATCGTGTTGATCGTGTCTTTGAGTTCTAAGATCTCACCCTTAACGTCCACGGTAATCTTCTTAGACAAATCACCCGTTGCAACGGCCTTAGTCACTTCCGCAATATCACGAACCTGTCCCGTCAGGTTCGAAGCCATTGAGTTTACGCTGTCTGTTAAATCCTTCCAAGTTCCCGCAACACCACGAACGTCAGCTTGACCGCCAAGCTTTCCTTCCGTTCCCACTTCTTTTGCAACCCGCGTTACTTCCGATGCGAAAGAATTTAACTGGTCCACCATCGTATTGATCGTATTCTTGAGTTCTAAGATCTCACCCTTGACGTCCACGGTAATCTTCTTAGACAAGTCACCCCGTGCTACGGCGGTCGTCACATCCGCAATGTTACGAACCTGTCCCGTCAAGTTTGAAGCCATCGAGTTTACGCTATCTGTTAAATCCTTCCATGTTCCCGCGACACCACGAACCTCGGCTTGTCCTCCGAGCTTTCCTTCCGTTCCTACTTCACGAGCCACCCGCGTCACTTCCGACGCGAAAGAATTTAACTGGTCCACCATCGTGTTTACGATTTTGGCTGTTCGAAGGAATTCCCCTTTCAATGGACGTCCTTCGATTTCCAAAGACATGTTCTGAGAAAGGTCACCGCCGGCGACCGCTCCGATCACTCTCATGACTTCCGTATTCGGTTGTACTAAGTTTCCGATTAAGGAGTTCACGGAGTCCATACAAGCCGCCCAAGAACCGGTGGCCGCAACTGCGTTGATTCTTTGAGAAATCTTACCTTCCTGACCGACCTCGTTACTGATCCGCTCGAATTCTTTAACCATTCGATAATTTTGATCTACAATATCATTGAGTACGTCTGCGATCTTACCCGAAATTCCTACACAATCCAACGGCATTCTTTGGGAAAGATCTCCTCTCTTAAAGGCCGAGAGGACTTCTAGTATTTTTTTTAAATCGAGGGAGTCTTTTTCGGTTAGCTCTGCCGTTGCTGAATCTGTCATATTCTCGCCTCGCTTAGATCGCCCTAAAGTATCCCTTAAAGAATGGATCATAAGAGAAGAATTCGCAACTAAAAATGAAAGAAAACGCTTCACCTTGTGATTGTTAAATGAATTAAACGATTGTCATCGAAAATGTGACAAGAAGTGGATGAAAAATAAACGAGTCTGTCAATAGATCGAAGGTATTAAAGCGAATTAAATTAAAAGGATTAGAATAATCTAAAGTTATTCTAAAAGTCTCTGATCATAGGCGTAACGAATCAGCTCTTGAATCGTTTTCACTTTCATTTTATTCAATACCCGGGCACGATAGGTATTGATCGTATTTAAACTCAAAACCAAATCCTGTGAAATTTCTCTCGTATTCTTTCCCTGAACCAAAAGGAGCATAATCTGAAATTCACGTTCAGAAAGCGTTTCGTGTAAAAGTTTATCAGAAGAACCTGAAATTTCCCTCAATAGGATTTCCGTTGCTTCAGAACTGAGATAGCGATTTCCGGAATCGATTTTACGGATTGCCGTTACCAATTCTTCAGCGGCGCTGCTTTTTGTTAAATATCCGGCCGCTCCTGATTTTAAAGCCCTCACGGCAAAACGATCTTCCGGATACATACTCAGCATAAGAACTCTCAAATCCGGAGAAAGTTTTTGAATATACTTAAGCGCATCCAAACCGCTCATACCGGGCAGATTGATATCAAGAATTAAAATATTCGCATTCTTTTTAAGTAAAAAGTCCAATATCTGTTGAGCGTTTTCCGCCTCAAAGATAACTTCCATATCGTTTTCTTTTGAGAGGACTTTTTTTAAACCTTCTCGAATCAAGGCGTGATCGTCCGCAAGTAAGATAGAAATCATGTTTCAGAACCGAATGAAGATTTTAGAATCGGAATTCGAACCACTACACTCGTGCCTTTCTCTTGAGCCCCGGAAATTTCGACCGTACCCCCAAGGACAATAGCACGTTCTCGTATCCCGATAATACCCAACGACTTTGAATCCAAAAGTTCTTTCTCTTTGATGCCGATCCCGTTGTCAGAAATTGTCAGAGCAACAAAAGAATCGTCTTCTTCAATGAAAACGCTTACGGAAGTCGCCTTCGAATGACGCGCAACATTCGTAAGCGTCTCTTGGAAAATACGGAATAAAGCGATCGCAATTTCTTTGCTCAAAGAAGATTTTAATACGGTCTTAGTAACCGTACATACGATACCCGTTCGTTTTTGAAATTCTTCTCCGTACCATTCAATTCCTTCGAATAATCCTAACTCCTCCAACAACAAGGGACGCAACTCTGTCGCGATCCTTTGTGTCGATTCGATCGCGGTATCAACCAAATGAATCATTGAATCAAGATCCTTTATAATTTTATTATCCGAAGAATCGGGCGAAACTATATTTCGTTTATATAATGTGATTTCAATTTTAAGGACAGTAAGAATTTGACCTAGTTCATCATGAATTTCACGGGCAATTAAAATTCGTTCTTCTTCCCTAACCTCCTGAAGACGGGCTGAAAGAGCCCTCAGTTGTTCTTGCGACTTTCGAAGATTTGCCTCCGCATTCTTTCTTTCAAAAGCCCTTCCAATTTGCGAAGCGACATGAGATAAAACTGCAATGAGCGACGGATCCGAATTCTCAGAATTTATAAAAAATTCCATCACTCCAACGATGTTTTCTCCGTTCCATATAGGAACGGCAAGTGCAGAATTAATAACCGCGCGGTAGGCAAGCTCCTTGGAATTATAACCGAAATTCTCTAAAAAATCTTCGAACCAAATCGTTTTCCTTTCCTTCAGGACTTTCAGAGGAAGTTCCAATTCTAAAGTTTCAACCAAAGATCTAAATTCCTTTACTGCCTTTTCTTCTCCGGAATACCAAATCGGATTCGGAACGAGGCGGGACTCGGCTCCCGCGAACAATTCAATACGACCTAATTTCCATCCCGCGATGACACACACTCGATCCATCGTGAATTGTAATAGGGCTTCAAGATCTTTTGTCTCATTTGCCGCTGTCGCCACCTGCTGCATCAAGTCCAAAAGGGAAATTTTTTTAAGCAATTCAATGCGAAAGACATCCGTGCCTTCGTGCTCTTCAAAAGATCCTTTTTCAATTTTAGAATCTTGAATATTAAAGAAATCATCTATTTCTCTTCTTATGTTTCTAAAAACGAAAGCAAGATCGATTCCGTCTTGATGGAGGGAAGACGGTTTATCTTTTAGGATTACGCAGTATTTATCATAAAACTGCAATTTCCAAATGAATACATAAACATCAACTTGTTCATTTGAATTTCCTAAACTTGGGATTTTCGTTTCAAACGTAAATTCAAGAAGATCGCCGATATGATCCTTAATAGTTAGCAATTCCCGCCAAAGATTAGCGATACGATATTGATACTTCGAACTCGCCTCTTCATTGGAATAAACAATTCTCCATTCTTTATCTAAAACAAAGAATGGAACGGAGATACTCGTCGATACTGTGGATAATTGTTCCCAAATCTTTTCCTCAACCACCGGACTGTTTGAAGATTCATTCACACAGCGATTTTGTTCCAAAAATTTTATCTTTCAATTCGTTTTTGAACGAATCTTCGGCTTAAGAAAGATCTGAAAAGAATCAGTTGAGAAAATAAAAGAACAGAAGGTCCTAAATTAATCCGCTATGGAATTGCCTGTGAGAAAGATAAAAATCAACTCTTCATCACTTACGAATTAGAACTTTAGGACTATGAATAGAATCAAATTTTAATTTTTAACTAAGCGGCTGCCTTTTTACGAGAAACCGGTGCCTCTTCCTTTTTGCCTGACGTTGTTAGGTGTTCAGCGGCTTCTGAAAACTTCACGCGAACGTCCTTATATCCTCTTTCGAACTCGTTTGAAACACTTGTATAAGCATCTAAAACTTTTTCTGCGAGGCTTCGCAGCCTTGAAGCGAATTCAGAATTATCGGTTGCCCCTTTCGCACTCAATTCTTGAAAACTCTTACTTGCATCCGCTTTGATTTTTTCTACGCTCTCGTTTGTAATCTTTAAGATTCCAAAACAGGCATTCAATCCGTCTCTGATTTTCAAATCCATTGTATTCTCCTTTAGAAATAACCAAGAGAATTTATAACAAATAATTCGAGGTCCGTCCAGAAAATATATTTCAGAAAATGAAATTTATTTACTCAATATTTGAATTACACATTATGTCACTCAGCGATTGCCAACGAATCATCATTAGGACGGAGCTTCGATCCTAAGAAAGAATTTAAAAATCGCCGAAAACCCTTCCAAAACCCTAAGGTCATCAACATCATCTCTATACAACGCTAAATCGTTATTCAAAGATGTGTTCATCGAGATTGGTTCGATTCCCTCCGTTCTATTTCGAACAATGCACAAACGTATTTTCACATTCATTCTTTAATTCTCAGTCGAAGAATTTTGCAAAAATGTCATCATTAAGATTTTTCTAATATATCTGTCGCTGACTTCTGACCGAGTTGTTCTGCCAATCCGATAAGAATCCCTTCAGGACCACGGATATAGCAGAGCCGATAGACGTCTTCATACTGAACCACTTCGCCAACCAACTGAGCTCCATGTTTGATAAGTCTGGATACCAATTCGTCGATATTGTCGACTGTGAACATAACGCGTAAATACCCGAGGGAGTTTACAGGAGCAGTCCTGTGGTCTGCTATAGTTGGCGGGGTGATAAATTGGGAAAGTTCGAGGCGACTGTGTCCATCGGGGGTAACCATCATAGCAATCTCTACGTTCTGAGAATCAAGCCCGGTCACGCGTCCAGCCCATTCCCCTTCAACATTTGCTCGTCCTTCCAACGTCAGTCCGATCTCTGTAAAAAATGAAATGGCCTTGTCGAGAGATTCTACAACGATACCGACATTATGCATTTGTATTAATTTACTTTTTTTCATTGTTTAACCTTTTAAAATTTTTCTATCTAGGATTCTCTGTCGTTGTAAAATTTTTCCTTTCGACTTCCATTTTCGGGAAATTTTCAGAACCTAATTGATTCGTCTTCTCTTTCAAAACAAATTAGCGATTCATCAAATAATATACCATATTTATTTTTAAATGATTCATAAGATCCGTTTTATTACGTTAACGATCCTTTATCAGCTAGTTTAGAATTTAGTATTACAGTTATTTTGAAAGATTTTATGCGGTTCGCGAAAACTTTATTTCTAACTTCCTTATCCTTTATGCTTTTCCTGGACGTTCAAATCCATTCTTGTCTGCTTAGGTTCGGCTTCCATAAAGCCGGAAATTTTACTCAACAATCGGGCAAATAAGAAACTATCTTTCTCGCCTAAATACTCCGCAATCCGAGCACAATAGTTACTAAAGTCTTTTTGATAGTTCAGCACCTTTGAACGACCCATGGATGTAAGGCGTATTCGAATGACTCGACGATCTTTTGGATCCGATTCCCGCAGAATATAGCCCAAACGAAATAGAGAAGAAGTAGTTTGTGTCAATGTTGAAAGTGAAACTTCTAATTCTTTGGCAAGATCACTAATCCTCAAACCCGGTTCGTTAGACTTGAGTCCTATGAGAATCAGAAGCACCTGCCCTTCCGCTCTACCGATTTCATCCGGAGCGTGATGACGCCGACCTCCTTGTTTTCTGAACTCCAACAAAGCTTGAGTCAAAGCTTCAGCCGCTAAGTTCTCCTTCTTTTTCATCGAGTATCCTTGTCTGACATTTGATACATACCGCTCAACGTGTGAAAATCTCAATGAGGAGTCAAGACGACTCTGCACGATTTATTGCGCTTCGACCTGCTAAAATAAATAGAATCGTTTTCCCGAGATTCTATTCGTTGATAGTGAGTGGAACACCGCCGCGCCACACAGCATGAACGTTGAGTGTGTCGGAAATATTAACGAGCGGATCTCCATCGACCAATAGCAGGTCAGCTCGAGCTCCGGGCGCAATCCGACCACGATCAGTGAGTCCAAACCGACGCGCAGGAGTGGAAGTAGCGGCACGCAATGCCTCCATGGGTGTTAGTCCCGCAGCCACGAGTAGTTGCAGTTCATGATGTAAGCTAACTCCGTGAGCAAGCCCTCCAAGACCGGCGATCGGTTCCGATACATCGCTTCCCGCTAAAATATCCACACCCTTCTTGTGAAGAGCCAGAACGTTAGCGAAAGCATCTTTGAGATTTCCTTGAGGATAAACGTTCATACTTTTGGAGAGGGAATCGAGCCATTCCTTACTCAGTCTGGAATTCACTCTCTTATCGGCGGCTAATTCTCTTGCGCTATTGCCAAAAGCAGTAGAGAGCGTCGCCAAAGTAGGAGTAACAAACGCACCCGAATATGCAATGGCAGTGATCAGCTTGGGGCTTGGCTTACGGTCAAAGAACATATGCGCCAACCCATCTACTCGAGCAGAAACGGCTCTCCATCCACCTTCAACGGAGGTAACGTGAGCGATTGCCAGTTTACCATGACGATGAGCGGCATTGACGGCCGCTACAAGAGTATCTTCATTGATTACCGGAAGCCCCGGAGAACCGACCGTAGTTCCGTCCTCGATAATGATTTTAATATAGTCGGATCCTTCAGCGATTTGTTTATCCACGAATTTTACCGCTTCATCAGGAGTTGAGACAAACGGATAACGATAGAAGAATCGTATGAGCAAATTATTACTTAATTTCATATACTGAGTCGGATGACCTCCCGGAGGAGTAATGCCCATACCGGCGGAACGTATATCGGCTACGTCATATCGTTCAGCAACTTCTCTACGTTCCCCGGCCGTCCATCGGCCCGTCATTTCTAACTCAGTCGTAACACCGAACAACAACGCATCATGTAGACCATCTATGTCCGTATGAACATGAGAATCAATGAGGCCAGGAATTAAGGTTGCCCCGCGAGCATCGATGACGGTCGCACCTGTCGGCACTTTTCCGCCCACCGTCTGAATATAACCATCTTTGAATACTACGGTCGTGTCTTCCAGAACACGTTCTCCATCAAAGATTTTCGCGTTCATGATGACTATCGGAGATTCTGAGGGCGTTGTCGGTTTTTTCGAACAAGCACCCAAAACGCCGACGAAGGCGATCGCCATTATAAGGAGGTTCCTTCCGGGTGCTACACGTTTGTGTTCTTGTTGATTTTGGACCATTCTTTTGCTCCCTATAATAAATGTTTTGGTAACTACTTTGTTAGACGTTTAATACGTTTAACGTATTAAATAAACGGCCCAATAAAAAGTCAAGCCGCTGCCCTACTACAGCGAGGAAAATTGCGAAGGGATTTTAGATTCAGAATTAGAATAGAGCCGATTTGTTTCTAACGTTATCGGGAGAATCAATACGAATGCTTTGACGGAACTGCATCCGGCTTCATTCCGATATAAAGATAATGGATCAATTCCTTGGTGATTCTTCTTGCTTCCTTCAAATCGACGGACCGAAACATAACTTGTTTTCCCGCCAAAAGGACCGCGATGCCGTGAACCAAGGTCCACGCCGACGTCGCCGAACTTACCGCATCGTTTGTTTGAATGACTCCGGCTCTTTGACAATCGCGAATGATCTCGAGAATAATTCGAAAGGAATCGTCCTCCGTTTTAACCAAGGACTTGTATTTGGAATGACTTTCGATCTGATTCCCATACATGATGCGGAAAAGATCCGGAAATTCCAAAGCGAACTCCACGTAACAAACACCGGATTCGCGAAATAACAGAAGAGGTTTTTTTCTGTATTTAGCCTGCAGCTTTCTTTGACGCTCGGCGAGCATTCTAAAACCTTCCTCCGCTATGTCCGCGTATAAGGATTCCAAATCTTCATAGTGCCGATAAGGGGCAGATTGACTGACCCCAGCATAAATCGCGGCTTTTCGAAGGCTCAGCGCTTTATAACCTTCATCCTTCAAAATACGAAGCGAAGCCTCGAGTAAGGCCTTTTTCAAATCACCGTGATGATATGAATTTTTATCCGTAGAATTTTTCATGTTGACGATTATTACATTCTCAGGTTTTGTAAAATTTCTAATGTAATAACTGAGTACATTAAAGCGATCCGGGAGGATTTTGTCAATGAATATCAATGAAATAGGAAACGAGTTCGATATAATATTTATAGGCTCCGGAATGGGAAGTCTTTGCGCCGCCAGTCTTTTAGCCCAATCATACGGTAAAAAGATCCTTATAGTGGAAAAACATTCCCAACCCGGAGGTTTCACCCACGAGTTCCAAAGAAAACAGGGAAAGTATCATTGGGACGTGGGAATTCATTACGTTGGAGATATGCAGGAGGAAGGACTCTGCAGAAAGATCTCGGATAAAATAACCCGAAAAAAAGTTCTATGGAAACGAATGGCGGAACCTTTCGAAAAATTAATCTTCCCATCCGTATCTTTCGATATCTATGGAGATCCTGAAAAATTCAAATCCGATCTCGGAAATAAATTTCCTGAGGAAAAGGAAGCGATCGATCGTTATTTCAAAGATATCAAGAAGACTTCGAATCTTTTCGGTAAATCGATTATGATGCGTCTGGCTCCTCCTCCTTTGGAATCAGTAGCCGGGCTTTTGGGAGAATCTAAAATTTTTACGCTCAAGGAATATTTGGACGTAAACTTTCGCAGCCAAGAACTGAAAGGAATTCTCGCGGCTCAATGGGGAGATTACGGCTTACCTCCTTCCAAGGTCGCCTTCGCGATGCACGCGACTCTCGTACAACATTATCTTCACGGCGGCTATTATCCGATCGGCGGCGCCGGAAAAATTTTCGAAGCGATCGAACCGATTCTCGAAGAATCCGGAGGCGCTGTTCTTTCTTCCGTTGAAGTTAAAGAAATTCTAATACGAGACGGAAAGACAATCGGAGTAAAAGCTAAGGCTCTTCGAGGAGAAGGATCGGAAAGGGATTTTTTCGCGCCGATCGTCGTATCTTGTGCGGGAGCGTATCCCACATACACGAAGTTGATTCCTGAAAGTTATCCGATTCAATTCCGAAAAAGTCTAAAAGAATTTTATAATAAAGAAAAGATGACTACGAGTATTTGTCTTTATCTCGGTTTATCCGAAAGTCCGGCGAAATTCGGCTTTAAGGGAGAGAATTACTGGATCTTTTCGTCGAGCGATCACGATCAAAATTTTTCGGAACGAAACGATTGGATCGGATCAGACGGAAAAATTCCCAATCTCTATCTTTCTTTTCCGAGTTTGAAAAATCCGGAAGCAAAAAGCCATACAATGGATGCGATCACTTTTACGGATTACGAAAATTTTGCTCCCTGGAAATCGGAGCCTTGGAAACGAAGAGGAGAAGAATACAAACAACTCAAAGAGCAAATTACGGAACGGATTCTATCAACTCTAGAATCCCGTTTTCCCGGAATTTCAAAAATCGTAGAATATTCCGAACTTTCGACTCCGATCACGAACGAACATTTCACCTCTCATCCGGACGGAGCGATCTACGGCTTGGCCTGTGTTCCCGAACGATACAAAAAGGAAGAATGTCCTTGGTTTAACGTTCGAACTCCGATCGAAGGATTGTATCTTACCGGAGCGGATGCAGCTTCCCCCGGTGTTGCGGGAGCGATGATGGGAGGACTGGCCTCTGCACTCGCGATCACCGGAAACGCGGAACTTCTAAAAGAGCTACGCAACTAAAGAAAAAAAAACGCGTTCCGATCTTTTCAAAAGAATGGAACGTGAAGAACTTCCAGCCGTTTCATCCGAGACGGCTTTTTAAAATGTTCGAATTTTATTATATTTAAAAAGTATAATTTATTAATCCCTACTCCGCTCCGATTCCTAAGTACGTTCGCATTTTCTCCGACTCATACTTTTCCTGGGCCGACTTTTCAGGATAGAATTTTGAAAAACAATAAGCGCTTAAAAAGGAGAGAGCCATCGAAATGACGGCTGGATTTTTTAGAGGGAAGACCGCGGTTTTAAAACCGAAAACGTCCACCCAAACCGTAGGACTTAATATAATCAAAACGATCGCGGATACCGAACCGGTAAGAATCGAAACCACTCCTCCTACGGTGCTAAAATTTTTCCAGACGATGGATAAAAATAAGGCCGGAAAATTTCCGCTCGCCGCGATTGCAAAGGCAAGTCCTACTAGGAAAGCTACATTTTGATCCTTAAAAAGAATCCCAATCAAAATTCCTAATATTCCAAAGGCGATCGTCGCCCTCCTTGCAACTCGAACTTGTTCCGCCTCGGTCGCATCTCCTCTTTTCATTACGCTCACAAAGATATCGTGCGAGATCGTGGAAGCGGCCGCCAAGGTCAAACCCGCGACAACGGCGAGAATCGTAGCAAACGCGACCGCAGCGATAAATCCCATCAGCATCGTTCCTCCTAAAAGTTCGGATAACAAAGCCGCAGCCATGTTTCCTCCCTTGTCCACGCTCGCGATCGGTTCTCTTCCTATCAAAACCGCGGCTGAAAATCCGACGATCGGAATGATGAGATAAAAATATCCGATAAACGTGGTCGCATAGGCCACGGACTTACGTGCCTCTTTAGCGTCGGGAACAGTGTAAAAACGCATTAGAATATGAGGAAGTCCTAATAGACCCAACATCAAAGCCAATCCCAAAGAAACGGCGTCCAGAGGATTGGAAACCAGACCTCCCGGTTCGAGAGCCGCCTTTCCGAATTTTTCATCCACGGCTCCGTATAAATTCTCCAGACTAAATTCGAATTGAGCCAACGCAAGAATGGTGAGTAACGTAACTCCGAATAAAAGTAAACATGCCTTTATGATCTGAACCCATGTGGTAGCGATCATTCCTCCGAACAAAACATAAAGAAGCATTACGATTCCCACGATGACAACCGCGACTTCGTAAGGAAGACCGAACATAAGATTGATGAGTTTTCCGGAACCTACGATCTGCGCGATGGAATACGTAAGCGTTACCAAAATTCCGCCGATCGCCGCTGAGATTCGAATCGGCTTTTGTCTCAGACGAAATGCCACGACGTCTGCAAACGTAAACTTACCGAGGTTACGAAGAGGTTCCGCAACCAAAAACATAAGAGCCGGCCAACCCACGAGCCAACCGACCGCATACAACATTCCGTCATAACCTTTGAGCGCTACCATTCCCGAAATTCCCAAGAAGGAAGCGGCGGACATAAAGTCTCCGGAAAGAGCGAGGCCGTTTTGAAAACCCGTGATACTTCTTCCCGCCGCGTAGAACTCGCTGGACGTTTTTGTTTTTTTCGCGGCCCAGTAAGTGATCCCCAGAGTGAGAACGACAAAGACAAGAAAGAAAAGAATGGATAAAAAATTCGGTTGGCCGAGTTGAGATTCCATCGATCAATCCTCCAACTTTTTTTTCAAAGAGTCAACGTTTCGATCGTAGTAACGGTTGGCCCAAAAGACATAGACTAAGGTGAGAATCCAAGAAAAAAAGATAACCAACGCGCTCATAAGAATTCCGATATTGGAAAACCTTCCGACCTTTTGAATCAAAAACTCGGGAAAGAATGCGACGGAAAGTATGTATCCGTAATACAATAAAAACAACAAACCCAAGAGTGTAAAACTAACGATCCAGCGGGAACGAACCAGTTTTTTAAAATCCGGTTCTTCCATAAGCGCTTGTGGTGTGATTTTCATTTTAAAAACTCCCTTGCCGCTCAGCAAAATAGAAAGAATTCTCCACGCTTCAAGGAGAATTTATCCGAAGTTTAAAAAAACGAAATATTCTTTCGAACAACTCTTATTCGTGAAGAAAGGAATAGATTCTTTCCCACACTTTCGGGTCGCTTAACAAAGAAGAATGCTCCGCATCCGAAAGAAAACTTTTATAAACGATCTCGTCCGGAGGAATCGAACTCGTAAACGTAACCCTTCCGTCTCCCGGAGCTCGTACCGCATTCTTAAAATCCCAGAGCCAATGATCCGGATTTTTTTCGGAAATCAAAACCCTCATCGTGGGTCGATTCTGTGCGTGAACGACTAACGCAGGAGGATACTGAGTTCCCTTTTTAGGATCTAAAGAATTTCGAAATGCAAGAGCCAGATCCAGTCTTGATTGAAATTCTTTCAAAGAAGGAGGCGGTTCACAATGGGCTTCGTGAGAATACGGACCCAACTCATACTTCTCCCAATCGGAAGCATTAAAAAAACGGAATGGAATGTTTTTATTCTCCCCGTCCTTGAGCAATTCCTTTGTATCAAAACTTCCTTCTCTCGGGAAAAACGTATAAACCGAAATAAAAGTCGAAACGACACAAGCGTTCGTGATTTCAGGATTGAATCCGGTCGAAACTCCGGAAATTAAATCTTCCATAAATCCGATTCCGCCGCGAAAAGGAACGCCGACAAAGATAACCTTCGAAGCCAAATTCGGTCTTCGATTGATCACCGAAAGAACAAGGTTGCCCCCGTTGCTATGACCGACAAGAACGGGCGCGACTCCCGCGTTTTCTTTTTGAACTTTTTCCAAAAAAGCTTCGAGGGCTAAAGAAGATTCTCCATTGTCCTTTCTCCAATCGTAAGGAAAGACATAAGGTCTGATTCTCGCGGAAGCGGAAAGCCATTGCAACCAAGGTTGATACACTTTCACATCTATCAAAAAAGGAATGAGGGTGACGGAAGATAAAACGCCTCCGACTTGAACGTTATCGTTTTTTTTCAAAGTAAGATCGGGAGCGGTAAAATTCAATGCCTGCCAAGGAGTAAGCCAAATTGCATCCGAAGAACCGGACTCGTTTTTTTGATAGAGTTCCGATCCCTTGTAACCGGGAACAAAGACGAGAGGAATCTGCATCGCAACCGTGGAATGACTGCCTCCCGATCCATGTCCTTTTAATAAACCCGGACCAAAATTTTGTTCTCTTTGACCGGAACAAAATAAGAACGAAAGAAGAATCAAACCACTTGCAGAATGTTTATAGAATTTCACGATACTATCGTTGCGAATCTCAGAAAGTTTGTCTATGGTAAAAACTTTTTCTCCTTGGTCATTGATTCCTTTTGACTGGAAAAGAAATCCTTTTCTCTTTTTGGCTTGTCAACGAGAACCTTTCTGCTTCTGATTGAGAAATGAATTTGTTTCGTAAGGTCTTATTGAAAATTTTGATTCTTCTTGTATCTATTGTCTTCTTCGATTGTGCGACTTACTCCACTGCAAATTACTCTCAGTTCGAACAAGAAAAATTAGTCAACATAAGCAGCGTTTCTTCGAACAAACTCAGTCTTCTTACGATGCGTTATCTAAAGAGCAACGACCTCGACGAAAAGTTTGAAAATTCTCCATTGGTTGTGATCTACGACTTAGACAATCGCCTTCTCGCTTATAAGTCCAGAGAACTCGCCTATTATCTTTCGGAACTTTGTTATCTCACCGGAAATTCTTTGGATATGGAAGATCCCCAGTTTGCAAAGATGTATGCGTCCGCATTAGTTTATTCTTATACGTATCTTTTTGATTCGAAGGCGACGCCGGCTCCGGATCCTTTTTCCGCTGAATTTCGTTTTGCTCTTCTTACTTACAATCGTTCCTTGGCGCAGTTGGTGCGTTATGCGAAGAAGAATCGAAAGCTGGCTAACGTTACCGATCTAAATCTTCCGCTCATTCGAGGAAGTCTCGTGATGGACAGCGCCGAAGTCGAAACTTCCTGGAGTCCTCAGAATTTTTTACAGGTAGAAGTAGCTTACGACTATAGAACCAAGGGATTTTCCAATCATATCAGCAAATACGGAATCGGAACTCCTTTGATTCTCATTCGAAAGTTTCCGGAGAACGAACCTCAAAAAAGAATTCAGTATGAATTTATCAACGGAGTCGGACAAGCGTATCCCGGAACGGCATTCGTAAGTCTGAAAGAATCGTATCTCGGAAACAGAGATCTGATGAATCTAAAAGCGAAGATCCACGTCTATGATCCCGTCTTTCGAGATAGAATCGAGTTCGAAGGGATGAATCTTCCCATGGAGAGCGACACGACAACACCGCTCGCTTATATGCTTACGATCGCGCAAAAACGGGACAGCTTGCTCGCGATCTTTGACGGAGAAACAAGCATTTCAAGAAAGGGACTTTATCTCGTATATCCTTACCGCAAGGATAAGATTCCGGTCGTATTCTTACACGGACTTGCTTCTTCTCCTTTTATCTGGTTTCCGATGATAAACGAACTCCTCTCCGATCCTGCCATCAAAGAAAAATATCAGTTTTGGGTGTATTGGTATCCCACAGTAAATCCTATGCTTCTTTCAGCGGCGGACTTTAGAGATACCTTATATGATTTGAGAAAGGTCTACGATCCAAAAAACGAGAGCAAAAGTTTTGATCAGATGGTCTTAGTTGGTCATAGTATGGGGGGCCTCATCACAAAGTTAGCCGTAACCAGCGGAAGAAAAGAAGAATGGATGACGGTCGCAAAGGTTCCCTATTCAGCTTACGAATCGATGAGCGAAGAATACAAAAAAGAAATCAAAAGGGTTTTCGATTTTGATCCTGTACCTTTTGTAAAGAGGGCGATCTTTATCGCGACACCGCACAGAGGTTCGAGTTTAGCGGAGGGATTTTTTGGAACGATCGCGAGATTTCTTTTCGTTCTTCCCAAAGAAGTCGCCAAAAAGTTCGAAGAAGGATATAAATTTCTGATCGTAAATCATAAGGAAGGAGATTTGGTTCCGGGAGTTTACGGAGTGGACGGACTCGCGCCCAAAAGTCTTTTTATGAAAGTAACCGGAGAATACAAGCCGCTCGTAAAATTTCATTCCATCATAGGAAATTCCAAACTCGTAGATATGGATTGGATCAGCGATTCTGTCGTACCCTACGAAAGTTCACATCTCGATCATCCTGAATCGGAATTACTCATTCAATCCGAACATTCCGTAGAAGATCACTTGCCTACTTTTTTAGAAGTAAAACGGATTCTAAAGGAACACGCAAAAGAGGGAACTCCTTAGTTCCCACATGAGAATATTATTTTTTTCTTAATTCTTCGGCCTTGTCGATACATCTCTGACGATTTTCCAACATCGCTTTCTCGACCATCAAACGCGCCTCTTCAAAACCTTTTTCATCCAACTGTCTGGGAATCAGAATCGGTTCTCCGTAAGAAACGACGAACGTAGTAAACGGCTTTGGAATTCTAT
Source organism: Leptospira tipperaryensis (assembly GCF_001729245.1). Classification (NCBI taxonomy): domain Bacteria; kingdom Pseudomonadati; phylum Spirochaetota; class Leptospiria; order Leptospirales; family Leptospiraceae; genus Leptospira; species Leptospira tipperaryensis. The sequence continues at coordinate 1,025,289 of NZ_CP015217.1, read as the reverse complement.
GTTTATCCCAAGATCTTTCGGCGATCCACTGACGAGTGCATTCGTAGTGAAGCGGGACGATGGGAACCTGAGAAACCTGACCACAGGCGATCAAACCCGGTTGAACAATTAGCGCGGGACCGCGAGGTCCGTCCGGTGTAATCGCTGCGGGAAGATTTTTTTTGAGATGAACGATGAGAGCTTTGAGAGCCTTCGATCCGCCCTTGGAGGAACTGCCTCGAATACTATAGTTGCCAAAACGATGAACGACTTCGTTTATAAAATCTCCGTCCTTGGATTCGGAAATCAAAACCGCAGCTCCGGCCTTACGATTGAGATAGGGAGAATAAAGAACGTTCGTATGCCAGATGGAAAGGATATACGGTTTATTTTCTTTGCGGAGTTTATCCAGACTTCCGTCGCCGATATTGATTCTACGAGAAGTAAAACCGATCAGTCTTTGAAGATTGACAACGAGAAATGGAATCAACCAAATCAAAAATTTTCTTTTGAAGGATTGTTTTTCTCTTACTTTAGAATTTTCTTCCATGTAACACGAGATTTTTTTGAATTCGAAAATCCATCACCTCTTTTTTAGAATCGGATTTGCCACAAATCAATGATAGATTTCTCGAGAATCGTATAAGGAAAAAAATTCCCTATCCCTTGGAAAAAGAATCAGAATTCCAAAAAAGAAAATTCCCATTCCTATCCAATGAATCGGATTCGAATGAATAAAATAAAAGACTCCGTTGATCGTATAACCCGCGTCCAAAAAAATCACTGAAAGAATTTTAGATTGAGAATAGGAGCTGAATTTGTCTTTGAGTTTCAAATTCTCTTGAATCAATTTTTTCTTAGCGAAAAAAAGAGGAACATACCAAGCCACGGGCAATAAGAACACGCTCGCTCCGAGAACAAAACCGCTCAGATTCTTGGAATGATCTCCCGTTTCATTTGCGGAAAGAATAAACACAACTCCGAATAGAACTAACGAGAATAAAAGAGCGATGTAAGTTATTTTTAAGTTTTTCATCCGTTGCACCTCTTTTACAAAGAACAAGAAATATATTTCCAAAAAATACTTTGTCAAGATATTACAAAGAAAAAAGTTCCAATCCTAGGAACTCTCGCGATCACGTTCGGACTTTTTGCCATCGAAAAACGATAACGGATCCGGAGATGAATCCTCTCAAACGAGAAATCGAATCGCGATTAGATTTCGTTCAATCGTTCGATAAAAAAGAAATCGGTAAGCCCAAACGATTGTAAAATTCGAGAGAATCAAAAATTCAGTCGACTGGAGATGAAAGTTTTTATACAGAGTTTGAAACAAAAAATAGGTTTATATTATGGAATCCAATTTGCTAACAGCCGTGTTTCTTCCGCTCGCGTTAGGAATCATCATGCTCGGAATGGGGATGTCCCTGACGATCGACGACTTCAAAAGAATTTTTATTCTTCCCAAGGCCGTATTAACGGGCCTCACCTTACAGTTGTTACTCTTACCCGTCGCGGGATGGATCATCGCCGACTTTTCAGGTCTTCCCGGAGAATTGGCGGTGGGTTTGATGTTGCTCGCGATCTGTCCCGGAGGAGCCACTTCAAATCTGATCACTCATCTCGCAAAAGGAGACGTGGCCCTTTCGATCACGTTAACCGCAATCACGAGCTGTGTTACGGTTGTTTCGATCCCCATTCTTCTCAATCTTTCTATGCATCATTTTTTGGGAAGCGGCCAGATGATCGAACTCAACGTTCCGCAGACGATCTTACAGATTTTTTTAATCACGGTTCTGCCGGTTACAATCGGAATGATTCTCAACGCCAAAAAACCGGATCTTTCTAAAAAGTTTGAAAAGGTAGTAAAACTTCTTTCAGGAATCTTTTTAGTTTTGATCATCGCGGGAGCGATCGTAAGAGAAAGACAAAATATCATTCCATACTTTATCGAAGTCGGACCTGCGGCCTTAGCCCTCAACTTACTTACGATGGTTCTCGGATTTTTCGGAGCTTCTTTGATGAAAGTTACAAAAGCACAGAGGACTTCCATCACGATCGAAGTCGGGATTCAAAACGGAACCTTGGGAATCGCAATCGCTTCCTCAATCTTGAATAACGCTGCAATGGCGGTCCCTTCCGCGATCTATAGTTTGATCATGTTTGCAACCGGAGCGATCTTTTCGGTTTGGATGCATAGAATTCCGGACGAAGCCTAAGATTCTTTTTTTCAAAGATCCAATCTTAGTTCTGATCCGATTCCGTTTGTCTTCGAAGTTTGAAAAGTTTTCACGCTCCGAAGACAAATGATCCATTCTATTTTTATGATATGTTTGTTTACTCGAAATGAAAAGTCCGCAAGGAGCGAACAAAAATCAAATCTTTGTTTGAATCGAAAAAACCGAGAGTGGCTTCTAAAAGAGAAATACAATTCTTTTTCTTCCGAGTCACTTGTTCCGACAAATTATTTTTTCTTAAAAAACACTTGAAGTCCGTTTCGGCATCGCGGGAAATTCTTGACTTTTCCGCGTTGTTAAATTCTACGAGAGCCGACTTTTTTACTTGGAAATTTTTTCCGAAAAGATAATAAAAACGAAAGTGATCCCGACGAACAAAGACAGAACGAAGAATCTTTCAAGATTCAACAAAAGCATTCTTCTATTATTTTGTATTTTTATTTTTTCCTGTACGATGGTCGGTTTTCATCGAACAGCGATTCGGGAAGAGATCGATTTCGGAAAAGAAGAAACGGTTAAACTCTGCGTCTGGAAGGACAAAAAAATTTCTAAGGAAGAATTGGAAGAACTGATCGCAGACTGGAACGAAGAATTAAGACTCTACAAAATTACGATTTTATTAAGCGAAGTGAGAGAATGGGAGCGTCCGGGCTGGACCGGTTCCGCGATCATGGATCAGATTTTCACCGCCGATCTTCCCGTCTCCTGCGATCGACTTCTTGCGGTCGCGGGAGGAAAGTTAAGCGACACCGCATTCGAACTCGTAGGATTATTTTTCGCGTTTTTTGGAATTCCGAGTTATCAAATTTTAGGCGCGGTCGAAACCAAAACGGGTACAAGAGGATATATTCTCGGACAGACAAGGACTCTTTCTCATTGGTTATCCGGAGGCGCGAAAGGAACCCTGATCCACGAAGGTTATCATCTTTTAGGATGCGGACATTCCTTTTTCCTAAGTAGTTGTTATCTTCAGATTCAAAAGATCAAAGAGTTAAAACGGAAGAATGCGGAACAAGGAGAACCATTCTTTCCATCCGTAGACGAGGACGGTCAAATTTTTCTTAAAAACCCCTGGCATTCTTAGGATTTGTTTTCTTTCATTGCATAGCCTCTTTTCAAGGATGGATCTATGGAAGTATCCGAATCAAAATGGAAACCTTTTTTAGGTGCCTCTCTGATCCTGGCCGGAGCCGTTTTTTTTTCCGCCAAAGCGATCTTTGTAAAACTCATCTATAGATACGATGTGGATTCGATTACGGCTCTTACTCTCAGAATGTTGTTCGCGATTCCGTTCTTTGCTTGGATTGCGTTTCGTTCTCGGAAAAAAGAGAATTCGGTAAAACTTTCCAACAAGGATTGGAGCCTCATCTTCGCGCTTGCGTTTCTCGGATACTACCTCGCGAGTCTTTTTGATTTTATAGGTTTGGAATATATCTCCGCCGGTTTGGAAAGACTCACCCTCTTTGTCTATCCCACGATCGTACTCGTAATCAGCTCTTTCCTTTACAAAAGAAAGATCAAAGGAATCGAAGTTTTCGCAATTGTTCTCACTTATTCCGGAATCGCGGTCGCGTTCTTGGGAGATATTCAAACCGAGGGTCCGCAAGCCGCAAAAGGTGTGCTCTTCGTGTTCGCCTCGGCGGTAGCGTATTCTTTATATCTTGTCGGAAGCGAATCCCTGATTCCAAAAATCGGATCCGTGAAGTTTACTTCTTACTTGATGCTTCTTTCCGGTTTGATCGTAGTGATTCACTTTCTGATTACAAAAGATCTTTCTCTTTTGGTTCAGACACAACCGGTTTATCTTCTCGGATTGGCTCTCGGAGTTTTGACCACGGTCATACCGGCTTACTTTACTTCGGAAGGAATTCGTATGATCGGTTCCGGTCGTGCGGCGATCGTCGGCTCTGTAGGTCCGATTTCCACCATTCTTCTTGCCTGGATATTTTTAGGAGAACCCATCACTTCCACGGGAATCGCGGGAACGTTTCTCGTTTTGGCCGGAGTTCTTTCGATCGGAAAGAAAAAACAGAATTCTAAGATTGTAAATTCTAAAGAAAAGGAAACTTCCGATAGAATCGATATTCCAGAAAATTAGAATTTATCTATATTCTAATTTTAGAATTTTCTAAAATAACTTTGTAAAAAGAAAGAAAAGAAATTCTTTCGTCACGGTCCGTCTTTCACACAACGGACCGCCTGGGTATAAACCGCATTGGACCTTGAAAGCCTGGCATATTGAAAATCGAAAGTAAAAGTTCCGATATCACCGGCAAGTAGACTCACATTGCTCATCCAAGAACTTCCGTAATTTACGTTATTCGGAAATACGTTAAGATCGATACCGTTTGTCCCCATGAGCAAATCGTATCTTGCGATCGACAATTGTTCGCGGACGTTCGGAATTCTCCAGCGGCTTCCGGTCGTCGGTAAGGAATTACATTGTATCAGAGCATTTTGCCAAGTAAAGAATGTGGCCGTAGAATTTTGACATTCGTTTCCTGATTGACCGACTGAACATTTTTGCCAGAGAAGATTCGTATTTACGTCCAGAATCGTTCCGTCTCCAAGGTCCGTAAAATTTTGAGCCGGATAACTTCCGCCTGCCACACAACGAACGGGAAGAATGCCTACTTCATCGGCAGTCTCGTTGTTTCCATTGTTATAATTAAAAGTCCAACGTCTGGGAATTGTAGAAGCGGGATCCGCTAAAGAACGAGACCAAAAAGTTTGATTTCCATCGGGGAAAACTGTCAAGTCGATGTAAGGGGCCGCTGTGTCATAAGAAGCCAGAGTGAACTGCTCTTGCAGATCGGGTAGTCTCCAATTTTTCAAACCCGCGTATCCAACTGTGTTGAGATTGGAACAAGCGTTTCCTGCATCCGCATAAGTAAAAGTCGTAGGATCAGCTAACGCCGTACAGTCGACCGGATTTGTACCTTCCTTACAAGTTTTCCAAACCAATCCTGTGTTCTTATCGACCACCACGGGCTGGGAAGAATCATTCGATAGAGTTGTTCTTTCTAGAATCGGAGCGATTCCGGAATAATCCGCGTCCTGTCCGGGGAAAACTCCCTGTCCGCAGGCGATCACGGAAGACGCGCTATCAAAACAATTCGTCTGTCCCGCGTCGGTAATCGGAGTTAGAACGTTAACCGTCACCGTATAAATTTCTTTTTGACCGTTGCCGGCTACGACCTCGTAACTGACTGGAGAAGAAAAATCATTGGAGTTCCCTCCGCTCGTCTGCTCAATTCCTCCCACAAAAATCGTGGAACCCGAGGAAGATTCAAAAGTCGCTTTCAAACGGGTCACCGCGCCGAAAGGCATTCCTTGAATGAGAATCTGATTTCCGATTACAACTCCTGCATAATCTTTTAGAAGATGGTTATCCCCGGCCCGAAATTGAAAAGTTGTGATTTGTTTCCCGGTGCTAAAATTCTTAATATAATCAAAACCGGCGTTGAAGAGAAGACCCGCGCTCGAAGAAGAATCAAAACTCACACGATCCGCTTGGGCACAGTGAAAAAGTAAGAATCCCAAAAGAGGGAAAAAAATACGGATGATAGATTTCATGAAAGCGTTCTTTTATCTATAAAAACAAGCATCTGATAAGAATTTGATTATTTTTTTATAATCAGGAATAATTTTTAGCGCCGTTAGGCGCCATTTCCATGATTTTGAAACCTTTTTTTGTCAGTTAGGCGACTTCGCACTTTTAGCCAAAGAAAGCTTCGTTGAAAAGGAGAATTACTGAAGCGGAAAAATTGGGAATTCTGGTTCTCCTCCGAATGCAAAACTTAGGTAAGATGGAAATTAAATTCGAAAATTAGAATTTTGTGGGAACTCCTCTTTTCCCAGAAGGGGCTTCCCTCTTTCTGTAAAAAAAATGCTTCGTCGAAATTCTACCAAAAGCGGACTTCAAGTCCGATCGAAAGCCTTTTTTCGGTTGAATCAATTTGTCTGGAAAAGCAGATGCAACTCTTTGAATATAAGGAAAAAAAGATAAACTTCGATGACTCGTATTTTTATACTTTCTTCAAACGATAGAACGACTTTTCGGAATCAATAGATGTCCAAGACAAGAAGTGCGATATCGTCCCCAAAATTTCCACCGGAATACGCAAAAATATCCGAAACGATCAATTCGATATATTCTTCTATAGATTCGGCATCGAGATATTCTTCCAGAATGGAGATCAAACCGGGAAGATCTAAAATTTCTCCTTGAGAGTTGAAGATCTCATACATCCCATCGGAAAAGAATACGACTCGATCCCCGTGCAAAAGATCGATCGACTGATCATAGTATTCCGCGCCGTCAAAGGCGAGAAGAGGAAGATTCATTCCATCCAGTTCTAATTTTTTTCCGTCTCGAAAAAGAAGAATCGGAGGATGACCCGCGTATGCATAGATGAGTTTTTTAGTTTCCGGAATGTATTTTACTCGGACCGCAGAAATATGATGATCCACGACCAGAGATTTCAGGTCTTCTACGATTCTTATCAAACCTTCCGCGGGCGAAAGACCGATCCGAGAAGAATTCTTAAACGAGATGACCACCATTCCCGAAACCATCGCGGAGGAAATCCCGTGGCCCGAAACGTCAGCAAAAAGAATATCCATACTTCCGTCTTCATTCTGAATCGTACTGATTACATCCCCTCCTACTTTTTCAAAAGGACGAAAGTAGGTTTCCATTCGGAAGTAAGGAGAATCGGGAAAGGTCCGATCCACAAGAGAACGTTGTGTCAGTCTTCCCAACTCAAGATCATAGTGCATTCTATCATAAAAGGCGTTTAACGTGCCTTCTTTGTTTTTTCTATCAAAGGCAAGAAGAATCAAATCCCCGATCAATCCGAGAATGTTGATCTCCTCTTCGGTCCAAGTTCGATCTTTTCGCACCATGTCCAAACCGAAAAAACCGATTTCCTTTCCTTCGTAGGTAAGCCCGATCATCAGAAGAGATCGAATTCCCTGAGGAAGTAAAAGGTTTCTTACAAACGGATTCTCGTTTTGAATTTCTTCCACCGAATTGAGCGCGAAGTAACCGAACTTGCGGACCCTTTCAAATCGTTCCTTAGGAATTTCCTCCACTGGAATATTTTGAAAGTAGTCGATCTGCGAAGGAATTCCTTCCTTACACCATTCGTATGTGTTCGAGATGTGTTTATTCGTACTTGAGTATTCTATAATATAAGAACGATCGGCGTCGCAGATTCTTCCGGCCCTTTCCAAAGAATTTCGAATCGCCTGATCCAATTCTCTCGGCGGAACCGTGATAAAACTTTTGGAGATCTCGGTAAGATTGCTCTGTAAAAGAAGAGAGTATTTGAGTTTGTCTTCGCTCTTTTTGAGAGGAGTGATATCTCTCTGAGAACCCCAGACTTGAGAAAGTTTTCCTTCCTTTACGACGCCGACGACGCTATTGAGAAAGTATTTCGAATTTCCAAAACGATCCAGTTCTCTGGATTCTACGTCCTTCATGCTGTATCCGGAACGAACAAAGGTAAAAAAATGTTCCAGATCTTCGGGAGAATCGGAAGGAATCAACTGAGCCAGAGAAAGTCCCATGACCTCGGAAGCGGTATCATATCCGTACATTCTCGCCATAGAATCGTTACAGAGCGTTAGGCGGGCGTTTGCGAGAAGAAGGGAAACCTGTTCGGTTTCCGCCAAACCGGTGTCAAGCGGCACACTCAAATCAAAACACCAGATCCCTTCGGCGCTGCTGAGAAAAAAATCCCGATAACGCTCCAGTTCCATAGATTCCGATTTGATTCGCATAAAGTTCGATTCCGAAGACTACTGCCTTTATTGTTTCCGTCGGCGACAAAGGTCAAAGGTTTTATCTTATAAATTTCGAAAACCTTCCATTCCTCCCCGAAAAAGAAATCGGGGCAAAACAGAAAAAAATCCCTCTCCTCGTCTTTTTTGTCCCGGGGTTCCTGTATCCTGATTTTCAGATAAAGGAGCAAACGACATGGAAACAAACAATTCAGAATGGATGGACGAAAGAATCGAGGCGATCGCGGAAATCCTCGCGGATAAGCTGATCGAAGAAATCCGGAAAAGAGCCCTCGCAAAAGACGCGCTTCGCAATTCCGAAGCCGCCTAACTCGAACACTGCGGGAAAAGTAGGAATTCACACTTTCCGAGGATTTCAAAAAGATCCAAGGACAAAAAAGCCAACGTCAAAAGGAGGAAAAGAACATGGCAGAATACGCTCTCAAAGAAAAAAAAGGAAGTCTCTTTAGCAACGCGACCAAGGAAAAGGAAACTCAACCGGATTACACGGGAAAAGTCTTGCTGGAAGGAAAAACCTATCGTCTCGCGGGATGGATCCGAAAGTCAGCGACCGGAAGAAACTATCTATCCTTGAGTATCTCCGAGCCCAATCCCGAAAAAAAACCGGGCGGAAACCAAGCCGAAGAGACGGACGGGAACGACTTTACGGATATAGAAGAAGATTTTCCGTTTTGAAGAAAGAAAATTCTGTTTACGATCCGGGTCTAAGTGTAAAAGAATTACACCTCTACAGGAGCAAAGAATTTCTTGAAAACGAAGTTTCTATCCAAAGTATTTTTGGTTTCTATGCTGGTCCTTACGACCTTGGCTTCTTCCAATTGTGGTTACAACGCGATCCAAGAAGAAGACGAGGCCGTCACCGCTTCTTGGGCGGAAGTATTAAACCAATATCAGAGAAGAGCGGATCTCATCCCGAATCTTGTCAACACGGTAAAAGGTTACGCGGCTCAAGAAGAGAAAGTCTTGGTCGAAGTTACAAAAGCGCGCGCCGGAGTCGGTTCGATTCAAGCGGATGAAAAAACTCTCAACAACCCGGAACTTTTTAAAAAATACGCGCAAGCGCAATCTCAGATGACCTCGGCGCTTTCCAGACTTATGGTCGTCGTGGAAAAATATCCCGAACTCAAATCCAACGAAAACTTTCGAGACCTCCAAGCACAGTTGGAAGGAACCGAAAATAGAATCACCGTTGCAAGAAATCGTTATATACAATCCGTACAAAAATACAACGTAACGATTCGACAATTCCCGAGCAACTTAACCGCGAAGATCTTCGGATTTCAGACCAAACCTTCTTTTACGGTTGAAAACGAAAAAGAAATCTCCAAACCTCCGGAAGTTAAATTTTAAGAATTTTGAATCTACTTAGGATGAACAAAAAAGGTTTCTTCTTTCTCGGGCTTCTTTTGTTGACCGCAGGCTGGAACGTAAGAACTGAAAATTCTTCTTGGATTCTTCAAAGAGAAGAATGGAGAGCGGAAGATCCCGAAATTCCTACGCTTCGAACGCAGATCACTGACATGACTTCCACTCTTACCGATTCTCAAAAGTCAGTTCTCACAGGACGTCTCGTTCAGTTTGAAAAAAGAAAAGGAAGTCAGATCGCGGTCTTAGTCGTGGGTTCCACAAAAGACTGGAGCATAGAAGAATACGCGGTCAAAGCCTTTGAGAAGTGGAAGCTCGGGCGCAAGGGCGTTGACGACGGAGTTTTACTCGTCGTCGCGATCCAAGATCACAAGACAAGAATCGAAGTCGGATACGGATTGGAAGGCGCCGTCCCGGACGCGATCGCCAAACGTATCATAAGCGACTTTATGATTCCTCAATTTAAGAATGGGGACTACTACCAAGGAATCTCCGAGGGAATCGATCATCTCATTTCCACGATCAATGGAGAAGAACTTCCGGCCGCGAGCGGACGCGTCGCGGGAACGGATTCCGGATCCGGCGCCGACGATCTTCCTGAACTCCCGAACAAACTTATAACCGCCTTTATCATCTTAGTCGTAATCGGAAAAATCTTCGGATTCTTATTTGGAAACGGATTGTCCGGAGGAATCAGCGGAATCATTTTTATAGTTCTTGGTCTGTTTTGGTCCATCACACTTTGGATGTTGATCCCGGGCGCTCTCCTTCTCTGGTTCTTTGTCCTCGCAAACGGAGGAGGAATGGGCGGTAGCGGATCGTCTTGGGGTTCTTCTTCCGGAGGCGGATCTTGGAGCGGCGGCGGTGGAAGTTCCGGAGGCGGAGGAGCCTCCGGGAGTTGGTAAAGAGGATGCGAATATGACTTTCAAAAATCAGACAAAAGAAGAATCCAGATTCCTCAGAATCGGAAATCATCTTGTAGAATCCTTTTTTTCCGCGTTCTCGTTTTCTTCGGATAAATCCAAATCTTTTCTTTTCAAAAGATTCTTCAACAAAGAAGACTTAAAGAAAATTGAATATACTGTTTCCCTATCGGAAAAACTCCATACCGGAGAAATCAAAGTTATCTTAGAAGGAAATCTTCCACTTTTTAAAATTTTAGGCGGGCAGAGCGTAAAACAAAGAGCCGAAGAACTTTTTTCGGAAAGAAAAATCTGGGACACGGAAGAAAACACGGGAATTCTCATCTATATTCAGTTAGTGGATAGAAAGATAGAATTATTGGCGGATCGGGGAATTTATAAAAAGATAGGACAATCTACGTTAGACGAAATCTGCACTCGAATGGAAAACGGTTTTCGATCCGGGGAATATCTGCAAAGCGTGTTGAACGCAATCGAACAATTTACAAAACTTCTCCAAAAACATTTTCCCGCGAGAAAACAAAATCCGAACGAACTTTCCGATCGCCCCGAACTGATTTAAAAAGATGATCAAGATCGTTGCGTCCGATCCCCTTTTCGAACCGATCCGAAAGTTTGCGCTCTCCCTACCCTTCGCAAACGAAGACATCAAATGGGAAAAAGATGTGGTCTTCACGGTTCACAAAAAGATGTTCTGTGTTCTGATGACGGAAGAACCGTTTACAATCAGTTTCAAATGTAGCCCGGAAGAAGCGGAAATCCTTTCCCGGAAAAAAGGAATCATTCCCGCCCCGTATCTCGCGAGATACGACTGGGTTCAGTGTGTTTCTCTCAAAACCCTACCTCAGAAAGAATTAGAAAAAAGAATTCACAGTTCGTATCAATTGGTCTGGAACAAACTTCCCGCGAAGTTCCGAAAAACGAATTTAAAAAACTCGACCAATACATTTTAATTTTTGAATATTCTTATTTCCGATTCAATTTTTATTTCGCCCAATTCAAACGTGAGTCATTGACATCCGCTTCCTCGAAAATTCCCCTTTCGATAGAAATGCCCAAACGTTTGAGCATCGCAGGCATATCAAAACCTTGTTTCTCATACTCCGAAAAAACATTCTTCTTTGCGTTCTCGATCGCTTCCTGATCTTTCCAGACGGCGACCGTAACAAAAAAAAGTAAATCCCCTTCCTCTCTGGAATATGCAGAATCCTTTATGAACCCTGGGAGCGTTTTGATAAAATCACGATTGATTTTGACTCTTTGAAAAAATTCTTCCTGAGAAGATTTGGGAAGGATAAAACGGTCGATTAAAATTTTCTGCATTCTTTTGCACCTCTTGGGAATGAGAATACACGAGAATCAAAAATCAAAATTGTAAAAAATCAGGAATTTACCAAAAGGCGGGAGTTTTAAAAAAATCCTTCGGAGTCAGGCCCGTAAAGGTTTTGAAATCTTTGATAAAATGGGCCTGGTCAAAATAGCCGGCTTCTTGCGCCACCTCGGTCAACGTTTGAAAGGAAGAATAATGTTCGATGAGACTTTTCATTCTGATTAAGTTTGCAAATTGTTTCGGAGAAGTTCCGATCGTTTGTCTAAATCTTTTTTCATAAGAATCCCTGCTGATCGGCATTCCTCTCAGAAGTTCTTTTACTCTCAGATTGCCGTTTGTGTTTCGAATCCTCCGCACAGTTTCCAAAACGAGAAGATCTTCGTTGGCTTCGCGAAAAAGAGAATGTAAAAATCTTTCTAAGATCTTGATTCTTTCCTCGTTTGTTTTTGTTTCGAAAAGTTTGTCTTCTATCTCTGCGGCTTGGGACTTAGAAAGGAGTTGATCCAAAGACAAATTGACTCCGAAAATTTCGTTCATCGGAATTTTGAAAAATCGAACCGCCCCACCTTCTTGAAAATTAACAAGAAGCATCGAAGCCCCTTTCGAATATTGAATCAGACGAGAGTTTTTTCTAAGACCTGCGATTCCTAAAATCGGCGCGTTATTCTCCTTTGAATGTTCCATGATACGGACATTCCCGCCGATTCGAAAAGACAAAACCGCCGAAGAATTGGGAAGGACCCGATTCTCCTTCTCAGCTCCGCTTTCTATTACCATATAATCTCTGATATACGATTTCAAAAAACCGCTCGGACTGTATGTTTTGATATTCATAGATCTAAGAATTCAAATTGTTAAACGAAGACAAATCAACTATTTCTTAAAATATTCACCATGGAATAAAGACCGTTTCTTCTAGACATGGAAAGATGTTTGTCTAAACCGATCTCTTTTAAAAATTCGAGGGAGGCATTTTTGATTTCTTCTCTCGTTTTCCCTGAAAAAACTCGAATGAGAAGCGCGATCATACCGCGTGTAATCGCGGAATCGCTGTCAGCTTGAAAGACTACCTTTCCGTTTGTTTCTTCCGAAACGATCCAAACTCGAGACTGACAACCGGGAACAAGACGTTCCTGAGTTTTTAACGAATCAGGAATGGCTCCGAGTTCGTCTCCCATTTCAATCAAAAGTTGATAGCGTTCCTGCCAATCCGTACATTCTGAAAATTCGGAAACAATTTCTCTCTGAACTTCTTCAATGCTACTCATGATTTCTCTTTCCAGCTTTTCCAAAAGACACGTGCGAGCAATCAGAAAAAGGGAATCCTTTATTGGAATAGGCCATTCGTTTCTTAGACGATTCTTATCTCCGAGTAGAACATCGATTTCCGTTTAAATCGATTGAGAAGAATTCAAAAAAGAACTTACCGATGTAAAAAGTAAAAAATGAGTTTTCCTGGAAATGAATCCTCGAAAAAACATTCCAAGAGATCCGGGAGAAAATCGTTTTTATGAAAGTATATGAAATCCAAAATCAGTTCGGACTGGAAAGTCTAAAGATCGCGGAACGTCCGGATCCAACTCCGGCCCACGGGGAAGTTTTAGTTAGAATGAAAGCGGCTTCTCTGAACTACAGAGATTATCTGATGGCCATCGGAAAATACAATCCAAGACAAAAGCTCCCTCTAATCCCTCTCTCCGACGGCGCTGGAGAAATTGTACAGATCGGTCCGGGAGTTACGAAATGGAAAGTCGGAGATAAAGTCTGCGCCAACTTCGCTCAGACATGGTTAGACGGAGCGCCCGACGTCGATATGCTTAGAAATACTCTCGGAGGTCCCTTGGACGGAACTCTCTGCGAGTTAAGAATTTTTGGAGAACAGGGTTTGGTCCCCATGCCCGAAAATCTTTCTTTCGCGGAAGCATCCACTTTGCCTTGCGCCGCACTCACCGCATACACAGCCATCATAACGCATGGAAACATACAACCCGGAGCGACCGTCGTCGTTCAAGGCACGGGCGGAGTTTCCATCTTTGCATTACAATTTGCTAAAATGATGGGAGCCAAGGTGATCGCAACGTCTTCGAGCGACGATAAACTAAAAAAAGTAAAGGCCCTCGGCGCGGACGAAGTTATCAATTATAACGAAAAGACAAACTGGGATCGAGAAGTACGAAAGATGACGAACATGAAAGGAGCCGATCTTATCATCGAAGTCGGAGGGGCTGGCACCTTACAAAAATCGATCTCCAGCACAAAACCTTGGGGAACCATCGCGCTCATCGGCGTACTTGCAGGCGGCGAAAGCAACAACCTTTCCCTATTTCCGATTTTGATGCAGGGAATTCGGGTTCAGGGAATCATCGTTGGAAGTAAGAGAAATTTCGAAGATATGAACAAGGCGATCGACGCAAATAAAATCAAACCCGTAGTCGATCACGTCTATTCTTTTGAAGAAGCTCCAAAGGCTTTTGAAACTCTCAAAGCGGGAAAACATTTCGGGAAAGTTTGTATCGAGATCTGAGGATCCTCGATACAAACACATTCACCTTTTATAAAGTACTAAATTCTTATCCGGCTCTTTTATCTACTTTCTTTCGAATTGCGTCTCCGAACCATTGGATGAGTTGTACGAGAAGAATTAAGATCGCCACCGTCGCGAACATGATCCCGTCCTCGTATCGATAATAGCCAAAACGAATCGCAAGATCTCCGATTCCCCCGCCGCCTACAATCCCCGCCATCGCCGAAAAACCGAGAAGGCTCACGGTGGTTAGGGTAATTCCGGAAACGATTCCGGGTAACGCTTCCGGAAGAAGAATTTCTCGAATAATCAGTGTTAAACTAGCTCCTGTGGAAACCGCGGCTTCCAAAACACCTTCCGGAATTTCCCTCAACGCCGCCTCGACGAGTCTTGCCAAAAAGGGAATCGCCGCCACAGAAAGAGGAACGGAGGCCGACAAAGGCCCGATAGTAGTCCCTGTGATCCATTGTGTAATCGGCAACAAAGCTACAAGAAGAATCACGAACGGAATCGATCGGACCAGATTCGCGATCGTATTCAAAAAAGAATGGATCCAGCTATTGCGAATAAAAATTCCCTTGTCAGTCAAGTAGATCAAAAGTCCGAGGGGAATTCCAAAAAGAATCGCAGTTGAAAGTGAAATCCCCAACATCCAAAAGGTTTGTACAAATGCTTTTATAAATTCATCAAAAGGTAAATCTTGGAACATTAGATTCATGGAATATGATCCTCCACAAGAGCTCCCATTTCCGAAAACGCTTTCTTTAAATCTTCGGCTTCTCCGTTTCGATCCACTTCTAAAAAGAAAGTGCCCACAGGTTCTCCCAAAATCGTTTCGACTTTGCTAAAAAGAATGTTCGGAGTTCTTCCCGTGGATCGAATGACTCTCGCAAGAATCGGATTTTTCGCAGCTTCTCCTTGAAAGATCACTTTCAAAATTCTTCCCTTGGCTCCGGTAAACGTTTCCGAAGGAATTCCCTGATCGGAATCGGAACCGAGAATTTTCTTTGCCGCGTCCGATTTGGGGTTTGCAAAAAAAGAAACCGTTCGATCCAGCTCGACGATCCTACCTTGACTCATAATCGCGGTTCGATCGCAGATCTCTCGAACGACCGCCATCTCGTGAGTTACGATCAAAATTGTTATCACCAATTTCTCTCGAATCTGTTTCAAAAGTTTTAATATCGATCTTGTCGTTTCCGGATCCAACGCAGACGTAGGTTCGTCGCAGAGGAGAAGTTCGGGATGATTCGCCAAGGCCCTCGCGATACCTACTCTTTGTTTTTGTCCACCGCTCAATTGCGCGGGATAAGAGTTTTCCTTTTCTCCAATTTCGGTTAACGCGAGAAGTTCACGAACGCGTTCTTTGATCGCGGATTTGGAAAAACCTGCGACCTTGAGAGGGAAAGCGATATTATCAAAGACCGTTCGATTGGAAGCGAGATGAAATTGTTGAAAGACCATTCCGATCTTCTGTCTGTGGATTCTTAGATTTTTTCCCTTGAGCCTAGTTACGTCCTTTCCATGAATCAGAATCGACCCCTGGTCCGGTCTTTCCAGTAGATTCGGAAATCGTAATAGAGTACTCTTGCCGGCGCCGGTCGTTCCGATAATTCCAAAAATCTCACCCTTTGTAATGGTGAGATTTACGTTATCGACTGCGGAAAATAATTTCTTATTCCCGAGATCAAATGTTTTGGAGACGTTTCTAAATTCTAAAAATGAAGAATCAGTCATTCGACTTTATTTTTTTTCAAACCAATCCGGTTTTTGAAAACCTTTGAAGTCGGAGTCGATCACCTTCGCAAACTCGGGAGAATGAACCGATTCCAAAATGTCTTTTGCAAAAACCGCGTCTTTTTCGCCGGAACGGACTACGATAATATTTTTGTGTTCTTCCGCTAAGGATTCTAACTTTAACGCCTTTGTAAGATCCAAACCGGATGCGATCGCAAAATTTCCGTTAACCGCCGCGATGTCCGCACTCTCCAAAGACCTCGGGAGTTGCGCTGCTTCCAAAGGACGAAGTTCCAGTTTTTTAGGATTTTCGGTTACGTCCGATAAGGAAGCTTTCGCAGGATTTGCGTTAGGCGAAACCTTTAATAACCCCAATTCTTCAAAAAGTTTAAGAGCTCTGAGTTGATTGGTTGGATCGTTCGGTAGAGTCACGGTTCCGCCGCTTGGTACGGATTGAATCGTCTTACTTTTACCGGCAAAAATCGCCATCGGAGCGGTAGGAACGGAAATGATCGGAGAAAGATTCAGATTCTTATCCTTGGAAAATTTATTTAAGTAAACCGTGTGTTGAAAAAGATTCGCGTCAATATCACCGTTTTCTAATGCAAGATTCGGTTGGATATAATCGCTAAATTCCACGATTTCCAATTTGTATCCTTTCTTTTCCAAGTTCGGGAACACCGCTTTTTTCAGAAGGTTTCCATAAGGACCGGGGCAAATTCCGATCTTGAGAGATTTTCTATCTCCGGGAAGTTGAGGCGCTCCCGCCTTCTTACAATGAGAAAGGACAAGAACGGAAAGAATAAGGACCCAAAAACTGAGTTTGATGAATTTCATAAAAATATAACTCCTAAATTAGATTTATAAAACAACACAAGACAGGCAAGAATTTTCAAGATCGACGTTTCGGATTTAAAGGATAACTTCCAAGCAAGATTCCCGGAATCAAACCAAGCGCGAATACAAAGCCGGAAAGTGAACCTTCGGAAATTCCCGGAAAAAAATTTCCAAACGTACATCCGACCGAAACGCAAGCACACCAACCTAAAAAGATTCCTCCGCTAAAAGAAACACTCGCTTTGAGCCACGGAAGTTCCGGAATCGAAGGTTTGAATTGATCGAAAGTAAAAGAGAAAACGAAGGATTCGGCGATCACTTCTACGATGCGGACTTTTGGATTTTCCGGATTTTGTGAAAGCCATTCACTAGTCACAAGGACCTCGTCCGGTCCCGCAAAAACGGAATGAGAAGAATGAAACCAAAGTTCAGCCGGATTTTTTTCATAAAGCCTCCAAATGCCTTTTGGAAGAATCAAATTCTTTCAGATTTTAACTAAGAGGGAGAATTCAAGATTGCAAGTAATTTTCTGTTTTAACGGATTATTTTCTCGTAAAACGGCAGGGCTCAAAATTAGCGGAGCGTCGTTTGGATAAAATTTTATTCCATACAAACAAGATCTTTTCCATTCATAAAATGACTGAAATTTATGATTCTTAATAGAATTTTAAAGAGACCGCATTATTCAAGGGATTGGAGGAAAAATTTTTCTTTCACGGTTTGATTCGTTTTATTATATTTTTATTCTGTTATAACAAATTCTCCTTGTGCTTCAAGAAAACCACATTCTTATCGTATTTAAAAAATACCTTTTCCAAATGAATCCTTGAGTAGGATCTGGAAATCTTTTCGAGGGACGTTATTCACCATGGCGACAAAAACTCTTACTAAACCGAAGACAAAGGGAAAGACTCAGTCTAAGCCGAAATCAAAGTCGGTCGCTCCTAAAAAGACGAACGCAAAATCCGCTTTATCCTTACAGAAAGGTTTTCTGGATCCTAAAAATCCGTTACCGGTCGTTTATCAACCGAACTCATCGGATCAGGCGGATAAATCTTTTTTGATTCAATGGATCAAGTCCAACAAACGCACGTTAAGCGATGATCTTAAAGAATACGGCGCCATTCTTTTCAGAGGATTTGACGTCGTCTCTCCTCAGGATTTTGAAGACGTAATCTTAAACGTAGATCCCAATCTAAAAAATAATTATCTGGGAACTTCGCCTCGCAATCAGGTCACAAAGTATGCCTTCACCGCGACCGAACTTCCACCGGCGTATCCGATCATGCAACACGCGGAGATGAGCTTTTTGGATTCTCCTCCCCGGAAACTTTTTTTCTTTTGTGGTCAAGCTCCCGGTCAATTCGGGGAAACTCCGATTACCGATCTAAGAAAGGTCCTACAAGAAGTTCCTCAATCGATTCGTGATAAATTCGAGAAGGAAAGAATTCAGTATTCCAGAGTTTACAACGGGCCTTCCAATCAATCTCGCTTTCAATTTTGGAAAACCAAACGTTGGGATGAAATGTTTCAGTCCAAAAATCGAGACGAGGTGGAGAAGATTTCTAAAAAACAAAACTTCAAAGTGGAATGGTTCGGAGACGACAACCTTCGGCTGATCAACACAACTCTTGCGATTCGAAAACATCCTGAATTCAAAACCCTCGCTTGGCACAATCACTCGCAAGTGTTTCATATCGACGCCGCGAGAAAAGAATACTGGCATATCTTTGCCCGTCAGAAAACGATTCGTGGACTCTTTATCGGAATCGCTCTTGAAGTGTTAACCCTTCTCAAGAAGCTCACAACAAAAAAAGAATATCTGGATACGACTTGCAACTACGGAAACGGAGACGAAATCACTCCGAAAGAACTCGTTGAAATTCAAAAAGTATTCTGGAAAAATATTTCTCTCTTCTCTTGGCAAAACGGAGACGTTCTCGTGATCGATAACTATTCGGTCTCTCACGGAAGACATCCTTTTTCAGGGCCAAGACAAATTTACGTAGCCTGGGCGGATTGATCGATGCAGGAATTGGACGCGGTTCGGATTAACTTTCACGAAAGTGGATTGCTGTTTTTAAATCTCCTTCTGGGGTTGATCATGTTCGGGATCGCCTTGGAACTTAAATTAGAAGATTTTAAACTTCTTTTTAAAAAGCCGAAAGCGTCCATTACCGGAATTGTTTCTCAATTTCTGTTATTTCCGTTTGCGACCTATGTGCTGCTTTGGATTTTAAATCCTCCGCCCGGTGTTGCGTTAGGCATGCTTCTGGTAGCCGCTTGTCCCGGCGGAAACATTTCCAACTTCATTACGTCTCTGGCAAAGGGAAACACGGCTCTTTCCATTTCCCTTACGGCCGTTTCTTCCACACTCGCAATCGTCGCGACTCCGTTTAATTTCTTTTTTTGGGGGAATCTCTACCCACCCGTTCACAACGCGTTGAAAGAGATCACTCTCAATCCCTGGGATGTCTTTAAAGCCATCCTGATGATCCTTTTGATTCCGATCTCTCTTGGTCTTTTGACCAATCGTTTTCTACCGGCAATCTCGGCCAAAATCGAAAAGCCTCTCAAGCTACTTTCTGCCCTGATCTTTGCTGCATTTCTTGTCATCGCACTCGCGGCGAATTTCGAAATTTTCTTACAGGTCATCCATAGGGTCTTTCTTTACGTTTTTCTAATGAACTCGATCGGCTTTCTTCTCGGTTATTATTTTGCAAAACTTATGCGTCTGGACGAAAGGGACGCAAGATGTATTTCAATCGAAACCGGAATTCAAAATTCGGGACTCGGCTTAGTTCTCATCTTTGCTTTTTTCGGAGGACAAGGAAGTATGGCGATCATAGCCGCGACTTGGGGAATTTGGCACGCGATCGCAGGCGTGAGCCTTGCTTGGTTCTGGTCCAAACGGACAAAATCTTTAAACGTTTAGACGGTTTCGAAAGGATTCTGAGTTTTATAGAGTTCGGAAATTTTTGGACGGATTCTTGATTTGGTAAAGAATCGATTGTCGTTCAGTTTTCCCTTACGGATTTCTTTTTGTTTTTCCTTCGGCAAATGAAGAATCGTTCTGCATTCTTCCGTACAACAGCCTTCGAACTTTTCCGAACAACTCTCGCATTGGATAAAAAGAATATGACATCCGGGATTTGCACAGTTTACGTGACGATCGCTTTTTTGTCCACACTGGTGGCAAGTCGAGATGATTTCCGTTCCGATCTTTTCCTGCAAACGACCGTCGAAGACAAAATTCTTACCTTTGAATTTGGACTCTAATCCTTTTTCCGCGACTTCGTGTGCGTATGAAATGATTCCACCGTGAAGTTGATTTACGTCCTTGTATCCGTGGTGTTTCAGCCAAGCGCTCGCTTTTTCACAACGAATTCCTCCGGTGCAATACATTAGAATTTTCTCATCTTCTTTTCCGTTTAATAACTCCAGAAGCATTTGAAGTTCTTCTCTAAACGTATCGGATTGAGGTAGGAGCGCTTTTTCGAAATGACCGATCTCACTCTCATAATGATTTCGCACGTCGACGACGATCGTCTTTTCCGATTCCAGATGGCGATTGAATTCTTCCGCGGAAAGATGAGTTCCAACGTTAGTCACATCGAATGCGTCGTCGTCCAGGCCGTCGGCTACGATTTTTTTTCTGATTTTTAGATCCAGTTTTAAGAAAGATTCTCGGTCGTCTTCCACTGCGATCTTAAAGGGCATATTTTTGAATTCTTCTCTCGAATCCAAATTCTCCCTATACTTTTCAAAGTTATGAGAAGGAACTGAGAGTTGCGCGTTGATTCCTTCCCTCGCGATATAAATACGACCAAGAACGCCCAGAGATTCCCATTCCAGATAAAGTTGGTCCCGCAGGAGTTCCGTGTTTTCTAAAATGACATAACGATAAAAGGAGAATGTGGTTCTAGGAAAGTTTTCGGACTCAAGACGTTTTTTAAGAATTTCCTTTCCATAAATATTATGAAGAGGACGCCTTTTGTTCTTCGAGTCTTTTGCCGTTTCTTCCCGATTTGCCATACTTTCTTAACTCTGGGATTCAGACGGTTTCTGACAAGTCTTTCTTCCCATTATGGATCGACTTCCAAACGCTTTCCTTATTCTCTAAGGAACAAAGACAGCAAAAAAAGAAGCCGATCCATCTTGTCCGCTGAGAATTCAAAACTGTCGTTTTCAATCTTTATTTTTAAGAATTCCCGCGTAGGAACTTTCCGATTTGAGATTTACGAAACTTCGTAGATTCTCTTTGCGTCCAGCCGATGTCCGAGATAAGCGATCAAAGTATAAAGAACGAGAGCTTGGATCGCAAACGCATAGATATTATCCGGAACGGGAGCGAAAGGATTGATAAAGATCAGAAGCAAAAAAGAACCCGCGAGAATCTGCATTCCCCATTTTCCAGAGAAACCTTCTCCGTTTTTACTTCCGCTAAAATAATATACGAACGAAAGAACGGTTAAAGCCGCTTCGATTCCGACTGTGAGCCAGAGATTATTCCAAAGACCGAAGCCCAGCTTGGGGCCGGAATCCGAAAAGATCGGAAGATCGGGAGTGTGCACCGGTAGATCTAAAATAAAATGGGAAAGGACGGAGAGCGCTACCGCTAACGCGACCTTCCATCGATAAGAACCGATCTCCGACTTTAGATAAAAGTAAAATCCCAAAAAAGTAAACAGCGCCCACAAAACTCCGGCGACAAGACTGTGAGTATAAGGCATATAATAAAGATCGAATGGATTGCTCGCCGTAAATCCGGGAACCAATCTCATATGTTCGATTCCCAGCATGATAAAAACCATAAACAAAAAATCGACAAACTGAACTCCTACGAGAAGAGACCAGAACGGAGTCTTCGGAACGGTCTTTTTCAAAACCAAGGCAACGCTGTAATGTCCGATAAACATAGAATTCTCCTTTTTTGAGAGGTATCAAAATCGGACTGAATTCGATCCCCTTGTTAAACCGAAGTCAATCTTTTACCGGATTCTCGGATTTAAAAATTAAAAAGTCTTTTCTAATATTGGAAACTCATTCCGCATTCGAAAAATAGAATTGCTCGGAAGAACACGTTCGATTACCAAAGACCGATGAAAGATTCTTCAATTTCCTCGAAAGCTGAAAACGTTCGCAAAGCATTGCAAGAGTTAGGCGACCCGATCAAAGCGGACTTCCTCGCAGGATTCTTTAAGACGGGTCCCGGCGAATATGCGGAAGGGGACGTATTTCTCGGAATCACGGTTCCCAATCAAAGAAAAATCGCCAAACAACACAAAGACCTTCCGTTGCCTGAAATCGAAATTCTTTTACGATCGCCGATTCATGAAGAAAGACTTACTTCGCTTTTTATTCTTTGCGATCAGTTTGAAAAGGGGGATGAGAAAGTTCGAAAGAGCGTTCATCAATTTTATCTTAAAAATCTAAAACATGTGAACAACTGGGATTTGGTGGACTTGAGCGCGAGAGTTTTGATCGGAGATTATCTTTTGAACAAGGATCGTAAAATTTTATATCGACTCGCCAAATCGAAAAATCTTTGGGAAAGAAGAATTTCAGTTCTTTCCACATACGCGTTTATTCGGACTAAGGACTTTAAAGATATCTTAAGGATATCAAAAGAGCTTTTACAAGATCCGGAGGATCTCATTCACAAGGCCGTCGGATGGATGCTTCGAGAGGTTGGAAATCGAGATCTAAGGATCGAACTCGGCTTTTTGGATCGTTACGCCGCAACCATGCCGAGGACGATGTTACGTTATGCGATCGAAAAGTTCCCGGAAACGCTTAAAAAAAAGTATATGGCCGCGGGAAAAGCAGCAAAAGCGGTTCCAAAAAAGAAACGACCAAGCAAAAAGATACTTTACCCTTAAAAAGAAAAATTCATTCTAACCTTCGGAACTTTTATGAAAATCAAAACGATCTATATTCTTATTTTATTATATACTTTTTCGTTTATCAATTGTATCGGGAATCTCAAGGGCAAACCCACTCCTCCCGATCCGAATCTAAGCGGCCTCTATCTTTCCTCCGAAACCAACGAATGGGATAAGGATGGAAAACTAAAACTCGAAGTCCTTAGTATCTTTCCAAAGGCGAACGGCGATCTCGCGTTCGAACGGAAAACGATCGTACGTCTTTCGTTTATCGCAAGCGACAACAGAGAGGAATGGAGAATCCGATCCGGCGGAGTCGTAACGAGCCTGAACGAAATTCTCCTTCAAGAATCCTTATACCAAGAATATCACGTTCTTCACATGGGCGTCCGGGAATCGGATCCTAAAAAATGGAAACTCAACGAGATGGGAGCTCCCGCAAAAGTAAGAGAGGTCGGCAACGTCACTTCCAGCGGAAATCTTTTAGGAGAAATCGGACAAGACGGAAGAGAGCTTAAATTTTCTAAAACGATCTACCGTAAAATCGGCAATGCGTTTTTAGGAAGAGTTACGACCACCGTTAATCAAAAAAAACTCACACTGGACAATGAGATCACCGGAGTCGTCTTTTACAAAGGTGGAGAAAACGTCGAAGACAGAATCGTCGCCGTATTTTCAAAAACGGATTTTATCAGACCGGGAATGATATTTTTTGTAGGAAAGGAAAAAGTTTCCTGCAAGGTTATAGAAGTTTTTCAGCAATCGGCAACCTTGGAACCCGTTTCCAAAAAGAATTTATCCGTCGTAATCGGAGATCCCGTTCTTTTGGAAGGTATCGTGGACAACAAAGCGATCAATAAAAGAGCCACAGCGGACGAACTCATTCGTAAATTAAAATCCGATCCGAACGTGAGCAAGGAAGAATTGATCCGAGAAATCGAGAAATTGAAAAACGAAAGATAATAATTCAAAAGATTCTAATATTAGAATTTAGTGTTACTTTGAAATCATCTTAGAACGTAATTTCTGAAACGGATATTCGATGAGAATATAAAGTGGAAATGCGAGAAGAATGATAAAAACAAATACGATCAGAAATTGGGTCAAAAAAACGGCGACGGATTCCGGCTCCGATTTGATTCCCAAGATGGAAATGGCGACTCCTATCAAAACCAAATGCCAGAGATAGATCGTATAACTCAATCTTGATATGGGAACAAAAAATCTCAGACTCAAAAATCTGTGCAAAAATCCCTCCAAACGAACGATCGAAAGTATCAAAATGCCGGCAAAACCAATATTCAAAAAATTGTATTTAATCGTGTGTGTGAGAATATTGTTAGTCTGTTCGTGAATCCAATGCGCCGCAAGCAGGAGACAAAGAAAAAAGAATAAGCAAGAATAATAAACGAAATCGCTTTCTTTGAGCTTTCCCGCGATTCGTTTGTGATTTACATAAATGTCCATCGTGATCACACCGATTACGAGAGAGTCAAAACGAGTGTGAAAAGGAAAGTAGATTTCTTGAAAGTAGTCCGGAGAGGAATCACTCGTCTTTAGATAGACCCAAAACCGAGTCAGGGTCGGAATCAAAAGAAGAAGCCATAAAAATCCCTGTCTTACATTGGCTTCTTTCTTAAACAAAATCCAACCGCAGAAAAAAGGAAATATCAGGTAAAACTGTTCTTCCATAGAAAGGGACCAGGTGTGGATGTTAAAGCCCTGGAAATAATTTCCAAGGAAAACAAAATCTCCCCAGGAATTCATGAGAGAAAGGCTCAGACGATTTGTCTGCTGCAGCATTTCGGTTTTTTGAGCGACCTTCAAAGCGATCATCAAGAACACAAGACTGATCGTAATAAAAAGAAAATAGGCCGGGAAGATGCGAAGAGTTCTTTTTAAGAAGAATGATTTAAAATTGATTTTGCCGTTTCTCGTCCAATCGTTCCAAAGCCCCAATGAAATTAAGAAACCGCTGAGAACAAAAGAAAGATCTACTCCCGACCAGAAGAAAGATTCGGAATGAAAGGTTCCGAACTCTTCCCATACAAGAGCGTAGTGATTTAAAATGACTAAAATAATTGCGAAAGCGCGAAGTCCATTGAGTGATCGGATCTCCGACTCCCTATGAAACCATATATCTTTTATAAAAGCTCTCATGCTTTCTCCAATTTCATTATCAGAACTTTTAGCAATCGGCCTCCTGTCAAATTCAAATTAAAATGAATCAACTTGATCGATTCGGCTCACGTTGATCTTTTATCTTTCCCCTTATATACGTATCCAACATTCAAGAAGGCCAAATTTTTTTATAAAAAATTTTTTGGAAATAAATTTCAGCTTAAAAAATAAGCAATTCGAAAGTGTAAAAAGCAAAACGTTCGTTTCCAAACTGGATTCTATTTATATTATTTCTTTTTTTGTTTTGAAGCTATAGAAGAAAATATTCGAATGATAATTCCGTATTTTTTAAACTACTGGAAATGACATTCAAGATATAGAATATTCTTTTGATCTATCAAATAACGCACGTTAGCTGAAACGGAAAGGAAGAATTTTGATCCGAATCCGAATCGTTTACTTACTTCGAATCTTAATTTGGAAGGAGATAGAAAAAGCTTTTTGAAAAACGAAAAATCGAGTTGCGAGGGGAGAATGAAGAAGAAAAAAAACCGCAGATCCTTTTTACCGATCTGCGGTTTCTGGTTTTATTTGTTACGTTTACGCATGTTCGCGTCGAGAAATTTCTTACGAAGACGTAAGCTCTGAGGAGTCACTTCCAAAAGCTCATCGTCGTCTAAGAATTCGATGTTCTGCTCAAGAGAAAACTTTCTTGGAGGAATCAGACGAATCGCCTCATCCGCACCGGAGGAACGAACGTTACTCAGCTTTTTCTCTTTTACAGGATTCACTTCAAGATCGTTCTCACGAGAATGAATACCGATGATCATTCCAGGATACACTGCGGTGTTTGGTCCGATGACCAAGTCGCCCCTTTCTTGAATCTTCCAAAGCGCATACGCCGTAGATTCTCCGGAGTCCATGGAAATGAGAGCGCCGTTCTTACGACCCGGGATTTCTCCTTTGTAGATATCAAAACGGAGGAAACGGGAAGACATCACACCTTCACCGCGAGTTTCAGAGATAAAGTAACCTCTGAATCCGATAATTCCCCGTGTCGGAATTACGAATTCCACGCGAGTCATTCCGGAGGGATGTGCGTCCATCAATTGAAGTTCACCCTTTCTGCGATTGAGTTCGGAAATGATCTGCCCGGTAAATTGATCAGGAATGTCCATCACCAAATACTCGTAAGGTTCTAACTTCTGTCCTTGTTCGTTGGACTTTAAGATTACTTCCGGACGTGAGACTTGAATCTCAAATCCTTCTCTTCTCATGGTTTCGATAAGAACCGATAAATGGAGTTCTCCGCGTCCAAGAACCTTAAAACGATCCTTGTCTTCGGTTTCTTCCAATCTCATCGCTACGTTGGTTTCCAATTCGCGGTCCAGACGTTCCCGGATGTTACGAGTGGTTACGAACTTTCCTTCTTTTCCGGCAAACGGAGAATTGTTTACCATAAAATACATCGATACGGTCGGTTCTTCGACTTCGATCGCCGGTCTTGGAGCCGGTTTTCCAGGCTCACAAATCGTATCTCCGATAAAGACGTCGGGAAGTCCCGCGATTGCGATGATATCACCCGCTTCCGCTGTGTTGACTTCGTTTCTTCTCAGACCTTCGAAATTGTATAATTTTGTAATACGAAATAGAGTCGTGTCCGCAGGCGCCGTAGTATCCAATTTCTTCGCTGCCAATTGAATCACGTTCATCCCAAGGGCCATCTTTCCCGCGTAGATCTTTCCGACTGCGATTCTTCCCACATAGTCGTTATAATCCAGAGAAGTTACTTGGAATTGAAGAGGAGCTTCGTTGTCCGCTTGGACCGGTGGGACGTGGCTAAGAACGGTATCCAAAAGTGGATCCAGATTCGTGCCCGGAGATTCGCTGAGATTGTTCACCGCCCAGCCTTGTTTTGCAGAAGCGTAAACAATCGGGAAATCCAACTGCTCATCGGTCGCACCTAAGTCGGAGAAAAGGTCAAAAACCATATCCACTACGGCTTCCGGTCTTGCTCCGGGACGATCGATCTTATTGATGACGAGAATGGGTTTGTGTCCGAGTTGAAGGGATTTGCCGAGAACAAAACGTGTCTGAGGCATAGGCCCGTCAAACGCATCCACAAGAAGAAGACAAGAATCCGCTGTGGAAAGAACGCGTTCCACTTCCCCGCCGAAATCCGCGTGGCCTGGGGTGTCTACTACGTTGATTCTGGTTCCCTTATAAACGACAGCAGTGTTCTTTGCTTTGATCGTGATTCCTTTTTCCTTTTCCAGGTCATTGGAGTCCATGATCCGATCTGTGTCTTCTTTGGCAGTGACTGCTCCGGTCTGACGGAGGATTCCGTCTAAGAGGGTGGTTTTCCCGTGGTCGACGTGGGCGATAATAGCGATATTGCGGATTTCCATTCTAAGACCAAAAATTTCGGAAGCCTCCTGGTGTAAACCCGGTTTTTTGTCAATTTTTTAAGGAAGCGCTTTTCGGAAGAATTTGAACTACAAAACAAGGTGAGAACTCCTAAAATGACGCACTTTCTCGTTTCCTTTGCTGTTATTCCAGACAGAAGGAAATTTTCGAATGAGAAAACCTACATGAGAATTCATCTGATAATCTTTTTATTTTTTCTCTGGATTGTACCCGTCCTTTCGCAAACTAAAACGGAAGATATCGACGAACAACTAGTAGATGCGGTTTTAAAAAGAGATTTACAAGAAATCCAATTCTTACTTTCCAAAGGAGCCAATCCAAACGCCAAAAAAATCGAACACGAATATCATATAGTAGATCACCCAAGCGTCCATTGTCATTATAACTATTGTAGTAGCGTTAGAAGGATATCTTCCGCGATAGAAATCGCGATCGAAACCAATCAACCAAAGGTCCTGGAATTACTCCTAAAACCCGGATCTTCTCATTCGAGAATTCTGAGATTAGCAAAAGATTTACGTCGTTTAGAAATGTTCCGTTATTTGGTAAAAAACGGAGTCAGAGAAAACGGACACGAATTAGAAAATGCCGCACATTTCTGCGATATAGAATATCTCAAAATTCTTTTAGAGGAAGGAATTCGGGATAACGGACTCGCTGAGCCGGATACGTTGGGTTCTCCAGTGATCGGTGCCGCGTCCGGCAATTGTCCCGCCGCACTGGAGTTACTGATTTCTTTCGGATACGATATCGATGAAACCCAGCCAGATTACAAATACCTGAATCCACAACCCACTCCGAAGCTGACTCCGATCTTAGCGGCGATTCGAAATGGTTCCGTCGATTCTTATCGATTTTTAAGAAAGAAAAATGCTAAGTTGAAAGCGGCGGATGGAATCAAACTGATTCGTTCTCTGTTTGAACCGGATTCCTATTCCAGACTTTCCAATAAGAGATTAAAACTTTCAGAATATGAGCTTCACTATAAGGAAATCTTGATTGATCTCACGGAATTAAAGAAGATTCAAGAGGCTTCCAAGTAAATGGGGAAGGATAACTTTTAGGCAGTTCTAATCCGATCGTCATCTTTGACTCTGATTCTATTTTGGAATTAGAATTCTTATAGATCGAGTTACTATTTTTTAATTCCATCATACGGATCAAAAGTAAACCGACTCCTTCGATCCGTTGTTTATGATCATTCCACTTAGGCCGGCTGATTTTGATTTCTAAAAAGTGGGAGTTCCTACATTCTAAAATGAGAATATACTTTTCAAGAAGCGGGGAGAAAATCAGGCTCTAAAATTCTCGGACAATATTGAAAGATCGCACCGAGATAATGCCTCGCAATCGAATGAAAGATCCATTCTCCGGCATTCTTGAGAGAATCTTTAAATTCAGGAACGGGATAACCTTTTCTTCGAAAGAGAGAATCCAGATCCCAGTCTTCTTCTCCGGGAATCACTTGGATCTTGAGCATCGCGTAAAATGTATGATTTTCCGGATCATATCGAAAGACGAGAGAACGGGACGCGAAAGAATTTCGAATCGTAAAAGTGACCCAGCTTCCCTTGGGACCGGATTCGTCCCCGCTCAAAGAATAGAGTTCGTAGCCGTGTTCCTTTTCTTCTCCGAAGAATTCTTTGAATTCCGAGTAAAACGCTTCCCCGAAATCTTTTTGTAGTTTGAGAATAGGATCGGATTCCTCGGACATATTTGGAAAGATTTTTGGCCCTTTCGTTCTTGGGAAGCTTTTTGGAAAAGAAGGAGTTCCTACTTTTAGACAAAACGAGAAAGACCCAGCCTCTTCTACGGTCATTTTTTTGGGGAGTTCCCACATTCTAAGAATCTGGTAAGCGCGGCACATCTTTCTAAAAGTGTGAGTTACCACTTTTTGTAATTCCGACATCTTTTCCGCACGGAGTTTGCAGTCTTTACGACCCGCAAGGGACAAAGGAGGGCTTGGTCTGGTTCTTACAAGGCCGCCCTGTCCCTTTTTGAATCGCCTTTCCACCAGACCGAGCGGGAATCCGCGAGCCCGGATTCGGCCCGGTCCGCCCTCTTTCCAAACGCCCTTTCGTTTTCTCCGTGTTTGGCGGATGCGGCCAAAACTTATTTCTTTGCATCCTCAAAGAAATCGGATAAAATTCTTGCTGATTCTGAAAGATCGGATTCCATCGACCGGTCTTTTGAGAGGAAATTCATGAGCCAACAAACCCACTTTCGTTCTTGCACTCTCTGTGAAGCTATGTGCGGTCTTCGTATCGAAGTCGAAGACGGTAAAATCTCCGCCATCCGCGGCGATAAGGACGATCCTTTCAGTCGAGGTCATCTCTGCGCGAAAGGCCCCGAACTGAAAAATCTCTACGAGGATCCGGATCGCCTTAAATTTCCTGTTAAGCGAACTCCCGAAGGTTGGGTGCAAGTTTCTTGGGTAGAAGCTTTGTCCGAAACGGCCAAGGCGCTTTTTGAAATTCAAAACAAATACGGGAACGATTCCGTCGCAGTTTACAACGGAAATCCGAACGTCCACAACTACGGCTCGATGCTCTTCGGTCAGAGATTCTCCAATCGCCTCAAAACAAAAAATCATTACTCCGCGACTTCGGTGGATCAACTTCCTCATCAGCTTCTTTCTTATCTCATGTTCGGTCATCAACTCCTCATCCCGATCCCGGACATCGATCATACGAAATACTTTCTCATCTTAGGAGGAAATCCTTTCGCTTCCAACGGAAGTCTTATGACGGTCCCCGACGTAAAGAAGAGATTGAAGGAACTCCAAGAAAGAGGCGGTAAGTTTATCGTCGTGGATCCGAGAAAAACGGAAACCGCGACTCACGCGGACGAACACGTCTTTATCCGTCCCGGCGCGGACGCATTCTTTCTATTAGCAATCTTGCATGTTTTCTTTGAGAAGAATCTGGTGAAACCTTCTTCCCTTTTTGATTCCAAGGATCTTTCCTTTATTCAAAATCTTGCATCCGAATATTCTCCCTCCAAAGTGGAAAAGGTGACAGGCGTTCCCGCTTCTACTATGGAAAGAATCGCTCTCGAATTTTCTTCTTCCGAAAATGCGGTCTGTTATGGAAGAATCGGAGTTTCCACGCAGGCTTTCGGAGCCCTCTCTCAGTGGCTCATCAATCTCGTAAACATTCTCACCGGAAATTTGGATAAGAAGGGAGGAGCGATGTTCACTCTTCCCGCGGTCGATCCGATCGATCCCAAAGGCGCTCTCAAGAGTTCTCCCGGAACCTTCAACACGTTTCAGACTCGAGTGAGAAAACTTCCCGAGTTCAGCGATGAACTTCCGGTCGCGGCTCTCTCCGAAGAAATGCTCACTCCGGGCGAAGGACAGATCAAGGCCTTTGTAACCTCCGCGGGGAATCCGGTTCTCTCCACTCCGAACGGTTCCAAACTCGAAAAAGGTTTAAAGAATTTAGAATTTATGGTCTCCGTCGATTTTTATATCAACGAAACCACACAACACGCAAACTACATTCTCCCTCCGACCTCTACTCTGGAACACGATCACTACGACATGATCTTTAACGTCTTTGCGGTTCGGAATACCACGAAATACGCTCAACCCGTCTTTGAACCCGAACTAGGGATGCTTCACGACTGGGAAATTTTTACCGACCTCACCAAAAGGCTCGAATTGTTAAGAGCCGGAAAACCTCTTCCGGATCAGATCATCACAACCAAACTCGGACCTTCTACGATCATCGATTTCGCTCTTAGGACCGGACCCTACGGAGAAAAGGGAAAACACAATCGAATGCTCAACATTCAATTGTTAAAAGACAATCCTCATGGAATCGATCTCGGCCCTCTTATGAGTTGTTTTCCCGAAAGACTTCTTACGGAAGATAAAAAGATTCATCTTCTCCCCAAACCCGTGTTAGACGATCTTCCGAGACTGAAGAAAAAATTCGAAGAATGGTCCGAACCGAAAAAAGAGATAAACTTTCTCCTCATAGGAAGAAGACATCTTCGGAACAATAATTCCTGGATGCACAATATGCCGAAGCTCATGACCGGAAAGAATCGCTGCACTCTTTTGATTCATCCGAATGATGCGAAGAATTTAGGAATCGGAGAAGAGGAAGAAGTCCAAGTGGAATCCAGAGTCGGAAAAATTCTCATTCCCACCGAGATTACGGACGAGATCATGCCGGGCGTAGTCAGTATTCCTCACGGATTCGGTCACGCGAAGAACGGGGTTCATCTGAACGTTGCAAAACAATTCGCGGGTGTGAGCATCAACGATCTTACCGACGAAGAATCCTTGGACGAACTCTCCGGTAACGCGGCCTTTACCGGAATTCCGGTAAGCATTCGAAAAATGTAATCTCTTGCGATTCGGACTTTTTCTTTTTTAGAATGTTTTTATTCGAAAAAATTTCGCAGAAGTTTTTTTGAAAACGGATTTTAAGTCCGCTCTGTATCATCTAAAATGAGAATTTTGCTTTTATAAGAATCTAATATGATTTTTAGAACGAGGCAAAGTTTTGCAACGGAACGCATAACGTTTTTATAAGAATCTATGTAATGTGATTCTTTTCACGAGTTTCAAGTGGACTTTTCTCGGATCCGTTTTTTAGAAATTCTTATTTTTGATTCGTATTTTTTTGCAAGTTTCCGTTTCAATGGATCCGATGAAATGTATTCTTTTTGATATCGATGGAACGCTGATCCATTCTCATACACATCACAACCAATTCTATCGAGAAACGATTCAAGAAATTTTAGGTCTCGATCCCAAGACGATTCCTTGGGAATCTTTTACAAACATTACGGACGACGGCGTCGTAAGAGACGTCTACCTTCATCATTTCCAAGAAGTCATCGAAGAAGATAGATTCTTAAAATTTAAAAAAACCTTCACGGAAAAAATTCAAAGATCCATCGAAGAAGATCCTTCCCTCTATCCTGAAATTTCGGGCGCCGGGAGATTCTTAGATTCTTTAGAGGAAAAAAATATTCCTTTCGGCATCATCACAGGAAGCTGGTTGATTCCCGCTCGAGAGAAAACAAAGAACGCAAGGATCGATATCGAAAAATACCCGATTTCCACAAGCGAGGACGCGCCCGATAGAAACGGAATCATCTTGGAAACTCTGAAAAAACTAAAGAGCCTTCATTCTATCGAAGAATTTTCAGAAGTCATTTATTTTGGAGACGGGCTTTGGGATTGGAGAGCGAGCCGGGAGTTGGGACTGAAGTTTATCGGGATCAACAGCATGGGAAACGATCTCTTAAAGAAGAACGGAGTTCCTACGGTATTTCAAGATTATCTGGAGAAGGATAAAATTTTTCGTGAAATTGGCATTGTCTGATTTGGAGTGTGAGTTCCTACTTTTGAACCCGACTTCCCTTCGTTAGAAAGTATGAGTTCCCACGTTCGTTTGTTCAACGAAACCAACGAGAGCACAAACAAAGAACTCAACTGTAGGAACTCCCAAAATTCAGCGAATCGAGATCAAAGCTCGCTCTCTTAAAAAAGTAGGAACTCTCACATAACTCAACCGGGAGGTAAAGGAATCCGATCCACTTCGTCGGGAACAACTGGAAAACGTTCTTCCTTCCATTCTAATTTTGCCCTTTCTATTCTTTCCAAAGAAGTGGAAACGAAGTTCCACCAGAGGTGGCGCCTCTCGGGAAGAGGAACTCCGCCCAGAAGAACGGCGCGAACCCCCTCTCGGGAAGAAAAGGAAACTTTTTCTCCAAGATCAAAAACTACCGTCTGACCGACTTGGACCTTGTTGCCGCTCACTTCCAAACTTCCACGAGAAACATAGAGCGCGGATTCCTGATCGGAAGGGATGTTCCATTCTGCTTTCGCACCCGCCTTTGCTTCCAAGTCTCCATAGAAAAGAGAAGAATAAACTTTCACCGGAGAACGTTCCCCTAAAAATTCACCGGCCGCGAGTCGTAACTCCCAGAGATCTCCGGAGAGAATCGGAATTTGTTCGCGGTCGAGATGAAAGAATTCGGGATCCACTTCTTCGGATTCTTTTGGAAGAGCGACCCAGGTTTGAATTCCTTCGAGAAAAGAAAATTGAGGATCCAACTGAGAACGTTCACTGTGCGCGATCCCGGAACCCGCGGTCATCCAATTGACTTCGAAAGGACGAATGGGCACCGCAGTTCCTATGCTGTCTCGATGAAAAATAACGCCGTCGTAGAGATAAGTAATCGTGGCGAGCCCTATATGCGGATGAGAACGAACCACGAGTTCCTTACCTGTATGAATCGGAACAGGTCCCATGTGATCCACAAAAACAAAGGGGCCGACGTGACGCGCATCGAAAGAAGGAAGAATTCTTCGAACTCGGAAATTATCGCCGAGATCTTTAAGGACTGAAGAAATGATTTTCATAAGATTAGAACTTAGACTTCCTTCCAAGAGGATTTCAGTAAAGAGGATTTAGAGAAAAAAATAAAAAGAAACTATTTCTTCACTTCCGCTTTTGCAAAGTTAATTTCTTGAGAACAATAAAGATTTGCGTGGGCCAATTCCGTTTCCGCCTGCGACTTGAGCCATTCGGCGTCCTTCTGAAACTTCTCGTTTACGAGATCGTAGATTCTAATATCCTTTGCATCCGCGTGACTTACCACGTGATTTTCTTCTTTTCTAAATTCTCTTCTCCAGTTGCTTACAAACTCGAGAAGTTTATTTTTACGAAACAAAGAAAGATTTTCGCGGGCGGTCTCGCAGTTTTGAATCAGTTCTTCCACGGCGGCCTTTGCAATTTGGTCTTCTTTTTTTTCCCGAATCTTTCGATACGCGATCGTGATCAAACCTACCGTCAGAACCGTTTCCACCGCCCCGGGAATCGGAACGATAAGAGCGATCAAAACCGCAGCCACCAATTGTCTCTTGATCGAAGTGCTGTTTTTTTCTAATTCCAATCCGTGCTTTTTGATTTCATCAATTCGTTTATCAAAACGCTCCAAAAGAGGTTTATGAACTTTTTCCTCAAACTGGTTGAGCTTTTCTTCCGCTTCCTTGTATTTCGTTTTTACTCCGATCTTGGAAGAAAAAACCTGTCCGTCCTGATTGATATATCCCAAAAGAATTCTCTGATTCGGAGGAATCACCGAAGGTTTTTCCCTGGGAAACGTATAACATTCGCAAAAAAGAAACGCCGTCAGAAAGAAAAGGCCCTTCACGTTGAGCTTCCGTTTTCTTCCATTAGAATTTCTTAATTTTTGCATATTCTTTCTCCGAATCAAAATTCATTCTCTATATTAAGAATGATGTTTTCTCAAAGATCCTACTGTGATCCAAAGACTCAACGCTGTCAAAACGGCTCCCATCCAAAGAGGAGCCTCTGGAGAATACATTGGCGCGTCCTTCCCGGTAAAATAAGCAAACAACCCGGTCATCAAAATCGGACCTATGATCGCGGTAACGCTCATCAAACTAGTCAAAGCCCCTTGTAATTCTCCCTGTTCATTTTCAGGAACCTGAGAAGACATGATTGCCTGTAAAGGAGGCATCGCGATTCCTCCAAAACAATAGGGAATCAGAAAGACGAACATCATCCAACTTTTTGTGGCAAGCGCGAATAACGCGTATCCGAGTGTGCTCAATGCCAAGCCTAAGTAGATACTTCGATTCTGACCCAAAACCGGAAGAATCAAACGAATGAGACCGCCCAGAGTGATCGCGTAGACAAGTCCTACAACTCCGAGAGAATATCCTACCATCGCTTCGTCCCACTGAAACTTCTCCATCGTATAATAGTTCCAAGTGCCTTGAACCGCGTGAGCGGCGGTATTGATTAAGAAAAATGCGACTACCAGTCCTATGATCATAGGATAACGTTCCAGACTGATCAAGGAACCGATCGGATTTGATTTTGCCCATTCAAACTTTCTTCGATTCTCCTTAGATAAGGATTCCGGTAGAATAAAAAATCCAAAAAGCCAGTTGATAAGAGTCAGACCCGCTGCTGCCAAAAAAGGTGCCCTGGATCCAAACTGTCCCAAAGAACCTCCGAGGACCGGACCGATGATAAACCCGAGTCCGAAGGCCGCGCCTAAGATACCAAAATTAGCGGCTCGTTTCTCGGGAGGACTGATATCGGCGATGTATGCGTAACCCGTCGTAAAACTCGCTCCCATAACACCGGCGACTAAACGTCCGACGAACAACCAGAAGATGGAAGGCGCAAACGCTAAGAATAAATAATCGAGAGTAAATCCAAACAAGGAAGCCAGAAGAACTGGCCTTCTACCAAATCGATCGCTCAAACCTCCCACAAAAGGAGCGCAGATAAATTGCATAAAAGAATAAGCGAACATTAAAAAACCGCCATACAAGGCGGCCTCGCTCAGAGTTCCATGGGTCAATTCTTGAATCAACTTTGGAAGAACGGGAATGATGATTCCAAATCCGATGACGTCAATGAGAACTGTTACAAAGATAAAACCTAAAGCCGCGGGACGTTTAGCATTCATAAGGAACACTAAACAAATAATAAGCAGGGGATCAAGAAAAAAAATAAAAAAGATGGGCGTAAATCTTTGAATTCCATTCTCATTCAAAGATCGTTAACAAAATGAATTTTTGCAAACCCTTGCTAAAAAGAAATTCAATTTTTTGAATTCAATAATTTCATTCTATGATTCACAAATTTGACAAAGAAGAATTTCATACGGTTTGTGATCGTTTGTTTCGGATTGATTCCGATCTACATTCCATATTTTTAAAATACGGATATCCTCCGTTTTGGACTCGAAAACCGAATTTTGAAACCTTGATCCATATCATCTTGGAACAACAGGTTTCCCTCGCTTCCGCAAAAGCGGCTCTTGACAAACTCAAAGAAAGAATCGGAAGCGTGACCGCAAAAAAAATCGTTTTGTTAAGCGACTCCGAACTAAGGGACTGTTATTTTAGCAGACAAAAAACGGTCTACGCAAGAGAACTCGCGGAAGCGATCCTCTCAAAGCGGATCGTTCTTTCCCGTTTGACATATCTTCCGGACGAAGAGATTCGAACTCGTCTAACGGCGATAAAAGGGATCGGCAACTGGACCGTGGATGTTTTTCTTTTGATGTCCCTCCATCGCACTGACGTCTTTCCGATCGGGGATTTGGCGCTGATTCAATCTCTAAAAAAAGTGAAACGACTTCCCGCGCAGACTTCGCAGGAGAAACTTTTAAAGCTCGGTAAAAAATGGGAACCGTATCGTTCGATTGCAACGATGCTTCTCTGGCATTCGTATTTGGAAGAAAGAAAAAAGAAATAGTGAACTGGGAATGTAAAGTCGCTTCACCAGGGAAGAATGGATTTATTTTTTAATTCGCAGGATCAAAAATTGATTTTGAATTTCCTTGCTTTCGATCAGAAAGCCAAAACGATCCTCCATCTGTTTAAGAATCGCAAACAACTTACCGCCGTTTAAAAGACCGACGACTTCGATCACGATTCTTCCTTGAGAATCCTTTCCTCTTTCGTTTAAGGAGTTTACTCCCTGAATATTTCGGATCCAATGCGAAAGTTCGCTCTTAGAATATTCTTCATAGCTTAGGTTTTCAAAAACCAAACGGATCGTGTTGCCCCGTTTCCATTTTTCGGCGAGTTGTCTCAGAAGAGAGGGTTTCATCTCGGACAAAAGCTGATCGAGGGCTTTTTCCGACCCGAACCGAAGATGGATCGCGGGTTTTCCACCTTGCAAATTTCCGGAGACCAAAATTTTACCGGAAGCGGTTTCCAAAAGTTTAAAATCCAGGCTCGCAAATATACTTCGAAGCTCCGTCTCTTTTGCAAGAAGAGCACCTTCCTTGGAAACAAAATCAGCGATCCAGAGTAATTCCACTCCCTTCTTTCGTGCAAATTCAAGAAAAGGTCGCACATTCGTTTCCTTGGAGTCGGTAAGAGGTATATTCCAATTTTTGAATTCATCGGGGCTTATGGAAATAAAATCGAAGGCAGGATACCGAGAAATCAACTTTGCTTCGAGAAGAGTTTTTGATTTGGATTCTTTTTCATCTCCGAATTTTTCAGAAGCGATCAAAAGGATTCTCGGTTTTCCCAAAAGTTTATATTGTTCTTCTATCGATTCTCCAAGACGATTTTCGTCTACGATTCCACTTGCTTTGATATAGATTCTATTTTTTGAATGTTTTGTTTCAAGAATCCGGTATCTACGAACCAAGCCGGTTTCCGAAGATTCGACGATATTTCCCAAATAGACGGAATCCAAAAGATAAGAATGGGAAACGACTTCGGTTCCTAAAACTTGACGAATCATCTCCATCTTTGCGTTTCTGTCCGCATCCTGAAGAGTCTCCCCTTCCGCTTCCACTTCCACATAACCTTGTTCCGAATTTTTTCTCTGAAGAGAACATGAGAAAAGAAAAATCAAAAAGCAAAAACTTAAAATGGGCAATAGAAGTTGTGATTTGATTTCGAGTTTCATTTATTTTACGAGTGAGTTCAGAAAATTCTCCAGAGAGAGCGTGCCCGCATCGGTATAACCTTCGATTTTTAAAAGAATTTCTTGTTTTCCGTCCAAGAGAAACACAGTAGGCAATCCTGAAATTTTCGCCTGAGAATAACTTGAGGAAAGAGGATCGATCAGAACTTCGGTATCGTTTTCAAGCTTTAGAATTTTAGAATATTCTTTACCGGTTTTAAAATCATCCCCCACAAAGACGATCCAGAATCGAACCTTAAATTCTCCTCGAGAAGAAAGATTGATTTGTTTTACAAGACGCAAAAGGATCGGAACCTGTTCCTTGCAGGGTTTGCAGGTAGAACCCGTAAAGTTAAGAATCAAAAGATCCTTTTTTGAAAATTCTCTGATAGAATCGGAAAGAACGATTCTTTCTTTTTTTAAATTGTAGAATGCAAAATTAGAAAGGGGTTCCGAGAACGCGGTTCCCAAAGGAACCAGGAAAAGGATCAGAATGGAAAGAATTTTTTTCGAAATCAAGGTCTTAGTCGGATTCATCGGATTTGATTTCTGTTGTTCCAAATCGCTTTTTTATAAGGGAGTGTAAATCTCATTTTAAGAAATTCAAATAATTGTTTACTTTTCGAATTTTCAAAAGGAACCTATACAAAATAGGATGATCGCAATGCGCATTTGGTTTCCTCTTCTGTTTCTTTTTTTATGGATTCCCTTCTCGATCTTTGCGCAGACAAAACCTTCTAAAATTTACGTTCATAAATTGACGGTTGAAGGAAATCTCAATTCCGGTTTGGAGAATCGTTTTCGAAACGGAATCATCAACTCGGTCCTTCACAACTTCGAAGGAAAATATACGATCGTGGACGACGAATCCATGGTGATTCTTTATAAACAAGTCGAAGCGCTTCAAAAGATGGATTGTTCGGATGAGATTTGTATGAAACAAATCGCGGACGCAATCGACGCAAACGAAGTAATCTCCGGGACGATCGCCTCTAAAAACGGACTCATCTATGTTTCGCTCCGAAATCAAACGAGGGATTCTAAAACACTTTCTTATTCTATCAAGTCCACGTTTCAGATGGAGTTCCCGGAATTTCTTATGGATTATTACGCGGGAGAATCCGGAAGAAAACTCTTAGATCCAAAATACAACTTGGATTTTAACCAAGCGCCGGCTTCCACGAGCGGAAACATGAGCGTAGCGTTTTTAAAAATCAAACCGGTTCCCGGAACCAATTTGAATTCTATGGAATTCAAAACCTCCGATAAAATTTTAGAAGGAGTTTTGGAAGAAGTAAGAGAAGAATTGGATCAAGCAGCCAAATACACTCTTTCCAGAGACTATTCGGAATCCACTGAAATTTACGTACGAATCTTAAATGCGTTTGGGGATCGCCTCTCGGAAGCATCCCGCAAAAAATTAGAAACTTTTATCAAACAGATTCAGGCGAGTGTCACTAATAATTACAGTTTAGAATATAAGGAAAAGATTAACGACTTAGACCGGGATCTTTTCGAACCCAAAAAACAAACTCCGGAAGATTTACAAAACCACCTAAGCGCTTATATTTTGTTAGGTGAAGAATATTCCAAAAAGGTTCCTGAAAAACACAGACAAATTCAAATTCAACAGAGTATTCAGGAAAGAAAGGACCAAGTTGAATCCGCCTTGTTTTCGTTGAAGGAAAAAGAAGCCGACCAGGCATATTCCACTTTTGATTTTTCCCTCGCTTCGAAATTATATCGAAATCTTTTGAAAGATCTGAGTCAAAAATCGGGATCACAATATCAATCTCTGAAAGAGACGATGCAAAGGAAATCGGAGGCTTCCGAAAAGACGGGACGTTCTCATCTTACCAATCGTTTGGAAACTCTCTTTCTTCGGATCGAAAAGGAATTTACCGCGGAAGCCTTGTCTTCCACGGAAGAAGAAAAAGAAGAACATCAGAACTCAATCCACGAGGCTTTTCGAGACGGAATCGAGACCCTGGCGAAATCAGAATTCGCCAGTCTTTCTCAGATCGAAAGAATCAAAAAAGAAATCAAAAGGGTGAATCAAAAACTCAACGAACCGATTTCTCTTCAGGAACAGTTAAATTCCCTTCTGCACGAAGGATTGGAAACACAGAATCCGACTCAGATTATCAACAGTCACCAACTCGGAGCTGATTGGGAATCCAAAACCGGACTTTTCTGGGGTTCGGCGAAATCTAAGTTGAAAGACATTTTAGAAATGGCCGTAAAACTTCCCAATCCGAACGGGGAATTCAAAAAGCTTTTCAACATACACTATCAAGAAGGTCAGACGGAGCTTTCCAAATCTGGGAAAGAAACATCCAATTCTTCGAATATTCTAAATTTAGAATCTAATAAAAAGAAGATAAAAAGGCAACCTTCTCAGAAAGAAACGCTTTGGGAATCGGCAAAAGGTAGTTTTAATTGGTATCAGGCGAGTCAAATTTGTAGCTCTCGGGATCTCCGTCTTCCGACTATCGACGAGTTAGAAGATTCTTATGAAAGCGGTGAAACCGAATCCTGGACCGCGAACGACGAGGATAAGAGATACTGGTCTTCTTCGATCTCGATGGGAGAGAATGGCGCTTACAATTTGGATGTTTTTAAAGGTGAGATTCGTTGGGATCATTTGAGCAATTATGCCGGCGTTCGTTGTCTAAAATAAATTTCCTGCTAAGCGACCGCGTTTGAACAAAGTCCTTTGTTCGTAGAACTTGACTTTTCTTTAATTTCAGATTTTTTGGAAAGATAAGAGACCGGTTTCAACTAGGAAACCAATCTCGATAATCTAAAACGTAAAAAAGAGAAACCGGCTCCGTTTGAAGCCTACGAAAAACGCGATTGTTCGGTAAATCGAGGTGAAGGATGTAACTGTAATATCTGTGAAACGCGGGAGCTCCCGCATTTACAGTTTCTACGATAGAATCCCCAACTTCCAATTCTTCCAACCACAACAGATAATTGAAAAGATAACAACGAGAAACCCCGTGTGCCTGCGCGAGCGTTCCTAAAAAAGTCCAACTCCCGGTGCTCAATCGAACGTTGACTCGTTTCATCTTCTCCTTTCCCGGACTCGGCTGATACAATGTTTTTCCGGCTTTTTTTCCCAGACGCTTGGTGGCGGTCAGATATTTTCCGTAAGTCCGTAACAACTGAGGAATCTTTT
Organism: Leptospira tipperaryensis; assembly: GCF_001729245.1. Lineage (NCBI taxonomy): Bacteria > Pseudomonadati > Spirochaetota > Leptospiria > Leptospirales > Leptospiraceae > Leptospira > Leptospira tipperaryensis. The sequence continues at coordinate 984,499 of NZ_CP015217.1, read as the reverse complement.
TCGGAAGAACTTTTGCGTCCTTTACTCCCAAACGAGCCAGAGTGCCTTCCGGAATCAATAAAGTCACAGTCTCCGTTCTACTTTCTTGGAGCCTTGAAGAAATTTCTTCATCCGCATTGAATGTTAAGTATCCCATATCCATTACAGTTCCGGAATCCTTTCCAATCGATGCGGATTCTTTCTAAAAAATAATCTTTTCGATCAAATATTCTTCGGTAATTTCCATTTTTTCTTCAAATCAATAGATGGAGAATTCTCGGCTCCGCCCAGAACACCCCACGAATCCTTCTCTTTTTGCCGAAGCTTCGAAAAATAAAACATTTAGAATATTCAATCATTGAGAAGATCCTTATCAAACAAACCGTCCAAGAATTTCATTCCCGCCCAACCTTTCTCAAAAGAGATTTGAATCCAACCTTACGATCAGGGGATTTTTCTTTTTATTTAAGATTTTACGCAATCGCAGGATGGATCGCAGTCGCGCTAACGTTCTTTTTTTTGCGTGAGCGGGCTGCAGGGCGCGAAAGCGTCCTCGAAGAGGACGAGCGGGAATCCGCGAGCCCGTAGGCACGCGACTCGAAGCGAAACCACAAAATAATATTATACTTTATGAATATTCCGCGAGAGGCACGCCCAAATTCTTAAACGCGATAGCCCCTTCTTCCAAATCTCAGAGTTGTGTTCTCAAAACCTTCTTATCAAACTTTCCGACGCTCGTTTTTGGAATCGTTTCAATCTGTCGTATGTCGTCGTGATTGGGCAATTGCCAATTCGCAAAGTGAACTTTCAATACTTCTAATATTACTTTCTTATCGATGGATTCTCCCTCTTTCGCAACCACGAATACGACCGGAATCTCTCCGCGCACCGAATCCGGTTTCGCGACGACCGCGGCTTCCAACACTCCGGAGGCTTTCAAAACGTGACTTTCCATCTCCACGCTCGAAATCCATTCTCCCCGAGTCTTGATCAGATCTTTTTTACGGTCCGTGATTTGGATATAAGAATGTTCGTCGATCGTGATCACGTCTCCTGTCCGAAACCATCCGTCTTCCGTAAACGATTCCTTGCTCGGATTTCCATAATAGGATGCGGTGATCCAAGGTCCTCTCACAACGAGTTCTCCCGGAGTCTTTCCGTCCTTCGGGATATTCTTTCCTTGTTCGTCCACGCCCTTGAGTTCAACGCCTCCGACCGCAGGTCCTTGTTTGGAAAGTATATGCATTTTTTCTGTTTCTTCGAAATCGCTCATCGTTGTTTTCAATCGACATACGGTTCCCACAGGCGACATCTCAGTCATTCCCCATGCGTGAAGAATTTGAATTCCAAAATCGTTCTTAAATCCTTCGATCATGGACTGAGGAGCGGCCGAACCTCCGACCACCATCGTATGCAAACGACTCAGATCATAAGAATTCTTTTTGAGATGCTGATAGAGTACGTTCCAGATCGTTGGAACACCTGCGGCTATACTTACTTTCTCTTCTTCCAATAAAGAAGCGAGCCCGTGTCCTAAGAGATGTTTTCCAGGAAATACAAGAACCGCGCCCGTAAAAACACAAGCAAACGGAATTCCCCAGGCGTTTGCGTGGAACATCGGAACAACAGGAAGTATGATTTCTTTTTCGCAAACGCCTAAACTATCCGACATACAAATCGACATCGTATGAAGATAGATCGACCGATGACTATAAACCACTCCCTTTGGATTCCCCGTGGTCCCGGACGTGTAACACATTCCCGCTGCTTCATTCTCGTCGATCTCAGGCAACACAACCGTCTTTTCATTTCCATCCTTTAAGAATCTTTCGTAATCGATCGCATCCGGTAATGGAGCCGGATCCATCGCTTCCAAATCATCCATGATGATAAACTTCGGTTTTTTCTTAAACTGAGGAAGCAGGTCCAAGAGAACCTTACTCAAACTTTTATCCACAAAGATGACGGAATCTTCCGCGTCGTTTACGATATAGACCAATTGTTCCGGAAAGAGCCTTACGTTTAACGTATGTAAGACGGCTCCCATCGTAGGAGCGGCGAAGTAGACTTCGAGATGTCGATAGTGATTCATTCCAAACGTCGCGATTCTATCTCCGGGACGAATTCCCGATTTCTGCAACACATCGATCAGCTTCATCACTCGAGTATGAAATTCCGAATACGTATATCGATGAATCGATTCATCATTCATCTTTGTTACGATCTCTTTCTCAGGATGAACGTCGATCGCCCTTCTCAAAATAGCAGGAACGGTCAGTTGATAATTCATCATCGTTGATTTCATTTGATTCTCCTCGAATTTCGATTTCTCTTTTTGTATTGTTGAAAACGGAATTCTATGTCGTTTCCGAAGTTCGTCAACGAAAAGTTCTCCCTTCTAAGAAGGGAAAAACATTTTAATAAAATTTCTCGATGAAGAATCGAATACGTTCGCCGATCAAAATCAAACAAAGCATTCCAACCGTTCTACAAACGCAAAAGAATCGGACAAAATAACCGTTTGACAGACAGCTTTTCCGGTTTGAAATGGAATCGGAGCCTAGATTTGGATTCAAAAGAACCTTCTAAAAAATCGTCCGGTTGGCTGCTTTATATCGCCGCTGGAATCCTCTTATTTTCCGCACTTATCTTTCTGATCAGCAAATTCAATCGAACCGGACTGGAAGAAAAAATCGCCTCCGGAAAGCCGATTTACTTTCTCTTTCACGCGGTCGGCGATTCCGAAGAATATGAATTCGGACTCTTAGCGACTTTGTTTCCTTCCAACAATCGTTGCGCGCTCTACTTCATTCATCCGATCACATCCTTCGATGATCCGGACGATTCTCTCGATCTTTTAAAATCGGGGGCCAAGTCTTCGGTAAAAAGTGCAGTCACCGATTTGATCGGAGCCAAACCGCATTATACGATCAGCCTTTCCGCTTCGAATTGGATTCGTATCGTGGATCTTCTCGGAGGCTTGAGCATCTATATGGACAATAGGACCGTCCGAAATTCTTCCGAATACAATCGTCAAGACGGGGTTTATACCATGTCCGGACAAGACGTCCACGACTACGCGGTCACGATGGACAAAAAGGAAACCCTCGATTATCTGGATAGAATCAGCAGAGAAGAAAGTGTAGTCTTAACCCTCTACGAAACTCTGACTCAAAGAAAAGAATTTCTTACAATCCCTCTTTTGATCTTCGCTCATAGCCTTGTCGAAACCGATCTTTCCAAAGAAGATTTTATCAGCCTTGTTAAGTTTGTTAATTCCAGAAGAATTCAATTCGGTATCTCCGAACTCCCCGGCGAGCCCATGAATGATCCGAAGACAAAGAAGACATATCTCAAAACCGATATCACCAGAGCCAGGGTCGCCTTTCGTAAATTTTCAAAAGATATGAGCTCCGACGTTTTCGCCGATGCAGAATTCGGTAGAACCGAAGTTCTCAATGGAACCGAAGTCGCGGGTCTTGCAAAAGACGTACGTAGCATTCTTTCCGATAAAAGAATCAAGGTTTTAGCCGCCGACAACGCGTGGAAAAAAGGGTTTCCTAAGACCGTTGTGATAGACCGCTCGGGCAACACCGCGATCATGGATAGAATCTCTACCGTTTTAGAAAAAGCAGAAGTGCACCACGTGTTGAGAAAGGATCAGGGCTTGGACGCGACCGTCGTCGTGGGCTCCGATTACGAACCGAGAAAATAATCTTCATGAATTCCGCCCCAAAACAAACACCCACAACCAAAGAAATTCTTCAAATCATCCACGATATCATGGTGGATAAAAAATGCGAAGAAATCAGCATTCTCAATCTGGAAACCGTAAACAGTTATCTCAGTTATTTTGTGATCTGCACCGTGAACTCCGCGGTTCAAGCAAACGCAGTCGCGAGAGAAGTCAGAAAAACATTAAAAGAATTTAAACTTGCTCATAAAGAAGCCGACAAAACCGGAACATCGGCGACTTCCGGCTGGACTCTTCTTGACTTTGGAGAAATCATCATTCACATCATGACTCCCGAAAAAAGAGAATACTACAATCTGGACAGACTCTGGCGCGACGCCAAGAGAATGGAACTCTAAAGGAGATTTCGTTCCTTTCGGATCGTTCGATCGAAAATGATTTTTAACTCCGCGGTTTTTATCTATTTTTTCCTGATCGTCTTAGCGGTTTGTTATTTTTTCGCCGCTAAAAAAACTTCCAGAAGAATTCAGAATCTATTTCTTTTAGTCGCTTCTTACACATTTTACGGTTGGTGGGACTGGATTTTTCTTGTTCTCATCATTTCCACTTCAGTTTCCAACTTTTATATAGCCCTCCTCATCGAACAAAAAGAATCTCCGAAGATCCGGGGCTGGCTTTTGTTTTTGGCGGTTGTCATCGACATGGGGATGCTCGGGTTTTTTAAATATTATAATTTCTTTATAGAGAATTTGGGAGTCGCCGTCAAAACCTCGGCCGGACTTTTCGGAGTCGAAGACCCCACCCTTTTTCAAGACGCAACTTTCCTTCAGATCATTCTTCCGGTCGGAATCAGTTTTTTTACTTTTCAGACTCTTTCGTATGTGATCGACGTCTACTTTCGTAAACTAAAAGCCGATACGAACCTGATCGATTTTTCTCTTTTTGTTTGTTTTTTTCCTCAGTTGGTCGCGGGACCGATCGAAAGAGCCGGAGATCTTCTTCCTCAAATCAAGGAAGACAGAAAGATCAATCTGGATCTTTTCTACAAAGGTTGTCTTTTGCTTCTTGTAGGTTACTACATGAAAACCTATGTGGCGGACAATCTCGCAGAACTCGTAAATCTCGTTTTCTTAGACAATCCTTTGATCTACAAGGCCAATCCGGACTTAGCGGGAGGCCATTCAGCGATTCATACGATTCTTGCGTTTATCGCTTTCTTTTTTCAGATCTATTGCGACTTCGCAGGTTATTCTTATATCGCGAGGGGTTCCGCATTCTTACTCGGATTCAACCTCAGTGAAAACTTTATCACGCCTGAGTTTAGCGTAAACTTCAGAGAACTTTTTCGAAGATGGCACGTTACGCTCAACCGCTGGTTCACCGATTACGTCTATATTCCGTTAGGTGGAAGCAAGGTAAGCAGACTCTACAATTTTAGAAACCTCTTTATCATCTTCGGGCTCTCAGGAATTTGGCACGGAGCGAGTTGGAATTTTGCGTTCTGGGGTTTGTGCTGCGGACTTTATATCGTTCTTTATATGATCTTTCGAGAACCGTTTGATCGACTCAAACTTTTTGCAAAGTCCAAGTTTCCGGTCTTAAACCACACGTTCTTTACAAAGGGATTTTTCTTTTGGTCCTGCTTTTTCACGACGTTTATGTTTGCGATGACTTCTATCTTTTTTAGAAGTTACGACGGAAATCACGCAAGAATTCTTTTTTTGGGAATTTTCGAAAACTTCTTCACACTCAGAGGGCCGAACGACCAGATCAGCGTTTTCAATTATTTCACCGAGATCGTAAAAGTCATCGGTCCGCTTCTCGTTTGGGATTACTTTCATTTTAAGAATAATTCAGCATTCTTTATATTCGAAAAACCTGCTGTGATTCGAATTCTTACCTATGTCTTTTTCTTTTACTGTATAGTTCTGAAAGGTGTGTTCGGCAAAAATGTCATTTACTTCGCTTTTTAAGAATAAAGTCGTTTTCACCGTTCTTTCAATCGTAATCGGAGTCGAACTCGTCGCCCGATTTACTGACATCTATTTTTACGAACATACGGAAGTATTCCTTGTAAACAACGTCCGAAAAAAAATGGAATCCGGAACCTTGAATTTCAAAGGCCTGATTTTCGGCGATTCCAGAAGTATGTCCTTGGTTCCAGCAAAAGAATCGAACGTCTATAATTTCAGCCTTCCTGCGATGGGAGCAAGATACTACACACACTATCTCGCAAAGTATCTTAAGGCGGGGAATCAAAAACCTGAATTTATTTTATTCGCGTCCAGCCCGGGCCTGATCGCGGGCGGATACGGCGACCCGATCGTGGACCCTGCGCTTATCAAATATGTTAAACCGAACATGGGACTTCCCGAATATCTCGAAACTCGTTTTGTTTCGGGTTTAACATATAAGAATTTCGTAATGGAAAGCAGGAAAGAAAGTCTGCAAAAAACGGTTTCCGAAATCAACTGGAAGTTCTTCTCGCATCGAATTCTTCACTTATTTTCGATCGGAGAAATGTTCGACCAATACAAAGGTCCGGAATTGCTCTACGTTCTTTCTTCTTCGATTCCGAACGTATTCTCCACCTATCGTTATCGAAAGGCCCTTCTCAACGTATTCTCCTATGAGAATTACAAACCGGCGGAAGCCGTGATGAAACTCGACTGCGGCTGCGAAGAACTCTACACTCCTCAGTGTATGGCGCCGGAAAGTAACTTTCGGGACAATCGTTGGATCGCAGACAAAATCTCCTTTCAAAACGGGGGTTTAAATATTTCGGACCGTATCAAACCACAACACGCACTTCTCTATCAGATGAGTCAGGACAAACTCAAGGAAGAAATCCTCGTTCCTTACAAAGAGGAACCTCGCTTTGATTTCTCCGCTTTCGAAGACTTTCTTCGATATACCCAAGCTCAGAACATTCAGGTTTTTTACATCGTAATGCCGTTTCCGGATTATATAGAGAAGACCGGTTACTTTCCAAAATTCTGGAATGCATTCGAACCTCTCAAGGCAAAGTATCCGCATCTCAAAGTGATCGAATTTGAAAAACCGTTTCTAAAACCGGATTTCTATTCCGATCAGATTCATTTGAACTGTCAAGGCGCGAAGGCTACCAACGAAATGTTCCACAAGCTGGGGTATTGAAAAAGAATTCGGATCTTTTTCCACTTTGAAACCGGAGCTCCACCGGACTGAAAAGTAGGAACTCCCTATTTGAGCGATTTTTCCAATTCCTCAACGGAACTCACGGGAAGTTTACAGGAAAAATTCTCACAAACATAGACGAGCGCCGATCCGCCGCTGTCCCGAGCTTCAAAGAGAGAGGAAAGTTTTCTTGCTTCTTCCAACTCGTCTTCGTTGACCACCGCAATCGCCGCTTTCGGAAGATATTTTTTCCGGATCGCAGACAAGAGATCTTTTCCGGAATCCCGATTCTTACGGATCAAAACGATCTCTTGAGAATGGTTTTTATAAGTCCAATAAGCGGAAAGCATATAAGGATAACTCAGAGCGTGTGCGGAAAGTTCTTTTGTGAAGTAAAGAAAGATGGATTCCGCAATTTCACGATAACGATCCGCGTTGACACCGAACGAAGACAATCGAACGAGGGAACCCGCCAAAGAACTGTTAGCCGAAGGTTCCACTCCGTCGTAACCGTCCACACTTCTTCTCAAAAGATTTTCCCCGTCGTTTCCAGTATCGTAAAAAACACCGGAAGGGGAACGAAACAATCGAATCGTATCCTCCATCCATTCCACCGCGCGTTTTAAATATCGGATTCCGCGACCGGCCTCAAAAAGAGCGATCGAAGAAGAAATCAATTCCGCGTAATCATTACTATATCCTAATATACCGGATTCTCCATCGCGAAAACGCCGAAGAACTCTTCCCTCTTTCGAGATCAGATTTTTTTCGAGAAAGGAATACGTTTCTTCCGCGAGATCCAAAAATTCCTCTTTCTGAAACGCGGTTCCCGCTTTTACGAGCGCCTTGATATACAACCCGTTCCAGGAGGTAAGAATCTTATCGTCCCTGAGAGGACGGATTCTTTCGCTTCTTCTTTCTAAGAGTTTTTTCTTTCCTCTTTCTAAAGCGGATTCCAACTTCTTCTTTTGTTCTTCGGTAAAATTTGCGGTGCTGCTTCGAAAACGTTCGTGCAGAATATTCTTCCCTTCAAAATTTCCGCTCTCGCTTAGGTTCCAATATCTTTCGAGAATGGTAGAATCTTCTCCGCAGACTTCTCGAAATTCTTTTAGATCCCAGATATAAAATAATCCTTCCTCTCCTTCCGAGTCCGCGTCTTCCGCGCTGCAGATTCCTCCTCCGGAAATTCTCATATCACGATGCAGATACGAAATCACATCCATTGCATAAGAAGCCGCAGGAATCTTGTAAGAAACCTGAGAACATTCCACAAGAGTTTCCAAAAACAAAGAATTGTCATAGAGCATCTTCTCAAAATGAGGAACGAGCCAGTGATGATCTGTGGAATAACGACAAAGTCCGCCTCCGACCTGATCGTAGATTCCTCCCTGTTTCATCGCGAGAAGCGTGTCTTCCACCATCTCCAGCGCTTTCTGATTTCCGGAAGAATGATGGTATTTTAGCAAAAACGAAAGTCCCATACTCGGCGGAAATTTGTTCGTATGATTGGTTTTGAATCCCCCAAAGTCGGGATCGTAGTATCCTTCATACAAAGTAAAACCGGATTCAAAACAATTCTCCGGTGGAAAATCGCCTTCCGCTTTCGTAGCCGCACGGGCCTCTCCGGATTCTTTTAGATACTGGGATAATTCGGAAGAAGCCGCGACCAACTCCTGACGTTTTTCACTCCAGACCTTGTTTAAAATATTCAAAACTTCTAAAAAACTCTTTCTTCCGTATTTGGGCTCCGGTGGAAAATAAGTTCCGCCCGTGATCGGCTTTCCTTCGGGTGTCAAAAAGATATTAAGAGGCCATCCGCCTTGCTGATCCATCGCGTGCAAAGCGTCCATGTAGATTCGATCGATATCGGGCCTTTCTTCTCGATCAACTTTGATCGATACAAAATGTGAATTTAGATAATCCGCTATAGTTTGATTTTCAAAGGATTCCCGTTCCATCACGTGACACCAATGACAGGTCGCATAACCGATGGACAAGAAAATCAATCGATCTTCTTGCTTTGCTTTGGTAAAGGCTTCCTCACCCCAAGGAAACCAGTCTACAGGATTGGTTGCATGTTGTTGGAGATACGGACTTTTTTCTTTGACAAGTCTGTTAGCGCTTTGTGGATTTAAATTCATTGAATTGTTCTCTTTTAGACTCATAAAACTGATTTTTCGATTTGTAAAAAACTTCCTGCATTCAACCATGTCCATTAAGTAGGCACTTACATGGACCACAAAAAGGAAAGGACCCGCAGAAAATTTAGAAATATTCTTATTTCCGGAACCATCCTTTTTGCGGCGATTCAACCTGCTACTTCTCAGGAATTAAACCCCAACGAAACCTTGATGGAAGAAGAAAAAAAATCTTCCGAAGGGAACCTAAACGATTCCAAGAAGGTACTTCGTCTGACGCTAAAAGAAGCGGTCAATCACGTTCTTGAAAAAAACATTACGATCCAAAATGCAAAAATGGAATACGTAAAAGCCGACGGCGGGGAACTGAAAAACGAATCTCAGTTTACTTGGAACCTAATCGGTGGAATTACAGTTTTCAAAACCACTCTCCCTAACAACCGAAATAACGTCTTCTTGGGAACCAAACAAAGTCAGGACAAACTCAGCGTGGGAGTGGAGAAGAATTTTAGAACCGGAACCTACGCAAAACTGGAAGCAAGCACTACTCGTTTTGATACGAGCGCCTTTGAAAATACGGCTTCTACTCCTTCGAATTTAGCCTCTCTTGCAATTCCGCCTCAGTACACGAGCGCTCTTACGATCACACTGAGTCAGGAACTTTTAAAATACGGTTTTGGAAAAACTCAAAAAGACAAGGAAGCGATCCTAAGACAAAACACCGTCATCAAAAGAGAAGAATTGATTTATACTCTTTCTCAACTCGTGGTTCAGACTCTCGTTCAGTATTGGAGTTTGAATATCTACGATTCCAACGTAAAGACTTTGGAAGAATTAGAATCCAATACGAGAAACATCCGCGATTTAACCGCGAGAAAGCGGAATTTGGGCCTTTCCGAAGGCTTTGAAGTCAATCTCTGGAGTTCCATTCTTTCCCAGACCGCCGGGAATTTGGACAAGGCAAAAGTTTCCAGAAGGGAAGCCGAAAGAACTCTGATTCGAATTTTAAACGCGGATCCTTCTTCTAAAATTGAAGGTGTTACCGATCTTCAAGAAACGGTTCCTTCCGATTTCAACGTCGAAAAAGATTATATCTATGCTCTGGATCACAGAACCGATCTGAAAAATCTCCGGAAGCAAAGAGAAATCGCCGAGCTCAATCTGAGAATCAAAGAAGCGGAAGACATGCCTTCCCTAAAAGTTTCCGGCGCCTATTCCACAAGAGGACAAAATATCGTTTCTCCTCAGCAAAATGTTATGGATACAAATCGAGGCGTAGCTTCCTTCAAATATCCGGAAGCTTATGCGTCGTTTCAATTTTCTTATCCTCTTTGGGACAAAGGTATCAAAGCCGATATCCGAAATGCAAAGTTGGACGTAGAAAATCTGCAGAAAAAAGAAGCTGAACTCAAACTCTCCATCAAAGAAGAATTAGAAAATCGTTATGCGGCCATCGTTTCCGGAAAAGATATCTTTGAAGGGGCGAAAAAAAGAAGAGAAGAAGCCAATCGATACTATCGAGGTCTTTCCGAACGTTTTAGACAGGGAAGATTTACCGCAGTCGCGGTGAAGAACGCACTCGACAATTTGATTCAGGCGGAACTCCAAGTCGCACAAACCAAGATTCAGTTGAACATCGATATTCTTAGATACGAACTCGCAAAGAATCATATCTTCGAAAAGTTTGGAGTGGATCCTCAGGAAATCATCGATCGTCTGATGAAGATGGCGGAATCAAAACAAGCAAACTTAGATACAACGGCGCCTACAAAGTAAGCGCCGACTGCTCTTTTTCCTTCCGAACAAAAAGAATTCTTATCTACTTATTTGATCGCGATCCCGTAGACATGGGGTCGGATCGGCAGAAAAATCGTAGATAACGAATGTTTCTCGATTTTCAAACTCGAAAAATTCGCGCTCTGGAGAGTGTGATATGTATCCCTGTTCAGATGACAACCTTCGAAAAACCAAAGCCAAGGTCTAAAAACGGTCTTCTGAATCCATTGAATCCAAGAGCCGTGTTCTGCGGCCACGTGTTCCAAAAAGACAAATTTTCCTCCCTTCTTTAAAACTCTCTTAATCTCTTTTAGAACCTGATCCGGTTTTTCAACGGTACAAAGAACCAAACTACAAACCACCGCGTCCACGGAAGAATCCGAGAACGGAAGTTTTTCCGCGGACAAATTCATCAGTTCGGTTTTGATCGAATACTTTTCCGAATTCTTTTTCAAAAGAGGATGCATTCCCTCGTTCGGCTCTACGGCTAAAAGAGTGGTTCCCGGTTTGAAGTATCTCAGGTTCGAACCCACTCCCGGACCCAGCTCGACAACCGTATCGGGTAGATCTTCAAAAAGGATTCTTTTTATCCTTCGGTATTTGAAATGCATATATCCTTGTAGTGTCTGGAAAAAATAGGCATTTACTAAGCTCAACGTCGAGGTTTTTTGTACACACATGATGAGTTCCCTCTATACTTTTATTATATTCAATTTTTATTATTCTTTTTTATTTTCAGGATTCCAATTTCCAGGAACCATCCAGATTGCCTCGGAATAGGCGACACATTTGCGATCTTCAATTCGATAAATCGCAGTCCCAGGCGTTCTCTGTCTGCGATTTCTTCCGATTTCCCAGGACAGAATCGCATACGGAACTCCCGTGAATAAACTCTCCAAAATCCTTCCGCGTAATTTTACGAGAACGATCATAGTCGGATCCACGTAAGAGACCGCAAAGCCCCCGGGACAATCCAGCGCCGCCCATACGATCTCGTTTCGGATTTTTCCGTCGGCTCCGCCCAGGTCTTTCCAGGGGTTCCAGAATGCGCCGTGCAGATGGCTGAAACCTTTTTGATCCGGAATCTTCGCCGAAAATATTCTCATCCCGTCCTCGTGATTTCGTTGCGGACCGCATACGAAACACGTGGGGAAAGGATGTGTATGAAAGCCCAGATATTCCTCTTCGGGATTCTGAATGTCTTCCAAGATGGAAGAATTCAACTCGGGAACGTCCATAAAAAATTCTGGATCCTCTTGCGCTTCCGCAATGACCACGTCGGTGTCCTTACTCAATAATTTAATTCCATTCGTGTTGGAATTGAGAGAGTAATACAAGGTTTCATTCAGCGGTCCGGGCGCTTTTATTTTAATGACCGCCGCGTCCTTTTGAATCGGATTGGCGGTAATACCAGCAATGTATCCCCCGTTTCCGCTCATCGGAGGGCCGCAGTATTTTTCGTTGATCTCGATACTTTCAAAGTTAAAAATGGATGAAGTTTGTTTCATAAGATTTGTCTATATCCCGAACTCCATCGGTCAACGTATTTGATCCCGAGAAGAATCTCCGGCGTCAGTATTTGCTTTGGGCACAAAGCATTTTTAGGAGGTGTAACGTATGAGTGTGCAGCCTGAAAAAATCGTACACTTACTCTCCGGGATTTCGGAAAGAATTTTCTTCAGCCTTTCGTTGAGTTACAAAAAAGAAGGATACAAGGATATCAGTCCGCCGCAAGGAGCCGTCCTCTGCGCGTTGCGAAATAAGATGCCGGAGTCGATGACTTCTATCTCGAAAAAAATTTTTAGAGATAGATCCACAGTCACACAGATCGTCAAACGATTGGTCGCAAATGGTTACGTGGAACGATTCAAAAACATAGAAGACTCTCGAGTTTCCGAAATCGTCCTAACCGAAAAAGGAAAAGCCGCGAGATCCGCGGTCATTCGCTCTTCTAGAAAAATGTTCACAAGAATTTATAAAAATACTACCTATGAAGAAAGAAGAATCCTCATATCACTTTTGGAAAAAGTAGATTCCGGAAGCTGAGAATTTACGGAGACCGCAAAAAGGAAAAAATTCTAAGCTCTCGGGATCTTAGGCATTTCGAGAGGATGTGATTCCCCTTCTAAGGATTTTAGAAACTCGATCAGATCTTTCTTTTCCTCTTCGGTAATCGCCGCGGGTTTTAAAAGAGGATCTTCGATGGAACCTTTCGAACCGCCGCTCACAAAGTGATTCACTACGTCTTCCAACTTTGTAAATTCTCCGTTGTGCATAAATTCATTCTTTTTACTGACGTCTCTCAGACTCGGAGTTCGAATCTTCTGCGTGATTCCTTTGAGGCCGGTCGTGTGCTGCGTTGAATCGGAAAAATTCGGTCCGTTGTGACACTGATTGCATTTCGCCTTATTCATAAAGACGTCCATTCCTCGTTTTTGAGAAGGAGTCAAAGCGGATTCTTCTCCCATCACGTAGCGATCAAACTTAGAATTTTTAGAAATGATCGTTCTCTCAAACGCCGAGATCGCCTTTACGATTCGATCCATAGTAATGCCGGGAGAACCGAAAGACTTTTCAAAAAGATCTCTGTATTCCGCGACTTGATTGAGCCTTGTGACGATGGTCTTTTCGTCTTTGAGCATCAGAGCCGTATGCACTCTTTCTTTTACAATCTCTTCCAGATCGTTTGCTTGAGGATCCGTAAAAACATCTTTGTATAATGCGACATTCGTTAACGGGGGAGCGACGGATTTATGAATTTGATTTCGAGGAACAGAACTAGTTTCCGAATTCTGTATTTCCAAGGAATGACAGATCGCACAGTTCGTATCTCCTTTGAGAGAAAGTCGCTTATCAAAATAGAGCAATTTTCCCAATTCTACTTTGTCCTTATTATAAGGATTGTTACTGGGATGAATTACGTTCTTTACGACAAAACTTTCCAGTTCCGCTTTTTGAACGGGTTCTTTGCAGGCTTGGAGCGCTAACAGAAGACAGATTATGGACAAAATCCTAAACATGTGGACCATCCTGGGTCAATGGTTTGAACTCCGATCTCATCTGTCAATTCGAATTTAGAACAATTCTAATTACATATTCGGAAAAGAAAATTTCGAAAGAATCTCCTCAGAAAAATTTGAAGAATTTCGTAAAAGTTTTATGCAAAGCCTTGTCACAGACCGAATTCGGAAGACGTCTTTCCTCTGAAACGGAGGCAAACATGTCGCAAATCCAAAAAATCTTGATCGCAGGCGGAGGTTACGCGGGAATCATCGCCGCCAATCGTCTCGCGAGAAAAAAACTTCCTCTGGAAATCACTTTGATCACCGCCCAAGAAGATTTTCAGGAAAGAATTCGAAATCATCAAATTCTCGCGGGAACTCTCAAGAAAAAATATTCTATACGCTCGCTTCTTCATAATAAAGTCAACTTAGTCGTTGCCAAAATCGAAGGAATCGGAACTCAGAAAAAACAAGTCATTTTAGAAAACGGTGATATTCACCATTACAATTTCTTAATATATTCTCTTGGAATCTGCGGTTCAACGATTCCGAAATTTACGGATCAATATGTTCAACTCACCGAAAAAATGGATTGTGCGAGAATGCACGAGATTCTTAAAAAAAAGAAAACCGCAAAGATTACGGTATTAGGAGCCGGACTCAGCGGAATCGAAGCGGCTTCGGAACTCAGAGAACAATTTCCGAACGTAAAAATATCCCTTATCGAAGCGAATCAATTTGGAAAAGGATTTTCGGTCGAGGCGATCATAAGGATCAAAGAATTCTTTTTGAAGAACCGCATCGAACTGATGGAACATTCAAAAATCTTAAAATATGAGAAGGATCATATCGTCGCCGCCGACGGGAAAAAAATTTATCACGACGTTTGTGTTTTAGCAAACGGATTTTCGGCTTCTCCGATCGGATCGATCTCCGGATTGAGAACCAATCCGATCGGCCAGGTTTACGTGAATTCTTTTTTGGAAGTCGAGGATCATCCCGAAATCATCGGAGCCGGGGACGCGGTTCAGATCGTTTCTTCGGGTTACGATCATCTTAGAATGGCTTGCGCAACCGCTTTGCCGATGGGAATCTACGCCGCCGAAAGACTGTCTCATCAACTGGGAGCAAAATCGAAAAAAGGGGAACATCCGTTTTCGATCGCCTATTTGGGAAGAAATGTAAGCTTAGGAAGAAAGGACGGTCTCATTCAAGAATCGGAACCGGATGATACGCCGACCGGGAAAATTTGGACTTCTCAAAGCGCCGTATGGATCAAAGAGTTGATTTGTAAATTTACCGTGTTGTCCTTTCGTTTGGAAAAGAAGTTTGATTTTTACTTTTGGAAATCTTTTCCAGATGCCAAAGAAGAATTTAACGCGAAAACACTCGCTACTCCCTCGGAGAAATAAACTTGGACAGACTCGGACAATTTTTAGAACACAAGTCTCTCGTCTTCGGGATCGCCTACAGAATGACCGGAAGCGTGAGCGACGCCGAGGATATCGTTCAGGAATCCTTTCTTCGCTGGGAAAGATCCGTCACCGAAAACATTCGATCTCCTAAGGCTTTTCTCTCCACGATCGCGACCAGACTTTCTTTAGATACTCTTCGAAAAGTGAAGAACAAAAGAGAAACCTATATCGGCCCCTGGCTTCCGGAACCGATTCCCACAGGCCCCGAGACGGAAGAACCCGATCCGGAAACCTTGGATCTCGCCTTTCTTCATCTATTAGAAAAATTGAATCCGATTGAAAGAGCCGTGTTTATTTTAAGAGAATCCTTCGATCTGGATTACAAAGTTATTTCCGAAGCCGTTGGAAAAACCCAGGAGAATTGCAGACAAACCCTCAAACGTGCAAAAGACGCCCTCAAATCCGGAAAGAAAAAGTTTTCTCCCGATAAGGAAACGCGAAGAAAGTTACTCCACAGTTTCCTACTTGCCTCTTCCAAAGGAGAACCGGAACTCTTACTTCCTTTTTTAAAAGAGGAAATCGTTCTCTGGTCCGACGGAGGAGGAAAGGTTCACGCGGCGAGAATTCCTCTTTTTGGAAAAGAAAGGATCGCTTCCTTTCTCATCCGAACCGCAAAGAATCCGATCTTCTCCAATACGGAATTATTTTTCACAGAGACGAACGGTTCGGAAAGTATTATCGTATATCATAAAGACAAACCGGTTTATCTCAGAAGTTTTTTGATGGATGAGAACGGAATCTCTTATATCTACACGATGTTGAACGACGATAAATTCTCGGCTTACAAAAACAAAACGAACTTGATCGAAAGAGGAATTCTTATCCCTCTCGAGTTCTTTCTTCTATTTCCAAAGTCGGCTTCCACAAATCGTCAGCCTCCAGTCTGGACCAAACCCCTTCTGAAATTAGTCCACTGGGCGATCACTCGAAAAAAGTAAGTTAACATAGGATAATCGAATTCTCTGGTTTGAGATCTCGTCGAACCTTGACTTTTTTCGATTTCTGACTCAGACTACCGAGTATGAAACTTCGAACTCAAATTCTCACCGTCCTTTGTATCGGACTTACAATGATCGCTTGTTCGGGAGGACAGGAAATGCAAACTACCGCAACACAAGAACCGTTGATTCAGGAAGAAAAACCTTCCGGCGTATTTCAGAGCAAACAAGGATCGATCGCTTATTGGATCCAAGGAAAGGGAGAAACCCTGATTCTTCTTCATTCCGCGGGGCCTGGACACGATCACAGAGACTTTGACGCGATCGTCCCCAAGTTATCCGAATCGTTTCGTGTGATCAGCGTGGATTGGCCGGGGCATGGAAAATCGGGTTTTCCGAATCCTGTCGATTCCGCTTCCGCGGTTTCTTACGCCGACGTCCTTCCGGAACTCGTAGAACAACTCGCACCGAAAGGGGCCGTTTTGATCGGAAACTCTCTCGGAGGTTACGCTTCCATGAGACTTGCATTAGATAAACCTAATTTAGTAAAAGGTTTAATTCTTGTGGATACAGGAGGGATGAACGATCCGGACTTTAAGACAAAAATTTTCGTAAAACTCATGAGTACTCTTTGGTTTACCGGAGCTACTTGGAATGCGTTTCCAAACTACTACATCAAGATCGAAAACCCTTATACAAAATCGATTCTTACAAGAATTCAGGAACGAAAACAAGTGGAAGGCTCCAAGAACGTAAGGGCGGCCATCTGGAAAAGTTTTTCCGACGAAAAACACGATCTCAGAGAAAAGGTAGCTCGGATCACGGCGCCCACTCTAATCGTCTGGGGCGAAATGGATCCTGTGATTGTTCCGGAACTTGGAGAAAGGCTTCACGACAAAATCAAAGGTTCGCAGCTTGTCTTTTTAAAAACGGGGCACGTTCCCTTTGCGGAAGATCCAAAGGGATTTTTGGAAGTCGCGATTCCGTTTCTCAAATCGATTCGTTGATTCACACTTTAAAATGAAACAAGAAGAATCGACTCGGATTCTCCTTGTTTCAAAAGTTTTGCGGTAAACGTCGATGTTTGTTTGTTCCGACAAAGGAAATCTTTTCGAAAAATGTTTGAAAACGGACTTAAAGTCCCTCTGAACTAAAATCACGGGAAATTCGTACTTTAGGATTTGAACGGAAGAAACGGATCCGAAAAGTTTTCGATTCATTCTATAGCAAGAGAAGACAGGTTTAAATTTCAAATTCTCCATTTAATAAGATTTGCCAAAAACTCCTTGGAGGCGTCTCTAAAGGGAGTGGCCGATTTCCAAATCATCGAAAACAGTCCTGAATGGTGGAAGATCTACGAAAGGGTCAATGTCATGTCTCCGATTCCAAAAGAAGTCTGGTCTCAGGCGGGAATCACCTATTCGTTTCGAGAACTTTCTTACGGAGACTTTCTCATCAAACAAGGAAAAATCCCGACCGAATACGCTTTTGTATTCTCCGGCGTTTTGAGAGAATACTATCTCACGCCGGACGGGGACGAGTACATCAAGAGTTTCAATTTTCCTGGAGAATTTACCGGTTCCTATTTTGATCTTCTTTCAAAACAACCTTCGACGTGTAATATACGAGCGATCACCGATTGCAAACTTGCAGTCGCCAACTTTGAAGATTTGAATTCTCTCTTTGAAACTCATATCGCTTGGGAACGTCTTGGAAGAAAAGTCGCCGAAAATCTTTTTCTAAAAAAGGCAAGAAGAGAATACGAACTTCTCGCGTTGGACGCGGAGGCGAGATACAACTTGTTGAAAGAAACTCATCCGAACATAGAAGAGATCGTTCCACAGTATCATATCGCTTCTTATCTTGGAATCACTCCGGTTTCTCTGAGTAGAATCCGTTCCAAAACAAATAAGTTGAAAAAAGAAAAAAAAGACTAAAACGATCTTCTTTTTAATTATCCCTTTCTCAGATGATCGCAATTCCATAAAAGATGGAAACGAATAAAACACTCTGCGTGATTTCCAATCTTCGAATCATTCCTTAACTTACGAAAAGACAAGATAAAAATCAAATCGATTCGGACTTCGACTTCCTCGAATGAAGACGAATCCTTATATCTTTAGTTCGTCCGATTTCATTCCGAGGGGTTCCGCAAGCAAATTAAAATAGTGTTCGGTTGCGGAAAGCCAAGTGATCTCCACGATTTCCTTTTCGGTAAAATGATTTTTGAGTTCGTTAAATGTTTGGTCCTTTACGAATCTCGTAAAACAAATCTCTTCCAAATATTCAAAGAGCGCCTTTTCTTTGTTCGAAAATAATTTGCTATTCCTGAAATTCATTAGTTCTTTGATTTTTTTAAATTCGATATTTTCTTTCTTTGCGGTATATTCGGCGAGGTTCGAACAGTATTCACATTTATTTTGATAAGAAATAAAACTGCGAATTTGAAATTTCGTTTCGAAAGCCAGAGAAAGTTTCTTCTCGATTGAAATGATTTTTGTGGCGACAAAAAGCAAAGGACTACTTCGAACATAAAGAACGTTAAACACCGCCAAAACTTTTCCATAGATTCTTTTTGAAAGCCAATAGACAATTTTCATCAACAAGGTATCGGGACGATCGATCGGTTCTAAACGGGGCATACTTTCTCCTTAAATCTCAAACACATTTTGCACATCAAGTAGATCAAAGCATACATCTCTTAAGAGGAAAGAAATAGGAAAAACCTGCTGAAAGTTCGCCTTTTTCTCTGGCATATTCTACGATCCGACAAGAATCGATCCCAATGACCGATTTTTCCAAATCGTTACTTTATTTGTGGGACAATAAGGGTTTATTCACCGGAAGACTTCCGGATATCGACCTACATACGCACGCGGTTCATGCCCTTTGTATTGGAATCGACGGAGAATTTGAACACAGTGAAAACGGATCGAAATGGATTCGTTGTAGATCCGCGATGGCGCCGCCGGGAGCACCTTCTGCGATTCGATTTTCAGGAACCTATAGCGCCATTTTATTTTACGAACCGGATTCTTCCGAAATACAAGACTTCATCTACGAAAATTCGGTCCCGCAGAAAAACAAAGTGAGCCTTCATCTAAAAGAAGAAATAAAACTTTTGGAAACGATCGAAAACTTAATCTCAATAGAAGATGAGAATCAAATCACGGAACGACTCGAAATGATCCGAGTCATTCTCAATCGCAAAACGGAAACTGAACTACGGGATCAGAGACTGTTACAAGTGATCCGAATGATCCTGAGTAATCCCGATGAAAATTTTTCAATTGAAGAATTATCGGAAAAGATCGGCCTTTCCCCTTCTCGTTTAGCACATCTTTTTAAAGAAGAGGTCGGAATTCCCATCCGATTTTTCCGCACCTGGTTTCGTTTGAAAGCGGCGATCTTATTTATCAAAAACGGGTCTTCAGTGACCGAAGCTGCGGTCAATGCGGGATTCTATGATTCTTCCCATTTCTCCAACACATTTCGTAAGATGTTCGGTTTTTCACCGACTGACATGTTCGATCCGAATCGAAAGATACGGTGGTATATCAAGAACGAAGAAGAATTTCAAAAGATGTTAGCTTTGCGATTTGTATAAAAAAGGCGCTCGATCTTTACGACCGGCGCCTTTTTATATTTGAGTTCCGCGTCGCGGAAATTCGAACTTACTTCGCGGAAGCAGCCTCACGGATCACGTAAGCCGCAATCTCGTTTTTCTGAATCTGAGTAGTTCCTTCGAAAATACAAAGGATCTTCGCGTCTCTCATCAGTTTTTCAACGGGATATTCTTTCGTGTAACCGTATCCGCCGAAAATTTGAACCGCGTCCAGAGCGCATTTCATCGCAGTTTCAGAAGCGTGAGCTTTTGCAATTGCGGAATACTTTGGAAGTCTTGGATCTTCTGCGTCAGACATTCTTGCTGCAAGATAAGTAACTTGGCGAGAAGTTTCAAGACCGATAGACATATCGGCGAGCATGTGTTGAACCGCTTGAAAGCTGGAGATCTTAGAACCGAACTGCTCTCTTTGTCTTGCGTATTTAGAAGCGTAGTCGATAGCCGCTTGAGCCACACCGACACCCATCGCCGCAACGTAAGGACGGGAAGCATTCAGAGTTTGAAGTGCGTAAATAAAACCTAAGTTTTCTTTTCCGATCATGTTCGCTTCTTCAACGGCACAATCTTCAAAGATGATCTGACGAGTATCGGAAGCGCGGATTCCGAGTTTGTCTTCTTTCTTACCGACGGTCAAACCGGGAGTGTCTCTTTTAACGTAGAAACAGCTAACTCCTCTGGTTCCTCTTCCTTTATCGGTATATGCAAATACTGTATAAGCTCCAGCGCTACCACCACCGGTGATCCAC
This sequence comes from Leptospira tipperaryensis, assembly GCF_001729245.1. Taxonomy (NCBI): domain Bacteria; kingdom Pseudomonadati; phylum Spirochaetota; class Leptospiria; order Leptospirales; family Leptospiraceae; genus Leptospira; species Leptospira tipperaryensis. Next base: position 963,970 of record NZ_CP015217.1, on the reverse strand, counting down.
TGTTTGGTTCCGTTGATGACCCACTTGTCGCCTTTTTTAACGGCGGTTGTGCTCATACCGGGAACGTCTGATCCGGCTCCAGGCTCGGAGAGGCAGAAGGAAACACCCAATTCTCCATCAACAACAGGAGGAAGCCATTTTTTCTTTTGTTCGTGAGAAGCGCCTTTAAGAATAGGAAGGATACCAAGACCGGTATATCCGAAACAAAGAGAGATACCTAAGCATCCTCTGGAAAGTTCTTCCGTAACGAGACACTGCTCTACGGAACCGAGTCCCCAACCACCGTATTCTTCAGGGATCGTGAGACCGTTGACTCCCAATTCTCTTCTCATACGATTGATGAGTTCTTCGGGATGTTTATTTTCTTCGTCCCAGTGAATTGCCACTTCGTGAGTGATTTCCTTTTTCACGAAATTGCGGATCTGGTCTCTGATTTCAAGCTGCTGTTCGGTATATTCCTGGTACATCGGTTTTTTCCCTTCTTACGAGAGTGTTCTGATCCTACTTTTTTTTTCAGGGCGATTAGATCAAACCAAAATATGGGGTGAAAAACCGAGTTCAGACTTGTTTTTCCCGTTTTTATCAATTCCAAAGTAAGAATTTTCTAATGAAGAATTCTCACTTTCAAATAGAAACGTAAAACAAGCCGTGAACCCAATTCTCAAAGAACGAACGTTCTGTTTCTAAAAGTTATAGGAATCGATTGGGAAAAATATTTCGATGTCCCTATTGTTTCAAACCGATTTCAGATCACTTTTTCCTTTTTCATCGTTTCGATTTCGTCTTGAGAATAGCCGAGAGAATTATAGATTTCAGAATTATGTTCCCCATGAGAAGGAGGATCCAAACGATAAGTTACCGGCGTCGCGGAGAATGGAAACGGAGCGCCGAACTGAAAGTATTCTCCGAACTGAGGATGTTTTTTATCCAAGATCATTCCTCTTTCTTTCAAGACCGGATCCGTGCTTACTTCCTCCAAAGTTTTTACCGGAGTCAAACAAGAGTCTTGATTTTCAAAAAGAGGATCGAGATCGGAATATGTTTTGGATTTGAAGAAGGAAGTCAGGATCTCTTTCCACTTGGAAAAATTTTTCTCTTCCGCAGGGAATTCTTCCAGATGTTTATCCAAACCGGATTGACGTAAGAATGTTTTAAAAAACATATCTTCCAGCGCGCCGAGAGCGACCCATCGTCCTTCCTTGGTCTCATAAACATTATAATTTGGTAATTTACCTGAGAGGAGTTCGTTTCCCCCTTCCGGATTTTTCCCCGTCGCCGAAAAAATTCCTCCATAGAGAGAAAGAAAAGGAAGAGAAGAATCCATCATAGAAATCGCAATCTTTTGTCCTTTCCCCGTCTTCTCTCTTGCATAGAGCGCGGCTAAAATGGAAGAAAGCGCCGTCATCGTTCCTCCTCCGATATCCGCGAGTTGATAACCCGGAATCTGCGGAGTCTTCCCCGTTTGAGAAAGAACACCCGAAAGAGAAAGATAATTTACGTCGTGTCCCGCAAAGTCTCTGTATTTCCCTTCCGTTCCATATCCGTAGATTCCACAATAGATCAATCTTGGAAAACGTTCTTTGAGATCTTCGTAACCAAGGCCCATTTTGGAAAGACCGTCCGGACGAAATCCTTCCAAGAGTATATCAGCATTTTCTAATAATTTAAATAAGATTTCCTTCGACTTCTCTTTTTTCAAATTGAGAGTGATCGCTTTTTTATTTCGATTGAGCATCAAAAATAAAGAAGGAGCTCCGTTAGCTTTTTTAAACATAACACGGGTCGCGTCCATGGCTCTCGGATTTTCGATTTTGATTACGTCGGCGCCCATATCTCCCAAATACATGGAGCAAAGAGGACCGGGAAGAAGAAGGCTCAAGTCGATAACCTTTACTCCCGAAAGTGGACCTTTGTTCATTTTAAACGTTCCTTCTGAAAAAAATTCTATTCCCATCTAAGGAAAAAGTTCCAAGAGAGAAACCCTTTTTTCTTCCGTTTGGACCTTTTGGTTTGAAAAGAGGAATCCGAAAGATTTGCAACGAATTAAGAATTCAGCTTAGATCTAAAAGAGAAGCTCATTCTTGATTGAACTTTGGAAATAAATTGCTGGAATCTTCCGCTCCATCCGATATATTTGCGATTGGCCTGGAAAAAACGATGTATAAAATTCTAATCTTGCTGCCCCTTCTCCTTTTTTGTTCAAAACAATCGATTTATAATCCGAGCGTTCTTATGAGCCAGGCCTGGTATGAGAGTACGTTCTTAGATTGTATTCTGAAGGATTGCCTTTCCTGCAAACTCAAGGTGACAAACAATCCCGTGGTAAGTCTTTTCGCAGGAACCGGCGCCGGGGCGAGTGTGGACGGGCATATATCCAAGGCTTCCTTTTTAGGACCGGTAGGAATCGAAGTGGATTTGATCGGAAACATTTACGTCTCCGATCAGACCGCAAATCTGATTCGTAAGATCGATTCCTCGGGAAACGTTACAACTCTGAACAGCACAGGCTTTACGTTAGTCAATCCTTCGGGGATTAAGTTTGATTCGCTGAACGGCGATAAATACGTTACTTGCAAAGGCAACGGGCAGATCTATAAGATCGATTCCAGCGAACAATTCTCTTTGTATGCGGGAAGCCCGGTCGGAACTTCCGGAATTCAAAACGGAGATCGATCGACTTCATTGTTCGACGGGCCTTTCTTTATGGACTTTGATCGAGAACACAACTTATACGTCGGGGAGCTGACGAATCACGACGTTCGAAAAATCAATTTGAATTTTGGAAACGTAAGCACTCTTTCCGGCGGAACCCTGGGTTACTTGGACGGAAACGTCTCGACCGCTCAATTCAAATCTCCAATTGGAATCGCCTATGATCGAAACGATGATATTCTTTTAGTTGCGGATATTCAAGATCATAGGATCAGACAAGTGGATTTCAAAAATCAAATCGTTTCGACTCTGATGGGAACCGGAACGGGTGCGAGTGTGGACGGGATAGGTTTGGGAGCTTCGTTCAACGGGCCGGTGTATATATCTCTTGATAACGGAGGTTATATGTTTATTTCCGATTCCGGTTCCAACGTTATAAGAATCGTAGATCCTTCCTTCAAGGTTACAACGATTTCCCATACTTTCGGTGCGATCGGTGTCGTAAAGGTCGATTGCCTCAATCAAAGATTACTCGTTGCCGACAGTACTGCAAATCAGATCTTTCAAGTAAAGTTTCAATAGGATTGTTAAGCGAAGTAAAAAAACCTTAGACCGATGACTTCTTACGTTTCAACACGAAGGTTTCCACGTTCAGTTCATCATTCGATAAAATTCTTTTTCATTCTTTTTAATAAAAGCTCAATGTCCGTATCGCATCCATTCAGCCCTTGAGTTTTTATTTTTTTAACGTTAGAGAAAGAAGAGGAAGAATTTGATTCCCTTTAACAAGAGAAAAGAATTCAGATCAAGACTTCGCTTCGAACATGTTCGCCGCGCAGAGCCAAACTCCCGCGAGAATGAGAACGATACCGGCCCACTGAGTCCAAGTCAGTCGTTCTTTGAATGCAAAAGAAGAAACGATTAAGACGATGATAAAACCGGCGCTCGTAAAGACGGGATAAGCAAGAGAAAGTTTGAGACCTTTTCCCAAAACAAATCGATAACCAAGAAGGGCCAAACCGAAGGAAGCAAGACCACCGATAAAGATCGGATTGAAGATGACTTGCAAAATTCCTTGGATTCCTTCCGGTTTCGAAGCCTCGTCGCCTAAAGAACTCGCTTTAATGAGAATATTGGCCAATGCGTTAAAAGCAAGAGCAATGATAAAGACGAGAAGGACTTGAATCTGCATAGAAGGCTCCGGTTTTGGCTTTACGAAAACCACTTCACCGCAGGAGTTGGAAAGATCAAGGTCAAATCTCTTCCACATGCTTAGAAAAACATTCTCCTTTCGAGGACTCGATCTTTCCTATATCGATACGGATCCTAATTCTAAAACAAAAGAAACGATTCTTCTCTGTCACGCGAACGGATACAGCGCCCTAACCTATAAATTTTATATCGAAGCCCTTTCAAAAACACATCGAGTTCTCGCACTCGACTTTTCAGGGCATGGAGAATCCCAATCGACCTTGCGGTTCAAGAATTGGTATTTTTTTAGAGATCAAATCCTGGCTCTTATCAAGCTGGAAAATCTTTCCAATCTTATAGGAGTCGGGCATTCTCTCGGAGGAGCAAGTTTGCTTTTAGCATCTTACAAGGTTCCGGAAAGATTTAAAAAGGTGATCGCAAACGATCCAGTCGTATTAGATTTTATGAAAGTAACTTACGCTTGGATTTTTCACAATCCGATGGCGAAAGTCGCGATCAAAAGAAGAAGGGAATTCAAAGACATAGATACGGTCCGTAAAATTTACAAGAGAACTCCTTCTTTTTCTCGATGGGACAACGTGATCTACGAAGATTACCTACAAAGTTGTTTTCGTATCGGATCCAAAGGAGAGGCCCTTCTCCGCTGCGTCCCTGAATTGGAAGCGAAGATCTTTGATTCGATCAGCTATCTAAGTCTTTTTCAGTATGGAAGAATCAAAACAGAAACTCATCTTACGATTCCGGATCCTCACGAAGTCTGTTCACCGAAAGGCGCGAGAAGAATCATTCGTGGAAATAAAAATTCCACTCTGGAGATCTGGCCCGGAAGCACCCATTTTTTTCCGTTTGAGGAGAAAGAAAAAACCCTGCAACGAATTGCAGGGTTGATTTAGAAATGATGTCGATCGACTGGATCGTTTTTAAATCAAGCCGATCATCTGTACTAAAGTCCTTTCACTTTCCGCCAAAATAGATCGTATAATGAAAAGTTGTATTCACAGTTTTTCCGTCCATTGTTCCACTTACGTTGACGTTTTCCTTAAGAACACCTTTGAATTTTCCGGGAGAATATTCAGTCTGGTTGTATTCCGATTCCATTCTGGTAAAGGTGATATCAAAAGTCGGAAATTTCTCGTCGTTCACAAAATAATTTGAAGATTGAATTCGATCAGTTCCAGAAATTACATTTTTTAGATTGTTACCGGAAATCGTTTGAATCGTTTTCCAATGTAAAGAACGAATTAAAGTTCCGTTATATATGAAGGCTACTGGAATAGCAATTCCATTGGCGTCGACAGCTGCGCCTGCGGTGTTTTCTTTGCAATTATCATAAGTCCATATTAGATTGTCAGCATCCGTAACACCACCAGAACCAGTAATAGTTCCATCGATTGATTGTGTCCCCCCCAACTGGCAAGCCTGAGCCACCGCGACGGCAAATGGATTGTAAGAAGGATCTACGTCCGCAAGACTTCTCGCAGAAGAATTCGAAGCGTCAGCCGGAACGGGATATAAAGCTGAAAACAATTTTCTCACTTGATCGTGCGTCTTTTGTTCCGCACCTGTTTGTATTAAAACCGCAAGAGCAGCAATTTCCTTATTATTATCCTTATTCCCTTGTCCGCAGCCAACCATTCCTACGAGCGTTACAATTACCAAAACGAATTTGATACGATTCATAATCGATTCTCCTTTATGTAAATCTGTGAATTACTACGGAGCTTGCTTTTCACTTCGCCATTTTTTTAAGAAATTCCGAATATCCATCTTTCTAAAATAAAGTTCGGAAAATAATTATTTCAAAGTCGATGGAAGATAACGTTTCCGAAAGGAGTTAGAAAAAATATTCGATGTAATCTATCTGAAGATTAAAGGGCGGCAGCATTAAAGAATATAAAAATTGTTAAACGAAGTAAACGGGTGAGAAAGAAGACGGCGGAAACAAAAAAGTAAAATTACAAAGTTCAAGAACGAAAAAAGTAAATGCTTCCGAAAATGACAACCACGGTAATAATATAAATTCTTAACGGGCTCAATAAGGAATTTTTTATAATCATATACTGATTACTACGAAAAAGATCCGTAATCGTGCCACTTTTTTCTAAAAAACCCAAGTGACCGAAAGTGAGGAAGCCCTCCCGCCATCCAAAGTTGAAAAACGAACGCTCTTTAGATTTCCACTGTAGAGATCCGTATTGCTCAAATAGACATCGATTGCGATCAAGGAGAATAACGCGATTCCATAAAACTCCCTCTGAGAATAGAAATCGGATTTCTCCATCAGGTGTCCTTTGTCAGTAACAACGTACTTGTTTTCGTTCAAAAAAAAATATGCGATTCCCAAGCCGCCATTCTGGGAACTCGAGGCGACACTAAAGAAGTACGGAATGAAACTTTCCTCGGAAACTGCGGAGGGCGGATTGAAGAATTTCTCCGGTTTAGCGAAGAACTCAAGTCCTCGATACAAAACATAAAGCTCGGATAATGCAAGAATCCCTCCCGTCATCTGCGCTTTACGATCGTCCGCGAGCAACAAAGGAGACCAACCCGGAACGAGGGCTTGTAAGGTACGCGAGGTTCTGAATTGAAAAAAAGGAGTCTCTTCCTTATCCACCTTCTCTACTTTTTTCTCAGGTTCCGAAAGCGGTGTTAAATCAACTTTAAGCGTAGTTTCCGGAATCACTTCCACTGTCTCCGTTTTCACTTCGGGCTCCGAGGGTATTTTCGAATCATTTGGAATGGAAGGATTAGCAGGAATCGCGGGCTTGGGCTTGGCGATTGGTTTCTTAGAAACAGAAAACTCAGGAAGAATCGAGTCTACCTTTGAAAATTCTATGACCTTCGTCACGTTTCCGATTCGAAATTCAACCAAATTGCCATTCTTCATCTTAACGTTATCCGCCTTGATCCGTTCTCCGTTCTTTAAAACGAGAACGTCCGAGCGAATTTCAGAAATAAAAGGAAAACAAAAAAGAAATAAACAGCTAATTGGAGTCAGATAGAATCTTACTTCATAAAAAAAAATAAAAACTTTGGCGAACATCGATTCTCCATACGTAAGAATATTTAGAAGCGTTTCCCCTCGAATGAGTGAAAGTTTAAACAACGTAGAATACCTTTATAAGAGTTATTACAATAAACTCAAGTTTTTCTTTCTTAAGTCTGGTATAACAACAGAGACAGCGGAAGAACTTTGCCAAGAAACTTTTATAAAGGTTTATAATAATCGAGAAAAGTTTGATCCGAATAAAGGATCCGAAAACACATGGGTCTATGCGATTGCTAGGAACGAATTGACCGATCTTTTTAGAAGAAATAATAAAGAGAAGAATATCATCGAATATTCATCTTGGGAAAATTTAGTTTCTTCTTATGATTCTTCAACATACAAACGAGAGGAAGAAAGAATTCTAATGGAGAAGCTGACAAAATCGATTCATTTGCTGAAAGAGCCCGAGAAGTCGATTGTTATTCTTCATTGTATTCACGGTAAATCAATCGCGGAAACGTCGCTTCAAACCGGAATCGCACAAAGAACGGTCAGTAGAAGATTAGTATCAGCGTTATCCTTACTGAAAGAAGAATTAAAATCATTAGGAATTGATAAAAGCTGGTTGGAAGGAGCGCAAGGATGAAAGAAGATCCCAAACAAAGTCTACTTCGCGCCCTGGATCCAAAAACTTCAAAAGAAGAATTTGCCGAACTCATGAAAGACCCGATATTACAAAGAGAATACTTTGAAATCATTCGAATGAAATCTCTATTGAGTTCTCTCAAACCGGAAGATTTTACGGTCGCACCCAAATCTTTCGTCATTCCCTGGAAACGGACGGGAGCTTTTTTCTTGGCGGCGGCCTCTATTCTTATCGTTTTTGGAATATTCTATTTTTATAAAATAACAAACGATTCTTACAAAGTCGCGGGAAATCTAAAGGTTTCTCACGGAGTTTGCGAGCAAAACGAATCTTCCGATCACTGGATCGGATATCAAACCAAAGAAAATTCTTATTGTGACTTGATCTTAGAAGGAATGGGGACTTTTTCGATTCGTATCTTTCCGAATACTCGATTTATTACGGAAACGAGTCCTAACAATTTAAGAATCAATATCCAAGAAGGTTCGATCCTACTTTCTTCCGTTCACAAAAAAGAAGGGATCGTCGTCGAGGCAAACAGTCCTCACATACGTTCGATTCTACTTGGCACGTCCTTGTTTATCACCGCCAATAAGGATAAGGAAAGAATTTTTTTAATCGAAGGCTCGATTCAAGTCGAAGCGTTAGGCGCCACCGAGGAGACAAAATCCATTTTGGTCAAAAGCGGTTCCATAGCCGAAACCGCCGACTGGAACGAAACCTCGAAACCGGATGAACTACGGATTCAAATCAATTCGATCTCCGCAAAGGAAGAATCGATTTTGCAAACTCAGTTTGATTCGATGAAACAAATCCGGGAAAGTAAGGATTTTATCGGATACAAAACGGAAGACATAAAATCTATCGAGACCGTTCATGAAAGAGAAAAATGGTCCAACCGTCCCTACGTTCAAATCATGTTGAAGAATGGAACCGTTCAAGAAGGATACTTAATCGAAATCGGCGACTTCTACTCGATCCAAACGATCGATTCCGGTTTGATCCGAATGCCAAAAACTTCGATCTCGGAAATTTCAACTCTGAGAAAATAAGTTCCTTATCTTTCGTTCGGAGGTATCTGAGACATTTTTTTTGCAAAGGCCGCGTGCTCAACGGGATCGATCGGCCGAAATTTTATTTTCTTACTCGCCGGATATTTTCCGAGATAGTTATCCCCTTTCCAGTTAGTCTTTGGACGGATGGGACGCGGAACAAAGTTCCCTCCGCAATTAGGACAGATGTTGGAAAGAAATTTCTCGTAGCAAGAAACGCAAAACGTACACTCGAAGGAACAAATGACCGCCTCGGTTGATTCCGGTGGCAGCGGCTTTTCGCAATTTTCACAAATCGGTCTCAATTCTAACATGAGGCAAATTTCAATGCCGAAGAGGAGAGATAAACTATTTTTTTCCGGACGGAATCAACGACAAAAAATAATTTCTTAACGTTGTTAAACGAAGACTTGACTTCGTATTAATTTTCCTTGGATCCTGCGGAGATTTCCCGATCCAAGATCTTCAAAGATTCCAGAATCTTACTTGTCGCTTGATAAAATTCTGGCGTAACCTCGATCCCTTGAATATCCGATCTCATTGCATCCACCGTATCGCATATAAAAGAGAGAAGTGTGTTGGGGTCGCCTTTCTTTGTTATAAGACTTTGAATGAGCTCAATGTTCTCTTCGTGCATAATTTCCTTCCGTCGGTTTTCCTTTAGGAAATAGGAGTCGGAACGGGACGTCGCTTCAAAGTTATGAAAACGATATAAATTTCTTTGATTTTTTAGTTTCCATTCTAAGACGCACTATTAATATTGGTTTATCATTAGCAATTATTGAGTGAATGTTGTTAAAACGCCTTAAAGTCGCAATTCTTTTACTTCTACTCGTCGGTTGGATGGGCAGGGAGATCCATACTCACTCGGAGAAAGAATTTCGCACAGCAGCTTCCCATTCTACTTATGCTTCTCAAGAAGACGTCAAACACTCTCCACCTTGTCCTATTTGTCAGTTCCAAAGAAATGTTTCTTCTCTGTGGAATCCGGATTTTCTCGTTCGAAACTCTTCGTTACTTCTCGTAAAAGAAAACATCACTTCTTCGAACGTTCTTATCGTTTCTCTTACCGTATATCAGATTCAACTCGGCCGCGCACCTCCTCTCCTTTTCACGATCTAAAACCGCCGTTTCGATTGATTGAGGACTTTTGTCCGGGAGATGTCGCTTGAGAAAGCCATTATATTATTATTTTAGAATATTCTTATTATTTATTTTTATTTCACCTTTTTCCGTTTATGCTTTGGACGTAATTTTATCGGGGACGGTAAAGGATAAGGAGGGAAACCCTATTCCCAACGCAAGGATTCTAATTCAAGAATCCAGAAAGAGCGCGATGACCGACGAAAAAGGCGAGTTCGTTTTGGACCACGTTACGCCGGGCAAATATACTTTTTTTGCGAGCTCGAGGGGTTTTCAGTCGGAAACGATTTCAGCAATCGTCGGAGAAAGGGACGAAAAAATTCAGTTTATTCTGATTAAAAGTTCTTTGGACGATTCTTCGATCAACGTAACCGCAAAATCTACGATCTCGGACTTCCTAACTTCGCCGCAGCCGATCACGGTTTTAACCGGAAGACAACTCGACAGACAAAGAGGTGAAAACGCGATGTCCGCGATCAATAACACTCCCGGCGTCTCCAATTTGACTACGGGAGCGGGAACCTCGAAGCCGATCATCCGAGGTTTGACTGGGCAAAGAGTTCTCGTGATGACCGACGGAATCAGACAGGAAGAACAACAATTCGGAGACGATCACACCGTAGAATTAGACGCTTTTAATATTCAAAAAATTGAAATCATTCGCGGACCAGGTAGTCTGCTATACGGCTCCGACGCGTTAGGCGGCGTCGTAAACGTGATCAGAGACAAGGCCCCTCTTTCGGGAGAAGGAGTTCCCAAGATGGCTGGAATCTTCAATTCCAACAGCTATTCCAACAACAAACAAGACGCGGGAAATTTTGCGGTCTTCGGCAATATCGACGGTTTCGGTTATCGCGCGAGCGCGAACACTCGTAAGGCTGGAAGAATCACGACTCCAAACGGAACCATTCCGAATACGGGCATGATCGAAAAAAACAAAAGCGCATCCATAGGCTTGGACGGGAAATGGGGAAACTTTTATATCGATTCCTTTCAGAGGGAACAAACTCAGGATCTTTTCGACAATCCGAATGAAAATCCAGGAGCGACGATCTTTCAAAAATTAAAACACGAGAAATCCCATTTTCATTCTTTTTTTATTTTGCCCGCGGGCAATTTGGAATTGGACGTCTCTTATCAGAGAAACAATCGAAGAGAAATTCAATCAAAGAATAGACTTCTTCCGATCAAGGAAACACTTCTCGACGATTCAATCGACAATTTTGACAAAGCGTTTCAATACTATCAAGTCACCGCTCGAGATAAGAATCAAGGTTTGAATCTATTCTTAGATACCGCCACGGCCGATGCCAAATTTCATCACAAGCCGATGTTTGGTATTCTAAAAGGAACCATAGGAGTTTCCGGTCTGCAACAAACCAATAAGACGATCGGCTCGGAACCGCTGATCCCGTCTTACGGAATCGTAAACTTAGCAGGTTTCTTTTTGGAAGAATTGAAATTGGGTTCGTTAACTCTGAGCGCCGGAGTAAGAGGAGACAAAAGAGCCACCGACATCAGAAACAACGCGATCTTGGGAGTGCTCGAACAAACTAAAAATTATTATGCGACAACGGGTTCGGCCGGTCTTGTATGGAGAATCAACAAATCGTTTTCTTCGATTCTCAATTACGGAAGAGGATTTCGAGCCCCTACTCCGTTTGAACTTCTCTCCAACGGAGTACACGAAGGAACTGGGAAATTCGAAATCGGAAAAGATACTCTAAAACCTGAATATTCAAATAATATGGATTTCTCTCTGAGATACGCGTCTTCGCGAATCCAAACCGAAATCAGCGTTTTTCAAAATCACATTCAAAATTTTATATATGCCGCGAGCATTGCGGAAATAGACGCGGAGTCCAATCTTCCGAAATACAAATACAAACAGGGGGACGCCGTGTTACGGGGCGGCGAATTCTCCATCCAAGCGGAATTGACTCGGAAATTAGTTTTTTCAGGCGGAATCGATATCGTCTACGCAAGAAATCAGAACGATACAAATCCGCTTCCCAGAACGACTCCAAATCGTGCGCGCGCGGGACTTCGATGGACCGAAGATTCTTTTTTAGGCATGAAGAATTTCTATCTTTCCGTCAACGGAAGATTTTACGATTCTCAATACCGTGTGGATCCGAAAGAAACTCCGACCAAGGGTTATAACCTAACGGACATCGGGTTAGGTTTTGAATTGCCCTACTTCGGAGACGGGACTTCCAAACCGACCTTGGATTTTAGCGTTCAAAACGCATTCAATGTTTCTTATGTAGATCACTTGAGCCGTTACAAAGACTACGCCCTCAATCCGGGAGTCAATGCGATCCTAAAAATTTCCTTTCCCTTTACTCTTATTCAATAGGAATACAATCATGAAAAAATACATTCTATTCTTCTTAATCATTCCGATTCTTTTTTGCCAAAAAGATAAGGACGAATACGACAGAGACCAAGTCTCTCGTCTGCTTGCGGGCGCTTTCAATGAAACAAAAGCGGATTGTATCTATTGCACGGACACACAAGCCTTTCAAGGGAATTGCAGCTGTTATAAACAAATTCCAGTCTGGAGTTGTCAGGGTTATTCGAGTGGGCGCAAAAAATCAAATTCGGTCAAAGTATCCTGCGATGATTTGACAACTAAGGGAATCTGGACGGAAGATCCGGAGCAAACCGGGGCCAAGTCCTGCACGTATCTCACCTGTCCTCCCGAAGCTTATAGAGCCGCGTTTACCCCGGACGGGGTTTGAGAAAGGAATGTTTCGGGAACCTTCGGTTCCCTGTTTCTAAAATCTAAAATTACATTCAAAATTCATAAAGTATCTTCGATTTAAAGTCCGAAAAAGAATAAAGATATTCCCTTTCAAAATGCACGACCGGTTTTCCGGAGAATGTATGGATGATCAGATCCGTCCTCCGAATAACCGGCCGCATGACAGCTCTGATTATAAAAATCCAATTCCTTTTAACCGAAATATTCGTTCCTAATCCATTCTTTCTTTGCGAAGTTTTCAATTCCATCTCAGATCAGGAAAACCTGTTTACAAATCCAAGCCCGATGAAGGAATGAAATCAAAATAGATCTGGAGTGATTCTTACGTTATGCCATATGTTAATCTGCAAGTCGCCGGCCCCCTTACCCGAAAACAAAAAGAGGAAATCGTAAAAGAATTCACCGAGACCCTCGAAAGAGTCGCGGGAAAACCTCCCGAAGTTACGTACATCGTGATCGACGAAGTTTCCAGAGAAAACTGGGCAAAGGGCGGAAAACTCCTCGAGTAAAGTTCCACTGAATTCTTTTTTGTGCTGAAAGGTATAATTTTCAGAATTTAATTTTTGAGTTTTTTTGAAAGAACTCGATTTTTTTTTCGTAAAATCAGGAGAGCGCGACTTCAAAGTCCGCGCTAAAAATCTATGTCTACAATCCTATTCTCCATTTCCAAACTTGTAACGCTCGTCCTATTTCCTCTTCCTTTAGTTCTCTTAGTTCTGTTGTTTGTCGGGTTCAAACTCAAACGATGGAAAGAAAAAATTTCCATTTTGATTCCGGTCCTTTTTCTCTGGATTCTTTCCACGAGCACCGTCTCTCAAAAACTCATTCAATCTTTGGAAATTTATTATCCACCCGTTTCCGTTAGCGTCGTCCCAAAGGCGGACGTCATTTTGGTGTTAGGCGGAATGGTGTCCACGCTGAGTCGTCACGACGAGCCGGTGGAATTGAACAACACCGCGGAAAGACTTACGGAAACGATTCGGCTCTATCAGGCAAAGAAGGCGCCTCGAATTCTTTTTTCGGGCGGTTCCGGAAATCTTTTTTATCAAGAAGTTCCCGAATCGGAACCGGCCGGCAGATTCTTAAGACAACTCGGAATACCCGAGTCTTCTCTCATCTTAGAATCCAAAAGCAGAAACACCGCAGAGAACGTCGCCTTTACGACGGAGTTACTCAATGAACGCGGTTGGAAGTCGATCATTCTTGTGACGTCTTCCTTCCACATGAAACGATCCGTGGAAAACTTTCAAAACAAGGGGCTCACGATCATTCCCTTCCCCACGGATTTTCGAGCTCAAAAGTCGGTCCTTACCTTGGACAACTTCTTTCCTTCCACATTCTGTCTCGAAAACTCAACGATCTCGATCAAGGAATGGATCGGAATTCTCGTTCAAAAGATTCGAAACTCTTGAAAGACGTTTGGAATGGAGTAAAATGTCGATATTTCCACTTTTCTCCTTCCGTTATCTTTGATTTCATGGTCTAAAACAGAAACTAGATCGGAACTTTTAACGATGAATATCAAATTTACGGTCCTCGCCGGGATCATTCTTCTTTCCCTCGGCTCCATCGCTTATTTCTCATCCAAGGAAACTTCATATACGCTTCTGGACGCTTCCGAATTGGCAGCTTCTCCCGCTCGTTACCAAGACGATCTCTTAAGGGTCAGAGGTTTTGTAAAATTAGGGACGGTGGTTCGCGAAGGTAAAACCGCAAAGTTTATCTTAGAATTTAACGATAAGGAAATCCCGGTTTTTTTCACCGGAGAAACTCTTCTTCCGGACGCATTTAAAGAAGGAACAAGAGCAAGAGTCGACGGTTATATGAAGGACGGAGTTCTTGTTTCCGATCACGTGGAAGCAAAGTGTGCTTCCAAATACGAAGCCGATTATTCGGAAGAAAATAAATAAATTTCTATCGCCTAAAAACGAAAGGACAATGGACTCTTTGATATGAATGATTTCGGCGCGCTCTGCATAATCGCTTCTTTCGCAATTCTTCTTTTTTCCATATTACAAACTTCTTATGGAATTTGGAAACAGGATCGCCAAGCGATCGAACTCGGAAGATATACTCTGATGGCAAACTCGGCCATAATACTTTTAGCGTTTATAGTTCTTTTGGTTCAACTCTTTAGAACCGATCTTTCCAACTACTACGTAGTGATGCATTCCAACGAACATCTACCTTTGTTTTACAGACTCACGGGGATTTGGTCGGGTTCTTCCGGTTCTCTTCTTTTTTGGAATCTTTTGCTTTCCATCTTTACGTTTATCGTTCTATGGCAAACAAGAGAATTGATAAACGACAGAATTCCTGTGATGAATCTAACGTTAACCGTCATCTCGGCGTTCTTTTCTTATCTTGCGGTTTTTTATTCCGACGCTCAACCCTTTCGCGAATTCCAACCGGCGGCAATCGCTGGAAGAGGACTCAATCCTCTTTTGCAACACTGGGCGATGGTGATCCACCCGCCGATTCTTTATATAGGTTATGTGAGTTTTGCGATTCCGTTTTGTATCGCGACTTCGGCATTGATCACCGGACATCTTTCCGAAAACTGGTTTCGTTTTGTAAGAAGATGGACGATCTTTTCCTGGTTCTTTCTTGGAACTGGAATTCTTCTCGGATCAAAATGGGCGTATGAAGAATTAGGTTGGGGCGGTTACTGGGCATGGGATCCTGTCGAAAACGCGTCTTTGATGCCTTGGCTTCTATCCACCGCGTTTCTTCATTCCATGATCATTCAGGAAAGAAGGGGAATGTTAAAGTTTTGGAATATGCTTTTGATCATCCTCGCTTTTCATTTTTGTTTATTGGGAACCTGGATCACACGAAGCGGAGTTTTAGAAGGCCCTCATAGTTTTTCCAAGTCAACGATCGGAACACCGTTTATCATTTTTATCGGAATCAGCTTCGCTTTCTTTATCGGATTTTTAATCTACCGCAGAGACGCATTAAAACCGGAAAGAAACCTGGAAGCAATGACTTCCAAGGAAGGAAGTTTTCTTTTTAACAACTTTCTTCTCGTGATCGCAACTCTCGCGATTCTTCTTGGAGTGTTTTCTCCGCTTCTTTACGGAAGAGAATTCAAGGCTCCTTGGTTTAATTCTTGGGGAGTTCCGTCCGGAATTCTTCTCATCCTCTTGATGGGATCTGCGCCCCTCCTTGCTTGGAGAAAGGGCGCGGATAAAATTTTCTTTTCCACACTCTTCAAACCGTTGTTAGTCGGAATCTTGGGTGCGGGAGCTTACATTCTTTTTTACACTCAGAATTTTACGATCAGCGATTATAGCCTCGGAGATGTACTCGGAGAAATTTATTCGGTCGTCGCGGTCGGTCTCGGAATTTTCACGATTGCCGGAATCGCTCAAGAATATCACAGAGGAATCGTCGCGAGAAAAGAGACGTATCCTTCCGAGAATTATTTCTTTTCCGGATTTAGAATGCTCTTAAAAAACAAAAGAAGATATGGAGGTTATCTCGTCCACTTGGCGATGGTGATCCTTTTTATCGGATTTGCGGGAAACGCGTTCAAACAAAACACTTCGATCAAATTCTTTTACTTCTTAAACGCGCCTGAAAAAAACGAAATCGTATATTCCAGTCAAGACACGGGAGTTCTTGGAAACTATCAGATTTCCGCGAGCACTCTCAAGATCAAACCTCTCGTAAACGGAGACGCCAAAAACGGTTTAAACATTCAGAATGTGATCGTTTCTCACGAAGCGACCTTTCAAGTCAAACGTCATCTGAAAGATTTTTCGACGATGGTGACCGAAAGAAGATTTTATCCGCAGATTTCGCATCTCAGCGGAGACTTTGAAACTCATATCCCGACGAGTGAACCGGCGATCGCGTCGACTCCAAAAGAGGATCTTTATATCCAATTGGGTGCGATCGAACACGCGGATCTTTCGGATGAAAATCCGGATCTTCCTCTTTTATTTATGAATTATCTTTTTACGAACGAAAATCAACCCGTTCGTAAACTGGAGAATTTCAATCGTTTTCCAAGGCAGATCGTCGCCAACTTGGAAGTCTGGGTCAATCCACTCGTAAAATTTATTTGGGCGGGTTCCCTACTCTTTTTCTTCTCGGGACTTCTGATCCTTCTTCCTATTGGAGAATCCAGAAATTGAAAACAACACTTTATAAAATTCTAATTTTCTTATCGATCGTTGTTTCGATTTCTCTGTACAATCCGATCTTCGGAGATTCTACCTTTACCAATTTGAACGAACCGGAACAAATCCGGACCTTTCACGAAGTCACTTCCAGAATCCGTTGTATTTGTATTCCGTCGATCACGATCAAGAGTTGTTCGTTTAACAATTGTACTGTCTCCGCGAAGCTGAAAATTTTTATAGAGAATCGGATCGTAAAGGGCGAAAGCGCGGATGTGATCGTAAACAAAATGGTACACGGATTCGGAGAAGAAGCTCTACAAGATCCGGTCATCCAAAAATTTGTGGAAGCAGGAAACACGGGAATGGCAAACTCGGTCGTCTTCGGTTTTGGAGAAAACATTCTCGCAGCGCCGGATTCCACTTGGATCAATCTGAGTTTAGGCCTCGCGGGAGTGTTAGGAATTCTTTTTATATTCTTTTTTATGAAACGTAAAAATCCGAATTCGTCCAAAGGATCCTCCCTAAATTCTCCAAAAGAGGAAACCGAAGCCTTCAATCGTTATCTTTCAGAAATACAGGAAAAACAGAAATAATGGATCTTCTACTCATTCCATTTTATATCGTCTTAGTCGGGATCTTAGTCCTTCCGTTTCTTTACGTACGCTTTTCCATCGATCTCAAATCTACAGACGTAGAATCCGAAAAACTGGAACTGATCAATCGAAGAGAAGTGATCTTAGAAAATCTAAGAGACATCAAAATAGAATTCGATACCGGAAAACTGACCGACGGAGAATTTCAATCCATCTCCAACGGAATCGTTAAAGACTTGGAAGAATTCGACGAGAAGATCAGGACGATCGCGCAAAACATTCCACAACAAACACAAGTTGCTCCGAACACGAACGAAATTCTTACCAAATACTGTCACGAATGCGGATTTAAGATCGAGATCTACGGAGCGAAATTTTGTCCTTCCTGCGGAACCAAACTGATAGTCTAACGGAAATTTTATCGAAAACACTTTCTGTTTTCATAATATTCTTTTCTATACTTGCGTTTTTAAGCTGCGCGAGTAAGAGCCTGAAACTCCAAGGGGATTTAGTCCGCCTAAACGAACTTCCTTTTTATGGCGCGGGCTTTTATGTTTCCGCCTCCAAGGTCGATAAAGAAGATTTGGAAGAAATAAGAAAGGATCTGAAAAACGAACTCGCGTCCCGTTCCCCGAAAGACAGACTGGAAAGATGGAAAGAAATTTCCGAGTTAAACGGCTCGGAAGGAACCTATATCCTTTTTCAGATCGTTCCTGAAACGAGGGTTCTAACCGAATTTCTAAACTTTCAATTTTCGTTCAACGATAGGCCCGCAGAAAAGTCCTGGTCTTATTATCTGCAAACCCTTACGGCGAAAGTAAGAAACTCGCGTTTTTCCGCGCTTCCCGCATACGGCGCCGTAGCCTATCCGTATTACACGGTCCCGCCCGGTGTTTATCCTTCGGGAGCTCTTGTCTATGATTCCGACGTGACCACGGACACAGAACATATCTATCGTTTTTTAGTCCGTTTTCCCAAGGACGTCGCCCATCGTAACTCCGCGAAAAAGAATTTTTTCCAAGTAACAACTCCCGCCAAATCCATTCTAAAATTTGAATATTAGGTTTATTTGTAGTTATTTGAATTCCTCTTTTTGACAGGAGTGCAGTTTGCACACCCGTCTTCGACGAAAGAAGAACCTCGATTTTCACAATGAAAATTCTATTTGAAGAATGTTCTAAAATCCTTTCGGTTAAACCTTTCATAGCAAGAATCCGCCAGAAGATGTTGCTTCTTAAACCCAAAGTTTAAGAACGCGACGGAAATTTTCGGAGAATGTTTCTTTTTTTGTAAATCAAGAAACATCGAAAAAATCGTTGTCGGAACTCCGACAACGTGCGGATTTCTTTCTTGCAATCTTTCGATTTTCTGATAAGGCGGATTGGTGCGATTTTTCCCGCCACCTCTCCTCCTCCACCCAACGAGGGTGGGGCGCGCGAACTTTCACGGCAGAAGTAGGAACTACGACAATTGTTATTCTCTCATCTTCGCTGGACTTAGACTTGCCGGGCCAAAGTATTCTCGATTCAAATATTCTTCCACGTCTTCTTCTTTCCAATTTGTAAATGGAATTCCGTATAGAGTATTTAGATAAGCCTCGACTACAAAAGGATAACGAAAGCCTTCGATAAATCTTTTCTTAAAATTTCCGCGTCCTAAAAACATAAAATCGAAAACGACTTTCCATCTCTCGCCACTCCAAAGTTCTTCTTCGCTTAACAATCGAACTTCATAATAGAGCCGATCGAGTTCGGAACTTCCCAAAACGGAAGCGCTCTCCTCGACATATTCCTTATAACCTTCCGGCAAAAGTCTTATGTAATGACCGGGAAAACCCTTTCCGGGTAATCTCGCCAAAAAGGGATCGGTTATCCCCAAGAGATCAATCCAGTGAACCTCAGGGCCTCCATAAAAACCTGCTAAACCGACATTGGTCGTGATCTCCACTTCCCGAGCTACGGAAAGTGGATTTGTATCCGAACTGGAGTCTTCTTTCTTTGAAACAATCCTCCTATCTCTCTCTAAGATTCTTTCCTTACTTTCTCTTCCTTGTGAAAAACGGATTTTTATCGCATACTGAGCCCAAGGATGAGACTCCGGATAAACTCCTCTCAACCAGCTCTTTAAGGAAACATTATCTTGATAAGACGTTCTCTCATCCGCGATTCCCTTTTCGACTCGAACTTCCGATCTTTTAGAAAAATACTGAAACGGCGAAAGCGGATGTAATAAATAATAAACCAAAACTATCGTCCCAAAGACGGCTAACGTTCCTTGAACCGATTTGGGTTTCGTTTCCAGACGGATCGACCAAAAAAGCATTTGTGAATAAAGAGAAACGATCAGACAAGAACCGAAAAATCTTCCTGCCATAAAATCTCCTCCGATCCAAAGAAGATAAATAAATACCGGAAGAATCGACCCCGCTCCCACCAACAAAACTTTTCTTTCCTTCTTCGTAAGAACCCATTCAATTTTTCTAAAGCGTCCGACAATAGCTTCTGAAAAAATTAAAATGAGATGGGAAAGAAAAACAAAACTCGCGATCGGATCCCATTTTAAACTTACCCTTATATAATTCCAACCCGCGATCATCCTTTCGGAAAGAGAGGAAATTACGTTTGTCTTTGCGTAAAATGTATTCGGAAAAATCGATCCATAATAAACGAGCGAGAAGATAAGAAAAATCAGCCACGGCAAAAGTCCTAAAAAACCGTACATCAAAAATCGAACTCTCTCGATTTTCGAAATTCTTAAAAAGAGAATGATCAGAGGAGCAATCAAAAGAAGAGCCAGATCCAAACGAGTCAATAACAGAAACGCCGTCAAAAGCCCGATCAAAAAACCGCTTCTTCCCGAAATACCTTCTTCCGAATTTGAATACAAAGAATAAAATTGAATTAAGAATAAAAGAAGCAAAAGAAAGGAAAGGGGATTCTCCAATCCCGATGTATTATAATCTACGAATATTTTAGAAGAAAAGAGAACGAGAAAAGAAACGGATACGATCCCGACAAAAATTCTAAACTTAGAAAAGGCAAAAACAAAAGAGGAAAGAAAAAGAATTCCGCAAAGATAGGAAAGTAAATACGCGGAAATAGAAATTTCGCGGACTAAGGCCTGCGTCGGTATTAACAAAAACAACCAGAGAGGATGTGTGTAAACCTGAACTCTTTCGAGAGGATTCCATCGAAGCCCAAGTCCGTTTAAAAAATTGTCTACGACTCGAAACGTAATGAACGAATCATCCGAGAGCCAGGCGCTATGATAGAATACGATTGTATAGAAAGGGATAAAAAATAAAAGAAGAACGGACTTCCCGGAAATTCTTTTTACAAAAGCAATTCCGGGGAAATTCATTTTTTACGAATGGCGTTTGCGAAGTTCTTCCACGACGTCTTGCAGAGAAAGACCTTGCTCGACTAATAAAACCTGCAGGTGAAAAAGTAAATCCGCCGCTTCGTGGGTGAGTTCTTTTTTGTCCGCATTCTTAGCCGCGATGATCACCTCACCGGCTTCTTCTCCGACTTTTTTTAGAATACGATCCACTCCGCCGCGAAACAGATCGGCCGTATAAGATTTATCAGGAAGTTCCTGTTTTCTTTTTTTAAGAATATTTTCCAACTGTAATAAAAATTCCATGAATCCAAGGCTTCCTTTGCGAAATCTGCCCCTAGTTTTCCCAGGCTCCGATTCTCCGACAACCGTATTTTTAGTTTCTTCCGGAAAGAAAACGCTGGCTAAAGCATTCGTAAAACAGTCCGATGATAGAGAATGAAGAATTTATTTTTCCCAATCTGCATCGCTCTTACCGTCCTCTTCCATTCTTCTCTTGGAGCCGAGATCCAATGGGAAAAATCGGTGAAGACCGCTTTCGAAAAAGCGAAGGCAAACGGCAAACCGATCTTTATCGACGTCTACGCCGACTGGTGCGCGTACTGCAAAACTCTCAAGAAAGAAATCTATCCCAAAAAAGAAGTTCAAAATGAACTCTCCAAGTTTGTGACACTTTCTCTCGACGGAGACACCTTCCCGAATCTAAAAAGAAAATACGGAATCGAAGGATATCCTTCCATGCTCTTCTTAGATCAGAACGGAAGTTTAATCGATAAGATCACCGGAATGCCGGACTCAAAGATGATTCTTAAATATTTAAAGAATGCTTACGCGAGAAGAAATCTTGAAAAAGAATATTTAGACAAACTCGCAAAAGACCCCGAAGGAACCAAAACGAATTTTCAAGCGGGAGTCTATTACTTTGAGGCAAGAGAATACGCAAAGGCGATTCAGTATTTTAAAAAAGCGATCGAATCCGGAGATTCCAAAAGCACGGATAAAAAACACGACGCCCTCTACAACCTTGGAATTTCCTATCTTGAAGTCGGCAATTTTAAGTCTTCCGTCGAAACCTTCAGCGCATATCTCGCAAAATATCCGAATGGCGACGCCGCGTCCGCTTTCTTTTTTAGAGCCAACGCATACGAAGAATTGAATCGAAAAGAAGAGGCAAAATCGGATTACAAAAAAGCTTTGGAACTCACGAGCGACGCGGAAGAGAAAAAAGACTTACAGATTAGAATCGATTCTCTAAATTAGAATATTCTAATTTTTTAAAAAAGAGATTCCCCAGTCTCGAACGTTTCCGGCGCCGAGGGTCACGAATTTGTCGCCGGGTTTTAAAAAACGAGAGAGTTCTTTCACTCCTTCTTCGATATCTTTGGAAAGGATTTTTACAGGTTTTGTCATCGCATCTGCGATGAGTTTTGTTTCGACCCCTTCGATCGGATCCTCTCCCGCAGAATAGATCGGTAAAAGATAAACCGTTTCTCCCGTGTCCAGGCTTTCCGCAAATTCCTTATATAAATTCTGAGTTCTCGTATATCGATGCGGTTGAAACAAGATCACCGCCCTTCCGCCGTTCTTCAGACCTTCCATGGATTGAATCACCGCTTTGATCTCCGTCGGGTGGTGTCCGTAGTCGTCGTAGACATCGATTCCGTTTTTGCCGCCGAGGTATTCCAGTCTTCGGCTGACTCCCGAGTATTCCGGAATTTCTTTGACGAGCTTATCCAAGTCCGCTCCCGCCTCGAAACACGCAAGAATCGCCGCGAGAGCATTTTTAAGATAGTGTTCTCCAGGATATTTTAGAGAAAAAGAATATTCTTTTTTTTGAAAATAGAATGTGAGAGTCTCCCTTTCTATCTTATAGAGAGCGACTTTAGAATCCTTGATTCTTTCGTCTTGAAAAATCTCTTTTGTATCGGCGGATTGTATCCTTGCAAAACCCAAAATTTTAGAATGATCTCCAAAGAGCGGAAGCGCGTCCTTGATCCCGATATCGTCCAAGTTTAGGATCAATCTTTGCGATGCACGTTCCATATAACGAGCAAAGGCCTTGAGAAGATTCTCCCTCGTTTGATAGTAGTCAAGATGATCCTCGTCTACGTTTGTAAGAATCCGGATTTCAGCATTATGATTATTGAATGTTCCGTCGGATTCGTCGGATTCGAAAACCGCCCATTCTCCCTTTCCCCAAGAACCGCCTCTTCCGTTTAAAAACGCGACTTCTCCGCCGACCATCACCGAAGGAGAGAATCCGCATCGATCCAATAAGAACGCGGTCATCGCAGTGGTTGTGGTTTTTCCGTGGGAGCCCGCGACCGAGATCTGTTTTTTTTCGGACATCACTTGGTGAAGAAGTTCCGAACGATGTACGATCGAGATTCCCTTCTCCCGAAATTTTTTGACTAACGGATGAGAGTCCAATCGGATCGCGGATGAATAGATGGCAAGATCGTAATTCTCCACTTCGAGCGTGTCCGACTTGTTGAGGACGGTCGCTCCGTTCTGAATCAATTTTTCAACAACAGCCGAATGTTTGCCGTCGTAACCGCCGACTTTCATTCCCTTTTCCAAAAGAAGAAAGGCAAGAGAGGACATTCCCGATCCTCCGATTCCAAGAAAGAACGGTCTTTGAAAAGATTTCCAGTCAGCTAGCATCTTAGTCCAGAGAGAAAAAGTATTTCGCGGTGTCTCTCGCAGCGTCGACGTGAGAGCACTGAAGAGATCTGATAGACATGTCGTTTAACAAAGATACGTCGTTTGCCAATTTGTCCAAAATTCTAAAAAGATGGGATTCGTCTTCGTCTTTCTGATCCAATACGACGGCCGCACCGTTGAGTTCGAAATACTTCGCGTTCGCCATCTGATGATCATCCTTTGCATAAGGATAAGGGATGAGAATCATAGGAAGAGCAAAGGCCGCGCATTCGGACAAAACACCCGAACCGGAACGAGCGATCACAAAGTTCGCCCATTCGTATTGTTCTTTCATATTGTCAGTATAGGAGATGAGTTCCGCGTCTTTCTTCGTCTTTTGCGAAACTTCTTCGTATAAAGCCGAGCCCGTTAATAAGCGAAATCGAAATTGAGTGTTGATTTCGTCGTGGTCCATCAGACGAACTACGATATTGTTGATCTGTCTCGCGCCCTGGCTTCCGCCCATCACGAGCACGTTAAACTGCTTCTTCTTTTTGGTGTCGTATTTTTCTGAAAACTTCAAAGACATCTTTGGAAGTGTCTTCTTTCTCAAAGGATTTCCGATAATCAACCAATCGCAAGGAACGGAATGATTGACCGGAGGAAAACTAAACGCGGCCTTATTGGCGAATCGAAAAAACAATCGGTTCACGTTTCCGGGAATACAATTCTGTTCGCAGAGATAGACTTTTTTTCTAAAAAGAACTCCGTATAAAATCGAAGCGACGGTCGAGTAACCGCCCATCCCGATGACGACGTCCACGTTGAGTTTACGGAAGAGCAAAAATGTTTTTAGAATCTGATACGTATAACGAAAGGGAAAAAGAAGAATATTACTGGAAAGAGGAGGAAGATTGTGCCAGAGAACGTTACACGGAGCTTGTTCCAAGTCCGGATTGTTTCGATTCCTCTCTAAAGAAAAAAGATATAAATTCTCATATCCGATCTGCTCTTTTAAGTCCGTGAGAACTTCCGCAAGAGCCACTCCCGGTGATATATGTCCTCCGGTCCCGCCGGCTGCGATTACAATCGATCTCATAGACCTAGGTTTTCCTTTCTCGTTATATTGACAAGAATTCCAAGAGAAATCAATACGATGAGAATCGACGATCCCCCATAACTTACAAACGGTAAGCTGATCCCGGTGATCGGAAAGATTCCTGTGACAACGAACATATTGATGATAAATTGTGTTCCCAAGATAATCAGTATTCCCGCTCCCAAATAAAAGCCAAACGGATCCTTAATCTTCTGAACCAAATAAAAAGAACGGAACAGAAGCATTAGGATTAGAAAGATAAAAATCATAAAACCCACAAAACCGAAATCTTCGACGAACGTTGCTAATACGAAGTCAGTATGGCTGTAGGTGAGATAACGATGGGCGTAACCCGAGGCGAGTTTGTTTCCAAACCAACCTCCGTCCAAAAACGCACGAAACGAAGTGACGAGCTGATGACCTTCGTCGAATCGATATCGATAAGGATCCAACCAAACTTCCACCCTCTTCTTTCGATAACCGACCCGATCGATCAGAATGTAAATCAGAGGAAGGGATACAATACCTACGACGAGCAAATTTCGAAAAGGAAATCCAAATAAGAAAATAAAACCCAAAATTACAAAAAGAATTTCTAATGTGGTTCCGAACGCTGGTTCCACAAGAATCAAAACGATCACAGTGAGAAGTAAAACCGAAGGGAGCAAAAGTTTTTTGTAATCGGGAGCGGATTCTAATTTTAATTTTTTAAAAAGCGAAGCCAAATAGATCAAAACAGCGACCTTGGCGACTTCCGAGGGTTGGAGTTGATACGGGCCGAGGGCGATCCATCTGTGAAAGTTTCTTCCGTAATACGTGGAAACCGATTTTCCCACCCCGGGAATGAATACAAGAATCAAAAGTCCGATCGCGACTAACATTCCTAAGGCGGCGAGTTTTTCGAGTTTCTGATACGGAAAGACCGAGAAAAAAAAGAAAAACACAAGACTCACGCAGGTCCAGATCGCCTGTTTTTTGAGAAAGTATTCCGAATCCTTAAACTCTCTCCAAGCGGTGATGCTCGAAGAAGAATACATAACGCAGAGTCCCAAAAAAAGAAGAATAAAGATCGTTACGATAAGAAGAACATCCAAGGACGTTTTTCCCGTTCCCCAGATTTCTCTCCACTTCCTTCCGATAAAATCGATCATTGAATTTTGAGAGTCGATAAGGAGATGATCGCGAGGATGACCGCGATGATCCAAAATCGAATTACGATCTTGGTTTCTTTCAATCCTCCCAATTCAAAGTGATGATGCAGAGGAGCCATCTTAAAGATTCTTTTTCCAGTCAACTTAAAGGATCCCACTTGAAGAATTACCGAAAGAGCTTCACAAACAAAAATCGCACCCAAGATCAAAAGAAGAATTTCCTTCTTCAGAAGAATCACGACCATTCCCAGGGTCGCGCCTAAAAAGAGAGAACCCGTGTCCCCCATAAAAATCTGAGCCGGATGAGCGTTGAACCAGAGAAATCCGAGAAGAGCTCCCGCGAGCGCGGATAAGAATACCGAATATTCGTGAGCGCCCGGAAGATAAGGAATGTTGAGATAATTTGCGACGATCGGGGTTCCCGAAAAGTAAGCGATGATTCCTAACGTAACAACGGCGATCGCAACGGTTCCGGTCGCGAGTCCGTCGAGTCCGTCAGTCAAATTCACGGCGTGAGAAGAACCGATGATCACGATGATCGAAAACGGAATCGCAAGAAGTCCGAGCGCAAGAACAGGCCCCTTTACAAAAGGAAAAAACAAATCCGTCAATTGAAACGGAATTTTACCGGAATGTCCCGGAGGAGTATGACCCGTATAATAAAAGAATAATATACAAAACCCGAGAGAAATCAGAATCGAAAGAAGAAACTTCGTCCTCGCGCGCATCCCACCTTTGATCTTTTTTACCGATTTCATATAATCGTCCGCAAAACCGAGAGCGGAGAAAAAGAGAGAAAAAACGGCGAGCATCACGATGTTCGGATTTTTAAGATTCCCCCAGAGAAGAACCGAAAGAAGTAGAGAACCGATGATCAAAAGACCCCCCATCGTAGGAGTTCCCTTTTTTGCCTCGTGGGATTTTGGGCCGTCGTCCCGAACGGATTCTCTAAACTTGAGTCCGTATAAAAAGTCGATCACACGATGACCGAGCCAGAACGTGACCAACATCGAAGTCAATCCCGCCATCAAGGCGCGAAACGTAACGTAGCTAAAAATGCGAAGGGAGTCCAGATGGTTGAAGTAAAGATCGTAGAGATAGTAAAACATGTACCCGTCCTAGTTTCAAAAAAAAGGAGTGTTCTTTATTTGTATCGGAGAATTTTAAAAAAGACCGAAGGCTTTTTGAACCTGCTCCACGTCGCTGAAGTGACGTTTTTCTTTTCCAATGATTTGATATTCTTCGTGACCCTTTCCGGCGACGAGAAGACAACCCCCTTCCGGTAAAACCGCCACACCTTCTGCGATCGCCTTGGCCCGGTCCACTTCCCTGAGGAGCGGAACAAAACCTTTGGAAAAGCCGGTCTGGATCTCGTCCAAGATGGATTCCGGTTCTTCCGTCCTCGGATTATCGGAGGTAAGAATGACCTGATCCGAAAGTTCTTCCGCGATCCGCGCCATCTTCGGACGTTTGGTACGGTCCCGATCTCCTCCGCAACCGAAAAGAGTGATCAGTTGTTTCGGTTTAGAATCTCGGACACTTCGGATAATATTTTCCAGAGCGTCCGGGGTATGAGCGTAATCGACAACCGCCATTCTCGAACGGTCCTTGCTGTAGACGATTTGGAAACGTCCCGGGATCTGCGGAATTCTTTCCAAAGAAGAAGACATCTTTTGCGGATCCAAGCCGAGCCCGATTCCGGTGATCCAAGCGAGGGCCGTATTACGAACGTTAAACGAACCCAAAAGATTGGTATGAATCAAATGAGAAATCCCATCCGATAAAAGAGAATACGAAGTGCCCTGGAGATTGAGGGAAGGATCTCCGATCTTCCATTCTCCCCGCGGACCGTCGAGCGCGCGGACCTTGAGACTTGGAAGACGAGATTGAATTCTTTCCAAGAGTTCTTTTCCTCCCGGAGAAACAAAATCAACTACTGCAAACGGAGAACGAGAAGAATCCAAGATTTCAAAAAGGCGGAACTTACTTTCAAAATAGTCTTCCATGTTCGGATGAAAGTCGAGATGGTCCTGAGTGAGATTGGTAAAGACGCCCGCCTTCAGAGAAATTCCGTTCATCCTTCCGAGTTTGAGACCGTGAGAACTCGCTTCCATAAAAACGGTGTCCACTCCCCGATCCTTCATCTCCTTGAGAATGAGATTGAGAGAGGAAGCGTCCGGCGTAGTATAACCCGTATCAATCAGTTGATCTCCGAATTTCACTCCGATCGTTCCGATCAAACCGCAGTTGCGTCCTTGCTCTTTTGCTAATGCGAAGAGAATATTCGTAAGAGAAGTTTTTCCGTTGGTTCCCGTCACCGCGACGATCTCCAACTCTTTCGAAGGGTGACCGAGAAGAAAGGAAGCGATTCTTCCTTGGAGTTGTTCGGGATCGATTTCGGTTTCTAAAATAATCTTAGAATCCGGAAGAACGATCGAAGAACCGCTCCGAATCAAAATCAAGGAAGCCTTTGTATTGGAAATATATTCTTCTTTTTTAGAACCGAGGGAATCGGAGACGCAGAAGATATCTTCTAAGTTTGTCTTTCGAGAATCGGATTGGATATAACCGAGTTCGATTCCATCGGACGACTTGCCGTTTGGAACGGATCTGAGTTTGAGTTCTGGAAATTCAGGGAGAAGCTGGGTTAACTTCATTCTCGTCTTCATTTTTTTCAGGAGGTAGGTTTAGAGTTATGATTCTATCTCCCACCGTGATGGGAAGATAGTTGTATGTTTTTCTATAAAGAGTTTCGATTCTTCTTGCGGAAGTATAAGTGGCGACTCCGATTTTTAAGTCGTCGTTCTTTTTGATCTGTTTGATCTTTTCACCGGTTGCGATGCTGATCTCTCGATTGAGTCTCGCAACCTGAACATTCTGCCAGACGTAGAGAAAAAAAAGACTTAAGAAAAGGATCACCTTTCCCAGATTGAAAAATAGAATTCCGAGATCCTTCCAAACTGGGCTTTCCAACAAGGCTCCGATCTTAGACATCCGATTCTTCCTCTTCCTCGAAATCTTCCTTTCTATATTTCTTATCGACCGATTTCGTTTTTTTGAGCACTCTCAATTTTGCGGAACGGGAAGCCGGATTCTCCCTCGTCTCGTCTTCGGAAGGAAGAATCGGTTTTTTTGTGAGGAGCATAAAACCGTTTTCTTTCGCGTAATCTCGGAGCGCGTTTTTCACGATTCGATCTTCGAGAGAATGAAAGGAGATCACTTGGATCAGTCCGTCTTCTCGTAAAAGATCGAGAAGAGATTTCAAACCGGTTTCGATATGAGAGAGTTCTTGATTGACTTCGATGCGAAGGGCTTGAAAGATCCGAGTCGCGGGATGTCTTCCCGGAGGCCAAAACTTTCTAGGAATGATTTTGGAAATGAGTTCCGCCAATTCTCCGGAAGTCGTGATCGGATTCTGCTTTCTTCGATCGATGATCACTTCGGCGATTTTTTTGGACCAACGTTCTTCGCCGTATGTATAAAAAATGTTTAAGAGTTTGTCTTTTGGATACGTGTTGAGGACGTCTTCTGCGCTTAAGCCCCTATCCGGAGAAAGTCTCATGTCGAGGGGTTCGGATTCTCTAAAACTAAAACCTCTTCCGGAATGAAAAAGATGGAACGTGGAAATTCCAAGATCGAGAAGAATTCCCTGAGGGCCCTCTTCCACACCGTGAGCTTTTAAAAGTTCGGAGTTGATATCCGAAAAATTGGTTTCAATCGGGATGACCCTTTCTTTGAATTCGGAAAGTCGAGCATTCGCACGAGATAACATGACCGGATCCCGATCGCAGAGAATGACTTTAGAATTGGGAAATTCTTGTAAGAAGAGAAGGCTATGTCCGCCTTCTCCAGCGGTTCCATCTAAGAAAAGAATGGATTCTTCTTTTGAAAAATTCTCCTGAAAGATTCGGAGAATATCTTTTCCTTGAACTGAATAGTGAACCGGTTCCAATGTCTTTCCATCCTTTTTCTAAGATCCGGTCCTGCAAGGAGATTCTAAGGTAAGTCCGTCAAGCCGCCCGCGTTGATCGTATTTGTATATCCTTTCGATTGAAGCGTCTTGAAGGCCTCCAGGCTGCGTCGCCCCGAACGACAATACAAAACGATTTTTCGATCGGTCGATCCGAATTCTTCCAACCGAGAGGGAATCTGATCCAAAGGAATGTTGACCGCGTTTTTATAATGACCGGTTTCAAATTCCTGTGGAGTTCTTACGTCTACGACGAGGGCATTCTGAGAAATCCATTCGCCGACTTGGCTTTTGTCGGCTTGTTCCGGAGTTTTTCCACAAAAGGTCAAAAGGAAAAATCCTAAGGTTAGAATCCAGAGAAGCAATTTCCGTTTTCCCAAAAGATCATTCCTATCTTGATTCTGATTCTTCACCATTTTCCTTCCATCCGTGTTCGGCTTTTTGCCGAATCGATTCTTTTGATTTTTTAGAATCTAGTTTTCATCTCTCACACAAAATGTCCCTCGAAAAATCGAAGAAAGGATCGGTTTCCGATCGCTTGGATTCTTTTTTGGAGAATTTTATCTCTCAGGGAATCCGATTTTTTTCCTTCTCCCAATGGAAACGAAGAGGAAGTCACTTTTCCTTTCGATCGAACACGCTAATTTTTTGACAAGGCGAGAGACCCGAATAATTTAGGGTCCATGGAAGAATCAAATTCTACTCAGTGGGATGAGCCCAGGAAAAATCTTTTTTCAATTCATAAACTGGATTACGCCCGAGGAAAAAGACCTGAGGTGGATTGTATTCTTTGCGGAATTTGCAGAAAGGATCCCGACGTTCCCAATCTCATGATCTCCGAAACCGATCTCACCGTCGTTTCCGTAAATTTGTATCCTTATAATCCGGGACATTTGATGGTCTTTCCCAAAAGACACATTCTTTCTTACGAAGAGATGACCAAAGAAGAAGCTCTGGAGATCCACGAGGCCGCGTCGAAGGCGATTACCATTCTTAAAAAACTTTGGAACGTGCAGGGTTTCAACCTGGGTTATAATATCGGGAAGAACGCGGGCGGATCTATTCCACATATCCATCAGCACATCGTTCCAAGATTTCCGAACGAAGCCGGCTTCTTAGACGTATTAGCAAATTCAAGAATTGTAATTTACGAACCTTACGAAATGCAAAAAGAATGGATTCGCATTTGGAAAGAATTTTCTTAATCCGAATTCTTTTGTCAAACTACCGGTTTTTTCTGATAAATCGTATGACCTAAGAATTTATAACTCTCGGAAATGCCGAATAACGTTTCCGAATGCCCGATCACTAAAAGTCCTCTGTCTTTCAGAACCTTTTCAAAGTTTTCGAAAATTTTCTTCTGGGTCTGTTTATCAAAATATATGATTACGTTTCTGCAAAAGACGCAGTCCATCTTATCCGGAATCGGATACGGCGTTTCCAAAAGATTCACCTTTCTAAAATCGATCAGAGCCTTTAATTCCGGCTTTGCTTGATAGGAAATTTCTCCTCGTTCCGGATCTTTGATCTTGATAAAATATTTAGTCTTTAATTTTTCATCCACGGGAAGAAGACGGTCTTCTTTATAGATTCCTTCTTTTGCGGTGTTGATCACATTCGTGTCGATATCGGACGCGTAGATCTTGATGTCCCAGCCGGGTTTGAACGCGAAGTAATCAAGACAGGTCATCGCGATCGTATAAGGCTCTTCTCCCGTCGAACACGCGCTAGACCATATTCTTAGAATTTTTTTCCCGTTCTTGGCAGCCTTCTCTTCTATGGAAGGAAAGAAGGTGGATTTTAAAAATTCGAAGTGATGATTCTCCCGATAAAAATCGGTTTTGTTCGTGGTAATTCTGTTGATGAGTTCGGTGAGTTCGCTGTTAAAAAACGAGTGGTCCGCGCGGAGTTTACCGATGTATTCTGAAACCGACTTTAATCCGAAGTGGCGGGCGCGTCCGTTGAGGCGGGACTGAACCATAATTTTTTTATGATCGGCTAAGAAGATTCCGGTCTCTTTGTACATAAGAGATTTTACGAATTGAAATTCTTCATCGGAAATGGAGCTCAGACCGGACTGAATATCTGTCATGGTAAAGATGTTTTATAAAGTACCGAATACTCTGTCAAGAGATACAAGTTTAAGGATTTGTTTCAGACGATTCGAAACGTTCACGGTTTCCACGTTGATTCCCAAACTTCGAACGCGATTTGCAAAGCTCACCAACACCCCGAGCGATACCGAAGAAATGACCTCGATATCGGAAAAGTCGAGAACGATGCAAGTTGGATTTTTTTCTAAAAAGGAATTCAGAAAAATTCTAAATTCCTCGTGCTCCAAGGTAAGGTCGTTCAATTTTAAAGATATGTAAACTTTCTCATTGAAAACCATTGATCAAATTAGACGATATAAAAAATAGAATTCAACCCTAATATTTTTTGCGAGAATTATGGAACCCATTGAAAAAGAACAGGACGGCTCGGAAGGATTTTCAGCCCGATTTGAGACTTCGGATCCGATTTTACTTTCTATTGTGAAATCGTTTCTAGACGCAAATGAGATCCATTATTTTGTTACCGGTGAAGAATTGTTTTTTCTGGAAGGGGCCGCAGTTCCGGCTGCAAGTCATTTCGCAATCGTTTATATGATGGATCAAGACTATCCGATCTTGAAAGAGTTTTTAGAAAGAGAGAATCATTGAAAATAGGAATCGTTAAACATTTAAACGCAAGACCCCTGACTTGGGGATTCGAAAAAGATATAAAAAATCAAATCGTTCCCGATAACCCGGCACTACTCAAAGACTATCTACTGAATGGAGAAATCGATTTAGGACTCATCTCTTCGATAGAATGTATTCGAAATCGAGAAATTCTCAACACATACCAGACAACGGGAGTTTGTGCGAAAGAAAAGGTTCGATCCATTCTTTTCTTTAAAAATTTAAAGGAAGAATATCCTCCTAAAACGATTCTTACCGACAACGGCTCGAAAACGAGCATGGCTCTCGTAAGAGTGTTGATTCATGAGGAAACCGGAATGATTCCGGACGTAAAGCCGACCGATTCTAAAATTATACAAGAACAGATTGAAAACGGGATCGGTTCCCACATGCTTTTCGGAGACAATGCTCTATTAGCAAAATGGAATCCTGCTTTTTACGAAGTAAGGGACCTCGCCCAGTGGTGGAACGAACTTACCGGCCTCGGTTTTATTTTTGCGCTCTGGGCGAGCAAAAAGCCGCTCTTAGTAGATGAGTCTTTGTTCATTCAATCTTTAGAATATGGAATTTCTCATATTGAAGAAATCATTTCGCAAGAATCTCGTCTTCCGGAAACGGTCGTGAGAGAATATCTTACAAAAGAACTCCACTATAAGGTTGCGGAAGCCGATCAGAAAGGTCTTTTTCTCTTTGGAGAAAAGTGTAAAAATCTGGATCTTTTATAAATTCGAAAAGAGATTCCGAAAGAATGAGATCGAATTACGGAGGCTCGCGACGTGGGAAAGAAAATTAGAAAAGAAGAATTTGAATTCTTTCATCCCTTGAGGGTGCGTTATGCGGAATCGGACCCGCAAGGGATCGTCTTCAACGCAAATTATCTTACGTATTTCGACGTTTCGATCACTGAATACTTTCGTTGGTGCGGGTTGCCTTACGGAGAACTCGGTTCTAAATACAAAACGGATTTTCACGTCGTTCACTGCGAGATCGACTACAAGGCTCCCGCCCGTTTTGACCAGGAAATCCATATTTACGCGAAGGGAAGTTTTTCCGGCGTGAAAATTTTTTGGGATCTTGCGATTTTTCGAGATGAGGAACTCCTCTGTTCGGGTCAACTCGTCTATGCGTGTGTCGACTCACAATCGGGAAGTCTGAAAAAAATCGATTTAGAACTTGCAATGTTTTTAAAGTGGATGCCCGCTCAGACACCTTCTCAACAAACTTGAATCTCTATTTTTTTTGTCGTCGTCTTCGATATTGTAGGAATTCCGACGGGCTGATTTTCCAAAAAAAGATTGCAACGGACTTCAAGTCCGCTTTGAAGTATAATTTTTGTGGACAGGATTTTTTGGAACTGACTTCCGAGAAATCGATCGTTCCTTTCCAGGTCATAGGAATTTTTAAGAAAACACATTCTATTTTCATAATATTATTGATTCTATCGATTAGATCCCGTCCAAGATATTCCATTCCTCTTCCGAACGCGCTCCTAAGTCTTCTCCATTTTTGCGACTCCATTCGTAAGCTTCCGATTTGTATTTCTTCGCTTCCGAATGATTTCCAATTCGATACGAATTGATTGCAAGGCCGGCCAGAAGATTGTGCAGAAAACGATTGCATTCTTCCGACATTCTTATCTTACAATGTCTGAGAAGAATTTTTCCGGTCTCCACCGCCAAAGAAGGATCCGGTTCGATTTCCTTTAAATCCGGATCCGCAAGCATATAGGAGCTGATAAAATAATCTCTCCTTTCCATCTTTCCAATGGATTGAAGAATACAACGTTTCAATGCGGGAACATTCGAAACCCTTAAATACTCGCGAAGATCGGCGCGAAAGAGTTCAAAAAAATCAGGATAAGAGTCGTCATACCAATTCTGAAGAGATGCAAAATATCCGCTCACCCGAGCCAAACAATGCTCGGGTCTTTTTTGAAGTCCTGCCTCTATATTAGAAAAAAGGAAAGTAAGACTCAGGAGAAAGAAGAGGAAATATCTTCTTTTCGAGAAGTTCGAAGAGTTTTTTTTGAAAAAGTAGGAACACATACTTTTCAGAAGCGCCACGGAAAAATCAGTAGATCACGGTTATTCGGTAATCCCAGGAATTGTTTCCGGTTTTCTCAATGGTTTCAGCTAACGGAAGACGATAACTCAGTTTTCCAAGATTCACGTCTCCCCGATTGGAACGACAAACGGAAGCGATCGGAAAATTCACCTTAAAAAGAATGGAACTCGTTCGGAGAAGTCGCAGGGTTTCAGAGTAAATTTTCTTCTCTCCGTCCTTTTTGAGGGTTTCGGGCCCTCTGCTGATGGACGGAATTTCTCTCTTCACATAGATCGTGTTTCCTTTTTTTCGAACCTGAACCTTTCCGAGCAAAGCGTCTTCGATCTGAGAAAGATCCTGAAATTCTACTTTAAAATAAACCTTGGCTTTTTCTCGGAACAAACTCGGATCCGTTTCCGGAGTTACGATCTTTTGAAAGGTATAATCTTTGAGAACGATATTCTTGGAAAAAAAACCTTTGTTGAGCCGATTTGAAATCTCGTCTTTCTGGGTCGGAAGAAACTTAATCAGAGATTCGTCGGAGTTCCTGCGGGTCGGAACTACATAAGAAACTTCTAATGTCCCCGAAAAATCGTGATTGATCGTGATCGTTTCCTCGTAATCAAAACAATTTGCGAAAAATAAAAGGATAAAAGGGAAGAATAAAAACTTGGATAATCGGCCGTAAAAAAGGCTCATGCATCAAATTTGAGACGGAAAAGGATTCCGTCAACGGAAAAGAAGGTTTGGAGAAAACGGGTTCTCCGACTTCATTTTATCAAATGGCATCAAACGAGAATTGTGGGAACTCTCACAATTCTTCACAAAAAAACGCCGAAAAGAAAGATTCTTTCCGACGTTCTTTTGCAAAAGCGAAACGCTTTCTTACTTGGAAATCGGATACGCCTCGTTTCCGTGTTCCAAAATGTCCAAACCGGTAATTTCCTCGTCCTCGGAAACACGAAGTCCAATGGTGTATTTGAGTGCGAGAAAGATGATGGAACTCGCCCCAAAAGACCAAACAAACGCGATTCCAATCCCGGTGAGCTGAACTAAAACTACCGACAATTCACCTCCGAAGAAAAGACCGTTGACTCCTCCGTAGGATTCTTGAGCAAAAAGTCCCGCAGCAAAGGTTCCCCAAGCACCACAAACACCGTGAACCGAAACGGCTCCCACAGGATCGTCGATATGGATTCTATCAAAGAAAAGAACGCTCAAAACCACGAGAATTCCCGCAATGAGACCGATGATCACTGCGGAAGAAATACTAACGTTCGCACAAGGAGAAGTGATCGCCACAAGACCCGCAAGGGCGCCGTTCAAAGAAAGACCGATATCGGGTTTCTTAAACATAATCCAAGTCAAGATCATCGCGGACAAGGCCCCGGCCGCAGCGGACATATTCGTAGTCACTGCGATCACCGCAAAGTTTCCTCCGCTTACGGAAGTTGTTGAACCCGGGTTAAATCCGAACCAACCAAACCAAAGAATAAAAACACCCAATGCCGCCATGGACATATTGTGTCCAAGAATCGGGAAAAGTTTTCCGTCTTGGTATTTACCGATCCGAGGCCCGAGAATCAAAGCCCCTGCAAGACCCGCCCAACCGCCGACCGAGTGAACCACGGTGGATCCTGCAAAATCGATAAAGCCCTGTTGTTCTAAAAATCCCTTACCGAGTCCCCAAAGTCCAGCCCAAGCAAGGCTTCCGAAAATCGGATAGATAAACGCTGTGATCAATGCAGAAAATATAATATACGAAACGAATTTCGTTCTTTCCGCCATCGCTCCCGAAACGATCGTCGCGGCCGTCGCGGCAAAAACCATCTGGAAGATTAAGAATGCAAATCCCCACTTGTCCGGAGTTCCGTCCTTCACGATCAGAGAATCCGCAAGACCCGGAATTCCGATTCCAAAACCCGGAAAAATCTGAGGTCCGAACATGATGGAGAATCCGATCAGCCAGAAAAAGATAGAACCAAAACAGAAATCGATGAAGTTCTTCATCAAGATGTTCACGACGTTCTTAGCGCGAGTAAAACCCGCTTCCACGTAAGCAAAACCTGCTTGCATGAAAAAAACCAAAAACGCGGCGATACAAGTCCAGAGCCAATTGGTCTCGGACCTCAGAGTGGCCAACTCGTCGCTTACTGCTTTGATAGCAGGATCGGGAACGGCGGCCGCGGCTTCCGCTACGGGAGCGTCTTGGGCAAAAACTCCTGTAGACAACAGAGCGAGGATTAAAACAAAATACCAACGCATAGTATAACTTATCTCCTTTTTTTATTCAAATCATTCCAGTCAAACAGCCAGCTTTGTATCGTCATCCTCTCCGGAAAGAGAAGGATCTTCTTTTTTCCGCATAAGGTCTTCCAACTTCTTGAGAGAAATCTTAAGATACTCGTTAGTCGGCGCGCTCTTGATTCCTTGTTGAAGAACCTTGATCGCTTTCGGACTTTGATTATCTTTCAGATAACATCTCGCCAAACGAAGACTCGCTTTTGAATACGTGTGATCGATCGCGAGAGAACGTTTGAGAGAACGTTTCGATTCTTGAATATTCTCCGTTTCGTAATAAGCTCTTCCGATTAAATAGTGAATATAAGCCGAATCCTCACCGGAAGTTTTAACAAACTTATCCAAGAACTGAATCGCCTTTGGAAAATTACGATCTCTGTAATACATTCTTCCGAGAAGAAGAAGACTGTCCTTGATCGAGTCATCCAAAGAATAAACGTCCAGAGCCTTATCGTAAGCCAGAGAATCGTTTTTCTCGCGGGCCGCGGTCTTTGCGACGTTCATCATCGATTTTGCTTTGTTGAGAAGCGGATTACACTGAAGAGCCATGATCGAGATATCGTCTCCGTTTCTCGCTTCTCCCTTGTATCTCTTAAATCTTGAAATGAGAGAATCCACGAGATCGCCCACGTAGATACGATCCCTTTGTTCTTCGAGGGTTTGTTTTTCCTGTCTCACCCAATCCAAAAATCGAGCGTTACCGAGTTCTTGGCGTTCCGGATTTTTTTGTTCCACGATCCCGTCGGAAGTAAGAATGAGAATGTCTCCCGGGTTGATACGTCCGTGTTTTTCTTCGAAGTTACTACGGCTGACTTCGAAAATTCCCATAGGAACTCCGTTCGAATCGAGCTCGTCGATCACGCCCGTATCGTTTCTAAAATGAATCAACTTTTGATGGGCCCCATTCACATAAGAATATGAATAGTCTCCGTAGATTCTTAGGATAAACGCGGTGAAGTAAGTTCCCTCCGGAAGTTGAGGACGAATCGATTCTCCAAGCTCCGTAAGAATTTCTGTAAGTCCGAGACCGAGAGAAGTACATCTTCTAAATTGATAATGAATCGACATCGTTACGAGCGCCGCGGGAATCCCGTGACCGGAAACGTCCGCGATGATCACCGTAACCGCATTGCCGTGTCGCACAACGTCGAAATAGTCCCCCGAAACTTCGGTCATCGGTTCGTAATACGTTCCGAAATGAATTCCGTTCCAAGGTGCGATGTTCGTGTTGATGATCTGACTCTGGACGTTTCGGCCCATCCTCATATCAAACTCGAGTTGTTTGAGAATTCCCGCTTCTCTCTGATTGGCCTCGATAAGACCTTCGATCAAACGAACGGACGTAAGAGCGAGCGCCAACTGAGAAGCCAAAGCTTCCAAGATTTCGATATCGTCTTCGATGTAAAAAAAGCTGTGTTCCGATTCGACGGCGATCGTTCCTAAAACCTCGTCCTTATAAAGAATAGGAACGCACATAACGGAGAGAGTAGATTCTCCTTCGTCGATATATTCGGGATGATACTCGAGATTCTGAACGAGAAGAGACGTTTTCGTTTTGAACGTATGACCGGAATAACCTTCCTTCTCGGTAACGCTTCTCCGAGGAGGTGTGGTTTCCCGAAGATAACGTACGGGCACTAAAAGTCCGTCCTTCCAGATTCTTAAAGTAGTGTTATCACATTCAAAGATGTCCTTACAAATGTTTGTTACCGAATTGTAGAGTTCGTCGTGCTTATCAACCGATGCAAACTCCTTGCTGATATAAAGGAGAATATCGATTTTATTTTTTTCGGTCAAACCACCGACTACCTTGTGGTTCCCCCGAAAACTGACTACCTTACGTTGACCAAATTTTAGTTCTATCATATCCCGCACTCCAAGGAAAGGATTCACTCCTTGAATTCGCTTCTCTTTGCATTTCTTCTGCAAGAAACGTACCAGGCTAAAAGTGGGGAAAATCTGCCTTCTTTTTATAAATAAAGAATATTAAAAAGACCTACGACGGAAATATGCTTACTAAATGAGCATGACATAATTCACTTTATCTAAAAGTACAGCAGAATTAGGAAACGAAAGGTTTGCGGATTTTAGAAAAGACGGAAAGAAAGCCTTCCTTGATCTTATTTGCAAAACCCGGCCGGGCGCGGGTTCCGTATTTATGAAGAAAAGATTCTACGTATTGAAAGACGTCGTCGTCTGCCCGATCTCCCATTACGAGACAAGCGTGCCCGTAATCGTCCGAAGATCCGTTCGCCTTGGAGATCACTCTAAATTCTTTCTTTTTGGAACCTGCGTTTTCAAAGACGGAACGAACCGAGTCCGGAGTCGCGATCACGTCCTTCTCTCCCGCGATAAATAAAGAAGGCACGTTGATCTTTTTCTGAAGATGAACGTAATCGTAAAAACCGTTGAGAGAATGCATTTCCTTAGTCTCGATCCAACGCATAAATTGTTCGGTCACACCGTCGCTTATGTTTTCGATCGCATTCTTCATGATCTTCTTTACGGTTTTGGAAGAAGTCACCTTCGGGTTATAAAGAATTTCATCGATCGGAGTATAAACTTCTCCCGCGATGGGCGCGAGGATCGAAGCTCCGAATTTAAGATCCAACATTTTCCTCGCGCGAGGAAATCGAGAAAGAAGACCAAGCAAAGTAATTCCGATATGATTTAAGTTTCCCGGTCCTCCCAAAGAAACAAAGGCTCCGATATCTTTTGTATCCTTAGGTTCGGAGATACAAAAATGAGAATAAAGAATCATCGCTCCCATCGAATGACCCACGTAGGAGATACGATCGGCTCCCGTGATCTTTTTCACTTTATCGATCATCGCGGGAACGTCGTATTTTACGATATCGTCAAACGTAAAGTCTTCGTAACGAGTCGGACTTTCGTGATACGATCTTCCACAACCTCGGAGAGAAACCGCAAAAACTTCGTAACCTCTGAGTTTTAGATAATAAGGAAGAGAATGTCTTCTGTCGAGATCGACTACATACTTATTCGTCGCGATTCCATGCACCACAAGAACGGGCGCGAGTTGAGGGTTTGGTTGCGGAGGGATATGTCTGTGAAGCGCCAAGTTCCATCCGTCTTTCGTTTTTGCAAAATGGACTTCGTCGGCGATATCTTCTTGTCCATACAACTTACCGATCCAATTCAAAAGCAAAGGATGGATGAGAAGAATTAAGATCAAAATTCCGGTAAAGATAAAAGCGAGCGTGGAAGCAAGAAGTGCGAATAATAACAAGATGAGAAAAGTGGTGGCTAAGTAGAAAGGACTTCTACGATTCTTTAAGATCGCGAGCACAGGTTAAAAATAATCGAAATTCCGAAATGTCAAGGATTAGAAGCTGCTTGCCCGAAAATTCCAAGAAAAGATCCTGGTAGAATCCATCCGAGTTCTTCATGTCTCAAGGTCCCGAATATAAACTCTACAAATCGCCGAACGGCTGGTATTCTATGGTGGTCCCCGCACACTGGGTGCAAATGGTCATCGAAGGAATTCCCGCGTTTTTTGAAGAAAACGGAAGCGGCGCCCTTCAAGTCTACGCGTTTGAAAACAAAGTGGGAAGTTATATTCTCAAAGAAGAATTAGAAAGATATCTGAAAACCCACGAAATCGACTTCGAAGACGACAAGGTCGCGGACTTTGAAAACGAAGAAGGAAGCAAGATCATGGCTTGCGAGTTCGTCAAAGAGGATAGATTTTGGATGGTCTATATGATCGCCAATAAAAAGAGAATGATTCTCCTTACGTATAACAGCGATGAGGTGCCCGCAGAATATTTAGTGAGCGAACTCACAACCGTCATCAGTTCGATTCGTTTCGCTCAATAGAAATCACTTTTTCCAGAGAAGAAATTCCGCATTCTCGGTTGTAATCATCGATTGAATGACGTTTGCAAAGTCGAAGTTTTTATACGTGGAAACGATATCATAGACTCGGTCATAACCTTCGCAACCGCTCGGAATCAAACACCCACTATCCTTACCGATCAAAGCCAGCCAAATATCCGGTTCGACCGGCCCGGCGTCCGTGTTGATCAACCGAATCTCGTCGATTTCCTTCCATAAAATCTGTTCCGTTTTTCTTTTCGGATGTTCCACTCTTACCAATTCGTCGGTAATGATAACTGTAAATTCCTCTTCCGGATATTTTAACAGATTCAATTTTTTGAATATAAAATCGAAAATGCCCATTTCAGAGATTCTTTAGTTCCGTTCTCAGATTCTCCTTTGCCCGCTTTTCATATCTTTCGAAAAAATAATCCGTTTTGTAAATTCGATCCATGTCTATAAAGTATTTCAAAACTTTACCACGACCGACTCTGTAATCGGAATCGGAGTAAATGGAATATTCTTTTCTAATATTCTTACAATAGCCGGAATACAAATCCCATTCTTCTCCAAGAATCGATAAGTCCGCATCTAAGAATAGATTTGTATCCAAGTCCTCGCAAGAGCATAACCTTACTCACAAGTTGTCCGAATGGGACGAAAATCTGTCGGAACTCCGACTCCCTTCCGTAAAAGTCGCGCGCCCCGCCCAAATTTCGGGTGGTGGGGCGGGTGGTGGAAAAAATCGGGTGACTTTTCCTCTATCACAGAATTCTAATTTTGCAAGAAAAAATTCCGATGTAGGAACTCCTACAAAATCCTTTCTTGTAGTATGATTCTCGTCGCAGTTCCTCACAATTCGCCGGTAAGGTTATTGTCTCGCAAAGAGCGAAGCTTTTTTCTTCATTCTCCTGGGAAGAAACTTCGTAGATGAAGTCGTGATAAACGATGCATCTTACTCAAAGCAATCGAATCGAAGAGCTACTCGATCGCAAGCGTAGCCGCGACCGCCTTCTTCCAACGTTTTAACTTTTGAGTTCGTTTTTCCGGATCCATTTTTGGTTCAAAGGTCTTATATCCTTTTTGTAAGGACTTGAGTTCTTCCGTATCTTTCCAAAATCCGATCGAAAGACCCGCGAGATACGCGGCGCCCGTCGCGGTCATATCCGGTTCCGGAGCGCGGTTGACTCTCATATTAGAAAAGTCTGCAAGACATTGAAGAAGAATATCGGATTGAGAAACTCCACCGTCGACTTTGATTTCCTTGATCTTTACCTTTGTATCTTTTTGAATTCCTTCTAAAACTTCAAAGAGACTCAAAGCGATTCCTTCCAAGACGGCTCTTGCGATATGACGTCTATGAGTCGCAAGTGAAAGTCCGCTGATCGAGGCCTTTGCTCTCGGATTAAAATAAGGAAAACGAGCGCCCGTAGGATAAGGAATAAAAACAACACCTTCCGTGTCTTCGGCTTGCGCCGCGAGTTCGTTCAAAACCTTGGGCGTATCGGAAAGTCCGATTCCCTTTCCAAGCCAATCGATGAGAGTTCCGGCGGTTGCAACAAAACCTTCGAGCATATAAGTTGTTTGTCCGTTGAGCCTCCAAGCGATCATAGGAAAGAGTCCTCTTTTGGAAAGTTTAGCCTTGGGTCCGATGTTGATATCCACAAAGGCTCCCGAACCTTGAGAAATTTTTACTTCTCCCGGTTCAAAACAACACTGACCGAAAAGCGCAGCCATCTGATCTCCGATCGAAGCGCGGATCGGAACGGAGTTTCCGCCGAGAAACTCGGGAAGACTGTGACCAAAATCTCCGTTGCTGTCTTTCACTTCCGGAAAGAGATTCGCGGGAATTCCAAAAATAGAAAAGATCGGCTTGTTCCAAATCAACTGAAATGGATTGAACATTCCCGTAGCAACCGCGTTAGACGAATCCGTTAGGTGATTCTTGCCGCCGGTGAGTTTATAGATAAACCAAGTGTCCAGGGTTCCGAAAAGGACCTCCCCTTTTTTACACCTTTTCTTGAGTTCCGGATTCTCGTCTAAAACCCATTTTAATCTGCAGGTTGCGTGATCGGTGGTGAACTTGAGCATGGAAGTCGCGATCATCATCGGATGATTGGTAAGATTTCCAATCACGGTCGATACGATTCGAATCAAACGCCAGACAAAATTCTGATTCATCGTATCGGCGGTTTTATAAGAACGGACATCGGCCCAACTGATCAGAGGTGTGAGAGGTTTTCCGGAAGATTTTTCCCAGAGAAGAAAAGAACCTCGTTGATTACAAATTCCTAATACTGCGATTTCCTTTGCGAGTTCTTTTTTCTTTTGAATTTTCTTCAGAAGCGAAAGAAGCGCCTTCCAGAGAACTTCCGGATCGTGTTCGAGAGCGCCCGGGGCCGGAATATTCGGAGGAGTCTTTTCATATTGTCTTTCGACAATTTTTCCTTTGCGATCGAGTAAAAACGCTCGAATCCCGCTTCCTCCGCTGTCGATGGAAAGGACGTATTTTCCCTTTGGATTGGTCATTCAATTCTCCGAAATATTCTTGCTGGATAAAAAAGAAGAATCCGTATCTTTCTCGCAAAAGAAGAATTCGAGAAGATAAAACGAAATCAAAAAAATAGATAATCGAAAGGAGAAGATTCTGTCTATGTTTTTTGCGAAAATAGGAGAACAAAGAACAAGGATTTCGAACTCAAAAAAAAGAATTCGCAGACAAATAAGAGGAAGAAGCTTCAAAAAACGAATCGGAAACTTATAAATCGCGGAGACTCAAATTCGATCGATCTTAAGAATCGAATCTTCCATTCTTAAGATCGAAATCAGATTCCAAGGATAAAAAAAAATCCTAAACTAAGATTCCTCTCAGATGCGAAAGAATTCTCCGATTATCAGAAGTCGCGAGGTCCTTCGCCATCTTGTGAAAGATCATGGATTGAGATTGGCGATCCAATTTATCCATGAGCATCCCAAGAAAACGAGGTTCGGAAACAAGGACAAGACTGAGGAAACGATTGGACTTTCTTCCTTGAGAAATTCTATCGGAAATCTGACTCGCGAAGGTTTCAGCGACTCGCCGCTTTGGCTCTTGGACGGATTCGGTATCAAAGGCAACCCTCTGTGCTTTCGCGCTTTTACCGGGACCGGAAGCCTGGAGAATCAGCTCGCTATTTTTCATTCTTCCTTTTGGATTTTCGATGCTTTCCAAAAGCTCAAGACCGTTGCGTGAACCTTTGTATTCATAGATTTTCGCTTCGGATCGATTTGCGACCACAACCCATTTGTTTTTCATACAATCTCCTATCGAGCGACCCATAGGGAGCGAGATAGCCAAAAGCCGCGAAGCGAAACTCAGTGCCTCACTCCCTATGGGTCGTTCAGCACAATGTTGGCTCTTTGCGAAGCAAAGATGAGCGACGTCAATCTTCCTCACGACAAAAACTATCTCAAAAACTTCCTCAAATCACTCAAAATCATTTCAAACAAAATAAAGCCGTTAAAAAGGAAAACCACGAGATAGCCAAAAGCCGCGAAGCAAGGCGTTGGTTCTTTGCGAAGCAAAGATGAGCGACATCAATCTTCTTCACAGCAAAACCTATCTCAAAAACTCCCTCAGATCACTCAAAATCATTTCAAACAAAATAAAGCCGTTAAAAAGAAAACTTACGAGATAGCAAAAAGCCGCGAGACGAGTAATAAAGTGAATTTGTTCTATACGAATTGATGAGAAAGTTCAATCCCTTTTTCCATTTTTAAAAAACGAAGTCGGCATTGTATAACAAACGTTCAAGTTTAGAGAAAGAATCGGCCATTACTAAAAGAATAAATCCGAGACGTGATTTCGATTTGAGAAGAACGATAGAAAATCACTCACGACTCCTGTAGAGGGTTTCGCCTTAAACTACATTCTTAATCTATAATATAGAATTCTTTCCAAGAATTCCAAAATTGAAAAATATTTCATAGAACAAGTTATAGAAATAAATCGATATCTAAATCGGAGATCAGCCTTAATCCTTTGGAAATACATGTCATTCAGACAGGAATTTTTTTATTGATTTCCCAGTGGAATTCCAAGGAAGACTCCAGTAAAAAGGGGAAAAATATT
The DNA here is from genome assembly GCF_001729245.1 of Leptospira tipperaryensis. Lineage (NCBI taxonomy): Bacteria > Pseudomonadati > Spirochaetota > Leptospiria > Leptospirales > Leptospiraceae > Leptospira > Leptospira tipperaryensis. Next base: position 919,569 of record NZ_CP015217.1, on the reverse strand, counting down.
TTACCGGAAAGCGCTGAAAAAAGACCTGTAAAAAAGGGATATTTGCTTAGAAATCCAGTAGAAACGAAAAAGTAGGAACTCATACTTTTTACGGATCTCATAAGAATTGAATTCAACTTCTTCTTATCTTTGACATAAATACATCGATTTCTGGACTTCTTTGCAACGGACTTCACTTCGCTTAACAATTTGTGACTCTAAAATCTCATATGCGAAAGACATTCACAGAAAGAGAAGAATAACGTGATTCAGAATCGTTCTTCAGTTTATATACTGAAAGGATTTTTCCTCGGATTACTTGTAAGTTTATCAAAGAAATCTAAGATCTTAGGATTCCATTCTAAAATAAAAATAAGAAGAATGAATTTTGATCTTTGTAGGTTTTGATTTTTAAAAAGGGTCTTTTTCTTTTTAAAAAAGAGTGATGAAGAAAACGTTTTCTCTGCGTCCGTATTCTTAGGAGCAAAAGAAAGCGAAAGAAAAGAACAGGAGTGGTGATTGCGATGGGTTTTTTTCCAGATTTGGATTTACTAAATTATCTAAGTTCCTTAGACAACGGGATAAATCAATATTTAGAATATTTTTACACGGCTAGTATTGTAATTAGTCTTTTGACAGGGGTTTCCGGTATATATAAGGCAAAATTGGATCGATTGAATTTAGTCCGAGGAATCTTTTTATTAAGCGTCTTCTTCTGGATTTTAGGTCAAGGAAGAGCTTTCTCCTACATTACCCTACCGATCGGGACCTTACTCAAAAATGAACATCGAATTTTTTATTCGTACTTTTTTGGATTTGCCATCTGCGCCAGCCTTTCCTCTACATTCTACGTAATGAACGTAGTCGGATGGTTGCGGGATCCGCTTCGTTATAGTCTTTGGGCTTTTTTCAGTTTTCCTACGATCTTGATTTTATCATCCTTCATGGAAAATTTGCATTCTCTCATTTATCTTGGAAAAACTTTGATATTTTTACTACAGATTGTTTCTGGCGTCTGGATTTTTTCCTATATCAGAAAGAATCGTATGAAACGAATCTATTACAATTATCCGATCCAAAATTTCGCAGTCGCTCTAGCGATCATTAGCCATACGATCGGCCTTTGGACCGGAATATCGAATTTAATTCTTATCTCCGTTGCCGTACCCGGTTTTTTCGTGATTTACTTTTTTATACTCGAATACAATTTTCCGGACTTCTGGAAAAAAAATCATCTCAGCGATCTTTCGAACGGATTAAAATTAGAATCGGATTCCGAATTCGAAAAACAAGAAGCACAAAGTCTCAATCCGACGAATTCCAGAAATTTAATAGAAGGTCTGGACGTTGACATCATCGACGCAAAAATCAATCGTTTTGTTTTAAATCGAGAATTCTTAGACGAGGAAATTCGTTTACCGGATTTTTCGGCTTACGTAGGGCTTTCCGTTCACCAAGCTTCTTATTATTTGAATCAATATAAGAAATTGAGTTTTTCCGATTTTCTCAATTACCATCGATTGGAAACCGCGAAGGAAATGATTGTAATGAATCAGAATATGAATCTTTTAGAAATCGCCCTGGCCTGCGGTTTCAATTCTCCTTCTTCCTTTCGCAGGGCCTGCATAAAATTTGAAGAAAAATCTCCGAAAGAACTGAGGCAGCGACTGATTCAAATAGAAAGACCGATCCAGAATCTTGAATTACAAGCTCAAGTTTGAGCTTGTTTTGTAAAATTTAGTTTTTAAGAAGAAACCTGTCCCATTTCCAAGATCCGGACGGAAGAAATCAACAATCGATCTGAATTTTTCTAAGGTTCAGATCGATTTGTTTTCTAAAATTCACCGGTTTTAATTTCCTCTTCGAACCTTACAACATTCTTTGCTTCCCGATTTTCAAAAAAAGAATCTTAGATAAAAAGAAAAGTGTCTCGTTCCATTCTCAATGCAAAGAATCCAGTGAAGACTCCTCATCCTTTGTTATCCAAAGATTCAAAAGTAAGAATTATACTTTGCTTTGCAATCTAAACAACGCGTCTCCAAGGCCTTTTCACATTCTCCATAACAGAATTTCATAATATAACCTGAACACTTCATTCTGCAAATATGACTTCACAAGAATGTAATTCATAAGCATTCGAGAATATTCAAAGAATTCTTAAAAAAAACTTATAAAACTTTTTAAGAATCCAGAATCGTTCATCCGCATCGAGGTTTTTTATGTTTCAAATTATGATTTTTGTTCTGATCGCCTTCACACAATATTTTTGTGTACGTCCGCCGGAAAAACCGGATCCGCCGTACGGGATGCTTCAATACATATCAAAATTAAATTCTTCTAATAACGGAGGAAGTTCCAATCCAAGTCCCATCGTTTGTCCTGGACCGGCTTTCGTCTTCAATCCGGGAGGTATTGTCGATACGGGACAGACAAGCTGCTGGAATACGGTCGGAACAGGTGTTGCCTGTTTAGGAACCGGATTGGACGGAGCCTTTAATAATATTCCCAATGCAAGGTCTTTCTCTGTCCCCACACAACACTGCGTCTATCCAAACGATTATACAACCTTGGATCAATTTCACGGACTGACTTGGAAAAGTTGTCCGGAAGGTCAATCGGGGCCAACTTGTGCAACGGGCGCACCGACCCAGCTTACATGGACGACGGCAACATCGGCCCCTGCGCCGGCGGGAAGCTGTGGAGCCTTAAATACCCAGAACGGAGGAAATGGTTACGCCGGTAGAACCGACTGGAGATTGCCCACGGTAAAAGAATTGGCTTCTCTTCTCCATTATTCCAATGCTCCTCAAATCGATATAGCTTCGTTTCCGAATACGTTTGCGGGGATCAATTATATGACGAATTCCCCGGATTCAGGAAACGTCGCAAATATTTGGACCGTCAGCTTTAGCGACGTCGTAGGAAATAAAGTTATCCCCACTTCAAAAGCAACGGCTTTGAATATTCGTTGTGTGGCCGGAAACACAACGCCTGCTTTTGCATTTGTGGATAACGGAAACGGTTCGATTACGGATCAGAATACGGGACTCATCTGGCAAAAATGTTCCAATGGTCTAGCTCCTACTACCTGCGCCGGTGTTTCTGTTACCAACGATCTAAACGGCGCCATCGGAGCCTGCGGCGCGTTGAATGGAATCAATTTCGCGGGAAGAAACGACTGGAGATTACCGAGCGTCAACGAGCTTCAAAGTATTGTCGATTATTCTGCGAATTCCCCCAGTATTTCCGCTTCCTTTCCCAATACGACAATTGGGTTGTATTGGAGTTCGACTACTTATTCCAACCTTCCATCCGGCGGAATGATAGTCTGGTTTCTCAATGGTAGAGTTGCTACTCAAGACAAACAGAGTATTATCGACATCCGTTGTGTTGCGAACTGACAGCAAACCGAAGCGAAGCGAAGCGAAGCAAAAGATTTCAAATCGATAGGAAGTTTTAAAATTGCGATACATTTCTACTTCCGAAAAAGGAATCTATAAAATTCTTTTTACAGTTTATATCCGATCTCGGGCGTCAAGGGAATCGTACTCTTTGCAAAGTTGCCGATTCCTCTTCCGATTTCTCTTCCCTTTTCGTCGACGAGAATCGATTCCGCGATGATCTGATGAGTCGCGTTTTGAATCACGGATCCTTTCGCGGTTAAGACTCCGGACTGAATCGGTCTAAGCAGTGTTAGGTGAAATGTCGAAGTAAGAACGAAGTTTCCTTTTACGAGAGAATTGGCCGCAAAAAAAGCCGCGTCATCCGCCGCTTTGAAATAAACGACCCCGTGTGTGGCACCGGCCGCGTGAAAAAAATCTTCTCTGATTTCTATCTTGAGTTCCGCCGTGCCCTTTCCGATCGTAAGCAAGGGTTTAAAATAAACATTGACCGGAGCGCCGTGATACATGTTCTCCAGTTTTCGATAGTGTTCCGTTGAATTTTGATTTGTTATTTCTGACATAAGCTTCTGATAAAATAAACTTACTCTCAGAAGAAAATTCTTTTTTTGAAACAAGAAATGTGGAATCAAAATCAGGAATGTTTTTCAAAAGTTTTCACCTCTCGAGATGATTCTTTTCTTTTTATAGTTTGAATATAAAATTAATAATAGCTTCGAAAGAATTCGGCTCATAAAAAAAATCTCCGCCTTTCACTTGGAAACGGGTTTTAAGTCCTCTTTTGTTAGGAATTTTTCAGAGGAGATTGTTTGGCCGAAAATAAATCATTGAAACTTTTCTCTGTATTCGCTCGGAGTCATTCCTTCTTCTTCTTTGAAGGCCCGTAAAAAACTCGTCTTCGAATTGAAGCCCGCGTCTAAACCCACTCGTAAAACTGGGTGATCCGTTTTTTTTAAAAGTTCCTGCGCCTTTCGAATTCGATATTCTCTGCAGAGTTCCAGAAAACTTTTTTGAAAGTATCTTCCGATCACTTGGGATACGGTGTGTGTGGAAATGCCGATCTCCTTTGCTAAACTTCCCAGATCAAACTCAGGATCCAGATAGGATTCTTTAGAATTGAGAATTTTAAAAATTTTTTCTCCGATTCCCCGAACCGTCTCTTCGCTTAACAATGATTTCTTGTATTTGGATTCTTCTCTTTCTTCCGGACTCAAACTCTCGGTCTCGGAACTTTCCGCGTAGACTCGAAACCAGGCAAATCCTATCACCCAAAAAGAAAGCGCGGCGTTGGATACGGTTTCCGCTCGAAACCTGGAATCGATGAGAAAGAGAAAAAACGAAATCAAAAGAAGTCCAATGCAAAGAATCACAAATCTTCGAAAGACAAAAATTTCCCTAAAGACCGAGGCTGGAAATTCTTTGCCAAGTTCCCCGAGACGAACGTAGATTCTTCCAAAGATTAGAATGTTGGAAAGAAGGGTAACCAAACTCATCCGAATACATTCTGCGTGAGGAGCGATTCTATCTTCCAAAATGTATTTTAATTTTTCTTCAGGGCCTAAGAGATAATGAGGAATCGAATACAAAAGAATAAGAAACGGAACAAAGAAAGAAAAGCGAGTCCAGATTTTATCTTTCGGATATCCGAAATATTTTTGTAGAGCGATCGCGAAGAGTGGAGCCGCGAGCGCCCCCATCGGAAATCCCACTCTCGAAAGATGAGGGAACTCCAAAGCCCAACCCGTATGAAATCCCAAGCCGATTAAAAATAATACGGAAAGATGAAGAAAGGCCCAACCAAGATATCGACTATCGCTTCCTTTTTGTTTCAGACGAAAGAAAAATAAGGATAGAAGAATCGATTGAACCAACCCTCCTACGATGACAAAGGATCCGAAATCCAGATTCATCTTTTTCTCCTTAAAAAACGGGTTCCACCCAATGGGGCGGGGCGACCGGACCTTGATTCTAAGGTAAAGTAATCTGCATTCGGAGGAACCTTTATGTCAAGGATCTTAATCAGAACCCTACTTCTCATTTTTTTTTTACCGTATCTCTCTTCTTTGAGTGCGGAAGGTGTGTCTCTCCAAGGGGGGCTTTCGCAGCCGATCCTGGGAGGTTGGAATCTCGCGGGAACCTATTATGGAAAGAATCTTGTATTTGAATATTCCCACGGTTCAAACCTAAATTTCGACGCGGCGGGAGGAGCGGGTTTAAACGAAAGCGAACGCAAACAAGACCTGAGAGTCAATCTTCCTTATACGACCGGCTTTGGAATCGGCTATCTCTTTACTCCCAACTTCGACATTCGTCTGGAAGTAAAAGAACACTACTACAGAGTTCATTCCAATACGAGTCCGGACGAACTCTATCTTTCAGAGGCTCTGGGAATTCGATCCGATCTTCCAATTCAAGGAAACGGTTTTCAGAATTGGGTTCCCCCTCTTTCTTCTACCAATAATTTTTTGGATCTCACGGTGCAAAAGGCCATCGAATCCGAATTCTTATATGGAGCCAAATACGTGGCGCCTGGATCTACTCACCATTATAGAACACGTTCCGTCGGCTTCGGTCTCTACTATCGCTTTTTTCCTCTCGGAGGAAGTGAAGGTCTCATGTTAGAACCTTCGATCCGATTTTGGCCCAACGCCTGGACGGATTCTCCGAACCCAGTGGCTTTCGAAAATCAATACGGACTTCTGGGTCTTCACAAAGCTCACGATCAAGGGCTTTTTGCCAATATCTCATTGGGTTACTACAAACGTTTAGAATAATTCATAGTTTTTGAATATTCTGAAATAATGATTCTTTTCATGTCGAATTACGGGAAGCGATTACAATCAACTCGCAGCGACTTCGTAAGCGAAAAGTTTCCGGTTTCACGTTACTTCAGAGGAGTTGGAGTATGATTAGAAGAATTTTTTACGATGAAATATTTGCCGAACAATTAGCGCTTTTTGAAAGTGTTGTGTTCTTTGACTCCCAAACTCGATGAACTCGCACGCGGGAATTTTCGAAACCGAGCCTGCGTGCATTTTTTTGACGGCTGTTTGTCAGAAGTCGTTTGAAATTTTAAAGAATTTTTGGATCGAACGTTTTTATAAAGTTCAGTTTTTTACCGCCGTATCAAGAATCTAAAAAAAGATTTTATAAATTCTTTTTGAAAAAAATTGTTTAGAAAGAGGTGAAGTGAAAATGAGAGAGAAAGGAAGACAAGGAAAACGTTTTAAGGCATTCTCGGAGGAAACTTTAAATTCAAGATCTCTCGCATTGCGTTTTCTAATTCCACACGCAGAGACTTTTCGGTTTCCGAAACATAGGCTTCAAATAAGGAAGGGAGGCTATCCGGATCGTTGATCGTTCGTATCGTTACGACGGCTTCCAATCTCAGGTTCAACTTTTCTCGCTGATTTCTTGCAAGGACGAGTAACGCGGGCACCGCATTCTTATCCTTGAGTTCTCCCAAAGAATGAATCAGTTGCCATTTGACCATGTTCTCTTTTTCTTCGGAAAGAATTTTCGTGAGTTCCGCAGAACTTGTATTCGCGCCTAACTTTCCCACCGCGTAAGCTGCCTTGGTTCTCAGTTCGGTTTCCTCTCCGTTTGTTAAAACGGCGAGGATTCCCTGGCCTCCCCCGTTGTTTCCAAGATCGAGTAAAAGATCGATCATCCGCGCTTTGAGAAAGAGAGTATCTTCTTTTGTCAATTGTTCGGAGATCGCCTTTGCTCCTTGTTTGTCTTGAAAGATGAGAAGCGCCTCCAAAGAAACTCTTCTTATATCCGGATTGGCGTCGTTCAAACCCTTGTAAAAAAGAGAGATGTTCTGACGGTTTCTTTTGTTTTTTAGAATTTCAAGCGCTACAAGTCGGACGTCGTCGTCCGGATCGCTCGTCGCAGATTTCTGAAACTGAGAAAATTTTTCAGTCATCCCGAGTCGATTGATCGCGATAAGATATTTTTTTCTCACACCCGCGCTTTCGTCGTTCGCCAATTTATGAATCTGATTTTGAATTCTTTCGTCTTTTATGATCAGAGAAGATTCTAAAAAGTACAACCTCTGAACCGGATCTTTGGAAAGAGACATGTCTAGCAAAATCGGAAGCGCTCGATCGTCTCTTAAAAGTTGCATGAGTTTATAACTCAAAAGCCTGACTTCAGTTTCAGGATCTGCAAACGCCGCGATCACCGAATAGATCAATCTTTTCTCTTTTTTCTTTTCAGCCAAAAGGAGAATTTCTTTTTTAAGAATTACGTTAGTCGTCTTTTGAAAGGTAGAATCTAAAACATTGACCCAGTTTTGAGCGAGACCGTCCAGATCATCCAGTTCCCCGAATAACTTTAATATCGCGAGTTGAACTTTTTCGTCAGTGGATTCGTTCTGAAAGATCGGAAGTAATTCTTTTACGAGATCCAATCGACCTCGTGATCGAATTTCCGAAATCGCGGTTCCTTGAGTTTTTCCGGAACTCAGGACCTTTTCTTTGAATTCGTCTTTAGGAGTTTCTGCCGCTGCGATCGGAATGGTGAGTAGAATCAAAAGGAAGACGTTTGTGAAGTAGAGCCTCAGAAAAATCCCTCCCTTCGAGTGGATTCTTCCAGTGCGGCGGAGGCGGCGCGTTTATTTTCATACGCTTCGGAAAGAGAAGGATCCAAGTCGATCGAACTCTGAAACGAGCGCACCGCCCTTTTGTATTCTCCGTTTTTATAATAACAGATTCCGAGATAGTTATAGGCGGTCGCGGCGGTCTTAGGTCTTACGTCCGAACGAACGATCGCGGTCAACTCGTCGATGGCTTTTTCACGATCCAAAATCGAATTTGAGTCTATTAGAATTTTTGCAAGTACGAGGCGACCTTCCATATCTTCCGGATCCATGTGAGCCGAACGAAACGCCTCGTCCTTCGCCCGGTTTTTTAGATCCGGATCCTTGGATTTATTATAAAGAAGGGCTAATTTTTTATGAGCATTCTTTAGATCGCTTCCGTCTCTGGAAGCATTCAAAACTTTTAATAGAATTTTCTCCGCATTGGAATCGTCCTGCATTCCCATATAGGCTTCCGCCATCTTGAGATAGACCTTGTATGCGTCGTCTTTGTGTTTTACCACACCCGTGTATTCTTCCACGGCTTCTCTAAAGAATTTATTCTCCAGAAGATAGTCTCCCAGAGCCTCCCGGCTTTGTACGTTTTCAGGTTCAAGCGCCGTGGATCTTCTCCAATTTTCGATCGCAAGAGTTCCGTTTCCGGAATGTTTGTAAACGAGCCCGAGAGTATGATACGCCTTCGCATTTTTCGGATTGAGTTCGAGCACTCGATTCAGAGCCGTGATCGCTTCTCCATAACGTTCCATCTGATCCAGAACCACGCCTAAGTTGATCAAGGCCGTTTCCGTAAAACTATCACCCGGAGTGGAAGATACGATTCTTCTGTATGTTTCTTCGGCGGAAAGAAGATCCCCTTTGTTATAGTAAGCCTCCGCGAGTTGAAAGAGAGAATCCAAATCGGTCGGATTGTATTTCAAACTTTTCTGAAGAGCGGAGATCGACATCTCCCCTTGATTCAAATTGGAAAATCCTTCCGCGATCAGACGATAGATTTCAGGATCGTTCGCACCCGCGTCTCTCGCGAGTTCCAGATATTTCAGCGCTTCTTCTTTTTTTCCGTTCTTCTGGAGAACGACCGCGAGGTTGTAGAGATACTTGGCTTCGTTCGGAGAAAGCGCGCTCGCCTGACGGAAATGATATTCCGCGCTCGGATAATCCTGTTTGTTGTAGGCGATATTCCCAAGATAAGAATGAGAGAGAGCCGCTAATCTTCCCGAAGGAGACTTCATTACGACTTTCTTAAATTCTTCTTCCGCTTGCGGAATCTCGCCTTTTTTAAAATAACTCACCGCCAGATTGTAAGTGAGATACATATCGTCCGGAGATTGCGAAAGTCCTTCTTTGTAAGCGTCGATCGCCGCGTCGGGATCGTTTAATTCGTTGAAAAGGTTTCCGGCGAGTAAGGAAATTCTCGGGTCGTTCGGCGCGATCTCTTTTGCTTTGAGAGCAGCCATTCTCGCGTCCGCGAATCTTCCGGCGTGTTTGTAAGCGAGAGTGAGATTGTAGTAAGCGTAAAAATTCTTAGGATCAAATTGAACCGCTTTCTGAAGACGTTCGATCGCTTGCGGATAACGTCCGCTCTCGTCGTGGATTACGCCTAACACGGTAAGTGCGATCGACTTTTCTTCCTGAGTTCCGGTGGAATCTAAGAATTCATTACAATAATCGAATGCTTCTCTCGTGAATCGTTCCTTATAAAGATTGATACACTTTGTGAGTTGCGGATTTGCGTTTCCGTCCGGAAGATACGGTCTTTCCAAAAGACGATTGATATCGGATTTATTTTGTACGAGATCTTTGTTAAATCCTCCGGCAAATTCGGAACCGGGAGAAGGAGAACGGAAGAATTGGTAGTAAATCGCGAAGCTCAAGGCCCCCAAGACAACGGCTCCGAGAAGAATCCAGAATATTAGAAGTTTATTATATGTTCTGCGAATCCGAACAGGCTCCTTGTCTTCGGGGAAATAGAGTTCTTTTTCCTCTATCCCTTCTAAGAACAGCCTGTTTTTTCGGATTTCTTTTTCATCCATCGGATTTGATTTCGTTTTTGAGAATTGCGTCTAAGATTCCATTTACAAACCGCGCGGATTCTTCACTTTCAAATTCTTTAGTGAGTTCCACCGCTTCGTCGATCGTAACGTTCTTCGGAACTTCCCAGCTGTACAACAATGCATACACTGACAAACGAAGAATCGCTTTATTCACGACGCTGATCCTGGAAAAGTCCCAGTTCTTGGAATACTTCTTTATCAGAGTATCGATCTGTTCCTGATTTTTCACAACCCCATTTACGATGGAAATGGCGAAATCCCTTTCTTCTTGTTCTGTTTTTTTATCATACCACTTGAACTTCAAAACGTCCTTGAGCGGAGGTTTGGTGAGTTCCAATTGGTAAAGTGCCATTACGGCGATTTCGCGGGAAGTACGTCTGGCTGACATTTAAAGAAGGGAAAGCAAGTTGACCATTTCAATCGCCGTGGCTGCGGATTCCGCACCCTTATTTCCGGCTTTGGTCCCTGCTCTTTCGATCGCCTGTTCAATCGTGTCCGTGGTCAAAACTCCAAACACAACCGGAATGGAATACTGGACGCCGATCGAACCGATCTTTGCGGATTCTCCCGCAACGAAATCAAAGTGAGCGGTCGCGCCTCGGATCACCGCGCCTAAACAGATGATGGAGTTGTATTTTTTGGAAGCCGCGGCTTTGGCGACAACCACGGGCATTTCATAGGCGCCCGGCACTCTTACCACGGTGATATCTTCTTCTTTGACTCCGTGCATCCGAAAGGATTCGAGAGCGCCTTTCAAAAGGCTATCGGTGATGAATTCATTAAAGCGGGAAACAATCACGCAGTGTTTTTGTCCCTTGCCGTTTAGATCTGCTTTCAGTTCTTGGATCATAGATTCCTGATTGATTCTATTGTTGAGAAATCACATGTTACCTATTGTGGCAAATCAAAAAGTCCTCTCAGGATCGTTTTTCTCCCTTTCTACGCGTTTCTTCTTATTTTCGTCCCTGATTCTAACCTTGATCGACTGTTCCGTCTATCGAAGAATTTTTCAGAAGGAAGATCAGTTTTTAAAATCCTTAAATCTTCCGGAATGGGTTTTAGAATCTTCCATCAAACTGAGAGTTTTATCGGGCCTCTTAGATATTCCCAATCCGGAGGATTCTCTTCCGGAAGATGAGATCGCCACATTTGAAAACGGTGCCAGAAGAATTCTCGCGACTTCTCCCCAAGCGATGAAAGACCTTTTTGAAGCTACGGGTTGTGTCGACGGTTCTAAACTCGCGGGAATCCGCGCGAACAGAATCACGGAAAGGGAAGAAGACGTCTGGTATGGAATCTGCCAGAACGGAAAAGAAGACGCGATCATCTTTCGATTGTTCCAGATGGGAAACGTCGATCTTTATAGAAGGTATGAAAAAGAAACCGTGCCCGCCTGGGAAGAAGCAAGAAAACTCGCGGCTAACAACCCTGACAAAGCTGTGCGTCTCGCAAATCAAGTCATCGAGTTGGAACCCGCTCATCCCGGAGCGAGAAAACTTCTCGGGAACCTTTATCTCAAAGGCGGCTATTGCAAAGGTTCCGTTCGAAATTATAGAATCTACTTACGCGTTATGCCTCTTGCCGGCGACAAGTGGAAAGTTCACGAACGTCTCCAAGAAAAATGCCCCGACTTTCTAAAACCGGAGCCGAAAAAAGAAGAAGTAGAACTTCCCGAAACGGATCCTGATTCCTTTTAATTTGTAATTATACAATAATTAGTTAAATTATACTTTTATTATATAATTGCGAAAAGGTTCTCGCCCATTTCATTCGTTACAATATTTTCTTCGCTGCAGAATCAGATAAAACTTCAAAAAGATTTTTCCTTTGCGGACCTTGAGCTTCGCAAAGAGCGGATTCGCTTGAAAAATAATCCCTTCCTTATTTCAATAGCGCCCTTTCTTCTTTGGAAATAATTCCTTTGCTAAAAAAACTATTTTAGAATTTTCTAATTTTTTTAAAAATCCGAGAAAAAAATTCAATCACCCACCTCCCCTCAAAACGATCAGGAACCGTTCCGGTTAAGAGGTAAAAAAAAATGCTTGAGCAATCGCCGATCAAAGATCATTCTAATCCTATGATTTGGGTACATAATATTCCGAACAAATTGGAAGAAATTCTCGGCCTGGATGGATCTCTACAGTTCCGTAAATTTCTAAACACAACTCTGAATGAATTTCGAAAAGAAGTTCTTGGTCTTTCTTCCAACGGCTTCGAAAGAAGACTTCAAAAGGAAACTTCCGCCATCAAAGAGGAGATAAAAGAACTTCACGAAGACGTTCGCGGCATGCGAGTTCAAACCAAAGAAGAAATTCATCTTCTTCGGGATGAAATGAGCCAGTTTAAACTGGATGCGAACCGAGAATTTTATTTGTTTCGTTCTTCGATTCAGGATTTTCAGAACAAATTTCGAGAAGAAACGTTAAACAATCAGAACGAACTTCGATCCGATTTTAATGGACTTCGAGTGGAAATGAAATCGGAAATTACGGAAATTCACAAGACGATCTCGACTCAGACTCGTTGGATTTTAGTGGGAATGTTAGGAGTTGGAAGTTTCTTACTCAGCTTGGCAAAGTTTGTTTAACTTTGTTTTTCTTTTCCGACTCGGATTACAAGCGTGATCTTTCCATCCGGTTTTTCCACCACTTCAAAACCCTCTTCGCGGAGAGTTTTTTTAATCTTATAAAGTCCAAAGTTTACCACTTTGGACTGAGAAACCGTTTTAGGAGCAGATCCTTTCATCTCTAAGAGTATCGGATTTACACGGAGTCGATCTTAAACTCGTGAGACGGTTTTCTTTCGCCAAGAAGGTTCCTTGACAAAGTCGGGCAAAAAATCTGTCATGAATTCGAATGGCATTTCGAACGGCTTTTTTCTCGCTTCTCCTCCTTTTTCTTTCTGGATTGGCAATCGCGGCCTACGATCCGGACCTGTTTCAGTGGGAAACCCTCGAATGGATCTATGGAAAACGGACTTTCTTTCTTTTTTCCTCCATTTTTATCATTTCAGTCGTACTCATCTATTTGATTTATTTTAAAGCGAAGAAGGGAATCCTTCATTCCAAAAACAAAACGGTTGTCCATCTCCAAGAATCGTTAAACGAAGTCGTCCAAGACAATCAGTCCCTTTTTTCGTTTTTGAAAACCGCAAAGGACGGGCTCGAAAAACAATTAGAATCCTCGAAGTCGAAGTTTTCTCCCGAATTCTATTCCTCTTGCTCCGCGGAATATCTAAAACTCACGATGGAATTCGATTCTTCTTCCGAAATTTTCAAGGATATTCCCTTAGGTCCGCAGGAAGAGGAAACCACAAAGAAGAACGGGAATAACTTTAGAATTTCTGAATATTCAGACTTGATCAATCGTCATAGAAAACTTTCCAGGTCTCTGGAAAAACTAAGAGAAGATCTCACCCGTCTGAGAGAAAAGGTTTCAGTAGCATGAACTCGTTCAGAAAATTCTTTTTATTTCTTTTTTTTACTTTTCTCGGTTGTGCTTCGGTTAGCAAAGAATCTATTTCACAAGGGAAAAATTCGATTCTCCCATTTCTAACCTTGGGCTTCGATCAAGAATCCCTGACATCGATCGGCAAAAAGCGTTGGTCTTTTCGAGTAAAATCGATTCTTCTCCATCATACAAATTCTCTCAAAGCGGAAGAATATTTGGAAAAGAGCAAATCCTCCGGTTGGATGGTGCACTTTCTCGTTTTAGAAAACGGAGCCGTCTACGGAGTGGAAGAACCCGCTAAAATTCTTTATCGCGCCGCTCCCGGCATGGACGATTTTACGATTCATGTTTCTTGGGAAGGTTCCGGAGAATCCATTCTCAAAAATGAAAGTCAACTCAAAGCTCTGAGCGATTTGATCCAGAGTCTTTCTAAAGAATATTCAATTCCTCTAAATAACTACGACATCGCTTCGGGAAAAGGTGTCTTCACTCATTCTCAGAGCAAAAAGAAGTTCGGAAGATTTATAGATACGAGCGATTGCGGAGGAGAGAAAATTCTTTCCACGATTTTTTCAAGAATCCAAGGCAAGTTTTACCCCGAGACCGAATGGAAGGATCGATTTATCCAAGGCTGGGTGATCCGTAAGGAAAAGTTCGTGGATGCGACGGGCAAAAAGATCGTTCAAACGTATTCTCATGGAAGAGGAAATACACCCGCTCCTTCGATCGAATTGAACTCGATAGAAAAGACCTCCGAAGGAAAGGCTCTCGAAGACAAAAGACTTCGATACAATCATCGTGGTACAATTCGCCCTGATTGTATCGTTTTACATTATACAGCGATTCCGGATTATCAGAAAACTTTGGAAGTATTAGAAAAACGGAATTTATCTGCAACATTTCTCGCCGATAAAGACGGCAAAATCTATCAGCTTCTTGATTCTATCCTTGATACCGCCGCGGCTGCGACGGGAACAAATGCGAATTGTTTCCAAGTGGAAATCGTAGGCAAAGATACGGAAATGCTCCTCGCAAACAAGGAACAGACCGAAGCCGTCGTTCGTCTCGTAAAAGAACTTTCGGAAAAATACAAAATTCCTCTCAGCAACGAAAAGGTGGAATCGTTGAGAGGCGTCTATTCGCATACGCAGGCAAAGAAAAAATGGGGCGGATCGATTCATTTGGATGGAAAGGATTTTGATCCGGGTGAACCTTATATGAAAGCGGTCTTAGAACTCGCAGGCGGATCCTTTTTTCCGGAAGAAAATTGGCATGAAAGACAGAGCAACGAATGGATTCTTCTCTTTAGTCTCTTTCAACCTTAAGAATTCTTTTGCCATCATTAAGTCATCTTTATAATTAATATTTCTATCTTTCGGATCTTCCTCACATCCTCGTTCCCACTTTATAATTAAGAGCTTTGAAGTTTTCCGATTTACAAACGTTATACAGCATCGATTGGTAAAAATTCCGGTATGTACGACATCGCCTAACAAAAATTTTCGGTCCTCCGAATAAATCATTGATCGTAAGATCCTTCCAAATTCTTTCCCAATTAGAAGGGGAAATAAATTCCTCGTTATTCACGTTGATAAAAAAATCTTCTGTTTGTTAGCTTGGAAGAATTCTTTTCAAACTTACAACTTGCGGATCGAAACTACGGTTTCAATTCACTCATTTAGGAATCGAATGTGATTCGAAAACTCCGATACGATTTCGGAACGATTGAAGAATAATATAGAGTTACCCTTTCCATTTCGGAAACCTACGTTAGCAAACGCTCGTTTTCGATTTTGCCTGAGGGGTAAAAACAGTTAGAATCTATGAAACAAGTTAAGAATCATTTGAAAAAAAAATCTCTACTCCTCGTCCTTTTTTTACTGGGCATCCAGATCCCACTCTTCGCCGATTCTCCCGCGCAAGAACTTTCTAAAACCGCAGATCCGATCTGGTTGATCATCTGCGCCGCTCTGGTATTTTTTATGCAGGCCGGTTTTCTTATGTTAGAAACCGGTCTTTCCAGACTCAAGAATACGATCAACGTCGCGGTCAAAAACTTAATGGATTATATCGTAGGCACCGTTGCTTTTTTTTGTATCGGCTTCGGTCTTATGTTCGGTTATTCCAACGACGGTTGGATCGGAACCAATCATTTCTTTTTGGAAGGTCTGAAATCCGGAAAAGAATTTGCCTTCTTCCTTTTCCAAGTCGCGTTTATGGGAACGGCCGCAACGATCGTATCGGGCGCGGTCGCAGAACGCATTAAATTTTCTGCATATTTAGTAGTTTCAGTTCTTGTTTCCGTATTTATCTATCCCGTTTTCGGACACTGGACCTGGGGTGGAGGCTGGATTGCCAAACTCGGTTTTGTAGACTTTGCAGGCTCTACCGTCGTACATTCATTAGGCGGTTGGATCTCTTTGGCCGGAGTGATCGTTCTTGGCGCTAGAAAAGATAAGTTTAAAGAAGACGGTTCTCCTAGAAAAATTCACGGTCATAATCTTACATTTTCTGTCTTGGGAGTTTTTATTCTTTGGTTTGGATGGTTCGGCTTTAACGGCGGAAGTACACTTTCGTTCTCGGAAGACGTTCCTCTGATCATTCTCAATACAAGCCTCTCCGCGAGCGCGGGAGGAATTCTTGCGATTTCAGTTTCTTGGGTCTTATACAGAGTCGCCTCCGTTGAAGATTGTATGAACGGCGTTTTGGGCGGACTCGTCGCAGTCACCGCGGGTTGTCACGTACTCGTTCCGTCCGCGTCGCTTCTTTTAGGAGCGATCGCGGGAATCTCAGTCGTTCTTTCCGCTTGGTTTTTGGAAAAAGTTTTAAAACTAGACGACGTAGTTGGTGCGTTCCCGGTTCACGGAGTTTGCGGAATTCTTGGAACGTTATTACTTCCTGTTCTATCAAAAAATCAAGATATTCGAATATTTCCGCAAACAATCGGAGTTGTAACTTGCGCACTCTGGGCCTTCGGACTTGGCTTGCTCCTTTTTTGGATTTTAAGAATTACGATCGGAATTCGAGTCAACGAAGACTATGAAGAAAAAGGTTTGAACATCAGCGAGCACGGTGCGGGCTCGAGCTGGATCGATCTGATCCATTCGCTAAAAGATCTTTCAAAAGGCGGCGGAGATCTAACGCGCAAGATTCACGTGGATTCCGGAACCGAAGCCGGCGCAATCGCATTCTTAATGAACCGATATCTTTCCAACCTTGGGGAAATGATTTTTACGATTAAAGAAAAATCGGGAGAACTCGAAAACTCGGCTTCCGAAATTTCCTCAGCCTGGGGAAACATGAGTCAAAACATCCAGGAACAAGCGGCGAGTTTGGAAGAAGTCACCGCTATCTTCGATACGTTTCGTGATTCGTTTCAGAAAATTTCCAATTCTGCGATGGAACAAAAAACGATCGAGGAAAAAGCAAAGAAAATGTTAAACGAATTGGTTTTCGGCTTTCAACAATTCGATTTAGATCTCAAGGAAAGTTCGGAAAAGTCTGAACGCTCCGTGAAGAATATCAATCTTAGCACTCAGGAATTAAATCACCTGGAAGCTGATATAAACGATATCGGGACTTCCGCAAAAAAAGTGGAAAGTCTGGTTAAATTGTTAAACGACATCTCGGCAAAATTGGGAATGCTTTCGATCAACGCGTCTATCGAAGCCGCTCGGTCCGGTAATTCCGGAAAGGGTTTCGGAGTTGTAGCGGAAGAAATCAACAAACTCGCATCCAGCACACAAGAAAGTACAAAAAAAGCCACGGAAATTTTAGGAGAGATTCAATCCGCCGTCTATCGCGGGAAGTCTACGGTTCTAACCACGGTAGACTTTTTTAAAAATCTTACGGAAGAATTTAGAACCCTCGCGCAAACTCAAATTTCAATCCGAGAGAACAGCGCGCATTACTCCAACCTCATTGAAAGTCTAAATCGCCTCAATACATCGGTCGCTGATCAGAGCGAGATTATCATGAGCAATATCGTAGACCGTTCGACTGAAATCAAAGGACTTTACGAATCCATTGAATTCGTCAGCACGGCGTTTCACGAAATTTCGGCACAGTCCGAAGAGTTGACCGCAACCGGAGATTTTCTAAAACAACTCGCGGCTATTCTAAATTCTTTGGTAAGAAATTTTAGAGTCGAAAAAGAAGTGGTTCCGGAACTCATAACCGGCTGATCTTTTTTTTTCGCTCTCTATATATTTCAAATTCTTAAATCGCGGATCGGTGTATATGGTCCGCTTTGATTTCGCAATAAATGTTAGTTCAATTTTTTGAATCTGAATTGTTATTCAATTATGAATCAACAATGGTCTGTTAATCGTGTTCAAGAAGCGTGGGAATTGGCTTCTCGCTTGCATGACGGACAAAAATACGGCGGCGTCAAACAAAACGAAAAAGTGGAATATCTGACCCATATCGGAAGTGTCGTTTTGGAAATTTCGAACGCATTACAATTTGATAAAACGATAAACGCCGATTTGGCGATCCTTTGCGGCATACTCCACGATACGATCGAAGATACGGATTTAAAATACGAGGAAGTCGTTTCGAGATTTGGGAGGAACGTCGCGGACGGGGTTTTGGCTCTTTCAAAGGATGAAAAAATTCCCGAGAAAGAAAAGAAGATGATCGATTCCATAGAAAGAATCAAAAAACAACCGAGAGAAATTTGGATCGTAAAGATGGCGGATCGGATTTCCAATCTATACGCTCCACCCTATTATTGGGATAACGACAAGAAACGAACGTATCAGAGAGAATCTCTTTTCATTTACGATGGGCTGAAAAGCGCGGACTCTTACATAGCAAATCGACTAAAACAAAAGATAGAAGACTACGATCGGTACATTGAAAAAGAGAAACCTTGATGCTACGGAGATTCTTTTTGATATCTTCTTTTCGGTTGGTCCTAACTTTAGGCCTAGTCCTTTCTTTTTCCTGCATTTGGCTGTCCACTGATACGCAACAAATTCCTCTCAAGGAAAAAATTTTCCAGTCGGACGAAGACGTAGTTTATAAACCGATCCTGATCCGAATTTCGGACGGAGACTCGCAAATCGTCGGAGATAAATTAGGTTCTTTGGATTGCGTTAGCGAAAAGGGTCAAAATAAAATTTCAGTCTTTGATATTTACGATAGAAACGAAATGTTCAACGGAAAACCTTCGGATAAACTCCGAACTTTGATTCAGAAAGCGGTTCCGAACGTCCTGTTCAAATCCGATTATTGTTCCACCGTTGAAACCAGAGAGCCCGTTTATCTGGATGATGCCAAATGGAAATTCCAACTCGAACAATACGCGGAGATGCAAAAAGAAAAACCGCATCTCTGCAATAAGATTCGGAAAGAAAATTCGAATAATGTAATACGTTCTAAATTTTCGGAAACTTGTGTTCGAATTCCTAAATCCGAGATCAGCATAGATCTCAGCCGTCAAGAAGCCGTTCTTTTGGCGGAAGGAAAAATTCAATTTAATCTTGATTATACGACTCTGAGTTTAGGCTACGGCTTGGGATGGATGCTCAACGTGGTTTCGCTCGGTTTTATGAGTTTAGATTCTACCGTATACGGAAGTTCCAATTTCAAAAATGAATCTTTAGTCGAAGGTAAAAATGGAACTCACGTCATGCGCTATCGAGGAGGCATCAAAAAATCAGTTTGGAATTATTTTATCTGGCCGATCTGGTTATTCAAACCTGAGGAAAGAATTCGATTTGGAACCCCTTTTTCCGATCCGGATGATACGATAGGACTCGACGACTATACGCAAGAATCGGCGAGACAGGCGCTGATCGTCAACTTTTTGGAAAACCGTCTGATGAATCGAAAATGATCTTCATCGAATCCGCCTTTTCACTCGCACAAAGTCGGTTCGATATCCATAGACAAAACGCTCGTCTCAAAAATCGGATTCTCCAAAAATGCGGAATCTGAGTTTGGAAAATGTCCCGTTCTTTGCACTTCCTTGCTTGAACTCGGAAAAGACGTATAAAGAATATCGAATGAACTTCGTTTCAGGCCGTAAACTCCCTTGTGAATCAGATGCGCGGAGAAAACGAGCAGATCGCCGGGCTTATGTGGAATTCTTACCGAATTCGGTAGTGCGTCGAAATTCCTTCTCTCCTCTAATTCCAATCTCGTATTTCTCTCCAACTCCGTATCCCATCTGAGATGAGAACCCGGAATGAATTCAAGTCCCGGATCGTCATCGAACGGAATTCTAAAATGTAATACGATATCTTTTCGGATGATACTCTTCTGCTTCTCTTCTTCAACGCCCAAGTATTGAACGTCGCGATGCCAATACGGTTTTTTAGAAGCGGATTTTGGATTATAAAAAAGCTGAGTATTCAAAAAGAATACTTTTGATTTTATTAAAGCGTCCGCAATGGCAACAAGCCTATGATCGGAAATAAACCCGAACAATCGTTCTCGGTCCTGAACATCGGGTAAGAACTTTTCGCCCGTCAAATAAGCGCTGTTTACGTTTTCAGAGAAGTCGTATATTTCGCGCCAACGTCGATCGGCATCGAGTACGATCTTTGAAACGATTGAAAGCTCGTCCTTGGAAAAGAAATTCTCAAAAAGAAAATAACCGTTTTTTGCAAATTCCTCCCGATAAGACACGCCTCATGCTGAAAGTTCCCCGGAGTTTTGTAAATAAAAAATCCTAAGAAAACTTAAACTGGGAAAGAATCGAATTCAATTCGTTGGCTTGGTGTTGAATCTTTTCAGCGACTCTAGAAACTTCGTCCGAGTTAGTCGCAATCGCCTGAGACTCGGTTGTAATCAATTGAATCGTATCCGCAATCTGATCCGTGGATAATTTTTGTTCTTTGGTAGCGGTTTCAATCTGTAAAGATTCGGAAGAAACTTTTACGATGGTTTCTGTGATCCGATCAATTCGAATCGTATTCTCCTTTACGTTGTTTACGAGGCTCACTACTTCTTCCTGATATTGATTGGTGTTTTCGATCAGCTCTAAAAGAAAAGTAACAACGGTGTTTACGTTGTTCGAGCCCTTGGTCACGGCTTCATGAGTGTTCGAAACGAGCCTTTCAATATCCCTAACGCTGGACGCGGAACGATCCGCCAACTTCGAGATCTCTTCCGCGACGACGGCAAAACCTTTTCCCGCTTCTCCGGCTCTCGCGGCTTCGATCGCGGCGTTAAGAGAAAGCAAATTTGTCTGATCGGAAATCCCGGTGATCAACAACGTAATCGAATTGATCTGTTTTGCCATCTCTCGGATTTCGTCGATCGCCTTTGTTGCTTGAAGAATCGTATCCTTTCCTTCCACCGCGGCCGTTGCGGTCTTTCTAACGGAATCGCTCAGAACGATCAGCTTTTCGCCGGCGAGTCCCATCGAAGTTTTGAGTTCTCCGGATCTCACTTTCAAATCCTGAGCGTCCTTTGCTTCCCCTTCTACGGAATGCAAAACGTTTTGTAAAGAAGCAGCAATCTCCTCGAGAGCGGCCGAGGATTCTTCCGTACCTGCGGCTTGAGACTGAGCGGATTGATTTAGATTTCGTATAGAGTCCGTTAGTTGATTTACGATCTGATTTGAGTTATGCGCCATTCGGGAAAGATTTTGAAACAAAGAAGAAAGATATTTTAAGAATTCATTGGCTGTGACTGTGATCTCTCCGATTTCATTTTGGTAGATCGCGTCGATCTGGATCGTGAGATCTCGTTCTCCCATCGCTTGTTTTAAACCGAGAGTGATTTTATGAACCGGATCGATGATAGAACGAATCACGATATAACAAAAGATCGTAGTCGCCAAAAGTAAAACCAACAACCCCAAAAGAGCAAACACAATCCTCAAACGGTCGGCCTTCAATCTTTCTTCGAGTAATTCTTGGGTCGTAAGTAAAAGATCCCTTTCCAATATCTTATATTCTTCTACGAATGCGATCATCCGTTTCAAAAAGGCATCGGATGTTTCAACGGATTCTCCCGTAAAAGTCTTTTTACAAAGATCCAAATTCAGTTTTACGTTTTTATCCAGGTTGAGAATTCTTTCTTCAAATTTACTCTTGATGATTCCGTTTTGATTCACTGATCTTTTGAGAAGCGCGGTGACTTCTTTTTGATTGCTTTCGATATGATGGATTTTATTCAGTATCTGAATCGCTTCCTTGGAATAAAAGTTTGGATTTTTTTGTTCCAATAATTGATAACCGGTTCCTCGAATGAGGGCCATGTCGCTTATGATGTTCGGTATATACAAAATGTTAACCGAAAGAACGTAAAAAGTTTCAGGATAAGAATCCAATATCAGATTGGAATCTTGTGCGATATATTCCTGATACTCCATAAGAGCTTTAAAAATCGGTTCGTGGGATTTGAGAACGACGTCGATATCAAGATTGGCGTCCGGAATTTTGTGGAGCCCATTCCATTCTTTTCTCATCGTGGAAAGAAACTCGGGAGAACGTTCCATAAAGCCGATTTCTTTTTCTAAATTCTCCAACTTGATAAGTTGGTCTTCCATTGCTTGGTTGCTTTTTTTCAATACTTCGACCGAAGTTTTTCCCTTCATGGAATAGAAGAAATCTTTTCTGCGATCAACCAGCCTGGAATAGAGCTCGATGGCTCCAAAGAAAAAATCAATCCCGCCGACTTCTCTGCGCGTAAACTCGCTCTTATCCGAAAATTCTTTTAAAAAGAAAAAACTAGACAAAAGAAGAGGAACAAGGGTGGGAAGAATCACCAAAGTAAGTTTTTTAAGAAGGGAAAGATTGTAGATTTTCTGTATCACGGTTTCTATTCCTTGGAGGAGAAGAGTGGAACCGAGCTTTATATCTTTTTCAAGAAATTATTACTAAAGAAATATAAAATTAAACGTAGGACTTCGTTTATCAAATACATCTCACTCTTCTGAAAAGGATAAGACTTTACTAAAGATGAAAATATTACTCTAAACCCGAATTCTAAGTTTAGAATATTTTAAAAAAGTAAAAAGAGTTACTTATAAAGAAAGGGCGCGTCCGCTCAAACGAACACGCCCTTTTACGATGTCGGTTTAAACGGAAATCAAGGATTTCTGACTTCCAACATACTCCTCAACATCCACGCGGTTTTTTCGTGTACTTCCAATCTTTGTGTAAGAAGGTCCAGAGTCACTTCGTCTCCTCCTTCGTCCGCCGCGGGTAAAAGCGCTCTCGCGGTTCTAATCACGGTCTCGTGTCCGGCCACAAGATGACGGATCATATCCTCCGCATTCGGAACTCCTCCCTCCTCGTGAATCGAAGTCAGCTTTCCAAGTTGATGGGAAGAACTAGGCGCGAAAAATCCCAAAGAGCGAATCCTCTCGGCTATCAAATCGATAGAAAGCCAAAGTTCGTTGTACTGTGTTTGAAACATGAGATGAAGCGTGTTGAATTGCGGGCCGGTCACATTCCAGTGATAACTGTGTGTTTTAAAATAAAGAATGTAAGTATCGGCTAAAAGTTTTTGCAACCCTGTGTTGATCGTATCTCGATTTTTTTCAGTAATTCCTATATCTATATTCATTGTCAGATCCCCTATTTCATATTAGACCTTTTGCAAGGAAGGACAAGAAAAATCCGTTGCATTCCAGTTAATCCCTGTCTTACTTTTTAGGATGCAGGAATTGTAAGAAAGCGCGTTTTGAAGACAAGTGTTTTTTTAAAAGATATAAGGAGCGGAAAAGTCCGCTCCTTAAGGTATGGAGATTTATTTTTTTCGAGAATTGAATTCTCGGATCGCCGCAAAAACTTCTTCCAGTTCTTCCTCTTTCATATAAGGAAAAAGCGGATAGTTTAGAACGGAGGCGCATATTCTTCCTGTTAAGTGTTTTTCCCCGAACTTACCTTTGATATAAGGTTTCGCGCCGGGTTGATCACTCATCGCTCCCGGATAGATATTACCAAAACCGATTCCTTTTTCCTTGAGGACTTCTTGGATGTTCGGTCTTTCTTCCGGAGTGGAGAGAGTGACGTTACAATAGCCGTTTTCTTCGTAGTCCTTAGGCGGATGAATCACTTGAATCCCAAGGCTTGGGAGTATTTCATAATATTTTTGCGCTGCTACTCTGCGAGATTTGATTCTTGCTTCCAGATGTTTAAGATTGATATTTAAGAACGCGGCTTGCAGAGTATCCAATCTCGAGTTCCAACCAACGTCGCCGTATGCGTAATGAGAAATTCTTCCGTGATTGGAAAGCATTCTTACTTTATTTGCAAGTTCTTCGTCGTTTGTAAAAACCGCGCCGCCGTCTCCCGCGCCGCCTAACACCTTCGCAGGATAAAAAGAAGTGGTGCTGATCACTGCGTCCTTATAAAGAGATTCACCTTTGTATTTGACTCCGAAACACTGAGCTCCGTCTTCCAAGAGAGGAATTCCTTTGGACTTACAGAGTTTGCGAAAGTCTTCGATTTTAGAAGAACCCCAACCGTAGAGGTGAACGATCATGGCCGCCTTAGGTTTTACTTTTTCGACTGCTTTTTCGAATTCCGCAAAATCCATCTGAAGATCATCCGGATTTGTATCCACTGTATAAGGATCTGCTCCGACGTTTACTACCGCTTCAAAGGTCGCCCAGAATGTGGAATCCGGAAGCAGAACCGCGTCGCCTTTTCCCACTCCCAAGGCTCTCAAAGCCAATTGGAGCGCGTCGGTTCCGTTTGCACAGGCGATGGAATATTTTGTCTGCGCGTAAGTCGCAAGATTTTTTTCTAAAAGAGAAACTTCTTCGCCTCCGATAAAACTCGCATTCTTACTGAGGACTTTTACTTTTTCTTCCCATTCTTCCAGTAGTCCCGGTTCAAACCTCTTGATGTCAATAAATGGAACGCCCATTAGGCCTCCTGCTTTTTTTTAAAATTCATATTTAAGAATATTCTAAAATACTACTTCTTCTTTTTTCGAGCGCCCGTCTTCTTTTTGGAGGGAGAAGATTTTTTAACGGCCGTCTTTTTCTTTTTCGCGGCCTTACCTATCGGCTCGGCTTTCGCCTTTAACGCATTTTCGAGCAAAGGATTCGCTTTTAGGAGAACCTTTTCGTCGAACATCAGTTTGGCGACTTCTTCAAATCGACTTACCGGAAAAAAGGACATTCCTTTTTTTACGTAATCAGGAATTTCTTCCAAGTGTTGGAGATTATCTTTTGGATAGATGATTTTGTGGACTCCCACTCTTTTAGCCGCGACGATCTTTTCCCGAAGCCCGCCGATCGCGAGGACTTCGCCCGTAAGAGTGATTTCTCCGGTCATTCCAAAACCCGGCTTAACTCGGATTCCCAAGGCGAGAGAAAGAATTGCGGTAGCCATCGTAATTCCGGCGGAAGGCCCGTCCTTCGGAGTAGCTCCGTCGGGAACGTGCAAGTGGACCAACCTATCCGCAAACAAGTCGTCTCTATTTAAGAAATTCTTAATATAGCTCAAAGCGATGCTCGAAGATTCTTCCATCGTCTTTCCGATCATTCCCGTAAGAAGAATCCCGCCCTTACCTTTTACAAAAAGCGCTTCGATCAAAAGAGTGGCTCCTCCGACCGAAGTCCAAGCAAGCCCGAGAGCCGTTCCGGGAACGAGGGCCTTTACCATTCTTTCGTCCGTAAACTTAGGAACTCCTAAGAATGTTTCGAGATCCTTTTCGTGAATGACTTTTGGAAAAGGTTCTTTTTTGACGATTCTCATCGCGATCTTGCGTACAAGTTTATCGGTTACTTTTTCCAGACCGCGAACTCCGGACTCTCGAGAATAAGAATCGATCAAAGCGACGATCGCCTTTTTTTCAAAATCGATTCCGTAGGGCGCCACTCCGTTTTTGGTCAGGACTTTTTTCCAGAGATACTTCTGAAAAATCTGCACCTTTTCATCCGTGATATAACCGGAAAGATTGATAATCTCCATTCTATCCAAAAGAATTCTGGAAATGGAATCCAACGTATTCGCGGTCGCGATAAAAAACACATTCGAAATATCGAATGGAAGATCAAGATAATGATCCCTAAAATTCTTATTCTGTTCCGGATCCAGAACTTCCAAGAGCGCGGAAGCCGGATCTCCTTGGATTCCGACCGCGAGTTTGTCGATCTCGTCCAAAAGGATCACGCAGTCTTTTTCTTTTGTTATGCGAAGTGCGGAAATGATCTTTCCAGGCATGGAACCGATATAAGTTCTTCTGTGTCCTTTGATCTCGGCTTCGTCCCTCATACCGCCGACGGAAAAACGAAAGAACTTTCTTCCCATAGCCTCGGCGATCGATTTTGCTATGGATGTTTTACCGACGCCGGGTGGCCCCACGAGAAGAAGAATTGTGCCTTTTTCGTCGGCCTTTAATTTTTTGACCGCAAGAAATTCTAAGATCCTGTCTTTTACGTCTTCGAGTTTGTAGTGATCTCGGTCCAGCGTGCGTTTGGCTTTGTCGAGATCGATCTCTCGGGAAGGAGCGGATTCCCAAGGAAGGGATTCTAAGATGTCCAAGTAATTTCGTATAACGTTGTAATCGCCCGTATTCGGGTCTGCGTAGGAGAATTTATCGAGTTCTCTCGTGACTTCTTCGATGACTTCCGGATCCGCGTTGATCGTTTTGAGACGTTCTAAAAATTTTTCGTATTTCTTTTCAAACTTATCGTCTTTGATTCCGAGTTCATTCTGAATCGCTTTGAGTTGTTCTCTTAAGAAAAATTGTCTCTGTTGT
This sequence comes from Leptospira tipperaryensis, assembly GCF_001729245.1. NCBI lineage: Bacteria > Pseudomonadati > Spirochaetota > Leptospiria > Leptospirales > Leptospiraceae > Leptospira > Leptospira tipperaryensis. The sequence goes on along the minus strand of NZ_CP015217.1, from coordinate 893,408 downwards.
TTATCGATCTTATCCTGAATCTGATCCGAGATCTCTCTTTGAATCGAAACGAGTTCGATTTCTTTTTTTAAGAAAAGAAGAACCTTTTCAATTCTCTCCTTCAAGACGTTGGATTCGATGACGGATTGGTATTCTTCTTTTTCGAGGTTGAGAATGGAACAGACAAAGTCCGCCATCTTTCCCGGCTCGTTTACGTTGAGCATCGTAAGTTTCATCTCTTCCGTAAAAAGAGGATTGTTCTGAGCGAGCTCCCGGGTCATAACGAGCAAGGTTCTCATCATCGCCTTGATCGTATTTTTCGGCGCACCCGGTTCTTCTTCGGGATACATCACCTTGGCGACGAGCGGATCGTTGCTCATGTAAGAATTGATTTTAAAACGACGTACGGTATTGATAAGAATGTTGACTGCACCGTCGGGTAGATGCACTTTTTTTAATATCTTTGCGACGACCCCGAATTGATAGATGTTTTCCGAAGTTTCCTTTTCGTTCTCTTCGTCTTTGAGGAGAACAAGTCCGAGAAAAGAATTCCCTTTCAGAGATTCTTCCACCGCTTTTGCAAATTTGCCGCTGGGTACGATCAGAGGCGTGATGATTCCCGGGAAGACGGGGCGCGATTTGATAGGAATCAAAAATAGCTCCGGCGGTAAGATCGAATCCAACGGGACGATCAGGTTATCATCGATTCCGGATAAATCCTCTAATGGTTCCAATAGGTCTCCTATTCCTTAAAAAGTTCCGACAACTGCCGGATTTGTCCAGGTTCCTACAGAGGAAAGGATTCTCAAATAAAATCCGATCCATTTTCCTTCTAAAATCGTTGAGTAGAAGAGACAGACTGTCTCTTTTTTGAGAAAGAGAATCTGAACTTTTGGGAGTTCCTACTTCTTAAGTCGAAAGGAAAAGCGAAATTCGAATCCGAATTTTGAAGATTGCAGTCCTTCTGAGGTTTTGAAAAGAAGGAGTTCCTACTTTTCGAAGAGATCCACGGATCATTCTTACATGGATCCGAATCATTCCAAAATGTTTCGTCCTTACAAGCCGGGAATTCATTCTACTTCGAGTTTTTATTTATAAAACAAATTCACCGTTTTTATCATTTTAAGAAGGAATCAAATCCGGAGCTTCTTCTCTTTGAGATAAAAAATCCTCGCATCTAAACTGATTTCGAATTCAAAAAGATCCGTTTCCATAAACTACAAAGAAAGAACTTACGATCTCTTCTTTCGTTTTTTGCGGTATCGGTTGACTTTCATTCCAGCACGCTTTATAATTGGCCAGTTCAAAAATATAAAAACGAGTGATAGATGAGGAGTTCAAGAGATGAATAAAAAGATTCTATGGGCCATGGCATTTTGTCTTGTTTTCACTTCCGGTGCATGCAAGAAAAACGACGAGAATGAAGATGAAAAAATATTAGGATTGGTCGTAGCGAATTTTCTATACACACCTTACGAAAAGATCACTCCTACTTCCGGGACGATAAGTGTCGCCGGTGCGGGTTATACAAATCGGGCATTCAATCCTTCCTGTACAGGAATCGAAGGGAATACAACATTCTCCTTATATAGAAAAAAAGTAGCCACCTCCAATAAAAAACTTCTGATCAATTTTATGGGAGGAGGAGCTTGTTGGAGCGGATACAACTGTTTCGGGACCAACACTACGACTTACTTTAACGCACTCAATGTGGTGCCGGATCAGTTTGTCAAAATCGCTTTCCAAGGTGTGATGAACGCGGGAAATCCATCCAATCCTTTCAAAGATTACGACGTAGTATTCATTCCCTATTGTTCCGGAGATTTACATATCGGTTCTAAGGATATGACTTATACAAATCCAAATACCGGAGCCGCGGCCGTAATCAAACACCGCGGATATGACAACGTCCTCGCTACGTTAAAATTCATTCAGACGGAATATTCAGGAGTGGAAAACGTATTTGTTACCGGACAGAGCGCGGGAGGATACGGAGCTCTGTTGAATTATCCAATCGTAAGAGAAACGGTTCGAGGACTCAATGCATCCGTAAAAGTGAATATGCTTTCCGATGCATCTAACGGAATCGTTCCTGCTGGATTCTTTACAAATTTAAGTACACAATGGGGAGCGGATCCGAATCTTCCTACCTGGGTGACTGGAATTGCAGGCAACTATCTAACTGGTGGTGGAGCATCCATACAGGATTTTTTCACAAAGGTTTCGACGTTTTACTCCACAGACAAGACGGGACAGTATGCGGCTCTCTTTGACGGGAATCAAAGATTCTTCTACAAAGTTATGAACATCATCAACGCCGCTCCTACGTATTCGGACGCGAAGGCGACCGATCCTTATGACTCGTCCAAAACCTACTCCGCGTTATTCGGAGATACCGATGGAAGCACCGTTCCCGACGGAACTCCTGCGTCAACGGACGGAGCTACTTGCGGATGGTCGCAACAAGCCGTAACTTCTATGAATGGAATCTCCGGAGGAGCGACGAATTATTCCTACTACATCGCGCCGGGAGACGTTCATACGATCACGACCTCGGAAGATATGTACGGAGTCAATGCCGGAGGAACCAACTTCGTAACCTGGTTGACGACGCTCGCATCCGGAACCAAACCCGGAAACGCGAAGTGTTCCAATAGCGGTGGAAGTTGTGTGAACTCGAATTTTAACAAGAGCAAAATCAATCTGGCCCTGGGCGTAGCGACTTCCGATCAGTCCTATGGGAACGCAAAAGATTTACTCACGACTTGCGGAACGATCACAGGTCTCTAAAATAAAAATCCGCGCGGTCTCAAAAAGATCGGCGCGGATTCATTCTTCCGAATTTAAAATCGGAATTTCAAAGGCGAGTGATCGTCAAAAGCGCCGGGCTGGTCGAAAGGGAGGCTCTCAAACCTTGACAAGTATAAGGGGAAGAAGTGGACATTCCATTGACCGTGAGCGTATATTGACTGTTAGCCGCCGCAGTGATATCCAAAGTTACAGCCGTCGTAGAACTGGTTAGAATCAAAGTGTTATTCGGATCTTTCACTGTAATCGAAAAATCGGAATAAATCGAATTACACTTACTCGAGCTATGCGTTTGAGTTCCACTGATTGCAGTCAGTTTATAAGAACCTGCTTGTGCGAAAGTAAGAGTCGGAGTTGCGTTTTGATCGCCGCAAACGGTTAGACTCTGACCGGCTGCAACCGTGATATTCGTCGGATTCGTGCTAAAACGAACTCCGGTATTACACGGATTCAAAAGAACACTCGCCATAATTAAATTCAGAAAGAGAGCATCGGACTTTTCCTCTTCGGATTGTTTCGGTTTACAAGAAACCGCAATCGATAAAATCAAAATACCTAATATTATACTTTTAGAAAATCTAAAAAATCCGGACGAAGAAGGGGATTCTCCTTTAGATCTATTCGAGCTCGATACTTTATTTATTTCCATCATTCTATTGTTCCTTAAAAGGGGGTTTAATGTCTGATATGCGCTTTCGGGTGCAACACGGTCAAAACGTTGAAGAAAAAAAGTAAAAACTCCGCAAAAAATGGAACTTTTTAAACCGGCTTTAGAAATTTGGAATATGAATTTGGGCGGCGGACGGGCTCTCCGCTCGAGTCAAGTTATTGTGTATCTCTTAGTAAACAGGCGCTCGTCGAACATTCAATAACTTGACTACGCATCGATCCCTGCCGCATCGTAAACATACGTTTTATCGAAAAGAATATTAAATATCTTTGATAATTAAATCCACCATACGGATAAAAACTTTTCTAATATCGTCTCTTGCTTCCTCGGAGGGAAGAACCTTGTGATTCCAGATCTTGAGGCCGAAACGAATAAAAAAATTATCCAAAAATTCCGATTCTATATGAGTTTTCATCAGAGTTTTTCCAGAATCTCGGTTCCAAGAAAGGGCAACTTTGGTTCCCTTATCGCCGTTTGCGTGGACGAGGGTTTCGGTAAACTCGTGAATGATCGATTCTAAATTACCGGGAATGACCAAATTGATCGCCCAAGTAGGAATGACGTAGGAAAAACCGCCGGAGACGTCGAACTTTTCGATCTTTGTGATCTTAAAGGAAAGGGAAGCGTTATCGGGATGATTTACAAAAAGACCGGAAAGAAAAATCTCCGGATTCTCCAACAAAAGTCCGTAGAGATTTGCTTCGAGAGAAACCCGAACTTGAAATGGAAAATGATTGAGAGAAACGATTGAAAAGGAATCTTCCGGAAATTGATTTCCTTTGGAATCGTAAGGAAGAATTTTTCCGTGTTTGGTGATAAATTTAAAGGAGATATCCGGAGTTTTGGAGTTAAGTCGAATTTCAGCCAGGGTTTTACCTTTTGGATTCTCCAATTTGATATTGACCCATCCAAGATATTTAATAGAATCCAGGTAATCGCCTAACTCTTCGTAGTCGTCCGAAAGATTTCTGGAAATGGAACCTTTAAAATTGAACTTTGTAACAAAACCTTCTCCGTTACTCGCCTTCTCCTCGCTCAAAACCAAAAGAGATTCTAAACCGAAATAGTAGTTTAAGAATTTTGCAAGATCCGGAAAGGACTTAGATAAGTCGTTTAACACTTTTCTAGCTTCCGGATGATTCACTTTTTTGAATATTAGGGTAGTCGGTGCGTCGATTTGTTTTATATTCTGAGGATCCAAAAATTTGAGAGAGGATTCCATCGCCATCACGGCGTGTTTGTGAGTGAAGGGCCCGAGATGAGTCGTAAGATCTAAATTTCCAGAATAGGAAGTTCCGCTGTAGAGTGGTTTCGGATTGTGTCTCAAATCGAATTCCGCGCTGAAATCTCCAAAAGAAGAAACTGCGATCGTCTTCATCCTCTTGTCTTCAAGACTGATCTTATAACCTTCCGGTGAGAACTTTCCCTTATAACTTACCCAGTGAGTTCCGTCCTCGTCTTTCTGAAGAAACTCAGAGTTGTAGAGTTTTTTTAATTCAAACTTCTCTAAGGAAGCCTCTATATAATTATGAAATTCTAATGCTCTTCCGTCGTATTGAACCTTTTTGGCGACTCCCCTCAAAAACCCAAGAAACTGTTTGGAAAGTTCCCTTCCGTCCGGCCCGATCGAATGCGGAATATCCTTAAGAGAGAAAGCGCCTAATACGGGTAATACGAGAAGAATCGAAAAAAGAACCGAAGCGGGAAGTATGAGTTTACGAATCTGAGTTTTCACAGGATCACCTTTAAATAACAAACGATATATATTGCAGAGGAATTCTCCCCAACCTAAATCCTGATTTTTAAAATGCAAGATTTTTATAACGATCGCTACAATTAAGAATTCCACCTTGTTCCCAAGAAAAGAAGGAGTTCCTACTTTTCCAGAAGACATCGAGTTCAGAAAGCGTTCCGGTTCCCAAAACCAATAGGAATATCGTAAAATTCTTACCTGCCTCTCCTTTTTAATTAACTTAATTTTGTTATAGTAGATCAATAATCTGCTATATTAAACTTAGAATTCAGAAGATTGAAACGATGTCTGGATTAGTAAGAACTATAATCTGGGAATCCGAAGTGTTTTCATCTGTTTACGACGTAAAAACCGGAAAGCTCATTCCGGTTCAGGAAGCGATCGAAATCGGAAAGGTCGCCGCCTAACGCTTTTTAAACGAAACGCGATCCATTTTTGAAATTCTATTTTCTAATTTCAAGAATGGATCCGAGCCGGAACAATTCTCATCTTTTTTAATACGAATTCGATTACGCGAAATCCAAAAAACTTTCAACTCGGTTGAATGATAAACCGAATCGGATTTCCTTTTCTTTCGTCCAAGGCTTCCAAACATTCATTCAAATCTTCTAATGAATGATGGGAAGTGATGGAATGGGTAAGGTTGATCTTTCCTTTTAGATAGAGATCGATCAGCTCCGGAATCGCCCTTCTATCCGAACCATAGGATCCCGAAACCGAGATCATCTTTTCGATGAGTATAAAAGGAATCTGAAATTTCAAGGGTTGTCTTCCGATTCCGACAAGAACGATTCTTCCGCCTGGATTCATAGCCCTTAGGGACTCTTCGATGTTGGACATATAACCCGAAAAGTCAGCGAGAAGATCGACCCCTTTGCTTACTTCTTTCAAAGCCTTTCCGGGATTTCTGACCTCTTTGAGATTGATGACTTCGTCGGCTCCATATTTTACCGCGTTCTCAAGCGGCCCTTTATCCACATCGAGCGCGATCACCTTTCCGGTAGTAAGCGCTCTTGCAACCGCAACGGCGTGAATTCCCAAACCGCCGCAACCGAAGATCGCAACCGTGTCTCCGTCCACGATATTCCCCCGATATCGAATCGCGTGATACGGAGTGGAAACCGCGTCGGCAAGAATCGCCCCTTGATCAAAAGGAATCGCGTCCGGAAGTGCGTAGAGATAACGTTCTTCCACGACGTTGTATTCCGCAAAACTTCCATCCCGATCAAAACCGAAAACTCCGAGTTCTTTACAAAGATTTTCGTGACCCGCTTTACAATAAGAACAAACTCCGCAAGAAGTTCCCGCAGCGATCACAACTCGGTCTCCTTTTTTAAAACGACTTACATTCTCCCCTACTTCTTCGATCACTCCGGAAGATTCGTGACCGGGGACTCTTGGAAAATGTTTACACTTGAGCGTTCCATGAACTACAAGATGTACGTCCGAACCGCAGATTCCGCAGGCCTTGATTTTTACTTTTACTTGACCCGGGCCCACATTCGGCACGGCTATGTCGCGGATTTCTAAACTTCTTTTTCCGGATTCTAAGATTGCGGCTTTCATGAAAAATTCTCCCTTGATGAAACGCAACGTAGAATAAGATCCCAAAGTCCTCAGTCAAGGTGAATTGAAAAAGAATCAAAATTCTGACACAAACTTCTTTCAATCGAAAATAAGCTCGCCACATCTTCTCAAAAATTTTTAAGCTTTTCGCACTTGAATCCATATCCTCCGATTTTTTCATGGAAGAAGAATCGTTTCCTTTGTTAAATCGAAACGTTTGTAAGAATCCAAATTCCTTCCGGAGGAAAATAATGGAACCTGAGACAATCTACCGGGAGATCAAAGCGAGTCAGAACGGTCAAGACTGGCATCATAAAAATTGTTTTGGCTGTGGCCCCGATAACCCAAAGGGCATCCACGCAAGTTTTCCCTTTCACGAAGAAAGTGGTGAAGTTCGTTTTCCTTTTAAAATAGAAAAATCATTCGAAGGCGCTCCCGGTTATGCTCACGGCGGAGTCCTCGCCACTCTTCTCGACGAAGCGCAAGGAGTTCTTTGTTTTCATCTAGGCCACTTCGTTATGACCGATCAATTGTATATGCGTTATTACAAAGCGGTTCCTCTTCAGGAAGAAGTGGAGGTTCGTTGTTGGGTGACGATGGTAAGAAGAAGAAGGCTCTACACAAAAGCGAGCATTCATCTTTCCAAAACGGGCGAACTTCTGGTCTCTTCAAAAGCTCGTTGGTATGACATGTCGGAAAGAACGATGAGAAGAATGTTCCAAGGAACGGTTTTTCCGATCGACGTCCTTCTCCAAGTTTTGGAAGTGAATCAGAAACGAGGAAAAGAAATCCGGAAACGTCTCAAACGTCAAAAGGCAAACGCGGAATTAAAACAATCTTAGAAGAATCGGTTTCATCCTATTCTTTGGGAATGTATTCAGTTCAGTTGAATCAATCCTACGAACAGTCCGGAACCAAACCGTCGCTGATATTACGAAGATGTTTTTGACTCTTAGTTGCGGCGGCCTCGATCTGTTTGAATCGTGTGACGTCCTTCGCGACCCAAAAAACGGAAGGAGAAAGAAAGGACTTCTATAGGATCGAATTGAATTCTTAGATTAGGCCGCTCAAATACATTCCATCAAAAGAATATTCTATTTTTATAATTCTTTAGACAAATCTCTTTGTAGTAAAAATGCTTCGCGCAAAACCTTTATTCAGCGACGAGAAATTTCAAACCTAAAACGGAAAGAATCAATGTGGAAAGAAAGAATCCTCTCCAAAAATCCAAGAGTTCTCCGTGAAGAAGGATTCCGACAAGAACGGTTCCCACCGCACCCAGACCGGTCCAAACCGCATATCCCGTTCCGATTGGAATCGTCTGGATTGCTTTGTTTAAAAATACAAGACTCAAAACGGCCGAAATTCCAAAACCAACGGTCCAAACCGGTTTTGAAAAATTCTCGGAGAGTTTTAGACAAGTAGTAAAACCGATTTCAAAAACGGATGCGATGATGAGATAGATCCAAGCCATAGCTCCAATCTTTAAAGGGTCGGTTCCGTGACAAGCTATTGTTTACGCCGGGCCGATCGTCTAAATCAAAACAAGGTTGAAAAAAAAGTCCAAGTCGTTTTATTAATTGTAACTTTTCCGAATACATTTACAATCCATTCAGTCTAAGAAAAATAATCCAAGCGGATTTCCAAAAGACAAAAGGAGAATGTCATTGATAGAATTATACACGGCCTCGACGCCAAACGGAAGAAAGGCTTCCATCATGTTAGAAGAATTAGGAATTCCTTATACAGTTTATCCGATCGACATCGGAAAATTGGAACAAAAAGAAGAATGGTTTTTAAAAATCAATCCTAACGGAAGAATTCCGGCGATCATCGACAAGGACAACGGCGACTTTACGGTTTTTGAATCCGGTGCGATTCTTATTTACCTCGCTGAAAAAACGGGAAAACTTTTACCAAAGGATCCAAAAGAAAGAAGCGTCGTCATTCAGTGGTTGATGTTTCAGATGGGAGGAGTCGGTCCGATGCAAGGGCAAGCCGGAGTATTCTTAAAATACGCTCCCGAAAAAATTCCTTTTGCGATCGCAAGATATCAAAACGAAACCAAACGTCTTTATTCAGTTCTCAATCGTAGATTAGGAGAAGCTAAATATCTCGGCGGTAAAGAAATTTCCATCGCGGATATCGCGACCTGGCCCTGGGTGAACGTTCACGATTGGGTTGAAATCTCTTTGGACGAATTTCCGAATTTAAAACGTTGGGATGAAGAATTGGCGAAACGCCCGGCTTTTATAAAAGGACAGGACATCCCGAACAAAGTAGATCACAAAAAAGACGCGGAAGAACTCAAAAAGAAAGGACAAGCTATATTAGGAAAATAGAATCTTATATGGATTCCGAGTTCGGATTCCGGATAGGAAGGACCACAAAAAAAGTGGTCCCCTTCTCCGAAGTTTCAAAGGAGATTTTGCCGTTATGATCGTCTATGATTCTTCTACAAATATCCAAACCGAGTCCGGTTCCGGCGCCGGAAGGTTTTGTGGTAAAAAAAGGTTCGAAGATACGATCCCGAATCGTCTCTTCGATTCCTACGCCGCTGTCTGAAATCGATATCACCCAACTCATCGGAGATGCACTACAGGAAATTTTCATCTTTCCTTTGTAGTTCATCGCGTAAAGCGCGTTCCCTATGAGGTTCGTCCAAACCTGAGTCAAGGCTTCCGCGTTTCCCCAAGCCATCAAAGTCTCCGGCATATCTCTGACGATTTGTACTTCGGTCTTGTATTTGGAATAATAAAGAGTAAGAACCGTTTCTAATTGTTTGCGGATGTCCACCGGTCCCATCGCGGTTCCGGAACGATCCTTGTATGCGTATTCTTTTAGAGCTTGAATTACAAGAGAGGCTTTTTCCGCCGCCTTCTCAATCGTAAAACTCGCCCTCGCAAGACTTGAAAGCGAAAGTGCGTTTTGTGCGATCAAAAGAAGATTGTCTTTCTTGTTCAATCCTTTCAATACTTCTACAACGTCCTCGGGACTGAGTCCCAAATCGGTAAGAATATCGGCGATACGCATTCCTTCTGCGATTCCTTGTTCGCTTAACAAAACGGAGATTTTTTTTCTTTTGTTTCTCTCTTCCTTTGTATCGTAAAATTCTCTCGGAGAAATTCCTTTAGAGAACAAGATTTCCCATTTTGATTTTTGAGATTCCGTAAAACCGGAATAGTCCCTCAACAATCCTTCCCAAGAATTGTACAACACCGAACGGATTCCTTCATTGGAAGAAACGATCGCGCCGAGAGGAGTATTGAGTTCGTGAGCGATCCCAGCCACCAATTGTCCGAGCACGGCCATCTTTTCGGAACGAATGAGTTGTTTCTGCGCGCTCCTCAATTCTTCCATTGCATTGAGGACTTGTTCGTTTTTGGAAACGAGATATTGATTTACGGTTCTTAATTCTTCCGTACGTCTGGTGACGATTCCTTCCAGACCCTCGTTGATCGAACGAATCTTTTGTTCGGTCTCCGTCATCTCGCTTACTAAAAAACTTTGTCTCACGCTCGCGATAATTACAACGATGGTAGTTCCGGTCCAAGCTACGATTCTTACACCTTGCGGAAGACCGGGAAGAGTTCCCGCTAAAACGATCGTGATCGAACTCGCGACAACTTCAAACAAAGGCAAAAGTCGAAGCGCGGATTCGTATCGTCTTTCCCATATCGGACTTTCATTGAACCTTGGAAACCAAGTCAAAGAACCGTAACCCATGACGAGCGCGGAAACGGAAAAACCCGCGTTGAGAAAAGTTCCGTCCGGGGGAATGTCGGAAATAAAAAGTGTATTCCATATCAACCAGCTAAAGCCCGTTCCCCACATTCCCAACAGAAACATAAACCAGTAACGATCCGGTTGAAGACGAAGAAGCGGAATCAAAAGAACTCCGAGCGCGGCCGCGGTCAAAAACGAAACTGGATGATTGATCAAAGGAAGCAGTTGTGAAACGCTAACTCCTTCTCTCTGAGGAAGATATAAAGCCAAGGAAAGAGTTAGAATCGCAGTGGTCAAACCGAGTGCGTCGAGAATTACAGCGCGGGTTCTTTCCTTATTACATTCAATAACTATAATAGAGTAGCCGATGACAAAACAAGGCGCGACCCACGGAAAAAGATAATCGCTTGGTGTGGGAGTGACATAGTAGTCCAGATAAACTTGAATCGCCCAGGAAAGTTGCCCGAGCGCGTTGGCGGTAAGTCCGAGCGCAAACCAGAGTCGAAAACGATGGATGCCGCCTTCCGCAGCGATATATCCGATCCATGCAAGGACCGCTGCACAAAGATAAGAAATCGTCCAATGAATATTGTCTATGAGCCTGTCTACGTTTCTCTCTTCGTAGTAATAATTTCCAAAAAAGGAAACGAATACTAAGATTGTACTGATCCAAAATATCCAAATTCCGGCCTTGGGTATCGAGGGTCGAGAATGACTTTGTCGTATTGTCATCAATCGCTCACAAACGACGAACAGTATAGACGTTAATCGTTCTTTCCGTCGACCTATTTTCTCATAGATAAGACTCTCAAAGCGGGATTCTAAATAAAATTATCCCTAAAATAAGATCAAAATAGAGTGCGATTGTTTTTTTCTTGCAGATGGGGGACGCCGTTTATGGAAACGGGAAGATATTTTCCTCTGACCCAGCGAAACGTGCTTACGGACGTGTTCCAGATCCAAGGCATCCAGGCAAAACTATCCTCGTCTTGGCGTAGAAGTCGATTTAACACTAAAGATATGGGAGTTCCCGATGTGAAAATAAAATTTCTTTCCTTATCCGAAGGAGAAAACCAAACATTAGAAGAATTGAATACTCTTTCTTCAAAACGTTTATACGTTTCGATTCCATCCGGAGTTTCTTTTCCCTCTCTCCAAACTCTGAGAATTTCTTCAGTCAATTTGAAAAACAAAGCCGCGGATCGAATCCCGCCCTTCAGCCTGACTTTGCCGAATTGAGCGAGAGTTTTTTCGAATTCGGGTTTTTTCGAAGCGATCAACTTAGAATAAGAACCCCAGAGTTCCGGAGCGAATTCGTTCCAGCCCGCGTCTCTGTGTATAAAAGAATCTATGGAGAATTTTTCCTGTTCTCCCGCGACGGACCGAACACCTTCTAAAAAAGATTCTCCGGTTTCCAAATGTCTACGCATCGTTCCCGTGATGATCCGATCTGGAACGTCTCCGTTGGTCGCCATAAACTTTCCGAGCTCGAAGGCTTGTTTTTTTCCGTGCGGAGTGAGGAGATCGTAATCCGATCCTTGAGAATTGGCCTGGCCGTGACGAACGAGATAAACGACGGACATGAATTCTTACTTAACTTTCCGTTGTGAATCTAGGGTTGGTGACTTCCACCTTTTCTCTCACGGTTTCTTTGACGTGATTCCAGTATTCCGTATTTTCAACTGATAATTTTTCTTCTCGGATCTTATCGCGAAGTTCGAAGTTCCATGTATGTGCGAGATTCTTTTTTTCGTTGAGGGTTACCGGAAAGGAAACGTTCTTTTTTAAAAGTTTAGAGAGTCTTAAGAGCTCTTTATCGAGCAATTCTTCTCCGGAACGAATCTCACGGGAGATCACTCCCAACATATTCCAACTTACTAATGTTTTGTAAGATAATAAATCCTTATCTTTGAATTGAGGAAGGACTTCCTTCATTAGAAAATCCTGAATCGCATCCAGAAGATCCGTTGAACTCGGTTTATCTTGCATTTTCTATGATCCTCATCGCTTCGTATTCCATTTCACACGCTCTTCTTCCGATCGCCGCGAGCTCTATCCCTTTGTCCTTACCGGAAAGATGTCTTTCGGCTTGGCCGATACAACCGATCGCCCATCGTAGATTTCCCATCACTTCCCAATAAGTGACCATCGCAGAATCCAAAGTTACGCCGGAAGCCTTTTCATACGCTTCGTAGAATTCAGAACGATCTGCAAATCCGCCCGCTTCCTTATTCAACTTTCCGAATCTCCAATCTCTCATACAAAGCCAAGTCAGATCTTCGTGACGGTCGCCCCAGTGAGCGAACTCCCAATCCACGATTCCTTGTAGGCCGTCCGGAGTGACCATAAAGTTTCCGGTTCTAAAATCTCCGTGAATCAATACGACGTCCTCGGACGGTTTTGCTTTTTTCTCCAACCAGTTGAGAATCATTTCCATCGCGGGATAACTTTCCTTCATTCTCTCCAATTCCAATCGAAGAGAATGAATCGAGCCGGTCGCGACAACTTTGTCTTTCGGATCCTGTCCCATCCAAAGAGTCTTTTTTAACTTCTCGTCCTTACAGCTTTCGGGTTTCACGGAATGGATCTTGGCGAGATTCTCTGCGAGATCGACAGTGAGTTGTTTGCGAATTTTGTTAAGCGAAGCGTCTTTTACGATGTATCTTCCGGTGGCCTTACCTGAAATTTTTTGCATAAAATAAAACGGACTTCCTGTAACGGAACGATCAGTCTCCAGCCAAAACGGCCTCGGAGTTTTGACTCCCGCTTTGTAAGCGAGATCACAAACTCCGAATTCGTCCTCACGACTCAAAGAAGCCAGCAAGGCGGCTCCTTTGTCGGTTCGAAATACGGTTTCATAGGATCCTTGTTCCGGTCCGTCCAAAACTTTAAGCTCCGCTAAAAAGTTTTCCTGGCAGGCTCCTCCGCTCAGAGAAACCATCGCGTGGATTTCGGTTTTTCCCTTCAGTCGTCCGGAAAGATATCCTTCCAAAACATTCTTTAATTCTGTATCGTTCATAGTTTAGTAGATTCTAATATTCTAAAAATCGTGTTTTCCGCTCACCAAATTTCTTCCGATCACCATCTTGTGGACCTCGCTCGGTCCGTCGGCGATCCTCGCTGCTCTTGCGTCTCTGTAAAACAATTCCAATTTCATATCTCTTCCGTAACCGTGGGATCCGCAGATTTGAATCGCACGATCGATCACCTTGCAGAGAGTTTCGGAAACGCTCCACTTTGCCATGGAAATAATCTGTCTCGCGTCTTCGCCCGCTCTAAGAGTATGAGCCGCCTTGAGAGTAAGCATATATCCCGATTCTATTTCGAGCGCGGATTCCGCGAACATCCATTGAATTCCCTGATGATCCGCGATTCTTTGTCCGAAAACCTGTCTCTTGAGCGCGTATTCTCTCGCGATCTCCATCGATCGTCTTGCGAGCCCGATCCATCGCATACAGTGCGTTAGACGAGCGGGCCCCAGACGTTCTTGAGACCATTTGAATCCTTCCCCCACTCTTCCGAGAATTGAAGATTCGGGAACTCGGACGTTTTCAAATTTTAATTCGCAGTGACCGCCCGGACCGTGAGAACCCATCACTCCGATTTCTCTTACCATCGTATAACCGGGAGCATCCGTCGGAACTAGAAACATCGTGGTTCTTCTAAAAGAATCCGCCACCTTGGACATCACGATCAGGAACGCGGCTCCGTTCGCGCCCGTGCAATACCATTTGTGACCGTTGATGACGTATTCGTTTCCGTCTTTGACCGCGTTTGTAAAAAGAGTTTGAGGATCGGCGCCGGCGCCGGGAGGAGGTTCCGTCATTGCAAATGCGGAACGAATTTTTCCCTGAGTTAACGGATAATAATATTTTTCTTTTTGTTCTTTATTGGCGGCGATATGCAAAAGATGCATGTTCCCTTCGTCGGGTGCGTCGCAGTTACAGAGATAAGGTGCGATCGGAGATCTTCCAAGTTCGGAGAATATAATCGCGGTTCCGACCATGTCCAAACCGAGACCACCTTCGGATTTAGGAAGGTGCGGAGTCCAGAGCCCGAGTTCTTTTACTTTTTTTCTCAGCTCTTCGGTGACTTTCTCGGGCATTCTTCCGTGATCGTAATCGTAATGAGCCTCTGCGGGAATCGCGTAGTTTTCTACGAAATCGCGAATTCTCTTTTTAACTTCTTCCACTTCATCTGGTATTGTAAAATCCATTCTTCCTCCCTTAGAAATCGGCGGCCTACATATTTATATGTTCACACTCATCGACATATCGCAATTCTTTTAGGATTCCAAAAATTTTACAACTTCTTTTAGAGTGTTTACGATCAGAGTTTTATCAACAGAGTAATAGATTTCCTTTCCCTCTTTTCTAGAGGAAACAAGATTTAAAAGTTTCATCTTGTTCAAGTGGTGAGAGATCGTAGTTCTTGAAATATCAAATTCTTTCGCGACGTCCCCGGCTTTTACTTCCCTGTGACAAGAAAGAATCTTTGCGATCTTGAGTTTTACCGGATCCGATATCGCGGACATCAATTGCAACGTCGCCTCGGTCTCAAAAGGAAATTTCTTTTTTTTCTTCATTCTTGCTTCTTAATAAAATCCGTTCCGCATAACGTTCCACTACGGATTCAATTTATATTTTCCGATTCGATCATTATGAAGACTGCCTAAATAGAGAAAACCATTTTTATATTTTGCGGAAGTAATCGCCTTTAAATGTTTTCCGGACGGTTCCTGAAAACTCCGAAGAGGAATTCCGTTCTCGTCCAAAAGAAGAACGAATCCGTATGGTTGCGCCTTTGGCCAGAGAAACTTTGGAAGTTTTGTTATAAAGGATTTGAGCCCGGGGCGCGGATGTAAGATAGAATCCAACAAAGAATTTCGAACCGTAAAGAGTGCGAGATAAAAAGTTCCGTTTCCATCTGCGGAGATATTGTCCGGAAATCCGGGAAGATTTTCTATAAAAAAATCATTCTGACCTGCCTTGGGGCCTTTGAGCCAATAACGTCGAATTCGATAACGATACGTTTCATTGACTAAAACAAAGTCTTCGTTTTGAGAAAGCGCAATCCCATTAGCAAAATATAATTCTTTTAACAAAACCTCGGATTTGCCCGTGGAAGGATTGTATCTCAAGAGTCTTCCGTTCGGCCTTGCTTCCATCAAATCATAGAGATATTCCTGACTTCCGTATTTATCCGAAGCGTCCGAAAAGTAAACGGTACCGTCCTTGGCTACGTCGAGATCGTCAGTAAATCGAAACGGGAGGCCGTCCGCTTCCGTGCTCAAAACCTTAATCTCCCCCTTCGCACCAATCTCCAAAAGACCCTTGTCCGCGTCGGCGACGATCAAACGTCCATCCGAGAGAAGTTTGCTACCCAAGGGTCGCCCGCCGGTAGCAGCGTGCGCTTTGATATTCCCTTCCGGAGAAATATGTATGATTCTCCCGTTTTCGCAGGACGCGTAGATGTTTCCATGATCATCCACTTCCATATCTTCCGGGCCTTGCAACTTTCCTTGCGCGATCCATTCCGCATCCACTAACAATTGATTGGGGGCAAAGGCGCCTTCCATCGCAGGAGCGGGAGGAGGAAAGTAAGCCAAAGGATCAATCGGAGAGGGTTTGAATATATAGAATCCAATTCCGAATAAAATAAGAATTGAAAAAACGGCAAGAATCCGTGTCCGGTTCATGCTTCCTCCAGCGTGAGTTCTAAAGACCCTAAAGGAACATCGAGACGGACGAAGAGTCAACATGAATTTCCACAATTATAAGTTTCTATTCATCCTATGATTCGATAACGATTTTAAAAAAATCCAAAATGAGAACCTGTCGTTTTTGCGATAAAAAAGGATCATAGATTTTGATTGATTCTGGTTCCCTAACCCTCGAAGCTGGTGCAGACCTCTCCGAAAAATTTTGAACCATTCTCAGATCAGAATTCTTTTCACATTATAAATAAGGTCAGCTACGAACTATGAAAATATCCGAATCCATGGTCCATAAACTGGGCATTGAATATAAGGAATCCGACATTATCTTTGAAGAGAATCAGGAAGCGGAAGTGATGTATCTGATTGTAAAAGGAAAAGTAGGCATTCACAAAAAAGTAAAGGAAGCTTATAAACTCCTCGTAGAATTAAAAGAGGGGGATATGTTCGGCGAAATGGCACTGATCGACAAAACTCCTCGGAGCGCGAGAGCGGTCGCAAGAACCGACGTCTCTCTCATCGCGATCAACGAAGGAGCCTTTTTTAATCTCATACAAACCAATCCCGGTTTTTCTATGAAGGTCGTGAAAATTCTTTCTTCACGATTGAGAGAAACCAACAAAACAATCGCTTCCTTATTGAAAGCGGACAAGAAGAATTTAGTAACCTCTGCGCTTATCAATTTTTCTCAGACTCACGGAGAACAAGACGGAACCTCGTATCGAATTCATCTCAATCACTTTATGAAATGGGCGATATTAAGAGTGGGTTTGGAACACCAGGACTTGGTGCATTCCATCAGTCTATTAGTAAAAGATAAAATGGTGGAACAGCAAAAAGAAGATCCTTCCACTTTGATTATCCGAGAAGCCCTTTTTAAATACACGGTGGATGCTTGAACTCGAAGCCATCTTTAGTAGTAAAAGAAAATAACAGAAAACGACTCTTTTACTTAGACAATCTTCGTTCCTTTGCCCTTTTGCTCGGACTTGTATTTCACGTAGCGATCGTCTACGCGGCCGAAATCAAATATCCGCTTCGAAACGAACAACGATCCGAGATCTTCGACGTATTCGGAGAATGGGTCCACATTTTTAGAATGCCCCTATTCTTTTTTCTTTCCGGGTATTTCACAGAAGTAATCTTTCGATCCAAAACTCTCAAAGAATTTTTGAAGATGCGGATCTTTCGGATCTTCATTCCGACGGTGATCGGAATTTTACTCTTCGCACCGATGCAATCCTTCGTTTCTCTTTTGCAAGCGGGGGAATATCATTCTTATCTGGATTTCTATTTTAGAATTTTCTTAAATGGAAACATTCGGCCTTCTCACCTATGGTTTCTTTACTTCTTGATTCTTTTTACGATCCTCCATCTTTTCATAAGAAGAATCACACTTCCGCTCGCGGCTCTTCTCAAAAAGGAACCGAATCAAAAGACATTCATTCAAGAATTAAAAACGGTCTCTACCTTTACGTTGATCAGCGTCGTAGGAACTTGCGCGATCAATCTTTTTTATATGAAGGACGATTCCTGGTACGCGATCGAACCCGTGAACTTTGTTTACAACTATGCATTCTTTCTTTGCGGAAGCCTTCTTGTTTCAAAGGAGATTCTTCTCTTAGAACCTCAGTCCGATAAATTTTGGATCTGGGGAAGTCTCGCCCTCCTCAGCTTCTGGGGTTTTTATGAGATCAGTAGAATCGATCCGTTTTGGTCTTACTTCGGTTATACGGGAAGTTGGAGAAGAATTCTTCATATCGCTTTGAAGTGCGCGACCGGTTGGCTCATGATTCGACTTCTAATCGGAGTCTTTCAAAAATTCTTCGACTTTAAGAACAAATATACGGAATATATGAGAACTGCGAGTTTGCCGATTTATCTCGTACATCATCCCGTCTCTTTGCTCGCGGGGTTTTACGTCGTCCAAAGTTCCTTTGGAATCGCCGAAAAGTTTCTGCTTCATCTTTTTTTAGTCCTTTCAATCACATTAGCATTCTATCATTTTCTAATACGTCCTTTCCGATGGGTGAACTTAATCCTCGGAAATCAAATTCCGCCAAAAAAAGACTCAAAATACTCCGGAGTGTCCAATGAACTCAAAATTTAAAAAATCGTTTTTCAAACCGAACGCGTTCCTGTTGGTTCCGATCTTTCTATTTCTCGTTTGTTGCGAGAGCGGAAATTCTTCGCTGATATCCTCTCCTTCCAACCGGGAAAAAAGCGGAAGCGCTCTCGTAAAATTCAGCATCCATCCTTACAAAGGAACCGTCGTAAAAACGGGAGACGAGATTCTTCCCTTTAAGGTTTTGGAAACAGATAAGAGCATCGGACTCGTCGAAATGGAAGTTCCCGTTTACTCGGACGGAAAAGGAATCGAATTAAAACTGTCCTCTCCCGGTTTTCAAAATTCTTCATATTATGCGAAGAGCGCGGCGGACTTGAACGAGAAGCTGATCGCGCTTGATAAGGAAGGTGTGACTCATCGTTTTACGATGCGTCTGAAAACGGGTCTACAACCCAAGAGCGTTCGTTTTATCGATAATACAAGACTCGCGATTCCTCTTTTAGAGGACGAAGGGATGGACGTTCTCGATATCAAAACGGGAGAAACCGTTCGCCTTTCGCCTCCCGAAAAATATAAAAAGAAACTTGGGTTTGTGGAAACGATCTCGATCCCGGAACACAACGAACTCTGGGTGAGCCAGATGCAGGCTAACGCGGTCCACGTCTTCGATTTAAAAACTCTCGCGTATAAAGCGACGGTGGATCTTTCGGGAAAATGGTCTAAGATTCTTCTCTACGATCCTACGAGAGATCTCGTGTATTGTTCCAATTGGATCAGCGAAGACATTTCCGTAATCGATAGAAAAACAAAAACCGAAATTCGTAAGACTGATAAGATCGGACTTCCGAGAGGACTTCT
Source organism: Leptospira tipperaryensis (assembly GCF_001729245.1). NCBI lineage: Bacteria > Pseudomonadati > Spirochaetota > Leptospiria > Leptospirales > Leptospiraceae > Leptospira > Leptospira tipperaryensis. Next base: position 874,264 of record NZ_CP015217.1, on the reverse strand, counting down.
TCTTTCTAAAGACGGAAAGGAATTGTATATCGCTCAGTTCTCCGCGAGCAATCAAGAATCGAGCGGCGGAAGACTCGGAATCTATTCCATGGAAAAAGAAAAGCTCATCGATACGATCGGACCTCCCGGTAACAAAAGACATATCGTTCCCGGTCCTGTTGAAAATAAAATCTACGTCTCCGATATGTGCTGTAGCAAAATCGAAGTCTATGACCTCAAAGAAAAGAAGGTTCAAAAGACGATTCCTGTATTCGATAAACCGAATACGATTGCACTTTCTCCCGATGGAAAGTATCTCTACGTTTCTTGCCGAGGACCGAACAATCCGACGGAAGGTTATCTCAAAAAAGGACTGGTCCTTGGAAGAGTCTACGTCATTGACACGGCGACCGATACGGTTAAGGAATTTTGGGAAGCCGGAAATCAGCCGACGGGCCTCGACGTTTCTCCGGACAATCGATATCTTGTAATTTCGGATTTCTTAGATCACCAGATCCGAGTTTATCGGAGAGACGGATTTTAGTTTAAAAACCGAGAACGTTTTTTTCTTAAAAAACTGTTGCTTTTGAGAACTCAATTAAAAACATGTCTCTTACCGGGCCTGTAGCTCAGCTGGTTAGAGCACACGCTTGATAAGCGTGGGGTCATGTGTTCAAATCACATCAGGCCCATCCGGTATTTGATAAGGGGCTTTAGCTCAGCTGGGAGAGCATCTGATTTGCATTCAGAAGGTCGTCGGTTCGATCCCGACAAGCTCCATACCGAATTTTCCCTCAAAATTCGGTGATTTTCCCCCTTCTTACTTTTAGTTTAGAATTCTCTTTGTTTTATCGGAGAGAAATACATTCTGTTTTTTGAATGTATTTTTGAAATTCGAAAAAAGTATGAGTTCCTACTTTTGCTCTCGCCCTCACCGATCACCGCAAGATCTGCTTTCAGAGCTTTCCTCCTTGTTCCGACAAATTTTTTTCTTAAAATTTACTGGATCCGGACTAAAGTCCGTCTAAGGATAAAATTGAATCGCCATGACGTTCCCGAAGAGATTAGCGGATGCAAAGACCTTTAGCTTAACGAAAAGTTGGGAACAGACTCTTATACAATCTGCAGAGTATATTAGAATTTTATAAATTCCCTTCCTTCCTCCGCGATCCTATATTTAAAAAGACCTTGTAACTTTTTTAGAATCAAGTAGAATCTTATACCGGACGAACTTCCGACTTTCGGAAACAGAAACAAATCGAGAATAGAATCCAATCTCCGAGTAAAAAGGAAAATTCATGAAGGTAAAGATTCCCCTCCTCTCCCGTTATTTCTCTTGGTTGCACAACAACGCCCCCGAAGGCCCCGTAGAAATCTATCCGGAAGTCACGGATTCCTTTGAAAGTTCTTTGCCGGGAATTCGAGTAATCGGAGATCTAACGGGACTTCCTCTTCTCAAATTCGCAGTTGAGAGCGGATACAAAGTAGTCCAAGAAATCAAAAGAAAGAATGAAAATTCTTCTCAAACCAAAAAGACAAACGATCTTATTTACGACGTTCTCATCGTCGGAGCCGGACCGGCCGGAATCTCCGCAGGAATCGAACTCTCTAAATTAAATTATAAATTCATTATATTAGAATCCAATGATTCCTTTCACACGGTAAAAAGTTATCCAAAAGGCAAACCGATCTTCGCAGAGCCGGAGGATTTGCATACAAATTCGGAGATTCGAATTCTCAACGGCACCAAAGAAAGTCTTTTGGAAGACCTTCAGTCTTCGCTCAAAAAATGGAATCTTCCCCTGGAAATCGGAGCTCGGGTAACACAGATTCGAAAAGACAACTTAGGCTTTTCGGTATCATGCGAAAATGGAAAAAATTTTCTGACAAAGGAAGTGATCCTTGCGATCGGAAAGAGCGGAGACGCAAGAAATCTTCAAGTGCCTGGAGAAGAATTGCCCAAAGTCTATCATCGATTGATCGACCCAAAAGACTTTGAAAAAGAAGACGTTCTCGTCGTCGGCGGAGGAGATTCCGCGATAGAGGCCGCGATCGCAATCAGCGATTATGCGAACTCAACTCGACTTTCTTATCGAGGGAAAGAACTCGTGCGCCCCAAATTTGAGAATAAAGAGAGATTAGAATCGCTGATCCAAGAGGGAAAGATAGAATTCTTAAATGAAAGCGAAGTGGAAGAAATCGGAGAAAAAGAAGTCAAACTCCGAAAGACCGAATCAAAAAACAAGGCCGACACTTCTCGAACGATTACAAACTCGAGCGTTTTGATTCAAATCGGTTCAAGTGCTCCGATAGAATTTTTAAAAAAGATAGGACTTAGAATTCAGAATCAAAAACGTTTTTGGGATTGGATCGGATTTATTGAAATGATTCTTTTTGCAAACGTAGTCTATTTTGGAAAAGCGTCTTTTTACGGAAGTGCGACCTACTCTCTGATCGCTCTCGTATCCCTATTTGCCTTTTTAGGCCTCGGACTTCCGTTTTCAATTCATCTCTTTAAAAAAAGGAAGGAATTGTTTTCCGATTTTTGGAATACATTCAAAAATATTTATATATTTTCCGCGGCCGCTTATTTTATCACAGTTTATGCGGGAGGTAAATATTTTGACTTTTTGTTTTTAGGAAAACAACCCGGATTTCATTATACTCTTTTGTATTCTCTCACCATTCTCACTTTTGGTTTGAGAAGAATGAAGGCAAGGCCCACAAAGTATATTCGAAAACAAACCTGGACTTTAATTCTGATCCAAGTATTTCCACTCTTTCTTTTACCGGAAATCATACTTCCCTTCTTAGGGCAAAATGGTCTGTTAGGTGATCCTAACGGATTTCTACTAACGCAGGTTTTTCCATACGGAGCTTATTGGAACGCATACGGATTTATTCTCGCGTGGCCTTTGAATATGGGAATTTTTTACAACGCAGGGATTACAACCTTCTGGTTGGTCTACGGCATTCTACAAACCTTTGTCGTTATCCCTTATCTCGTCTATCGTTTCGGAAAGGGAGCTTATTGCGGTTGGATTTGCTCCTGCGGAGGTCTTGCAGAAACATTAGGCGACGAGACAAGAACCAAGATGCCTCATGGAAAACTCGCGAATCAATTAGAGAATGCGGGACAGTGGATTCTTCTTTTTGCAACTGTGATTACAATCCTCAAGCTGAGTGAAATTTTTCTTTCTTCTTGGTTTCCTTTTACTCACGTTTTGGGAAGTCTAGGAGATAGCGGAAAGAAGGTGTATGACGTCGTCGTAGACTTGATGTTAGCCGGCGTTGTCGGAGTGGGAGCGTATTTCTTTTTAAGCGGAAGAGTCTGGTGCAGATTTTTTTGTCCTCTGTCCGCGCTCATGCATATCTACGCAAAGTTCAGCCGATTTAGAATTTTCTCCGAAAAGAAAAAATGTATCTCTTGCAATATCTGTACAAAGGTCTGTCATCAGGGAATTGATGTTATGAGCTACGCCAACAAAGGAATCCCGATGGACAACGTTCAGTGCGTCCGTTGTTCGGCCTGTGTCGTAAACTGTCCGACCAACGTTCTTTCTTTCGGGGAATTGAAGTAGGATTGTTTTTAGAATCGAATAGAGTAGACTTTCAATTCGCTTAACAAAACAAAACTCGCAAGAGTAAAGATCAGAGAATCGAAACGGTCTAAAATTCCTCCGTGTCCCGGAAGGAGATTAGAATAATCTTTGATCTTTGCTTTTCTCTTCAACCAACTCGCACTCAAGTCACCGCTCAAACCCAAGATCGCGATTCCAAACGTGAGCGGTAAGGATTCGATCACGTTCTTACCGATCACCCAGAAGAAGAAAATGCCGAACAACGCTGTAAATAAGATCCCTCCTGCAAACCCTTCCCATGTTTTGTTAGGACTGATTTGAGGCGCCATTTTGGTTTTTCCCAAACTCTGCCCGGTCAATTGACTAAACGCGTCGAAAACGGCTACACTGAGATAGATCAAAACCAGGACTCGATTCGAGAAAAGAAAACCGCTCTTGCAAAATAGACCAAGAGTCAAAATGCCGAATAGAATTATCGCAATCTGCAATCCTACGGAAAAATCACGAACCGTTCTTTTCAGTTCGTAGATTGCTCCGATTGAAACCAAAAAACAAAATAGGCTCCAGTAAATCCCGCCTAACGTGGACAGAAAGGTCGCTCCGACTACGATTCCGGCGTACGACCAATACTTTGCGGTTCTTTTTTTTCTTTCTTCAGGATTCTTTTTTCTTCCTGAGATAAAAAACCAAAGACCTCCTAACGAAAAGCCTACGAGTATAAAAAGAAAAACCGGAAAAACTTCCTTATCCAAGAGCGTGAATCCTCAGCGCGCCTGGAATCATTCTTAAAGAAAACTCCATTACATTTTCATAAACCTCTCAGTCGATCATCAGAAGACTAGGACGTTCGTATTTCACGGAGGAAGAAGTCGCCTTGAGTCGATTAGGCGGATCGTAAAAATACGTTTTACTCAAAATGGAAAGGTTATGTACTGACTGTTTAATACTTCCCGCGTCCAGTTCAGCGACGTCAAACTTTCCATCCGATAGATCCGCGTTTGGAAAAGCGACAAAGTTTGCAACGTGTTTGCTATTGTTAAGAATTGCTCCGGTTAGAGATTTTTTCTCGGAGGAAGACTGATCATAAGAAATCATATACGATTCCCGAGTATTGACAAAGGAACCTAGACCGGCCGCGATCGGATAACAAAATTTTCGAAACCGTTTGAAAGACCGATTCGCCATCTGAGTAACCTTCGCAGGAAATCCGAAACAAACCGTACTCGCGGAAACACAGGAGAACGATTCTTCAGTTGTCTTTACTTCTAAACTCATCAGATCAATCTTCAGTTCTTTTCCCCAAATCAATTTATCCAAGGACATTCTCCAGCTACCAAGACCAAGATCCCTCGCGAGCGAATTTCCGGTTCCAGCAGGAACCAAGCGAATTTTCGGAAACGGAAAACTCAAAGAAGAAAGAACCTCGTGTAAGGTTCCGTCGCCCCCAACTACTATGATCTCTTGAGCGTTCGATCTTTCTCTCGCTATCTCTTTGGCGTGTCCCGGAAAATCGGTAACCTTACAAGGAATTCCATTCCCTTCTAAATAGGTTCTTAAAATCAGATTCTCCGATTGGTTCTTATAACCGCTCTTTCCGTTTAAGATTGCAAAACGTTCTTGTTTTGTTTCCATACCCAATACATTCCTCGAACGTTCGGTCTTAGTTCTTTTAGATAAAATAGAATCACAATTTCCTCTACATATGCAAAGGAACAAAGAAAAAAGGAAAGATATAAAAGAGGACTCCAGGCTCCAAACCAGAACAAGGTCATAAATAAAATTCCCAATGCGTAAGCCGCAATCCTACTTGCATACGTATGAAAGCTCGAAATGGAAGAGAATTTAATTAAGGAATAGATCATCTCCGCAAAATATAAACTTAGAACGATAATGATCCAAGGAAGAAAATCGGATACAAACGACGGTTCGAATATTAGAATTCCATAAATTCCTGAAAAGAAAGTCAATAAATCCGCAATCGAATCCACTCTCGCCCCGAAAGCGGACTGAACCTTTAAAATTCTCGCCGTTAGACCGTCCAAAATATCGGACAATAAAGCTATAAAGAAAATCCAAGAAAAGAGAAACCTTTCTTCCCGAAAGGTCAAATAAATAAGAACGGGAAATAAGAGAACACGACTAAACGTAATCGAATTGGGAATGTTTTTTACCCAGGCTCTACCGGACATATCTCAACTTCCTTATTTTATACAAAAACGTTATGTGCAATTTCAAAATACATCTGGAATAAGGAATTTTCATCGGATTGCAATTCTTTTTTAGAATGAAAACAGACGTCCTTATAAAAACTCGCAGTAATCCCTAAGAGATATTTAGAAAAATATAATTTTCTTATAATCTGAACTCGTATCTTATATCGCCGTAAAGGAGAGACTCGGACAGCGGATTCATTTTATTTTACTCATCAGGATTCGTAATGTATGTATTTGGAATTCGACCAGATCCCTTGTAAACAACCTCTGAGGGTGATCGTCTTTTCCCTTCTTCTCAACCCCGCACTCAGTGAAATCCAAGAAAGACTCGGGTCGGCGTGATGAGTTTCGTGATTTCCAATTCCCATACCCAAAGGAAAAGAGAATGTGTTACTCTCTAAATCACTTCGAAGACCCGTGTGTTCGCACCAATGTCTCAAGGATCCCCATACGTTTGCAAAAAGAAAGGAACCTAAAACAAACCAGAGATTGGGTTTTAATTCTATGTACAGAAAGATTGAAATCGAAAAAGAAAAACATAAAAACAAAATCGAACGTACCTGAGAATGCAAGCCGACAGACGAAGAACGTTTCTCAACCTTCGACGAATTTCGTTTAGAAAAAAGAATCGCGGCGACACTTGAAAATAAAGGAATCAATTCCACGAGAACATACAATTTTCTCCGATTCCGAAAAAGATTTTTTTTCCAATCCGGCCAAAGCGGATCATCTATATCATTTGTATGCGCGTGATGATAGAGATGAATCTTTCGAAACGGTTCTCCATAAAACGGAAGAAAGACCAAGGCCGACGCGAGATTTAGAATCCAACGATCCAAAGTGGATCGAGTCAAGTTTCTATGAGCGCCTTCGTGTACCAAAAGAATCATCCAAGCGTGTAACAACAATCCTGAAAAAGGAAGAACCAAATAATATCCGTTTTGAAACAATAAATACAAACCGAAAATTCCGGAATACAAAATCCCGGCGACGAGCAAACTCACTAACAAAACAAGTCCCTTCTGTTTTCGGATTCTTTTTTCAAATTTTCTTTCCCAATCGTCTTCTGGAAAAGAAATCGAAGAAATCGGATTTTGATATATCATATAAACCGAATATTCCTATTTTCTTGTTTCTTGAGTCAAAAATTCGATGACTCTTCCTTTCTGCGCGGAATTACTCGAACCGGAATGACCTTGTCCGGGTGTGACATACAGGGGAATTTCCGGAACTTCCGGACATTCTTGTTTTAAAAAACGGTTCAACGAAGTGACCCAATTTTTAGAAAGTTCCAGACGATTTTTACCAAACGATCCGTCTTTGGGAATCGCCGGATCCAGAGTATCCAATTCTCCAACGGTAACACTCAGTTGTGTATTGCAGAAATTCTTAAATTCGAGAGAAACGTTTCCCGGAAAATTTTTCTTCTTTTTGAGACCGGTCGGAAAGTTTTTTTCAGAATCGGGAAACGTATACCATCCAGGCGCGGAGATAAACGCCTTCTTCACCTGAGGACCATACATTAGAATATAACGATGTGTGAATTGAGCTCCTCCCGAATGTCCGTACATATACAAACGATCGATATTTACCTCGTGTTCCGCTTTTACTTTATTGAGAATCTCCTGCAAAAAAAGATCCCCTCTTTGATCTCCGTTGATAACGACGGCGTAGTCATCCCAGAATTCTTTTTTAAAGACAGGAATCACCAACGGAACGTGTAAAACATCCGCAATCGATTTGCCGAATTTTAAATAATTATCCCAATCATAAGCCTTGCTATGAATGATCACAAGAACTCCCTTGTTCTTGTCGTAATCTTTCGGGTAGTATTCCAAATATTCCAGACTTGGATCGGATTTTACCGGAATCGTTAAGAGTAGAAAAAGAAATCCGATCAGACTGAGACGTTTGCCCATTTTAATTTTCCTTTATTGCCTGATGCTCTTTGCATAACTTTGCACTTGCGTTAAGAATGCAGGATCTTCCAAGAAAACGGCAAACTCGTCGAACTCTTTTCTAAAATTCTCGTATAAACTTCCAAAAAAATAATTGTTCGAGATTCCTTTTAAGATCTTTAACATCTTTGGATTCCATTGGGAAAGACGTGAAGCGGTAAGAATCGCGTGTTGTAAAATATTCTCTCCTTCGTAGATCTCGTCTATGATGCCGAGTTCCAATGCGGAAACCGACCGAATCGGATCTCCTTTTAACGTCAAACTCAGAGCCTTGGTGGGACCGACCTTTCTTGTGAGAGTCGTCAAAAGTGGAGGAGCACCAAAGCGAATTTCAGGACGAAAGAGCATGGCTTTTCTTTCCGATATGATATAATCTCCGCAGAGTGCGAGATCAAAACCTCCCGCAGAAGCGAATCCCTTCAAAACCGTCACCACGGGTTTCGGAAAGCTGTAAATGGAATTATGATATTCTAATATTCTGTGTCGAAAGGACTGTAGATTGGTTTGAACGACTTCTTCCAAATCGTATCCGCTGGAAAAATGTTTTCCGGAAGAATTTAAAACGATTCCGCGGACCTCGTCGTTGTCTCGATTGGAATCGAAAACTTCTTCCAATTCGTCCCTGATCCGAATATTAAGAGCATTCGATTTTTGAGGACGATTTAACGTGACGACGAGAATTTGATTCTTCAAATCCGTCAATAGGCACTCGTAGTTCATTTTTATACCCGTTTAAGAAAGAATGGAAACAGGGCACGATCTTTAACTTTTAGAATCTTTAAGCAAGAAAAAATTCTTTGTCCATCCGACTCGGGAATATATCTCAAGTCGGATTAAAATCAGATCACTGATTCCATTTTGGAAAGTTTGCAAGATTTTCTTGTGCAATCGAATCGTGAGCGGGAACTACTGCGAGTTCGGGTTTTTTAAGAATCAAATCGTGGACTTTCGCCAGCTCTTCTCCGAGAGCTTCCGAATCCTTATCTGCGATTCTTCTCGAAAGACGGGGTTTGTGCGCGGGAAGTAAAAATCCTTCTTTCGACCAGCTAATATCACCGGTAAAAAAATATCTTTTTTCAGGAGAGAGATTGATAAAGAGTCCGATAGAACCTCCTCCATGACCGGCCATCGGAACAAACACGATACTTCCGTCCTGAAAGAGATCCAGACTTTTGGAATACGATTCGTAAGGAATCTCTTGAAAAACTACGTCTTCCCATTCAATCCGGTCTCCGTCAAATTGTCTTTGAATATAACCGTGTCTTGCGTTAGACGTCATAGCTGCATGACGTTCCTCTTGAGTGGTTAAAATTTTTGCCCAAGGAAAATCCTTGATCCCGCTCGCGTGATCCCAGTGCATGTGAGAAAGAAAAACTCTTCCTATTTTTTTCGGATCGTATCCTTCTTTTTTAAGAAGATCCACCGCGGGAATATGATCCTTATACGCCATTAGGATTTGGAGATGAACCGGTTTTAGCGCGAATTGTTCCTTAATATCCGTTCCAAGTCCGGTATCGAATAAAAATATTCCCTTGGGGTGCTCCACAAGCAGAGCGGAATGGGAAATGATCCTCTTTCTTAATAGGTTTCCGCCTTCGAACAAAAAAGCCTCGGAAGTATCCGCGCTCGCGGTTCTCAAAAGTGTAAAACGAACTCCCGGATTACGAAATTGTATCGAGTTTTTATTTGTAATTTCCGTCTGAGAAATTTTATCAATTTTTAATTTAGGATATCCTAATGCGAATACAACGCCTAAAACTAAAGCTCCTATACTTCCAAAAATAATCCAATAACGTTTCATTCCTTCTCTCCTTGTTGTATCAATAATTTTACGGTTTTCGCGGCGGCCCTCATCGGACCAGGATCTCGATTGGTTCGGGACAATAGAATCGCGCCTTCCAAAAGACAAAGAATCGGAGTGGCCAACGCGGCGGCTTTTTTCTTTTCCCAACCCATTCTAACAAAATAGTCTTCGAGTTCGCCGTTCCATTCGGCAAAGACAGTCCTACAAGCTTCGTTTACCGGATTGGATTGGGAGGCGGTCTCCGACGCGGTCGTTGCAACCGGACATCCTTGATTAAAATCGGTTTCAATCAGCTTTCGTTCCAAGGCCTTAAAGATCGCCCCAACTCCAGTCAAAGGCGATTTAGAAGAATGTAATAGAGCCTTTAACATCGTTCCCATCTCTCTTCCGGAAGTAGTAATCGCCTCCGCGGCTAAATCTTCCTTTCCACCCGGAAAATGAAAATAGATAGATCCTTTCGGAGATCCCGAAGATTCAACGATCTCGTTTAAACCGGTTCCGTTATAACCTCGAGTTTCCAATGAGAAAGCCATCGCCCTGATCATCCGTCCTTTGGATGCTGCCCCTTTTTCACTCATTGTCAAAATGGAGCATAAATAAATAGACCAGTCAACATATTTTTTGATCCATTTTCAGGTTCTACAGAATTTAAAGCATTTTAGAAAATTCTTAAATCTGAAGTGATTAGAGAAGGCTTGCGAACAAGTCTTGATTTGAAAATTCCAAAACGGCTTTGGAACCGAACTCGTTCGAATCAAATCGAAAGGTTCCCTTTAACTGTTGTGTCATAATCGAAATCAAAGTAAAGCCCGTCGTCTTTGGTTGAGACCAGGTGGATTCTTTTGCGATTCCGGGTCCGGCATCCAAAACCGTGAGCGCGTATCGATTGTTTGTAAAATTCAATTCGACGGTGATTTTACTTTCTTGATTTTCTTTGCCGGAGTGACGAACCGCATTGTTTAACAACTCGTAGACGATCATAGCAAAAGGAACCGAAATTTCTATACTCAGAGGAGCCCCGTTTTTATTGTGAATCAACTCTATCGAAGAAACATTTTGGATTCTTATCAAACTAACGATTTCTTCCAATACTTTGTTGAGATCTACTTCGTAATCCGTTTCCGATTTGTAAATGGCGTCGTGGATCTTAGATAACATTAGAATTCTCTCATTAAAGCTCTCGATCTGTTTGTCTCCGGTCCTTACTCCATTGTTTTGGTGTAAGTTCGCAAACCCGCTTAGAATCTGAAGATTGTTTTTAACTCTGTGATGAATCTCTCGAATAAAAACTTCTTTTTCTTTTTTATGACTCGTAAGAACTCGAACCGTTATAATTGCAAGAGTGCAGAATAATATAAATTTCAAAATGGTATCGAAAATAAAAGCGGAACTCAATTCCCCCCTTCCCCAATACTGATACATTCGGAACGCCATCAAGGCTCCCGTATAACAAGAAACTGCGATCGTAAGTTTGCTATTGGAAAAATGTAAGAATAAGATGATGATCGTCGCCATAGAAAAGTAGACATTTCCATTTTGCATTCCGAAAAAGATTCCGAACGTCAAAGCGAAAAGGCTCAAATAGAGAATCGAATAAATTGCCGCTTCCAGTCGATCGAACAATAGAAAAAGAATCGATACAAGAGCGGATATCGCAAAAATCAAAAATCCGACTCGAATTCCTTGCCGAATATAAAGAAGACAAGCGGCGACAGAGACGATAAAAATGACGAGGTCGGTTACATAAAGATGATACGCTTTCTTACGAGTAAGATAGTCCCTTCTTCCGTAGATTCGATTTATTTTTTCAAAGAACATCGTAGTTTAGAATTCGTTTCCAAGAGAACATCTCTCGAAACGTGGAACATCATTCTCTGCGGTCTTGCAAAATACAAATGTTTTTCGAAAATACAATGCTCTTTCTCTTCGTTGCGGGAATTGATGTTTTCATTCTTTCAAAATCGACAAGGAGAGGAAGGAATACGACTTCTGTTTAAAAAGTGTGCAAATTAAATCTCTTTCTTTGCTCGCAACGGATCTTTTCCCCATTCGTTCCAGGAGCCGTCGTATAAGCTTACATCGCTTTTTCCTAATATTTCGAGCGCGGTCAAAGGAACGGTAGCCGAAACACCCCCGTTGCAATATACGATGATTTTTTCCGGAAGGTGTTCCACGTCGATTCCGGCAACTTGAAACGCTCGTTTCAATTCCTCACCGGGCAAAAATTTTCCGGTGACGGGATCGATAAGATTCGGATGAGGAACATTATGCGCACCAGGAATGAAACCCTTTGCATAGACTTCCGGTTTTCGACCGTCAATGAGCAGGACATCGGAAGATCGTTCCTGCACTTCATCTGCGGTTTTTCGTAATTCTTTTCGAATCTTAGGAGTGAACTTAGCCGAAGGAAACGTTTGTGCAGGTACGTTTGTTTCAATCATTCTTCCTTCCAGCTTCCAATTCTTAAATCCTCCGTCTAACACCGCTACCTTGTCGTGTCCGTAATAGCGAAGCGCCCATGCCAGCCTTCCGGCAAACATGGAATTGTGATCGTCATACGTTACTACAAAGGTTTCGTCTCCGATTCCAAGGCTTTCCATAAGGGTCCTAAATTTTTCAGGGCCGGCGACGTTCACCGGAACCGGATCGTCCAAGTCTACGATATCCCGTGTCCAATCCACAAAGACCGCACCCGGAATATGACCCGCCTCGTATTCTTCCGGAAGCGGAACGTATCTCGGTTGTGTGTCCTGAACTTTTCCACGAACATCAACAATTCGAATATTCAAATTTACGAATTGATCCTGTAACCAAGAAGAAGTAACTATCATTTTGAAAGATTACTCAACTGATCGAGAAAGGCGACGGCAAAACTTCCCGTACCCTTGGATTCTTTGGCCGCGTTAGAACCCGCGATCGCAAACACAGCCGAAGCGGAAACTGTTGCGCGTAACGGATCTTTTTGAATTCCCAAAAAAGAAGCGATTAAGGCGCCCAGAGAACATCCGACCCCTGTGACCTTTGTCATAAGAGGATGGCCGCCGGGGACGGCGATCGTATCTTTTCCATTTGTGATGTAATCGATTTCGCCGCTGACGGCGACAATCGCGCCCGTTTTTTCGGAGAGTTCTTTTGCAAAGGGTAAGGCAGCAGAAGAATGAGCCGTCGAATCCACACCTTTTCCTCCGCCTACGGTGCCGGCTAACGCAAGAATTTCGGAAGCGTTTCCTCGGATGACCGTCGGCTTTTGAGTAAGTAATTCCTTCGCGAGTTCGGTTCTAAAATGAAGAGCTCCCACGGCGACCGGATCGAGAACCCAGGGAGTTCCCGCTTTCTTTGCGGCAGTCGCGGCGATTCTCATTGCATTGGCGTCCATCTTCGTAACGGTTCCTATATTGATCAAAACTCCGCTCGCGATCGCTGCAAAGTCGGCGACCTCTTCTTCAGCGATCACCATCGCCGGCGAAGCCCCGATCGCAAGAAGGACGTTCGCTGTCCAGTTGGTGACTACGATATTCGTTATAACATGTGTTAGGGGAGCCTGTTTTCTAAGCTCGGAAAGATCTTCTAAGATCTCGATCGCGGGCCAAATTCTTTCTTTTATTTCGTTTGTTGACATCTGATTTTCCACTTCCTCAATTCCTTTCACGAGAATCGGATCTGTAAAGAATTTTCGATCCATCCATAAAAACCGGAAAAAAGAAGATTTGAGATTTATCTTGTCCAAATTCGATTGACTTTTAATTGACCGATAGAATTTTATTAAAATACCGTTAGTCAATTATAAGGAGCCTCTATGAAAACAGTATTAGTCACCGGAGCCAACGGACATCTCGGATATTCACTCGTAAAACTTCTCAAAGAAAAAGGGTATTCGGTAAAAGCCTCGGTCCGAGATCTCAACGATCCCAAAAAAACCGCCGCCTTAAAACAACTTGGCGTGGAACTCGTGTATGCGGATCTGATGAACAAACCTTCCCTTCTCGAAGCGCTAAAGGGTGTGGACGGTTTGTTTCAAGTCGCGGCAGCCTTCAACCTGACTTCCGATCATCCGGAAGAAGAAGTGATTCGGCCTAATGTGGAAGGAACCAAAAATATTATAGAAGCTGCATATACTTGCGGAGTTAAAAAAATCGTTTACACTTCGAGTATCGCCGCGGTGGGAGCCGTAAAAAAAGGAGAAGCTCCTCTCAACGAAACTCATTGGAACGAAAGAGGAATCGAACCTTATGCGATATCCAAAACCAAATCCGAAAAATTGGCTTGGGAATTGGCAAAACAATACGGAATCTCCTTAGTAACGATTCTCCCGGGAACGATGATCGGACCCGATTTTACGGAACCTACCGATTCTCTCGTTTTGATAAGAGACATTCTCCAAGGAAAATTACCGATGGCTCCGAAGATGTCTTTCTCCTATGTCGATGTGCGTGACGTGGCATTGGCTCACATCGCCGCCTATGAAAACGATTCCGCATCGGGACGTTATATCGCGACCGGAGATACTCATTCCGTATTGGAACTCGCGCAGATGATCAAAAAGATACGTCCAAAAACAAAAGCTCCCAAAGGAGAATCACCTTCCTTCTTGGTAAGGATGATGCCCTTCTTCGATTATCTCCAACACAAGATCACCGGTTCGGAAAGAACTCTGAAAAAAGAAATTCTTCAGGAGTATTTGGAAAAGATTCAAGTCTACGATTCCAATCGACTCAAGAACGAATTTCAATGGAAACGAAGACCTTTGGAAAATTCACTCAGAGAGACGGTTGACTGGATGTTGCCGCTCCCAGTATAATCCAATTTGTGGAAAAGAAGAGAGCGCGCAAACCGGAAGAAAAAGAAGTAAGAAAACAATCTATCGTAAACGCTCTGAAAGAACTCCTCTTAAAAGAGCGTTTTCCTTTGCCCTCTTCGAACGATATCGCGCAGGCCGCTCAGGTCACAAAGGGAGTCATCTACTTCTATTTCAAAACGAGAGAAGAAATTTTTCTTACCCTCTATCTCCAAGAAGCGAATCACTTTTTTGAAAAATTAGATCGAGTTCTTTTACAAGATTCTTATTCGATTGAAAAAGTAAAAAAAACGATCCTCGCACAATTTACGGAGAATGAGATTTTTATGTTCTTGGGTTTGATCGTTCCCGGAATTTTAGAATCAAACGTAGATCCGGAATTCTTATATTCATTCAAGAAGGCGACCGCGGATGGAATGGATCAAATCGCAAAATCTTGGATGAAAAAAGAAAAAGAACTCACCCTAACGAAGGCGCGAAAATTCATCCTCCGATTTTTCTTTTTGGCTTTGATGCTCTGGCAGCACAATCATCCAACGGAATCGGCGCAAAAAGCCTTTGCCGGAAAAAAACTTTGGCTCGCGGAAGGAGACTTCAAACAAGAATTATCCGAGTCCTTCGATTGGCTCTGGCAGGGTCTCATGAGGGATTCAAGTCCAAAACGATCCTAAGAAGAAACGGTTTTCGCAGAGAAAACACGATAAGTTCATAATAATATTCTAATATATCAAATAACCCCATTCTCGCCAAAAGGGTTCATTTTTCTTCAATCCTTTAAAAATTCGAACATTTCTTTTTATCCAATGAAAGCCGATTCCCTGAGGATCAAAAATGTTGAAAAGGAAACCAACTCCCCAAACAAAAGGTCGAAACCAACGTAGATCGAGATTTCATTTCACTCGAACAAACTACAATGGAGCGATTAGATGAATCTTCTAAGGAACACGATTGTGATAGGAATATGTTTCCTTCCTTTGTTAAGCGCATACACACAACCAAGCGGAGGTCCAAGGGACAACTGCAGAACCGAAAGAGAAACCTATTGCAAGGATTCGAGACCGGGTCCGGAAGGACATCGTTGCCTCAAAGAAAACGAATCCAAACTTTCAGCTTCGTGCAAGGCTCATCTCGCGGAGATGGAAACGAGACACAAGGCGATGAAAGAAGCCTGTGCGAGCGACGAAGAAAAATTTTGTAAGGATTCCACGCGCGAAAACGGCGGGCCGATACGTTGTCTGAAATCGCACGAAGCAGAGTTGAGCGCGAAATGCAGAGACTCACTACCGCCTCCTCCTCCGGACAAACGCTAAAAATTTGGGCATTCCCCGCCTGCAAAATTTTCGATCCAAAAAGTCTAACAAAAAGCAGGCGGGTCGGGCTACTCCAAGTTCGTCGCAAAGCGACTCATCTCGAACGGCGTTTTTGAAAACATAAGTTTAGGAAAAGAGGTTCGAGACGCTGCGCGCTTTCCGTATCCCTAATGCGTGTTCCAAAACCGGAAATTACTTGACTCAAGAAAGAAACATTCGAGAATCACTCAGCCTCTGAACTTCGGGAATCACAATGCAACTCAAAACAATCCTTCTGATCTTTTACGTATTTCAAATTTTATTTACCCTCACGATGAAATACCTATCCTATCAAGGGGATAACTCCTCTCAACTACATGAGCAAATTCTAAAATACTTTACCGAAACCGATATTCAAAAAGGAATCGAATACGCAAGGAGCGGTTTTTTTGCCTCCGTCCTTTCCGATCTATTGGATTTTGTAGTCGCCGGAATTTTTGTCTTCTCCCCCCTTTCCACAAAACTCGAGTCCTTTTTAGAGAAAAAGACCGGCAATCGTTTTTATCTCACGGTTTTATTCTTCTTTTTGATTTTTAACGCGGTACAATTTTTAATCTCGATTCCGTTTCAGTATTACTTCGGGTTCGTGCTGGAACATCAATTCGGCTTTTCAAAAATGACTTTTTTGGATTGGGTGATTTATACGGGTAAATCCTTAGGGATCGCCGCGTTAGGCGGAAGCGTAGCCGCTCTTGGAATTGCATTCTTGCTTAAAAAATTTCAAAGAGCCTGGAAGTTTTTAGTGCCCGTTGTAGCTCTTATCTTCGGACTTTTGTTTTCGATCTTATTCCCGATCGTAATCACTCCTCTTTTTTACGAATACAAACCGATAGAAGAAGGAAGTCTTAAATCGAAAATCATCTCGCTCTGTGAAAAAGCTCAGATTGAAGTTGAGAACGTCTACGTGATCAACGAAAGCAAATATTCGGGCCACACAAACGCGTATTTTACGGGCTGGGGACAAAACAGAAAAATATTTCTTTATGATACCCTCATTCAAAATCATACGGAAGAAGAAATCATCAGCGTCTTAGGACACGAAATCGGACACTGGACATACAATCATCAGATCAAAGACATCGCGATCAGCACGGTAGAAACCTTGTTTTTATGTTTTTTATTGGGATTTCTATTTCAGAAATTTAAAACAGAAGGATCCGTTTCTTTACGGGAGTTCTATTCCCCATCCACACTTCCGTTTTTATTTTTACTTCTTTCACTTTTTGGATCTTTGACAAGACCTGTTTGGAGCACAATGAGCAGAGCTCAGGAGACCGAAGCCGATATCGAAGCCCTCATTCTTACAAAAGATAAGAAGTCGTTTATCAATACGGAAATCAAATTGGCGAAGGACAATCAGGGAAGATTGAACCCGCATCCCGCCGAAGTGTTTTACTATCATTCCCACCCAACGACTCTGGAAAGAATTCGTTTAGCGGAGGATTGGAAAAACTAAACTTTTCGCAAAATTGTCTTCCGTTTGGAAGACGCTTGTTACCAAGAATTCATATAAATATTTTTTTTATGGTTTTCAATTCCTAATTTTTTTAGGATCATTAGACTTTAAAAGGAATACCGCATTCTCTTTTGCTTATATTGCCAAAGGGTAACAAAATGAATACGATTGCATCCGAAAACATCGAACTCAAGGTGCAAACCTTGGGAATGCAGATTTTCAAAGAGGATGAAAGTCATTCTTCCCGTTATCTTTCCAAACATTTCTGGATCAAAGCCTTCCTCAGACTTTCCTTTCGTTATCCCAATCTCAAAGTCGAGATGTTCCGCTTTGTGGACGTTCTTCCTTCCTTACATTCCAACAAAGAAATTACTGAACATTTTGTTCTCTATCTCTTGAGTAAAAACACGGAAATCCCAAATTGGCTTCGTCCTTTGTTCCGAAACTTCCTTCGCCCATTTCCGATTTCTTATTTTTTTGGAATTTTCATTCGAGCCGCAGTTCTCAAAACTTCGGGGAATTTTATTGCAGGAAAAAATTTCGAGGACGCAAGAAAAAAGCTGCAGAACTTGCGTAAGAAAAATTCAGTCTTTACACTCGACGTTTTGGGAGAAGCCGCCCTTTCCGAAAAGGAAGCGTCCGGTTATCAAAAACAATATCTCGACATCTTAAAAAATTTAGATTCTTTCTCCGGATCCGAGGTTACGAATTACGGAGAATGTCCGTTTGTAAACGTATCCGTCAAATGTTCGAGTTTGTATTCTCAAATTTCTTCTTTGGCGCACGATGAATCCGTATCCGTTCTAAAGGAAAGATTACGCCCCATCTTAAGACTCGCAAAGGAAAAAAACTATTTTGTAAACCTGGACGCGGAACAATACGATTATAAGGAAATCCTAATCTCTTTAGCGAAAGAGATCTTTTCAGAATCGGAATTTGCGGATTATCCTCATTTTGGAATCGTAGTCCAAAGTTATCTTAAAGAATCCAAAATCGATCTAATTCATATTTTAGAATATTCTAAAAATAGAAAGACTCCGATCACGGTCCGCTTAGTAAAGGGCGCCTATTGGGAATACGAAGTGATTCGATCCAAGGAAAAAGGCTGGGAAATTCCGGTTTTTGAAAACAAACAGGAAACCGATCTCAACTACGAGGAATGTGCGAAAATTCTTTTGGATTCGTATCCTCAGATTCTTTCCGCTTTCGCGTCGCATAACATTCGAAGTCTTTCCGCGATTCTTGCTTACGCCGAACACAAAGGAATTTCCAAAAGAGATTTCGAAATTCAGATGTTGTACGGGATGGGAGATTCTTACAAAGTCGTATTCAAAAACAGAGGCTACAGGATCCGCGAATATACTCCGTTAGGCGAGGTGCTTCCTGGAATGGCTTATCTCGTACGAAGACTTTTGGAAAACACATCCAATCAGGGTTTTCTTCAAAACTTCATTACGGGTAGAATGGATTACTCTCATCTTTTGAAAAACCCAAAGGAATCAATACATGCAAATCTTTTATAACGAGCCGATCCGGGATTTTTCCAAAGAAGAAAATCGAAAATGGATTTCCCCTGCAATTCAAAAGATTCGAAACCGTTTTCCAATCTTCGTCCCTGCGATCGTAAGCGGAGAAGAAATCAAAAATCTTTCCAAAGAAAAACATACAAACCCGGCAAACAAAGAAGAGATCACGACCGAATATTCGCTTAGTAATTCTTCGGCGCTTGAGAAGGCGATTCGGAGTTCGAAGAAATATTTTTCCAATTGGAGCAAACTCGATCCGAAGGAAAGAATTTCGATTCTTTGCAAAACCGGAAACCTGATCAGTGAAAACAAAGACGAACTCTGCGCTCTCATTCTTTTGGAAACGGGAAAAAATATTCCGGAGGCGGAAGCCGATATCATAGAAGCCGTTGACTTTTGCAGATACTACGCGAGTGAATACGAAAAAATTTTCAAAGGACAAAGAATCGATCTTCCGGGGGAAGAAAATCTTTATTCTTACAAACCGAAAGGAATCGTAGGAGTCATCGCGCCTTGGAACTTTCCGGCGGCGATCCTAACCGGAATGTGCGCCGGACCTCTCGTATGTGGAAACGCAGTCCTTTTAAAACCCGCCGAACAATCTTCAGCAATCGGTCTTTATCTCTATCGACTCTTTTTAAAAGCGGGAGTCCCAAACGAAGTCTTTCATTTTTTACCGGGAAAAGGAGAAGAGATCGGCGCTGAGATCGTCAGACATCCGGAAGTTGCAGTGATCAACTTTACCGGATCCAGAGAAGTCGGTGTTTCGATTCTTAAAGAATGCGGAAATATTGGGCCCGATGCAAAAAGAATCAAACGTGCGTTATGCGAAATGGGAGGAAAAAATCCGATCATCGTGGACGGAGACGCGGACTTGGATCTTGCCGTCGAAGGGGCGCTTCATTCCGCATTCGGGTTTCAAGGACAAAAGTGCAGCGCACTTTCCAAATTGATTATATTAGATTCTTGTTATAAGATGTTTCAATCCAGATTTGTGGAAGCGGTTTCGTCTTTAAAGATCGATTCTCCGGAAATTCTTTCCGCAAAAATCGGTCCGGTCATAAACGAAGAATCAAAACAAAGACTGGAAAAAGTTCTGGGCGATCACAAAAATAAAATTCTCTTTCAGGCAAAAATATCCGAAGACTTGAAAAACAAAGGTCATTACGTCCCTCCTACGATCTTTGAAGAAGACGATTGGAACGGCGATCTCGCGAGGAAAGAATTCTTCGGTCCTTTTGTTACATTCTTCCGAGTAAAAAAATTCGAGGAAGCGATCGAAAGAGCTAATGATTCCGATTACGCTCTCACAGCGGGCCTCTACTCTCGAAATCCGGAACATATTGAAAAAGCAAAACGGAAAATCGAAGCCGGTAACTTTTATATCAATCGAGCGATCACGGGCGCAGTGGTTGAAAGACAACCGTTCGGAGGTTTTAAACTTTCAGGTGTTGGAGCAAAAGCCGGAGGCCCTGACTATCTCAAAAGTTTTTTAGAACCCGTTACGATTACGGAGAATACGATGAGGAGAGGTTTTACAGCGGATCTGATTCAGTGAGAAGAGAAGGACCGATCGGGCGATAGTCGACGCAGAGAATTGCGATATCGTCCTCCGGAGGTTTTCCGTTCATAAATTCCTCCAAATCGAACATCATTAGATCCAGAAAGGCTCCGGCGGGTTGTTTCGCATTCGCCAAAAGAAATTCTTCAAAACAGGATTCTCCGTAATCCCTTCCCATCTTGTTCTTTGCCTCGATCAATCCGTCCGTAAAGAGTATGAGTTTATCATTCTTTTTTAATTGATGTTTGGAAGAATAATATTTCCAATTCGGTTCGATCCCTAAGATAAACGTGTTTTCACTTTTTAATTCGTGAATCTCGGTATAATTTCCTCGAACCACCAAGGCCGGCTGATGTCCCGCGCTCGCATAGGTCAACATTCCTTCCTTGTCTAAAATACAATAAAACGCGGTCACAAAAAGATCCTGTTTTTCCAAAATTCCACAGAGGGATCGATTGACCAAACTCAGGAGTAACTCGGGCTCTTTCACCTCTTGGCAGTGATTTCTAAAAGCCGCCTTTGTCATCATCGTTACGAGTGCGGAAGCCACTCCGTGTCCCGAAACGTCCGAAATAAAAAAACCGATTCGATCCTCGCCGAGATCGACTACGTCGTAAAAGTCGCCTCCGATCTTTTCCAATGAAAAATATTTAGCCGCAAGAATCAGATCCGGTCGTTTAACTCTCGTTAGGTCAGGAAGCGTGTCTTGTTGCACTCTCCTTGCAAGTGTAAGATCAAGAGCCTGCACTCGGTTTAGACGTTGTATGTTTCGTTTGTGCTTTTTGGTTTCGACGAGATGACGGGTAAGTTGATTTCCCATATTTCTTACACTCTCGGAGGCGCGCAAAAGCCAAACATGCATTAAAAAGAATACGATCAAAAAGACAAAGATCGATTTGATATGAAGTTGTAGGTATTCCGGATTAAAAACGATAAGCAACGTGAAAAAGACGAAGTAGTATGTTATAAACCACAAGGTGCTATAGATGCTTCTCGCAAGACCCAATACGGGGAGTTGAATGCTGATCACAAAGACAAACATCACTGGAAAATATTCGGGTGCAAGAAACGTAAAGTATCCGTAAAACGCCGGCAAGGGTAAAGAAAATAGGAGAGACCGATTGGCCCAGAGGAGCGCGGACCAGCGTCCTGTGACCATTCTAAAATTACTGTAAAGAGTTACGGCGACGGTATATAAGAAATTTAGAATAACCCATTGAGGCTCGGGTGTGACGGAATCACGAAGATAAAAACGTAAGACGGCCCAGAAGATAACGACGCCAAAAGCGCCCTGAAGAAGAGAGAAGGTAATCTCACTTTTCAGAGTTTTTTTCAACTGGAGAAAAAACTTGGTCATATTTTTTTGGATTTCAACCTCTGGATCAAAAACCATATCCACATTGTATTTGAGACTCTATTCTATACTTGAATCATACAATCCGGGGATTCGATTCTTGACTCGTGGATCAAAACGGATCGTTGAACGTACCTTGAATATCATAAATTCCAAGATACGCACTCTTTTCTTTGAGTCCTTTCGTTTAAAATGAATTCAGAAACTCTGGGTTCAGAAAATAGTTTTTTAAAGAATCTCCATTCTGAAAGTTCCCTCAATGAGATTCCGAGAGATCCAATCATCGAAATGGACATTCTATTTTAAAAAATCGAAAGGTTACGCCCGATCAGTTCGGCTTTTTGGCGACCGCGATATAAGCTTCGGAAGAAAGTGAAATCGGAAGTTGTTTGAGTTGGGATTGAACGTGCTCCAACATGATTCTTCTTTTTTCATTCCAGACGGATTCTTTCATCTTGCTTTTCATCCATTGAAGCGGAGCTCCTCCTTCGATCATCGAATCGAGAAACGTCTCCGCATCCGTAATTTCGATCGAATTCGAAAACGGAAGTATATCGATCTCTTGAAAGCCGGCCTCTGTCAATTGTTCACGAAAGAATTCCGGATTTTCAAAACTAGAAACATTGGTTTGCGGTTCGGGGATTTCAGGATTTGCTTTACGAAGGGCTCCGAATAAAAATTGCATGAGAGGAGAATTCGCGACGGGGGCCCAACCGGAAACCGCGACCTTTTTTCCCGGTTTGAGAACTCGATAGATTTCTTTGAGTCCTTGGAGTTTGTCCGGAAAAAACATCAGACCGAACATGGAAAAAGCTCCGTCAAAATGATCTTGCGGAAACTCTAATTTTTGTCCGTCCATCACAAGAGGAAAAACGTTCTGAACGTTTGCTTCTTTGGTTCCTTTCTTGAGCTCATCGATCATCGCTGGGGAAAAATCGATCGCATAGACTTCCTTTACGGATTTGGAAAGAGGAATCGCAAGCGTTCCCGGACCGGCTGCGACGTCTAAAACAATCTCATCGGATTTTAATCCGAGGAGATCCATCGCCTTAAGTGAATAGGCCTCTAAGAATTGTTTTGTGGATTTCGTATATCCTTCTGCGACTAAGGACCAAGGTTCAACGGAAGATAAAGGATTGGACATGATTCTATACTCTTTACGCGATCCATCGATATTACCAGCAAAATCTTGATTTCTTTTTGAATATCTCTGTAATCCCAACTTTGAGAAACTAACAGCGATATTGCGCCTCGCTCCATAAGTTATTTCCAAATTTACAAAAAAGAATGATCCCATTCTAATTCCATAAAATTGAAAGAATCAAAAAAATTCTAAATGGGACTTGGTTTTTCGGATTCGGATGTATACACGCTTGTAAAAAGAAAGGGTTTTTCCGAAATTCTATCTCGGATGGACTTGAAGTCCGATTTCAAGTCTTTTTCGGTGAGTCCGCTTTGTCGGGACAACTCAAGAGCATTCACCTTCCAGGAAAATTTCATTTTGCATCCCATCCAAAGTGGGAACTCCCCAAAAAATTCAACTTTCTTTCTATTCGGAAGAAACCGAATGCATCTCGAACGCCTTCAACAATTCCTCCGAATACTTCCAAGGTCTTTTCTTAGCAAAATCAAACATGATACAAATAGAAAGTGAATCGCAGGCGATCTTCCCGTCGGATTTCCGAATGAGTTTCTGAAAAATCTTACATCTCGATCCCTCAAATTCTCCAAAACGAGTAGTCACAAGAATCGATTCCGGATAACGAATCTCCGCTTTGTAATCGGTTTCGGAACGGAGAATCATCGGGCCAATGTTTGCTTCTCTCATTTTAGAATAACCCAAACCAGCCTCTTCGAGTGCAACCATTCTACCTTCGTGCAAATAAACCTGAAAGTTCCCCACATTGAGATGTCCATTTGGGTCACATTGACTCCAAAGAACCGGGATCTCATACTGAAACTCTTTTGAAATCAAACTCATAAATCACTCCATTTATAAACCAGTATTCACAAAACAGAATGAACGGTTTCTGCTTCCATGAGAATTTTAGTTCGATATAAAATTATTAATTTGCTCATAAAACCTTAGAAATCGATGGACACTTTGCTTTTCAGGGGGTATTCTTTTGCTCTTTCAATTTTTAAGTCCATTTTCGAGCTTTTTTTCTACAGGGGGGTTGACAAATCTCTCCTTAAGTGATAAGTTAACCTATAGGTTAATTAACCATATGGTTCAACAAGAAGCAACAGAAGATCATCTCAGCCTCACATTCGCCGCCCTGGCAGATCCGACGCGGCGAAAGATTTTGGCAACCCTTCGTTTCGGGGACGTTACCGTGAAGCAACTTGCAGAACCCTTTGCCATGAGTCTTCCCGCGATTACCAAACATCTCAAAGTTTTGGAAAGAGCCGGACTGATTTCCCGAGGCAAGGAGGCACAATGGAGACCTTCTCGTTTGGAAACAGGGCCCTTAAAAGAAGTGGCTAATTGGATCGACGAATACAGACAAATCTGGGAAGCCAGACTCGATAGACTGGATGATTATTTGCGGGAACTCCAGCAGAACGAGAAAAACGAACAACAAAACAAAAGGAAATTCGACAATGAACAAGGAAAAAATTAAAACCATTCTCTATTGGGTGACGACCGTTCTCGTCGCGGCGAACTACGCTTTTGCCGCTTACGCCTACACGGTACAAGGACCGGAAGTTGTAGAGGGAATGTCCAAACTCGGTTATCCCCTTTACTTCGTTACTCTTCTTGGAGTTTGGAAACTCCTAGGCGCTATCGCCATCTCGATTCCGAAATTTCCTCTTCTAAAAGAATGGGCTTACGCAGGAATGTTTTTTAATCTCACTGCGGCTTCCATTTCCACCGGAATTTCCGGCTTTGAAACCGTCCATATCGTAATGCCTCTCGTAGGTCTCGTGTTAGTCGGTCTTTCCTGGGCGCTTCGTCCTGAAAGCAGAAGGCTCCCGGGGGTCTGGAGTTTATCATAATATTCGAATAGGTGCTAAACCTCTAAAAAGAAAGCAAAATTATAATTTCAAAAGGATCGATCGACATGACAAACAAAGATCAGACAGTCAATGAAGTGGTAGTCACGAGAATCTTCGACGCGCCGAGGGAACTCGTATTCAAAGCCTGGACGGATCCGGAACATCTAGTGCGATGGTGGGGACCGAAGAACTTCACTTCTCCCGCGTGCAGAAATGATTTTCGAGTCGGCGGGAAGTATGTCTTCGGAATGCGCTCTCCGGAAGGTCAAGAGTTTTGGAGCACGGGGATCTATCTCGAAATCGTAATTCCGGAAAAGATCGTATATTCGGATTCATTCGCCGACGAAAAAGGAAATCAGGTTTCCGCGTCCCATTACGGAATCACCGGAGAATTTC
Source organism: Leptospira tipperaryensis (assembly GCF_001729245.1). Taxonomy (NCBI): domain Bacteria; kingdom Pseudomonadati; phylum Spirochaetota; class Leptospiria; order Leptospirales; family Leptospiraceae; genus Leptospira; species Leptospira tipperaryensis. The sequence continues at coordinate 849,292 of NZ_CP015217.1, read as the reverse complement.
CTGAAGAGACCACCGTCTCTCTGACTTTCGAAGAAGTGGGCGACAAAACAAAACTTACCTTGAAACATATCGGACTCCCGACAGGAGAGATTAGCGAAATGACCAAGGCAAGTTGGAACGAGATGATCGATAAACTTAACGAAAGTTTAAAGTAGATTTTTTTGTATCAAGTCGGATTCGATCCGGAAGCAGCACGGAGTAAGCTATGAACGCAACTAACAATCACAAATTAAACACCGCGGATCGAGAGATCTCCACCTCACGCGTATTTGACGCACCGAGAGAACTGGTCTGGAAAGTCTGGACCGATCCGAATCACGTCGGCAACTGGTGGGGACCGAACGGTTTTACAAATACGATCGAAACGATGGAAGTAAAACCGGGCGGGGTATGGAAATTAATCATGCACGGACCGGATGGAACCGATTATCCAAATCGAATCACTTATATCGAAGTCGTAAAACCGAAACTTCTTGTATATAAGCACGGCTCGGATATGGAAGACCACCCCGGAGATTTTCACGTCACCGTAACCTTTGAAGAAGAAAACGGAAAAACAAAACTGACAATGTTGTCCCTCTTTCAGACAGCGGCCGCGCGCGACGAGGTAGTGGAGAAATACGGAGCGATCGAAGGTATGAATCAAACCCTCAATCGACTCGGAGACTATCTTACAAAAGTCGCAAACTAATATACGGAGAATTTTATGTCTATGTTCAAACTCATTTTACTTTCTATCGTCGGTCTATTGATCGTCGTCATCGTGATCCTTCTCGTAGTCGCAGCTACAAAGCCGGACGATTTTCGCTATCAAAGATCGATATCCATTCAAGCGCCTCCGGAGAAAGTTTTTCCGTTGATCAGCGACTTTCATACCTGGGCTCAGTGGTCTCCTTGGGAAAAGATCGACCCTTCGATGAAAAAGACTTATAGCGGCCCGACAAACGGAGTCGGTACAACTTACGAGTGGGAAGGGAACAAGGATATCGGAAAAGGTCGTATGGAAATTACGGAAGCGAATTCTCCTTCGAAGATCATCATCAAACTGGATTTTTTAGCTCCGTTCGAAGCCCATAATATGGCTGAATTTACATTAGCAAAGAACGGCGATACGACACAGGTTACGTGGGTTATGTATGGAAAGAATCTATTCTTCTCCAAAGTGATTAGCATATTCTTAAACATGGATGCGATGATCGGAAAACAATTTGAAACCGGTTTAGAGAATCTAAAAAGAATCGGAGAAGGAAAATAACGATGAGCGAAGGAATGAATATTATAATTCCTGAATTTACTCTTTCAAGATCCTTCAACGCCCCCCGCGAACTCGTTTGGAAAGCCTGGACGGAACCGAAAAGACTCGCAGAATGGTGGGGCCCTACGGGTCTTACGATGGGGGTCGTTCATTTGGATTTAAAACCCGGCGGATTATTTCACTACAGTATGAAAACGCCGGACGGACAAATCATGTGGGGAAGATTCCTTTATCGGGAGATCACACCTCCGGAAAAGCTCGTATATATAGTTTCCTTTTCCGATGAGAACGCCGGCATCACCCGTCATCCGATGGCGGAGAATTGGCCCGCGGAGATTTTAAATACCGTACTTTTTACGGAAGAAAAGGGAAAGACCACCCTTAGTTTAAAAGGAACGCCGATCAACGCAACACCGGAAGAGATCAAAGTTTTCGGAGACAACTTCCCATCGATGGATAAAGGATTCACGGGAACTCTGGATCAACTCGAAGCGTATCTGGCAAAACAGTAAATTAGGAAAACGGAATGTGGGTCGTTCAAATATTATTTCCGGGAGGCCCACTCCAGGAGAATCCTATGAGGGAAAAAGAAAAACAACTATCCGCAAAAATTTCGGAAAGAGAAATCGTAAGTATGCGGATCTTCGACGCACCCATCGATCTGGTTTTCAAGGCTTGGACGGCTCCGGAACATTTAAAACTCTGGTGGGGACCAAAAGATTTTACGAATACGTTTCACGAATTCGATCTTAGACCCGGAGGGAATTGGAAATTCGTGATGCACGGACCTGACGGAACCGACTACGAAAACCACAGCGTCTTTGTGGAGATTAATAAACCGGAACGACTCGTCTTTGAACACGTATCCCAACATCACTACGTAGCCACGATTACATTCGAGGAAATCGAAAATCAAACCAAGGTCGCATTTTCTATGTTATTCGATACTCGGGAAGAATTCGATAGAATAAAAAAATACATAGAGATCGGAAACGAGCAAAACTTTGATAGGCTGGAAGCGGAACTTGTAAGAATGGAGAATTGACTCTCTAACAAAAATTCTTTCGTTAACTCCTATAGATCATCGTCTAAGATACATTCAAATCTAATAATATATCTCTCTGTTATCGGCCGGATCAAGAAAAAACAAAATGACTCAGACTCAAACAAATACAAACCTCGCGGGAAGAAAGGAATGGATCGGGCTCGCCGTGATCGCGTTGCCTTGTCTTCTCTATGCAATGGATCTTACAGTTCTTTATCTCGCGGTTCCCCATCTGACCGAAGACTTAAAACCTTCCGGTTCTCAACTTCTTTGGATCGTAGACATCTACGGTTTCTTGGTCGCGGGTTTTCTCGTAACGATGGGGACCTTAGGGGATCGTATCGGAAGAAGAAAACTTCTTATGATCGGAGCCTTTGCTTTTGGAGTCGCCTCGGTTCTCGCGGCGTTTTCCAAAACCGCGGAAATGCTGATCGCGACCCGAGCTTTACTCGGAATTACCGCGGCGACTTTAGCTCCTTCGACTCTATCACTGATTCGTAATATGTTTTTGGACTCAAATCAGAGAACCGTGGCGATCGGAATCTGGGGAACTAGTTTTTCCATCGGAGGCGCCATCGGTCCCTTGATCGGAGGATTGCTTCTGGAACATTTTTGGTGGGGCTCCGTGTTTCTTTTGAGCGTCCCTGTCATGGTTCTTCTTTTGATCGTCGGACCGAAACTTTTACCGGAATTCAAAGATCCATACGCGGGCAGCCTGGATATTCTCAGCGCCGCCCTTTCCCTCCTATCCGTACTTTCGGTCATCTTCGGTTTAAAGCAGGTTGCGGAAAACGGATGGGGAATTGTCTCCTTTCTTTCGATCGTCTTTGGACTGTTAGTTGGCGTGATTTTTATTCGCAGACAAAAAAGACTAAAGGATCCGATGATCGACCTGGAACTTTTTAAGGTCCCGGCTTTCAGCGCGGCTCTTATCGCAAATAGTCTTACTATCTTTGTCGGTCTGGGAAGTTTTCTCTTCTTAGCACAATATCTTCAGCTCGTCCTCGGCTTGTCTCCAATGGAAGCCGGACTCTGGACTCTTCCATCCGCCGCCGGAAACGTCGTAGGCTCGATGACGGTGCCTATGCTCGTAAGAAAGATACGCCCCATTTTTGTAGTCGCCGCCGGTTTGGTTTTAACGGTAATCGGAATGCTTTTCTATTCGCTCGTAACGGATCAAACTGGACTTAGCTACGTAGTCATCGGTTCCGTAATCCTTTCTCTGGGAATCTGTTCCGTGGTAATTTTAGGAACGGACGTGATCGTTGGTTCGGCCCCTCCGGAAAAAGCCGGAGCCGCCGCTTCCATTTCGGAGACCGGAGTTGAATTCGGAGGTGTGCTCGGAATCGCAGTTTTAGGAAGTATCGGAACCGCAGTTTACAAAAGTAGAATGAAGAACATCCTTCCGGAGGGAATCAGTCCTGAATCCATGGAGGCCGCCAAAGGAACGTTAGGCGCCGCTGTCGCAATCGCTAAGGAATTACCGGAACAATTAGGCCCTTCGCTTCTCATTCCCGCCAAACAAGCGTTTACCGATTCATTTCAGTTGGTCGCAGTCCTTTGCGCGGGAATTGCTTTAATTTTGGCGATCGCGGTAATCGCTCTACGCAAGAGTTTGGAAAAAGGAGAAGAAGTATGAATTCAAAAAGTTCGGTCTTGGTCGAAACCCCTAATAAAATCCGAATCCTTACAAGAATCTCGAAACGTCTAAGAAAAAATGAAAGCTGAATTTGAAATCGAAACTTCAAATGTTTTTTTGGAAAATTCTTCCCTTCGAAAAAAGGAAGGGGAAATGGGAAAACTTTTATTCCATCCGAATCTCTCAAAAAATAAAAACCAACCCTTGAATGATTCCGAAAAAAAGATAAAAGAAGATTACATTTCGATGATACAATCGCTTTTATTTTAAATAAATGGAAATTTCGAGGATTTAAAATGAAAGAAAAAATATTCGGACTCAGACCTATCAGCACGGACGTCGCCGCATTTCTACTCCGACTGATATTCGGAGGACTCTTTATCCACTTCGGATATTCGAAGCTGGTCGGGTTTGATCAGATTCTTCCCTTGTTTCCGGATCTGATCGGGATCGGATCCAAAACCTCTCTGATTCTTGTCGTATTTGCGGAATTCTTTTGTGGAATTTTTGTGACAATCGGTCTATTGACTCGCCTAACAGTGATTCCAATTTTTATAACGATGTTCGTCGCATTCTTTATCGCACACGCAAAGGATACGTTTCAAGTAAAAACTTTGGCCTTTACTTATCTTTTGATTTCAGTCGTAGTATTTGTCTTGGGAAGCGGGAAGTTTTCTCTGGATAAATACATTCTTCCAAAATTTAAAAAATAATTTCTTAACCGGGACTTATTTTTCGTAAAAAGAGTGGAAATCATTTTGAAAATGAATCATGATTTCCACTCCGTTATTGGAAGTTATGAAAAATTCTCACTCAAAAGAAAATGCAAATTTCAACACCCACGGAACGATCTCCGATCTCAGCGAACAAATCCGATCCGGAAAAATTTCTCCCCTAGAAGTTGTGACAAAATGTTTGGAAAGAATTGAAAAACTCAATTCAAAACTCAACGCATTCATTACCGTAACGGCGGAGCAAGCCCTCAAAGAATCCGAACTCGCACAAAACGAAATTCAAAACGGAAACTGGAAAGGCCCCCTTCATGGAATTCCAATCGGGATCAAAGATATGTTCGATACCGCCGGAGTCCGCACAACGGCCGCCTTTGAACACTTTCAAAATCGGATCCCGAAAGAAGACGCCGTCTCCGTAAAAAAACTCAAAGAGGCAGGCGCGATCATAATCGGTAAAACGAATATGCACGAACTCGCCATAGGAACCACATCGATCGACAGTTATTTTGGTTCCGTACACAACCCTTGGAACCGGAAATACATCGCGGGCGGCTCTTCGGGAGGTTCCGCGGCGGCAGTCGCATCGGGTCTTTGTTATGCGACATTGGACACGGACGCGATCGGCTCCTGTAGATTGCCCGCAGCTTGTTGCGGCGTTATCGGTTTCAAACCAACTTATGGTTCCATTAGTTTGGAAGGAGTTCTCGCGGGTGAAAAAGCGGATGAAAAGATTTTAAGAATTGCCCACGCCGCGTTTATGAGTCGAAGCGTAGAGGATGCAAAAATTCTAATGAACGTTCTCGTAAATCGTACAATCGAAGCGGGAAAACCGACCGACAAGATTTCCAAATTTAGAATCGGGAACGTTCTCAACTTTCAGGCAACGCCGGAAGTCCGAAACACTTTTGAAAAAATCAAAGACGTTCTCTTTTCTTTGGGACATACGTTTCAAGATATGGAAATTCCCATCGCTCCTAACTTCGACTCCAGAACAATGGAAGAGGATCGAAAGGGAATAAAAAATCTGCTTTTTAAAGAAGTGGACGTTTTGATTCTACCGACGACAACGGAGTCCGTTCCCAAAATACAATCCGTAGCCAAAAAAGGTCCGATCGCCCTTTCCGCCGACAATACTTTTTTTTGTAACTACTACGGACTTCCCGCGATCAGCATACCTTGCGGATTCGATACAAACGGTTTACCGATCGGATTTCAAATCGTAGGCGCTCCCGAAGGGGAGCGACAAGTGTTAGAGTTAGCCGAACAATATCAGAACGTCACCCAGTGGCATCTTCGATATCCGAAATGATAAGCGAAGTGAACGATCTCTTATTTTATTTTTCCAAGATCGTTTTTAAATTCGAAAGACTTTCATCCATATTATCGATGATCTTCTTTTGCTGATTAAAACAAACGTTTACGATAAAGCTGATCACGGTAACCGGAAAAGACATACGATCGGACATTCCCAATGAAACCTTTGTCTGATTTTCTCCGATCGCTTGTGTCGTTGCGTAAGAAATAAAACTTGCCTCGAAAGGTTTTTTAAAACGAATCTGAGTTTCCAATCTTTCACCTTCCAGGATACTTTTGATTTCTTGTTCTGCGGTCCCGACTTCCGGATGTTCGCTTTCCCAAGAACTCATAAAGCCGACGGTTCCATCGATTCCCTTAAATTCCTTTTTCATCTTGGGATCTTTTTTGGACCAAGCGTTCCACTGCTCGTGATTCTTCAGGAATCGGATTTGATCAAATACCTGTTTTTTTGGTTTGTTGATTACGATTTCCCTTTCTAATTGAAAGTCTTTCGGCGCGATCAAGGCGAGAACCGCGATGAGAGCAACCAATCCGCCGATGATGTATAATAAAATCTTCATATTCCATTCTCTCCTTTTCTTCAATAGAATCTCACAACAAATCGATTGTAAATGTAAAAATAAAAAGTAAGTTCTCTTTTTCGAAGCGGCGGAATCGGTTTAGCAAAGGAAAAAGTGATTTTTTTTAAAGGAAGTAGTTGAGATTTTTTATCGCATGGATGACCCTTTGCTCCTCAGCGGGAAAAAATATTCCGCACAAATCGGTCCTTTGCCTAAAACTTCTTTTAAAGAATGAATCAAAAGAACGTTAGATGCAATCCTAAAGAGCGCCCAAAACCCGGAGAAGATCCAAAAGGAAAATGTATGATTCAGAATTATCTCTTTAAAATTTACGAGACGCTCTCCCATTCTTTGGATAGGAATCGTATGTCCAACAGCGTAAGAGAGATTCTCGAACAAGAAGAGAGAAACGGAGCGATCATCGTAAATCGATTTCGTTATGGAATCTCCTTATTCTTTCTCTTTCTCGTCTTTGGAACCGCGAATACAATATCGGATTTAGTCGCAAACCTAGTGTTTCTTTTTCTTTTTCTCGGAAGCACCGTTTTGAACACGTGGGTTCTCGCTCAAAAGAAAAAATCGATCAATCCTTTCTTGGATTACGCGAGTCTATTTTTCGATTTTTTTATTACACTCGGTCTTCCGATTTATTTTAGTCTGAAAGTGAGTCCCGAAAACTTCGCTCACGTACTAAAAAATCCGAGTTTGTTTCTTTTGATCGTTCCGATCGCCCTAACGGCTCTTCAGTTTCGAATCAAACTCGTTCTTCTATCGATGATCTTATTTTTAGTATCCTGGTCGGGTTTGATTTTTATCGGACTTAAATCCGGGGTTCCCCTCACGAACGATTGGAAAGAATATATCCTCGGTTCGGGCGTAATATTAAGCGACTTGATTTTCAGACCGATTCCATTTTTGATCCTCGGTTTTATACTTTCCTTCACGACCTACCGAGCGATCTCGATGATACGAAGAATCGGAAATTTGGAATCACGTCGCGCTTCTTTGGCTCGTTTTTTTTCACCATCCGTCGTGGAAGAATTGAGTAAGTCGGAAGGAGAACTCGGTCCCGGTGTGAGACAAAAGGTTACGATTCTCTTTTCGGACATTCGCAATTTTACAAGAATGTCCGAAGAGATGGATCCGGTCGATCTTGCTAAGTTTCTTACGGACTTTCGAAATCGTATGACCGATGCCATCTTCGAATCCGGCGGAAGCATCGATAAATTTATCGGCGACGCGATTATGGGAACCTTTGGAACTCCTAAGCCTTCGACGATACCTGGATTGGATTCTAACAACGCGGTAAAGGCGGGGAAAAAAATGTTGGCGGCTTTGAAAGGACTAAATTCCGAAAGAGCGGCTTCCGGTTTGGCGGCGATTGAAATCGGGATCGGAGTTCATACCGGGGAAGTCTTCTGCGGAACGATCGGTTCGGAAGGTAGAATGGAATACACCGTGATAGGAGATGCAGTCAATACCGCTTCCAGAATCGAATCGCTTTGTAAATTTTTTGAATCCGAATTCTTAGTTTCCGAAGAAGTTTATTTAGAATTGAATTCAGGCGTTGACACGGTCAAAATGCCTCCGGTTCAGGTAAAAGGGAAGGAACAAAAAGTACAGGTTTACAAACTCTCCACAGAGTAAGATAGCATTTGAATATTCTATAAATAGAATATTCAAATGAAAAGTTCGGGATCTCAAAAGTTCAAAGATTGGATTCTTTTCTCCAAGGCCTTAGGACCTACCAATTCCCACTGAGGAATCAGTTTCTCTTCCTGTCCGACGATCGCTTCTCGAATCCAGATCTGCCAGCGTGTAACACCGGATCGTTTCAACGCGTAGACAATCGTTTTTTCTCCCGGCGGAAGATTGGGAAACACGATTCGATTGGACGCATCCTTATACGCGGGCATAACCGATCGGATCGAAGGGATGATCAATTGATAAGTAGTTTCTTCTTCCCAGGATGGATAGTTTGCTTCGATGCCCAGAGAAACCAAACGGGCTCCCATATATAAAAATCGATCACAGTTGATCCAACCCAGATTCAAGACGGGATAATAGATCGGACCGCTTCTGGTGCCTTCGTAATTCGGAGGCTCTTCCGAATATTCCATTCTCACCTTACTCGGTTGAGCGGACTGGGATTTCACCAAAGAAGGTTGAGTCGATTCTAAATCCGCCTTCGATACGTTAGTCGGCTTAGAAGCTTCCGTCGACCAATCTACGACTCCTTCCTTCGTTTTGGTTCCGTAAAAAACTTGAAAACCGGTCTCCGCAGTTCCCGCAAAAGAAACTTTCGGCGGATTTTTGGGATTCGCCTGCGCCTTAACCCCTGATTCCACAAACGCGTTTAGTAGAATCATTCCCTTTGTCTGAATCGGACGTCCAAGCGAAGCCGTGGTCAATCCGGATAAAAGGATATCTTCACTTTTATAATATTCAGAAACTTCGATACGAGTTGGGGTCGTAATCGGTTTTCCGTCGGCGTCAACAAGACTACCGCTTGGAAATTGAATCTTAGTTCCCTCATCTGCTTCGATTTCAGAATCTTTTTTGGGATCGATTACAAAAATCTGAGTGGGTTTGTAATGGGAAGAACCGATCCATTCCCATCTTTGCGAAGAAGTCAGGCGCTCCCAACTTGCGCAGTTGAGAATCATCAAAGAAAGAAGAATCGAAATCATTCGAACGATCATAATTACCTCTATTTCTAATTGGTATCGAGTTCAACTTCAAAACAGACAAAGAATTTTTCAAATTTCAAAAGAAGAAAAAGGAAATTTTTTTCCTCATGATAAAATTTAAAAAATCGAATGGCTGCCTACCGTCGCTTCCTGAATAAAAGCAAATCTTTTTTGAACGATTCAATTGTTCCGACAAACGAGTTCTTACGAAAAAAAGCTTGCTTCGGACTTTAAGTCCGACTTGAAAGAAAATACGGCAAGACAACTCTCAACGATCGGATTCGTTCGCCAAACGACAAACGTCGCAGTTTCCACAACCGGGAAAGACCGCATCAAAATACTCATATACAAATTCTCTTCTACACTTTTCGGATTTGAGATAAAGAAGCATCTGATACAAACGTTTGAGACTCGTTTTCTTTTTTAAGTCCAAGAGTTCCGGAGATAGGAGTGCGTCCGGCAAAGGCCCTCTGAGTCTCAGCGAATTTCTTTCCAATTCTCCGGAGGTGACTCCGTGTCTTTCAAAAAGGTTGAGCACGGTCTGAAGACGATGGTCTCCACGATTTCTATGAACGACTTTTCCCTGTAATTCTTCGTAAGTAAGAGAAGACAATTTTTCTCCTAAATGTTGCATCGTTTGAAAAACTCTTCCGATAAAAATCTCGTCCGGATTTTGCCATTCGATAAATTCCATCAACACGGTAAGATCGTCTTGGATATAAAATACGTGACAATCGGAGGCATTGCCGTCTCTTCCCGCTCGACCGATCTCTTGATAATAACTTTCTAGGGACGATGGAAGTTCCGCGTGAATGATCGTTCGTATGTTCGGTTTATCCACTCCCATTCCAAATGCATTGGTCGCAAGAAGGACCGTGTTGTCCGACTTTAGAAATTGATTTTGAACACGTTTTCTTTGATCCGGAGCCAACTGTCCGTGATAGATCCGATGAGGAATTTTTTGTATATCGAGTTTCTCGCTAAACTTTTCTATATTTTTGATGAGATTAAAATATACGATCGTGCTTTCTTTTTGTTTTCTCAGAAGATCCACGATCGCATCCATCTTAGAAGGCTCGTCGACAAAAGTGCGAACGTCTAAAAATAAATTCGGTCTGCAGATTCCCTCGTTGTAAACTTCGATCTCCGATTCTTCCAAACCGATCTGACGAACGATGTCTTTCTGAATCTCAGAGGTTGCTGTGGCGGTTAACGCGATCGTCACGGGTCTGCGAAGAATCTCGCGAAACTCGGAAATCTTTGTATAATCCGGTCGAAAGTCGTGACCCCACTGACTGATACAATGTGCCTCGTCGATCGCGAGCAAAGAAACCTTTCGATCCCGAATCGCATCCAAAAACGCGCGCTTTCGAAATCGCTCCGGAGAAACATAAAGAATCTTATACTTCCCTCTTTTTAGATTTTCATAACTCTTAATCCGATCCTCTTTAGACAAAGAAGAATTGATATAACCGGCGTCGATGTCCAGGGTTTTGAGTTTTGAAACCTGATCGTGCATAAGGGCAATCAGCGGAGAAATGACGATCGTCATTCCTTCCATCGCCAAGGCGGGCAGTTGATAACAGATCGATTTGCCCATTCCCGTAGGCATGATGACGAGACAGTTCTTTCCGGAAAGAACGTCGGTGATAATCTTCTCTTGCGAAGTTCTAAAAGAAGAAATCCCAAAAAAAGTTTTGAGTTCGGAGACGGAGGGCATTCAGAATACATTCTTCTATCGATCTTTGAGAGCAAGAGAAAATGTAATTACTTGCCATCTCGCCGAATTCTTAGAATGCTCGTAATTCAAGGGATCCAAAGAGGAAACGTTTGTCAGTCACGCATATCACAAGTCTATCGCTCGAAGATATCGCGGTCGAACTCTCAAAAAATATTTTGGCGGAGAGAAAGGTAGCTCCCTTGCACGCACCCGTGATCGTGATTCCCAGCACGAACATGAAACTCTGGTTGAATCTCAATCTTTCTCGTATCAATGGACTGACTGCCAATCTTCGTTTTCAATTCTTAGAAAAAACTCTTGAAGAATTTTATCTCCGAAGAGCCGGTTTTGATTTTGATCCGTTTCATCGAACCTTCCCGAGTCAAGAAGCGAATCAAAGAAAGATTCTAACCTTCCTGATCGAAAATCGAGATCAAAAAGAAATTCGTTTTCTAAATTCTTTCTTACAGAGTATTCCTCGGGCGTTTTCGCTCAGCTCAAAACTGACTTCGCTTATCAAAGACTACGAATTAAATCGATCGAGTTGGATTTCTTCTTGGGCGAAAGAAAAAGGAATCGAAATTCCTTCGATCTCACATCGCCCTTCTCCTTTTCCAAAGGAAGACGAATATTATCTTTTTCAAAAAGAACTCTATCAAAAAGTTTTTCTCAATCCCAAAGAACCGAGCACCTTGGTTCAGTTTCTTTTGAAAGAAGCACAAAAAAATCCGAATCATTCTCCAAAGGAATTTCCTTCTCTTCATCTTTTCTGTTTGTCCAATCTTTCGGATACGTATCTTGGAATTTTAGAATCACTTTCCAAACGGGATCGACTTCCGATCTATCTCTATCAATTTCATACGGGAGCAAACCGGAATCACAAAGATTCTTTCGGTCCTCGAAGCTGGTCCAATCCTCAGATTCATATAGCCGCGAGAATGGAGAAGATCGAAGGCAACACTTCGACTCATCTCGAAACCTCTCATACGTTTCCTCCAAAGTTAGACGCGCTTCGGACTTTACTGGATGGAAAACAAAATACAAGGGAACAAATCGGAATCGCATCGGACACGTCGGTGCGGTTTTGGAACGCGCCTTCCGCGTATCGTGAAATGGAAGCAGTCGCAAACGACATTCTTTATAAGATGAATCTGAATTCTAAGTTAACGTATTTGGATTTTGCGATCCTCGTGACGGATATGAAGACCTATCGTCCTACCGTTGAATGGGTGTTAGACGGAGGAATCCTTTTACAAAGTTCACAAAACGAAAAGGCGGTCGATCCGTTTCCCGTTCGTAAAAAAATTCCGTATTCCCTCACGGACATCAAGGCAAACGACGCGTCCTTATTGTATAGAGGTTTGATCAACGTCTGGGAAATCTGCTCGAGTCCTACGATTGAAAAAAACAGCCTACTCCGTTTACTTAGAAACCCTCTTTTGCAGACAAAGCTTAGAATTCATCCACAATCGATTTTGGATCTGGAGAATCTAATCGATTCTACCGGGATGATCTACGAAGAAGAAGGACGTGAAAACGATTCCTTTCAGATTTCGAATGGTATGAGAAGAATTCGGTTGTCCTCGATTCTATCGAAGGAAACTGCGTGGACAAAATACAAAATTCCCCCGATCGACTTGGAATCCGAAGAAAATTCTTTCTATCTCACGCAACTCTGGGAAACGATCCTTAGAACAAAAAGAAACGTCCTTTCCATCTTCAAAAATAAAACCAACCAATGGAATCCGGAATACTTTAGAATATTAAGAAATTCTTTAGAAGAACTCTTTGAATTTTCGGAAGAATACGAACAGGAAGCGAAACTTTTTTTCGGATGGCTGGAATCTCTCAACGAATGGGACGGAATCCGTCTCCAAAACGAAAAAGACGGAGTCGCTCTTCTCAAGTTCATCACGGAACAGACTTTCGATCAAATCCCGTATCGAAAGGGTGCCTACCTCACCGGCGGAGTTACGATTTCTCTTTTACAACCGATGCGCCCGATTCCATTCAAACACATCTATATCTTAGGATTGGGAGAAGGAAAATTTCCGGGAAACAACGATCGATCCCAACTCAACCTCAGAAAAGATCTCAGAGAAGAATGGGACATTTCCCGCAGAGAAATCCAAGAATCTCTTTTGTGGGAAACCATTCATTCCGCGAAGGAATCTCTGACCTTGAGTTATGTGGGAAAAAATCTCCAAGAAGACAAAACCTTCGAACCTTGTTCTCATCTTTTCGAGATCATGGAATCTTTTGGAGTTCAAGAAGCGATCAAACTTCCGTTGCATTCGTATAGTATAAAATACAAACATACCCAGGAAGAGATGGCGCAGGGCCTCGTGAGCTTCGACTTTGCAAGGACCTGGGTAAACGGAGATCGGCGCGGCCAAAAACTTTTCGATCGATTTCAAAATCTCGACGATTTAAAAAAAGTTTCTACTGATTTTCCAGTGAACGAAATCGACCTTCGTGAAATTTCCCAATTCCTCAGCGATCCTCTCGATACTTATCTCAAAAAAAAATTAGGGATGTATCTGGACGAAGAAGAGCCGGCCGATGCCGAAGGAGAACCTTTCGACTTGGATGCGATCGCCGAAGCAAATATATTAAAAAAAATGCATGCAGTAATGATGCCTAGCCTCGTATCGAAAGAACCTTGGTCCTGGAACGAGGAAACGATCTCTTCCGCCCTCATTCCTATTTTAGAAAAAGAAAAACAATCGGCTCGATTTCCTCAGTCAGTCTTCGGAAAAATCCAAGAAGCCGATCTACTAGGATATCTCAAGCTTACCAGCGAACTCCTCGCAGGTTGGAAGCCGCTCTTCCAAGGCGGAAGATATTATTCTTATTTGAGTTTGGGAGATACGGGTCTGCCCGAAGATCTTTGTAAAAAAATTCCGGAACTTACCGTTTCCTTACAATCCGGTAAAAACGTAAAGATCAAAGGAGAATGGGAGCACGTCGTCGAAAAAGACGGAGTTCTCTATTGGCTTTTTCCAAAGAGCCTCGAAGACAAACCTTCCGAAAACTTTTACGGCTACAAGGACTACTGGAAAGTCATGAGTTTTCCGTTTCTTACCGGAGTCGCCTTTTCTACGTTAGGCGAGAATTTTAAAATTTATTCTTTCAAAGCGCGGCCTTCCGAGGACGCAAAAAAGAAAAACTTTCTTCCCATACAATATTTGCCGGAAGAATCCGCACTGGGACAAGAGTACTTTCAAAAAATAGCAGAACTCTATCTCCAAGAGAAGCCGGTCTTTTTTCCGAGAAAAGCTTTTCTGAGTTACTATGTAAAAAATATACAAGGAAGCTCCGGAAAAAAGACAACGCCGGATAACGTAGCAAAATTCGACGACGAGAACGCGTGGAAAAATTATCTCAAAGAAGAATTGGATTCCGTAAGAGAAAGCCTTTCTTCTCTTGTAAAACTCTATCGTCAAACACCGGACTTGATCTTACGTTCCTCAATCCACTGGGCAAAAGATTTTTATAAACCTTTCTTAGATTGGAAGAAGGATCTATGAGCGAACAAAGCCGCCCTTATAAATTAAAGTCCAGTTTTATAGAAGCCTCCGCCGGTACGGGAAAAACTTACACGATCATGGAGATCGTGGGAGATCTGATCCAAGAACACAAAATCCCTCTCACGAATATTCTTATTCTTACATATACCGAAAAGGCCGCGGGAGAACTTAAAGAGCGACTTCGAAAAAAGCTGCTCCAATCCGATCTTACCAAAGAGGCGAGAGAACTCGATCAGGTTACGATTTCAACTATACACGGATTTTGTAATATGATTTTGCAGGAATATCCGGTGGAAACGGAAACGCCTTCCAACTGGATTTTGACTGACGCAAAGGAAAGACTCAGAATCGCGCTCTATCGGCTTCAGCATCAGGAATGGAAAGAATGGACGGATCCTAACAAACTAGAATCGTTTCTTTCCGAATCCGATTTTTTAGGAAACAGAGATCAGATTCTTACCGCCGGCGCAAAACTGCTAAGCGGAAAAAAATATCCGTATAACAACGATTCCACCCTCTTGAGCTCTGAAACCTTTCTTCAAAAAACGACCCTTATCGCAAAAGAAATGGTCGAGGAAGAATTTAAGAATGGAGAATGGCTAAGTTATGATCAGATGATTCTTAAGACCAAAGATTCTCTAAAAAATCAGTTTCTTAAGAAGGCGCTTCAGAATCGTTATCAAGTCGGAATCTTAGATGAATTCCAAGACACCGACGCCGCGCAGTATGAAATTTTTTCTCAGTTATTCTTAGATTCTAATGAGCAAGAATCCGAAAGAGCGTTGTATCTCATCGGAGATCCGAAACAATCCATCTACGGTTTCCGAGGAGCGGATATCGGAACCTACTTGAGCGCCAAAAAAGAACTCAAAGAAATTCGAGCCGAAGAGATTCCGCTTAACGTAAACTATCGATCTGTGCCCGAGCTTATCCAAGGTTATAACGAAATCTTCGGAGGTAAAAACGGAGGGCAAAGTTTTTTCCCCATCGTCGAAAAGGGATTCGAGTCGCAACCGATTCTTTATACCGATGTAAAACATCCTGAAAAGGATACAAAGGTCCGCCTGAGCATTCAACACAAGGAAGGTCCGATCCAGATCGTTCGATTTCAAGGAAGAGAAACTTGGAAGACGGACGAAGCAAGGACTGTCTGGGGACAATTTATCGCGGAAGAAATTCTCAAACTCGTTTCTCCGGATAAAATGTTTTCTTATGACGTCTTTGATGAAAAATCAAAAGTTTTTCAGGAGAAGAAAATAAATTTCAAAGAGATCGCAATCCTAGTCAAGAGCAAAGCCGAAGGAAAACTCGTTGAACAGGCGTTAAAGCTTCGAAACATTCCTTGTTCCTTTTATAAACAAGAAGGGATCTATCAATCTCCGGAATCGATTCAGATACGCAATATCTTAGAATGTCTTCTCGACCCGAACAAACCGTCTTCGTATCGAAAACTTCTTTTGGGAGACTTGTTTCAGGTTCATCCAAATCACCTTCCCTACTTTGAAGAACACTCCATCGATTCGTATGAAAAGTCGATCTTGGATCGATGGAAAACGCTGGCGATGGATCGTAAGTTTGCTGAACTCTTTCGATCCATTGAGGAAGATAGCAGGATTTTTCTTACCGACGAAGAAACTGATATCGCGTGGGAAAGAAAGAGAACCAACTATAGACAGATTTTTCGTAAACTTCTCCAGTTTCAAATCGCCAATCAATCCGGACTCGAAGAAGTATTAGAAGAATTGAAAGAACTTCAATCCGAAAAAAGAAACGAGGAAGAGTTACCACTTTTTGAAAGGGAAACCGAAAAAGACGCAGTTCAAATTCTTACCTTACACGCGTCCAAAGGTTTGGAATGGCCCATCGTATTTTTGTTCAATCTTTCCGGAAATTTTGTGCCCGATGTCTATGACTACCCGTTTGTAAAATCGGAAAATCATCGTATCTGGAAGTTGAGTCTCTGGGACAACGAAGAAGAAAGTAAAATTAGCAAAGAAGAATATTCTTATCAAAATCTAAACGAAAACAAACGACTTCTTTATGTCGGTATCACACGGCCTAAAATCAGACTCTATCTTCCTTTCTACACGCCGCTTAACAACTGGAAGACGAGAGACTCCGCCTACTTTAAAATTCTTTATCCGAGACTCCAGGCGATTCTGGAAAACGAACCCGATCCCCGGCTCTTTCAATCGATTTCTTGGACTCCGCAAACCTTGGATCAAACGGATCAGAACATTCGTGCTCGCACTCTTTCGCCGGAAGTTCGTTTTACTCCGTTGATCTTTCAAGAATCCTATTCTTCAAAGACCATCTGGATTCACAGTTATTCTTCTTTAAAGTCGAAAGCGAACGTCGCCTTAGACAACGAATCCATTTCCGTTTTGGAAGAAGGAAATTTTTTAAAGTCGGATGAAATCGAAGATTCTCCTCTGGAAACCGAAGACGCGCTTCCGTCCTCTGCCGCAACCGGTTCTTTTTTACATCTTCTTTTGGAAGAATTAAACTTTTCTCTTTTTAAAACTGCGGCTTCGAAAGAACTTCTAAACAATGAAAAAATTATTTCCAGAATGAATTTTCACCTCGATTATTTTCAGCTTTCTAAAACGAAACAAAAAGATACGGAGTTGGAGAAGGACATTTACAAAAGAAGGGCTTGCGAAATTCTCTGGAACTCTTTAAACGCAAGCATCTCGGCAAAAAATAATACTTCGTTTCGTTTGTTGGAAATTCCGAATGAAAAAAGAATCTCGGAAATGGACTTTCACTTGGACTTGGATCCGGAACGAAGCGGCCCGGGAAATTTTTTAAAAGGTTCCATCGATCTTGTATTTGAATTTGAAAATCGATTCTATCTAGCCGACTATAAATCCAATCTTCTCGAAGACTATTCTTTTCATTCTCTGAAAAGAAGTATTGAAAGTCCGGAAAGCAGATACGATCTTCAAAGGGATATCTACGCCATGATCCTTTTCGAATATTTAAAAAATCTCTTTGGAGAAAAGGAAGCACTTCAAAAACTCGGCGGCGTATTTTACTTTTATCTCAGAGGAATGAAAACGGAAGAGGACAGAGGAATTTATTCCGACTTCGACTGGTCCTTGGAAAGATTAAACGAAATCAAGGACAACGTACGTCTTTTGACAAATAGGAATTGGGAGGACTTTCTCTGATGGAAGAGCTTTTCCTTTCCTGGACTACTAAGTTGAAGGAAGATATCCTTCTCCTTACGCAACTCGAATCCAAAAAGAAAACGGATCCGAAACGTTCCGAAGAAGAGGCGGATGTTTTATTAGAAATTTTGAATGAACTCTGGAAAGCGGGTGAAAACGGAAACCTCTGTATTCCGGTTCAAAAAGAATGGAAAAATTTTCTCAAAACAAAGCCCCCCGCATTGATCGTAGAAAAGATCGGAAACTCTGAATGGATTTATTTTGAAAAGACGTTTCGAACCAAGACCGAACTCGAAATTCTTCTTCAAGAAAGAATTTTAGAGAACGTTAACCTCAAACCGGATCTGGAAAAAGCCTCACAAGTTCTCAAAGGATTAGAATCCAAAAGTTTTCCCCTAAAAAAAGGGCAAGTGAATTCCATCCTATCCTGTCTTTCCTCCTCGTTTCAGATCATAAGCGGCGGTCCAGGAACCGGAAAGACTACTGTCGTCGCATTCTTATTACAAATATTGAATGAACTTGGCGAACTTCCTTCCCCCGATCAGATCGCCCTCGTCGCCCCGACAGGAAGGGCGGCGCAGAGATTAACTGAATCCATCCAGGAAAATCTCAAAAAAATATCGGACTCGGAGGACAACCAGTTTCTGAGAGGACAGACAATTCATGGACTTCTCTCCTACAAACCATCGTTAGGCGGTTTTTACTACAATCAAGAACGTTATCTTCCTCATAGACTGATTATCGTGGACGAGGTGTCGATGGTGGACCTGAACCTGATGCTTTCATTGTTTCAGGCATTGCCAAAAAATTCTTCCTTTCGTTTGATTCTTATCGGAGATCCGAACCAACTTCCTTCGGTGGATAAAGGCGCGGTGTTAAGCGACTTCCTTTCGGTCTTAGAATCGGAAAAGGGAAATTACGTTTCCAAATTGGAAGAAAGCAACCGCCAGAAGAGAAATGCGATGGGAGAAGTTTCCAAGATCGTCACCCTTGCGGAAGAAATTTTAAAGTATAAACCAGAAAACCTAAATCTCGGAACAAAGATCGACGACACGTTTCCAAAAACCAAAAAAATCGGAGAGGACATCGACTACGAAAGTCAAGTCGTCTGGTTACAAAATTCTTCAAATCCCGATCCGAATATTTTAACTCGCGACGACGTTGTCGAACAACTCTGGGAAAGAATTTTTTTACCTCAGATATCCCGAATCGCGCTCTGGAAAGTCAAAGACGGTATCGAATTTACTAATATTGATTTTATCCAAACGTTTCAAATAGAACTCGGTAGATTTCGTTGTCTCACCGTGTTTCGAAACGGATACTGGGGAGTGGAATCGATTCAAACAAAGATCATGAATCTCGCCGCGCAAGATTTGTATGGAAGAATATCGTCCTCCCCTTCTCAAAATTTATTTCCAAAACGACTCGCCAAAAGACTCTACTTCGTCGGGCTTCCGATTCTGATCACACAAAACGACAAGAGTAGAAAATTATTCAACGGCGATATTGGAATCGTTCTCCGAATGGGAGACACGGGAGAATTGCGCGCGGTTTTTCCGATCGACAACCGCCTCTATCCTTTCGCCTTGGACACGCTTCCCGAACACGAACCCGCGTTCGTAATGAGCATTCACAAAAGTCAAGGATCCGAATATGAGACAATTCTAATTTACATTCCGGACAGCGCGGAATCAAAAGATTCCAATTCTCACAAATTACTCAATCGGCAGATTCTATACACCGGAATTACTCGCGCAAAAAACCAGGTCATCCTTGCTGGAAATCCGAAAACATGGGAATTCGGAATCGAAAACACACAAGATCGAAACACCGGATTTCGTATCGACCGAAATCGCTAAACCTCAGTCTTCGAATGAATCATTTACAAGAAAATCGAAATCTTTTATAAAAGGATTGCGAATTCTTCCTTTTCGATTATGAAGGAGCGTCATGATTCGGCGCTTTGGTAGAATGATCCCTCGTTTTATTTTTTGGATTTCCTTCGGAGGATGGATCCTATTGCAGGCGAATTGCAAACCAATTTCGGATTCTTCTCCAAAGGCAAAGAACGGAATTCTTATCGTTTCTAAAGAAACACTTGCCGAAAATAAAATTCTTCCTTTGGAAGGAGAATGGGAACTTCAGGAAGGCTTTCAGAAAAACGGGCTCGTCGGGTTTATCAAGGTTCCAGGCTTTTGGGGAGACAGCGAATTTCCGGCGTTCCATGGAAAGGCATCCGGAACGGCGACATACAAACTCAAAGTTGTAGGTCTCAAGCCCGGAGAATACGCGATCAAGTTTCATGAGATCCACAACGCTTATCGAGTTTATATCAACGGAAGAATGCTCTTGGAATTCGGCAAACCTTCCGAAAGCCCGGAATCCGAAGTAAGAAGAATCGGGAAACCCATCGTCCACTTTCCAATCGAAAAGGACAAGGAACCGCTCGAAATCATATTAGAAATTTCGAATTGGTTTGAAGGGGTCGGCGGAATTAGAAGGACGCCGGAATTAGGAAACTTTCAAGCGATCACCGCGACCGATAAGACCAAAAGAAAATTAGACTTTCTTACCTTTGGGGCTTTACTTTTTTTTGGATTTTCCAGTTTCTTCTTCTATCTTCTAACCAAAGAAGAATCCTCCTCCTTCTATCTCTCACTGGTCTGCGCAATCTTAGGTTTAAGAATCTTTTTTACCGAAGAACATTATATTTTCGAGGCCTTTCCTCAATTTCCTCCCTTACTCGAATTTAGAATCGATCAAGGAAGTCTGTTTTTTCTCGCAGCGGTTTTTTTAAGTTATATCCGTTCCCTGTTTCCGAACGAACTCAAACCGGTCCCGTATCGTATATTCGTAATTCCTAATTTTATCATGTTAGGAATTTTCTGGATGTTTCAGGGAGATCTATTGGAATCTCTTTTCGAGATCTATCTCATTTTTATGTTTGTCCTCATCGTCGTCGTCTTCGTGGTGATGACGAAAGCAGCTCTGCACAAGAGAACCGGCTCCATTGTATTTTTAATATCTTGTCTTCTTCTTTTGTTCGGGGCATTAAACGATACGCTCTCTCGCTTAGGATGGATTCCGACTCCGTATATAGTACCTTATACGTTCTTATTGTTTATCGCATTCCAATCCGTTCTGATTTCGATACGTTATCGAAGTCTTCTAAAGTTTACCGACTCGCTCAACCAGGAACTTCAAATCAAATTCAGATCCATCTCTGCTTCGATTCAGGAAGCCATTCTTGTGTCCGACTTAGCCGGAAAAATTCTTTTTTGGAACGAAGGCGCCGTGAAAATTTTCGGCTGGGAGGGAGAGGAAATACTCGATTCTCCATTGGAAAGAATTCTTCCTGAGAGAATCCGAAACAAACACAAAAAAGCCTTTCGGAGATTTTATACTTCCAGAAGAAAGAACAACCCTTCTCAGACGATCGAAATGATCGGTTTAAAAAAAGATAATACCGAGTTTTCCTTAGAGCTTTCTCTCACACATTGGATCATAGAAAAAGATCAATACGTTGGATTGATCATCCGCGACGTCACCCAGAGAAAAAATCTGGAATCGCAAAGGGATAAGGCGCTCAATCTCCTTCAATCGGATCTTCATACCGCTGAAAAATTGCAGAAGTCCATGTTTCCAAATCCGCATGCTAAAAATTGGCCTTTTCCTTGGTCCGTCTTATATCTTCCTATGGGACCGATCGGCGGCGACCTCTACGATATTCGAAAAACAAAAAACGGCTCTTGGAGATTTTTTATCGCGGACGCAACCGGTCACGGAACCCAGGCGGCGCTCTTAACGATGGCGATCAAAGCTGACTATGATACCGTGGAGGAAATGGATTCGCAACCGGGAATCATATTAGAACAATTGAATCAAAAGATTCATCCGATGTTCCACAATCTGAATTCTCTTTTTACCGCGTTTATTCTAGACTGGGATCCGAACTCCGGTAGAATTCAATACGCTTCGGGAGGACATCCCGAACAAGTCATTCTTACCAAAGACGCCAAAATCACTTTGCCAAAGACCGGCCCGATCCTCGGACTCAAGGCTTCCGCAAAATTTGACACTCGCTCGTATCAGTTCGATTCTCCATTTCGGCTTTTTTTATTTTCGGACGGAGCTTTCGAAGTATTTGATAAGAATCTAATGCAGCTCTACGGAGAAGATCGATTTCATTCTTATCTTCAAGAGAACTTACAAACTCCTATCTCTCAAATTTTAGATTCACATCTGAAGTGCCTTTATCTTTTTAGAGAGTCGCAAGAGTTGATGGACGACCTGACGTTTCTTGCGATCACTTTGGGGGAATAAACGCAGATTCTTTCTTAGATTCTTTTTCTAAATCATGCTGGGCTGAAAAATAGGTTCCGCTATTTTAGGCATTCTA
This sequence comes from Leptospira tipperaryensis, assembly GCF_001729245.1. Classification (NCBI taxonomy): domain Bacteria; kingdom Pseudomonadati; phylum Spirochaetota; class Leptospiria; order Leptospirales; family Leptospiraceae; genus Leptospira; species Leptospira tipperaryensis. Next base: position 827,230 of record NZ_CP015217.1, on the reverse strand, counting down.
TCCATTGTATTTTACGAGATCAGAGAAGAATTAAAAATATGAAACGGCAATCCTCCATTGTTTCTATCAGTAATCTTTCGAAGTCCTATTCGAACGGTTTTCAGGCCTTAAAAAATGTTTCTTTGGAAATTCAAGAAGGCGAAATCATTGCCCTCCTCGGTCCCAACGGAGCGGGTAAGACGACGCTCATATCGATCATCTGCGGAATCGTCAATCCAACTGATGGTTTCGTTCACGTAGCCGGAAAGGATATTCTCAAAGAATTTCGATTCACTCGTTCCAAGATAGGATTGGTTCCTCAGGAGTTGAGTGTACACGCTTTCGAATCCGTCTGGGCTACTGTCAGCTTTACGCGCGGACTTTATGGAAAAGCGCCTAACCCCGATTATATTGAAAAACTTTTAAAGTCTCTTTCTCTTTGGGATAAAAAAGACAGCACGATCATTACACTTTCGGGGGGAATGAAACGTAGAGTCCTCATCGCCAAGGCGCTTTCCCACGAACCGGCGGTTCTCTTTTTAGACGAACCCACCGCCGGCGTGGACGTAGAACTTAGAAAAGATATGTGGAATATCGTTCGTAACCTAAGGGAAAGCGGAGTCACGATCATCCTTACGACACATTATATAGAAGAAGCCGAAGAGATCGCCGACCGAATCGGAGTGATGAACAAGGGAGAATTGATCTTAGTAGAAGATAAGAAAATTCTAATGCAGAAATTGGGTAAAAAACAGATCCTCGTAGATCTCGATAAAAGTTTGAAAAAAATCCCGGCAACTTTAAAAACAAAAGGTTTGGAACTATCTAAGAATGGGAAACAACTCGTTTACACGTATGATCCTCACGCCAAACAAACCGGTATATCTGCCCTTCTTCAAGAATTAAAAAAAGCTAAGATAGAATTTCAAGATCTGAATACGACTCAGAGTTCCTTAGAAGAAATTTTTGTTCAGTTGGTAAAGGAGTCAGAATGAATCTTCACGCAATCAAATCCATTTATATTTTCGAAATGTCCAGAACCTGGAGAACCCTTTTTCAAAGCATCGCGTCTCCGGTCATTTCAACATCCTTGTACTTTGTAGTGTTCGGTTCCGCCATCGGATCCAGAATTCAGAAAGTGGATGGAGTCGATTACGGATCCTTTATAGTTCCGGGTCTGATCATGTTGTCTTTATTGACGGAAAGTATATCCAATTCTTCATTTGGAATTTATTTCCCTAAGTTTACCGGAACCATCTATGAGATTTTGGCAGCTCCGATTTCCATGATCGAGATCGTGATCGGATTCGTAGGTGCAGCCGCCACCAAGTCCGTTATCTTAGGAACAATCATGCTCGCGACCGCTTCCTTATTTGTTCCGGTCACCATAGCTCATCCTTTTGTGATGGTCTTATTTTTAATATTGACTTCGATCTCTTTTAGTCTTTTCGGTTTTATCATCGGAATCTGGGCCGATAACTTCGAAAAGTTGCAGATCATTCCAATGTTGATCATCACTCCTCTCGTGTTTCTCGGAGGAAGTTTTTATTCAGCGAGTATGCTTCCGCCGTTTTGGCAAAAGGTTACACTTTTCAATCCGGTTCTCTATCTCGTGAGCGGTTTTCGCTGGAGCTTTTATGAAATCGCGGACGTAAGCGTGGGCGTCAGTTTAGGAATGGTTTCCATTTTTCTGACTGTCTGTATGTTTTTAGTTTGGTTGATTTTTAAAACCGGATACAAAATTAAAAAATAAGATTTTAATATTCAATTTTTATTACATTCTTTTTTTTAGGGGAATGTAATAAAATCCTTGATCCTTCCTTTCAATCTCGCTTTGCTACACTCTCAAATGCGGAGAACCCGGTTTCTTCGCATTTGTATTCCAGCTTAAATCAAAAGTGGCCGTTATGAAACGAAATCAGAATTCTTTCTTGGGAAAAAAGATCTTCATCTCCGGAGGTTCTACGGGAATCGGGAAAGGCCTCGCTCTTGAGTTCGCTCAAAAAGGAGCGAGCGTCGTGATTTCGGCAAGGGGAAAAAAAGCCCTGGAAGAAACCGTTAAATTGCTCAAAAAAATCGGTCCCAAAGACGCAATCTATGACTTTGTAATTGCAGACGTCTCCGATGTTTCGCAAGTAAAAAAGGCCGCGAAAAAAACCCTCCAGATCCTGAACGGTTTGGATCTTTTGATCTGTAACAGCGGTTATGCGAAAGTGGGAAAGGTAAACGACATGGAAGATTCCGATTTTCGAAATCTAATGGATATCAACTTTTTCGGTCACGTAAACGTGATTCGAGCCTTCCAGGATCATTTTATAAAACAAGGTTCCGGAGATATCGTTCTGATTTCTTCGATGCTCGCAACGTTCTCAATCTATGGATACGGCGCTTACTCCGCGAGTAAGTTTGCCATCACCGGATTTGCGCAGTCTCTTCGTCAAGAAATGATGCTTCACAACGTTCGAGTTAAGATTTTTCTACCGCCGACGACGGAGACTCCCGGTTTAGAAAAGGAAAATCAAGACAAACCCGACCTCGTAAAAGAAATCGAAATGGGTTCAGCACTCAATGCAACTCATTCCGTGGAAAAGGTTTCCCGTGCCTTTGTTTCCTGGTTTCCGAAAAGAAAATTTATCGGTTATGCAACCTGGGATTCTTGGCTTCAATATTTTTTAGTGAGACATTTTCCGGAATGGACGCTGCTTTTGGCTGACGGGGAACTTAGATCCGCTCAAAAAAGATTAAACCGAAAAAACGCCGTAAATTAAAATAAATAGATAAAAGTAAGATTGATCAATCCTTTTAGAGGTGTGATCGGGATTCTCAAGACGTTATAAATTCTCAAAACAAAAACAAAAAAATAGGGATCACAATTCGGATCCCTATGGAGAGATCGTTTGAACTTATTTTTGCATCTTCCATTTTCAATTTCGACATCGATTGCGCCGATAACTCCTAACAGTCACAAGTCTATCAGGCTTTGCGCGGAACGTCGTCTTTGCTTGGAAGGATGGACTCTTTTTTAATAAGAATTTCTTAATTCCGATCTTTTGCTCGGAGTCAACGGCCTTCCGAAGATACGTTCGCCTTTTCGAAAGCCGCGGAGTCTTCGTAAAAGTGATAACCCAGAATCCGATTGTCCCGAACGATACATTTCAGTGCCCAGTCGCTGTTAAACAGATTTCCGGTATTCTTTAGTTTATGAACAAAGCTGCCGTTTGCAAACGCAACGTCGCCTTCTCCTATTACGGAATCCACCGAAAAAGATTTTGTATCGAAGTGACTTCCCAAGTTGGAAAGAAACTTCTGAAGCCCGTCCTTTCCTTTGTAGGTTCCGTAAAGCCCCGATCGATCGAAGTCATTTCTTACGGCGACGATCGAAGCCTCCTCGTCAAAAAGTCTCAGAATACCTTCAAAATCTCCGTTTCCAAATGCGTTAAAAAAATCCTTCACGACTTCCGCGCTTGATCTTGTTTTTTCCATTGTATTTAATTCTCCTTAATTGTAGATTATCTACAATCCTATAGACGATCGCCGAAACCAAAATTGTAGATAATCTACAATTTTTTCCCGTAATCTTCCTGTTTTTTATTCTTTAAAAAATCCCAAAACTCCCGCCCCATGACTAAAGAGAAGCTTGCAGACCTAAAATCACCGGTAAAAAAAGATGAAAAAAAAGCCTAACCCCGCAAAAGACGAAGATTCAAATCAAAAAGAATTGGAGCTTGATCTAGAGATTCTTGGGAAACTCGTAGTCGGCATCGGGGAAGTTTCCGAAATCACACAAATCCCGGTTCGAAAAATTCGCTACTGGGAAGACAAAGGAATCATCCGTTCTCTTACGGAAGAAGAAGGAAAAAATAGAAGATACGATTATCGGAATATAAAGAAAATCTTATTGATCAAAGAACTTTTAGACGAGGGTTTTACTCTGGAAGCGGCGGCCAAAAAAGTGGAGAATCGAATCGCAACCGTAAATTCCGTGTTTGAACAGTTAACAAAATTTAAAAAAACAAAGTCGTAGAATCAAACCCGCCCCGATCGCCGGAGACGGGTTGGTTGATCGCAGAAATTTATTTCGAAGCGACCGGTTCTTGGGAAACGATCTTTGAATAAACCTTATAGAGAGATTTTTTTCCTCCGGGTGGTTTTCCAATATCAATTCCGGCTTTCAAAAGTTCGGTCTTTAATTCGTTTCGGAAGGCGTGGTAATCTACTTCCACTGCGTGCCGTTGTCCTCCTCCAAATGTAAAGTGAGGATGTTTAATTTCATATTGAATAGCGGCTTTGAGATCTTTCGGTCTTTGATACTTTCCTAATATCTCCATACAAGCGAGTTTCGCCTGATAATCCGCCATCGGCCAAATACAACCCACGGGTTGAAAGAGCCCGATGAAATAAAGATTCTGATAATCGTTGTGCATCATCTTTCGAAAGAGCGGGATCTTCTCCACGTATTGAAAGTCGATAAAAGATTTATCAAAAAATGGAAACGTCGTCCAGAATCCCGTACAAGCACAGATGATATCAAAATGTTCCCTTACTCCGTTTACAAACTCGACTTCCTTTCCATGAAGAGCTTTGATTGCAGGTCGAGGTTTGATTCTTCCATGACGAATAAAATCCAGAAGATCCGAATTCAACGTCGGGTGATGACTTAGGGCCAACGTCGTGTTCTCGGGAAGCCCGTAATTCTTATAGGGCCCTTGAAGAATATAAAGGAGCTTGGTCAAAACAAACTGTTTGATCTTTGACGGGATCCAACTCGGAGTTGTCGCCGCAAAAACATCGGAAGGCATTCCAAAAAGAAATTTTGGAAAAAACCACTGTGGACTTCTCATAGACAACTTCACACTATTGGCGACGCGCGCGGACTCCACTGCAACGTCGCACGCGGAGTTACCACCGCCTATCACAAGAACGTCCTTACCCTTCCATTCATTCGTAACTCCCTTAAAGTCGTGAGAGTGGATGAATTTTCCCGTGAACTTTCCGGGATATTCCGGATACTTTGGATTCCAGTGATGTCCGTTTGCGACCATAAGAACGTCGAAGATCTCGACCTTCTTCTTTTTTGAAGCGTCGGAAAAATCAACCTTCCATTTTCCTTCCTCGGTTCTTGTGATCTTTTGTATCGTATGATTGAAACGGATTTTCTTATACACTCCGAAGTGTTTTGAATAAGATTCGAAATAGGCTTGGAGTTGTTTGTGATTCGGATACTCGGGATAATCTTCAGGCATCGGATAGTCTTCGTATTCCGACCAGAACTTAGAGCTGATGATATGAGTGTTTTCGTAAACGCTCGAATGTCCGGTCTTAGAATTAAAAACCCAATTCCCTCCAACCTTATCATTCTTTTCAAAAACGACTACGTCTAACCCGTATTGAACACAATTCTTAGCTGCTGCAATTCCGCTCGGGCCCGCACCGACCACGCAGACTTTGATATTCGACTTCATCCGATTCTCCTTTGCCGATTGAGAACATTCATTGACGAAATCTCAAATCCAACAAATGTTACATTTTCGAGAGATCTTAGCGAGACAGGATTTGAACGCAAGGAATTTTTCGACCTTTGAAAGAAACTATAAATAACAGATGTTAGACCTAAATTCAAAAACAAGACGTTTGAACGGTAAGGATGGAAAGGCTTCTACAAGATCCAGAGCTCCTCTTCAGGAACGTTCTCAACAAAGAGTCGCGATCGTTTTAGAAACCGCTGAGAAGATTCTCGAAAAGATCGGTCCCGAAGAAACTTCGATCCCTGAAATTGCAAAGGTTTCGGGAATACCGAGAGCCAGTATCTATCAATTCTTTCCAGACAAATATGCCCTATTTACCCATCTTGCGGAAAAACATCTTACGAAGGTCGGAGAGATCTTGGTCGCAAAGGGAGCTAAGAATTCCAAAATTCATTGGGAAAAATTAGTCGGGGTCTTGGTTAACGCCGCATCCGATTATTACGATTCAACTCCGGTCGCCAGCATGCTCGTGTTAGGCGGTCCATTTAGCAGAAACGCCTATCTCGCGCAAGAGATTACGATCGAACATATCGGCGCCGGTGTTCGTGTTCAACTGGCAAATCTCAATACACCTTTGATTCTTCCAAAAAAACCGGATGTCGCGACTCTCGGCGTCGAGATCGCATTTGCTTGTATGAAAAGAGGTTACTATCAGGAGAATCGAATCTCAAAGATGATGAGAGAACAGGCGGCGAATGCCGTGATCTCCTACTTTCAGAATTGGATAAAATAAAGATAAAAAATTCTTCTCTTTTGTCACAAGCCTAGATCGCTTCCGCGTCTTCCTTCTTAGAAAAGGAGATAACATGGAAACAAGATTGAATTACGCAAAAGTGTATCCGGAATCACTGCAAGCGATGATGAAGATGGAAGAATTTGCAAAACAAGGCGGGATCGATCCCATTCTCTACGAGCTCGTCAAGATTCGCTCTTCTCAAATCAACGGTTGCGCTTTTTGTATCAACATGCACACTGCGGATCTAAGAGCCATGGGTGAGGCGGAAAAAAGAATCTATCTTTTAGACGCGTGGAGAGAAGCGAGCTTTTATACGGAAAAAGAAAAGGCGGCTCTCGAACTGACTGAAAAGATAACAAAAATTTCGGAAGAAGGTGTTCCCGATGAAACCTACGAACGTGTGAGAAAACATTTCGGCGAAAAAGAATTCGTAGCGCTCGTGATTCTGATCAACACCATAAACGCTTGGAATCGAATCGCAATTTCAACAAGAATGCACGCAAACTAAGAATCTTTTTGTCGTAAGAAAGAATTCTAGTTTTCTAATATAGAAACGACTAAAAAAAAGGATTGGGGTTTTTCGAAAATGCGGGAACTCCAATCAATAGTCTTCGTCCGACCAACCCACGTCGTTTAAGAAATCCTCATAAGAACCGTCGAAGATCCGAATCGTATCGTTATCAAAGACGATCAACTTGGTCGCAACCGCGCGAAGGTGCATCTCATTGTGAGTGACCATGATGACGGAACCTTCGAACTCATCGATCGCTTCAATGAGAGAATCGCAGGATTGCATATCCAAGTGGTTGGTAGGCTCATCCAGATAGAGAAGATGACAAGGAGTTACCAGAATTTTACCCAGAAGGACCCGGCTCTTTTCACCCCCGGATAGGACCTTGATTTTTTTAAGGGCCTGATCCTCCGAAAACATAAGACCACCCGCGATGTTTCTCGCCTGCCACTCCGTGCAGGCTTTATCGGAACTCATAATCTCTTCCACAACGGTAGCCGCTTCGTTGAGATTGAGTTTGTTCGTTTGACCGAAATAACCTTCCTTCAAGATCGGATGTTTTTTTACATTGCCTTGAGAAGGAACATTTTCACCCGCGAACATCTTGAGGAGCGTGGACTTACCTTTTCCATTTTTACCGATGATACAGATACGATCCCTGTTACCGACGCTGATGGAAAAATTTTCGATTAAGAATGGCGCTTTCCCATCGTAAGAAAAGGAAAGATCTTCTGCGGAAAGCATTTGACTCGCTGCAAAGGGAGCGCTGTTGAAATACAATTCCATATCTTGAATTTGTTCCAGGGCTTTCATCTCACCCTGTTTTTCCAACTTCTTCACTCTGGACTGAGCTCGGCTCGCAAAGCTCGCTTTTGCTTTGAACTTAGCGATAAAAATTTCTTCCTGCTTGCGTTTTTTAGCCTCGTTCAAACGAGTTTTCTCATAGATCTCTTCGGATTGATTGATCTGGCTGTAAAGTTTTTCAGTATCACCTTGAACCTTGATCGCCTTTGTTCTGTGGATCGCGACCGTATGAGTGACGACGGCGTCCATAAAACTTCTATCATGAGTTACTAATATGATTTCACCTTCCCATTCTCTTAAGAATTCCTCGAGCCAACGGATGGTGACGATATCGAGATAGTTGTTAGGCTCGTCGAGCATGAGCATATCGGGAGCGGAGACAAGAAGTTTTGCGAGATTCATCCGAATCTGATAACCGCCCGAAAACTCGGAAGGATTCCGCTCCATATCGGCTTCCGAAAAACCAAGACCGGAAAGAATTTTCTCAACCTGCCAGGTTTCGTATTCTTCTCCTTCCGGAAGACCGAGCGCGCATTCTTCCAGGACGGTCGGTTTAGTAAAATGAAGGTGCTGCTGGAGGTGACCGATCTTATAACCTTTCGGAACGGAGATCGTTCCCGAGTCCGCTTCCACGGTACCAAGAATCATCTGAAAGAGAGTGGATTTACCGTGACCGTTACGACCGACAAGACCAACCCGTTCGCCGCGATTGATCGTGAGACTAAGGTCGTCAAAAAGAACTTTGGAAGTAAACGCCTTATTCAGGCCTGTAATTTTAATCATCTTAAGAATGCTCGCATAGATTTAGGAAAGAATTTACAACGTCCCAATTGAATCTCCGAAAACAGAACGGAGAGAAAAACGACGAGGTTAAAATTCAAAAGGAAAGCCGTCGAAAGAAGGCCCTTTCTTGCCAAATTTATAGAAGAGCCCTTTATTTCACCCAAAAATACTCCCTTTCCTCCTTTTCGAAGAAAGGAAATGGAATTGTTGATTGCGGAACCGAAAAATAGGGAGAGGCTTTTCTATATGGAAAGTAAAAAAAGATACAATAGGATAAACGAAGACAATCAGGACCGGAGATTAATCGCATCCAGGGCGTTTCTCTCCTGCGATGACGTTCAAAAAATCTATGAATTTGACGGAAGCGGAAAGATCACGAGTAGGAACGCGGGAATGCTGAATCTGAGCCGATATAAAAATCATAGCATGTCCGGATTTCTACTAACGCGGCGAAGCCTTTGACCTCGACAAAACGGATTTTCAGCAAATCTAATTAATATATAATAATATTCTACTATTCCAATAGATCCGGGACCAAAGAGGACTTCGGGCGTTCCCCACACGCATTCGGAGAAAAGGAAGTTTCACCGAAAAAAGAAAAGTATAATCTCAATCGGTGTGTGGGTCGGGCTTCTCCAGGCTCCGCTTCGCTCCGGCCCCGAAAGGGCCGCTTACGCGCCTTCCAAATCCCTAACGCAAAGACAAAAAGATAACCTTAAATCTGGAACTTGAAAAGAATCACAAAAAGAAATCGGGCATTGTCTTCCTAAGGGAAAACTTTCCGTGATCGTAACGGAGACGGACTTCAAGTCCGTTTTCAAGCTTTTTCGGAATGACAATTTGTTAGAACGATTACTCGACGTCTTTCACACTCCAAGCCCAAAAGATAAAGACGAGCTGAAAAGGAAGACGAACGTAGAGAGCCCAGACGGGAACACCAAAGTCCGTTCCTGAAAGCGCGGCCTGAAGCATATAGATATTTGCGGGAAGAATCGCGATCAAAAGTGCAATGATACCAAAACTCGCGAGTCTTCTCAGAGGTTGCAAGAAGAGAGCCAATCCTAAGACGATCTCAGCGATTCCGCTAACGTAGTTCAAAAGAGAATGATAAGGGAGATAAGGCGGCATCATTCTCAGATAAAAAGGCGGATTGAGAAAATGATTGAGTCCTGCAAAAACATAAAAGACAGCCATCGCATACAAAAGAATTTTTTTCATGAAATCTCCAATTGGGAAAGAATTGTATGGATAAGAAATTAAAGGGAAGAGTTTTTTTAAGTCGAAGAATAAAAAATAAATCCCATTCTACAATTCCCGACTTATCGATAACATCTCAAAAAGAATTTCAAATTTCTATCGATCTTCTGTAAATCGTGAACCGAAAACAAATCCACGAGTTCACGTTGCTTAGAATGATTTCCCAATAAATAGAAACAAACCCCAACCGATCAAAGCAACTCCCGTCCACTGACGAACAGGAAGTTTACCGTCGATCCACTTTTCCGCCAAGACCAGGGCGGTAAGACCGATCATCCAGGAAAGACTCATCACACCTCCCACAAACATAAGAATCATCAAAAGAAGACAACAACCCACGCAATAAACTCCTTGCGACCAACCCATCCGAAAGGCGCCTAACGCACCCGGCTTCCAAGAAGTAAGAAAAAAACCAAGAGGAGATTTACACTGAGAAAGACATTTATCTTTGAGACCGCTAAATTGAAACCATCCCGTCGTTATCAATAAACCGCCGATCCATTCCGTATGATACAAAGAGAGATTGGAAGAAAGCAAATTCATTCGAAGGAGATAATACTGAAGAGAGGTTCCAAGAAGGCTGTATCCGGCCCAAGCGGAAAGATATCCGAGAATAATAAAAATTCCTCTTCCCATTCCAAAGAAAATTCTCCCGTGCTCCTTACTCTGATCCATCTTTGAAAAGATCATTACGGATTTCAAAAAAGAAGGAAGCATCATAGCGATCATCATCAAAACCCACATGCAAAAATTGAGAATCGCCCAGGTAAAAAAGGGGACCTCGGCGTGTTTCTCGCAGTGATGACTTCCGTCCCAATGCATCCAAGACATATCATACATTGCCATCCAAGAAATCGAAGTAAGGAACAACATCATTCCCAAAAGTACGATCTGCTCTAAATTCAAACGAAAGCGAAAAATACCTTCAAAAACTTTCATCTTCTTAACCTTTCCATTGAAAGGGACCTAAGAAACCGTTTTTACCGGGATTATCCCAATCAAAGTGATAGTCCGTTACTTTGGCTTTTGTTGTCTTCCCCGGTGCGATCTTTTGAGCGACATGTGCCACATTATCGATCCAAACGGTTCTGCCGCGATGTCCTCGAATGGATTCCAATTGAACTTCCACTATATTCGGAATCTTCAGCTCTCGCGTTTTGTCACTTTTGAGTTCGTATTGAATGGGAACTTTCTTTGCTCCCAAGAACTTCGTTGTAAGAGATTTCATATAAGCGGGAGCCCCTCCCATCTCTCCCGAAAAAATTCGAAAGAGAGAATCGAACTGTTCCTCGTTCGCACGTTCGTCTATATAAAGTCCCGTGGTCCAAGAAACTTCCGCCATTGGTCCCGGAGTAAAGACGAGCATCGCAACATTTAAGTCGTCCAACTTCAAACCGGAACATTCACCTTCTTTAATATGAAACGCGAGCATGCTCTGGCAATGTCCGTAAGTCGGCTCAGCCTTAAACCCGCTAAGCAAGCACGGACAAAGGCTTTCACAACTACAGTGCTCAAAGTAATCCCCTTCCAAAAACCATCTTTTTTCCTGACTCATACAATCCTTCCTTTCCAAAATCCACTTTCTCGTATCAAAGCCGAAAACTCGAAACGGCATGGATGTTGTTAAAGATTTTTATAATATTCTAAATCGAATCCAATTTTTCCTTGAAATAATCCCGTAGCCTTAGGGTTCCATACTTAGGTCCGACTACATCCAGGGTGTGAACAACGTTGCCAAACTGAAGAAACTGAAAGATTCTTTTGTTGAAAGGTTGGAGAAACCGAACCAAAATTCGATTTAAGAAAATCGGAATGTGAAGTAGCTTCCGATTCTTACTCGTGACTTGAAGCGCAAGCTCGGTAATTTCGTCTCTTGTAAAAATATCCGGCCCTCCGATATTGAATTCCTTTATATCGGTTTTCAACGCTTCCACCACCGCTCTTGCTACGTCCTTCTCGTGAATGGGATTGATTCTCGCGTTACCCTCTCCGATAACGATGCCGATTCCTTTTTTTGCAAATTCCAAAAAACTAAGAAGAATGGAGAAAAAAGCAGTGGGACGGATGATCGTATAACGAAGCCCCGAGTTTCGAATTAAGTCCGAGATTTGATCGTGACTCTTAATATATTCTGTTTTTTGAATACCTTCTACCAATAAAAAGGAAACGTAGAGAAATTTGGAAACATTTTCCTTAACGGCCGCGGAGAGGACGTTTCGATTTCCTTTGAAATTGATTTCTTCGAAGGTTCGTCTATCCCGAAAGTTTTTGAGATCCAGGCTAGCGCCGGCGCAAGAAATGACTGCATCCATACCGGAAACCGCAGATTCCAAACTGTTCGGATCAAAAAGATCGCCTAATACAGATTCATCGAACATCCCATTTAAAAATTTTAATTTGATAGGAGATCTGGAGAGAACTCGAATCCAATAACCCTGCTTCCGCAATTCTTCCATTACGAATTTCCCCAAACTTCCCGTAGCCCCAACCACCAAGATTCGGTCCATATTCTTCTCCTTTCAAAAATAGACGAAGACGTCTATTTTTAATTACCGGGAAATAGACTATTTCGTCTACTAAAAAATAGACAAACACGTCTATTTTTTAGTGTCCTTTTTGAGGGAATTCAGAAATTTACAAAGAAGCTGATAAAAAGCAGGGGTTCCATGAAAGCTCGGGAAAAAATAATCGAAGCAGCAGATCGTCTCTTTTACGAACAGGGTTTTACAAACACCGGCGTGAATGATATCCTCGAAAAATCCGGCGTTCACAAAGGAAGTTTTTATAAATACTTTCGCGAGAAAGGAGACGTGGGTTTGGAATACCTTCGTCTTCGAAAGGAGAAAAATTACGAACTCTTTCGAGCTTTGACAGCACGTTATTCCGATTTCAAACAGTTGGTAAACGCATGGGTTGTTTTACTGCGAAAAGAAGCAAAGACAGATCGTCTCAGAGGTTGTCCCTTTGCCATGTTTGCAAATCAGACTTATTCTTCTCATCTTTCTCTCAATGAAGAACAACTCCGCTCCGCGGAATCCGAAATCAAAGAAGTCGTTTTAGATTGGGAAGAAATCTTTTCTTCGTATTTAAGAACAAATCCAATCAAGAAGAATCAGGTTTTATCGAATGCACAGATTCAATCGTTCGCGAGAAAGATCGTGATTCTTTACGAAGGTTCTGTTCAAGTTTATTTTATGACGGGAAGAGAAGAATATCTGAAAGAGTTTCAGGAAAGTTTACTTTTGTTAGGTGAGTTCTATGGAAGGGAGGGGTGAAGAATGGTTGTTGGAGTAAAAAAGAAAATAGAAAGACTCACAGGATTCTACAGCTTCTCTCCTTGATTACTTCTTTGTTCATTAGTAAAATGGAATTTATTTTTACTATGACGTTTCCCGAAGAAGCCATTATTAAAAAGTCCTTGCCTTCATTAGAATTCATTGAATTCTATCTACGCAATGTCTAACCGAATCAAAACAAGTATTCTTTCTATATCGATTGCAGTTTTTCTTTTTCAATCCTGCTTTACTGTGTTCCCAAAAGGAGAGAAAGTAGTTGCGACCAAAGTTTTGGAAGACAAAACAACAGCAGAAGAATCGGAAGCCAATTCCTTAGAGATGAAGCTCAACGGAGAAAAGCTTACGTTCTCGGTTCGATCCTGGATCGAGAAGAAAAACGTCCGCAAAATGAATCTCGTGGACTCCATCCGAACGGAACAAGATTACAGACTATCGGATAAATTTAAAGTTTTCGGTACTGGAAACGAAGGAGTCAAGTGGTTTCTCTTAACTTCACCGTTATGGCTACCGTTTATGCTTTTAGAGTTGCCGACTCTCCCTTTTCGTCTCATGAGCGATCAGAATGAAAAAATAGAATCATCGGAAGGAGAGAAGATCAGAAGTATTCCTTCCAAGGGATTTCTCATTGAGATTCATCCATCCGATAACGAAGAAAATAAAACCGTATTGGATTTGGATAAGGGGAAGAATTCGATTCTTCTGAGAACCTTTTTTGATGAGATAGGACAAGACGGCTCAATCGCGTATGACGTAATTCGGAATAAAGAGAAAGTTGTATCCGGAGTTTTTTCAATTTCCGAATTAGCGGAGACAGACCCAAAGATTGAAAACTTTCTTTCTAAACTTTTGCTAGAAAAAAATCAAAAAATGAAAACTTACTGTGAGAAAAATTTTCGCAAGTTCCACCATTTTCAGAAAAAAGCCGGTGCGTTTTTGAGCGGAATCGTTCTGGAGGCCGCTTGCGAAAAAAACTTTCCGCAAGATCCGATCGCCGCAGACGAATGCAAACAAAAGTATCACGAATGTGTCCCGTTCTTGAACGAGAATGAGTAAGAGATAAAATATTTCCTTTTGGAATCGGCCTCCATTTTCAAGGAGAAATTTGAGTGCTGATTCCAATTTGAATTCTCTTTCCGATAAGGCGATTATCCGCAGCTATATTACAAAATTCTTTATCCTACTGACATTGCCAAAATCCACTTGACCCTCTTGTCCGAGTGAAAAGACTCCAATTGTAACAATCTATGGCAATCAAAAAATCCGAACTCTACTCTTCCCTTTGGGCGAGTTGTGACGAATTACGTGGCGGAATGGACGCCTCTCAGTATAAAGATTACGTTCTCGTAATGCTCTTCGTAAAATACATCAGCGACCGATTCGCACAGGATGGATTTCCTGCGATCAAAGTTCCCAAAGGTTCTAGTTTTAAGGATATGGTGGCCCTCAAGGGCAAGACCGATATCGGGGATCTGATCAACAAAAAAATCCTCGGGCCGATCGGAGAAGCAAATCAAATCTCCGACTTCCCCGATTTCGCGGATGCCAATAAATTAGGAAGTGGGAAGGACATGGTCCACAAGCTGACCAATCTCATCGCCATTTTTGAAAATCCTGCTCTTGATTTTTCCAACAACCGCGCTGAGGGAGACGATATATTAGGAGATGCTTATGAATATCTCATGCGTCACTTTGCAACCGAAAGCGGAAAGAGCAAAGGTCAATTCTACACTCCCTCGGAAGTCAGCCGAATCATGGCTAAAATCATCGGAGTTTCCCAGTCTTCCAAATCCGGAGTGACCGCATACGACCCGACGGCGGGTTCCGGCTCTCTTCTCCTCAAGGTCGCGGCCGAAGCAGGAAAGAAGATCACTCTCTACGGGCAAGAGATGGATATCGCGACCGCATCTCTCGCAAGAATGAACATGATTCTTCATGACAACGCGGACGCGACTCTCAAACAGGGCAACACTCTTGCCAATCCTCTTTTCCTAAACGACAAAGGAGGACTCAAACAGTTTGATTACTTTGTTTCCAACCCTCCGTTCTCTTTTAAGTCGTGGAGTAACGGAGTCGACGCTGATCACGATCCCTTCGATCGATTTCAGAACTTCGGAATTCCACCTGCGAAAAACGGCGATTTTGCGTTTCTCTTACACGCGATCCGTTCTCTCAAGAGCAATGGAAAGGGAGCTATCATTCTGCCGCACGGAGTTCTCTTTCGGGGAAATACGGAAGCGGGAATTCGTAAGAAGTTGATCCAACACGGTTATATCAAAGGAATCATCGGCCTTCCCGCAAATCTTTTTTATGGAACCGGTATTCCTGCGTGTATTTTGGTGATCGATAAGGAGAACGCGGAAAACAGAAAGGATATCTTTTTTATCGACGCTTCTAAGGGTTTTGAAAAGGACGGAAACAAAAACCGACTTCGGGAACAAGACATTCATAAGATCGTGGACGTCTTTAACAAACAGATCCCGATTCCGAAATACAGCAGAAGTGTTCCGATCTTGGAAATAGCGACGAAAGAATTCAATCTCAATATCCCGAGATACATCGACAACCAAGACGAAGAAGATCTCCAAGACATAGAAGGCCATTTGCGTGGCGGTATTCCAAAATCGGATATCGACGATCTCCAGCCGTTTTGGAACGTCTACCCTACTCTTTCGGAAGTTCTCTTTCAGGAAGAAAGAACGGGCTATTACAAACTGAAAATTGCAAAGGAAGATATTAAAAAAACGATCTTCTCTCATCCCGAATTTATCCAATACGGCAAGCAGGTGGATTCTATCTTTTCCAAATGGAAAAAAAGGAATTTAGATTTTTGTAATACGATCGGTAAAAAAACAAAACCGAAAGAATTTATCGGAAATCTTTCCGAATCTCTTTTGGAAGCATTCACCGGAATCGAGCTCATAGACAAATACGATATCTATCAACATCTGATGACCTACTGGCTTGAAACGATGCAAGACGACGTCTATTTGATCGTGGACGAAGGTTGGAAGGTAGGGAACGAAGTCGAAGTGGAAATCGATAAAAACGGAAAGGCGGTCCGAAAAGATGGCAAGATCATTCCGAAATCCCTTCTTCTTGAGACCTACTTTCTGGCGGAGACAAAGGAAATCGAAACCTTAGAATCGGAAAAGGATTCCCTTTCCTCAAAACTGGAGGAACTCGCGGAAGAACACGGTGGAGAGGAAGGCCTTCTTGCGGAATGTAAAAACGAAAAAGATCGAGTCAACGCAAAGTCCGCGAAGGATCGTTTGAAAACGATCCAGGAAGATCCGAGCGCTCAGGAAGAAAAGGAAATGATTTCCACATTCTTAAAACTCAGCGAAGAAGAATCCGAACTTACCCGTAAGATCAAATCCTTAGAACAAGAGTTGAGTAAAAAGGTCGAAGCCAAATACAAAGCCCTCTCGATCGAAGAAATCAAATCCTTAGTCGTGGAAAAAAAATGGATCGCGTCCCTCGCCGAAGACATCCAATCCGAACGAAACCGGATCAGCCAAAAACTCACGGGGAGAATCCAGATCTTAGCGGAACGTTATGATACACCGGTCCCCGAAATTCTTTCGGAAGTCGCCAACCTCGAAACCAAGGTCAATTCTCATCTGGAAAGAATGGGGTTTGTATGGAAATGAAACAAGGCTACAAACAAACCGAAGTCGGTGTGATCCCGGAAGACTGGGAGGTGAAGAGGATTGGCGAGATTTTTAATATTTCCGCAGGCGGAGATCTTGATATGTCAACTTTGTCTACCTTCAAGGACTCTTTCTTTAATTACCCAATTTTCTCGAATTCACTTTCCGATAAAGGTCTATACGGGTATACCTCAAATCCACAATATGAGAGTAACACAGTCACGGTAACAGCCAGAGGTACAGTTGGATATGCCGTATTCAGAAATCACCAGTATTCAGCAATTGGAAGAGTTCTAATTTTATCGCCCATTTTTAAAATAAACGGCAAGTTCACTGAAGAATACATTAACAATTACATAAAGTTTGCAAATGAAAGTACTGGTGTACCTCAACTTACTGTTCCACAAATCGCAAAGTATCATTTAATTCTTCCCCCCACCCTCACCGAACAAGAAGCCATCGCCAACGTTCTCTCCGATATGGATGCGTTGATCCTGAGTTTGGAAAAACTGATCTCCAAAAAACAACAGATCAAACAGGGGACAATGCAAGCGCTGTTGACCGGGAGAAAGAGATTGCCTGGGTTTGGAAAGGGAGAAAGAACAAAACTTACTGAAGTGGGCTTGATTCCGGAAGACTGGGAGGTGAAGAGGATTGGGGAGACTGCACTTTTAAAAGCGCGCATTGGATGGCACGGACTAACAGCTAAAGAATATCTAAACACCGGGATTTACCGGCTAATTACTGGAACTGAATTCCACAAGGGCTCAATCGACTGGTCAAGATGCTTTTTCGTAGACCAGGAAAGATATGAGCAGGACAAATATATTCAAATAAAGGAGAATGATATTCTAATAACAAAGGATGGCTCAATTGGGAAAATTGCCTTTGTGAATTTGCTTAATTGGCCTGCGACATTAAATAGTGGGGTATTCGTTATTAGGCCAAAAAATATTTCCTTTTTTCCTAATTTTCTTTTTTACATTTTTAGTTCCTTCTACTTTGATAAATTCATTTCACAAATCACCGCAGGTTCAACAATTTTACATTTATATCAAAAAGATTTTGTAAAATTTACTTTTCCCCTTCCTCCCACTCTCGCCGAACAAACCGCCATTGCCAACGTTCTTTCCGATCTGGATTCGGAAATCGATGCACTCGAAAGTAAATTAGAAAAATATAAACTTCTCAAACAGGGAATGATGCAACAACTTCTGACGGGGGCAATTCGACTCGTATGAAACAATATGCGCGGGTGATGTTGGGGAAAAAGAGCGTTCACGCGGATCTCTGTTTTCGGGAAGGGTTTATCGGTTGCGACTTTGATATCGACGAAGATCTAAGCGGAAAGTTATCGGTCAATGCAAAGGAATTCAACCGAGCATTCATCCCGGTTTATTTAAAGACAAATCCGACAAAGAATAAAATCTCCGCGGGACTTGCGTGCGGAGCCTTGTTTACGATCGCCAAAGGTCTTCAGATCGGGGACATCGTCCTTTCTCCGAACGGACAAGGCGGATACGCCGTAGGCGAAATCCGGGAAAACTATCAATACCGGGTCGATTCCATTCTCGCGCACAGAAGAAAGGTACAATGGTTTTCGAGAATCATCGATCGAAGAGAGATGAGCCAAGCGTTGCAATATTCTTCCGGATCGATCGGAACCGTGAGCGACGTCACACGTTATGCCTCCGAGATCGAATCTTTTTTGGCGGGAAGCAAACTTCAGACCCTATTCTCCAATGATGAAACCGTAGAAGACCCGAACGTCTTCGGTTTGGAAAAACATCTGGAAGAATTTTTAGTCTCCAACTGGAAACAAACCGATCTTGGTAAAGAATACGATATCTTTGAGGAAGACGGAGAGCCCGTCGGTCAACAATACCGTGTCGATACGGGAAACATCGATATCCTCGCCGTCAGCAAAGACAAAAAAGAACTTTTGGTCGTCGAGCTCAAAAAAGGAAGAGCGAGCGATTCCGTAATCGGCCAGATCCAACGATATATGGGATACGTTCTGCAAGAACTCGCAGAAGAAAATCAAACCGTGAAAGGGATCATCATCGCTTTGGAAGACGATCCTAAAATCAAACGGGCGCTCGCGGTCGCAAAGAATATAGAATTCTATCGGTATCAAGTCAACTTCAAACTATTTAAGAGTTAGCATGGACACAATCGGACAGTCGGAAAAAGCCACACAAGCCAGGGTCATTTCCCTGTTTCAAAACAAGTTGGGTTATGATTATCTCGGGAACTGGAGTTCTAAAAAGAATTCGAACCTCGAAGAGGATCTTCTGACTTCGTATTTAAAGAAAACAGAATATTCGGATCTTCAGATAAATAGAGCCACAGAGACGCTAAAAAAAACAGCTACTAATTTCGAAAAGAACCTCTACGACAAAAACAAGGAATTCTATTCCCTTCTTCGTTATGGGATTCCTGTAAAAGTCGATCTCGATTCTAAAACCGAGAACATCCACGTCATCGACTGGAAAAATCCCCTGAACAACATCTTCGGAATCGCCGAGGAAGTTACGATTATTGGAAGAGCCGAAAAAAGACCGGATCTGGTTTTGTATGTAAATGGGATTGCATTAGGCGTCATCGAACTCAAAAGCGGAATCAACTCGATCGGCGAGGGAATCCGTCAAAACATTACAAATCAACAAAAGGACTTCATTCCGGATTTTTTTTCGACGATCCAGTTCGTTTTTGCCGGTAACGACACGGAAGGTCTTCGCTACGGTACGGTCGGCACTTCGGAAAAGTATTTCTTAGGCTGGAAGGAAGACGTCGAAGACAATTCTCTTCTCTCTCTGGATAAATATCTGACGAAACTCTGCGATAAATCGCGATTTTTAGAAATCATCTATGACTTCATCCTCTTTGACGGAGGGCAAAAAAAACTTCCAAGACCGCATCAATACTTCGGAATCAAAGCCGCGCAAGAATTCATCAAACGAAAAGAAGGCGGAATCATCTGGCACACGCAAGGTTCCGGAAAAAGTATCGTCATGGTTCTTCTCGCCAAATGGATCTTAGAAAACAATCCGAACGCGAGAGTGGCGATCATTACTGACAGAGAGGAATTGGACACTCAGATCAAACGTGTTTTCGAAAGTGCAGGTGAAAAGATTCATAGAACGAGTAGCGGATCCGACCTTCTTTTTCAATTGAGTCAACCGAAGCCGAGACTTCTTTGTTCCTTGATTCACAAATTTGGAAAAAAAGACGGTGATGATTTCGAAACGTATTTGGAAGAGATCGAAAAGAATCCGGTTAAAACAATCGGAGAACTTTTTATCTTTGTGGACGAAGCCCATCGAACTCAATCCGGAAAATTACAACAGGCAATGAAGGCGATCTTAAAAGAAGCAGTATTTATCGGTTTTACCGGAACCCCGCTCCTCAGAAAAGATAAGAAAACGACCTTAGAAGTTTTCGGACGTTATATTCATGTTTACAAATTCAACGAAGCCGTCGAAGACGAAGTCGTTTTGGATTTGATGTACGAAGCGAGGGATATCGACCAAAAACTTTCTTCACCCGAAAAAGTAGACGCTTGGTTTCAAGCCAAGACAAAAGGACTCAACGATTTTCAAAAACACGAATTGAAAAAGAAATGGGGAACTTTGCAAAAAGTTCTTAGCTCGAAATCAAGGATGGAGAAGATCGTCCTCGACATCATCTTCGACTTTTCCGATAAGCCGATTCTGAGCTCGGAGTTCGGAAACGCGATTTTAGTCGCAGGGAGTATCTACGAAGCATGCAAATATTATGAGCTCTTTCAATCTACTTCTTTGAAAAATAAATGTGCTGTTATCACGTCTTACAATCCCGCCATCGGAGATCTTCGAACTGAGACGACCGGGGAAAACACCGAAACCGAAAAAGAATTTATTTATCATTCGTATAAGAATTTTTTAGGCAATCTTACTGCAGAACAGCACGAAGAAAGTGCGAAAAGTCTTTTTATAAACGAACCGCGTAATATGAGACTTCTCATCGTTGTCGACAAACTTCTTACCGGTTTCGACGCTCCCTCCTGTTCCTTTATTTATCTGGATAAGTCCATGCAGGATCACGCTCTCTTTCAGGCGATTTGTCGCGTCAATCGCCTGGGCGGAGAACAAAAACAATTCGGTTACATCGTAGATTACAAAGATTTATTTAAAAAAGTGGAAAATGCAGTTTCGGTTTACACTTCCGATTTGAATCTTTCCGATTTCGGCAAAGACGAAAGTGCAATCCTACTAAAAGATCGTCTTTATACTGCGAGGGAAAGACTCGAAGACGCACTAGAAGAGCTTGAAATTCTTTGCGAACCGGTCGAACCTCCAAAGGCTACCCAAGATTATATTTTCTATTTTTGTGGAAATCCGGAGAACGAACTCGATCTTCTCGATACCGAGTTTCGAAGGGCTTACTTGTATAAATTGACTGTGAATTTTATACGCGCTCATTCGGCTCTTGCAAACGAATTGGAAGAATCCGGTCTTTCAAAAGAAGAAATCATTAGAATCAAAGAAAAAATGGATTTTTATCTAAAACTTAGGGAAACGATACGAAGAGCCAGTAACGAAATCATCGATCTCAAAGCATACGAAGCGGATATGCGACATCTGATCGACTATTACATTCAGGCTGAAGAACCGAAACAAGTTTCCAATTTCCACGATACGCCTTTATTAGAAATCATCGATCGAGTCGGGATTGCAAAAGCGATCGCAGAGTTACCCGATTCGATTCGAAATAGTAAAGATTCCTGTGCTGCCACCATTGAAAACAACGTTCGGATCACGATCATTAGAAACCATATGATGGACCCCGCATTCTACAGCGCAATGAGCGAGCTCCTCGCAACGTTAATCCATCAGAGAAAAATAGAAGCGATCAATTATGAAATATATCTCAAAGGTATAGAAGAACTTGCTAAAAAAGTCGCGAGAGGAAAAGAGAACGATCTGCCGGCAGACATACAAACTCCAGGACAAAGGGCTCTTTATGGTAACCTGGGAAACAAGGAGGAACTGGCTCTAAAAATCCATTCTTCCATTCTTTCCGAGCGTCCTGATGAATGGAGAGGGAATGAAATTAAGGAAAGAATTATCAAACAAACTCTTTATAAACTTTTGGATAGAGATTTAGATGAAGTGGAACGGATTTTTAAGATCATCTTTCAGCAATTCGAGTATTAAGATGAAGAGCTTTCAACTCGGAGATATTAAGGTCGAATTCATCCAAAAAAATATTGGCAATCTTCATTTGAGTGTTTATCCGCCGAATGGTCGAGTTCGAATTTCTGCACCGTTCACGATGAATTTTGAGACAATTCGAGTTTATGCCATTTCAAAACTCGCCTGGATCAAAAAACAAAGAAGAAAATTCAGTCACCAAGAGCGAGAATCTCGTCGGGAATATATCGCCAGAGAAAGTCATTATTTTCTCGGAAAACGTTATTTACTAAGAGTGTTTAAAGGCGAACATATTCAGAGCCTTGATCTAAAACACAATTCGATCGATCTTTTTGTAAGCGATTCGACAACGTGGGATAATAAGAACAACATTTTAAAGAAATGGTACAGAGATCGACTGAGAGAAATCTCCGCTCCTTTAGTTCAAAAATGGTCAAAAAATTTAAAACTTAAGAATGTTGAGTTTTCAATACGATCGATGAAAACTCGTTGGG